>CAZPSN010000001.1:0-181685 GCA_964589645.1 uncultured Desulfovibrionaceae bacterium
GGGCCAGCGGGAAACGCAAGCCTGCGCAGGATGAACCGTGGCGATGGGGTAACGAGGCGTGAGCACGACGGCCAAGGTCAACCTGTGGGGTCGCACGATCGGCGCGGTGTCGCTCCCGACCGGGGCCGCGACCGCGACTTTTGAATATGAACCGGCGTTCATCAAGAGCGGGATCGAGATCGCTCCGCTCACGATGCCGCTGTCCGGTCGCCTCTATTCTTTTCCTGCGCTGCGGGCCGAAACCTTCCACGGCTTGCCGGGCCTTTTGGCCGATTCACTGCCGGACCGTTTCGGCAATGCGCTGATCGATGCCTGGTTGGCCCGCTCCGGTCGTCTGCCCGGGTCGTTCAATGCGGTGGAGCGCCTTTGCTATACGGGTTCGCGCGGCATGGGGGCGCTGGAGTATGCTCCGGCCACCCGCTTGGCCCCGGCTGGCTCCACCCGCATTCACATCGACAAGCTGGTCGAACTGGCATCCGAAGTCCTGGCCCAACGCGGCAACCTGCTGGGCTGGCTGCACACGGATGGCAGGGAAACGGATTTGCAGGATATTCTGCGGGTCGGCACGTCCGCTGGCGGGGCGCGGGCCAAGGCGGTCATTGCCTGGAATCCGAAAACCAACGAGGTCCGGTCAGGGCAGGTCAAGGCGGGCGACGGATTTGAATACTGGCTGATGAAGTTCGACGGGGTCAGCGGCAACAAGGATAAGGAGTTGGCGGACCCGAAAGGCTACGGCGCCATCGAGCACGCCTATTACCGGATGGCCGTGGACGCGGGCATCACCATGAGCCCGAGCCGCCTGTTCGAGGAGAACGGACGCCGCCATTTCATGACCAAACGGTTCGACCGCCTGGATGGCGGAGGCAAGCTGCACATGCAGTCCCTGTGCGGCCTGGCGCATTATGATTTCAATCAGGCCGGAGCATATGGCTACGAGCAGGCATTGCAGGTCATGCGCCGACTGGGGTTGCCCATGGCCGCCATGGAGGAGCAGTACAGGCGGATGGTGTTCAACATCGTGGCCCGCAACCAGGACGACCACGTCAAGAACATCGCCTTTCTGATGGACCGGACAGGGACGTGGTCCCTCTCACCCGCGTTCGACATGACCTACAGCTATCAGCCCAGCGGAACGTGGACATCGAGCCATCAAATGACGCTTGGTGGCAAGCGGGACGGATTTACCCTGGACGATTTCAAGACGTGCGCACAGGGCGCCGGGCTGAAGCGCGGGCGGGCGGAAACGATCATTGCCGAAGTGCGGGCCGTTGTCGCACGGTGGCGGGACTATGCGGAAGAATCGTGGGTGAATCCTGAGCAGCGAGACACGATACAAGCTGCCCTGAGACTGGAGACTTTTCTATGAAATCCGTACGTGGAATTCGTGGAATCCGAGACCTCGGGGCCGCATCTTGATCTTGAATTTCCTGAAAAGCCCGTTGCCCAAGCCCAAACCCCGGGAGCATGCTGCGCCTGGGGGGCCAAGGCATTTGCCCGGCAGTTTGAGTGTTGCTGTTTTTTCCATTATGATGCGCGGTAGTGTTGAATATGGGGGAGGCGTGGTTGCGGAGCCAGCGGCAACCGGTCACGGATGTGTGACAACTCTTGAAACGACGGGATGTGAAGGAGATTGACATGGATTTCAGCAAAATTTTCGCGCGAGTGCAGGCGATTCTGACCAATCCGAGACAGGAGTGGTCGGTGATTGCCGGAGAGCAATCCTCTCTCAAGGATCTGTATCTCGGCTACATTGTGCTGTTGGCGGCCATCGGACCGGTCGTCGGGTTTGTCAAAATGACGATATTCGGGATCGATGTGCCGCTCATGGGAACGTACAGGGTGGGCGTCGTGGCCGGGTTGGGCAGCATGGTGTTCAGCTATGTCATGGCCCTCGTGGGTGTCTATGTGGTCGCCCTGATCATCAATCAGCTCGCTCCCACCTTTGGCGGGCAAAAGAATTCCCTGCAGGCTTTGAAAACCGTCGCATACGCCTACACGGCCGCCTGGGTTGCCGGCGTGGGCCAGATCGTGCCCTGGGTCGGCATGGCGATTCTGATCGCCGGTTCCGTGTACAGCATTTATCTCTTGTATGTGGGCCTGCCCGTCATGATGCAGTGCGCCCAGGAAAAGGCCGCGAAGTATACGGCGGCCTCCATTCTGGTCGCCCTTGTTGTCGGCATCGCCATCTCGCTTCTGGTTGGAGGCATGACCGGGGTGGGGGGCATGATGGGTGGCGGAGCCTCGCATCAGAGCACCCCGGCGGACGGCAGCTTTGACAAGGACAGCCCCGTCGGAAAAATGGAAGATTGGGCCAAGAAAATGGAGTCGGCCAGCGAGGAAATGAAAAAGGCCCAGGAAAGCGGCGACGCGCAGAAGCAAAGCGAGGCCATGGGCAAAATGATGTCCACGGCCATGGGCAACAAAGGGTCGGTCGAATCCCTGGCGCCCGAACGCATCAAAGCGTTTTTGCCGGAACAATTGGCCGGACAGGCCCGCTCTGCCATATCTGCCGAGCGCACTGGGGCCATGGGCATCCAGGTCTCCACAGCCCAGGGCACCTATGAGGACGCGAGCGGAAATAATCTTCAGGTCGAGATCACGGACATGGGCGCGGCAAAAGGGGTCATGGGCCTGGCTGACTGGGTCGGCGCCGAGCAGGAGCGCGTGACCGAGACGGGCTATGAGAAGACATACAAAGACGGCTCCATGTACGTGCATGAGCAGTGGGACAAGCAGGCATTGTCGGGAGAATACAGTCTTATCGTGGGCGAGCGATTCAGCGTGACCATCACCGGGAGCGGTCCGGACATAGAGGTCCTCAAGAATGCCGCCAGGGAGATCGACGTTGAAGGGTTGGCGGCCTTGAAAGACGAAGGCGTGCAATAATTCCTCAAAAGATTCTCCCCCCGAAACCCCACAAACAGAAAAAAGGAGTTACGCTTGCGCGTAACTCCCTAATTTTAATGGCGGGGCCGATGGGACTCGAACCCACGGCCTCCGGCGTGACAGGCCGGCGTTATAACCGACTTAACTACGACCCCGCATTGTCACTTGGTGGGCGGTACAGGGATCGAACCTATGACCCTCGGCTTGTAAGGCCGACGCTCTCCCAGCTGAGCTAACCGCCCTGTCCCGTCCAACGAGAAACTGTCTCTATAGAGCAGGTCCGTTGCTGTCAAAGACTTTTTTTGAAACGGCCAAAAAATGCCCCGAACCAGCAGATTGGCAAGGTTCGGGGCGCACCGACAGCCTAGCCGCAGGATGTACAGGAAGAGCACCCGGAGGAGCTCGCTTTCAGGCCAGACTTGATATTGAATCCCATGTGGGGATGGAATTCCACGGAGATAGGTTTCGATTCATTCATGAGGTTCGTTTCCACCAGGAAGGTGTATCCGTCGATTTCGTGCACGCTGTCGTTGTCTTTTTGCTCATCCAGAGCAAGGGCCAGGCGTGGCCCGCCTCAGCCTGCGGCCATGTAGACCCGGATCGGGGACACTTCTTTGCCTGCGAAGTGCATATCGAGCTGCTCTTTGGCAGCCTTGGTCAGTTCAAACATGGAATCCTCCTTTGATGTGGGGACGTGGTAGTTATTGATCAAATCGATGTCAATGACCTGTCGGGTATGGTTTTTCCGATTTATGCTTTCTTGACTGACCAATTTTGACCCAACCACGCGATTTTGCGAAATGATGCTTGTCTAATGCCAAAGAACGAGTTTATCATTTATCCAGAAATAACCATTCTACCAGCGATGTCAGGTCATGAACACCTTGCCCGCCCGCATCCTCGTCATTGACGACGAACAAAACCTCCTCGAAATGCTCGGCGAGCTCCTGGGCGACCAGGGGCATGAGGTCATCCTGGCCAACACCGGCGCCAAGGGCCTGGACCGCTACTATTCCCACCATCCGGATCTGGCCCTCATCGATCTGATGCTCCCGGATCTTTCCGGATTCGACGTGCTCAAGCACATTTCCAGTCAGGACGAGGAGACGGCGCTCATCGTCATCTCCGGGGTCGGCTCCACCGATCATGTCATCGAAGCCGTGCGCCGGGGGGCCTGGGATTTTCTGAGCAAGCCCTTCGCCAACCTCGAACTTGTGCTCCACGCCGTGGACCAGGGTCTCGAAAAGGTGCGTCTCAAGAGAGAGAACCGTGGCTACCGGGAGCATCTCGAAGAAGAGGTGCGCAAGCGAACCCTTGAGCTGCGCGAGGAGATCCAGGCCCGCAAGCGCCTCGAGGAGGATCTGCGCCGCAGCGAACTGCGCTACCGGGAACTGAGCCTGACCGATGAACTGACCGGCCTCTACAATGCCCGGCATTTTTTCCGCCAGGCCCAGGCCGAGGTGGAGCGGGCCCAGCGCTACGGCAGCCCCCTGGCCCTGTGTGTCATGGATATCGATCACTTCAAACGCTACAATGACAGCTACGGACATCTGAGCGGTGATGCCGTGCTGTCCGAACTGGGCCGCATCATCCGTCGGCAGATTCGGGACTCGGATTCCGCCTACCGTTACGGGGGAGAGGAGTTCATGATCCTCTTGCCGGAAACACCCGGCGAGGAGGCGGCCCGGGTGGCCGAACGCATCCGCCTCGTCTTCTTCGGACACGCATTTTTTCCGGGGCAGGACGCTCCGGTCCACGTGTCCGTCAGCGTGGGCGTGACCAGCTACGTGCCCGGGGAGTCTGTCTCGGATCTGGTCGAACGGGCCGACCAGAACATGTACGCGGCCAAAAAGTGCGGCAGAAACACCACGATCTGCCTGTAGAACGCGGCGTGAACGTCACTTTGGTCTTGCCGCAAGAAATCGTCGTCCCGCGGCCCGTTTCCTTCTTTCAGCTCCGTTCTTCCGCCATCAACTCCCGCAGACGACAGAACCCGCACTGGCCGGCCGAGGTCGGATAGCCGCAATTCGTGCAGGGCTGGATCTGGCCGGCGGTCTCGCCGCGTGACGCGAAGCCTGGTCTACCGTCCCGTAAAAAACCGTCGTAGAAGCGAATCTTGCGGCCTGGCTGGATGTCCTCCAGGTCGGCCAATAGATTTTTGTAGATCGGAAAACTGGCCTTGGAACTGTAGGGGCAGGGCGCGTAGCCGTAGTCGATGCCGGCCAGGAAGCAAAGATTGGCCGTCTCGAACTCGGACATGCGAAAGAGCGGCTTGACCTTTTTGGCGAATCCGTTCTCGGCGGGCATGACCGGTCCCTGGTCGCACAGGTATCCCACGTCCCAGCGCATGACATTGGCGAACAGGCGCGAGGTCTCGTCGTCGAGGTTGTGGCCGGTGGCCAGGACCGTAAAGCCGTTGTCGAGGGCATGCTTGTTGAAAAGATAGCGCTTGGTCTGGCCGCAGACGGAGCAGATCGGCCGTTTGACCCGCCGCTTGACCTCGCACATGGCCATGCCCAGGCCCGCTGTCTCGATGACGGCCAGGGGGATGTCGTGGAGCTGGCAGAAGCGCTCCGTATACCCCCGGGCAATGGGCGAGGATTCGGGAATGCCCAGGTCGATGTGCAAACCCTCGATGGTGTACCCGAGCTGCTTGAGCTGCCAGGACAGGGCCAGGGAATCCTTGCCGCCGGAAATGGCGATGAGGATGCGGTCCTCCATGGTGAACATCTGCTGTTCCTTGATGGCCCGCTCGACCAGACGTTGGGCAAAGAGCAGATAGCATTCCCGGCAAAAAGCAGTGTGATGACTGGGCAGGGCAACGACGGCCGGAACCTTGCAGCGTTTGCACTTCATGCCTACCCCCTTGATCCCACGTCGCGTACGGTGATGACGTCGCCGGCGCGCAGATTCAAATCCGGCGTGAGCAGGTTTCCGTCGCGGATGACCAGGGCGCGACCTGGCTTGCGGCCAACCTTGTGCAGCAACTGGGAGACCGTTGCGGCGCGGTCGATGGTCAGTTCCCGGTTTTCGGGTTCAAGGCGAACGATGATCATGGCAATCCTTGGCCTGGGCCGGTTTGTTGTCCCCAAGGCCCCGTGCCCTAAATCGGGGGCCGTGGAAATTCAAGAAATATTCGGACCGAAGAACTCAGGAATCAGTCTCAAGAATGAGAAATCCATCCTCGTCCATGCGGCCCAGATCGCTCGTCACGAACCAGTCGATCCCGTCGCGCTGGATGATTGCGGCGCGGGTGCGCGTTTCGTCGTTCAAGTAGCCTTGCATGAGCTGGGTTCCGCCGATGAGGATGCGGCCGCGTGTTCCATGGGGCTGGTCGGCCAGAGTCTGGGGGTCGACGATGCGCAGGGCCGATCCGGGCAGAGGCAGACCCACTGTCCCGGGCTTGCGGCCCTGCTGCACGCTCAGATCCGCGGGGTTGAGCACGTCTGGGGCGTTGACCGTGGCCACGGGCGTGGTCTCGGTGGTTCCGTAGCCGTCGTGGATGATCAGGCCGAATTTGTGGCGAAAATCCTGCACGCAGCCATCGGGAAGGATCCCACCGCCCGAAAGGACAAAGCGCAGGGACGCGAACATGAGGGGATGCAGAACCGGACTTGAGGCATAGGTTTGAAGCGTGTCCGGATCGGCGCAGAGCACCGTGGCCTCGAATTCCACGCACAGCTTGCCCATGGCCCTGACCTCCGAGGGCGTGTGATGGCAGACCAGAGGCACGGATTCCAGCAAGGGCAGAAACAGGGTCATGGTCAGGCCCAGGGCTCCGTGCAGGGGGGTGGCCGCGAGCAGCACGTCGTCACCTTTGGGCGGAAAAAGGGAGGCCACCTGGCGGGCGTTGGTGATGATGCTCGAATGACCCAGGCGAACGCCCACGGGCAGGGATGCGTCGCGGCCCACGAAGACGATGGCTGCCGTGGCCCCTTCAGGCACGCGCAGGGGCAGGACGAGGCGCAGGATTGCCATGGGCAGAACGCGAATCAGCATGCGGAGAAAAGAGGAGCGGGCCGCGGCGGGGCGGCAGTCCTCCACAAAGAGAAATTCCAGGCCAGGAAGATGGCGGTCCTGGGCGCTCAGTTTGTCCAGCGCCGCCCGGGAGGTCAGGGCCACCCGCACGCCGGCCTGCTCCAGGCAACTGGCGAATGCCTGCGGCGACAGCCCCGGGTCCAGGTTGACCACGGTCTTGCCGGCCAGGAGCACGGCCATGTTGGCCAGTGTTCCCGGGACTCCGGGGGGCAGAACGATGCCCACGGCCTGGCCCGGGGCGTTGCGCACGGCGGATGCCAAGGCCAGGGCCTGCACAAAGAGTTCCTCGCTTGTGCGCTGGGCGCCACTGGAGTCTGCCACTGCCAGACGGGCCGGAGCCCGTCGGACCGCGGCCAGCCATTTTTCCGCGATGGAGGTCTGGGTACGGGCGAATTCCTGCCATGCCACGATGGACAGACGGTGCACGGCGTTTTTTACCTCCTGGGCAGAGGCCGAGGCGGGCAGGGACGGGCCGAAGCAGATGTTCACGTCCCGGGCCATGGTGCCGTTGGTGTTGCGCCGGAAATGACGGCTCGCGGCGGACCAGCGGCTGCCCCACAGCCCGCGCATGTAGAAGGGCACGATGGGACAGCCGGACTGGATGGCCGGGATGGAATACCCGCGCCGGAAGGAGCCGAGCTGGCCATTGCGGCTGATAGCACCCTCGGGAAAAAGGATCACGCACTCGCCGGATTGCAGTGCCTCGGTGACCTGTCGCAGGGCCGAGGCACTGGCCGCCGAAGCGATGGGAATGACCCGGTAGAGGTCCAGAAACCAGCGCAGGTACCAACGGCCGTAGTATTTCCGAGCCATGACGAAGCGCGTCGGCCGGGGCACGGCCAGATGGAGCACGGCCCAGTCGATCCAGCTGGTATGGTTGCCCAGCAGCAGGACTCCACCCTGG
This sequence comes from uncultured Desulfovibrionaceae bacterium, assembly GCA_964589645.1. Lineage (GTDB taxonomy): Bacteria > Desulfobacterota > Desulfovibrionia > Desulfovibrionales > Desulfomicrobiaceae > Desulfomicrobium. The sequence continues at coordinate 7,829 of CAZPSN010000001.1, forward strand.
GGCGGGATATGGTCCAGGCCGGACACGCTCAGGCGGTAGCGCTGGGCAAAGACAATGCGCAGCAGAAAGCGCATGAGGGACTGGGGCAGCTTGCGCAACGTGTGGAACGAGCCCAGGGCCATGATGCCGGCCAGGGCAAGGATGATGGGCACGCTGGCCAGACCTGTCAGGGACGCCAGGACCGTGGCGCACAGAAAGGTCAGCATGAACACGTTCTGCACGAAGTTGTTCCCGGCCAGAATCGTGCCCAGGTCCGAGTCCGCGGCGTTGAACTGGATGAGGGCGTTCAAGGGCACCACAAAAAGCCCCCCGAAAAAACCGTACACGGTCAAGAGGCATCCCAGGGCCCAGATTTCCCTCATGCCGGGAATGAGGGCCAGACAAAGGGTCATGCCCAGGGCGGCCAGGGGAATGGCTCCGGTCTCGATGTGGGTGCGAGAGAGCCGCCCGGCGGTGATGGACCCGACGATGATGCCAAGACCGCCGATGGCGAGCAGGCCCTGGGCCACGACGGTGGAGGTCACTCCGGCCGATTCCTTCAGGTGCGCTCCGAAGGCGGCGAACAGGACCTGGTTCACGCCCCAGAACAGGGACAGGCCCAGAACGCACAGCCAGATGGTCTCGTTGCCGCGGATATTGTTCAGGTTATCCTTTAGGTATCGACCGCGCAGATATTTTCGCGGGTCCAGGCGCAGAGCGTGGTCGCCGCCCTTGTACTGGGGGATGCGCAGGGCCACGAGGGTCTGGGCCACGGCCCCGGCAAAGAGCAGGATGCCGCAGGGCGCGATGGCGCGAAGGATATCCTCTTTGCTCGCGGCCTCGCCGATGAGCGTTTCGAACAACAGGGAAAAGAGGACTCCGCCCAACAGAATGGCGATGATGGTCACGGCCTGGACCACGCCGTTGGCCATGCCCAGGTTGTTCGGGCCGGCCATTTCCTTGATGTAGCCGTACTTGGCCGGCGAATAGAAGGCCGACTGCGCGGCCAGGATGAGCGTCAGGGCAAAGGCCGCCTCGAACCAGCCCAGGAGATAGCTGCCATAAATGAGGGCGGTCAGCGGCACGGCGAAGCCAGCGGTCCAGCGCATGACCCGGTGCTTGGAGAAGCGGTCCGCCAGAAATCCGGCCGGGGTGAAGAAAAGAATGAAGGGCAAAAGAATGCAGGCATTGACCAAAGCCGTGAGGGTGATCTGGGTCGGCCCATCGTAGCATTTGAAGACCGTGTTCTGGATGACGATCTTGTGACCCAGGTCGATCATGGCGTTGATCAGCGCGACAGAAAGATAGGGCAGAAACCCCTTGATGCTGGTCAGCCGGCGGTGCTGCGCGGTGGCCATGGCGGTTAGGACGCACCCAGCATGCGCAGGCAGGACGCCGTGACCTGGGCGTGGGTCTGATGCGTCAGTTCGAGCTTGCCGTAACGGTGCAGCACCAGGGGTTGCATGATGGCGCCCATGAGCAGGCCCGCGGCCAGATCGGCATCGCAGGGCGGAATTTCGCCGCCGCCCACTGCCTGGCCAATAAAACGCTCGGCCATGCCCATGGGCTCGGTCTCCCGAGTCAACAGTTTGTCCTCGGGAAAACCGTGCTGGGTCAGCAGGATGAAGGCGAACTGGTCGGCATTGTAGATGTAGTAGTCGTAGATGGTCTGCACGGCCAGCCCCAGCCGCAAATCAAAGGACATGCGCTCGTCGAAGAGCACGTCCGAAAGTAAACGGGTGAACTGGTCCAGTTCGCGGTTGAAAAGCTTCCAGGCCATCTCTTCCTTGCCTTCGTAGTACCGGTAGAGCGCACCCTCGGTCACCTTGGCCTCGGCCGCGATGTCCTTGATGGTCGTGCGCGCCAACCCTTTGGTGGCGAACAGGCGGATGGCGGATTCCTCAATGATTTCACGCTTCATGACGGGTCGGGACATGGGAGACCTCCTGGAGTACGTGAACGTTTATTCACTCAATCTCCAAGTCACGTCAAGAAAAAGGGCGCGCCCCAGAGGACGCGCCCGTCAAAGAAAGGATTCGATGCTTCTTCAGGAATGGCGGCCGGCGATGAGATCCTGGATGACCGAAGGATCGGCCAGGGTCGAGGTGTCGCCGAAATCTTCCATGGCCGTGGACCCGGAGGTGATCTTGCGCAGCACCCGGCGCATGATCTTGCCACTACGGGTCTTGGGCAGGCCCACGGTGAACTGGATCACCTCCGGGGAAGCCAGGGGCCCGATCTCCTTGCGCACGTGGTTGCGCAGGGCCTTGATCAGCTCTTCGGATTCGTCCGCGTCGGAGCGCAGGGTCACATACGCGTAGATGGCCTGTCCCTTGATCTCGTGAGGCATGCCGACCACGGCGGCCTCGGCCACGGCCGGATGGGAGACCAGGGCGGACTCGATTTCCGCGGTTCCCAGACGGTGGCCCGAGACATTGATGACGTCGTCCAGGCGGCCCATGATCCAGAAATAACCGTCCTCATCCTGGCGCGCGCCGTCCCCGGCCTCGTAACGGCCAGGAAAGCGTTCGAAGTACTGCTGCTTGAAGCGTTCGGGATCCCCGAACACACCGCGCAGCATGCCCGGCCAGGGGCGTTCGATGATGAGGTGGCCGCCTTCGTTGGCGCCGGTCGGGTTGCCTTCGGCATCGACGATGCGTGCGTGCACACCGGGCAGGGGCCGTGTGGCCGAGCCAGGCTTGAGGGGGGTGGCAAAGGGCAGGGCGGAGATGAGGATTCCGCCGGTTTCCGTCTGCCACCAGGTGTCCACCACGGGCAGTTTGGATTGGCCGATGTTCCCGTGATACCACATCCAGGCTTCGGGATTGATGGGTTCGCCCACGCTGCCCAGCACGCGCAGGGAGGACATGTCGTTCTTTTTGGTCCATTCGTCGCCGTCGCGCATGAGCGCGCGGATGGCCGTGGGAGCGGTGTAGAAGGAAGTGACCTTGAACTTCTCGACCAGATGCCAGAAGCGTGAGGGATTCGGGTAGGAGGGCACGCCCTCGAACATGACCGAGGTCACGCCCAGGGCCAGGGGGCCGTAGACGATGTAGGTGTGGCCCGTGATCCAGCCGATGTCGGCGGTGCAGAAATGGACGTCGTCGTCATGCAGGTTGAAGACCAGCTGGGTGGAGTGGGCCGCGTAGGTCAGGTAGCCGCCCGTGGTGTGCACCACGCCCTTGGGCTTGCCCGTGGATCCGCTGGTGTAGAGAATGAAGAGCATGTCCTCGGCGTCCATGTTCTCGCAGGGACAGGTCGAGGCGATGTTCGGATCGGCCATCACGTCGTGCCACCACAGATCGCGCTCCTCGACCATGTTGATGTCGTTGCCGGCCCGCTTCAGGACCACGCAGCTGGTCACGCTGGGGCAGTCCTTGAGGGCCTCGTCCACGTTGCCCTTGAGGGGAATCTTCTTGCCCGCGCGCAGCACTGCGTCGGCAGTGACCAGAACCTTGGCCTCGCAATCCTGGATGCGGTTCATGAGACTTGCGGCCGAAAATCCGGCAAATACGATGGAGTGGGTCGCGCCGATACGCGTGCAAGCCAGCATGGCCACGGCCAATTCCGGTACCATGGGCATGTACAGAGCCACGCGGTCCCCGCGCTGGACGCCCAGTTTCTTCAGAATGTTGGCGAAGCGGACCACGTCGGCCAGCAGTTCGCGGTAGGAGATGTGGCGGACGTCTTCCTCGGGTTCACCCTGCCAGATGATGGCCGTCTTGTCGCCCAGGCCGTTCTCCACATGGCGGTCCAGACAATTATAGCTGACGTTGAGTTGGCCGCCCACGAACCAATTGATTTTGGGAACCATGAAGTCGCAATCCATGACCGTGTCCCAGGGCTTGGCCCAGGTGATCAGTTCCCGGGCGCGGTCGGCCCAGTAGCCTTCGGGATCCCGATCGGCCCGGGCATAGTGCGCCTCATAGGTGGCCATGTCCGGGATGTGGGCGCGCTCGGCGACAGGGGGGGTGAAAAGACGCTGCTCCTGCTGCAGGCTCTGGATATTGTCAGGGGTCATGCTTGTTCCTCCTTGGCTTATGGATGGAGAGGTGTCCTTGCGGGACGTGGTCTGCGGTCCGATGTAGAAGAAATGGATTTTGTTTTCCCTTCTTTTCTGGTAAATGGCTGAAATTGGCGGTCAACGGAAGCCGCGTCCTCAACGTGTCGGTAAACGGAGCTTTTCGGACGATGAGCGTCAAACATCTCGATCTGTTGTTCAAACCCAACTCCCTGGCCATTATCGGCGCTTCCCGGGATCCAAATTCCGTGAGCGCCATCTTGATGCGAAATCTCATGTCCGGCAAGTTCCTGGGACCGGTTTTGCCTGTTTCAGGGGCGCAGGAAGCCATTTCCGGCGTACTCTCCTATGTGGACGTGAAGTCCCTTCCCTTGACCCCGGACATGGCCATCATCTGCTCCTCGGTTCTCGACGCTCCGGCCCGACTGGCCGAGCTGGCCGAGAACGGCACCCATGTGGCCATGATCATGGACCCGGGATACTCCCTGCTTGATTCCAAGGAACGGGCCCAGATGGACGACCGGTTGCGCGAAGTCCTGCGCGAAAAGGACATCCGCCTGCTGGGTCCGGGCGGTCTGGGCATGATCGTGCCGGCCTCCGGGGTCAACGCCAGCCTGTCCCGGGTCGGAGCCAAAGAGGGACGTATCGCCTTTGTGACCCAATCCGACAGCCTTTTTGAATCGGTGCTCGACTGGGCCAAGACCTACAAGGTCGGCTTTTCCCATTGCATCTCCCTGGGCCGCCAATTGGACATCGATTTCAGCTCCGTGCTGGACTATCTCGGCTCCGATCCAGCCACCAAGGCCATTCTTCTCTACATCGAAAACATCCAGGACGCCCGCCGCTTCATGTCCGCTGCCCGGGCCAGCGCGCGCAACAAGCCCATCCTGGTCATCCGGCCACGCCGTCTGCCCTGCGACCTGCGTGACGCGGCCAGCGAACTGACGGAGATGGACCAGGACCACATCTACGATGCCGCATTTCGCCGGGCCGGCATGGTCCGCGTGGACGACATCGATTCCCTCTTCGAAGGGGCGCGGACCCTGGCCAACTACAAGCCCCTGCGCGGCAACGGCTTGGCCATCATGACCAACGGCCAGAGCATCGGTCTTCTGGCCGCCGACAACCTGGTCAATGGCGGCGGGGAACTGGCCGCCATCAACGAGGAGACCCAGCTCAAGCTGGAGGAAATCCTCGGCCATGAACGTTGCTCCGACAATCCCGTGACCCTGCCTTACAACGCCACGGCCGAGACCTACGCCCGTGTCCTGAGCGTGCTGGTGCGGGCCAATGACGTGGGCTGCGTGCTCATCCTGCACGTGCCCTTCCAGGGCTCCTCCAGTCTGGAGATCGCCCAGGCCGTGACCCAGGTGGCCAAGACCAGTCGCTGCCTGGTGCTGGCCAACTGGCTGGGCGAGGACACGGTCCAGGACACCAAGGACATCTTCGAGGATGCGTCCATCCCGGTCTACGACCGTCCGGGCAAGGCCATCATGGCCTATCTGCACATGCTGCGTTACAAGCGCACCCAGAAGATCCTCATGCAGACGCCGGACTCCCTGCCCGCCGACTTCTTCCCGGACACGGACCACGCTCAGAGCATCATCAAAGAGGCCCTGGAGCAGGGCCACACGCAGTTGTCCGAAGAGGAGTCCCGCCAGGTCCTGGCCGCCTACGGCGTGCCCGTGGTCGAGACCCGCATCTGCAAATCGGCCATGCAGGCCGTGGATGCGGCTTCGGAGATCGGTTTTCCCGTGGCGCTCAAGATCCGCTCCCCGCAGATCGCCCAGCCCTTCGACATCGGCGGCCTGGCCCTGGATCTGACCACGCCGGACCTGGTTTTCGAGGCCGCCGCCAACATGTCCGCGCGCGTCCATTCCCAGGTTCCCAACGCCTATATCGAGGGTTTCACCGTGCAGAAGATGGGGCGCCGCCTTGGAGCCCATGAGCTGTTCATCTCCGTCTTCACGGACAAGGTCTTCGGTCCGGTCCTGCGCTTCGGCCACGGCGGCGTGTCCGCGCCGGTCATCAACGATCACGCCGTGACCCTTCCACCCCTGAACATGGGCCTGGCCCGCGAACTGATCTCACGCACCCGCATCTTCAAACTGCTGCAGGGCTCCAGGCGGCAGGCCGCGGCGGACATCGACGACATCTGCCTGGCCCTGATCCAGATCAGCCAGATGGTCATCGACCTGCCGCAGATCACGACCCTGGAGATGAATCCCATTTTTGCCGACGACCTGGGCGTCCTGGCCCTGGGCGCGCGCATCTGGATCCAGCCGACCCAGTCCACGGGCCCGGAACGCCTGGCCATCCGTCCCTATCCTCGCGAGTTGGAAGAATGCGTGCGTCTGAAGAGCGGAGAGCAGATCCTGCTGCGGCCCATCCGCCCCGAGGATGCCCAGGCTCATCTGGATTTCATCCACGGCCTGTCCGAGGAGGATCTGCGGCTGCGCTTCTTCGGCCTGGTCCAGAATTTCGTTTTGAGCGACATGCCCAAGTTCACCCAAATCGACTACGACCGTGAAATGGCCTTCATCGCCACCCGCACCGTGAACGGCAACCCAGAAACCCTGGGGGTGGTGCGCACGTCCACCAAGCCCGACAATTCCTCGGCGGAGTTCGCCATCATCGTGCGGTCCGACATGAAGGGCACGGGTCTGGGATCCATGCTGTTCGAAAAGATGATCCGCTATTGCAAAAGTCGCGGCACCCGCTACCTCGAAGGCCAGACCATGCCGCGCAACAAGGGCATGGTCGGGCTGGCCAAACGCTTCGGTTTGTCCGTGTCCCACAACTACGAGGAGGAGCTGATCGAGATGCGCCTGCCTTTGTGGGAATGGGAACCCGGGAAGTAGCCTTTTCCCATCTGGATAATGCAATCGATTTCCGCTAGACGGTTTCCTTCGCACGCTCCGGCTCAATTCCGCGAGGACGGTTTGCCGAGGCGTGTCACAGGTCTTTTTCCTGGCGAGGGGAGAGACTGCAAGGAGGACTCATGATACAAAACAACAAAGCCGTACTGACCGTCGACGGAAAAAGCTTTGAACTGCCCGTGGTGCGCGGCACCGAAGGCGAGATCGCGGTGGATGTGAGCAATCTGCGCAGCCAGTCCGGGCTCATCACCCTGGACCAGGGCTACGCCAATACCGGCTCGTGCTTCAGCGCCATCACCTTTGTCGACGGGGAGAGGGGCATTTTGCGCTATCGCGGCTATCCCATCGAGGAACTGGCCAGATTCAGCTCCTTCGTGGAAACGGCCATGCTGCTCGTTTTCGACGAACTGCCCACGGCCGAGGAACGGGCCGCCTTTCGGACCATGCTCGGCGAACAGTCCCTGCTGCACGAAGATCTCATGCACTATTTCGAAGGGTTTCCGCCCAACGGGCACCCCATGGCCATTTTGTCGGCGGTCATCAACTCCCTGGCCGCCTACAGCCCGGATTTGATGCATATCCAGACCGTGGGCGAATTCCGCAAGGCCGTGGCCAAGCTGATCAGCAAGGTGCGCACCATCGCGGCTTTCAGTTACCGCAAGTCCGTGGGCCTGCCCATCATGTATCCGGATCCGAGCAGATCCTATTGCGAGAACTTTCTGCACATGATGTTCTCCGTGCCGTACCGCGAACACGTGCCCACGCCCGAGGCCCAAAAGGCCCTGGATGTGTTCCTCCTCGTGCACGCCGATCACGAGCAGAACTGCTCCTGCTCCACGGTGCGCATGGTCGGATCGAGCGAGGCCAATCTCTTCGCCTCCATCTCGGCCGGGATCTGCGCCTTGTGGGGCCGGTTGCACGGCGGGGCCAATTCCGCCGTGGTGGACATGCTCGAACACATCCGTGACGGCGATTTCACGGTCAAGGACTGCATCGAAAAGGTCAAACGCAAGGAGTTCCGGCTCATGGGTTTCGGGCACCGGGTCTACAAACACTTCGACCCGCGGGCCAAGGTTCTGAAGGAATGCGCCACGAACCTGCTCGCCACCCTGCACATCAAGGATCCGCTTCTGGACATCGCCCAGGAACTCGAGGACATCGCCCTGCACGACGACTATTTCGTGTCACGCAAGCTCTATCCCAACGTGGACTTCTATTCCGGCCTCATCCTTCGCGCCCTGAACATCCCCGTGAACATGTTTCCGGTCATGTTCGCCATCGGACGACTGCCTGGCTGGATCGCCCATTGGCACGAGCAGCATATGGAAGAGAACACGCGCATTCATCGGCCCCGTCAGATCTATGTCGGACCGAATCAGCGGGTCTATGTGCCCATGAAGGAACGCTAGACGAGGGGTTGGGAAGAACAGCCTCGGCTGCTCTTTGCGTGGGACTGGATGGGAAATGGACGGGAGCCGAAAGGCTCCCTTTTTTTAGGCCCGCTGGGTCATGAGCACGGAGCACAGGGTCACGCCGGCCGCGATAATCTGCACTGGGTTCATGGTCTCGCCCAGAAAAAGAAATCCGCAGCTCACGGCCACCACAGGGATGAGGTTGATGTGCGCCGAGGCCGTGCTCGCGGGCATGCGGGTCATGGCCCAGTTGTAGAGGGAAAAGGCCCCCAGGGTCACGCCGGCGCCCAGAAAAACCAGGATGAAGACGAGTTCCGGGGTAAAGGCGGTGGCCGGAACCTCCAGCAACGGGACCAGGCCGGGCGAGAAGAAGATGCAGCCCGTGACCACCTGCATCACGGTCAGGGTCCAGGCGTCGTAGCGCCGGCCGAGCACGCGGATCAGGATCATGTTGGCCGCAGCACAGATCATGGCCAGAAATTCCAGGCTGTTGCCGAGCAGTGGGGCCGGGGCGGCCTCCGTGGCCTCGCCGCCGAGGCTGAGCACAGCCACGCCGACCAGGGACAGCACCAGCCCGGCGAGAATGCGCGAGGTCATGGCCTCCCGCAGGGTCATCCACGCGCCGACGGCCACCAGCAGGGGCACGGATGCGGAGATGATGCCGGCCTGGGCCGAGGAGGTCAGCCCCAGGGCTGCGGACTCCAGCCAGAAATAGAGGCAGGGCTGCAGGATCACCGCCGGGACCAGAAGTTTCCAGTCACCTTTGCGGTACACGGACAGGTTCACGGTCTTGTATGCGGGCAGGATGCACACGAGGGCTATGATCATGCGCAGCCACATCACGCTCCAGGGGGAGAGCGTTGCCAGGGCCATGCGCATGGTGGAGAAGGAACCGCCCCACAGCAGGACCGCGCCCAGCACGGCCAGACGCGGCCAGAGTGAGACAGAGGTGGCGCCTGGGACGACCGATGCGGCCAGGGAATCGGATTTCATGCAGTCTCCTTGAATGGATTCGGGTCAGCGGGCCGCCAGGGCATACAGCCCGGGCGTGATGCCCGTGTAGAGTTTGAAGGTGTTGCTGAAGTGGGGCTGGTCCGTGAATCCCGTGAGCTGCGCGACCTCGGCCAGGGGCTGCCCCAGCCGAATCAGCTCGCGGGCCTTGTCCACGCGACGCTGCGTACGGAAGACGTGGGGCGGCACCCCGGTCTGGCGCTTGAATGCCCGCAAAATGCGGTACTGGCTGGCGCCGAGTTGCACCGCCAGATCTTGCAGGGTGAGTTTCTGGTCCAGATCGGCGCCCAGCAGTTCCTTGGCCTTGCGGACCAAAACCGGATCGTGTTTGATCGACGGGCAGGGCACGCCACCGTGCGTGCGCAATACGCCTCCCAGGACCCGGACCAGGGCGGATTCCCGGGTCAGAGCGCAGGGATCGTCCAGGCACCGCATCAGGCTGTTCAAGGACGCCACCACGTCCGGATGCGCGCAGATCAAGGTCGTGAACTCCGGCGCGGCCAGGGGGCGCTGGCTCACATCCTCGACCAGGAGGCGGATCAGATCCTCGTGCAGGTAGAGCATGGTATAGGACACCACGGCTTCGGACACGGGCACGCAGGAATGCACCTGTCCTGGATTGAACAGGCAGGCCTGATCCTGCCGCACCGTGGCATCGTCGCGTCCGGGACCCAGACAGTAGCTCGCGCCCAGGCGCATGAGGCCGATGGAATACATATTGTCGTGGAAGTGGCGGGGAAAGACATGGCTGCTGCGGCAGACATGGGCCATCTCCAGTCCGACCCCGTGAACTTTGATTGATGCTCCGTCCATGGCCCGCTGCATAGACCGGATCAGGCAGTGGCGTCTTGGAAAAAATTGCGCTTTTATGGACAGACTTCTGACGGATTCGCGGCCTGGGGCCTCGTGTGCGCCACAGGAGCGATGGACAAGGTCGATGTGCCCGCGTTTTGCGCGCCTGTCTTTCTGCCGTGCGATCCCGCACCCCGGATCTCCTCCTTGACCGTTCCGTGTCGGGCCAATATGTGAACATATATTCAAACGTTGGTCGCGTAGTGCCGCCACTGGGGGCCAATGCGTCTCATCACGGAGGTTTCATGAAAGATATGTGCGAAGTTCGCTGCATTCACGCCGAACAGGTGGCGCGGGTGGCTGCGGAGCGGTCCGGGGACCACGTGTTGGAGGATGCGGCCGCGCTGTTGGGGGTGCTGGCGGAACCGACCAGACTCAAAATTGTCGACGCCCTGCGTCTGGGCGAGTTGTGCGTATGCGACCTGGCCGTCGTGCTCGGCATGTCCGTTTCTGCCATTTCCCACCAGTTGCGCCTGCTGCGCGCCTCTCGGCTGGTCAGGGGCCGACGCGCGGGCAAGATGGTTTTGTACTCGCTGTACGACGCCCATGTGGAGAAGCTGCTGCACATGGCGCTGGAGCATTGCCAGGGCAGGTGCGAGGCATGAGGGAATTTCTGAACATTTGCTGGGATATTCTGGTTGATTCCTCTGTCTGGATGCTTTTTGGCTTTTTCATGGCCGGATTGCTGCGCGCCTTTGTGCCGACCGATCTGGTGGCCAGGCATCTGGGAAGGGAGCGGCGAGGCAATGTCTTCAAGGCGGCCCTGTTCGGGGTGCCTTTGCCCTTGTGCAGCTGCGGGGTCATTCCGGCCGCGGCCGGCCTGCGGCGGCAGGGCGCGAGCAAGGGCGCCACGGCGTCATTTCTCATTTCCACGCCGGAAACCGGGGTGGATTCCATGGCTGTGAGCTGGGCCTTGCTCGATCCGCTCATGACCGTGCTGCGGCCCATTTCGGCATTTCTGACGGCCATGCTCACGGGACTGCTCATCGACGCCGTGGAAAAAGAAACCGCGCCGTCCCTGGTCCTGACGCCACCCGCGAGTCCATCCTCCTGCGCCGCGGGCGGATGTTCCTGCGCGGCAAAGCCCGTCGCGGCGTCGTGGTGGAATCGGTTCATGGATGGACAGCGTTTTGCCTGCAATGATCTGCTGGAGGACATCGCTCCCTGGTTTGCCCTGGGCATCCTGGTGGCAGGGGCCATCACCGTGTATCTGCCAGAGGATCTGGGCCAGATTTTGCCGGGCGGCGGTATGACGTCCATGCTGGCCATGCTGGCCGTGGCCCTGCCCATGTATGTCTGCGCCACGGCCAGCACGCCCATTGCCGCGGCCCTGGCCTTGAAAGGCTTTTCGCCCGGAGCCTTGCTGGTCTTTCTGCTGGCCGGGCCGGCCACCAACGCGGCCACCATTGTCATGGTCAGCCGTCTGCTGGGCAGGAAACCGGCAGTTATCTACGTCGTCTCCATCATCGTGGCCACGCTGGCCTGCGCGGTGGCGGCGGACGCCGTGTATCTGTGGCTCGGCTTCGAGATCCATGCCTGGCTGGGCGAGACCGGAGGGGACCAGCACGGCCTCGTGTCGATCCTGGCCGCCCTGGTCATGCTGGCCATGCTGATCCGGGCCAGTGGACGGATCCTGGTCCGCCGTTTCACCATGCGTGGGGCCTGACTCCACCCAAAAAAAATCCCCCGGCCTTTTTCGAGCCGGGGGAATGACGACGAATCCGTCTCTATTTCTTCAATTCATGGATCAGGGCCAGGCCTTCCTCTTCCGGCGCCACCAGATCGTTGTAGACCTCGCGCCGGCGCACGAGCACGTGCCGGTCGCCCTCGACCATGATTTCCGCGGCCCGCGGCCGCGAATTGTACTGCGAGGACATGACAAAGCCATACGCGCCGGCCGAGAAGGCGGCCAGCAGGTCGCCCTGTTGGACCTTGGGGATGGTTCTGTTCTTGGCCAGGAAATCGCCTGACTCGCAGATGGGGCCGACCACATCGGCGGTCATCTCCTCGCCGTTGCCCTCGCGCACCGGGGCGATGCGATGGTAGGAGCCGTACAGGGACGGGCGGACCAGGTCGTTCATGGCTGCGTCGACAATGACGAAATGCTTGTCCTCGTTGGACTTGGTGTACTGCACCTCGGTGACCAGGATGCCCGTGTTTCCGGCGATGACCCGGCCGGGTTCAAGGATGAGGGTCACGTCCAGGCCTTGCAGGGACTCGACCAGGGCTTTGCCCAGCTCGTCGGGATGGGGCGGCTCTTCCTCGTTGTAGGTGATGCCCAGGCCCCCGCCCAGATCCAGATATTTGATGGTGATGCCCAGCTCCCGGAGCTGGCCGTAGAATTCCTTGAGCCTGTCCAGTGCCTCCAGAAACGGGGAGAGTTTGGTCAGCTGCGAACCGATATGGCAGTCCATGCCGATGGGGTCCACATGGGGCAAGTCCCGGGCCAGGGCGTAGGTCTTCAAGGCGTCCGCTCGGGACAGGCCGAACTTGTTCTCCTTCAGGCCCGTGGAGACGTACGGATGGGTCTTGGGGTCCACGTCCGGGTTGATGCGCAGGCTGACCCTGGCGACCTTGCCCAGGTCGGCGGCCACGGCGTTGATGCGTTCAAGCTCCTGGGTCGACTCGACGTTGAACATGAGAATATCGGCCAGCAGGGCTTCCTGTATCTCTCCGACCTTCTTGCCCACGCCCGAATAAACGATTTTCTGGCGATCGACCCCGGCGCGCAGGGCGCGGAACAGTTCCCCGCCGGACACGATGTCCGTGCCAGCCCCCTCCTGGGCCAGGATCTTCAACAGGCTCAGGTTGGAGTTGGCCTTGACCGAAAAGCAGGTCAGGTGGTCGATCCCGGCAAAGGCGGAATCAAAGGCCCGGTAATGGCGCTTCAGAGTCGAGGCGGAATAGATGTACAGGGGCGTGCCGTGCTCCCTGACCAGGTCGGCCACCGCAATATCCTCGGCGTGCAGCTGGCCGTTCTTGTAGTGGAAGTAATGCATATTTTCTCCTCGGTGGGGATTATTGGGGCGGAGGTCCGAGGGTGATGATTTCGGACACAGCCGGGGCGATGATATGTTGGGTGTTGTCCGCTCGTAAGCGGATGCGCAGGGTCTTGGCCGGCAGGGGCTCGCAGATGGTGAATATGTAGCTGTTTTCGCGGCGGTAGACCCCGGAACTGAATGGATAGAACTTCCGGGTCCAGGTGGGGGTGAAGGGACAGGTCGGGCAGCCGTCCTGCTCGACCTCGACCAAAAAATACTCCAGGTTGACCAGCCGGCCGCCGAGCTTGGCGTTGACCAGGAGACAGGCCTGGTCCAGGCGCGCCTCCAGATGGTTGATCTGGATCATTTCCTCGCGGGCGATGGGCTGGGGCCATTCCTTTTTCCCGCAGGCGAAAAGAAGGAAAAAAAGGCACAGGAGCACGCGTTTCATGATTGTCCTGCCATTGCCTTCCACTGATGGAGCAGGGTCAGTGCGTCCAGGGGGGAAAGCTCGTTGACGTTGATGATCTTCAGGGCCTGCAGCACCGGATGTTCTCCGGCGTGTTCGCGTTCGGGCTTGGTCGGGGCCAGCCCGGGCAGTCCGACCTGACGGCTGATCCATTCGCGCCGTTTGGATCCTCCGGGAGCGTGCTTTTCCAGCACAGCCAGAATTTCCTTGGCCCGGCTCACCACAGAGGCCGGCACTCCGGCCAGTCGGGCCACCTCGATGCCGTAGCTGCGGTCGGCCGGGCCGGGCACCATGCGCCGCAGAAAAACGATATCACCCTTCCATTCCTTGATGGCAATATTGCAGTTGCGGACCCCGGGCAGGCGATCCTCCAGGACCGTCAATTCGTGGTAGTGGGTGGCGAACAGGGTGCGGATGCCCCCCTGGCGGGTGGCCAGCTCCTCGGCCACGGCCCAGGCCAGGGACAATCCGTCGAAGGTGCTCGTGCCCCGGCCGATCTCGTCCAGGATGACCAGGGAACGTTTGCCCGCCTGGCGCAGGATGCGCGCCGTCTCGGTCATTTCGACCATGAAGGTCGACTGGCCCATGGCCAAGTTGTCCGAAGCCCCGACCCGGGAGAAAATACGGTCGCACAGGCCGAGCCTGGCCGACGTGGCGGGCACAAAGGACCCCATCTGGGCCAGGATGCAGATGATGGCCGCCTGGCGCAGAACCGTGGATTTGCCGGCCATGTTCGGGCCGGTAATGACGAGCACCCGGCCCGCGTCGTCCACGGTCAAATCGTTGGGGATGTAGTTCGACCGCCCCTGCACGGCCTCGACCACGGGGTGGCGGCCGCCCTTGACGCCGATGTCCAGCCCTTCGTGCAGTTCGGGCCGAACCCATTCCCACGTGCGCGCAGCATGGGCCAGGCCTTGGGCAAAATCAAGTTCGGCCAGGATCTGGGCCATGCTCATGAACCGCGCCCGGTGGCCGGCGATCTCCTCGCGCAGGGTCAGAAAAAGTTCGTATTCGTGGCGTTTGCGACGGTCCGAGGCGCTCAGGAGCTTGTCCTCAAGAAGTTTAAGTTCCTCGGTGACATAGCGCTCGGCGTTGACCAAAGTCTGGCGACGGATGAAATGATCGGGCGGCGTGGGAGCACCGGCACGGCTCAATTCGAAATAATAGCCGAACACCCGGGTGTACCCGAGCTTGAGTTTTGGCAGTCCGCAGGCCAGGCGTTCGCGTTCGAGCATGGCCGCCAGCGCGGCCTCGCCATGGTCCGTCAGCTCCATCAACTCGTCCAGAACCGGGTCGTAGCCAGGCCGGAACAGGCCGCCCTCGGTGATGACCGGAGGAAGCGCGTCGGCCAGAGCGCGGGACAAAAGTCCGTGCACATCGGCCAGATCGTCCCAGGCGCCGCGCAGGTTGATCAGCCGGGAGGGCGGGGCGTCGAGTCCGTCCAGGAGAAGACGCAGAGAGGGCAGCACGGCCAATGACAAGCACAACGAGCCGAAATCCTTGGGTGTTGCACGATTGACCACGATGCGCGTGCACAGCCGCTCCAGATCGTAAACCGAGTCCAGGAGACGACGCAAATCCTCGCGGAATCCATCGCGTTGGAACAGGTAGGCGACCAGTTCCTGCACGGGCAGGATGGCGGACAGGCTTTTGAAGGGTTGATGCAGGCGGGTTTCCAGCAACCGTCCACCCATGGGTGTCTGGGTCTGGTCCAGGATCTGCCAGAGGGTGCCACGCCCCTTGCCGCCGTCCATGGTTCGAAACAACTCCAGGTTGCGTTCCGTGATCTCGTCCAGAAGCAGGGTCGAGGACAGGTCAAGGGGAGTGAACGGCGCGAGGTGGGACAGATCGCGCTTCTGCGTCATTTCCAGGTAGGTCAACAGGGCTCCGCACGAGCGGGTCAGGGCCGGCTTGTCATCCAGATCCAGGGTAGCCAGCGTCGGCACTCCCTGAACGCGCAAAATTTTCTCCGCAGCGCCGCGTCCATCGAAATACGCGCGCAGCGGATGGCGGGATACGCGTTCCTGCCAGTTTTCCAAGCCCTTGGGCAGGGTCTGGGTGTCGGCCAGCAGCACTTCGCGCGGCTGCATCTTGACCATCCACTGCCAGAGGGTCGCCTCGATCCTGGTCTGGATTCCGGACCACTCGCCCGTGGAGAAATCAACCCAGGCCAGGCCTCCGCCCAGTTCCGCGTCCCAGAACAGGGCGGCCAGATAATTGTGCCCCTTGGCGTCGAGGGCCATGTCCTCGATCACCGTGCCCGGGGTCAGCACCCGGGTCACCTCCCGGCGCACCAGGCCCTTGGCCTGCTTGGGGTCCTCGACCTGGTCGCAGAGCGCCACCCGGTAGCCCTTGTCCAGAAGTTGGCGCAGGTACTCGTCTATGGCGTGATGGGGCATGCCGCACATGGGCACGGGGTTCTCGGCGCCCGGATTGCGGCTGGTCAGGGCGATCTGCAGCTCCCGGGCCGCGATTTCAGCGTCCTCGAAAAAAAGTTCAAAAAAATCGCCCATGCGGAAGAAGACCAGGGTCCCGGGGTATTCATCCTTGACCCGCAGGTACTGCTCCATCATGGGCGTCATCTTGATCGTGCTCATGCCGCCTCGTCGTTCAAGAGCTGGCGCAGGGTGATGGAATGCCAGGACAGGCATTTGGGACAGCAAAAAAAGATCTGCCCGCGCCGCAGGCCGCAGGTGCCGCACACAAAACGCTTCATTTCCCGGGCCCGGCGCAGCAGCAGACCCAACTGCTGTTCAAAGACGGGAGTCATGTTCTGTTCGGACAGAGACATGGTCAGCAGTTCGAGCCGTGCCGGCCAGAAGGCGGGGTTGAGCAGGAGCGTCTTTTCCTGCCAGGTCTTGGCTTCCTCGATCCGGCCATGGGCGCGCAAAAGGCATCCGGCGTAATGCAGGGGGATGAGGTTCGCCTCCTGCCTGCCGATGACAGCCAGAAGCGCGTCCAGATGGTCGGCCGGAAGGATGGCCCGGGCCGGGCCGCCAGGATCCTCGTGATCGAGGAGCGGGTCGAGAAGCATAAAAGCAAGCTGCGGGCCGATCACGGACAGCCCCTGTTCGAGCTGGCTCACGCAGCCCTCCCAGGCTTTGCGACGGATCCCGTGCATGATTGATTCGAGCCAGGCCTCGGGCGAGGCGGGAAAGATTTCACGGGCCTCGGCCAGCAGTCCCAGATCTGTGCCGCCTTCGCCGGTGGTGGCGGCGCGAACCAGATAGTGGGCGGCCTGCGGCCCGTGCCCCATTTTCTTGTACTGTCGGCTGGCGGCCAGAAAATCCCCACCCTTGGCGTGGAGCTGGGCCAGCTCCAGTTCCAGGGCCGGATGGGAACCGCCGATGTCACGACACTGACGCAGGGCCTCGTGAGCGCGGTCCAGAATGCCGGCGCGGGAATAGTCGCGGCCGAGTTCGAAAAGAATGCGCGCATGGTCCTCGCGGGCCAGATCTGGACGGGTCAGGAGCGAGCTGCGCATCTGGATGGCCCGATCCAGCTCGCCGCGCATGCGGTAGAGGTTGCCCAGGGCAGAGCAGATTTCCACGGCGCCGTGATGATTCTTCATGGCGCGCGACAGGTCGTCGATGGCCGCCAGGGCGTCCTGGGCCGGGTTGGGTGGAACAGGAGAGAAGAGTTCCGGGTGGTCGTCGCGCAGTCCCAGCAGGGACTTGAGCCAGTGCATGCAGTTCTCCGGGTCGTGCGGCCTGATCCGTGAAAAAATACGTTTGTCGCCGGGCCGTAGGTCTGTCACGAAGCAGGCCCGCGTCCCGATGGCGCCCTTATCGTGGTGCGACGCATGCTGCCAGGATATTGATTTGAAGGCAATGCAGGAGCCGAGCCCCAGTTGGTTCTAGCCGGTGCGGCCCGGCACCCTGGCAACATCCCTTCCAAGGGGGTTCGACCGCAGAAACGTCCCAGCAGGCATGGTCATCCCGGCCGAAAAAATGCGTCCCGCGGGGATATCCCTCGGGACGCATCGGTTGCGGAAAACGAAATGCGTGGGGTTTCAGTTCTGGACGTTTTCGGTGGATTCGCTGGTCGTGTAGGTGTCCATGTTCTTGGGGCGCAGAGAGGCAATCTCGCGCTCCAGGGTATCGACGTCCTTCTTGTACTGTCGACACTGCCTGGACAGGCGGACCCGCTCCAGAAAGAAATACAGGGTGCAGAGCAGGGAGCCAACCACAAAGGACATGAGGATGACAAGGTAGAAGGGCACGGCTTCGGTCATATACTCCCAGCCGAAAACTTTGATTCCCAGAGCGAGCTCCTGGATAAGAATGTCATGATTCTGGACAAAGAAGAGCATGGAGAAAAAGAAAAGGGCCACCAAGCCTAATACCTTGAAATATCGCATCAGGATCACCTCTGCCGTTGAAGGTTGTCGAAGAATGGTTTTAAACGCTCATACGTCTTGCGCAAGTGCTCAGGCAATACGCTCGTTTCAGCCATCACGGCCATGAAGGAGTGGTCGCCGTTCCAGCGCGGCACCAGATGCACATGCAGGTGTTCGCGGATCCCGGCGCCGGCGGCCTCGCCGATGTTCACGCCTATGTTGATGCCATGCGGATTGAACGTCCGCTGTAGGAGAAAAGAGCAGTTTTGTACATACTCCATGACCTCGTGGAGTTCAGGGACGCTCAGCTCCGTGATGTTGCTGACGTGACGGTACGGAGTGACCATGACGTGCCCGCTCGAATAGGGAAAGATGTTCATGATCACGAAACAGTGCTCGGCCCGGTGCAGCACGAAGCGTTTTTCGTCCTCGTCTGTGGACTCGGGCAGGCAGAACACACAGGAATCCGGCTTGGGCCCGAGGATGTAGTCGATGCGCCAGGGGGCGTGGATAGTCTTCATGGCTACAGGATCTGGCTCAAGAATTTCTGGGTGCGCGGATGTTCGGGATTCGTGAAAAAATGCTCGGGCGTGCCCGTCTCCACGATCTGGCCGTGGTCCATGAAGATGACCCGGTCCGCCACTTCGCGGGCAAAACCCATTTCGTGGGTGACGACGACCATGGTCATGCCTTCCTTGGCCAGGGTGACCATGACGTCGAGCACTTCGCCGATCATCTCCGGATCCAGGGCCGAGGTCGGCTCGTCGAACAGCATGATCTTGGGGTTCATGGCCAGGGCGCGGGCAATGGCCACGCGCTGCTGCTGGCCGCCGGAGAGCATGGAAGGGTAAACCTCGGCCTTTTCCCGGATGCCGACCTTGTCGAGGAGGGACAAGGCCCGCTTCTTGGCTTCCAGGGCCGGGACCTTCTTGAGTTTCATGGGGGCCATGGTCAGATTCCCGAGCACGGTCTTGTGCGGGAAGAGGTTGAAACTCTGGAAGACCATGCCCAGTTCCTGACGGATCTGGTTGATGTCGTTGCCCGGGGCGTTGATGTCCAGGCCATCGACGATGATGGACCCGCTGTCGATGGTCTCCAGACGGTTGATGGAACGCAAAAGCGTCGACTTGCCCGATCCGCTGGGCCCGATGATGACGACCTTTTCGCCCGGGTTGATGGACAGGCTGACATCGTTGAGGGCCTGAAGCTGTCCGAAGAACTTGTAAACGTTCTTGATATCGATGATGGGCCTAGTCCCGTTCATAATAGTTCAACCTTTGCTCCATTTTACTTACGCCCTTGGACAAGAAGAGCGTGATGACCAGGTAGACCAGGGCCACCATGGTATAGGCCTCGAAATACATGAATGATCCGCTGGCGAACTCCCGCCCTCGACGCAAAAGGTCGGCAACGGCGATAATGGAGACCAGGGAGCTGTCTTTCAGCAGGGCGATGAACTCGTTGCCCACGGGCGGCAGAATGGTCCGCCAAGCCTGGGGCAGGATGACCAGGATCATGGTCTGGGCGCGGTTGAAGCCCAGGGATCTGGCGGCCTCGCTCTGCCCTCTGTCAATGGAGTCGATGCCGGCTCTGAAAACCTCGCCCATGTATGCTCCATAGCACACACCCATGGCGATGACGGCCGCGGTCAAAGGCGGCAGATTCTTGAACAGCTCTATGCTGCCCAGGGCGAAGTAGATGTAGAAGAGCTGCACCAGAAGCGGAATGCCGCGAATGACCTCGACATAGGTCGACGCGACGAGGTTGACGAGCCGGTTGCGCGACAGACGGCCCAGGCCGGTGAAGAGGCCCAGGACCAGGGACAGCAGGATGGAGTACACCGTGACCTGAAAGGTGACCAGCACGCCGTCGGGCAGGAATTTCAGAATGCGCCAGTACGGCTCGGGCTTGGTGGTACACAGATAGATGATGATGCCGATGGCGCCGAAAAAAGTCAGCCACCAGGCATTGAAGAGGCCCGAATCCTTTTTGAGGGGGATGGCCGCTCCGTCGCCGATGTCGATCTTGACGGGCTTATTTTGCGTATGTGGAGTCATTGCCGGCCTTGTCGTGGTCAGATGAAAAAAAGACCGGGGCAGGTGCCCCGGTTATTATTTGGCGCCGAACCATTTGGAGTAGATCTTGTCGTATTCGCCGTTGGCCTTGATGGCAGCCAGACCCGTGTTGATCAGGTCCACGATTTCCTTGTTGCCCTTGTTGACGGCAAAACCCAGATATTCGGGCTTTTCCGCGGCAATGAGGAAGGCCAGAGCCAGCTTCTGGGAGTATTTCTCGTCCTGGAGCGCGTAATTGGAGGCCACCGAATCGTCGGCAATGACGGCATCGAGACGACCGTTGTAAAGGTCTTCCACGGCCAGGCCGATCTCGTCATAGGATTTGACCGTGGCGCCCTCGATCTTCTGGCAAACGAAGAAACCGGTGGTGCCGATCTGGGAGGCGATGGTCTTGCCCTTCAGATCCCCGACAGTCTTGATGGTGGCACCCTTGGCCGTGATGACGCCCTGCTTGACCTCGAAATAGGGCTCGGAAAAATCCATGGACTGCTTACGCTCGTCGGTGATGGACACGGAAGAAGCGATGGCGTCATACTTACCTGCGGCCAACCCTGCGAAGATGCCGTCCCAGGCAGTGTTCTGTATGACCGGCGTGAATCCCGCGGCCTTGCCCATGGCGGCCACAATCTCGGGACCGAAGCCGACAATGTTCTTATTGGCGTCGACCATTTCCATGGGCGGATAGGTGGCGTCCACCGCGAAGACCACATCCTTGGCCAGGGCGTTCCCGGCCAGACAGAAGAGAGCCAGCAGAACAACAGCGATTCGTTTACCCATACGTCCTCCAAACCTGGTTGATGGTTTCCCGACGAATTGTCCGACAGTTCGAAATGACAAAAAATCGTTAAAGAATTGCCGTGGCCCGGTCAAGAAAGGGCTGCGCGGTTTTGATTGCCCTGGACGGAGGCGACCACGTTCCGAGCCAACTCGAGCTGCTCCTCGCGGGTCGGGGTCTGGCCGTTCAGGACTGCGCGCTTCACGGCGCGCAGAACCTTCGAATAGATCGGTCCGGGGGGCAGACCCAAATTCATGATGTCACGCCCGGAAATGGCGAGGCTCACGTCCTGCAAATGGGTCAGAAAATGCGAGACGGCTTTTTTGAGCTCGGGTTTACGCTGTTTGGCCATCAGATAGAGCAGGCCTTCCAGGGAGAGGGGGGAAAGAATTTCGTGCAAGTCGGCCGGAGAGCCGCCATTTTTTGCCCACTGGGCCAGTTGCATGGCCGTGAAGCGCAGTTGGCGGCGCGTTGATTCGACCAGCTCGACCCGCTTGAGCGGAAACTGCAGGCGCGATGTCAAGGCCAGGACCTGGTGCGCATCAAAACCCGAGACCAGGCCCAGGAAATACACGATCCAGATGTCCGGAACCTCCTCTCGGAAAAGGAGACGGTACCAGGTCACGATTTTCTCGATCTCCTCCAGCAGAACTTCCTTGCTGGGGGGGAAATGGAGCAGGGGATGAATCTCCTGCAACAGGTCCAGATCGCGCATGCGCACCAGAGCCTCGACCGGGGCGCCGTCCTCGGTCAAAAGACGCAGCTCGTGACGGATGCGGGAGCCGGACAGTTTCTGGAAGATGTTCAGACGCACGGCGTTCTTGATCAGCCGTTCCGTCTGCGCTCCAATTTTGAACTGAAAGCGCTGCTCGAAACGGATGGCGCGGATGATTCTGGTCGGATCCTCGACAAAGGACAAGGAGTGCAGAACGCGGACGATCCCGTCTTTCAAGTCCTGCTGGCCGCCGAAAAAATCCACCAGACGGCCGAAGTGGGGAGGGCAGAGGTGGATGGCCAGGGTATTGATGGAAAAATCACGGCGATAGAGGTCCATCCTCAGGGACGAAAGTTCCACCACGGGCAGGGCGGCCGGATAAGCATAATACTCGAGGCGGGCCGTGGCCACGTCGATTTTCTGACCCGAAGGCAAAATGACCACCGCGGTGCGGAATTTGAGGTGCGGACGCACCCGGGCAGCCAGCTTGGCACCCAGCGTTTGGGCGAAAACGATTCCGTCCCCCTCGATCACGAGGTCGATGTCATCGTTGGGAATGGACAATAGCATGTCGCGCACGAACCCGCCCACGGCGTAGACCCCCACGCCCTGTTCCTCCCCGATCCGGCCGGCGAGCTGCAACAATTGCAGGATCGGGTGCGACAGTCGCTCGTGCAGCAGTTGGCGGATGTTCTTTTCCTGTCGCTTGTCCGAAAGAAAGGATTCGGGGATGCGGGCCGGCTCCTGGACAAGCAGGTTGATCAGGTCCGTGCGGGTGATGACCCCGGCCATCTCGTGTCCACGCAGGACCGGGACCAGACGCTGGCGATGTCCAAGGATGATTTCCATGACCTGATACAGGTCCTGATCCTCGGTCACGCTGTGAATGTCCTCGAGCATGTATTCCGTAACCCGCTCCGCGCCCAGTCCGTGGCCAACAGCCTTTTCGGCCACGCTGTTTTCGATGATCCCGCAGACCTGTTCCCCGTATTCGACCACGGGCAGGGCTTTCAATCCGTAGCGGGTCATGACCTCGGCGGCCTGGGCCACGCTTTGCGCGGCTTCGATGCGCACCACGGGCGATGACATGAAATCCCGGACCACCAGCTGAGGATTGATGTGCGAATAGAGAAGGGCAAAAAGCTCATCTTTCACCTGAGATGTTGTGCGATCCTTGATGGAAGCCGAGGCCGCATACGCGTGCCCACCTCCCCCAAAGGACGCACAGACAGTGCCGACGTCAACCTCCTGGACCTTGCTGCGGGCCACGAGCTGGACGCGATCGCCCATGCGGCCGATGGCGAAGAGGACGCGGATATTCTCCATATCCATGAGTTTGTGGGTCAGGATGGCAAAATCGCCGACATAGGAATCAAGAGACACCTCGGCCAGAACGATGTCGATCCCGTTGATGCGGTGGGTGGTGGCCGAATCAATCAGTTCTGACAAAATGGCGATTTGCTCGGTGGAGAGTTCGCGGCTCATGATGTCGCGGATCACGTCCAGATCCATGCCCCGGGTCCTGAGCCAACCCGCGGCCAGGAAATCATGCTCCGTGGTCGAATTGAAGGTGAACCCGCCCGTGTCCTCGAAAATGCCCAACCCCATGATCGTGGCCTCGTCGGGAGTCACGCTCAGATTCTCGGCCCGCAGCCGGTCGACGATGATGGACGTGGTCGCGCCCCATGGACGGTAGTCCTCAAAGGTTGCCTTCAGTGCATCTTCAGTGCGGGGGTGGTGATCGTAGACATGAATTTGCAGCCCTGGCAGGTCGAAAAGAGGCTCGACGTGTGCCAGGCGCGAACGATGTCTGGTGTCAACCACGACCAAAAGACGAACCTGGGACGGATCGATATCCTTCAATGATTTGAAATTGAAGAGATACATGGCGCTTTGGATGAAATAGTCCTTGAGGGATGCCTCTTGGGTTCCGGGGAAGACCAACGCTGCGTCGGGATAGAGTTTGCCGACTGCGATCATTGCCGCCAGGGCATCGAAATCCGCGTTGGCGTGACAGGTGATGACGGTGGAGACGGGCATGGTGGGCATGTCAGGACCTGGGATGAAATTTGCGATGCAGGGCGACCATGCGCGCGGACTGCACATGAGTATAAATCTCCGTGGCCATGATGTCGCTGTGACCCAGCAGAATCTGCACGGTGCGTAAATCAGCCCCGCCTTCCAGGAGATGGGTGGCAAAGGAATGACGCAGGGTGTGCGGCGAAACATTCCGGATGATGCCGGCCTCCAGGGCGTAGCGGCGGAGAAGCTTCCAGACGCCCTGGCGCGAAAGGCCAAGGCCCGAACGATTCAGAAAGACGCGCTCGCATCGAGGCCCGAAAAGAGCGCGCCATTGGCGAAGATAGGACAACAGGAAGCTGGTCGCGGCGTCATGCAGAGGAACGTAGCGTTCCTTGTCGCCTTTGCCCAGCACGCGCAGCAATCCGGCCTGGGGATCGAAATCAGGGATGGACAGGGACACCAGTTCTGACACGCGCAAGCCGCAGGCATAGAGCAACTCAAGCATGGTTCGATCGCGAAAGCCAAGCCGGTCGGAGACATCCGGACGTCCCAACAACCCCACAACCTCGTCCCGGGACAGAACCTCAGGCAGTTTGCGGGTCAGTTTTGGGCTGTCAAGCAGGGTGGCCGGGCTCGCGGGCAAGATCCGCTCACTGACCAGATGGTCGAAAAAACCGCGCAGGCTGGACAGGTTGCGGGCCAGGGATGTGTTCTTGAGGCCTTTGCGGCGCAGGTGAACCAGATAGAGAAAGAGGGCGTGCTCGTCGATCTGCTGCAGGTCGCCTCGATGTTCACGCAGAAATTCGTCGAAAAAAAGCAGATCCGATCCGTAGGCCTGCACGGTTTTTTCGGCCAAGCCACGGATGACGGTTAGATGCTGGAGGTAGGCGTCGATTTCGTCGCGCATGATTTCCCAAGGTACAACTGCCCCCTTGCCTGCACAAGATGAAAAAGGTAGCTTTTACATTGATGTCAGAACCTATGCACATACGCGGATTCATCGGCCTGGGATCCAACCTGGGCGACCCGCAGGGCAATATCGCCCGGGCACTGAAGGCCGTGGACGAGGTTCCGGGGCTGACACTGGTGGCAGTTTCTTCCATGTTCAGGACCGAGCCCCAGGGACTGCGGGACCAGGCTTGGTTCATCAACTGCGTGGCTCGTGTTGACGTCGCCCCCACCTGGACTCCGCACGAACTGCTGGCCGTGCTGTCCGGCATTGAGACGGTTATGGGCCGGGTCCGCCATGTACGCTTTGGCCCACGTGTCATCGACATGGACATCCTGCTCTTGGGGGATGTGCAGTGCGAAGACAACACGCTGCACATTCCACATCCGCGCATGGTGGAGAGGGCATTTGTCCTGGTTCCGCTCATGCAATTGGCACCTGACATTCTGATTCAAGGCCAAACGCCCGCTCAGTGGCTGTCCAGGCTGACGTATTCCGTCCAGGGCGATCTGATCCGGCAGCCGCAACACACAGCACGAGGTACATGATGATCTGGAAGTATTTAACCTTCGCCATTGTCTGCTTCATTCTTTACAAGTTGGTGACCAACGACAAGAAAAAGAAGGTCGAAGTCAAAAAGACCAACGACGAACAACTGGTCAAGGAGGGGGTGCTGGTTAAGGATCCGGTCTGTGGAACGTACGTGTCCAAGGATTCCGACATCCGCATCAAGGACGGCGAGCATGTACGTTGCTTTTGCAGCTACGAATGCCGCGACAAGTACCTGAAGATGATCGGGTAGGGAGCTGATATGCAATTCTTCATCGATTCCGCGAACTTGGTTGAAATCAGGGCCGCCATGGACATGGGGCTCGTGGACGGGGTGACCACCAATCCGTCCCTCATGGCCAAGGAGGGCGGGGACTGGCATGAGATCGCCCGGGAAATCTGCCATCTGGTGCCAGGACCGGTCAGCCTGGAGGTCATCGCCCTGGACACCGACGGCATGGTCCGCGAAGGTCGGGAACTGATGCAGTTTGGTCCCAATGTCGTGGTCAAGGTGCCCATGACCGGCGAGGGTTTGAAAGCCGTGCGCATCCTGAAGTCCATGGACATCGACACCAACGTGACGCTGGTTTTCTCAGCGGCGCAGGCTCTCTTGGCTGCCAAGGCCGGGGCGCGTTACGTGAGCCCTTTTCTGGGGCGCCTTGACGACGTGGGCCAGGACGGCATGGAACTGGTTCGTCAGATCATGACTGTTTTCGAAAATTTCGGTTTTGCAACGGAAGTCATCGCGGCCAGCGTGCGCAGTCCCATGCATGTTCTGGACGCGGCCCTGACTGGAGCCCACGTGGCCACCGTTCCGTTCAAGATCCTGACCCAGTTGCTCAGCCATCCGCTCACGGACAAAGGCATCGAGGCCTTTCTGAAAGACTGGCGAAAAGGAAAATAATGGCCGGGACACCACGCATAACCCGGTTTGCGTCCAGCTGTATTTCATTTTCACCTCCCCAAGAGCATATTGACCGCGACCCAGTCGCGGTTTTTTTTTCGATCTGACCTTTCGAGAAGGGCTTGACGCCCTTCCCGACTCATCGTCACGGTGTCTCATAATGAAAATTATGTTAACTTTAATATGGGCCAAACGGAGCGAACCCATGCCATTGCCGAGCCCCCCCGAATTTTGCTAGGTCGTCTGCAGGCGCTCACCTCGGTTGTCAAGTGCCATCCCCGGCTCCGATTCGACCCAAACATAAACTGAGAGGTTTTCATGCAGATCGTGTATATTCTTGTCGTGGCCATCTGCCTCGCGTGCCTTGGCCATCCGGCCATGGCCGCTCCAGAAGACAACTCCACCCCGGCCATCTCCAAACCGGCTCAAGACCAGGGCGCAACCTCGTCCGTACTGGGCAAGTTCCCCCTCGACATCCAGAGTACAGGCGATGACCAAAGCGGCACCCTGTTGTCCTACAAACTCAAGGAAGAGGTCGTTGCGAGCAGGCTTTTTGAACTGACGGCGTCGGGAAAAAGAAAATTCGTCATGCACTTGTTGACCCAGGCCGAATTTCCAGATCGCCCCGGAATAGCTTCTCAGTACTCTATTGTCCTGGTTTACCAGGAGGATTCTGGAAATCTAACCTATTACTTGAATCATTTGCAAGGCCAGGTGCACGCCGAGGGGGTCAAAGCAGAGATGCAGAAAATTCTTGAATGGACATATTCGACTCTCAAGAAATTCCACTACCTCCTGGAAGAATGACACTGCCGGCCCGAAGCGCGACTGGGCCGCGCAATTGTCCCTGCCGTTCCGACTGGCGCAGCACGGCAATGGTTGTGCGGGACAGTTCGTACCCCTGGGGAACCAGGACCACTTCGTGCCCGTCGCGCGTGCCCAGTACGGACTTGGCCAGAATCATGCCCGGCTGAAGCTGGTCCACGGTCAGGTTCACTTCGCGCTGATCCATGTCCGCAAAGCCCTCTTCCAATGCCTTGAGCATTGGTTTCGTGTAGAGCGGGTTGCTGCGGACCCGCTCCATGATCGCGACGGGCTCCAGCTGTTCGTACAGGGCTAAACGGCAATCCATGGCCAGAGCCAGCACAACCGAGCCCTCGGCAACGTTGGGTCTTGCCCCATCAGTTCCGTGACGCAACAGCTGCGCGTATCCATTCAGGATCACGGACGCCTCAAGCAATTGCGGCATGTCGCGGATCAGATCCACGACAAATTCGGGATGCATGGCAAAAAGAGCGCGTTCCTCCGCGCTGAGTGGCCGACCGGTGACGAGCCCCTCTATCACTTGCAAAGGCAGTGAGGCCAAGCCCACGACTGAAAGCACAAAGGCAGTTTCCGTTACCGCCGGACATGAGTCTGTCTGGGTTTGACCCAATCTGCGCATCAGTGGGAGCACGGGACCGATCATGTCTCGCAGATCGCTGCGCAAGGAGCAGACGATCTCGTGCACGGCCTTGGCAAAAACCGACAGGGAGTCGTTCATGTCCCGATTCGCGACCACGATGCGCTTGAAACGGTCGAGCCCTTCAGCCACGACTTTGAGCAGGGCTGCATCGGTACAGGAAGACGAAAGCAGATGGAATACCTTGGCCTCGTTGACCACACTCAATAGATGCGGCACGTCCATGGGAGTTCGGCTGAGCAGGATGCGAGTGGTCCAGGGCGAGAGTTCGCGGACCTGGGCCAGGAAATCGATCCCGTCCATTTCCGTCATGGAGAATTCGGCGATGACCAGGGCGAAAGGCCCCTCCTCCCGCACTCGCTGCAGGCCAAGACGTGCGCCGAGAGCGATGTGGATCTTCTCGAAATGTCCCCGCAGTCTGCGTTGCATGCCTGCCAGGGCCTTGCCGTCCGTATCCACGATCAGAATTGAATTCACGACGTCACCTCCTTCGCTCTGCGTCGGTCAACAGGACAGCGGGGCGGACGGACGTGGCTGCCCTTGACCAGACGAACCCCCGCACTGACCATCTCGCGCACCTCGCGCATGAAGATGCCGTAAGCATGCGAGCCCCGCTCCATCTCCTTGAGACGTTTCTCCCACTCTCCTGTGAGTTCCGGTGAAGCGACCTGGGGGATCATGGCGCAGACCACGTCCACTGCCCAGCATCCGAAATCCGTGGCGATCAGTCGCTTGCCGTCCTTGGCTACGTACGCCCTGGCGAGCAGAGTTTCAATGATCTGGGCACGGGTGGCCGGGGTGCCCAGGCCCCGCTCCTTCATGGCCTCGCGCAGGGTTTCGTCTTCCACGAGCTTGCCTGCTGTCTCCATGGCCGCCAGCAAGGTGGCGTCGGTGTAATGCGCGGGAGGCTTGGTCTTGTGGGCGGCCAAATACAGCTCCCGAATCGCCGCCAGATCCCCCTTTTTGAGGTTGGGCAAGGGGTTGTCTTCGGAAGCCCGCCAGGGCTCCGCCTCCAGCCAGCCCCTGTCCTGGAAAATCTTGCCCGTGGTGCGAAAACGCTCGCCATTCACGTCCAGCCAGAGCGTGGAGGCGGCAAAGAGCGCGTCATCCATGAACGTGGCGATGAAGCGCCGGCAGATCATTTCATAGACAGTCCACTCCTCCTTGCCGAGACTGGCGGGGTTGGCATGCAGGGTGGTGGGGATGATGGCGTGGTGATCCGTCACCTTCTTGTCATTGACGCATTCGAACTTTTTCTTGCCGTTCTGGATGTTCGTCGCGGCGCGGACGGCGATTTCCGGGAAATGCCTGTGCACGGCACGCAGGTTGTCCAGACATTCGGCAAAGAGTTCCTTGGTCAGGTAGCGGGAATCCGTGCGCGGATAGGTGATGACTTTTTTCTTTTCGTACAGATCCTGGGCGATGGACAGGGTTTCCTGGGCTGAAAAACCGAACCTGGAGTTGGCCTCTTTTTGCAGCGTGGTCAGATCAAAGGGCAAAGGCGGCTTTTGCCTCCCCTTCTTTTTCTCCATTTCAAGGACCTCTCCCCTCCCCCCGACACACGCCCTGACCACGGACTGTCCCACGCCCTCCTGCCAGATTTTCGAATCCTTGAACTCCGGCGGAGCGAACCAGGTTGCCTTGAAGCTCTGCGTCTGATGTTCGAACTCGCCCTCCACGGTCCAGTAATCCTGGGGCGCGAAGTCCTCAATTTCCCGACGACGATCGACGAGCAGTTTCAAAACCGGGGTCTGGACCCGCCCCACCGTGATAAGACTGCCGGCGCGCAAGGTGAACAGTCGCGAAAAGTTCATGCCCACCAGCCAATCCGCCTCGGCCCGGGCAAAGGCTGCGTGGCCGAGGTTGCGCTTGTCCTCTCCGGGCATCAGGTTGGCGAAGGCCTTGTGCAGTCCTTTTTCGGTCATGTCGTTGGCCCACAGCCGCAAAATGGGCTTGGTGCAACCAGCCCGGTGATAGATGCGGCGAAAGATGAGTTCTCCTTCCCGACCCGCGTCCGTGGCGTTGATGACCGTTTCGATGGAATCATCGAGCAGAAGGCGACGGATGACTTCGTACTGGGAGGCCGTGGACGGCAGGACGCCCAGGGCGAAGCGGCTGGGCAACATGGGCAGCTGATGCATGGCCCATCGGCCGGACCAGAGCGGATTCTGATCCCCCGGCTCGGCGATATTGACCAGATGGCCCACGGCCCAGGTGATTACATGGTCCGGACCGCGCAACAATCCCTCTCCCCGCCCTTTGATGCCCAGGACAGCAGCCAGCTCGCGGGCCACGGAAGGTTTTTCGGCGATGATCAGGCTTGGCACGCCAGCCTCCGGGTCTGGAGAATGGCCCTGCGCATCACGAATTCAGGTCCGCCGGGAGATGAGAAAATCCCCGTCCACTCTCGTGCGCGGGGATCTGTGCGTGTGTGGGAACACTCAAGCAAAAAGGTCGGGCCGGTTGGTGATCTTGCGCACCAGTTCGCGGTAATCCTGGGATCCATGAGATCCGGGGGCGTATTCGAAAATAGTCTTGCCATGGGCCGGAGACTCCGAAAGTCGAACATTGTAGCGGATGGGCGTGCAGACGTATTCCCCATAAAGTTCCTGCAATCGTTCCAGGATGGCATCGGGGTTCTTGATCCGTTTGTCCAAAAAGGTCGGCAGGATATAGCTCAAGGCCACGTCGCCGCGGTATTTCTGGATGGAGGAAAGGCTTTTCAAAAATTCAACCAGACCCTGCAGTGTCGCGACCTCCAGGGAAACGGGGGTTATCAGCTCATAGACATAAAAAAGGACATTGACCGTCAAGGGATCCCAGCCGGGAGACGTGTCGACAATGACGAAATCAAAATCCTTTTCCACCGTCCCCAGGGCCTCGGCCAAAGTCAGTTCCCCCCCGAAGTCCTTGCGGTCGATGAGGCGCTTGATTCCGGCCAGAGAGCGTCCGCCAGCCAACAGCCAGAGGTTCTCGCGGGCCTGGATCATCGCCTCGGACGCCGGGAGTTCGCCGGTGACCAGTTCCGTCAGTCCGGCCTTGGGTTTTTGACCGAGCAGATAGGCGGCCTGTCCCTGGGTATCCGTGTCCACGAGCAGCACCTTGTACCCGGCCATGGCCAAACCGGCGGCAAGATTGACAGCGGTGGTGGTTTTGCCCACCCCGCCCTTGCTCAGGGTCACTCCAATCCGCCGAGTTTCGCGGGAGGACGGAACTTGTGTCTCGTCGTCGGGCACAAGGGGGAAACGCTGACCGCAGGCTTTGCATTGGCCCACCGTGACATTGGCTGGAATCCTGGACGGGTCGATGAGGTGTGCTTTTTTGCACTGTGGACACGTTACCTTCATGGACAGCCCTCCTTCGTTATTTCGCCTTCCCAAGGATGCTTTTGATCACCGAATGGTCCACCCCTTCTTCTTCGATTTCCTGCAGCAATTTGTTGACCGCGCAGTTGACAAGACTGGACTTGGAGGCGCGCCCCCTGGCTCCTGCGGGCAGCAGACCTTTCAATGTCTTTTTGGCCTGGGTCAAGCCCTCAAAAATTTCTTCATGCAGGTGGTGGGCCGACATTTCTTGCTGTCGAGCCGCTTGTGCCGGAAAGGCAGAAACTGGTTGCGGACGGGGAGAACGTCCTGGGAGCCAGGCAAACGTTCATGCGGGCGTAGAGTTCATCCAGACCTGACTCAGTCAAGCCGTGTTCACCCCGGAACAGTTCACCGAGGATGTCCCGCCGCTCATTCGGCTTCATGCCGTCACCTGGTTTCATGAGGACGAAACAGTGGAAAGTACGGAGGTCTTGATCTCGGAAACGACCCGGGTCATCCAGTCGATGTAGCCGGAATCATGAGTGTTGACGATCTCAAGGCCGCAAATCAACGATTCACCGGCGTAGGCGGAGATGTGCACCACCCTGATATCGACCAGAAACGATTGGTCCGGAAAAACAATGCGCACATCCTTTAAAACGCTGCCTACGGCAAAAGCCGTGGGACTATCCACCGCCAGTCCCACTCCATACATGGAGAGGTCTTTGACTGCATGCTGCTGCCCCTCGAAGTTCAGGGTGACCAGGCCCTGAGGCACCGGCACGCGGAAGGACTTGCGGACAATATGCTGCTTTCCCTGATTTTCGCAGGCGGAAAGCAGGCTTGAATTCTTGCCGGTCTGGCCAGCTTTGGCCTCCAGATCATCTTGTCCTGTCTTGCTGTTCATGCGACACCTCCCTAACAGTGCCTGGAATATGTTCCGGCTCAGCCGACGGTTTCGATCGGACGGCCACTGGCAATACGTTAGTATTGCCTTTAATTTCCTTGAAAATCAATCCCCGGACAGGGCAAATAGCAACTGGGAAATGGCGCCGTGACGGCCTAGATA
Source organism: uncultured Desulfovibrionaceae bacterium (assembly GCA_964589645.1). Lineage (GTDB taxonomy): Bacteria > Desulfobacterota > Desulfovibrionia > Desulfovibrionales > Desulfomicrobiaceae > Desulfomicrobium. Next base: position 39,597 of record CAZPSN010000001.1, read on the forward strand.
CCACCTCGTCGCCGTAGAGACATGTTCAGACTCAAAATCATTTCAGTCGGAAAACCGAAAAAAAAATGGTGGGCCGAAGCCATTGCCCATTACGGCAAAATGCTCACACCTGTGGTGCGCGTCGAGTCTGTCCATGTCAAGGACTGCCCGCAGGCCACGGGACCGGAACGCAAGCGCCAGGAAGCACAGCAGATCCTGAACAAGATCGGACCGAAGGATCATCTCATCGCCCTGCACGAAACCGGGACTCTCATGAATTCCGTGGATTTTGCCGCGTTTCTGCGCGCGCGCCTGGAAGACCCCCAGGGAGAATGCTGCTTTGTCGTGGGCGGGGCCTTGGGTTTGTCTCCGGAACTTCTGGACCGGGCCAGCGCGCGGCTCAGCCTGAGCCCCTTGACCATGCCTCACGAACTGGCCCTGGTCGTTCTCTACGAGCAGATCTTTCGTGCCACGACCATCATGGCCGGCCGGACGTACCACTATTGACGCCCGGGCCTCTGAGCCCGGAAATTCGAACATCCCCTTGGAGCCCTGCCCAGCTCCCGTGTCTTCGGCCACCGAACATGAACAAGGGGAGCGCCCGCGGGCACTCCCCTTGTGTTCGGCATACCGCGACCAGCCTTATTTGGCCCGGCCTTCGGTCCAGGCTTTGATCAGCGTATCGTAGTCCACTGTCTCGCCCTTGGGTTTCTCGTTCTCCAGCTTGGGCTTGGGAGCGCCGGGCTGGTCGAGCCAGTACTTCTCGTCCCTGGGCTCGTTCATCTTCGGACCGCAATCGCCCTGGACACCCGCGCGCTCGAGGCGTTCCAGGATCTTGTCCTGTTCGGCGGCCAGGTTGTCCATGGCGGTTTCGGGGGTGACTTCGCCGGAAACGGCTTCACCAATATTCTGCCACCACAGCTGCGCCAGCTTGGGGTAGTCGGGCACGTTGGTGCCGGTAGGCGTCCAGGCCACGCGGGCCGGGCTGCGATAGAACTCCACCAGGCCGCCGAGCATGGGCGCGCGTTCGGTGAAGGACTTGTCACGGATGTCGGAATCGCGGATGGGGGTCAGGCCAACGTGGGTCTTCTTGAGCGAGGTGGTCTTGGCCACGCAGAACTGAGCGAAGAGCCAGGCGGCCTTGCGGCGGTCAACCGGAGTGCTCTTCAGCAAGGTCCAGGAACCGCAGTCCTGATAGCCGAGTTTCTGTCCTTCCTCCCAGTACGGGCCGTGAGGAGACGGGGCCATGCGCCATTTGGGCGTGCCGTCGGCGTTGACAACGGGCGTGCCCTTCTCGACCATGGAAGCCGTGAAGGCAGTGTACCAGAATATCTGCTGGGCCACGTTGCCCTTGGCCAGACTCGGCAGGGACTGGTAGAAGTCCATGCCCAGGGCGCCGGGAGGGGCGTAGAGGCGCAGCCAGTCCATGTACTTGCGCAGGGCGTATTTCGCGGCCGGGCCGTTGGTGTCGCCGCCCCGAGCCACGCTGGAACCGACGGGACGGCAACCGTCCACGCGGATACCCCATTCATCGACAGGCAGGCCGTTGGGGATGCCCTTGTCGCCGGCACCGGCCATGCTCAGCCATGCGTCGGTAAAGCGCCAGCCAAGATCAGGGGCCTTCTTGCCGTAATCCATGTGGCCGTATATGGCCTTGCCGTCGATTTCCTTCACGTCGTTGGTGAAGAACTCGGCGATGTCCTCATAGGCGGACCAGTTGACCGGCACGCCCAGTTCGTAGCCGTACTTGGCCTTGAACTTTTCCTTGAGTTCGGGCTTCTGGAACCAGTCGTAGCGGAACCAGTACAGGTTCGCGAACTGCTGGTCGGGCAACTGATAGAGCTTGCCGTCGGGGCCAGTGGTAAAGGACTTGCCCATGAAGTCGTCGATGTCCAGGGTGGGCAGGGTCACGTCCTTGCCTTCGCCGGCCATCCAGTCCGTGAGGTTGACGACCTGCCCGTAGCGGAAGTGGGTGCCGATGAGGTCGGAGTCGTTGACATAGCCGTCAAAGACGTTTTCGCCGGACTGCATCTGGACCTGCAGTTTCTCGATGACGTCACCTTCCTGGATCAGGTCATGGGTGACCTTGATGCCGGTGATTTCATAGAAAGCCTTGGTCAGAGTCTTGGATTCGTACTCGTGGGTGGGGATGGTTTCGGAGACGACCTTGATCTCCATGCCTTTGAACGGGGCGGCGGCCTTCATGAACCATTCCATTTCCTTCATCTGCTCGTCCTTGCTGAGCGTCGAAGGCTGGAACTCCTCGTCAATCCATTTTTTTGCCGCGGCCTTCTGTTTCGCCTCGTCGGCGAAACCAAGGGAGCCAGCGGCAAGGAATGCCATCACGAGCATTCCGGTCAAGAGAACACGCGAAACTTTCATACGGACCTCCAGTTGCGGTTATTCCAACAACACCACAAAACGCCGTTGCCGTCCTTTCCTCGCACCGCGCCGTTGTCCTGATCTCAACCCCAGCGCATGACAGTGACCAGAAATAAGACGGATATCATGGTCGCGATCCAGACAGCCAGATCCGTCAAGCCAAGCCAGGCCAGATGGATGTATGCGCTCCCCAGAAGGCTTATGAACAAGCGATCTCCCCGGGTGGTGACGATGGGCAGAACTCCCCTGCGAGCCACGCTGGGGGACACGATCTGCCACACGGTCATGCCGATGAGCATGAGTACGATGAAAGTAAAAAATCCCGCGGTGATTGGCGTCCAGGCCATCCAGCCGATATTCATGACCGCCCTCCTAGACCCGGCCCAGGGCGAAGCCCTTGGCCAGATGATTGCGAACGAACCAGATGACCAGGGCCCCGGGCACGATGGTCAGGATGCCGGCGGCCGCCAAGAGACCCCAATCGAGCCCCGAGGCGCTGACCGTGCGGGTCATGGTCGCGGCGATGGGCTTGGCCACCGTGGTCGTCAGGGTCCGGGCCAACAGCAGTTCGACCCAGCTGAACATGAAGCAGAAGAACGCGGTCACGCCGATGCCCGCGCGGATGAGCGGAATGAAAACCGCGAGAAAGAACCGCGGAAAGCTGTACCCGTCGATAAAGGCCGTTTCGTCGATCTCTCGCGGCACTCCGGACATGAATCCTTCCAGGATCCAGACCGCCAGGGGTACGTTGAAAAGGCAGTGCGCCAGGGCCACGGCGATGTGCGTGTCGATGAGGTTGAAAGTCGAATAGAGCTGGAAGAACGGCAGCAGGAAAACGGCCGGCGGCGCCATGCGGTTGGTCAGCAGCCAGAAGAAGACGTGCTTGTCGCCGATGAAACGGAACCGCGAGAAGGCATAGGCTGCGGGCAGGGCCGTGACCAGGGAGATGAGCGTGTTGATGCTCACGTAGATCATGGTGTTGATATAGCCCGAATACCAGGACGGATCGGAAAAGATCTTGCGATAATTATCAAGGGTCATGGAATGCGGAAAGAGCTGGAAGGAACTCATGATGTCCGCGTTGGTGCGCAGGGACATGTTCAGCATCCAGTAGATGGGCAAAAGCAAGAGCGTGAGATAGAAGATCAGGATGAAGTGACGTTTGCTCATGCTTTGTCTCCCGTGCCCACGGCCTGCAAGGCTTGGTAGAACAGCCAGCAGAAAAGCAGGACAATGAGAAAATAGATGATGGAAAAGGCCGCTGCCGGGCCGAGATCCATGGCCGTGGACAGTTTGACCAGATAGATGGACAAGAAGGTCGTGGCGTTGCCCGGACCGCCTCCGGTCAGCACGAAGGGTTCGGCGTAAATCAGAAAACTGTCCATGAAGCGAAGCAGGACGGCGATGGTCAGCACCCCGCGCATCTTGGGCAACTGAATGAAGCGGAACACGGCCCAGCGGCTGGCTCCATCGATCTTGGCCGCCTGATAATAGGCATCGGGGATGGAACGAAGGCCTGCGTAGGCCAGCAGAATCACCAGCGGGGTCCAGTGCCAGACCTCCATGAGCATGACCGTGATCCAGGCGTCCAAGGGCTGGGCCGTATGGTCGAAGGCCAGGCCAAGCTTGTTGATGGTCGCCCCGAACAGGCCGATATCAGGCCTGGTGAAGATGATCCAGATGGTTCCGATGACGTTCCAGGGGATGAGCAGGGGCAGCGCCAGGAGCACCAGACAGGCCGAGGCGGTCCATCCCTTTTTGGGCATGGTCAGGGCGATGGCGATGCCCAATGGAATCTCGATGAGAAGCACCAAACCGGAGAAGATGAGCTGTTTGAGCAGGGCGTCATGCAAGCGCGGGTTCAGGAGCATCTCCTTGAACCATTCCGCGCCGACGAAAATGCGTTGTCCCGGTCCCAGAATGTCCTGGACCGAATAGTTGACCACGGTCATGAGCGGGATGATGGCGCTGAAAGCCACAATGACGAAGACGGGCAGAATCAGAAACCAGGCCCTGTTGTTTTCCCATTTCTCCATGCCCATCTCCTATTTGACCAGGTACTGGTCACGAAAAAGCTTGGTCCGCTCGGGCGGAAAAAGAACCCAGCAGCTGTCCGCCGGGATGGGACGATTCTCGGGCACGCGGGCCTTGAGTCGCGAACAGCCTGATTCCACGGTGACGATGCGGCTGCTGCCTTCGTTTTCCACTGATGCGATCCGACCAGCCACGGCACCAGGGCCCTCGCCGTCCAGCAATTCCAGATACAAGGGACGGATGCCGATCTGGAATGTCCCCTGTCCCGCCTTGGCGGCCACGGACGGATCAAGTGGAATACGCCCGCACTCGAGCACGGCATGGCCGTTATCAAGGGTGCAGGGCAAAAGATTCATGCCCGGGCTGCCGATGAAATAACCGACAAAGGTGTGCGCCGGATCTTCGAAAAGTTCGTCCGGGGCACCAATCTGCAGAAGCGCCCCGTCGTACATGACCACGATCTTCTCGGCAAAAGTCATGGCCTCGGTCTGGTCGTGGGTCACATAGATAAGGGTCAGCTTGAACTCTTTGTGAATTTCCTTCAGCTTGCGCCGCAGCAGCCATTTGAGATGCGGATCGATGACTGTCAGAGGTTCGTCGAAAAGGATGGCCGCCACGTCCTTGCGCACAAGCCCGCGACCCAGGGAAATCTTCTGCTTTGCGTCGGCGGCGAGACCGCTGGCCCTTTTGTTCAGAAAAGGCGTCAGATCCAGGATTTCGGCGATCTCATGCACCCGGCCGCGGATCTCGCTCTCCTCCACCTTGCGGTTGCGCAGGGGAAAGGCCAGATTGTCGAAAACCGTCATCGTGTCGTAGAGAACAGGAAATTGAAAGACCTGGGCGATATTGCGCTTTTCGGGCGGCAAGGTGGTCACGTCCTTGCCGTCGAAGAGCACCCTTCCCTGGCTCGGAGTCAGCAGACCCGAGATGATATTGAGCATGGTCGTCTTGCCGCAACCGCTGGAGCCCAGCAATGCATAGGCGCCACCATCCTCCCAGGCGGTATGCACTCGCTTGAGGGCGAAATCATCGTCGCCTTTGGGACGGGAGTGGTAGCTGTGGGCGATATTTTCAAGTTCGATTCTGGCCATGACAACCTCGATTATACGCTAGGACCGCAGGTCGCGGGACAGGCAGGAGCCTTGACCAACTGGTCGTCTTCCCCAAAGACGTACACGTCACACGGACGCACGAACACAGACAGCTCCTGACCCACCTTGAAGGACCGCACCCCCTGCTCCTGCAGGACCAGGGAGCGATTGCGGTAGTGGAAATGGACAAAGGTTTCGGATCCGTTGATTTCCGCCAGTTCGACCACGGTTCGGATTTCCACGTCTTCGCCCGATGTGCGGGTCAGATTGAAATGATGGGAACGGATGCCGAATTTGTAGGTGCCTGGAGTCAGGTCGCACAAATGTCCGATCAGGGGCAGGTCGATGCCGATGCGCAGATGGGCCTTGTCCGCATCGACCTCCGCGGTGATGAAATTGATGGGCGGATCGCTGAAGACCTCGGCCACTCGGGTTGTGGCCGGATGATGGTAAACCTCGCTGGTCGGCCCGGTCTGCAGCACCCGGCCCTCGTCCATGACGATGACGTTGCCGCCAAGCATCAGGGCTTCGGTCGGCTCCGTGGTCGTGTATACCACCACGGAATCGCGCTGGCCGAAAATGCTCTGCAGTTCGTCGCGCAGTTCTTCGCGCAGTTTATAGTCCAGGTTGACCAGGGGCTCGTCCAGGAGAAGCAGGTGGGCCTCCTTGACCAGGGCGCGGGCGATGGCGGTTCGCTGCTGCTGTCCGCCCGAAAGTTCCGCCGGAAGTCGGGAAAGAAGAGGCTCCAGGTGCAGCATGGCCGCCGTGGCCTGGACCCGCTTTTCGATTTCCCCTTTTGACATTCCCGCGATGCGCAAGGGCGAGGCGATGTTGTCGAAGACGGTCTGGGAGGGATAATTGATGAATTGCTGATAGACCATGGCCACGCTGCGGCGGCGCACGGACACTCCTGTCACGTCCTGCCCTTCGGCCACGACTCGCCCCCGGGTCGGACGGTCCAGTCCGGCCATGATGCGCAAAAGGGTCGTCTTGCCCGCGAGGGTCCGGCCCAGCAACACATAGCGCTGGCCGGACTTGAAATCGAGGGAGATGTCCTTCAGGTGTGTTTCGCAGTCCACGATGCGGTCAATACGTTCGAGCTGAAGCCCCATGCGGCCCCTCCCTGACAGAATACGACATGTGCCCCGGCAGGGGCGCTGTAATGTTCAAAAAAAGATAGCATGCGGAAAAAATTTTCGCAACTGAAAATAAAAATGATCAGTTGACCAACTGATTTTCACAAAAGTGCAGATTAATCCATTGTTTCTTCACTCACATACAAATCCACACCGCCCCGCTTCATCTGCTCCAGAACGCTTGCCGGCGGAGTCGTGTCCGTGAAGAGGGCGTCGATCTCGTCGATATTGCCCAGACGGACCATGGCGTTGCGGCCGAACTTGGTATGATCCGTGACCAGAAAGATTTGCCGCGAATTCTCCATGATGGCCCGGGCGGCCCGCACCTCGCGGTAGTCGAAGTCAAGCAGGGTTCCGTCCATGTCGATGCCGCTGATGCCGATGATGCCGAAGTCGACCTTGAATTGTCGGATGAAGTCGATGGCCGCCTCGCCGACGATGCCGCCGTCGTGATGGCGGATGAGTCCGCCGGCGACGATGATTTCCACCTCCGGATTGCCGGTCAGGATGGTGGCCACGTTCAGGCTGTTGGTGATGACCCGCAAACTCTTGTGTCCGGCCAGGGCCCGGGCCACTGCCTCGGTGGTGGTTCCGATATTGATGAACAGGGATGACTTGTTGGGGATGGCCTCGGCGACCATCTGCCCGATGAGCCGCTTCTCGGTCAGACAGAGAACCTTGCGGTCGAGGTAGTCCATGTTCTCGGTGCTCAGGCAGGGGCCGGCGCCGCCGTGGTAGCGTTGCAGCAGGCCCTTGGCGCTCAAGGTATTGATGTCCCGCCGCACGGACTGGGGCGTGATTTTGAAATGATCGGCCAGGGACTGGATGGTGGCGAAGCCCGTTTCGCGGATCATGCGTATTATTTCCGCGTGACGTTGCCGGACCGTGACGTGGCGGGCACCGGTGTCCTGATCGTGGGCTGCGGGTTCGGCATGCATAAGAGATCCTTTCGTTTTTGAATAAAAGAATATTTTTTTGACGCTTTTAGAAAAAAAACTGGAAGGCAATCGCGCCTCATGCTAGGCATTTGTCCAGAGAACGCAATGATCCGTGAAAGTCAGTAACATGGCATGTTCCCCATGACCAGAAGGAATTCCTCCCTTTCAGTCGCATGCCCGCAAGCGAGTCCAGAAGCGTCTCCATGTTCGCATTTATTTTCGTTCTCCAGGGATTTTTCCAGAGTCAGGGGCAAACATGACCACTTTGAAAACACCGGTGCTCATCATCGGGGGCGGCGCCACTGGTGCCGGCCTTCTGCGCGACCTCGCCCTGCGCGGGGTGCGGGCTCTCTTGATTGAGCAACGCGACATCAATTCGGGTGCGTCTGGCGGGAACCATGGCCTGTTGCACAGTGGCGCCCGCTACGTGGCCTCGGACAGGGAAGCGGCAGTGGAATGCCGAGAGGAAGGTGAAATCTTGCGCCGCCTGGCGCCGCAGTGCATCGAGGACACGGGCGGCATGTTCGTTGCCGTACGCGGTGATGACGAACGGTATGCCGCGGATTTTCCGGCCTTGTGCGCCAAAAGCTCCATCCCCTGCCGCGGCATCGAGCCTGCCACGGCCCGGGCCATGGAGCCATCCCTGACCAGGGACATCATCGCCGTCTACGCTGTCCAGGACGGAGCGGTGGACCCGTTCATGCTCTCCCTGGACAACATAGCCCAGGCATTGAGTCTGGGCAGCTCCTTCCGCCGCAATTTGGCCGCCACGTCCATGGACTTGGGCGCGGGGGGCATTGCCCAGGTGCGTTGCCGGGACAAGACCACCGGCGAGGAAGTCTCCATCCAGACCGGCCTGGTCATCAACGCAGCCGGCGCCTGGGCCTCCAAGGTCGCGGCCCTGGCCGGGGCACGCATCTCCATGCTCTATTCCATGGGCAGCCTGCTGATCACCCAGGACCGCATCGCCAGGCAGGTCATCAACCGTCTTCGCCCGCCGTCCGACGCCGACATTCTCGTGCCCGGCGGGACGGTGTCCATCCTTGGAACCACCTCCATCCGCGTGACCTCGCCCGAGGGCTGCCGCCCCAGCGTGGCCGAGGCCGACCGCATCATTGACGACGCACGCCTCATGCTGCCCATCCTTGAAAAAACCCGCTACATCCGGGCCTACGCCGGGGTGCGTCCGCTGGTCTCGCTCCCGGGGGCCGGTGACGACCGCGCTGTCAGCCGCGGTTTCGCTCTCATCGACCATGCCGCCGACGGAATCGACAATTTCATCACCATCACCGGAGGCAAGCTCACCACCTACCGTCTCATGGCCGAGAAGGCCGCTGACCTGGCCTGCGCCAAACTCGGCGTGACCGTGCCGTGCCTGACGCGGACCGAGGTTCTGCCCGCCTCGGCCCTTGGACGCTGGACCGAGCCGGGAAAAGGGCCGCGAACCTGGATCGACAACCGCGCCGAGGACGACCTGGTATTGTGCGAGTGCGAAATGATCTCTCGCAATGTCATTGATTCCATCGTGGACGAGTCCGCGTCCATGCGCGGACGCTCCTTGCTCAAGGCCATCGGCATGCGCAGCAGGGTTGGCAAGGGGCCGTGCCAGGGCGGATTCTGTGGTCCGCGCGTGACCGGACACCTCTATGATCGCGGCGTGGTCTCCGGTGATCAGGGTTTGGCGGAACTCAAGACCTTCACAGAACGCCGCTGGCGGGGATTTGCGCCCATTCTCTGGGACGTGCCGCTCATGCAGGCCGAATTGCAGGAAGCTCTGTACTGCGGGGGCATGGACCTGGAATTCCCCCCCCGGGGCTCGGCCGAGGATGAAGACAGGGCCTGCCGGGAAGCCGGAAAGGGTTTGCCGTGAAGAAATACGACGTCATGGTCATCGGCTCCGGTTTCGCGGGCATGGCCGCCGCCCTCTTCGCTGCCAACGCGGGCCTTTCCGTGGTCCAGACCGGTGCCACGGGCGGGATCGACTTCAGTACCGGTTTCATTGACCTGCTGGCCGTGCACCCCATCGCCATGCAACGGGTGTGGGCAGACCCCTTCGCCGCTTTGGACGCCTTGCGCCATGACCTGCCCGCCCACCCCTACGGCCGGGTCACGAACGATGAGATCGTCCAGGCCCTGGAATCGTTCACGACATTTTTGGGCGAGCAGGGTCTGTGCTACACGGGCCGGCCCGGGCAGAACTCGCAGACTCTGACGGCGAGTGGGACCTTGAAGCCTACCTACCTGCTGCCCTGCGCGGCCTGGGGCGGCGTGGAGGCCATGGAAAGCCGGGCCAAGACCCTGATCGTTGATTTTCACGGCCTTAAAGGGCTGAGCGCCAAACAGATCGTTGCGGTCCGTGGTGCGTCCTGGCCGGGACTGCGGGCCGTCCGGGTCCGCTTTCCGGGCTTGCGCGGCGAGTTGTATCCCGAGCACATGGCCTGGAGCATGGCCGATCCCCCTTGCCGCGAGGAACTGGCCGCAGCCGTCGCGCCCCTGGCCGGGGACGCGGAATGTATCGGATTCCCGGCCATGCTGGGCGTGAGCGGCACCTCGGATATCGTCGCCCACCTGGAGAAACTCCTCGGCAGACGGGTCTTCGAGATACCGACCCTCCCGCCGTCCATCGCCGGCCCGCGCCTGCGGGCCGCCTTTGACCGGGGTTTGCCAACCTTGGGCGTACGGACCTGCACCCAGAAACTCGTCAGCGCGGTGAAAACGACCGGCGACGAATTTCTGTTCACGGCGGGCAGCGGCGCCACGGGAATCGATATCGTCGCGAGGGGCGCGATCCTGGCCAGCGGCCGTTTCTTCGGCAAGGGCCTGAAAGCCGACCGGCACCGCATCCACGAATCCGTTTTCCATCTGCCGGTCCATCAACCCGAGTCGCGTGGTGCGTGGCACAGGCCTTTGTTTTTCGACCCGCGCGGCCATGAAATCAATCAGGCCGGGCTGGAAACCGATGCACGTCTGCGCCCCCTGGGCGTCGACGGCGCCGCGTACCACCCGCGTCTGCATGCGGCGGGGGCCATTTTGGCCCACCAGGATTGGATGCGCATGAAATGCGGTGCCGGGCTGGCCATTGCCACGGCCTGGAAGGCGGTTCAGGAATTGCGCGCCGCGCTGTAGAAACGGCGCGGCAGTAGTCTCGGATATCACGTTTCGCAGTCCGGAGCCTGCATGGACTTTTTTTCCGTCGGCCTCTTTCTCGCCGGCCTGAGCTTCCTGATCGGGGTCATTTGGCGCCTGCACGGAAAGACCGTCCTGGTGGACACCCGAGCCGACTCCGAAGATGGGAGCCGCCTGAACGGGAAAAAACGCCCGGGGCGCACCCGCCGCATCCTGGCCGGTTTGGCCGACTTGTTCCTGCGACGGACCTGGCGCACGGGCCGGCTGCGCTGGGCCGGACACACGCTCCTTGTCCTCGGCTTCCTTCCTCTGCTCTTCCTGCACGCCATGGACGGCGTTGTGACGCGGCCGCTCTTCCCGGCCTACGAACCAACACTCGACCCCTGGCAATTCTTGCGCAACCTCTGCGGCCTCGCTGCCGCGTGCGGCCTTGGCCTGCTGACCGCCCTCCGTTTGGCCAACAGCCGACTCAGAAGCTTGAGCCGGACCCAGGACTGGGTTTTCATCGGCATCCTCGCCGCGCTCCTAGCTTCGGGTTTCGGTTTGGAGGCGGTCAAGATCCTTTCCCCCGTTGATTTTACCCGCATGATGGACGATTATTTCCCGGAAGCAGAGCCTGAGGAACTGGTCGCCTTGCAGGCCTACTGGAATCGGGAAAACGGTGTCCGTTTCGCGCGTTTCCTGCCCACGGCTCCGGAAATCCTAACCCTCGGTCGTGAACTGCACGAAGACCGCTGCGCGTCCTGCCATGCCCCCACCGCCACCGCCTTTGTCTCGCGTGGCGTGGTTCGCGTGCTCCCAGCAGGAGTCCGGCCGCCCGACAGCTGGCCCGCCTTCTTCTGGCATCTGCACGCCGGACTGGCCTTCCTGGCCCTGGGCCTCATGTCCTGGGGCAAATTCTTCCATCCCCTCGGCACCGCCGCCAACCTGCTGCAGCGCGGCGGGACGTCCGCGAGTGACACGGACCAGCGCCCCAAGCCCTTCCGCCCCGCAAGCCGCGCCCTGGCTCTGCAGGCCTGCGCCCATTGCGGACAGTGCAGCCTGCATTGCAGCGTGGCGCCCAGCCACCAGGTGCTCGGCAACCGGGACATCCTGCCCATGGACAAGCTGGACGATCTGCGTCGGCACCTGCGGGCCGGCCTGCAGGGCGCGGAACTGGGCGATTTGGCCGAAGGCAGCCAGATCTGCACCGAATGCCTCCGCTGCACGCAGATCTGCCCAGCAGGCATTGATTTGCAGGATCTCTGGATGGCCTCCAAGCAAACCCTGGCCGAAACAGGCCAGCCTGGTGTCGATGGCCAGATCCGCAAACGCACGGCCGGACAGTGGGCCCAGGAACTGGACACGGTCGGCGGCACCGGCGCGGGCCTTGCCGACCGCGCCGAGTCCTTCTGGGGCTGCGTGCAATGCACGACCTGCACAGGGGTGTGCCCCGTGGTCGCGGTCAGCGAGGACCCGTCCCGCGACCTGGATCTGACCCCGCAACAGATCATGAATCTGCTGCGCATGGGTCTCAAGCGCCAGACCCTGGGCGCGCGCATGGTCTGGAGCTGCACGACCTGCTACAAGTGTCAGGAGCACTGCCCCCAGGGCGTGCCCGTGGCCGACATCCTCTATGAATTGCGCGGCCTCGGCGCCGAGATCCTGCGCGATGCAAGGGGCCGCTCGTGAAGTACGCATATTTTCCGGGCTGCAAGATCGCCTATCACCTGCCGTCCCACGGCCAAAGCGTCGAAGCGGTCTGCGCGCGACTGGGCATCGAACTGCTCAAACCCGAATTCTCCTGCTGCGGCTATCCGGTCCGCCACGAGAGTCGCGACGCCGCGGTCTACTCGGCCTTGCGCAACCTTTCTCTGGCCCAAACCCTGGGTCGAGACATCCTTACGCCCTGCAAATGCTGTTACGGCAATTTTCAGCACGCCCGACACCAAGCCGCGCGCGACGAAAACCTCAAGCATCGCATGAATGCTTTACTGAAAAGGGAGGGGCTGCCCTTTCCCGAAACGGTTCGCCTCCGGCATCTGCTTCAGGTTCTGGACGAAGCGTCGGAAACCGTGGCGGGTGCCGTGCTGCGGCCCTTGCGCGGGCTCGGCGTGGCCTGCCATTACGGATGCCACGCCTTGCGTCCTGAAAACATAACCCATTTCGACGATCCTCTGGCCCCGACGATTTTCGAACGGGCCGTGGCCCTGACCGGCGCCACCCCCCTCTCATGGGAGTTGCGCCTGGAGTGTTGCGGATACCCATTGCGCGGCCGGGACGAACGGATCTCGGGTCTGCTCATGGACAAGAAAATGGCCAGTGCGCGCGCCGCTGGCGCGGACGTCCTGGCCACGGCATGCACCTATTGCCAGCTGCAGTTCGGTCGTGAGAAACAAAAGGACTCCGCCCGCGTTCCGGCGGTGCTGTTCGCCCAGCTGCTGGGGCTGGCCCTGGGTCTCGGCCCTGCCGACCTTGGCCTGGAAGACACGACATTTTTGGCACGCCTTGGAATCTAGAAAGGACGGAATAATCGGGGGAAGACCGACGATGCCCCATACCTTCACGCACACGCAATCCTGGAGGAGAACATGGCCCGTTACATAGGAGCAGTGGATCAGGGGACCACCAGCAGCCGGTTCATCATTTTTGACGAACGCGGCCGCATCGTGGCCATGGACCAGAAGGAGCACACCCAGATCTATCCTTCGCCCGGCTGGGTCGAACACGACCCCATGGAGATCTGGACCAACACCCAGGACGTCATCCGGGGCGCCCTGGCCAAATCCGGGATCAAGGGATCGGAGCTCTCGTCCATCGGCATCACCAACCAGCGCGAGACGACCGTGGTCTGGGATCGCTTCACGGGAAAGCCCTTCTATAACGCCATTGTCTGGCAGTGCACCCGCACCCACGAACTGTGCAAGGAACTCGTGGCCGACGGTGGCCAGGACCGCTTCCGGGACACGACGGGCCTGCCCGTGGCGACCTATTTTTCCGGCCCCAAGATACGCTGGATTCTGGACAACGTGCCCGAGGCCCGCGCCGCGGCGGACAAGGGCAATGCCTTGTTCGGCACCATCGAGACCTGGATCATCTGGTGGCTGACGGGCGGACCCAGGGGCGGAGCGCATGTCACCGACGTGACCAACGCCAGTCGGACCATGCTCATGGATTTGAAGACCCTGGCCTGGGACGAGGAGATATTGAAGGTCATCGGCGTTCCGCTCCAGGGTCTGCCGCGCATCGTGCCCTCTTCCGACAGCGCCACCTGGGGGCCCACCAGTGAAGATGGCCCCCTGGGAGCGCGCGTACCCGTCTGCGGAGCCGTGGGCGACCAGCAGGCGGCCCTGGTGGGCCAGACCTGCTTCGCGCCAGGCGAGGCCAAGAACACCTACGGCACGGGCTGTTTTCTGCTCATGCACACTGGCCACGAGCCCATCCATTCCAAGCATGGACTCATCACCACCCTGGCCTACCAGTTCAGCGGCCGCAAACCGTCCTATTGTCTGGAAGGCTCCATCGCCATTGCCGGGGCCCTGGTGCAATGGCTGCGCGACAACCTGGGCATGTTCTCATCGGCTCCCGAGATCGAAGTCCTGGCCCGCCAGGTCGAGGACACGGGCGGGATGTATATCGTGCCGGCATTTTCCGGTCTGTACGCTCCCTATTGGCGACCCGACGCGCGTGGCGTCATGGTCGGTCTGACCCGCTACATCAATCGGAGTCACATCGCCCGGGCCGTTCTCGAAGCCACGGCCTATCAGACCAAGGACATCGTTTTGGCCATGAACAAGGATTCGGGCGTGGATCTGAAAACCATCAAGGCCGACGGAGGCATGATCAAGAACGAACTGCTCATGCAATTTCAGGCGGATATTTTGAACGTGCCCGTGATCAGGCCCAAGGTGGGCGAAACCACGTGCCTGGGCGCGGCCTACGCGGCAGGCATCGCCTCGGGCTTCTGGTCTGGGCGGGAAGAACTGGCGGGCAACTGGGAAGAGGACAAGCGCTGGATTCCGGACATGGACGCGGCCAAGCGCGCAACCCTGTACGCGGGCTGGAACAAGGCGGTGACACGGACCTTTGACTGGGTGGACTAGCCGGGCTTGAGGTTGGTTCTCATCTCAAAAGCCCTTTGACTCCAGACAGGCGGAAACGCCGCGAATTGTTTCGAGGATTCCATGTTCCGTATTCGTCCCATTTACGACACCACCGTCCCCGTCGACGCCCAGAGCGTCGAACAGGTGCAGACCATTCTGGCCGAACGCTTCCCGCTCATCGCGGCCAAGGAGGTGGAAAGTCTGCCGGCCACCCTCAAGAACCCCCTGGGCAAAGGATACCGGACCATCGTCTTCGTGGCCGAGGGGCATCGGCGCATGGTGCAGGGATTCGCCCTGCTGTGCCATTTCCCGGACCTGCGTTTCTGCTATCTGGACTACCTTTCGGTCAGCCTGCGTCACGGCGGACGGGGCGTGGGATCGGCCCTGTACGAGCGCGTGCGAGAGGAAGCCATGGCCCTGGGCGATACGGCACTCTTCTTCGAGTGCCTGCCCGACGACCCGGCCCTGTGCCGCGACCCGGATATCCTGCGTGAAAACATCGCGCGCCTGCGCTTCTACGAACGCTACGGGGCGCGGCCCATCGTCGGCACGGCCTACGAGACGCCCCTTTCGCCCGAGGACGACTGCGCCCCCTATCTGGTGGGAGATCCCCTGGACAAGCCCTTCCGCATCGCCCGGGACAGAACCCGTCATATTGTGCGAGGGATTTTGGAAAGAAAGTACAAGGGCACATGTTCGCCCGAATACGTGAAGATGGTGCTCGACTCCCTTCCGTCCGGAAATCTCGTCCTGCGCGCACCGCGCTACATCGCCACGTCCGCGCCGCCCAGGCCCCCGAGCATCAGCGCCGACCGCAGAATCGCCCTGGTCTGCAACGAGAATCATGCCATTCACCACATCCGTGAGCGCGGTTATGTGGAATCACCGGTGCGGATGCGTTCGATCCTCAAGGAAATCGAACGGACAGGACTCTTCCAGCGTCTGGAGGCGAAACATTTTCCCGAAAAACACATCACCCGGGTCCACGACCGGCAGTTCGTGTCCTATCTCAAGACCGTGTGCGCGAACCTGCCAGAAAAAAAATCGGTGTATCCCTACGTCTTCCCCATCAGAAACGCAGCCAGGCCTCCCAAGGACTTGGCCGTGCGCGCGGGCTACTACTGCATCGACACCTTCACGCCTCTCAACGGAAACGCCTACGCGGCCGCGCGGGGCGCCGTGGACTGCGGTCTGACCGCCGCCGGGGAACTGCTCTCCGGCCGCCGCCTGGCCTACGCCCTGGTGCGCCCTCCCGGCCACCACGCCGAGCGGCGCGCTTTTGGCGGCTTCTGTTATTTCAACACGGCCGCGGTGGTGGCCCACCATCTGAGCTCCCAGGGGCGGGTCGCCGTGTTGGACGTGGATTACCACCACGGCAACGGCACCCAGAACATCTTCTACGATCGCGGCGACGTGCTGACAGTGTCCATCCACGGCCATCCGAAATTCGCCTATCCGTATTTCAGCGGGTTCGCCGACGAACTCGGCGAGGGGCCCGGGCTTGGCTGTAACCGGAACTTTCCCCTGCCCGAGGAGATCGACGGCGAGAGCTACGCCGAAACTTTGCGGCAGGCTCTGAAAACCGTGAGCGATTTCGATCCGGCGTTCGTCATCGTGGGCCTCGGCCTGGACCCGGCCAAGGGCGACCCCACGGGCTCCTGGCGCCTGCAGGCCAGGGATTTCCACCTCAACGGACGGCTCATCGGGGCCCTGGGCAGACATACCCTGGTCGTGCAGGAAGGCGGGTACCGCATCCGGTCCCTGGGCGTGAACGCGGCAAACTTTTTCCAGGGGCTTTTCGAAGGGGCGGACGTGGCGCGCCGTCGCTGATCCGTCTTGAGCATCCTTTTGGCACGGATTCCCGGTGCTTCGGCATCACCTCCCGAACATCCCGGCTGAGCCGGATCACACCGTGACCGCTTCTCGACCGAGCAGAGTCAGAAGTTCCGCGGGATGTTCGAGGAGGGCGGACGCGCCGGCCTTCAGCAGTTCGTCCCGACCCCGGAAGCCCCACAGCACTCCCACGGGAAACATGCCGGCTCCCACGGCTGTCTGCATGTCCACGTCCGTGTCGCCCAGATAAAGAATTTCGTCCGGGAAAATCCCCAGGTGATCGATGATCCGCCTGGGGCCAGCCGGATCTGGCTTCACCGGTACGCCCGGAACCTGCCCCACGGTCAGCGCGAATTTCCAGGCAGACAGGTACTTTTGCATGCACATCTCCGCGAAGCCCTGTGGCTTGTTGGTCAGTACGGCCAGGGGCAGACCGCGGGCCGTCAAGGCGTCGAGAAGTTCTGCCATTCCGCTGTAAAGTTTGGTTTTGACCTTCCACCCGACCTCGTATGCCCGCAAAAAATCGTTGAGACAGGTGGCGTGGAGTTCGCTCTCTCCCCTGCCTTCGGGCAAAACCCGTCGCACCAGTTCCCGCGCTCCGCTACCCACGAACTGACGATAGGCACCCACGGGATGGATCGGGAGGCCATGCCTTGCAAGCACGGCGTTCATGGCGTTGGCCAGATCATCCAACGTATCCAACAGGGTTCCGTCCATATCGAAAACAACTGCCTTGAAGCGCATATATCTCCTGGGTCGTGTTCGGTCCAATCCGTGGCCATCTGATGTCCACCCCGATTCAGGCCAGCCCTGCCATCCGCGCCATGTGAAGAACTGGGATTTGGATTGACATCATTTGCTAATAGGAATAATTATTGACTTATCAAATCATTCACAAGGAGCGCATCATGAGCATACTCGTCACCAAATCAGCACCGGATTTCACCGCTCCCTCCGTAACCCCCAGTGGTTGCATGGAGGATTTCACTCTCTCCGCCCTGCGCGGCAAATATGTGGTTCTTTTTTTCTGGCCCCTTGATTTCACCTTTGTCTGTCCCACGGAAATCATCGCCCATGACCGCCGCTTGCAGGATTTTCGCGACCGCGGCGTGGAAGTCGTGGGCGTGTCCATTGATTCCCAGTTCACGCATTTTGCCTGGCGCAACACTCCCGTGGACCAGGGGGGCATCGGTTCCGTGGGCTTCGCCATGGTCGCCGACGTCAAGCACGAGATCTCCCGTGCCTACGGCATCGAGCATCCCGAGGCGGGCGTGGCCCTGCGCGCCTCGTTCTTGATTGACCGGGACGGGGTTGTCCAGCACCAGGTGGTCAACAATCTGCCCCTGGGCCGCAACGTGGACGAGATGCTGCGGCTGGTGGACGCCTTGCAGTTCACCGAGCAGCACGGCGAAGTCTGCCCTGCCGGTTGGCAGAAGGGTGATGCGGGCATGCGGCCCGACGCAGGCGGCGTTGCCGATTTTTTGGCCAGAAACGTGGAAAAGCTCTAGGTCTGTCGGCTAAAGGTTGTCCGGAAACCTCCTTCCAGACAGCCTCTGCGTTGTAAACCAAGTCCGGATCCACCTTCGGCTCCGCGTCCTGGGCTCGCCGTTGTCGCGGCGAGCCCAGGACTTTACAGGGGCGTGAAGAATGCGCAAGCAGACACAATACGCTTCATCTCGGACGCGCGGCCGCCCCGACATGGTCCTCCACGCCGCCGCCCATGCACTGTAGCGAGCCAGGCCGCTGGAGGCGTCATGAGAAACATCCTTTCTACCCTTCTGATTCTGTTCGCCCTCGACGGAGCCCTCTCCCCCGCCCTGACCCAGGATCTCCCGAGTCGGCACCACCGTCTGCGTGTTGTCGTCGTTGCCGACAATCTGGAGCACCCCTGGTCCCTGGCCTTTTTGCCCGACAACGACATCCTGATCAGCGAGCGACCGGGGCGGCTGCGCATCATCCGCGACGGCCGTCTCCTCCCGTCCCCCGTCGCCGGCCTGCCCGCCATTCGCGCCATGGGCCAGGGCGGACTCCTCGACCTGTTGCCCCACCCCGATTTTGCCGAGAACCGTCTGTTGTACTTCAGCTACGCCGCCAATCAGGACGGCGGAGTGACAACCCACGTAGCCAGGGCTCGCTTCGAAAATGACCGACTGTCGAACGTCGAGGTTCTCTTTCGGGCCGAACCGGCATCCCTGGCCCGGGTGCATTTCGGCTCCCGCCTGGCTTTTGACCGTAAGGGGTACCTCTACATCACCGTGGGCGACCGGGGACAGATGGACCGCGCCCAGGACCTGGGCGATTTGGCCGGCAAGATCATTCGTCTGCACGACGACGGCCGCATTCCGGACGACAACCCCTTTGTCGGCACGGCCGGAGCGCGGCCCGAGATATTCAGCTACGGCCACCGCAACCCGCAGGGACTGGCGGCGCATCCGGAAAGCGGTGAGATCTGGGCGCACGAGCACGGCCCGCGCGGCGGCGACGAGATCAACATCATCCGCGCCGGGGTCAACTATGGCTGGCCCGTGGTCACCCTAGGCATCGATTATACGGGTTTCAAAATCGGCCAGGGTCTCGCCAGCCTGCCAGGCATGGCCGACCCCCTGCACCACTGGACCCCGTCCATCGCCCCTTCGGGCATGGCCTTCGCCACCGGCGACATCTTCGGGGCCTGGAAGGGGGATCTTTTGGTCGGCGCCCTGGCCCACAGCCATCTGGCCCGGCTGAAACTGGATGGCGAGACGGTCGTGGAAGAAGAACGGCTGCTGGACAGCATGGATCTGCGCATCAGGGACGTGCGCGTCGCGCCCGACAACAGCGTCTGGCTGCTGACGGACCACGATCCGGGACAGGTGTTGCGTTTGGTGGCCGCGGACTGAATCTTTTGGCTGAAAAACTCGACTCGCAATCACAATGACAAGGCCTCGCCGCGGATTACGGCGAGGGCCCGTGTTCTGGACGTTGAGCGTCCATTTTTCCCATGTGGTCGAGTAGATGTCCGCAGCCGGCAAACCCGTCCCTAAAACGTATAGTCCACCATGCGCCGCTCGGCAGCCACGGCCGAGATAAAGGCAACGCACTTTTTATGCTCGGGGTGAACCTGGTAGGTCTGCAAATCCTCGGACGAGTCGAAGACCGTGTACAAAACCACCTCGGTTTCAGGGATCGAAGCGAACACGTCCGTGCTCACGACCAGGGTGCGCAGCTCTGGGATGCTCCCGGGCAAGGCTGAAAGCATTTCTTTCATGATTTCGGCATTTTCGAATGCGCTACGGCCTTCGACCGATTCCTTCAATTTCCACATGACGATATGTCCGACCATGGTATCCTCCTTCAGGTTGTCGCGGACCAGCGGTCCGCGAAAAATCGGGGCGCGGCCAGCAGGCGCTCCCGGACCCTTTCAGGTACCAAGGCGCTTATTTCCCGCCCCGCGCAAAATTTATCCCGGACCATGCTTGAGCTGATGTCCAGTCGAGGCACAGGCACGAAGACAACACGCCTGCCACCGGCTATGCAGCGCACGCCGTGCTCATCCTTTGTGCAATTCCAGTTCGCGTCCAAAAATCGGTCCACCTCTTCCGCATCGCCCCCGAGGCGTTCAGCCACAGCGAGGTCGGCCAGAAGAGGAATTTCAAGCCCACGGTGCCAGCTTGGCAAGGTTAAGAGATCAGTGCCCCCAAGGATGAAGACATGGTTCACCTCTGGATACAGCTCTCGCAGCCGGGTCAACGTGTCGTGCGAATAGGACGGAACGGGCATCCTGCCTTCCAGATCGCACACGCCAATCCCCTGCACCCCTTCGACGGCCCGAAGCAACAGATCCAGACGGCACTCGAAGTCCAGGAGGCCATCGCCTTTTTTGTGCGGCGGCATGCGGGCCGGAAGCAGGTCGACCCGGGCCAGGCCCAGTGCCTCCCGGATTTCCACGGCCAGACGCAGATGACCGTTGTGCACCGGGTTGAATGATCCGCCCAGGATTCCGACCGAACCGGCCAGAGGGCTAGGCACGCACCTGCCCTTCGCCAAAGACGATGTATTTGAGGCTGGTCAGTTCCTTCACGCCCATGGGCCCATACGCATGGATCTTGGACGTGCTGATGCCGATCTCCGCCCCCAGACCCAGTTCACCGCCATCGTTGAAGCGGGTCGAGGCATTGATGAGCACGCAGGATGCATCCACGCTGCGCAGAAAACGCATGGCCCGGTCATGCTCGCGGGTCAGGATGGCCTCGGAATGGCCGGACCCGTGGGCCGCGATGTGGTCCTCGGCTCCGGTCTGGGAGTCGACGACCTTGACGGCCAGGGTCAGGGACAAAAATTCACGCCCGAAATCATCGGCCGCGGCAGGCTGGGCCGCCTGGCCCAACAGGGGCAGGGAGCGCGGGCAGGCCTTGAATGTCACGCCCAAGGGCGCGAGGTGCGCGGCCAGGCGCGGCAGGAATTCGCGGGCCATATCGCGGTGCACGAGCAGACATTCAAGAGCGTTGCAGACTCCGGGCCGCTGAACCTTGGCGTTCTCGATGATGGCCAGGGCCTGTTCCTGGTCCGCGTCGCGGTGCACATAGATGTGGCAGACGCCTTTGTAATGCTTGAGCACCGGCATGGTCGCGTCCTTGACCACGGCGCGGATGAGCCCCTCTCCGCCCCGCGGGATGACCACGTCGATATATTCGTCCAGGGCAAGCAGATGCTTGACCGCGGCCCGGTCCGTGGTCGGGACCATCTGTACGCAGCCAGCGGGCAGACCGGCCGCATCCAGGGCGCTACGCAAAAGCCCCCCCAGGATCTGGTTGGAATGATGGGCCTCGGATCCGCCGCGCAGAATGACGCTGTTGCCGGCCTTGAGACACAAAATGGCCGCGTCGATCGTCACGTTGGGACGGGATTCGTAGATGATGGCGATGACGCCCAACGGGATGCGCATGCGCCCGACCAGCAGGCCGTTGGGCCGCTTGACCATCCCGTCCACCTCGCCCACGGGATCGGACAGGCCGGCCACATATCGGCAGGCCTCGGCCATGGATTCCACCCCCTTGTCCGAGATGCGCAGGCGTTCGATACGCGCGGCGTCCAATCCTGCCGCCCGAGCAGCCTCCAGATCCAGGGCATTGGCCTCGAAAATCTCCTGGCGTGACTGCAGGAGCATGTCGGCCAGAACCGTGAGCGCCTTGTCTCGCTGCCGTCCCGGGGCCGTGGCCAGTGTCCGAGCCGAGGTCCGCGCCGAGGCGGCCAGCTCACGCATGAGTGATTCCAGGTTCATCGGCTCTCCTGTGCAAAATTGAAAAGATTGGTGGGCGAAAACATGTCTCATCACAAACTATACCAACCCCGTCCAGCAGGCAAGGCCACGGGGCTCACTCCCCTCGCAACACGCCGATAAATCCTTTCATCCCGGGATGTTTTATCTTCACGTATTCTCTTTGACCTTTTTTGTGTTTGCGCATAAACAGACATGTCTTTTACAATAATGGCAATTCGAAAAAAGGAGCTTTGGCATGGAAGAACGCAACGCGCCGGCTGATATTCTGAAAACCATCGAACAGGAAATGGACTCCGACATCCATCCAATCCTGAAAATGATCCTGGACAACATCAAGATCATCGGCCTGACCGTGGGCGGAGTCGTGGCCGCCATGGCCGTTTATTCCGGGGTGACCACCTACCAGAAATCCCAGCATGAGAAGGCCGTCTCCGAGATGGGACAGATCCTGATCCTCCAAGACAAGAGCGCCAGGGTCGAACGTCTGCAGTCCTTCGCCCAGCAGGCTCCCGAGGATTTGCGTCCGGGGATTCAGCTCGAACTGGCCCGGATCTTCATGGACCAGGGAGAGTACGAAAAGGCCGCCACTGCCTGGCACGTTGTCGGCGAACAGGAAGGAATGCGCGTCGTGGCCGGTCTGGGCGAAGCCAAGGCCTTGATCTTCAAAGGCGATTTTGCCGGAGCCGTGACGATTCTTTCGGCCATCAAGAAAGACGCTGGACAGAATTTCCTGCCCGCCGTGTCCGCCACCCTGGCCTTTGCCGCAGAAAAGGCCGGCCAGACCGACCTGGCCATCGCCGAATACGAGTCGCTGCGGTCCCAGGACAGCGGAAACGAGGCCTTCCTGGACTACAAGATCGGCCGACTCAAGAACCGGGGATGACAGCTCCTCGAACCGCCGGCTAGACCCATTATCCAGAACAGATCGGGGCTCTTCTATGTCCACAGACGAATTCCTGCATTACCTGCACACCCTGCATGGCACGGTCCAGCAGCTCGACCCCTTGAGCCCGTTGCAATCGAGCCTGGACAGCCTCTTGTGCATGACCGCCGAAGACATGAAGTACAAACGCATGGCTCTGGCAATCTTCGACCCCAAGACCAACACCATCCGTTTCGACCTGACCTATGGGCACAAGGGGCCGGTCAAGGCCACCTACACCCCGGGCCAGGGCGTGACCGGCCAGGTGCTGGACAGCGGGAAGTCCATCATCATCGAGGCCATGGACCGCGATGAGCGTTTTTTGAACAAAGCCATGGGCCGCACGCAAAAAGAGCTGTCTGAGCTGTCCTTCATCTGCGTGCCCATCACCCGAATCAACCCCGAAGGGCTTCCCGAGGCGTTGGGCGTTTTGAGCGCCGACATCCCCTGTCTTCCCGCCGAATCCCTGCAGCTGCACTGCGCCTTTCTGGAGGTGCTGGCCGCTGTCATTGCCCGCCAGACGGCGTATTTGCAGGAAAACATGGCTCAGAAGGAACTCTGGGCTTCCATGGGATTTCTGGGAGAGAGCCTGGACCGCGAAAAAGCCATGGTCCAGGCCAAGATCGTGGCCACGTCCAAGGCCATGGCTTTTGTCATGGGCCAGATCATGCAGGTGGCTTCCAGCAAAGCCTCGGTGCTTTTGCGAGGCGAGTCCGGAACCGGCAAGGAGCTGTTGGCCGAGGCCATCCACAACGCCAGTTCACGGCGAAGCAAGCCCCTGGTTCGCCTCAACTGCGCCGCCCTGCCGGCGGAATTGCTGGAAAGCGAGCTTTTTGGCCATGAGCGCGGGGCCTTCACCGGCGCCGTGGGCACCAAGAAGGGCCGCTTCGAACTGGCCCACGGCGGAACCCTTTTCCTTGACGAAATAGGGGAACTGAGCGCTGACGCGCAGGTGAAACTGTTGCGGGCCTTGCAGGAAGGCGAGATCCAGCGTCTGGGCAGCGAAAAGAGCATCAAGGTCGACGTGCGCATCATCTGCGCCACCCATCAGCCTCTGGAAAATCTGATCTCATCGGGAGGCTTCCGCGAGGATCTCTACTACCGCATCAACGTTTTCCCCATTTTCATCCCTGCCCTGCGCGAACGCCGCGAGGATATCCTGCCTTTGGCCGAATACTTCCTTGAATTCTTTGCCAAGGAATACTCCAAGAACATCAAGCGCATCTCCATGCCAGCCATAGACCTGCTGACCCAGTACCAATGGCCTGGCAACGTCCGGGAGCTGCGCAACTGCATGGAACGGGCCGTTCTGATCTGCAATGAGGAGGCCGTGCGCACCTACCACTTGCCTCCGACCCTGCAGACGGCCGAAAGTTCGGCCACGGACAACCAGCTCTCCTTCGGCGAGGCCGTGGCCAAATTCGAACAGGAGATCCTGGTCGAGGCCCTTCAGAAATGCAGCGGCAACATGCTGCAGGTGGCCCGAGATCTGCGTGCCAGCTATCGGATCATCAACTACAAGATCAAGAAATACAATCTGGACCCAAAAAAATACGACGGCCGGGGCAAGATGCGCAAACCATGATTGCCGCGGCGTCCAGCCTCGGATATGCTGTGATCCATCCAACCCAGGAAAGCACATGGATCCCGCATCCCGCGCCCGCAGGCATATCCGGACCACGATTCTAGACAGGCTCGCCCAATTCGGTGACGGCTTTTATGCCACGCCCCAGAGTAGGGCCATGAACGTTTTCTTTGACTTGAGCCTCGAATATGAATCCCTGCGTGACTTCAGGACCATCTGCGTCCTGGTGCCCGATCTCTGCCTGAACACGCCCGCTTCCCTTTATCTGCGCGGACCCAAAGGCATGTTGAAGCTGCGCCGAACCAGCAGCGCCCACGAAGTCAAGAACGTCACCTTTCCCGAGCCGACCTGCCCCCTGTCCTCGGAGACCCCCATTCGCCAGGAAGGTCTTGTGGCCTTCCCTGTTTGCGACATGCAGCCCGAATCCCGACTTCTGGGTGTGCTCTGCCTGCACAAGAATCTGGATCAGGGCGAAGAACGTTTCTTTCAGAACTACGCCCGCCGGGTGTCTCAGATCCTGGCCGTCAAGCAGGCCGGGGTCAGGAATCGGCTGCGACTGACGTTCATCAACAGCCTGGTGCGTGATATCGGACACAACGTCATTGTCCCGAACATGCACTTCAAACTCCTGTTCATGCAGATGGAGCGACAGATCTCCCGTCTGGGCCAGAGGATTGACAGCCTGGCCCCGGTGCGTCCCAACGACCCGGACCTGGAGACCCGTCGCGAGATCCTTCGCTTCGTCGAGGAACTGCGCTCCCTGCAAACGTCCATTTCCAGGCGTTTCCAGCAATCCAGCCTCTTTCTGGAAAGCCTGCTCAGGCGCAGTCATTTCGAGAAAGGGCACTACGACCTGCAACTGCGGCCCTGCAAATTCAAAAGCCAGATCATCGAACCCCAACTTGAACGATTCCGTCCTTTGCTCCGCGCCCAGGGAATCACCGTCGACATCGCTCCCGACGTACGCATCGACGAGGACATGATCTTCGAGGCCGATCTCGGCCTCATGTCCCAGGTTTTCGCCAACCTGCTGTCCAACGCGGTCAAATACACCCAGGCAGCGCCTGGATCTTCCGGACCAGGGGAAAAACGTCTCTTGTACGGCTGGAAAGCCGAACCCGGGGCCTTTGGTCCGGGCCAGGATGGTGTGCGGCTCTTCGTCGCCACCACCGGATCTGAAATTTTGGCCGAAGACGTGCCCCGGCTCTTCGACCCGGACTTCCGCTCCGCCGATGCAAGCGGCTTCGAGGGGTCTGGTCATGGCCTGTTCTTCGTCAAGCAGATCGTGGAACTGCACAAGGGACGAGCGGGCTACGCATCCGATCCGCCCCTGAACGTGTTCTTTATTGTCCTGCCCGCCCCGTGCAATCGCCGGGCATCAGCGGAGGCACAATCATGTCCCAGTCCATCCTGATCATTGAGGACGATCCATCCTTCCGTAACTTCCTGGTCATGGGATTGAATGACGCCGGTTTTCAGACTTGCGAGGCGGCGGACTCCACAGAAGCCATGGCCGCCTTCCTGCACCGCAGTCCGGATCTGGTTCTGTTGGATCTGGGCATCGGCAACGAAAACGGCATGTCTGTGTTGCGGAGCATGAAAAAAGTCCGGCCGCGCGTCCCGGTCATCATCGTTTCCGGCCGCACGCGCATCAACGACGCCATCGAGGCCTTTAAGGCCGGAGCCTGGGATTACGTGACCAAGCCCATCATGAGCCTGGAGGTCTTCATCAATGCCCTGCGCAACTGCCTGGGCCAGACCATGCTTGAGCTGCGCGTCCAGGACGTCCAGGAGCATCTTTTCCGACTGATCCAAAACCTGCCGGTCATCATCTTCATCATCAACCGCAATCTGGAATTCGAGTTTCTGAACCAGACCACGGAACAAATCCTGGGGTTCTCGTCCCAGGAAATCATGCAGTCGCCGCATTCCTTCCTCAAACGCATCATACCCGAGGACCGCGCGCCGTTCATGAGGGAGTTGAAGCAAAGTCTGGGACCGGACGCCAAGGAGTTTCGCCTGGAATTCCACTTCCTGCACAAGAAGGGCTACCCGGTCAGCCTGCAAGCCCAGTCCATTGCCTATCCCCTCGCCGCGGACGCCGTTCCGGACCGGGTCGAGGGCATGATCCTGGATGTGACCCACAATTCCTACATGGACAAGATCCTGCTCCAGAACGAGAAGCTCAATCTGCTGCGCGTCATGACCGAAGAGGTGTCCCACGAAATCCGCAACCCCTTGGTCTCCCTGGGCGGCTATGCCCGGCAGTTGCGGTCCCGCTTTCCCGAAGCCCTGGAAACCGAAGTCATCCTGAAAGAATGCGGCCGTCTGGAACGCCTCGTCCAGCGCATCGGGGCCTATCTCGAACCCATTCATGTCTCTCTGACCGACTGTTCCGTGCCGTCCACATTGGCCTTTGTCATGCGCCTCGTGTCCAGCCGTCTGGAACGCAAATCCGTGACCTGCACCATCGACATGGACGGGGACGTGACTCCGGTCTGGGCGGATCAGGAATTTCTGCACCGCATCTTTATTTACCTTATCGGCCACGGCGCGGACATCGTGGCTCCGTCCGGGTCCATGCGCATCACAGCCAGCCAAGGCAAGGGGCTGGTGCATATCGGCGTGTCCATGGAACCAGTGCGGGCCAGCCATCTTGCAGGCAGCAATCGGCTGATCATGCCCTTCGAGGACGAGGAGATGAATCTGGCCATGTGCTTTCGCCTGGTCGAGCGCATCGGCGGACACCTGCATATCGAACGGACCGACGACACGGCCCTGATGACCTTGTCCATTCCCACAAATCCCAAAACCACGTAGAAGGGAGGCAAAAATCACATTGCCCCCGGCTATCGCCGCCGCGACGGAATAAATTCCACTTTTTGGCGCGACCCATATGGACGAAAGCAGGGCCATGCACTAATGATCCTCCGCACCCAGGAACACGTCCGTCCCTCGCGCTGGACAGAAGGCTTGTTCCCGAACTTCATGCACAAGGAAACTCCATGAGCCAGGCTCTCAGTTGCGTCAGCGTGGACGACCCGAAACTCTCCACCCTCTTTCGGCCCTTCTCCCTGAAGATGGAACAGCAGGGACTCCCCGCCATCGTCATCAACACCTTCAAGTGCTACTTTTCCCAGTTTCTGTATGGCGCCCAGGGCAAACTCTCAGACCGGGACATTCTGCCCGTGCAGGATCATGAACTGGCGGACTACGACGCCATGGACCAGTTCAAGAGCGAGGGCGAGGCGGCCCTGGACAAGACCGCGGTGATCAAGCTCAACGGCGGGTTGGGCACGAGCATGGGCCTCGAGTCGGCCAAGTCCCTCATCCCGGTGAAGGATGGCCTGAGTTTCCTGGATCTCATCCTGCTGCAGGCCAAGACCGTTCGCACCCACTATGGGGTCGAATTCCCGCAGATTTTCATGAACAGCTTCAAGACGCACATGGACACCATGCTCAAGGTCGGGGACTTCCACAACGGCACCACCGGCATCGACCTGGCCTTTCTGCAGCATCGCTACCCCAAGATCATGGCCAAGGATCACACCCCTGCCTCCTGGCCCCAGAATCCCGAGCTGGAGTGGAACCCTCCCGGCCACGGCGACATCTACACGGCCATGATCACCTCGGGCATCCTGGATGCCTTGCTGGACAAGGGCTACCGCTACGCATTCATCTCCAACTCCGACAACCTCGGGGCGATCATGAACCGCCGCCTCTTGGGGTACATGGTCCACCATAACCTGCCTTTCCTGATGGAGGTGGCCCGGCGGACCGAACAGGACAAGAAGGGCGGACACCTGTGCCGGTTGATCAAGAACAAGCAGCTCGCTTTGCGCGAGGTGGCCCAGTGTCCGGATCAGGAAGCGGACTCCTTTGGCGACATTGAGAAGTACAAGTTCTTCAACACCAATTCCATCTGGGTCGATCTGCGCGTGCTGCAATCGGTCTTCGTGGCCCATCGCATGATGCCGCTCGACCTCATCATCAATCCCAAGACCCTCGACCCGCGCAATCCCGCTTCGCCCAAGGTCTTTCAGCTTGAAACCGCCATGGGGTCGGCCATCACCAACTTCCTGAACGCCCAGGCCGTCACCGTGCCCCGCAAGCGCTTCGCTCCGGTCAAAACCACGAACGATCTGCTCCTGGTCATGTCCGACTGCTTCGTCCGCACGGACCGAGACACCATTTCCCTCAATCCGGATCGGTTGCGCCCCATGCCCCAGATCACTCTCGACGGAAAATTTTACAAAAAGATTGATGCGTTCCTGGCCAGGTTCCCGAACGCGCCGTCCCTTCTGGACTGCGACAGCCTGATCGTGGAAGGCGACGTGCGCTTCGAGCCGGGGGTACGCATGGTTGGAGACGTGCGCATCGTCAACAACGGTCCGCTTCAGGCAGTGGTCCCATCGGGTTCAACGCTGACAGGCGAAGTCGATCTGTCCTGAGCATGCGAAACAGCGATATTCTGCGCCGCCTGCGCTACGCCTTGAACCTGGATAATGCCGGAATGATCCGGCTTTTTGACCTGGGCGGCCACGCCCCAAGCCTCGCCGAACTGGATCTTCTGCTGAAAAAAGACGACGACCCCGCCTGCATGGACTGCCCGGACAGACTGCTGCTGGCCTTCCTGGACGGTCTGGTCGCTTCCCGGCGGGGAGTTCGGGACGCCGAGGCAGCAGGGTCCGAAACCCTCGACAACACCCTGGTTCTGCGCAAATTGCGCATCGCCCTCAAACTCAAGGACTCGGACATGCAACGCATCCTTGCAGCTGGCGGAATGGACGTTTCCCGTTCCGAACTCTCGGCCTTGTTCCGCAGTCCCGACCATCGGAATTTCGTACCTTGCCGGGACCAGCTCCTGCGCAAATTTCTGGCCGGTCTGGCCTCCATCTCACGAGAGGATCTGCAATGATTGAAATCGGCAAAACCGCGACTTTGGCGGTCATGAAACTGGTCACGGGCGGGGCCTACCTGGACGGCAAAAATCTTGGAGAGATCTTCGTGCCCAGGCGTGAATTGCCGGTTGGCACGGCCCCAGGCGACGCCCTGACGGTCTTCATCTACCGTGACTCGGAAGCCGTGTTGACGGGCAGCCTGCGGCAGCCCAAGGCCGAACTGGGCCAGTGCGCCTTCATGAAGATCGTGGCCGTGACCAAATCCGGGGTCTTCGCGGATTGGGGGCTGCCCAAGGATCTGTTCGTCCCCTCCACAGAGCAGTACAAGCCTCTGGAAGAGGGCCGATCCTACGTCATCCTGGTCTATCAGGACGAACGCACCGGCCGGTTGGCGGGAACGGCCAAGCTGCATTCCTATCTGGACGAGGACGGCAGCGCCTTTGCTCCGGGCCAGGAAGTGGATCTGCTGATCAGTGGCTTTTCCGATTTGGGCTACAAGGCGGTCATCAACAACACCCATCTGGGTCTCGTCTTCAAGGACGACGCACCCGGCGAACTGCGCTACGGGCAGCGGATGAAGGGATATGTCAAAGCCATCCGAACCGATCGCAAGATCGACCTGTCCCTGCTGCCGCCCGGCATGAACGGATTGGACTTGCTCGGTCAGCGCATCCTGGACCGTCTGCGCCGCGAGGGCGGCGTCCTGCCGCTGACGGACAAAAGCCCGGCCGAGGACATTGCCGCGGCTTTTCAGGCCAGCAAGTCCAATTTCAAGAAAGCCCTGGGCCGCTTGTACAAAGAGCGTCTGATCGTCATCGAGACGGACCGCATCGTGCTGCGGGAAAGCGCCCCGGAGAGCGATGCCCCGGCCGGTTGAACGCCCCCCTGCAAACGGATTCAGGCTTCACGGCGTGTTTGGCACGGGATGCAGGGTGCCCTTGCCCGGATAGCCCGAGTCGAACCGCACGTTGTCCCCGGGCTTCTCGAAATACCCATCAAGCACGCTCTCGGCCTCGCCCATGGCCAGCAGTTCGCTGACCGTCACAAACCGCCAGCCTTGCCGCGCAAGCTCCTCCACGAACACGGGCACGATATCCTGGGTCAGCTTGGGCACGGCATTGGCGTGCATGAGCACGATGGATCCGGGCCGGACCTCCCGGGCCGCCCGCAGGGCCATGTCCCTGGCCGAGCCCGCTCCGCCCTCGCCCAGGACATCCCACTGCACGACCGGCAGCCCCATTCCGGCCAGCCGCTCCAGGGCCGCCTCGGAGCTGCGTCCGTAGGGCAGACGAAACACGGCCATGAACAGGGGCACCTGCCGCATTTCCTGCTCCAATCCGGACCGGACCGCCCGACGGGCCAGCTCCTCGCGCAGCAGTTCATACTGGCTCTGGGTCCACAGCGTCTGTTCGAGGGTTTCTTGTTCGTCCAGCAGGGCGAAATTGGCGTGGGTCCACGAATGGTTGCCCAGTTCGAAGAGCGGATCTGCCATGAGCTGCATGGTCTGTTCCGGGTGGGAGCGCATCCACTTGCCTCCCGCAAAGAAGGTGGCTTTGACCCCATGCGCGCGCAGATGGTTCACGATCTCGGTGCGGTATCCAGTGCGGTTGCTGGCCCGTTCGCAGAGATCGAAGGTCAGGGCCAGGACTTTTTCTCCGCCAGCCACGCGGACTCTGCGGATGACTCCACGCAGCCCTCCGGGCACGGGCAGCTGCCGGACCGATGGCCAGGGCCGGACCGGGGGCGACAGGTCGGCGGGCCGGGCATACGGACGGGTGACCATATGCTCGGCCGGCGTTCCGGCCAGTTCGCTCTGGGTCCAGAGAGCATGCAGCAGCGCGGCCGGTTTGCCTTCGGCCGAAACGGCGTTGCTCAAAGCCAGCAGTACGGCCATGACCATAACGGCCCGCGACATCTGCCGGAACAGTGGCGTGCAGCGCCACGCGCGGACCAAAAAAAACCGCCCGAAGGCGGTTGCCACGACCCTGGTCACGCTATTCCTGCCATTCGAAGATGGCGTCCAGATCGGCCAGAAAGGGTTTGACCGCGTCCTGGTCCTCGGTCGAAGCGGAAAACGTCTTTTCCATCTCTGCCATGCTCTGACGCATCTGCTTGACCATCTCGGCCCTGGTTTCGGCCGGGAGGTCCGAATTGGCCTCTATTTCCTCCATGCTTTGGCGCATCTGCCCCACCACGTCCTTGCCGTCTTTGCCGAACTTGAGCGCCATATAGGCCTGAGTGACCTGTTGGGACACGGCGGCCCAACTTTCGTAGTCGAAGCCGTGCTTGCTGAGCATGCCTTCGAACTCGTTCTGCTGCTTGAGGCTCCGAGCCCAGTCGGTCACGACCTGCGCCGTGCTGGAAGCGTCGCCGTCGTCTCCGGTTTCGTCCGCATATTGGTCAAAATATGGCTTCAGTTCTCGCATGGAGTCGATGAAGCCCTGAACGTCCTTGCCGCCCAACGTCCCGGACCACGCGCTCGTGGAAACGAGCAACAGCACCCACAACGTCACGAACAAACGTACCAAAAACATAGATCCTCCTCGAAGATTATTCTGCAAACTAGAATCGATTAGAGAGACATCGCTTCTCTCCATTGCACTTTCGTGGCATTATCTTTATATCTGCGCGAACTCAAGGGGTTGGAGACGAATCTGGCCCTCTTCACATCACATAAGCATAGACGGAGGCAGTCATGAGTCCCAAGGAACTTCTCTACGCCAAATCCCATGAATGGGCCAGGATCGAGGGCGACGAAGCCGTGGTGGGAATCACCCATTTCGCTCAGGAGCAGCTTGGCGACCTGACCTTCGTCGAATTGCCCCAACTCGGCGACGAGGCCGTGGCTGGCGAGGAAATCGGCTCCGTGGAGTCGGTCAAGGCGGCCAGTGAACTGTACTCGCCTGTCAGCGGCGAAATCATTGCCGTCAACGCGGCCCTGGAAAACGCCCCGGAACTGGTCAACCAGGACGCCTTTGGAGCCGGATGGATCTTCAGGGTCAAGCTGACGGCAGAACCCGAAGGTCTTCTGGACGCCGACGCCTACGCCGCGCTGTGCGCCGCGGAAGCCCACTAGAACACGTCACTTTGGAGGCAGCATGCCCTTCATTCCCCACACCCCCGCCGAACAGCGGGAAATGCTGGCCACCATCGGCGTGGACAGCATCTCGGCCCTGTTCGAGGACATTCCGGAAGCCTTGCGGGCCGGAAGGCTGAACCTGCCCGACGGGTTGAGCGAGATGGAAGTTCTCCAGAAACTCGACACCACGGCGGCCAAGAACCACACGGATCTGACCTCTTTTCTGGGCGCCGGCTTCTACGATCACTACATCCCCAGCGCCGTGGACGCCCTGTGCTCGCGCGGCGAGTTCTATACCGCCTACACGCCCTACCAGGCCGAGGCCTCCCAGGGCATGCTGCAGGCCATCTTCGAGTACCAGACCGCCGTGGCCAGGCTGCTTGATCTGCAGTACGCCAACGCCTCCCTCTACGACGGCGGCACAGCCCTGTACGAAGCCATCATGATGGCCGTGCGTCATACCAAGCGTACGCGCATCGTCATCTCCGAGAGCGTGAACCCCATCTACCGGGTCATGCTCGACAGCTACACCACCAATCTGAACCTTGAACTGATCACCGTGCCGCACACGGACTGCCGCACGGACATGGACGCCATGCTGGCCGCCCTGAACGCGGACACGGCCGCGGTCATTGTCCAGAATCCCAATTTCTTCGGCACGGTGCAGGACTTCACGCATCTTTTCGCCAAGGCCCGGGAGCTGAAGATCGTGTCCGTCATCTCCACCTACCCGGTCCTGCAGTCGGTATTGAAAACCCCTGGCCAGATGGGCGCGGACATCGCCGTGGCCGAAGGGCAAAGCCTGGGGCTGCCCCTGTCCTTCGGCGGGCCGTACCTGGGCATCATGGTCTGCACCAAGCAGCTCATCCGCCAGATGCCCGGCCGCATCGTCGGCCGCACCGTGGACACGAAGGGCCAGACGGGCTTCGTGCTGACCCTGCAGGCCCGCGAGCAACACATCCGCCGCGAGAAGGCCACGTCCAACATCTGCTCCAATCAGGCCCTGTGCGCATTGCGAGCCCTCATGTACATGAGCCTGCTCGGGCCCGAGGGCCTGAAGAAAACGGCCCAGGTCAGCATCGACCGCGCCCATTACGCGGCAAAGCGTCTGGGCCAACTGCCCGGCGTGCGCGTCGTCAACCAACCCTTTGGCAACGAATTCACGGTGGAGCTGCCCGTGCGGGCCTATGAGGTCGTGGACCGCTTGCTGGACACGAAATTCGTGCCCGGTTTCCCCCTGGGCCGCTACTACCAGGGCATGGACAATCACCTGCTGGTGGCCTGCACGGAAAAAACATCCCGCCAGAGCATCGGCATTCTGGCCGAACTGATCGGAGGTGCCCTGTGAAAACCCTGTTCTCCGATTCCTCCAAGGGCCGGACCGGCGTGTGGCCCAGGGACTGCCAGTGCGAACTGACGGACTCCATCCCGGCCGAGCTCCTGCGCGAAACCGCGCCCAGGCTGCCCGAGCTGTCCGAGATCGACGTCATCCGCCATTTCACCCGTCTTTCCCGGCTCAACTACAGCGTGGACAGCAATTTCTATCCCCTGGGGTCGTGCACCATGAAGTACAACCCCAAATTCACCGAGGCCGTGGCCGCCAATCCCGGCTTCACCAGCCTGCATCCCCTCATCCCGCAGCTCAAAGGGGCCGGCAATCTGACCCAGGGCGCACTCGAAGTGCTCTACGAAACCGAACAGCTCCTCTCGGAAATCACCGGCATGAGCGCCTTCACCCTGCAACCCATGGCCGGGGCCCACGGCGAGCTGACCGGCGTCATGCTCATGGCCGCCTACCACAACGACAAGGGCAACAAGAAAACCAAGATCATCGTGCCCGACTCGGCCCACGGCACCAACCCCGCCTCTGCGGCCATCGCCGGCTACGAGGTGGTGTCCATCGAGTCCAAGAACGGCATGATCGATCCGGACGAGCTGGAAAAGGTCCTCGATGACGAGGTGGCCGGGCTGATGATGACCTGCCCCAACACCCTGGGCCTCTTCGAATGCGGCCTGGAGAGGATCGTCAAGCTGGTGCACGGCGTCGACGGGCTGCTCTACTATGACGGGGCCAACCTGAACGCCATCATGGGCAAGATGCGCGTGGGCGACGTGGGCTTCGACGTGGTCCACCTGAACCTGCACAAGACCTTCGCCACGCCGCACGGCGGCGGCGGGCCCGGTTCCGGACCCGTGGGCGTCAGCCAGCGCCTGGTGGACTACCTGCCCATCTCGCGGGTGGTGAAACTGGAGGACGGCCAGTACTTCCTGAACTACGACTACCCCAAGTCCATCGGCTACATCGCGCCCTTCTACGGCAACTTCGGGGTCATCCTCAAAGCCTACGCCTACATCCTGCGCCTGGGCCGGGAAGGCATTGTCCGGGCCACGGAAAACGCGGTCCTGGCCGCCAACTACCTGCGCAAACGCCTGGAGGGGTACCTGGAAATCCCCCACGACCGTATCTGCATGCACGAGTTCGTGGCCTCGGCCGTGAAGCAGGCCGAAAAAGGCGTGCGCGCCCTGGATCTTGCCAAGGCCCTCCTCGACAAGGGGCATTACGCCCCGACCATCTATTTTCCGCTCATCGTCAAGGAATGCCTGATGTTCGAACCCACGGAAACGGAAAGCAAGGAAACCCTGGACGGATTCGTGGACGACCTGATCGAGATTCTCGGCCGCGTGGAATCGGACCCGCAGTCCATTCACAACGCACCGATGAGCACCCCGGTGCAACGCCTCGACGAGGTGCGCGCGGCCCGCAACATGGAGCTTGTGGACGACGCAGGCCTCTAGACCTGTCCGCATTGAACACACGAAAGCCTCCGCCCGCGGAGGCTTTCGCATTTATGGATGCCTACGGTCATGATCAAGCCTTGCGATCCATGCTCCGCGCCAAATGCCAGGCCATCCAGCCAAGGAGGCACACCCCCAACCCCAGTACGGCCCAAAGCACGACGGTGGTCATGTTCCGTGCCGGTCGCAGCAACCCGTCCCCGCCCAATACCACCCGTTCCCCGAGCCGAGCCTGACCCATGCCAGCCGTTTCCAGGTTGTGCAGGATTGGAGCCAGCAGTTCCGAACCGTGCTCCATGGCCGGATTGCCCAAGGCCAGGGTGTAGGGTCCCGGCCCCTGGGGCATGAACACGAGTTCGTGCGGAACCCAGCCCACACGCAGCGGTACCTGGGCGCCCTGAATCCTGAGCCGAAATCGTCCCAATGAGCCGGGCAGCCTCAGTCCCGGGCCTGACAGGGTCTGACCGTCGATGTTCAGGCGGTAGAGCGATCCTTTGTTCACGACCCGCCAATCGTTGCGTTCTGCCGGAACCTGGACATCGACGTTCAGGACCGCGTCACCTCCTTCTTCCAGTTCCAGCAGCTCCGCAGGCAGAGACAACGGCAGAACGTATTCGCTGACGTTGTCGGCAACGGGGTGTCCCGCCAGGGGGGTGAACCGCCGGGCCGGGAGAGGTGATTCATCCTGAATCCGGCCCAGGGCGCGAACCAGGACCGAGAGATCTCCCTGCCCCGAGACGATGTAGTATTTGAAGCGCCGGCCTGTCAGGGCCAGACTGTCCTGCACGATGCGCGCCCCCTGGCGTTCCATGCCGGCCAGCACCCCGCCGCCGACCCTGGACCAGGAGGCCAGATCGTCGCTGCCCTGGACCAGCACGGACAACCATGTGTCGGACTGGGATGCAAGCTCCAGGCGCAGGGCGGAAAAACTACGCGTGCCGGCGCTGGCGTCGAGCAGTAGGGCCTGTTGTGCCGGGACAACAGCAGGGTTCATGCGGGCTTCAAGCACCGCCCCCTGCTCCGACGTGCGCACCTGCATGCGGAAATCGACGTCCTGGCCGCCCTTTTCGGCCATAGCAATGCGGAAGACGGGCAGGATTTCCTCCGTAACCTCCATATGCCCTGGAGCTATCCGCCGCAGGTGCATGGGCACCTCCATCCCGGCGGCGTTGAACACGCGCATATCGCCCAGGTCGGAGCGCACGCTGCCGTTGTAGACCTCGAAAGGCAGTTCCAGGCGCTGCAGGGCGAAGTTCGGTTGCGTCTCCAGGATGAATCCGCCGGCAAAGTCCCGGGGCGATGCGGCCAACAGGGTTATTGGCGCAAGCAGGAGCAGGATGAGCGAACGGATCACTGTGTCACCTCCTTGGGTGGCAGTGGGCAGAAATATCCCACGACCAGCATGAGCAGCCCGACTGCGAGAAACGAGACGATGCGAGCCACGGTGCCGCGGCCGTCCAGGTCGATC
Organism: uncultured Desulfovibrionaceae bacterium; assembly: GCA_964589645.1. GTDB lineage: Bacteria > Desulfobacterota > Desulfovibrionia > Desulfovibrionales > Desulfomicrobiaceae > Desulfomicrobium. Next base: position 76,209 of record CAZPSN010000001.1, read on the forward strand.
AGGAAGAGTTTGAGAACCACCACGCCAAGCAGCACGGCTCCGGCCAGCCAAACCTTGCGGCGTCCCTGCCGCCCGCCGAAGAGCATGGCCGCCAGAGCCGCCAATGACCAAAACACGGCCAAGGCCGATTGCAAGACCTCCGAATGGAACAGGGACCAGAGCGTGTAGGGCACGTCGGCGTGAAAATGCACGGTGCGGGCCACCACCAGGTTCAACCAGACAAATCCGGCCCCAGCCAGAAAACCCGGCATGGCGCGTTCGAAGTCACGAGCCCAGTGCAGATTCGCGCGAACCGCCGCGCGAGCCCACTGGGCCAGAACCAGAATGACCAGTGCCTGGACCAGGTCCAGGGGGTTCAGCACCGGAATGTGCGGCAGCGGGTGCGGATCGCCGTCGCTCAGACAGGCTTGTGCCCACCACAGGGCCAAGACCAGCGACAAGGCCGCCCCGGCGCGCAGATACGCCGGGGCATGCCGACGAAGGGGCCAGGACAGGGGGGCATGCACCACGGTCAGCAAAAGGAGCACCCCCACTCCGGCCGTGACCGCATCGGCCCAGGGCCAATCAGGAACAAGCCGGGCAAGGTGCCCGTCCGCCTCGCGCAGAATGAGCACCATGACCAGCAGGGCGCAAAAGGTATGAGCCCAGCCGCGTGGCAGATCCTCCCACTCTCCTTCCAGGGTATGAAAAACCGCGAAAAGGACGCTCACGGCGACAATCCAGGCCAGCCATCCCCACCCCGCGCCAGGATGTTCAAAACTACCCACGGCGAACAGAAAAAAAATGACGGGGGTGGCTTGGGCCAGAAAGCGGGGCATGGGCCAGGTGGTTCTGCGCTGCAACACGAGCCAGGCCAACAGGCTGGCCGTGACCACGGCCACGAACAGCGCGGCTCCGTGGGGCTGGCCCGCTGTCCAGGATAGCCAGATACCGTACCAGCACAGAGCCCCCCAGACACCGAAGGCCGGCGAAGCCGACTCCTCCCATGCGTGCAGACCGGAGCGAGGTGGCCAGTAGGCCCAACTGGAAACGATGCCGCCCAGAGCCAGGAAGATTCCGGCCAGAAGCTGGCTCTGTTCCAGGCTGACACCCACGTGGGACAGGGTGAGGGCCAGGGACAGAGCCGCGCCCGCCTGCAGGATGATCCCGAAGGCCCTGGTCACGAGCCGGTTCTGGCGCTGACCGAGCCAGATCATGCCTGCCCCTTCCAGAGCCCAGGTCGAAGCGGTCCAGGTCGCGTTCAAGGCCATGGGCACGGCCAGCGACACGAAGATCACTCCCAGGGCCAGATGCGCTTCGGACAAGAGGGCAAGCCCGGCACCCTTGTCCCGCAGCAATTTGGCCGACAGCACGTACCACAGGGCCAACACAAGACAGCTGTAAGCCCCGCCCATGTCCATGCCACGGACCAGACCCATCTGCAGGCCAAAGGCGGCCAAGGGCAGACCGAAGACCAGGGCGCTGTCCAGGCGTACGCGCTGGTTTTCGTGGGTGGCCCGGGCGAAAAGCACGGAAATGATTCCGTACGTGGTAAAGAACAGAATCAGGAACGGCTCGACGCTGCTGAAATATTCCGGCCGGTAATACCGCGCGCCCCACACGGCCCCTATGCCGAAGGTGCAGGCAAATCCCAACAGATTCAGCACGCGCCAGGTGCGGTGCCAGGCAATGCCAAGCACGCCCATGTTCAAAAGGGCGTAGTAGCCAAAGAGATGCACGTGGCTGCCCTGGCCCGTGGACAGCAGGACCGGGGCCAGGAATCCGCCCGCGGCTCCGAACACGGCCAGACCCGAGGCGTTCTGCAACACGGCCAGAATCCCGGAAAAAACGACGATGAGACTCATGAGTCCAAGTCCCCAAAGAGGGGACAGCATGCCGAAAAAGCGGGTGGCGGCGAAAATCGTCAGGTACAGCACGCCCACTCCCCCGCCCTGGACCAGCAGGGCGTAGACAGGCCTGGACTCACGCAACCGCCAGCCGAGAACCAGCAGGGCGATGCCGAGAGCACCGGCTCCGGCCATGCGCAGTTCCACGGGCAGCAGACTGTGCTCGGCCGCGTACTTGAGCAGGAAAGACACGCCGAAGAAAAGGACGATGAGTCCGACCTTGACCACAGGGTTGCCACCGGTAAGCCAGTCCCGGATCAGATTCCAGAGCCGCTGGATGCCTGACGGAACTGGCGTCGTCGGAGCGGGGAACGGGTCAATCGGGATCTCGTCGGCTGCGGAGAAGACGAAATCCTCGGGCACGCCGCCGGGAGGTTGGCGCGGAGCCGGGACGGGGCGTGGAACTGTGCGGTCCGGCTCCGATGCGGGCGATGCCACCTCCCCAGAGGACGAGAAACCTTGTTCCCGGATATCGTTTCGCGCGGCGCGAAACATTTTCTCCAGCATCCCAAGCTGCCGCTCAAGACGGGACAGGCGGCCAAGAAGCACCCAGCAGACAGCGGCCAGGGCCGGAATGACAAAGAGAACCGGAGAGCGCCAGGAATTATCCAGGGCTCCGGCCAGGGACGCGAGAATGAGCAGGACGAGAACAACGCGCATGGGCCCTCCTGTGCAGTTCCATGCCCAGTCCGGCGGCCTGGCCCCGGCATGGCCGGCATGTATGTAAAATGGACTGGGATTGTCCTGCTTTGCCGGGAGCGGACGCCCTTGGCAAGAGGAAAGGTGGACCGAAATCCAGGAGCAGGAATCATTGCGACGGCGGACGCAAGAAAGCCCGACCATCGTTGAGTTGAAACGAAGGCCGGGCTTGATACGCAGGTTATTTGCTGGTGATTTCCGAACCTACGCCGCCCTGGGTGAACATTTCCAGCAGGATGACGTTCTCCACCCGGCCGTCCAGGATGTGGGCCTTGCCCACGCCCCCATCCACGGCCTCCAGGCAGCACTTGATCTTGGGGATCATCCCGCCCGTGACCACCCCCTGTTCCAGGGCGTGCACGGCCTGGTGCAGGGTCATGGAGGAGATCAGTTCGCCCTGCTGGTCCAGGACGCCCGGTACGTCGGTCAGCAGGATGAGCTTCTTGGCGCCAACAGCGACGGCCACGGCACTGGCCACGGAATCTGCGTTGATGTTGTAGGTGTTGCCCTCCTCGTCCACGCCCACGGGAGCGATGACGGGCACGAACCCGGCATCCTGCAGGGAGTCGATGAGCTTGGTGTCCACGGCCACGACCTCGCCGACCTTGCCCAGGTCGATGATCTCGGGCGGCGCGTCGGCCCGCTCCACGGCCATCTCCAACTTCTGGGCCTGGATGAGCCGGCCGTCCTTGCCGGACAGGCCCACGGCCCGGCCGCCCTGGACGTTGATGAGATTGACGATGTCCTTGTTGACCTTGCCGACCAGGACCATCTCCACCACGTCCATGGTCGCGTCATCGGTCACGCGCAGACCCTGACGGAATTCGGAATGGATCCCCAGCTGCTTCAGCATGATCCCGATCTGGGGTCCGCCGCCGTGCACGATGACGGGGTTGACGCCGATATAGCGCAAAAGCTGGACGCTCAGAGCGAAGTTCTTGCGCAAGGACTCGTCCTTCATGGCGCTGCCGCCGTACTTGATGACAATGGTCTGACCATAAAATTCACGGATATAGGGCAAGGCTTCCAGAAGGATGGAAGCTTTCATGGCTTCATGTGGCATGTGGTTCCCTCACGGGCTTGGAGTGTGCGCGGATCACGCGGAGTGCCTCGGAACATTCTGACAATGGGTCGATAAAAGTTCAAGAAAAACGTGAGCAGTGGAGCCGTGCCCACGCCGACCTGTTCGCCGGTCGTCACGTGGCCTTAGAGAATGTAGCGTGTCAGGTCCCGATTCTCCTGCACGTCGAGCAAGGCTTGGGCCACGAAGGCGCGGTCGATGGTCACCGCTGCCGCCTCCATGTCCGGGGCATCGAAGGACAGCTCAGAGACGATCTTCTCCATGATGGTGTACAGACGCCGGGCCCCGATGTTCTCCGTCTCCTCGTTGATCTTCTGGGCGAAGCGGGCGATCTCCTGCAGGGCCTCGTCGGTGTAGGCGATGTCCACCCCCTCGGTACCCAGCAAGGCCTTGTACTGCACGGTCAAGGCGTTTTTGGGTTCGGTCAGGATGCGATAGAAGTCATCCTTGGTCAGGGCCGAGAGTTCCACTCGCAGGGGAAAGCGGCCCTGCAGTTCCGGCACCAGATCCGAGGGTTTGGACATGTGGAAGGCCCCGGCCGCAACAAAAAGGATGTGGTCGGTGCGGACCATCCCGTACTTGGTGTTGACGGTTGAGCCCTCGACGATGGGCAGCAAATCGCGCTGCACGCCCTCGCGGGACACGTCGGCCTTGCCCCCGTGACTGCCGCCGCAGATCTTGTCGATCTCGTCGAGGAAGACGATGCCCGATTCCTCGACCCGTTCGCGGGCGGTCTCATGAACCTTGTCCATGTCGATGAGGCGTTCGCACTCGGACTGAATGAGGATTTCATAAGCGTTGCGGACCCGCACTTTCTTGGTCTTCTTGCGCCGGGGAAAGACTTTGGAGAACATGTCCTTCATCTGCATCTCCATGCCTTCCATGCCGGGAATGCTCATGACCTGGACATTGGAACCCGCGGCATCGACCTCGACCTCGACCATGCGGTCGTCGAGCTTGCCGGCCCGCCAGAGCTGACGCAGCTTCTCGCGGGTCGAATCGGACGTGGCCGGCTCGGGGCCGATGTATTCGACGCTGCCGGACTCCAGGGGCTTGGTCGGCAGCAGCACGTCCAGCAGGCGTTCCTCGGCCGTGGCCTCGGCCTTGAGCCGCACGCTGGCCTCTTCCTCCTGGCGGACCAGATTGACGCCGATCTCCATCAGGTCGCGGATGATGGACTCCACATCACGACCGACATACCCGACCTCCGTGAACTTGGTAGCCTCGACCTTGATAAAGGGCGAACCTGCCAGCTTGGCCAGTCGGCGGGCGATTTCGGTCTTGCCCACTCCGGTGGGACCGATCATGAGAATGTTTTTGGGCGCGATCTCCTCCGCCAGTTCCGGGTCGAGCTGACGACGGCGCCAGCGATTGCGGAGGGCGATGGCAACCATGCGCTTGGCCTGGTTCTGGCCGACGATATACTTGTCCAGTTCGGACACGATTTCTCGGGGAGTCAACGTTTGCATCAGGTGTTCCTGGTCACGGTTTCAAGGACGATGTGGTCGTTGGTGAAAACGCAAACCTCGGCCGCGATGGCCATGGCCTTGCGCGCGATATCCTCGGCCGGCAGATCGGTGTGCCGGCGCAGGGCCCGGGCCGCGGACAGGGCGTAGGCCCCGCCCGATCCAATGGCACCCACTCCGTCGTCGGGTTCGATGACGTCGCCTGTGCCGCTGAGCATCAGGATGGTTTCGGCGTCGGCGACCAGAAGCATGGCCTCCAGACGGCGCAAATACTTGTCCCCACGCCATTCCTTGGCCAGCTCAACGCTGGCGCGGACCAGATTGCCGCCGAATTCCTCCAGCTTGGCCTCGAATTTCTCGAACAGGGTAAAGGCGTCGGCCGTGGACCCGGCAAAACCGCAGACGATGCGGTCGCGATAGAGGCGGCGAACCTTGCGCGCACCATGTTTGATGGCGATGGCCTGACCCAGGGTGACCTGGCCGTCCCCGGCCATGGCCACGCCCTGGTCGTCCTTGACGGCCAGGATGGTCGTCCCGTGCATGTCGTGCATTGTGATGTCCTTGGTTGGCGCGCCGTGGGCGCGTGCGTGGAAAAAGACATTCTGGACACTCCCCCCGCCTTGTCAAGGGCATCCGGTCCCTTGGGACGGTTGATTTAAGGGGTTGTTTGCGCAGAGGAAAAAAAATCGGACCCGAGTCAAAAATATTCTTGACGGCAAGGGCACATGCACATAGAAACCGACTTCTCGACGCGCCCGTAGCTCAGTTGGATAGAGTGCCTGACTACGAATCAGTAGGTCGCATGTTCGAATCATGCCGGGCGCACCACGAAATCAAGGAGCAGACACCCTCTGCTCCTTTTTTCTTGCCTTTTGCGGAATCAACCTTACACTGTATTCCACGTTCTTTGAGAGGGGCCGCCCTGGTTTCGACGGGGATGATGAGGCCAAAGTCGCAGGTCGAGGCGCTGGGAGGTCCTCGTTAAAACCCAGCACACACATAATTGCCAATGACAATTATGACTACGCAATGGCCGCCTAGTAATAGGTGATTGTTGCATGACGACCAAGGTCGTCACATCCGTGCGGTGGATGTCTGATAATCCGTATCCGGGTGGCAAACCCCATCAGGCTGGCGAAAGGTTACTGTCTGGATGACCAATCGCGAGACACTTTCCGGGCTGGCGCCACGGAGGCCCGTTCAGGGGCGGACCGTGGAGCGAGAAACAGAACCTGAACTAAACCTGTAGAAGCTTTGCGCGGAGCGTTCTCGGACGGGAGTTCGATTCTCCCCGGCTCCACCAGAAGAGACTCTCATCAAGTCTCACGAATCGAAAAAGACAAGAAAATCAAGGGATAACGAAGAGGCGAATAGTCTCAAGTTGTCCCTTTTGTCTTTCCTGTCTATCGACATCTTACAACTTTCTGTATACGGCGTCTGTATACGGGGCACGCATACCGGCTTGCGTATGCAAATATTCCCCGTAAGTCATGAATGGCGGACCCTCTCGGGATTCACCCTGACTCACGGAGCGTATACAAGATGCCGCTGACCGACACCAAGATCAAGAATGTCAAGGCAAAGGAAAAAGACCTCCTCCTGACCGACCGCGACGGGCTCTATCTGGCCGTGAAGAAAAGCGGCTCGAAAATCTGGCGCTATCGGAAACTGATGAAGGGCAAACCCATCATGCTCTCCATCGGCCCCTACCCGGAAATTTCTCTGGCTGACGCCCGCAAGACATGCCTGGAGTACAACAAACTGGTTGTGCAAGGCATCCATCCGCGTGCGCAACCGGAGGAGGCCTCCGACTCATTCGAGACCGTGGCCCGGGAATGGCACGCGAAGAAGTCTACCGCCTGGAGCGAGAACCACGCCGTCCGCATCATGCGCGGCCTAGAGTCCAACGTCTTTCCCTGGATCGGCCAGGCGCCCATCAATTCAATTACCCCTCCTGCCCTTCTCCAAGTTATCCGACGCATCGAGGCCCGAGGCACCATAGAGACGGCGCACCGCGACCTTTCCGTCTGTGGCCAGGTCTTCCGTTACGGCGTGGCGAGTGGCTACTGTGAACGGGACGTGGCGGCGGACCTGCGCGGAGCCCTCACGCCCGTGGTACACAAGAACCATGCGGCCATCCTCGAAGTTCAAGCGATAGGCGAGCTTTTGCGCAGCATCGAAGCCTACCAGGGAAGCCACATTGTCCGGTGCGCCCTGCGCCTGCTCCCCTACGTCTTCGTCCGCCCTGGAGAACTGCGCAACGCGGAATGGACCGAGTTCAACTTCAAGTCGGCTGAATGGCGCATCCCGCCCGAGAAGATGAAGGCCAGGCGTATGCACATTGTCCCCCTCTCCCGCCAGGCCCTGGAGATCATCCAGAACGATCTGCAACCCCTGACCGGATCAGGCCCTTACCTGTTCCCCGGGCGCGTGTCGGCCAGGCCCATGAGCGAAAACACGCTGAACGCGGCTCTCAGGGCCATGGGCTACGAAAAAGGCCGGATGACCGGCCACGGCTTCCGCAGCATCGCATCCACCTTTCTTAATGAAGCGGCCTGGCACCGTGACGCCATCGAAAGACAGTTGGCCCATGCCGAGGGCAACGAAGTCCGGGCGGCATACCTCCATGCGGACTTCCTGGCCGAGCGCCGACAGATGATGCAATGGTGGGCGGACGCTCTGGACCAGATCCGGGACGGTGCCGAGGCTTTTCCTCGACGTGATGAAAATAATGGTTGACAGAAATAAGCGTTACGCAGTAACGGATAACTCATGACGAACGCAGAACGACAATCAAGGCTCCGCGAGAGGAGAAAAGACCTTCACCGGCTGAACCTGTGGATCTCTCCAGAATCAGCGGAAATGCTGAAAGTTCTTTGCAGGCGCTACGCAGTGACGCAGAGCGAAATGCTCGAACGGTTGATCCGTGAGAGGTCCGCGAGGGAAGGCGATATTTCCGAGCCCTGACCATAGGGGGCTGGGCTCAAGCAAAGCGGCCCGGAAGGTGTTGGCGCACCGGCTCCGGGCCTACCACAACGAACCATAGGGGGTTCATCATGGGTAACGCAGCAGTATTGAACGACATCACGGAAGGCAAGGCCGAAAGGTACATCGAGAACCGTTCCTGCGCGAACTGCGACAGCAACCGGGAAAGCCGCCGGCAGTGTGACCAGGCGGATCTGGACCAGCTCCTTGAATCGGTGAACCGCATCAAATTGATCGGGCGGACCCTGTGGGAGTTCGAGACCTTCGACAAGGAAGAGCGCGGGACCGTGGCCATCATGCTGAACCGCGAGGCCGACCACCTTTTCGAGATCATGGGTAGTCTGGAATGCAGGCTGGGGGAATAGTCATGGAAGCAGCAATCCAACTCCCGGCGAAGGCAGCAGACGTTCAGACTGAACTCTGGAGTATCCACCAGGGCTTTTTTGGCATCATGGGCATGTTGCGCATGATTCGACAATCCGCAGAAGCCGACTCGTCCGAGTCTCAGGCCGCCGCCGACATCGTGGAAGTTCTGGACCAGTACATCCCGACCGTGGACGCCCTGCGCATCCGGCTGGACACCGCTATCTGCAAATTGAAGTAGCCCATTCTTTCCAGGGCCTAGGCGTGGAATAGCTACCCATGCCGAAAAGCGCTTGCCTGAGCGCCGGCCCTGGATCTTCTTCCAGGCGCAACGACAGGCGGTTGATATGGCGAAGAAGAAACTCCTAGGTAAAAGCCCCGGACTCCCGGAACAGTATCTGGAAGATAAATCCAAAGAATTCAAACGCTGGGTGGAGAGCTACGCTTTTTGGCGAGCGGAATACACAGCCAGAAATCCCGAATATCTCAATCTACAAAAAATCAAATCTGACGCAAGGGTAAGGTTTTTTGAATTGTCCGAAGCTGTCACCCTGACCGAAGAGCAGGTAAAAAGATGTTTTGTTGAGAATGGCCAGACGTACCCACGCAGACTTTCCGCCCCCTGGAGAGAGAAAATCATATCCGGAGGGTTCGCCGACATCGTGGACCTTGCCGAACATTCTGGCAGCGCGGCAGATTTTTATTTTGATAATGTAGATATTGATTGGCCATATAAAATTTTATGGGGGCCATATAAAATAGAATGGTTTGACTTCCTAAGCGAAGAAATGAAGTCTCTTGCCTCTCTCTACAGAAAGACTTCTCGTGAATGTATCGCCAAGTTCCCATTTAGAGGAAAAAAATCAAGTATAGAATCAATAATTGACAGCTACACAAGCAAGGAACAGAAATTTCCACCATATGTTCCCGATGGACTTGACGCTAATTGCGTAAACATTACTGAGAAACAAAATAATCCAGAATATGAAGACGATATGACATTGTGCGTCAAAATTGACTACACAAAAGACTTCGGCGTAATTTTCGACGATCTTTACAATATCATTGCGAAAATAAAAAGCAAAAATACGTATTGGCCAGCGGAAAGCGGATATGTGACCTATGAGGCCCGCGCACGAGAATTTAGGAGTAGGCCAGGCGTAGGTTATTACATCGGATCTAACGCGTCCCGTATCCTTGGCCTTTGGTTGTATGACCTCGTAACGAATGGCGTTGGCACCGAGGAGGGCAAGCGGATAATCGAGAATGCTCTTTCGGCTTGGCCAGATTCGACGCGGTTCCGCTTTATGGGCAGCAGAGAGAACATTGATTGGGACAAGATCAACAGCCAAACAAAAAAGTGCATCGGCTTGGCCGAAGTGCTCCCGATTCACCCTAAAAAGACCGCCCCCAAGCCACGGGAAAGGAAGAAGCGTTTGTTTTAGAAAACAAACTCCGTATCAACAATTCGTTCCATAAAGCATCAAATGGTCGTTCGAGGTCAATTCAGGCCCGGACGACCATTTTTCATTCCGCGAGGTGGAACGATGAAGACCGCGACCCAGGCCAAGCAGAAAGAGACCCCTACCCCTGCCCTTCCCGAGTCCTTGACCAAGGACGTCCTTTTGCGCCTCCCGCAGGTGCTGTCCATCATCCCGATTCCGAAAAGCTCATGGTGGCGTGGAGTCAAAGAAGGCCGCTACCCCAAGGGCATCAAATTAGGCGAGCGCACAACCGCGTGGCGTGCATCTGAAATTGACGCCCTGATTGAACGTCTCGACTCCGAAAGTCGGGCCTAGGGGGTGGATATGCAGCAGCAAATAAAAAACCCGGCTGGCGGGCCGGGCTTCAAGGTGGCGTGCGGAGGTGATCTTGTTCCGCCTGAAAACCATGAAGTAAATTACCTTGACTGTCAAGATATTCCTGAGCCGGCCGACCTGCTCAAGGAAGCCTACTTTCTGCACCTTGAAAAATGGGCCGAGCATACCCGCAAGAGCCGGGAGCTTGCGGCCGAACTCGAACGCATCCGTGACGAGCTGGCCGAGTCCTTGGCGAAGTCAGACGCCGAAATGGCGGAAGCAACCCGCCTGCAGCGTCTGGCCCAGGCTCGGGGGGTGGAAGCATGACCATCGATTTGAATCATGATCCGCACCGCGGCAGACAGGCCAAGCCCAAGCAGATGGACGAGCGCCCACGGATTGAAAGCGCCCTGGCCGTGCTGGACCCGGACTGCGACCGGGATACATGGGTGCGCATCGGCCAGGCCATCCAAGACGAGCTTGGCGAGGAAGGCTTTTCCCTCTGGGACGAATGGAGCCGAACCGGCTCAAATTATCGCGAGGCATCGGCGCTGGAGACATGGCGCTCTTTCGGCCAGGGGCGCGGCATCACAATAGGGACGCTCTTCAAGCTGGCCCGGGATGCAGGATGGAGCGACGACACGCCGGCGCGGGAAATGACCCCCGAGGAAGTCGAAGCCCGGCGGCGCTCCAGGGAAGAGGCGGCCAGGAAGAACGCCGAAGAGGCCGAGCGCGTCAAAGCCCAGGCGCGGGCGTGGTCCGCGGCCATCATCACGGCGACTCAACCGGCGCGGCCAGATCATCCTTACCTCACACGCAAGCGGGTGCGCCCTACCCCGGCCATGCTGGAAATCGGCGCGGCCGAGCTGCAGCGCATCCTTGGCTATCAACCAAACGCCGCCGGCGAACCCCTGACCGGGCGCGTGCTGGCCATCCCCCTGGAACGCTTCGGAGAGCCCGGACCCTGCACCGTGGAAATGGTAGACGAGTCCGGGCGCAAGGCGGCGCTTGCCGGGCCAGGGACAAAGACGGGCGCCCACGGGTGCCTCAGTGCCCCGCAACAAGCCCTGGACACGGTGCTGGTAGGCGAAGGCGCGGCCACGGTGCTCAGTGCGCTGGATGCCCTTGCCGGGCGCAACGTCGCCGGCTTCATGACCTCATGCAACACGAACATGCCGAAGGTGGCCCAGGCCATCCGGGCGCAGTATCCGGCGGCGCAAATCGTCCTGCTGGCAGATCTGAAGAAAGACACGGGCGAACCGGACCCGAAGGCCATGGAGGCCGCCCAGGCCTGCAGCGGGCTCTTGGCCGTGCCGAACTTCGGGCCGGGGTGGACGGCGGCCGCGGGTACCGACTTCAACGACCTGGCCATTGCCCGCGGCATCGGGGCGGTCAAAGCCTGCATCGAGTCGGCTAGGGCGGCGCAACATCGGTTCAACGTCCTTCGACGTGACGACCTTATGGGCCTCCCGAACCCGGAATGGATTATCAAGCTCGTGATGCCAGGGCGCGGAGTCGGCGCGGAACACGGCCCCAGTATGGTCGGCAAGACGTTCGTGGCCATCGATCAGGCGGCTTGCATTGCCGAGGGCCGGGACTGGTTCGGCTTCAGGGTTAAGAAGCGCCCCGTGGCCTATGTCGCCCTTGAAGGTCAGGCCGGGTTCAAGCTCCGAATCATGGCGTGGGAAAAACACCACGGACGCAAGTTCCCCGGCAACGTGATTCTCATCCCTGATCCAATCGACGTTCGACGTGATGAAGACGTTTCCGCCCTTTGCGCGGTCCTGCAGCGCGAACTTGAACCGGGCGCCGTGGTCTACATCGACACGTTGAACCGCGCGGCCCCTGGCATGGAAGAAAACTCATCGAAGGACTACGGCCTGATCCTGGCTGGAGCCCAGCGCATCGAAGAGGCCGTGAAGGGCTTTGTCTGCTTCATCGCGCACCCCGGCAAAGACGCATCCAAGGGCCTGCGCGGGCACTACTCCATGTTCGCCGGCCTGGACATGAATCTGGAGCTCATCCCCGACCCTACCGACAGCGCCCTTTTCTCATGGACCGTCCGCAAGGTGAAAGACGGCCCGGACGGGACGACGCGGCATTTTCGGCGTGTCGAGGTTGACCTTTTTGAAGATGAGGACGGCGACCAAGTGACAAGCTGCGTGGTTGTCCAAGACTTCGAGGCCGACAAGACCAAGAGGTCCGCCAAGAAGGCCATGACGAAAAATGAAGCAAATTGCTTCGAGGCTTTCAAGCAAGCGGCCATGGAGTACGGCGAAGCGGACCAGGCCGGGAACTTCACAGGCCTGCACCTCGAAGACTGGCGTGCCTACTTCTACGCAACCAGCACGGCGCCAACGCAGGACGCCAAGCGGACCGCGTTCAACAAGGCCAAGGGAGCCCTGACAAGGAGCGGATGGCTCTTTGAAAACGTGGACGGGATGCTGCGCCCTGACGGTCCCGGAGCGGACATTCATGAGCACAACATTTCCGAGGCAATTCGAGAGCGAACTGGGCGAACCGAACCGAACCAAGACCGAACCGGTTCGGCGGCCGAATCCCCCCGTAGGCGAACCGAACCGAACCACACCCCTTTAGGGGTGGTTCGGGGTTCGCTTGGTTCGGCTGAACCGAAGCGCGTGGAAATGGAGGTGTGATCATGGACCATGTTGAAGAGATTATTCGTCAGGCTGAAGAGCGTGGCGTTCAGATCCGCCTTGCCTCTCCCGACAAGGTGCGACTGATCGGGCCGCCTGAAGTCGTGGAAGAGTTCAGGCCCATCGTCCTGGAGCACAAGCCCCAGATCCTCGAACGACTTCGGAAAGACCCCTGGAGCTGGCACGTTGCGCCGGTGGATGCAGACCGCGAAGCCGTCGAACAATGGGCAGCTGTCGAGTATTTGCGCGAGATCCTGACTTTTGAGGACTGGACCCTGGCCAGGGCTGGAAAGTGGCTTGTCGTGGTGGCTGAACCGTTCTTCACGCCGCAAAAGCTGAAGCGCCTGAACTTGGCCATTGCCGGCGTCCGTGACTGCTGGCCGACGCTGGCGCCAAAGGTTGAGTATTTCCCGGAGCTGACCCCGGACCAGGCAAGGGGTCTGCTGGAGCGCGTCGAGAAATGCCACGGCAAAGAGGGCTTCAGGGTCATGGGCTGGCATGGACTGGAGATCCCGAGAACTTGGCCCGCGGCAATCTGGTCCGGGCTTTACACGGCATACGCTCAAAGCCTGCAGACCGTGGGGCTTCCGCAATGACCGCGCCGACCCTCCCCGAGCGCCTGGACCGCATCGAGGACGAGGTGGCCGGGCTCGAAAGCATGATCGACGCACGGACGCGGACGTTGTGGGCCGAGGTCTCGAAGCTCAAGGCCGCGCTGGCCGAGATGAAGGAACGACTCAACCAGGCGCAAGCAGCGCCGGAGGTATAGCACATGGCCCGGACCTACCTTTCCTTTCCGCAGCTCGTTGACATCATCGGCGAGGCGGACGCCCTGACCCTGTGCAAGCAGCATGGCGGGTGCGCCTGCTACATCACCAAGCGCAGCGAGAGGTGCGCCCTGAATGGCATTATCAGCGGGTGCGCCGTCGAGTCCCTGTGTGCGGAATACCCTGGCGAGGAGGTCATGCTCCCTCGTGGCCCGCTCCATCGCCCGCCAATCAAGGAAGCCATTGCGTCCATGCTCGAAGCCGGGGCGAGTCTCTCCGAGGTGGCCAGGGAGATCGGATGCACTACGCGATACGCCCATTACGTCCGGCGTGACATCGGGCTCAATCCACCGAGGCCCGCGACCAAGCCGAAGAAGCAAAAGATCCTGGCGGCTATCCGGGCGAATCCCGAGCTTCGCCCCCGCGAAATTGCCGAGCGTTTCGACGTGTCGGTGGACTACGTTTACTCTCTCCGGAGCGAGTACGGCGTGACCCGTCATGAAGCTGCACCAATGCCCCGCAGAGAGGCCGAGCGCGAAGCATGACCCAACGGCCACGGCATCGGCCAGGGCGCAGGACGCGGCCCGTCAGGATGCAGGGCGGGCACTGTGGTGCGGCCCGGGGGGCATCAAAAGTTCACGGCTTCGCCCCGGAGACCGTCGTTGGCTCTCTTTTTTCTGTCTGGCCAAAATTGAGGGATAAAAGTCCATGGATTGCATAGACGGAATCTATCAATGCCCTCTCGGACCCTATGAACGAGTTCGAGGGGGTTTTTCTTGTTCGACAAGTTCAGTTTGTAGCCACGAACACGGAGGCAACAATGGAAGAAAAGAAAATTCACGGCATCAGGGTGACGCCCGCCACGGCCAAGGCGCTGAAAGTCCAGGCCGCCATGGTTGGTGTGAGCCAGGGAGAACTGCTTGAAGCGCTGCTGATTCTGGCCGCCCGTGGTGACTTGACGGACCAGCAGATTGCCGAGGCCCTGACGGCAAACTTTGTGCGCGGCTACTCGCTCCCGCAAGGTGGCCCACGATGAGCATGAACCTCAACGCCCGCGAACTCTGGAACCGTGCCGAGAGCGAGGCCCTGGCCGTGGACGTGCCCATTTACTTGGTGGCGGACGCTGCCACGAGTGACGAGTGGGTGCGGCAGACCGATGACGTGGAGTTCACCACGAGCGCGGCCACGAAGCACAAGCTCGTTGCGTTCGAGATCAACGGCAGCGACCTCGACGTCGCCAATGGCTTTGACTGCATCTGCGTGAAGACCGCAGCGAGCCATGCCGACAACGTGACCCAGGCCAGCTACATCCTCAGCGCCCTGCGCTACGGTGTCGGCTCGTCCGTGGTCGTGGATTAGAAATTTCTGCGCCGTGCTTCATTGGCCTGTAGTTGCGGCGCAGGGAACGTCCTACTCCTCATGGGACAATTCAAAATCTGCGTGGCGCTTGGAGCAATACAAGGGTTTTGAGCCCGCCTCCGGTTAGGGTATCCCGGGGGCGGGTTTTTTAATTTTCGGCCACGGCGAAGTCACGTCCGCACGGGCCAGGCTGGGCTTCACAGTGAGGCCCGGTTACTTTTCGGAAGCCAACCGCGATTGACCAGACGCGGACGGCTGGACCCCGCTCTCGATGTGAGGGCGGGGTTTTTATTTGGCTGGGAGGTGGCGCTTGCATATGTCGGGACGGGAGTTTATTTCTCAAACGCAGAACCGAATAATCCGTCATTTTTCACAAGCGGCGGTTTTTTGGCCGATTCATTTTTTATTTCAAAAAAGTGCATTTTTTGTATACGATTTGACTCCAAGGCGGCTATTTTTTCTGACTTTTTCCTTTTATTATCAATAGTTAATTATTTCTTCGATTCTCCCCGGCTCCACCACGTAACAAAATTTGCCCACGAAAGTGGGCTTTTTTTGTGCCCTCTCTCCAGGAAACAATCGCACACATGACTTTTTTGTAAATCACGTTGCGCTGGGCCTCTCGGGTTCACTCTCTGAACCGGCAAGCGTAATCTGGTGACCCCGCACCGCATGCCCGCAGCTCCAAGGGGAGATGGACCGTGGTCGCGGGCATCCTCGGCCGTGACGTTTGGAAAACATGAGGCCAATGGAGGGAACTTTCGCGGCAAAGGTAAACGGCAGCGCCGCAAGAACGGGACTTGAGGAGTACCCGCTGCCAGAAGATGGCCGGGACTTTGTTATCCGTTATGGGAACGTGCTCGAAGCCAAAGCCGGACGCGGCAGCATCGGCTCTTGCCGGGAACACTCTGCACCAAAGCTGGACGTGGCCATCCAGCGCGGCGCACGATTCGGTGCAAACTGAGATTTCATGAAGACCTCCTGGAATCGGAGGGTCGTTATCCCGCATGAAAATTCATGATCGATGCGGATCGATGAGCGCTCACGCAGATCCAGACCAGCTCGTCCGCCTACATGGCATCTCCGGAATTGAGCTCAGCAATGGTCTGATCGATGGACTCCTGCAACTCCCGGGGCAACCCCATGATCTCGACATTCAGGAACCCGCGCACGATGGTCGACGTCGCTTCGTCCTCGTCCAGGCCGCGAGCCATGAGATACTCGATCTCTTCCTGGGCGATCTTGCCCACGGCCGCTTCGTGGGACAGCTCCACCCCTGGCAGGCAACCCTGCAATTCGGGGATGGCGTGGATGTGCCCGCCGCCGAGAATGAGCCCCTTGCATTCCAGGTGCCCGCGAGCCGGAACCGCGTTGCCGATGATCTCGCCGCGGGCGATGATGGTTCCGCCGGTGGTGATGGTCCGGGAAATGATCTCGCCGCGCGTGTTGGGAGCGTTCAGAACGATGCGGTTGCCCGTATCCACATGGGAGCCCGTGGGCGTGACGATGACGGAGTTGAAGCGCGCCACGGCCCCTTCGCCATTGAGATGGATGGTCGGGTAGGACTGCACGGACCTGACCTTCTTCAGCAGGACGTAATTGTTCTGCAACACTCCGCCTTCCTCGACAATGCCCACGGTGCGCGGCCGGACCATGACCTCCTCGCCCCAGTTGTGGACCATGGTGAAAGTCAGCTTGCCGCCCTTCTTGATGTAAAACTCGGAGATGCCCAGGTGCAGGGCCGAGGTCACCCCATGGGCGGTGGCGCAGCCGGTGATGATGTGGACCTCGGAGTCCTCCTCCACGACCACGATGTTGTGCACGTTCTGGCCCACGTTCTGGCCCTTGATGAGCAGGCAGGTCTGGACCGGCTCGGCCACCTTGGCACCTTTTTCGGTACGGATGAAATAGCCGCCGTGCAGTTCCTCGCGGGCCGCGGCGCGGGTGAAGTCGTCCTTGTCCGGGTCCATGGCCTTCCAGAAGTAATCGGGCAGTCCGTCGTATTTTTCCAGGGCCCGGCGCATGCCCAGCACTTCAACGCCTTTGCGGGCGGAGGTGCAGTGCACGGTGGAATGATCGAACTGCAAAAAGGTGCCAGCCCGATCACCGGCAGCATCCACATCCACGCCGACCATGCGCAGTTCGCGCTTGCTCTCCGCGCTCAAGGAAGAAAAGTCGGACAGTTCCTCGCTTTTTCGGCCGGAAAAGGCGTAGGAGTTCAGATCCACCAGCGCGGCTTTCAGTTCAGACATCTGATGCACTCCTTGTAGCCGTACTTGCTGATGTGATCCAGGATGTCACGGGGTCTGGTCGGCCGGGTGTCGCAGCACAGGACTCCGTTGTACATGACCTGGCCGCGGTCGGCGTTGACGTAGTCCAGGATGTAGCCCGTGTGGGTGATGATCAGGCCCGAGGTCTTGTTGCGGCGACGCAGGTCGCGCATGCAGGTCTGGGAGTTCGGAGCCGCGGCCCCGTCCAGCAGGGCCCGGGCCGTGTTGCCGATGAGAACCATGTTCTCGAGATCCACCCCGGACTCGGGCTCGTCGAACAGTATGAGGCTCGGATTCTGGGCCATGAGTTGCAGGAGTTCGGAGCGCTTGATCTCGCCACCGGAAAAACCCGCGTTGATGTCACGGTCCAGGAACGCGTCGAAATTGACGGTCTTGGCCATGGCGTCCACGTCCACTTCCCGACCCCGGGCACACATGGAGACCAGATGGCGCGTCTTCAGGCCGTGGATGGTTGGCGGCCGCTGGAAGGACATGCCGATGCCGAGTCGCGCCCGTTCGAAGGTAGGCATTGTGGTGATGTCAACGCCTTTGAAGACGATCCGGCCCCTGGTCACGGTGTAGCCGCCAAAACCCATGAGAGTCATGAGCAGCGTGGTTTTTCCGGAACCATTGGGCCCGAAGAGGATAAAGGTTTCCCCTTCATCGATGTTCAGGTTGATCCCCTTGAGGACCTCCTTGTCACCGATACTGACATAGAGGTTTTCGATCTGAAGCATATGTCATCCTTGGTGGTGTGAAAGGCTGCCAGCGTGTCGCGACAAGGCATTGCGCTTAATGGAGGCAGGTTCAAATGTCCAGCCAGCCTATTTCCACTCCTTGAACGTTTCTGAGCGATAACAATAGTAACAGCGGCTGTCGTCGCGGAAAAAACGCAGCAGCAGCATTCCGGCCACGAAGCCGCCGATGTGTGCCCACCAGGCCACGCCACCGCCACCGGCCGGGGCGAACATGCCGGAAAATACCTGGGTCAGGAACCAGGCTCCAAGATAGAAAACCGCCGGGATCTCGATCACGAAGGGAATGATGAAAATGGGAAGGAAGGTGACCACACGGGCATGGGGATAGAGAAAGAAATAGGCCCCCATGACTCCGGCGATGGCCCCGGAAGCGCCGACCACGGGCACGGCGGAATCCGGACTGGTGACCACATGCACGAGCAGGGCTCCCAGACCGCACAGCACATAGAAGAGCAGGAAACGCCAGGCGCCCATCACGTCCTCGACGTTGTCGCCGAAGATCCACAGGGTCCACATGTTGGCGATGATGTGCAGCCAGCCCGAATGCAGAAACATGTGCGTGAACAGAGGCAAAAAGAGCCCGTCGGGATAACCCTGCAACATGGCCCACTGGGGATGGAGGTAGCGGGCCGGAACGACCCCGAGGATGTGAAAGATTTTGAATTCCTGGACCGGGTCCAACCCCATGGAGCCCAGAAAGAAAAGCACATTCAAGCCCAGCAGCAGCCAGGTCATGACCGGCTTGTGCTGGGAAGGGACGTTGTCGCGCAAAGGGAACATGGGTCAGTCCGTTTCGTCGAAGGTGTCGGGATGCTCGAACAGGGCATGCATGGCCGCCATGGCCCGCTCGTGCCTCGTGCGGACCATGTCCCGCACAACCCGGAGCATGGAACAGGCACGCGTGTGCAAGTCGGAAAGAGACCCGGAGTTGTCGATGATCAACTGCGCCGCACAAACCTTTTTATCCTGCGGCCATTGCCAGGCATCGACCTGGGCGATGCGCCCCGGGCTCCAGCCCCGGCCGGCCAATCGCCCATGCCGCGAACCGTCCGGGCAGAAAACAACGGCCACCAAATCGGTCTCGCCCGCCAACCCCGCCTCGCATAAAAGCGGAATTTCGGCCAAAACGACCTCAGTGGCTTGACGAATCCGGAAATCCGCCAGGGCGCGACGAACCAGCGGGTGGATGAGCCGCTCCACCTCTCGGCGCAGACTCGGCGACTCCTCCATGGCCACGCGCAACAGGTTCTTGTCCACACCGCCGTCAGGGCTGGCGAAACGGGAAGCGAAATGGTGGTGGAGCACCGTCGCGCCTTCACCGCCCCAGGCATAGGACTCGGCCACGACCCGGTCGGCGCTGAAAACCGGCACGCCCAGTTCCGCGACTGCCGCGGCCACGGTGGACTTGCCGCTGCCCGCAACCCCGGTCAGGCCGACACAAATCCGCTCGCGACAAAGTTCATCCAAAACTTTCAAAAAATCATCCGGGGGCGAGACGCGGAAGGACATCTCTTCCTGCAACAGGGGGTGCATGAACGCGAGCCGCCAGGAATGGAGCATCTGGCGCGGGGCGCGGGCCGCTGTGGCAGCGTCGGCATAGAGCGCGTCGCCCAAAAGGGGATGACCCAGGGCGGCCATGTGCACGCGTATCTGATGGGTGCGGCCGGTCAGGATGCGCACGCGGACCAGGGAAGCGCTCTTGTCCCGTGAACTCCACAGCAGCGTGTAGCGGGTTTCGGCCCCACGCCCGCCGCGCGGCACGACGGCCATGCGGGTCTTCATGGTCGG
Source organism: uncultured Desulfovibrionaceae bacterium (assembly GCA_964589645.1). Classification (GTDB taxonomy): domain Bacteria; phylum Desulfobacterota; class Desulfovibrionia; order Desulfovibrionales; family Desulfomicrobiaceae; genus Desulfomicrobium. The sequence continues at coordinate 96,087 of CAZPSN010000001.1, forward strand.
ATGCCGCCCCAAGGGCAAGGTCACGGACCCCGAAAGGGGTGGCACGCCGGCCACCAGGGCCAGATACTCCTTGCGCACGGTGCGGGAGGCAAAGGCCTGGGCCAGGGCCAGCCGGGCCGTTTCCGACAGGGCCAGCACCATGAGCCCCGACGTATCCTTGTCCAGGCGGTGGACCACCCCGGGACGCTCACCGGATTGTGACAGCAGCGCTGGAAAATGATGGGCAGCCCGGTGCACCAGGGTCGGCCCGGAGACCGAAGGCGCGGGATGCACGGTCAGGCCCGGCTCCTTGTCGAGCACCACCAGGCTCTCGTCGGAGAAGAGGACACGCAGGGGGCCGTCGCTGGGGGTCAGGTCCGAATCCGGAAACTCCGGAGCAAGAGTCAGGGTTTGCCCAGGCAGAATCCGCGTGGCGGATTTGGTGCAGACCTGGTCGTTGATGCGCGCCCGCCCGTCCTTGATCCAGGCCTGAATCCGACTGCGGGTCACGCCCTCCCCGTCCAGACAGCCCTGCCAGAAGGCGTCCAGACGCTGGCCGGCGTCGGAGGCATCAACCCTTTCCACAAGTTCCTGCATGCGGCCTTCCTGGTATGAGCTTCGAAAACGAACCAAAAATCCGGCGCCACCGATCGATTCCTGATTCTCTCTGGGACATGCTTTGCGTAGTCACCTTTCGCGCTGCTGACAAATGAAAAGGCGGCCCCGCATGGGACCGCCTTGTGTTTGAGCGTCTGTGGAGAGGGACTACTTCTTCTTGAAGACGCCCTTCAGTTCGGCCTGCATGCGGCGGTTTTCGGCGCGGCCTGCGTCGGTGTCATTGGTGGCGACGGGCTTGCTCTCGCCATAGCCCACAGCGGAGAAGAGCTTGTCGTCCATACCCAGGTTGTTGACCAGGTAGTCGCGAACGGCCTTGGCACGACGCTCGGACAGTTTCTGGTTGTATTCGTCGGAACCCTTGGAATCGGTATGTCCGGCGATTTCAACGACGGTGAAGGACTGCTGCTGCTTCATGTAGGCCGCGAAATCGGCCAATTCCTGATGGTACTGGGGCTTGATGTCGGACTTGTCGAAGTCGAAGTTGACTTTGAGTGTCACGATCTCGGGAATGGGGCAGCCATCGGCGTCAACAGCCAGGCTCTTGACCGTGTCAGGGCACTTGTCGATACAGTTGTTCACGCCGTCGCCGTCGTCATCCAGGGCGCACGGGTCGCTGGCGGCCACATCATAGAAAACGTCCTTGACGAACTTCTGCAGGGCAGCGTCGTCAGCCAACTGGGCAGCGGAAACCGCCACGCCGCAGGACTTCAGGGCGGACAGACTGTCCAGCAGTTCCTGGTTCCCGTTCACGGTGTCGGCAAAGCTGATGGTGTGGAAACACACGCCGTACTTCTCGGACTGGGCCGCGGCGATTTTGAGGACATCGGGGCCGGAATTTTCCCGTCCATCGGACAGAAGGATCATGGCGTTGCGACCAGAGGCGGCCTGCCATCTCGGCTCAAGGGCCGTGAAACCGTCGCCGAGCGGAGTGTGGTTGTTGCCGATCAAAGTCGGGATCTTGGCGATGGCGGCGCCGTAGCTGGCAGCGGCGTAGGTTTCGGGAGCCAGGAGCTCATTGAAGTTGGCCGCGGTGACCAGACCGCCCTTGTAACCCAGTTCAGGAATCAGTTTGTTGATGCGTTCCATGATGGACTTGGCCAGGACGATCTTGGTCTCCTTGGTGCCGACATACTTTTCGTCCATGGAACCGGAACGGTCGACCATGAACTCGAAATTATCGACCTTGGGGACAAGATTTTCCGCAGCCAATGCCGCTGTCGCTGCGAACATGACACAGATCATGCTCAACATAACTAATTTGTTCAATTTCATGCTTACACTCCTTTACGTTGATATTTCGTTGAAAATTGGACTGACTCACGGGGAAGCCGCATTCAAATGATTACCTTCATTACAGCATTCTGTCAAAGAATCTGCAATTCTGGCCATAAAGTTCTCAAGGCCGGGTACGGGCTTGACCAGCGCCCGCCAGGAGCCGACAATGCCACCGATGTCTGCAAATACGCTTCATTCACGCGAATTTCAACTCATTATTGCACATTTGGACATGGACGCTTTTTTCACCTCCGTGGAGCAAGCCGACAATCCAGACCTGCGTGGCAAGCCCGTGGTCATCGGCCAATCCCTGCGCGGTGTCGCCTCGGCGGCGTCCTACGAGGCCAGAAAATTTGGAATCCGTTCGGCCATGCCCATCGTGCAGGCGAAAAGACTTTGTCCCCATGCCATTTTTCTGCCAGGCCGCATGGCCCGCTATCGCGAAGTTTCGGACATGATCATGGAAATCATGCGCGCGGTCTGTCCTGTGGTCGAACAGGCCTCCGTGGACGAAGCCTATGCGGATTTGAGCGGAACGGGTCGCCTCCTGGGGCCCCCCGAGCAAATCGCCACGCAACTCAAAACCAAGATCCTGGCCCGGACCGGGCTGACGTGTTCCATCGGCATCGCGCCGAACAAATTTCTGGCCAAGGTGGCCTCGGATTGGAACAAGCCAGACGGTCTGACCATCATTCACCCCGCTGACGTGGCCGCGTTCCTGGAGCATCTGCCCCTGGCCCGCATCCCCGGAGTTGGCGCTCGTCTGCAAAAGGAGCTGCTCTGCTTGGGCGCGACCACCGTCCCGCACATCCTGGCCCGGCCGCGAGAATTCTGGATCAATGCCCTGGGCAGGCGTGGCGCGCTTCTGCATGACCGGGCCCAGGGCATAGACAGTTCACCCGTGGTCCCGGAATGCGATCCCAAGTCCTGCAGCGCAGAGCATACCCTGGACCTGGATACCGTCGACCGGGAACTGCTCGCGCGCTGGCTTCTGGCCCAGGCCGAACGCATCGGCAGGAAGCTGCGGGCCATCGGAAAAAAGGGACTGACCGTGACCCTCAAAATTAAATTCGACGATTTTTCGTCCATAACCCGCAGCAAAACCCTGTCCCGCCCCACGGATACCACCGCGGAGATCTATCATGCCGCGCGCACCCTCCTGGCCCTGGAGAAACTTCCCCGCCCAGTGCGTCTGGTCGGCACCGGCGTCTCCAACTTCCGGGCCATGCAGGCTGAACTGCCTCTGGCGGCCACCCCTGCCCACGCCCGAGGCCGGGAACTGGACCAAACCATGGACCGCATCAAAAACAAATTCGGCCACACAAGCATCCAGCGCGCTGACGCGGCAGACCGCTACCATCACGAGGGCAGCGAGCTTCTGTCCCAGAAAAACCGCATATCGGACGAACAATAACACTTGCCAAAGAAGATATTTCTTGCTTGGAAGTTCGAGATCGAACAACAAGCAGCAAGGAGCCTCATGTTCACCCACGCCATCACCCGTCTGCCTGGACCGGACTATCCCCAGGGTCTGACCACGTCGGTCCAGGCCGCCCCGGACCTGGACTTGGCTTTGAACCAGCACAAGCGATACGTTGACCTCCTGCGTTCCCTGGGGCTTTCTGTGACTGTTCTGCCCCCCGAGTCGGGCTACCCCGACGCCTGTTTCGTGGAGGACACGGCCGTTGTTGTCCGCGAGGTGGCTGTCATCGCCCGCCCCGGAGCCCCGTCGCGCCAGGGTGAAATCAAATCCATGATGGGCCCCCTGTCCACCTACCGTCCCCTGGCCCGTATCGAAGCGCCGGGCACTCTGGACGGCGGCGACATCCTGCAGGTCGGGCACCGTTTCTTCATCGGCATCTCCGACCGGACCAACGGCCATGGAGCCAGGCAGCTGGGCGATATTTTGTCCGCCCACGGATACGAGAGCACCTTCATCGAAGTGGCGGCCGGGCTGCACCTCAAATCGAGCCTCAATTTCATTGGCCAGAACACCATGCTGGTTACCAGGGATTTCGCCGACCATCCGGCCATCCAGAACTTTCGCCGCATCATATGCCCGGCCGGAGAGGAGTACGCGGCCAACACCCTGCTCGTGAACAACACCCTCGTAACCCCGAGCGGCTATCCCGCCACCCGGGCCCTGCTGTCAGCCTTTGACCTGCCGGTGATCGAGTTGGACACCAGCGAATACCGCAAAATGGACGGGGGCCTGACCTGCCTGTCCCTGCGTCTGGAAGCTCCGTCATGTTGAATTCCTGATCATCCCGACGTACGGGATACGCGCGAGGACGAATACATGGATCTGTTCAAGAACCGCTATAAACGTGAATTCATCGAGGTTGCCTGTCCCAAGTGCAAACAGGCCAGAATCGTCTGCCTGCCCGAGGAGGACATTCCGATCTGCGAACGCTGCAAGGTGCGGATGATCATCAAAGAGGTCCTGACCGAGGGTAAATATTGACCCTGGTCACGAATTGTAACCATTGAAGGAGGCATTATGCGTTTTGTGACGAAATTTGTCGTGGCTCTGCTCCTGACCGCCCTGGCGGCCCTGCCGGCGTTGGCCGCCGACCACGAGCTGGCCCAGAAGTCGACCCTGAACGAAATTTTGAAGCGCGGCGAATTGCGCGTTGGTCTCGATGCCGGCTACATGCCCTTCGAGATGACGGACAAAAAGGGCGAGATCGTCGGGTTCGACGTGGACATGGCCAAGGAAATGGCCAAGGCCATGGGCGTCAAGCTGAACATCGTCAACACCGACTACGACGGCATCATCCCGGCCCTGATGGCCGACAAGTTCGACATCATCATCTCCGGCATGACCGTGAACCAGGAACGCAACCTTCAGATCAACTTCGCCGACCCCTACATCGTGGTCGGGCAGGCCATTCTGCTCAACAAGAAGCATGAGGGAACCATCAAGTCCTACAAGGATCTGAACGATCCCAAGTTCATCGTCGCCTCGCGCATCGGCACCACGGGCGAGCAGGCCTCCAAGCGCATGATCTCCAAAGCCCAGTACAAAAGCTTCGAGAAGGAAGCCGACGGAGCCATGGAAGTGGTCAACGGCCAGGCAGACGCCTTTGTGTACGACCTGCCCTTCTGCGCGGTTTTCATGGCGCAGCAAGGCGGCAAGAACCTTGTCCTGCTGGACCAGGTCTTCACCTACGAGCCCCTGGGTTTTGGCGTGAAGAAGGGCGATCCGGACTTCCTGAACTGGCTCGACAACTTCCTGGCCCAGATCAAGAACGACGGCCGCTTCGACCGCATCTACGACAAGTGGATCAAGGGCACGGAGTGGCTCAAGGACATCCAGTAAACAGCTAGGGATCCGGCGCATGGCCGGATCCCTCGTTTTTGAGATTCATCACCCGCAGGACGGATAATGGCCACCTACACAGGGCTCGACCGGCCCAAAACCAAACTCTACTATCAATTCTGGGGAGCCGTGTTCTTTCTGGTGCTCTTTGGCTCCATGGCCACGCTCTACTTTGCCACGAAGAAAGTGGAATACACGTGGAGATGGAACCGGGTTCCACAATACTTTCTCTATGAGGAGAAGGTGGACATCCGCGCCGAGATCGAAGGCACCATCACGACTGTTGAGCCCGCAGGGGAAGACGTGCGCGTGGCCATCAAAGGGAAGGACGGCGAGGAAAGCCATCTTTTCCCCAAGACCGCCCTGCTCCTGGCCCAGGGCGATTACGTCTACGCCGGTGACACCCTGGGATCTTACGCCCACTGGAAGCCCGGCATCCTGGTCGAAGGGTTGTGGCTGACACTGGAGGTCAGCGCCCTGGCTATCATCTTCGGCATCATCCTCGGACTTTTCACTGGCCTGGCACGCATCTCGGACAACCCGGCCCTGCGCTGGGGCGCCATCACCTACATCGAGCTGATCCGAGGCTCTCCCCTGCTGGTTCAGATTTTCCTGTGGTACTTTGTGGTCGGAACGGTCATCAACAACATGCTGACCTTAAACGGCTTCAGCCAAATTTCCCCCTTGTGGTTCGGCGTCATGGCCCTGGCCATCTTCACCGGCGCCTACACCGCCGAAATCGTGCGCGCCGGCATCCAGTCCGTGCACCGCGGCCAGATGGAAGCGGCCCGCTCCCTGGGCATGAACTATCCCCAGGCCATGCGCAAGGTCATCCTGCCGCAGGCCTTTCGGCGCATCCTCCCCCCCCTGGCCGGACAGTTCATCAGTCTGGTCAAGGACTCCTCCCTGCTGGGAGTCATTTCCATCCGGGAACTGACCAAGGCCTCTCGCGAAGTGGTCACCTCGTCCCTGCAACCTTTCGAGATCTGGATCGTGTGCGCCATCCTGTACCTGATCCTGACCTTCACTCTGTCCATGTTCGTGCAATACCTCGAACGCAAGGCCATCTAGGTGATCAGCATGCTCACTCCCCCCATTATCGACGTCAAGAATATCGACAAATTTTTCTACACACCGGAGCGGCTGCAAGCCTTGAACCGCGTCTCCTGCACCGTGGCATGTGGCGAGGTGGTGGTCATCATCGGCCCTTCGGGCTCGGGCAAATCGACCTTCCTGCGCTGCCTGAACCGCCTGGAGTACGCAGATTCCGGACAGATTGTCATCGATGGCGTGGACATTCTCGATCCCAAATGCGATATCAACGCCATTCGGGCCGAAGTCGGCATGGTCTTCCAGTCCTTCAACCTTTTTCCTCACAAGACCGTGCTGGACAACCTGACCATGGCCCAGATGACGGTACGCAGAAGGTCGAGGAGCGAAGCCGAAGCCAAGGCCATGGCCCTGCTGGAAAAAGTCGGCATCGCCGAAAAATTCGCTGCCAAGCCGGACCAGCTTTCTGGGGGCCAGCAGCAGCGTGTGGCCATCGCCCGCTCTCTGGCCATGGACCCCAAGATCATGCTCTTTGACGAACCCACCTCGGCCCTGGACCCGGAAATGGTCGGCGAGGTGTTGGACGTCATGAAGAACCTGGCCCGGGAAGGCATGACCATGGTCGTGGTCACCCACGAAATGGGATTTGCCCGGGAGGTTGCCGATCGGGTCCTGTTCATGGACAAGGGTGAAATCCTGGAGGAAGGCGCTCCCGAGCATTTCTTCACCGCGCCGACCCTGGAGCGAACCAAAGAGTTTTTGGGGCAGATTCTGTGATGTAACACCACAAAGAAACCGGCAGGAAGGAGCACAATGAGCAAGGCGCTTCAGAATCAACTGGCCAAAACCATCAAGGAACAGGGAGACATGGCCCGGGACATGGCCATCGCTGAACTCAAGGACCTGAAGAAGGATCTTCTGGAACTGGAAAAAGCCCTGAGCACCAAAAAGACCCCGGACCAGGGCCTGCTCATGGACATCTCCCACGGCGCGTTCGAACTGTTTCGCACCGCGTCCATCGTACTGGAGACGGATAATCTACAGATCCAGTTGCAGAGCGCGGTGGAGCAAGGCCGGGACCTCGAATACCTGGAGCGCAAGGGCGCCATCCTGCTGACCAAGCCCGAGGGCTGGCATTGGTTCACGCCCAAGGGCGAAATGCTCTTCCTGGCCCCTGCCGGCGAAACCCGCCTGGCTGCGCAAAAGTTGCAGGAGCGCATCACGCGCAAGACCCCGGTCAAGCCGGCACCCAAAGTTTCGCCCGCAACGCCAGAAGCATAGCTTGAAAACCACATACCACCGATAGCCCGCCGGACCAGAAGGGTTCGCGCGGGCGTTTTCGTTGCATTCGGGTTTGCCGAGCATCGCTTGATCCCCTCCGCGCCTCCTCCCGCCACAGCGGCACAAGTCCGCCCACATGTTTGCGCATGTTTTTGACATGGCTCAAAGTCGCCAAACACCGATGCCCATAGACAGGACTCACCCAAACACCAGCGGAGGAGTACCATGAAACGCAAAATCATTGAAATAGACGACGAAAAATGCACAGGCTGCGGCCAGTGCGTGACCGGATGTGCCGAGGGGGCCCTGGCCATTGTAGACGGCAAGGCCAGAATCGTGCGCGACATGTTTTGTGACGGGCTCGGGGCCTGCATTGGCCATTGTCCCGAGGATGCGCTCAAGATCATCGAACGCGAGGCCGAGGATTTCGACGAGGAAGCGGCCATGGAGCATGTGCGCCGCATGGGCGGGATCGCGCCCCAGGCCCACGGCCACGGCGCCGCGCACGGAGGCTGCCCGTCGGCCCAGGTCTCGACCCGCAAACCCGCGCATGGAGGCTGTCCCTCGGCCGGCATGATGCGGATGACTCCCTGCGACAAGGCCAACGTTCCGGCTGGACAGGTCGGATCGGCGCTGTCCCACTGGCCAATCCAGATCCGGCTCATTCCGCCCCACGCGCCGTTCCTGCAGGACGCCAACCTGCTCATAGCCGGGGACTGCTGTCCCGTGGCCACGCCGGATTTTCATTCCCGTTTCCTGGCCGGCAGGACCATCATGCTTGGCTGTCCCAAGTTCGACAATGCGGCAGAATACGTGGAACGCCTGACCCAGGTGTTTGCTCAGAACAGAATTGCGTCGGTGACAATACTGGAAATGGAGGTTCCGTGCTGCTCGGGACTGTCGCGTATCGTGGCCCAGGCATTGGCCAAAAGCGGGCGTGACATCCCCTGCGTTCGCGCCATCGCGAAGCGGGACGGCGGGATCAGCGAGGAGAAGCTGGATTTTCGGTCCGCCGCGCGCTCCGGACTGAACCCTCTCTAGGAGACAAGACGCCTATTTTTACGTGGATTCCGCGCAGAAACAGGCACGCTTTCCAGAAGCGGTGCGAGTTTCTCCTCCTGGCCTTCGAACACGCCCTTGTCCGCGATCCCGCGGGCAGGGGCGTTCTCTTTTCGCGGCCGATACTGGCTCAGGAGCACGCCGCAAAATACGAGCACCACGCCAAAAAGCTGGTTCTGGTTCATATGCTCCCCAAGACAGATCCATCCAAGAAGAATGGAGAAGACGGGGATCAGATTGATGAAAGCCGAGGCCTGCCAAGCGGGAAGCTTGCTGATGCCGAGATTATACAAGCCATAGGCCCCGATACTGATGCACACGCCCAGATAGACCACGGCCAGGGTAGGCCCCACGGGCATGGTCGATGGCAATGCGGTCGAGGGCATAAAGAGCAGTGGAAAAAAGAACACCGAACCCGCAAAAGCCTGCACCGCGGTCAAAAACCAGGGCGAATAGGAGTCGCACAGTCGTTTCATGCTCACCGTATAGCCCGCCGCGCACAGCATGGCCAACAGTTCCAGAAAATTTCCCGTCACAGGGCGCGGTGCGGCTTCCGTGGAGTGTCCCGACACGCTGACCCAGGCCACTCCGGCCACGGCCAGAACCAGTCCGGCCCATGAGCGCGGAGCCAGGCGCTCGCCAAGGAAGATGCCCGCGCAAATTGCCACCAGAACGGGCAAGGTGGCCGCGACCATGCCGGCCTGGGAGGCCGAGGTCAGGGTCAGGGCCTGGCCTTCGAACAGAAAATACAGGCAGGGTTCGCACAGGGCCATGAAACCCATGAGCGGCAGGTCTTTGCGCGACACGGCCCGCGGTCGCCACAATGGCAGGACACACAAAAACACGAGGGCCGAGAGCACCATGCGTGCAAATACGACAACGACAGGATCATAGACCATGACAGCGTACTTGAACGCCACAAAGGAACTGCCCCACAAAAGCATGGCCATGAGCAGGGCCAGAACTGCCGTACCGGAGAACAATCTCATCCTAAACCCTCAAAGCATGCATCTTTGTTGTATATTTGAAAAAAAGCTTGCATAGAGGTGCGCCAACACCTAAGTTTCAAAACGGAGGACTTCCGGCATCACAGGCATCCGGAGACTGCGGACACTTATTCCCATACAAGACAGGCCATGTACGATTCTCCTTTTGACCACATCACCGACAGCACGCATTACTTCGACACGCCGCAACTGCAGGATGTCTTTCAATCTGTCCTGGCCGAGATTGAAAACAAACGTCTGCTGTCCTGCGTCATCGGATTTCCCAAATCCGGCAAGACGGCCTTTCTGAACCGCATCAAAGCCGCCGCAGGGATCCACGCCATCACCCTGGTCGCGTCTCCGGAAAAAAATATCGCGCAGATGCTGACCATACGTCCTCAGGGCGACGAGAAGCCATCCCTTTCCGGCCTGTTGCGGGAAAAACAGCGCGTCCTCATGCTCATCGACAATGCCCACCTGCTCACGGATGACGATTTCGCCCTCATAAGCAGCCTGTTCGTCTTGGCGCAGAATCAAAATAACCTGTTGCAAGTAGTGCTCATCGGAAACGGAGAGATCGTGCACCGTCTGGCCCGGCCGGGAAACAGGGCCATGTACAACCTGCTCAGTGCCATCTGGAACCTTCCCAAGCTGACTCGGGAACAGTCCCTGGCCTATGTTCGCGCGCTGCTGGATGGGGCTGGTCTGGCCCAGGACATGATCACCAACCCCGAGACCCTGGTCAAAAGAGCCGCGGGCGTGATTGGCATCCTGCGCATGCTGACCATCACCCTTGCCCTGAAGGCTTTGAGTTCCCAGGATTCCTGCGACGCCACGGAAACCTTGAACCCTGATTGCGCGTCCCGGGAAGGCGATGGCCTGGGTGATGAATTGCCGACCCAGAAGATGGTCACCGCGACGTCGCCCTGGGCTGCAGGCCTGTTGGCCATGAGCATGGGGGCGATCATCATTGCCTTCGTGCTCTTCTTCCTGTGGCTGACTCCTGGAACGAGCGTGAAGAGTGTCGTCTCGAATTTCTTCCACGGGGCGGCAAGTGGGCCTGAACAGACAGGCGTCCCCCCGGCCAAAATCGCCCCAGCCTCGCCGGTTTCCCTGGAAGTGGCCAAGACCGTCTTTCGCAAGCGGACCAAGGACGGCCCCTATTCCCTGCAGCTGGGTTCCTACCCGACCATGGAGTCCCTGCTCCTGCACCTGCCCCGTTTCACGAATCTGAAACAACCCCTGTTCTGGAACCGGGACGATCTTGAACGCTTCATGCTTTTCACGGGACGATTTGAAAGCTTTGATCAGGCTGGGTTTTTTGCCAACGAGAACCAGCTGGCCGGTTCGCCCGTTGTTTTCAGGCCGTACGTGGCCACGGCAGGCCCCCTGACGGATCCGGAACAGCTGCGACAAGCCAGTCTGGCCCTGGGACTGCAAGGACAGGTGACCGCTTTCGAATATGAACTCGTCAATGGCGTGGAAATTCAGATCGCCCTGGAGCGTACTCGCGAGGACGCCCTGGAGCGCTGCGCCGGGGCCGAGAAAATGGGACTGTCCTGCGCCGTCACGCAGTACGAGTAGGCAACGCGTGACGCGTGCACCACGCGTCCCTACGCCCTCAGATCGAGCACCCTTTGGGCCTTTCCTTCGGATTTGGGCAGGGAATTGGCCTCCACCAAGTCAATGCGCGCCGTGATCAGGATTTCATCGCGCAGCTTTGAACTGATGCGGCTCTGCAGCCCCTTCAACTCGCGCATATCCTCGACAAAGAACTCCTCCTTGATCTCGACCTTGACCCGCATCTGGTCCAGATACCCTTCCCGTTCCAGAACGATGAGATAGTTCTGACCCACTTCCGGGATACTCATGAGCACCTGCTCGACCTGCATGGGATAGATGTTCACCCCTTTGAGTATGATCATGTCGTCGCAGCGGCCGGTGATGCGGTCCAGACGGCGATGCGTGCGGCCACATGGGCAATCGCCGGGCAGAAAACGGGTCAGGTCCTTGGTGCGGTAGCGGATGAGCGGCATGCCCTCGCGGCACAGGGTGGTGATGACCAGTTCGCCCACCTCGCCCTCGGCCACGGGCTCACCGCTCTCGGGATCGAGAATCTCCGGCAAGTACGCATCTTCCCAGATGTGCATGCCGCACTGCTCCAGGCATTCGAAGGCCACGCCCGGGCCGTTCATCTCGGACAGGCCATAGGAATTGAAGGCCTTGAGACCCCAGACATCCTCGATCCGCCGGCGAATGGCTTCGGTGTGGGGTTCGGCGCCAATGAGGGCCACGCGCACGTTCAACCGTTCCGGAGTGTAGCCCAGTTCCTCCTTCACCGTGCCAAGATGCAGGGCGTAGGAGGGAATGATGTGGATGACCGAGACGTCGAAGTCTTCCAGGAGCTTCAATTGACGTTTGGAATTGCCGGCTCCGGCCGGGATGGTCAGGCAGCCCAGGCGCTCGGCTCCATAGTGAATGCCCAGGCCGCCGGTGAAAAGTCCGTAGCCGGACATGTTCTGAAAGGTGTCCTCGGGCCGCACTCCGACCATGTACATGCAGCGGGCCATGAGGTCGGCCCAGGAATCAACGTCGTTTCTGGTATAATAGATGACCGTGGCGGCCCCCGTGGTGCCGGAGGAAGCGTGCAGGCGGATCATGTCCGCCACGGGGCGGGTCAGCATGCGCCCGGGATAGGCGCTGCGCAGGTCGTCCTTGGTCGTGAAGGGCAGGCGTGAGATGTCCGCGGCCGAGGTTATGGCCGATGGATCGATGCCCAGTTCCGCGAAACGGCGGGAATAGAACTCGGATCGGGCCGCGCGCTGGACCGTGGCGGCCAGACGGACATCCTGGACCCGGGTCAGTTCTTCACGCGAAAAAAATTCCTCCGGACAATAGGCATTCATGGCTGCACCCGCTTGTGGCGTTGAGGGTCGGCTGAAAGGATCAGTACGCGCCGCCGTCTTCCGACGGCAGTCCGACCTCCGTGAGGTTGTCGAACACGGTGTACTGACCGAAGTAGGCCAGGCGCATGGTCCCGACAGGGCCGTTGCGCTGCTTGCCGATGATGATCTCGGCGATATTCTTGTTCGGGTTGTCCTCGGCCTTGTTGTAGGCCGCGTCGCGATAGATGAACACGATGACGTCGGCGTCCTGCTCGATGGCTCCGGACTCGCGCAGATCCGAGATCATGGGCCGCTTGTCCGAGCGCTCCTCGACCTTGCGGTTGAGCTGGGACAAGGCCAGAACCGGAACCTCGAGCTCCTTGGCCAGGGCTTTCAAGTTGCGCGAAATGTCGGAAATCTCCTGTTCGCGCGAGTCGCTGGCGCGGCTGGAACGCATGAGCTGCAAATAATCGACGATGATGAGCCCCACGCCCTTGTCCGCCTTCAGGCGACGGCAGCGGGCACGGATCTCCATGGTCGAGAGCGCCGGCGTGTCATCGATGTAGATGGGGGCCTTGGAGAGGTCGTCCGCGGCCTGGTAGAGCTTGCTCCAGTCCTCGTCGTTCAGGTAGCCGCTGCGCAGCCGGCTCAGATCGACCCGCCCATGGCAGCCAAGCAAGCGCATCATGAGCTGATCCATGGACATTTCCAGGGAAAAGACCGCCACGGGGATGTCATGGCGGATGGCCGCACGCATGCCCATGTTCAGGGCCAGGGCAGTCTTGCCCATGGACGGACGGGCCGCGAGGATGACCAGGTCGGACTTCTGCAGCCCGGCGGTCATGCGGTCGAAATCCGTGTAGCCAGTCGGTACGCCCGTGACCAGTTCGCCCTGCCCGGCCCGCGTTTCAAGCTGCTCGAAGACGCGCTGGACCAGATCCTTGCTGCTCATGAAAACCGGCTTGCCCTTGGACTCGGCAATGGCGAAGATCTGCTGCTCGGCCTGATCAAGCAATGCCTCGGTTCCTTCGCCAGCCTCGAAGCAGTTGGTCAGGATTTCGGACGAGGTCTGGATCAGTCTGCGGCGCACGGACTTCTCGCGCACGATCTGGGCATGGAAGACGGCGTTGGCGGCCGAGGCCACGGACTCGGCCAGGGAGGCCAGATAGACCGTGCCGCCGACCACGTCGATCTGGCCCCGGCCCTGCAGATATTCGGCCACGGTGACCAGGTCCACGGGCTCGCGGCGACGGTACAGTTCCTGGAAGGCTTGATAGATGATGCGATGGACAGGAGAATAGAAATCCTCGTCGTTAATGGTGTCGACGAGGGTGTGAAAAATGTCGTTGCGCAAAAAAACCCCGCCCAACACGGCCTGTTCGGCTTCTATGTTGTGCGGGGGCGTCTTGCGCAACAAATCAGAAGAGGCCTTCTGCAAGGCCTCTTCCGGTTGGATTCGAGTTCCGAGGCGCTGGCCGGAATTATTCGGCTGTTTCTTCGGTTGCATTGGCCTGTGGCACCGTTTCCGTGACCTGATCCACCTGGCCGTGCTTGACAACCTTGACGTTCAGCTTGGCCACGACCTCGGGATGCAGTTTCACGTCGACGGTGTATTCGCCCAGGGAGCGGATGCCGTCTTCGAGCTGGATCTTGCGGCGATCCAGGTCCACGCCCTTGTCGGCCAGGATCGCGGCGATCTGGGAGGAGGTGACGGAGCCGTAAAGCTTGTCGCCGTCACCCACACGCACTTCGATCACGACCTTGGCGGCTTCGATCTTGCTGGCCAAGCTCGAAGCCTCGGCCTTGACGGCGTCGCTTTTGGCCTGCAACTTACGGCGTTCCTGATCGAAGACCTTCAAATTGCCGGGGGTGGCAAGAGAGGCCAAACCCTGGGGCAACAAATAGTTTCTGCCATAACCGGGCCGGACCGCGACAATGTCGCCCAGCCGACCCAGATTGTCCACGTCTGCTCGCAAAATGACCTTCATGACCGATCTCCTAGATTCTAGACTTTTTGAGCACGTCGGTGCTGTGGGTGGCTGTGTAGAACATCAACGCCATCTGGCGGGCACGCTTGACCTCGCGGGTGATGGCCCGCTGGTGCTTGGCGCAGGAGCCCGTGATGCGGCTGGCGATGATCTTGCCACGATCGGTCACGAAATCCTTAAGGATCTCGGGGTGTTTATAATCAAGTGGAATGTCCGGGTTCTCGCAGAAACGGCAGTACTTTCTCCGGGGTGCGAACTTTTTCTTAAAAGACATTTCTAGGCCTCCTCGGTGGTTGGGGCGACGGTGTCGGCAAGCTTGACGGTGATGAACTTGAACACGCCATCGGCGATGCGGACGTTGCGCTCCAGTTCGGCCACGGCCTTGCCCGGCATTTCCATCTCCATGCGGACGTAGCGGCCGCGGTTGAACTTGCGCACCGGATAGGCGGTATCCTTGACGCCCCAGTCGTCGATCTTGAGGACGGCTCCGCCCTCGCGCTCGACAATGGCGCTCAGATTATTCACGATTTCACGACATTCTTCCACGCCCAGCTCCGGGCTGAGCAGGAGCAGTTCCTCGTACCTGGTCTTCATTAACAAATCCTCCTTGTGGGTGATAGCCCACCCGCGGTCTTTGGGTGAGCAAGGAAACACAGACCGTTATTCCCAACGCCCCCCCCTGTCAAGGCCATCGCCCAGCAGGCTTGAAGACCTCGGCAATTGGGCATACACGTGGCACATGATCCGAGTCATCCTCCTCCTTGTGCTCCTTGCGCAGCCAACGGCAGCTCTCGCCGCCCCGCCGAGCATACTTGTCCTGCATTCCTACCACCCCGGGCTGTCCTGGACCGACACCGTCAACATGGGCATCCGCGACACCTTCCAGGTCGAAATGCCCCAGGCCCTGCTGTGGATCGAATACCTGGACACCAAACGCAACACCGACACGTCCTATCTGTCCCTGCAGGCCGCGGTCCTGCGGCACAAGCTCGCCGACAGCGTCTTCAACCTGATCATCGCCACGGACAACGATGCGCTGGACTTTGTCCTGGACCACCGCGAGGACATCTTTCGCGGAGCCCCGGTGGTCTTCTGCGGTGTGAACGATTTCCGTCCCGACCAGTTGCGCGGACAACACGACGTGACCGGCCTGGCCGAAAATCCCGCCTTCGCCGAAACCATGCGCACGGTCCTGTCCCTGCACCCAAGCACCCACGAGTTCGTGATCATCGGCGCGGACCAGGCCGTGACCGACCGGCTCACGGACCAGAGCTTGCGCCTCCTGGAACGCGATTTCACCGCCATCCGCTTCACCTACTGGAACAACCTGAGCGCCCAGGAGTTGCGCGCCCGCCTGGCCGACCTGGGACCTGGCCAGGTCATCCTCGTCCACGGGGTCATGCGCAACGAGGAGGGCGTCCTGGTCGATTATCGGGACAAGAATCACTTTCTTTCGACCCATGCCCGTGTGCCCATTTACGGATTCTGGGATTTCGAGATGGGCACGGGCTGCGTGGGAGGCAAAATGGTCCAGGGACGGGCGGAAGGCGAGCGGACCGCGCGTCTGGCCCTGCGCGTCCTGCACGGCGAGGATCCGGACTTTATTCCTGTCCACCTGGACACCCCCTCCCGCTACATCTTCGACCATGACCAGCTGGAGCGCTTCGGGCTCGATCCCCGCACTCTGCCGGCGGACAGCCTGATCCTGAACCAGCCGCCTCGCTTCTACCAGATCGACAAGCGCTACATCTGGATCGCCACGGTCGCGATGGCGGTACTCCTGGCGGCCCTGGCCATGCTCCTCAGTTCCATCCGACGACGCCAGGAGGCCCAGGCCGTTCTGAGCCGTCACAAGGAACAACTGGAAGAGGCGGTCCGAGCCCGAACCGAACATCTGCGTTCGGCCAACGACGAACTGGAACGCGAGGTGCACGAGCGCATCCGGGCCGAGGGCGACCTGCGCAAGGCCCGCGCCATGCTCGAAATCGAGGTTGATCGCCGCACCGGCGATCTGCGCTTCGAAATCGAACAGCGCCGCCAGGCCGAGGCCCACATCCGCGACCGCGAGGCCAAGGCCCGCGCGCTCATCAATGCCCCCACCGAAACCCTCTTGCTCATGGATCAGGAAGGCATCATCCTCGACATCAACGAGACCGGGGCTTCGCGCCTGGGCAAAAACCGTGAATCTCTGTTTGGCCTGTCCCTCTACGCCCTGGTGCACGGCGATCAGGCCCGACGGCTGCGCCAAGCCGTGAATGCGGTTTTCTCCTCCGGCGAGGCCCGCTCCATCACCGAGTACGATCAGGACCGGGATCTGGATCTGCACCTCTATCCGGTCTTCGATGACAGCGGCCAGGTCACGCGCATCGCGGTCTTCATGTCCGATGTGACCGGCGCCCGGCGCATGGCCCGCCAGATCATGCTGCTGGACAAAATCAACTCCCTGGGCCGCATGGCCGCGGGCATCGCCCACGAAATCCGCAATCCCCTGACAGGCATCCACGGCTACCTCTACGCCATGGACGAGATCTGCGCCGAACTGCCCGAAAGCGAACCCGTGGGAGTGCTGCGCCTCACCATCGTGAAAATCCGCAAAGCCGCTGGCAAAATGGAGTCCGTCATCCGCCGGGTGCTCGATTTTTCCAAACCCGGCACGCCACGGCTGGAAAGACTGGACCTCACGGCTCCGGTGCAGGAGGCCCTGGGCCTCATGACGCCCACCCTGCGCAAGGAAGGCGTGGCCGTGGAGACGCGCCTGGATCCGGTCCCGCCCATCCTGGGCGACCGCATGCAGTTGGAGCAGGCAGTCATCAACATCGTGGACAACGCATCCCGGGCCGTGCGTCACGGCAACACGGACAAACGCATCACGATAACCCTTTTCACGGCCGAAGAGCGGGTCGTCCTGACAGTGGACGACAGCGGAGAGGGCATCGCCCTCCAGGACCGCGAACGCATCTTCGATCCCTTCTACACCACGGCCTCCGACGGCACGGGCATCGGACTGTCCATTGTGCAGCGCATCGTGGCCGATCATCACGGCACCATAGCGGTGGAGGACAGCCCCCTGGGCGGAGCGGCATTCAGGCTGGAATTTCCGGTTGCAACAAGGGAGACCCCATGAACTATTCCCTCTTGATCGTCGACGACGAGGAGTCCATTCGCGACAGCCTGTCCATGGCCCTGGGCCGCCAGTATTCCATCAGCGTCTGCGCCACGGGCAAGGAGGCCCTCGAGCGCCTGACCGAACTGGCCCCGGACCTGGTTCTGCTGGACATCGGCTTGCCCGACGTGAGCGGACTGGACGTGCTGGACGGCATCCGCCGACAGGTGCCCCACGTCGCCGTGATCATGATCACGGCCTTCGAGGATCTGGACACGGTCATTTCGGCTCTGAAACGCGGCGCCTTCGACTATCTGGTCAAACCTCTGCGCATGGACGCCCTGAAGCTCTGCCTGGAGCGGGCCGGCAGCTCCATCCGTCTGGGCAAGGAGATACGCCTGTTGCAGGACAAGGCCCTGCGCGAACAGACTCCCTTTTTCGTGGCCGAAAGCGAGGCCCTGTCCGATGTGGTCCAGATCGTGGCCAAGGTCGCGGTCAGTCCGGACACGCCGGTCCTGATCGAGGGGGACACGGGCACGGGCAAGGAGCTCATCGCCAGCGCCATCCACCATCGCAGCCCCAATTTCCGCGGCCCCCTGGTCACGGTCAACTGCGCGGCCATGCCCGGCGAACTGCTCGAGAGCGAGCTGTTCGGGTACGCGCCGGGCGCCTTCAGCGGAGCGGGAAGGAAAGGCAAGTCCGGGCTGGTGGAAGAAGCGGCCGGCGGAACCCTCTTTTTGGACGAAATCGGGGAACTGCCTCCCAGCGCCCAAGCCAAGCTGCTCAGATTCCTGCAGGACGGCGAGTTCTACGCCCTGGGCTCGACGACCAGACGCACGGTGCGCACCCGGGTTCTGGCCGCCACCAACCGCGATCTGGAAGACATGGTCCGGCAGGGCACGTTCCGGCAGGATCTCTTCTACCGTCTGGCCGTGGTCCGCATCCGCGTCCCGTCCCTGGCCAGCCGCAAAGAGGACATCCTGCCCCTGGCCAGGCTCTTTTTGCATCAATTCGGGGAAAAGTTCGGCAAGACATTCAGCGGGCTGACCGAGATGGCCCGCCAGGCCCTCGTGACCCATGCCTGGAGCGGGAATGTGCGCGAGTTGCGCAACATCATGGAGCGGGCGGCGCTCATGTCGCCCGGACCGGAACTGGACGCCTGCGACCTGGGGCTTTTTTCGGCATGCCGGCCCGAGAGCGCACCGCAATGCCAGGCCCTGAGTCCGGAAGGCGTGGATCTGCCAACCCTCCTCGCGGACCAGGAACGCCACTACTATATCCAGGCCCTGGATTTGGCCGGCGGCAACGAATCCCAGGCAGCGCGCCTTCTGAACGTCTCCCGGGACACCTTCAGATACCGCCGCTCCAGGTTGGGAATTTAGACAGTCCGGACCTCTTCCGGTTCAGGACTGCCTCCCGGCGGCGTCACGCTGCCGCCCCTCGTCCACACCAATGCCATAGGTCTTGAGCTTACGGTACAAATAGGTGCGCTCCAGCCCGATGGTCTCGGCCAGACGGGCGATGTTCCCGTCGGCGCGGGCCAGTTCCCGGCGCAGAAAAGCCTCTTCAAAGCGGGAGCGGGCCTCCTTGAAATCCGTGACCCCGCCGGTGGCCAGGGCGAGAGTTCCAGCGGCGTCGCTGGCGTGATATTCCGGCGGGAGCATGGCCGCGCTGATTTCCTGTCCCTGGTAGAGGATGTAGAGCCGCTCCACGCAGTTCTTCAACTCGCGCACGTTACCCGGCCATCTGTAGCGTTTGAGCACGTCTATGGCCTCCCTGACAAAGCGCACGGGCTTGAGATTTTGCCCGACGACCATACGACTAGAAAAAAACTCAATCATTTCAGGGATATCTTCGGGCCGCTCGCGCAGGGCAGGCACGTGCAAGGGAAAGACATTCAGCCGGTAAAACAGATCCGGACGGAATCTGCCCTCGTCCATTTCACGCTGGAGATCCTTGTTCGTGGCGGCTATGACCCGCACATCAACCTTGTACGTTTTGGTTCCGCCAACCCGCTCGAATTTCTGCTCTTGCAGGATGCGCAGGATCTTGGCCTGGGTTTTGAGGCTCATGTCCGCGATCTCATCCAGAAAAAGGGTCCCCTTGTCCGCGAGTTCGAACTTGCCTTTCTTGGCCTTGTCCGCGCCGGTGAAAGCCCCCTTCTCATGGCCGAAGAGTTCGGACTCGATCAGTTCCTCGGGGATGGCCGCGCAATTCACGCAGATCATCTCCTGACCGGCCCGCCGGCTGGCCTGATGGATGGCCCGGGCCGTGACTTCCTTGCCCGTGCCGTTTTCCCCGGTAAGAAGCACCCAGGCCTCGGTCGGGGCGACCTGGGCGATGAGATCCCGCAGGCGGATGATGCCGGGTGATATGCCGATGATGCCCGGCTGCCCGTCGGAATGGATGCGGGAGCGCAACTCCCGGTTCTCGCGCTTCAGGCGGGACAGTTCGAGGGCCTTTCCAGCCGTGACCAGGGTATTGTCCAGGGACAGGGGCTTCTCGATAAAATCGAAGGCGCCGGTCTTGAGTGCCGTGACAGCGGTCTCGATGTTGCCGTGACCGGAAATCATGATCACCGGCGTATCGACGCCTTTGTCCCGCAAGGCTGCCAGGACGGCCATCCCGTCCATGCCCGGCATCCAGATGTCGAGAAAGATGAGATCGAAATCACCGTCCGAAGCCAGAGAAAGGCCTTCGTTGCCGGATCCGGCCTCGCTCACCTGCCAGCCCTCGTCCTCGAAGATTCCGCGCAGGGAAAGCCTGATGTCCTTTTCGTCGTCAATGATGAGAATGGATGCGCTGTTGTGCATCATGCCTCGCTGCGGGCGGCCGGCAGTTCTATGATGAAGGTGGTCCCGGCCGGCTCGTTGGGTTTGACCCGGATATGTCCGTGGTGGTCGCTGATAATGGATTTGACGATGGACAGGCCCAGTCCAGTGCCTCCGCGCTTGGTCGAATAGTAGGGTTCGAACATGCGCGCCTGCTCCTCGGGCTTGATGCCCGGGCCGTTGTCGCTGATTTCAATGTAAACCCGCCCTTTTCGCTTGCGCACATAAAGGGCTGCCTCCACCTGGCCATCCTCTTGTCCGGCCAGGACCTCCGCCGCATTCAACAAAATATTGGACAGGGCGCGGCCCATGGCCGCACGGTCCAGCATGACCGGGGGGACATCCTCGGTCCGCATGGTCCAGCGGATGAGACTGTGGCTGCCGGAAAAGACGGAAATGGCCTCGCGCAATATGGGTTCGACGCGGTCGGGAGCCAGGGCCACTTCCGGCAGCTTGGCAAAGGCGGAAAACTCACGGACCATCTCCTGCAGGTGCTCGACCTGTTTGACGATAAGCCCCGTGCACTGGGAAAAGACCGGATCCACGATCTGGCTCCCGAACTTGCGCTCCAGCCGTTCGGCCGAAAGCTTGATGGGAGTCAGCGGATTCTTGATCTCGTGGGCAATGCGTCGAGCCACTTCCTTCCAGGCGTCCAGACGCTGCATCTTCTCCAACTCGGAAATATTCTCGAATACGGCCACGATGCCGCTGTCTCCGCCCTCGCTGTCCATGAGCGCCACGGCATTGATGAGCAGCTTGACCGTCCCCCCCCCGACTTCCAAGTCAAGGCGCCGCTGCCACTGGGACCCGGGACTGGCCTGCAGCAAGTGGCTGACCTCCTGGACCAGGCCGCGATGGGCGGGACCGAGCAGGTCCAGGGCTGACTCGCCGATCAGGGCTCCGTCCTCCAGGCCCAATATGGCTTCGGCTGCCCGGTTCATGGTCTGGATCCGGCCACTGCGGTCAAGGGAGACGACACCGGCCGTGATATTGTCCAGAATGGCCTGCACGTAGTGATTCTTGGAGATAAGGGCCTGAAACTGTCCTTCGAGCTGGCGGTTGGCCTGGGTCAGGCTGGCCCTGCTCTGCTCCAAATCCTCGGCCATGCTGTTGAAGGATTGAACCAGCAGCCCCAACTCGTCGCGGGATTCGTCCATGAGTCGCACGGACAAATCCCCGCGCGCGATACGCTGGGTGCCGGCGGCCAGGGCCTGGACCGGGGCGCTGATCTCGCGGGCCAACCTGAATCCGAACCAGGTCGCGCCAAGAAATATCAGCATGGTCATGAGAGCCAAAACCATGTAGAGCGTCATCTTCAAGGGATATTTGAGGGCCCGCAGCTGCTTGTACTCCCCCACGCCCTGGGCAATTTGATCCAGACGATCCAAAAATCCCAGTCCCACCTCGGCGCCAAGGATCAGGTAGGCAGATGCGGTCTGGTCCACGGGCATGACTCCGACGACCACGTCGGCTTTTCGGTGCGCCCAAAGCGTGGCCCAGTATTTGGGATTCTGCTTCAGTTCGGCCCAGGGCAGCTCGGCGCTGACCTTGGGCCAGATCTCGGACCAGACAGGCGCGGCTGTCCAGCTCAGCTCCCGCTTGTCCGAATCAATCACGCCGACCAGGGTCAGCCCGTACTCGCGCCCCTTCTGCCGCAGCACCTCGTCCACGCCCTTGCCGGACACGCCCGTCCGCCGCTCCCGCAACTGGGACAAAATCCCTTCGGCCTTGATCGCCAGGTCGCTCTCTTCGGCCGCGTAGAAGTCCTGGCTCACGCTCAGGGCCTGATCCATGGACGACTCGACCTGGGCCTGGAACCAGTAGTCCACGGAAGTCTGCACAAACCAGACGGACAGGATGAACATGACCAGGGTGGGGACCATGGACAGGGTCACGAAGACCAGCACCAGCCGTGTCCTCAGGCCCGAACCCAGCACTCGCCTGCGCCGGTCGATCATGAGCTTGATGACGTTGCGCAAGACCAGAAAGAGAACAAGGATGAGCAGGATCAGATTGAGATTGAAAAGAGCGAAAAACAGGTAGGAGTTGAGACCCAAAAGACGCAGTTCGATCCAGGTCAGAACAACGATGAGAATGATGCCGACAAAAGCCAGAGTGATTTCCCGCTGCCGCTTGCGGCGCTCCTGGGCGGTGCGCTCCTGCACAGGGATGAATCGGGATGGTTTATCCATGCACCCGCGCCTGGTTGGAGGTCAGAAGTCGAAGTCCAGGACGTAGACGGTCTCTGGCACCAGATCCCAGCTGACGAAAAAAAGTGGTTTGCTGACCCATCCGGGCATGTTGGTGCGGGTGATCTTGAAGGTCAGGACGACGCGATAGGCCTGGTTGCGCTCGATCATGCTCCAGTCGCCCATGGGCAGGGACAGCCGGGACCAAAAGTTGTTCAGGGCGCCTTGAAGTTCGGAAAACTCGATGATGTGCGTCCCCCGCTGGTCCTGTACAAGACATTCCCGGGCAATGGGCCTGCTGGAAAGTTCACACGAATAGCTGGCCTCGGACAGGAACTCATCCCAGAATCCAGCCCGGCGATGGTACAGCTTGCCGGCGCACAGCACCTCGTAAACGCCGCCATTTTGCACCGCCTCCAAAAATGGAGCCGCATCGTTGACCACGATGCTAAATCCCACGGAAACACGGCCGTCGGCATTGTCCACTCCCAGATCGGTGATGGACACGGGATTGGCCCGGACTTCGGGCGCACAAAAGGTAACGCACGAAAAAAAGCATAAAATAGTGATGAAAATTCTGTATCTATGCATAAATTTTGAATTATAATAGCAACAACAATGGTTTGCCGAAATATTCCTTGATTTTCGCCCCGGGCCGGGTAAGCATCCCCTCATGGGCAAGAAAATCCGGACCGACCGATCGCCGAAGATGCTTCCGGGTCTCGTCGCGGTGATAGTCCAAGGGATGGTGTTTGACAACCGTTGATGCGAGGACGGCTCCATGAAGCTCAATGAACACAACAGCAAACAACTCTTTCAGGAAGCTGGAATCCCTGTGCCCACGGGGCTTCTGGTCGCCCCCGGCCAGACACCCTCGCCTGACTTTGACCTGCCCTGGGTCCTCAAATCCCAGGTTCTGAGCGGCGGCCGGGGCAAGGCCGGAGGGATCCGCATGGCCCAGACCCGGGAGCAGGCCCAATCCGAGTTGGAAAAAATTTTCTCCCTGACCATCAAGGGCGAACAGGTGCGACTGGTGCGCATCGAGCCCAAGGCTGCGTACGTGCGGGAAATTTACCTGTCCGTGTCCCTCAGCCGCCAGGACCGCGCGTTTTGCGTCACCGCTGGACGCGATGGGGGAATGGACATCGAATCCTGCGCATCGGAAAGCCTGCTCTTTGAATACGCCCGACCCGATGCCGGCCTCGCCCCCTTCCAGATCCGCAACATCTGCTTCCATCTCGGATTGCCCAGGGAACTGCGGAACCCATTCCAAGCCCTGCTGAACCGCATCTTCGACTGCTGTCTCAGGCATCGACTGCTTCTGGCCGAGATCAACCCGTTGGTCATCACAGAGGACGGAAATCTTCTGGCCCTGGACGGCAAGGTCGAAATCGACGGACACCAGGTCGGCATCGACCCGTCCCTGAACCGCTTCTTCGAAGCCACGCATCTGAGTCCGGAGGAAAACCGTTCCCGCGAGGCGGGCCTCAGCTACCACAAGCTGAACGGCTTTGTCGGGCTGATGGTCAACGGGGCCGGCCTGGCCATGGCCACCATGGACATCCTGAACTACAGCGGACTGGAGGCGGCCAACTTCCTGGATCTGGGCGGAGGAGCCGACAGCGCGGCCATGCGCACGGCCCTGGACATTCTTTTTGACGACACCCAGGTCGGGATGGTTTTCATCAATATTTTCGGAGGCATCTTGTCCTGCCACAAGGTTGCCCGGGCCCTGCTCGAAGCTTTGGACGGCCAGGGGCCGCGCAAACCCATCGTGATCCGCTTTGCGGGCAACGGCGCGGCCGAGGGGCTGGCCCTGCTGCGGCAGGCGGATCTGCCCGGCCTGTCCCTTTGTCCAGACCTTTCGACGGCGCGCCAGGCCCTGGAGGCCTTGAAAACCCCGGCCATGCGCACAACCGCGCACAAACCCGTCGGAGTTTTCTCCACGGCCCCCGTGCTGCCGGCACGAACCCGCACCACAAGCACACCCTTTCCCCTGCCCGCCGACTGTCGCATCCTGGTTCAGGGACTGACGGGCAAGCAGGGGCAGCTGCACTGCCGCTTGATGCAGGAATACGGATCGAAGGTCGTGGCCGGAGTCACGCCGGGCAAGGGCCGGACAGAGGTTCTGGGCGTGCCCGTGTTCGACACGGTCCGCGAGGCCGCCCAGGCCACCGCCATCGACGCCTCCATCATTTTCGTGCCCGGAGCCATGGCCCCGGACGCGGTCCTGGAGGCGGCCGCCGCCGGGATACCCTGGGTGATCTGCATCACCGACGGCATCCCCCAGCTGGACATGCTGCGGGCCCTGGAACGTCTCAAGGGCGGCCCCACCAGGGTCATCGGCCCCAACTGTCCTGGGCTGGTCATGCCGGGCAGGACCAAGATCGGAATCATGCCCGGTGACATCTTCTCCCCAGGACCCGTGGCGGTCTTCTCGCGCAGCGGCACCCTGACCTATGAGTGCGTGGACCGACTGACCCGGGCCGGCATCGGGCAGTCCGTGTGCGTGGGTATCGGTGGAGACCCCTTTGTCGGCACTTCCTTCACGGATCTCTGCCGTCTGGTGCGACACGACCCCGAAACCCGGGCCGTGGTCATCCTGGGCGAAATCGGAGGCCAGGCCGAAGAAGAGCTGGGCTCCTACATACGGGACAGCGGATTCGAGTTGCCGGTCTTCGGCTTCATCGCGGGCCGCACCGCCCCTCCGGGCAAACGCCTGGGGCACGCCGGAGCGATCCTGGAAAAGGGCGCCGGCGGCATCGGGGTCAAGCTCCAGGCCATGGCCGACAGCGGATTCCATCTCATCGACGATCTGGATCAGATCCCCGGAGCCGTGGCCGAGGTACTCTAGAACGACGTCATCAGGGAGGCATCATGGACAAACCAACGCGCACTTTCCGGCGGATGACCGCCGACCGCCTTCTCGCGCAATTCAAGAAACGCAGGTTTCACGGCAGCTACGCCGAAACCGCCGCAAAGGCCCGCCAGCAGGTGCTGGCCCTGATCCAGGGGCCGTGCTCCGTCATCCGTTGCGGCTCCGAATCCGTCGGGACCCTGGGGCTGTGGGAAGACATCGCGGCCCTGCCCGGAGTCGAATTGATCAACCCCTACGAGGTGGGCCTGACTCCGGAAGAAGGGGAAGAACGTCGTCGCCGGGGCATGAGCGCCGACGTCATGCTGGGCAGCTGCAACGCCGTGACTCTGGACGGCCGGCTGGTCAACCTCGATGGCACGGGCAACCGTGTCGCGGCCATGATCTTTGGCCCCAGAAAGGTTGTTCTGGTGGTGGGCATGAACAAGATCGTCAGCAACCTGGACGTGGCCGTGGAACGCGTGCGCGATTTCGCCGCGCCCATGAACAACCTGCGCCTCCACGCCGCCAACCCGGCCCACGAGCCCCCCTGTACCGTCGACGGACGTTGTCACCGCTGCCAGAGCGCCCACAAGATTTGCAACGCCTGGTCCATCATCGAAGGGCAGCGCATCGAAGGCCGGATTCATGTGGTGCTGGTGGGTGAGGATCTGGGATACTGAGGAAAGGGGTTGGAGGACGGGCACGGACGGCACGGACGGGCACGGACTGACACGGACAGGGGAAATGTTGGTCCAGGCCGCGTGTCCGTGTCTGTCCGTGTTCGTCCGTGCCCGTCCGTGTCAGCCCCTCTTCATCCTGATGGAAACAGCCTAGCGGCCCACGCAAAAATACGCGAACCCCTCGGCGGCCATGAGGGCCGGCGAGTAAAGGTTGCGGCCGTCAAAGAGGATAGGTGCGGTCAGGGACTTCCTGATCTTGCTGAAATCCGGGTTGCGGAACTGGTTCCATTCCGTGACCACGGCCAGGGCCGAAGCACCGCTCAGGGCCTCGTACTGGTCCGCGCAGATCGTGACCAGACCGTTGCCGGCCAAAATGCCTCGCGCGTTTTCTCCGGCCACGGGGTCAAAGGCCCGGATGCGCATGCCCAGATCCGTCAGATGCCGGATCAGCTCCAGGGACGGAGCCTCGCGCATGTCGTCGGTATTGGCCTTGAAGGCCAGGCCCCAAAGGGCCAGGGTCTTGCCGGCCACCCCGCCCTGCTCGGCGAAATACGCCTCGATCTTGCGGGCGATGACGATCTTCTGCCGGTCGTTGACCTCGTCCACGGCGGCAAGGAGCTGCGGCTCGTAGCCCACGCCCTTGGCCGTGCCGATGAGCGCTTTTACGTCCTTGGGAAAGCAGGACCCGCCGTAGCCCACGCCCGGATAGATGAACTGGTAGCCGATGCGGTGATCCGCGCCGATGCCGTGACGCACGTCGCGCACGTCGGCCCCGACCTTTTCGCAGATATTGGCGATCTCGTTGATGAAGGAGATCTTGGTCGCCAGCATGCAGTTGGCCGCGTACTTGGTCATTTCCGCGCTGCGCACGCCCATGACGATCATCTTCTCACGGCTGCGGGCGTAAGGGGCATAGAGGGTCTTCAGCAGCTCGGCCGTGCGCACGTTGTCCGTGCCGACCACCACCCGGTCCGGCTTCATGAAATCGTTGACCGCGTCGCCTTCCTTCAGAAATTCCGGATTGGAGACCACGTCGAACTCGACCCGCACCCCGCGCCTGTCCAACTCTTCCTGTACGATGGCCCGGACCTGGTCGGCCGTGCCCACGGGCACCGTGGATTTGTCGACGATGACGACATAGTCGCTCATGAGGCGCCCTACGTCCCGCGCGACCTGATGCACATAGCGCAGATCGGCCGTTCCATCCTCGCCCTCGGGTGTGCCCACGCAACAGAAGACGAAAAGGCTGTCGCGCATGCCCTCGGCCAGATCCGTGGTAAAGGTCAGGCGGCCTTCCTGGGCGTTGCGGCGGACCATGGCCTCCAGGCCCGGCTCGAAGATGTGCACCTCGCCCTTTTTCAGCCCCTCGACGACCAGGGGATTGACATCCACGCAGGTCACCGCGTTGCCCATCTCGGCGAAACAGGCCGCGGAAACCAGCCCCACATAGCCTGTTCCGACAATGCATATGTTCATTGATGTATTCTCCTTGGAAGCGCTGGAAGGTTCGGGATCAGAAGTCCGAAAACCGCTTTTCCAGCATGATTTTCAGGATGGTCCGGTCGGTCTCGACCATGCCCTCGGTGCAGAGCATGCCGATGTTCTGCATGGTCTGCTCGGGGGAGGAGCCGATGATGCCGTCGGTGCTCATGACATTGATGCCCTGCAGGGAAAAAAGGGCGGACTGCACGGCCGTGCCCGCGGCCGTGGCCAGTTTCAGGGAGCAGCCGGCTTTGGCTCCGTCGCAGATGACCCCGGCAAGGTCCTCGATGATGTTCTTGATGGCTCCGGCCACGTGGGTCAGGTTGCCGCCCAGCAGGTAGGCGACGCCGGCGCTGGCCCCGGCACCGGCGGCCACGGAGCAGCCGCAGATGGCCGAAAGGCGACCGGTATGGGCCTTGACGTAGGCCGTGACCAGATGGCTCAGGGCGATGGCCTCGAGCACGGCCTTTTCATCGCAGACAATAAAATCACGAATGGCCCAGATGGGCAGAATGGCGGTCAGGCCGTGGTTGCCACTGCCCGCCGAACTCATGGCCGGCAGCTTGACCCCGCCCATGCGCGCATCGGACGCGGCCGAGGTCAGAATCCGCGCGGCCAGGATCATATCGCGGCCAAGAAGCTTCTGACGGACCAGACGATCCAGGGCCTTGCCGATGCCCAGACCCGACCCGTGCTTGAGCCCGTATTCGGCCAGGCGGAGGTTGGTGTGCACCCCTTCCATCAGAAATTCGCGATCGTCACCGTCCAGATCGTCGAGCAGGCGGATCAGATCGGCCAGGGTCAGGGTCTTGATCCACTCTTCCAGACCAGACGCGTCACCCGGGGCGGCCGGTCCGGCGATGGAGCGATGCAGGGGCAGGGGCGCCCCGTCCAGGCGCAGGCTGACCACATTATCGTGCCGGTCGCGGATGACAGCCTCGGCCAGATGGGTTCCGTCGAAAACTTCGGCGCGGATGAAAAGCCCCCGCTGCTCATGCAACAGGTTGAGGGTCACTCCCCCATCACGGACCATGAGACGGGCCGAGGCCACGGCCTCTTCGTCCAGGGGATCGAGCACTTCCAGACCCAGGGCCGGATTACCGCCAAAAAGGCCCAGGGCACCGGCCAGATCCAGACCGCAAAGCCCGCCTGTGCCGGGGATGATGACCGCGAGGCCGTTCTTGTAGATGTTCGGATCGACCCAGAGGTCGAGGCGCTCGGGCCGTCCCGGCAGAATCGCCGACGCGCTCGCCGCGGCCAGGGCCACGGCCACGGGTTCGGTGCAGCCCAGGGCCGGGGCGACCTGCAGACGCAGAATATCCTTGACGCTGAAACTCATGCCATCCTCGCGGGAATGCTTGTAAAGCTGGGTTCATGGCCGAGTTCCCCCAGGCTGTCAATTCGCCTCACTTCCGCACGTCCAGGCGCGGCTCGAAAAGCTGCACCAGGCGCAGAAAAAGATCCGGGATCTTGTCCGGATCGGCCGCGGCCGATCCGGCATAGATCTTGGTGATCTCCAGGGCCGTGTCGATGCCCGTGGTCTTGCCGAAACCAACGTCGAAAAAATCGTCCAGGCGCGTGCGTAGTTGCGGGTCCATGAGTTCCTCCGGAAGATGCAGATTCACGATTGCTTCACGACGCAAATTTAGCACGGCCAGTCACGAATTCCAATGCCAAAGCGGGTGGCCCTCCTGCATCGCACGCTCCTGATGCAACAAGGCGGCCCGCCCCCGAAGGAACGGACCGCCTTGCGATCATGCGGACGTGCGTCCGGTCATTTTCCGGTCTTGAGCCGCATCCAGCACTCCTCGTAGGCCTTGACCGCAGGTCCGAGATCGACTTCGAACTCGCCCCGGGCCATGTCCGCTTCGGAAGGATAGACAATGGGATTGTGACGCACATCTTCCGGCAACAGGGCCTGGGCTGCCAGATTGGGTGAGGAATAGCCCATTTCCTGGCAGATGAAGGCCGCCACTTCGGGGCGCAGGAGATAGTCCATGAAAAGGTGGGCGTTTTCGACGTTGGCCGCGTTCTTGGGGATGCACAGGTTGTCCACCCACAGACTGAAGCCTTCCTTGGGATACACGTAAAAGATATCCGGATTCTCGCCCGAGGCCACGAAAGCCTCTCCGTTCCAGAGCACGGCCGCCTGGACCTCATTGTTCAACAGGGGCTGCTTGGGCGAGTCGGAGTCGAAAACACGCACGCTGTCCATGAGCGGCAGAAGCAGTTCACAGGCCTCGGCCACCCTGGCCGGGTCGGTCTCGTTGAGGGAATACCCCAGGCGTTTCAAGCCCATGCCGAGCACGCCGCGCATGTCGTTGGGCAGCAGGATCTTGCCCTTGAGTTCCGGCTTCCAGAGGTCGGCGTAGGAGGTGACCTGGGCCGCAACCGGATCCTTGGTGTTCACGGCGATGGCCGTGGAGCCCCACATGTATGGAATGCTGTAAGTATTGCCTGGGTCAAAGGCCTGGTTCATGAGTTTGGGGTCCAGGTTGCCCAGGTTCTTGAGCAGGGCCTTGTCCAAAGGTCTGAGCAACCCATCCTTGGCCATGCGCGAAACAAAGTCCGTGGACGGCACGATGATGTCGTAGCCCTTGGCATCGACCATCTTGACCTTGGCGTAGAGCGCCTCGTTGCTGTCGTAGGTGGACATGATGACCTTGATGCCGGTCTCCTTCGTGAAATCCTCCAGCACGCTGTCGGGCATGTATTCCGACCAGTTGTAGACATAGAGGACTTTGGAAGAGGCCAGGGCCTGGGACGCGAGAACAAGACACAAGAGGGTCAGGACAAGTCGTTTCATGCTTTCTCCTTGAGCATTCGCTGGGACAAAAAGACTGCCACGGCGGTTATGAGGATCATGATCGCACACAAGGCGTTGACCTCTGGCTTGAGGCCGAGACGGACCATGGAATAGATGCGCAGGGGCAAAACCTCGAAGGTCGGGCCGGTGGTGAAGAAGCTGATGATCACGTCGTCGATGGACAGAGTGAAGCTCAGAAACCAGCCCGCCAACACCGCCGGAAAGACCATGGGCAGAACCACGTGGCGGAAGACCTCGTATTCCCCGGCCCCGAGATCCCGGGCCGCCTCGACCACCGAGGGGTCGAAGCCCTGCAACCGGCTGTGCACGGTAATGGCCACAAAGGGCACGCACAGGGTCACGTGGGCCATGAGCAGGGTCCAGAACCCGAGAGGCAGGGACAGGGCCATGAAAAGAACCAAAAGCGAGATGCCGATGACGATGTCCGGGGACATCATCATGACGAAAAGCGAGGTGTGGATGACCTTCCTGCTTGGGAACCGCCAGCGGTGCAGTGCCATTGCCACAAGCGTGCCCAGGATGCTCGACACCGTGGCCGAGACGGCCGCGATGATCAGGGAATGCCAGGCCGCCTGCATGAGGCCCGCATTGGAGAAGAGCTTTGCGTACCAATCCAGGGTCGCACCCTTCCAGGCCATGGAAAACCGCGAGGAGTTAAAGGAATACGTGACCATGACGGCCAGGGGCAGATAAAGAAAAAGGTACACCAGCGCGGCATACATGGTACGCATGGCCCGCATCAGACGCCCCCCTTGCCCAGTCGGGACGCGCTCCGCCAGTAAAGAAGAAGCATGACGCCCATGAGAACGGTCAGGGTCACACTGGCCGCGGCGCCGAGGGGCCAATCCCGCGTGGTCAGGAACTGGTCGCGGATGAAGTTGCCAAGGAGCATGGCCCGGGCTCCACCCAATACGTCGGAGACGTAGAACATGCCGATGCCAGGCAAAAAGACGAGCATGCACCCGGACACGATCCCGGGCATGGTCAGGGGAACAACGACCCGCCAGAAGGCCCTCCAGGGGCTCGCGCCAAGATCCCTGGCCGCCTCCAGGTAGCGGCGATCCAGGCGTTCCAGGGCCGCGTAGAGGGGCAGGATCATGAAGGGCAGCAGCGTATAGGTCAGACCAAGAACCACGGCGCCTGGGGTGTACATCATGGCCAGGGGCGCCTTGATGACGCCCAGGGACAAAAGCAGGTTGTTCACAATTCCGCTGGAGTTGAGCATGGCCGTGATGGCGTAGGTGCGCACCAGGGAATTGGTCCAGAAGGGGATGACCACGAGCAGCAGCAGGGTGTTGCGCAGGGGTTTGCGGGTCCGGGCCAGGATGGCCGCAAAAGGATAGGCCATGACCAGACAGATGCAGGTGACCACTCCGGACAGCCGCAATGAAGAAAGCAGGATGCCGAGATGGGCCTGATCCATGAGGCGGACGAAGTTGTCCATGCTCAGGCCGGGCTCGATGAAGTTCACGGACGAGGTCGTTCCAAAGCTGGCCAGAAAGACCAGCACGTTTGGCACGAAGGCAAAGATGGTCATCCAGCCCACGGTTCCGACAATGACGGCGGTCTTGAAGAATCCGTCATTTTTCATGCGGCAGGACCACTTCCCAACCTTCGACCCAACTCACGGCAACCCGGTCCCCGGCCCGGAAATAGACGGTCTCGTCGTCCTCGTTGAAAAATTCCGTGGCCGTGACCAGACCGCCCGAGTCCAAACGCACAACCACGTCGTAGGTCGCGCCTTTGTAGATGGTTTCCTCCACCGCGCCCACGATGGAACGATCCCGGGAAAAACTGTCCTCCAATTCCGGATCCTCGGCCAGATCCTTCAGGGTTTCCACGCGCAAATCCTCGGGCCGCAGCAGGATGTGCACACGGTCACCGGCCTTGAAGGCGTGAGAGGTGCGCATGAACACATCAAGCCCCTGGGCCTTGACCCTGGCCCGGCCTTCGCCAGGCTCGACCACCTCGGCGTCGACGATGTTGATCTCGCCCACGAAGCGCGCCACGTACAGATTGCGCGGTTCCTCGTAGACGCTGACCGGAGTGCCGATCTGCTCGATATGGCCGTTGTTCATGACCACGACCCGGTCGGACATGGAAAAGGCCTCCTCCTGATCGTGGGTGACCAGGACGAAGGTGATGCCGAGTTTGCGCTGCAGATGTTTGAGATCCAACTGCATCTGCTTGCGCAACCGGTAGTCGAGAGCGGAAAGGGGTTCGTCCAGCAAAAGGACCAGGGGACGGTTGATGATGGCCCGGGCAATGGCCACTCGCTGCTGCTGCCCGCCCGAGAGCTTGCCGACCATGCGCCCGTCGAATCCTTCCAGCTGAACCAGTCGCAGCACTTCGCCCACCTCGCGGGCAATTTCAACGGCGGGGCGACGTTTCATGCGCAACCCGAAGGCCACGTTGTCGAAGACGTTCATGTGCGGAAAGAGGGCGTAGCTCTGAAAGACCGTGTTCACGTTGCGGCGCTCGGGCGGAAAGTCGGTGACGTCCTGGCCGTTTATGGACACGACTCCGGAGGTGGGCTTCTCGAAACCGGCCACCAGACGCAGAATGGTGGTTTTGCCACAGCCGGAAGGTCCGAGGATGGTCAGGAATTCACCGCGCAACACGTCCAGGGAAATGTCGCGCAGGGCATGCTGGCCGTCGTACACCTTGCTCACTTCCCGCAACTGGACGACGACGGGGGCCTGCACGGGCTCTGACTGGGAAGCCGGGCTGTGCGCGGCGAAATCATTCATGGCCCCTCCTGCATGGAATTTGGCAGGGTGCACGACGGCGACACCTCCCAGCAGTCGGTTTTTTGGAAAAGATAGGGAGGCGAGTCAAGAACAATTTTCCGTGGCAAATCCCAAGGACATGGGCGCACATACAAACTTCTTCCGCTCGGATAAAAAAGGCCGCCCCTCAAGGAAGGGGGGGCGGCCACGGATTGCCTCGACTGTTGTTCACCCGCAATCAAGACACCTTTGATGTTTAGAGACAGGGCCTCACGTAGACGGAAAGTGGTAGTGGAGATAACCGCTTGGATTATTCGCAACGCCGCTCATCTAATCAGTATTTTTTCTCCAGAATACAGTGCCGGACCGAGCATCATATGGAGTCGCGAATTCGATGGTCTCAATGGCTCCCGTGCTTGACTGAACATACGCGGTGGCCCCCTTTTCTCCGACATGGATATTGGGTGTCAGGGCCATGCCTGGCCCCAGGTCGATGGAAGTGTTGAAGGTTGTGCCAGTGGCACCGATAATTGGCCTGTAGTAGGCTGTTCCAGTCTTGTAGTAGAGCGCCCAGAGCTTGCTGCTGCCCTCGAAGGAGCAAACATCGTTGGACGGGGTGTAGCTGGTGAACAACACGGTTCCGCCCAGAATCGCCGCCTGACCGAGCACCCTTTCGTACGCCGGACTAAAGTCAAGTCGCCAGCCTGTGGCGCTGGTAACAGTATCCGTGAGATTCTTCCAGCTTCCGGCGGCCTGGGCTCCGGCCAGAAGCGATCCACCTTTGAAAACGCGGACGCAATCTTCCTTGTAATCTTTGTAAACGCCTCCACAGGTGCCGTTATCCACGATAGTGACGTCAGTGCTGTTGAACAGGCCACTGGTAACGGTCGCCCAAGTCTTGGTGCCATTGACATCGACCGGCTCCTTGACCCCGTAGAAGGTCATGCGTGATTCTTGCAGGATGTCCCCGCGATTGTAGAACCTGCCCGTACCGAAATAGATCCAAAGGCGCTTAAGGTCGTCAATCGCCACTGACGGCGCGGAGGTTATGGGTTTGCCGACGTTGATCAGTGTCTGGTTGTTGATCCCGACCCAATCCGAGGGAGTTTGGCTGTTGTTCGTCCGAAACCTACGGAGCGTGCCCAGCCCATTGGTCTGGCTTCCGGCAACAGTACCATAATAAACAACGTCCGTCTTGAATTCTCCGGCCGTTGCGTATGGCCCGATGTTCAGATCCACAGCAACGGGGTCAGATATGTAGGATGCGGCCTCGGTCGTGGCGAAAACGCTTCCGCCCGCGACGAGGGTGCCCGAGCTGTTGATGGTTTTCAGCACGCCCTCTGCAACAAGGGCCTTGAGATCGACCACGAAGAGCCGACCGTTCTGATTGCTGGTTTCCACTCCAAGCACAGTACTGTTGGCTACTCCGTGAGAGCCGACAAGCTTCGCCGGACCGGAGCCGAAAACGAGATACCACTGGTTGGCGGCAGCGGTGTTGGCGTTGCGGGCCGTCATGGGCATGACCGTCGGGTAGCTAGTAGTGAAGCCCTGTCCGGGCATCCTGATCTCCCCAAGCAGGGTCGGAGGTTGCTCGGGATCGGTGATGTCCATGACAATATAGGCAGATGTCGCACTTCTATCCGCAGTTCCGTCCTTGTTGATGTCGATATCGATTTGAGCCCCTCCAAGGCGCATGCCGGCCACGAGTATCGTGCCCCAACCGTTGGGATGCGTACTGTTGCTCGAAGGCGTGATGCCGTCTGGCAGAAAGAATACCCGAGCGTCAAAGATGCGAGGCTTCAGGTCCACGTATGCGGCATGAAGATTTTCACCATAATCCTTGTGCATGAGCCACTTGAGATGCGGCAGGAGGTTGTATGGCACATAGGCCCAGAGTTCAGCACCCATGGGAAAGGCCACCTCGCTATTAGTCCAGGATAGTTGAAAGGCACCTCGTGTATACTGATCGATCGTCGTACTATTGTAGAAGCCGCCATTGAAGGCGTGAAGCATGCCGTCGTTGCCCCCTGTATAGATGACCTGCCTGCGGTTCTGATATTTCTTGAAGAAGGCTTCGTAGGTCTTGTCTTGGTAAATCAGGTGATAGTTTTCGGCCGGCTTGCCCACGACCGTCGGCGAGGAATAGATGATGTCCCCGAGGCGCCACGTCGGACTTCCGTCAATGGTCCTGCTACGGGTTACATCATTGACAGTTCCAATTGTCGCGTTTCCGACATCCACTCCGCGAACAAAATTAATCTGTCGTTGAGATAAAGCACTCAATTGAGCTACGCTCAAACTAGCTGAAGGACTGACAGATCCTGTATTATTACCATACAATGTCAAATAGCTACAGAAATTAGCTGCGTTATTGCAATCTGCCGTAACATGTGTAAAGGGGAAAACTTCGCTGGAATCCACATTTCCATTGTTGTTAACATCAGCAAACGTGAAAATATATCTCTTATTTTCAAGAAGATAATTACTGCCAGAGAGACTTCGATTGGTGACCACGTTGGAGTCGGATATGGCGTTCAGCCACGGCGTGGTGGACCAGAGGAAGTTAAGGTCGTCAATCGCGCCAAGAGGCGTGGCGTTTGTTTCCGTGGCATTGATATCAGCATTGCCGTCCGTATCGGCACTGACGAAGACCTGATTCCCCTCGAAGCGAACAACCCGATCATTTTTCAAATCGAGCCGACCGTTACCATTGGTGTCCTCGCGCATGTTGCCACGCGCATCGAGCAGGAATGCATGTACCTGCCCGGACCAGGCCGGAGCAATCTGGGTGGATGACGGCGGAAAGAACAGGGCCTGATAGGCCGCGCCCTCGCCGCTCCGGGTCTGCGAGGTCACGGCTGCGGCCGTGCCCGAGGCGATGCTGGCCGTGGCCAGCTGAAAGGCCTGGAAAATGGCGGCCTCCAGTTCCTGGCCTGATTCGGCCTCGAAATAGTTGTCGGGCATGCCATCACCGTTGGAATCGTATTCGCTGGCAAGGTCAGGCATGTTGTTGCCATTGGAATCAGAGCCAGACTGCTTAAACTTGCCATATCGCGCCGCGTCCCGCAGCAGATTGCTCCCCGAGCCAAAGGCAAAAACAGCATAAAAATCAGCGGTTTGATTTCCTGGAAGGTCAGAACGCATATCCGTCGTCTGGCCCCAATGCGCAACGTCGATGAGATACGCAGAACCATCGCTACTGAGTGTGTACGTGTTCGGTTTCGGATTGATTCGACCTGCTATGGTTTGTCCAGAATATGTGGACGGAATATTCGTGTCCTGCGTGCTTTCGCCGTCCGTTATGAGGATAACGTTTTGCTTCGTGCACCACACGTTGCTGCCTAGGGATGGAAAATAAAAGGGATCTTGAGTAGTTCCGGTCAAATAGCTTGAAGTGCCCCTGTATCGCGGACCGGTGTTCGACGTGCCTATGGTCCCACCGGTACTGTTGTCCTGCCGTATGTAGCCGTATACTGTAAAAAGGGTTTCTGCCAACGGAGTCCATGTCTCTGGATTGATGGTATTTAGATCATTGATGAGACTATTGAGTTCCGTCGCGTTTTCGCTCATGTAGCGTAGGATTTTTCCACCGTGATGATTGGCTGGACTTGAGCTACTGGTATCATACACAAAAAGAGACATGCGCGCCTTATCTTTGAAAGCATGTAAGACACCTTCTTTTTGCGAATCCCTTGCCCTCATGCGGTAATTAGATCCGCCGATTGTCATATACATCTGGCTGTTGGGATGCGAGATGGTGATTGACGAAGTGTGCGGAGTCATTCTTTTTGTGACATTATTGAGATCTGTATAGAATGCCGCATTAAATGAAAAGTTCGCAACCCTGTTCCCTGTATCCTGGGTAACGACTTCATAACAATTATTTAATGTATTGTAATATCCACCACCCATTACCTTCCTCGCAACGTCAGCACGATGCATCGTCGCCCAGTTCAACCAGTTCCCATTCCAT
Organism: uncultured Desulfovibrionaceae bacterium; assembly: GCA_964589645.1. Lineage (GTDB taxonomy): Bacteria > Desulfobacterota > Desulfovibrionia > Desulfovibrionales > Desulfomicrobiaceae > Desulfomicrobium. Next base: position 133,201 of record CAZPSN010000001.1, read on the forward strand.
GTTCCAGAAGAATTATTTGGATAAAAATAATCGTTATCTGTTCCGGTTGGATCATTATATAAATAGTACGTACGCGGATCAAAATACCCATAATATTCGCGCGACGCATTAAAAGCTCCAGTATATGCTCGCCCAAGCATACTCCCTGAGTTGTCAAAGATGATAACTATAGACGGTTTTTCGTCCCTGGCTAGAAATGGCGGAATCCAATTAAATTCCGCTGCGTTGTACGCAGAAATAGTATACGGAATGACAACAAGAGCTACAACCAGGAAGAAGAATAGTGCTCTATTCGCAAACAATCTGAACTTCTTCAACATAAGACTCTCCTTCCTGCTCCGAAGAGTTGGAACAACGGACAACAGCTTTAGTATTGTTCATATACTCGTACAATCCCCCCAACTTTCTGCTGCAATCAAAAACTACGGCATTGTCAGGAATGAATTTTGTCAATCCATCCTCAATCCTTGTCGCGCTCCAATTGACATCGAGGCGTAGCATCCATGTCCCGTTGCAGATATTATACGCATCAATATACGACTCCTCTTCCTGTGCGGCCAGGGGGAGTGCAAGTGCAAAAAAGATCATCACGGCTATGCATAAGTGGCGCATAACGTCTCCTGCGTTTCAACGAACGAAAAAAAACGGTTAATAATTGATGTGCCGCCATCCCAGATCCACTTCCGCCACACTGTTTCGACGACCTTCGCGATGCGAACGGATGAGGTAGTTCGTGAAGGTACCCCCGCTGGCAGCACCTTTACCGACGCCTTCATAGCCTGCGCCAATCTGCATGGCCGACCCCTCCAGCACACCACTATCCAATGCTCCGCTCCTGACATACGTTCCCATTGATCCAGAGGCATACCCCGTTAATGGAAAGTCCGTAGCATTGAACGCATCGCTCAACCATGTCGTGGCATCGCTATCATAAAATGTCGAATTGACGTTTTCAATGGCGACCTCGAGATACTCATGCCCCACGTTCACACCTGAATCCGCGTGAAAAAACGCCTCTTTACTATCGCGATCATTACTGGCGACAAAGATGTTCAAGTCGGCCACATCGAGGGCTACCAAACCCAAAACACCCACTATCACCAAGACAATGATCGCGATGACCAGGGCGGCGCCAGACTGATCACGGTTTTGGCTAGTACTTTTGAGCGTATGCGTAGACATATTGAGTACTCGCTTGTAGACCTTTGTTGTTCCAGGTGATAGTACAGGTCATTTCTTTGCAGTTTTCCATGGGAGTGTTGTTGGCGAGGACACAGACAGTATTGTAGACCACCCCGTCAACAGTCGTATTCCAGACTGCTCCGGCCATGCCTTTATAGTCATTTGCATTGTACTGAAGCCGGGTGAGATTTTCCAAAAACTCCTCAACCATGAGACTGGCCCGGGTAGTATAATAGGCCCGCGCATCCTGGACAGTGGAACGCGAAACCATGGTCGCAGCGGCCAGAAGCCCGATGGCCAGGATGGCCGTGGCCACCAGCACTTCGACCAAAGTGAATCCGTTCCGTACTTGTGACGCTGTTTGCTTCTGATAAATTCCCATGGTTAGATCCCAAGGTTGCGGCAGTAAACCTGTGTGGTCATCGTCCGATTGGCAATTGGCATGCTAGCCCTCTCCGGCGACGCCTTGGCCGTAGCTGAAATTTCGACAAATCGGATGTTGCCGACGGTTGCGTTAGTCGGGACAAACGACGTGGCGTTGGAATCAAAATATCTAATTTGCAGATTGGCAAACACACTTGATGTTGCGTTCCACGTAGCCGCCTCAGGTTCGAAAATCTGAATCTGATTGCCAATAAACCTGTAGCCCAGATGTTCAGGATTGGTGTTGTTGGCATCCAGAACTCCGTTGCCATTCCTGTCGCTGGTGCAAAAAAACGATGTGGAGTTGGTGCCATTGACAAAACCGAAGGTCGCACCGTCGGGAACTGGATCGTAACCGCACATGCGCAAATCGTCGGCCATTATGGCTATGATGGACAGCAATTCCTGCTGCATGTGCGTCATCTCATCCTGCTTTGCGGCCATTATATTGTGCACACGGAAAACATTATACACACCAGTTGAAATAATACCAATGATAACCATCGTCACCAAAATTTCAACCAGAGTAAAACCAGATCTATTACAACATTTTTGCATTACTTCATCTCCAGCATCACTGCGTAATAACACTACCAGATGTCCGCACAACAACAGATCTCGTATCGCCAGCATTGTTCTGCATAGATATCGTTCCGGCAGATGTTGCTCTTCCTCGGCTATTAAAATTTGTGTTGAGGGATGACGTCAACACGATACGGCTCCCAAGTGTTCCGAGATCGAAGCGTTTAAGCACAGACCCACTCCCAGAAATACGGACCTCGCATACATTTGCAGTGCTGTTGCAGTTGAATTGCATCTGCTCATTTCGCTTAATGGCCTCGACTTTGGCGTCTTGCGCCATGCTGACTATTGTTCTTGATGCACGACTCAGATTGGCGCGTGGCAGCCACGAAAACAGGGCCGTGGCGGAAAGGCCTGTCAGTATGGCGAGGATCGACAAAATAACAAGCAATTCAATCAGAGTCACTCCGGCCGGTTCCATGCCGGACGGCCCAGATTTATTTTGGCAACACCAATTCACTTTGTGATTCATTTCCCGCGCCTTGACCACCTGCGGCGGTCATGAAAAAATTTGTTCGTGAAATGAGCAAACTTTTTTTTGAATTTCATTTTCTATCGAAACCACGACAAAAATTGGCACACCGCCGACATTTCTTGCGCTACATTGGCAGCGGCACAAAACAACTCAAAACTGTCACAACATATATTGCTCGTATTATTCATTTTTATTCCAGAATCAAGAAAAATACCCTGATAAAAAACCAGACGCACGAAATGCTGTTTTCCTTGCAAGGGTGATACCCACGCCTCATTTCCTTGGGCGCACCAAAACGAAAAATGGATTCAACTGACAGCATTTCAAAAATTATATGTATTTCTCTATAATAGCGTATGAGACTACTGTCAAAGCATCTCTAACTTTCCAGGGCATTCCCGCATCCACCGAGCCAACGTGGCCAAACGCCCCTATATCGCCGAACAATCCAGGAGATCACATGGTTACCCTTCTGCCCACTCCCGAAGAAATGGCCCATTGGGACAAAATGACCATCGAGGATTTCGGCCTTTCCGGGAAAATCCTGATGGAAAACGCCAGTCGGGCCGCCATGTACGTACTCAAAAAAGAGTTCGGCCCCCTGCGCGGAGCCTCGGTCATTGTCTTCGCCGGTCCGGGCAACAACGGCGGTGACGCATTCGCCCTGGCCCGTCACCTGGTCAACCTGGAGGCCAAGGTCCTTGTCCTGCACGCCAAACAGCTGCCGCAGTACACCGACGACTCTGCCTACCACCTGAAGCTGGCCATGGCCATGGGCATCCCCTGCTCCTACCTGCCCGAATACGAACTCGATTTCATGCCCAGGATCGACATCGTGGTCGACGGCCTCCTGGGCACCGGCTTCCAGGGCACCCTGCGGCCACAGATCCAGGGGTGGATCAAATCCATGAACCGCCTCGGCCAGGAATCCTTCGTCCTGTCCCTGGACATTCCGTCAGGGCTCAACGGCTCCACCGGCGAACCCATGCCCCTCGCCGTCAAGGCCGACCTGACCGTGGCTTTCGAGGAAGCCAAGCTCGGCCTCTTCCTGCCCCCGGCCAAAGGACACGTGGGCAAACTGGTCACGACGGGGATCGGCATTCCTCGACACATCAAGGAGCAGAACCAGACCAGCCATGTCGCTCTTGGGCCGGAACTGGTCGCATTGCTGCCTGATCCATCCAACACCATGCACAAAGGCGAAGCCGGACATCTGCTTGTGCTTGGAGGCTCACCCGGCTTGACCGGCGCGCCCATGCTCGCGGCCCGAGCCGCCTTCCGCGCTGGCGCGGGGCTGGTCAGCATCGCCTGCCCCAAGGCCTTGACCGGATCCTACGCTGGTTTTCCCGAGGTCATGACCCTGGGTCTGGGCGCAGGAGAGGACTGGAATGCGGCCTGCTTCGATTCCCTGCGCCCCCACCTGCCCCGCTTTTCGGCCGTAGTCTTCGGACCAGGCCTGGGACGAACTGCCGGAGCAGCAGAATTTCTCCAACGCTACATGGCCGAACCTCACGTCAAAACCCTTTACGACGCCGACGCCCTGTTCCTGCTGGCCAAACGTCCCGAACTCCTGGATCAGCTGGGGCCGGACGCGGTGCTCACCCCCCATCCCGGCGAGATGGCCAACTTCTTCGGGGTCACCGCCCAGGACATCAACATGGCCCGAGCCCGTTTCGCTCGTGAATTCTCCTTCGGACACCGGGTCAATCTGGTTTTAAAGGGCGCGGCAACCATCGTCGCCGGACATGAAGATCCCGTCGCCATATCTCCATTCTGTGCCCCGAATCTGGCCGTTGCCGGATCCGGCGATGTCCTTGCCGGCGTGATCGGCTCCCTCATGGCTCGAAACCTGCCGCCATTGACCGCGGCCAGGGTCGGCGTGTATTGGCATGGCTTCAGCGGCGCCCTGCTTGCCACGGATTTTCCGTATCGGGGCAACACCCCCCTCGAAATCGCCGATCACCTGCCAAAAGCACTCAAGGAGTGGAAATCATGCGCACAGCAAAAGATATCATGACCCAGTCGGTCATCACCATCAGCCCCGACGCCGACATCACCGAAGCCGTGCGATTGCTTCTGGACAAGGACGTCAACGGCCTGCCCGTGGTCGACACGAAAGGTCGCCTGGCCGGCATCCTCTGCCAGAGCGATCTGGTCCGCATGCAAAAAAATCTGCCCATGCCCTCGCTCTTTACCTTGCTGGATGGTTTCCTGCCCCTGTCCTCGACAGCCCTCATGGAGGCCGAGGTCAAGCGTATCGCGGCCTCCAAAGTGTCCGATGCCATGACCGCCAAAGTGGTCACCATCTCTCCTGAAACGACCATCGACGACATCGCGACCCTCATGGTCGACAAGGGGTTCCATACCCTGCCCGTCACGGAGCAAGGCCGCCTCGTGGGCGTGGTCGGCAAGAAGGACGTCATCAAAACCCTGATCCTCTAAGTCTCATGCACGTCCCCCTGCCCTCTCTCGCGGCCACGGACGCGTTGGCCCGCGCTTTTGCGTCCTGCGTGACCGGGTCGCCGTCCCTGCCGCCAGTGCTCATGCACGGCGCCCTGGGCGCCGGCAAGACGACCTTCGTGCGCCACCTGGTCCTGGCCCTGCCCGGAAGCGAGAATGCCGAAGTCAGCAGCCCGAGCTTCAACCTGCTGAACATCTATCCCACGACCCCGCCCGTGGGCCATTTCGACCTCTACCGCACCGCTGGCCTGGGTTTCGGGGCCGACCTGGAAGAGACGCTGTTTGCCCCGGACCACTTCTGCTTTCTGGAATGGGCCGAATACCTTCCCGCCCAGTGCCTGCCCGAAAGTTTTGTCGAAATGTTCTGGAGCGTGGCCGGAGAGGGGCGGACCGTGGAGATTTCGGCCCATGGCCCAGCGGCCCTGAGCCTCATGGCCTGCGTCGGACACGCCTTGGGCTTCTAGCCGGAGAAAACCCCATGTCCCAGAAACGCCCCCTGGCCGAATCCCTGCGGCCCCAATCATTGGACGACTTCATCGGCCAGAGCCATTTCCGTCAGCGTCTGCGGACCCTGATGCAGTCCCGGAACCTGCCGAGCCTTTTGCTCTTCGGCCCCCCGGGTTGCGGCAAATCCACCGTGGCCCTGCTTCTGGCCCAACACGCTGGCCGCCCCTTTGTGCGGGTCAGCGCGCCAGAGGTGGGCATCACGAGCCTGCGCAAACAGATCCAGGACAAGGAAATCCTCATCCTGGACGAACTGCACCGCTACTCCAAGGCCCAGCAGGACTTCTTTTTGCCCCTGCTGGAAACCGGAGAACTGACCCTCATCGCCACGACCACGGAAAATCCGTCCTTCAGCGTCACCCGCCAGCTTCTGTCCCGGCTGCACGTGCTGCGCCTGCGCTCCATGGGCCTGGCCGAACTGGTCGATGTGGGCAAACGCGGCATGGAGAGCCTGGGCAGGATCATCCCGGAAAAAAGCCTGGAACTCCTGGCCACCCTCGCCAGCGGCGATGCACGGACCATGCTCAACCTGGTGGAGTTCGCGGCCGGACTGGAAGACAAGGATCTGGAAGTGGAGCAGCTCAAGACGCGGCTGCCGGAAATCGTGCTGCGCGGAGATCGGGAGGGCGATTCCCATTACGAATTGGCCTCGGCCCTGATCAAGTCCATCCGGGGTTCGGATCCCGACGCGGCCCTCTACTACCTGGCCTGCCTGGTAGAGACAGGGGAAGATCCACGTTTCATCTGCCGCCGGCTCATCCTGGCCGCGGCCGAGGACGTCGGCCTGGGAGACCCCATGGCCATGCCCCTGGCCGTGGCCTGCGAACAGGCCGTGGATCGCATCGGCATGCCCGAGGGCTGGATCCCCATGGCTGAAACCACTGTCTATCTGGCCCTGGCACCCAAGAGCAACTCCGCCTACGCTGGCTATCTTTCGGCCATCAAGGAAATCCGCACCAACGGGCCCAAGCCCGTGCCCCTGCACCTGCGCAACGCATCAACCAGCCTGCAAAAGGAATGGGGGTATGGCCAGGGATACAGATATCCCCACGCCTATCCCGAAGCCTGGGTCGAGCAGGATTATCTGCCACCGGAACTCAAAGGCCGCGTTTTCTATCAGCCCAAGCCTCATGGCCACGAGGAACGACTGGGCCTGTGGACCCGCAAGCACAAGGGCTCGCGCAAGCCCAAGGGCAAGGAAGCAAAAGACTGGATGGGATGAGAAGAATGACAGACGAATTTGGGCGGGGCAAACCAGCCCGCGACCTTTAAGCCTTGTTGCCCGCCTGCCCGAACAGCATTTTCTGCACGTCCCCGATGCGCGACCAGCCGCCGCCCCGCCCCCCGACCTTGGGATGGACCGTTGGGCCGTATCCCAGGTTGGTGGCCTGGCGCAGGCGCACCTCATGTCCCGTGACCGGCCGGATCTGGCCGTTCAAATCCACTTCGCCCCAGAACACGGCGCCCTCGGGCAGAGAGCGGTCGTACAGAGAAGACAGGATGGCCACAACAATGCCCAGGTCCAGTCCGGGATCCTTCATGCGCAAGCCCCCGCCGACCTTGGCGTAGACATCGGACTGGCCAAGGTTGACCTGCAGGCGCTTCTCCATGACCGCGATCAGCAGATGCAGTCGGTTGGCGTCGAAACCCAGGGCCGTACGCCGCGGAAAGGCCAGGAATGTCCGGGTGACCAGGGCCTGCACCTCGACCACGAAGGGACGCTGGGACTCCATGGACATGACCAGAGCCGTGCCCGACAGGGCCGTGTCCCGGGCCTGCAAAAAAAACGTGGACGGGTCCTCCACCACGCTCATACCCTGTTCGCGCATCTCGAAAAGCAGGATCTCGTTGGACGGCCCGAAGCGGTTCTTGACCACGCGCAGGATGCGGAAAAGATGCTCCTTGTCCCCTTCCAGATAGAGAACCGTGTCGACCATGTGCTCCAAAAGCTTGGGACCGGCGATCTGGCCGTCCTTGGTTACGTGCCCGACCAGAATGACCGTGACCCCGGTCTGCTTGGCCCGCTCGGTCAGAGCCGTGGCCACGGCCCTGACCTGACTGACGGACCCGGGCAGACCCTCGGCCCGGTTCGAGACCATGGTCTGAACCGAATCCACGACCAGCAAGGCCGGCCGGTCCTCCATGCAGGCCAGGATGTCCTCGGCCTGGTTGGTGGCCATGGCCGTGAGCCTCTCGCCCAACATGCCCAAACGTTCGGCCCGGCTCCGGATCTGGGACAGGGACTCCTCGCCGGAAACGTAGACCACGGCCTGACCGGAGCTTTCCATGGACGCGGCCACCTGCAAAAGCAGCGTGGACTTGCCGATGCCCGGTTCACCTCCAAGCAGAATGACACCGCCAGGCACGAACCCGCTGCCCAGGACCCCATCAAGACCGGACAGCCTTGAACTGACCCGCTCCTCGACCAGAGGCGGCAGATGACGCAGATCCACGGGCCGGTTCAGGGCCGGGCCTGGAGTCGAACCGCTCCGCACCTCGACCGGTTCCAGGGTGTTCCAGGCCTGACACGCAGGGCACTGCCCCTGCCAGCGCGGGGTCACGGCCCGGCAGATCGAGCAGGCATGGGCGGTTTTTGCTTTCATGGACAAGAAAAAAGGCAGACTCGCGTCTGCCTTGGTTGATTCGACTCCATTCTCATTGCTGCGGAGCGCTGGACTGCATGACCTCCAGCCCAAATTCCTCCACCGTATCCGGTGCCTTGAAGAAGACAACCATGAACGGTGCCGATGCGCCAGGCTGGATGTTGGTGTTGTTGGTCAGGATGCCGACCTTGGCCGTCAGGGCCATCTCGATGTCGGCACGGGTCGAAACCTGCAATTGGTAGAGGGAAACGACGTTGCCGCACATGAATTCCTGAGCAGCCACCTCGGCGCCCTGTTTGTCGAACAGAGAGGCCTTCAGACGGATCAGTTCGCGGGCCTCGGGAAAGCGGTTCACGGCCTTGCCTTCGATGATGAACAACTGCCCTTCCTTCTCGTTGGGCACGAAATACTGGCGCACGTTTTCCAGGGCGATCTGGGCCGCGCCCTGCTGAGCCGTCGCGTTTGGAGCCGCCGGGGCACCCGGCTCGGGATGGGTCAAGCCAAGGAGGGCCGGCCGAAAATGATAGACTCCCGCACCGGCCGCGGCCAGCAGAAACAGGATGATGCCCAGAATCAGGCCGAGCCTGGATTTGCCGGACTTGAGGGCAGGCTTCTCGTCGGTCAGCGGATCGCTTCCTGACTTGGCGATGAGGGGCTGCTGGAACGCACCCTGCAAGTCGGCAACCATGTCCTCGTCCACGACCGGCTTGGATCCGGCAGCCTTTGCCATGGCCGGTTTTGAGGGGGCGGAGGCTGGTTGGCGCTCGCGCAGCAAGGCCTCAAGCTCGTCCTCCAGGGACGCGTCCACGGCCGGTCTTGGCTTGGGTGCCGCCTTTGGCGCCGAGAACAGGGATTCCAGATCGTCATCGAACAAGTCTTCCGCCGCCGAGCCCGGAGTGGAAGACGGCGCAGGCAACACGGGTTCGGACTGCTCGGTCTGCGGAACGGGCTTGGGTCTGAAGACCGTGAACACGTTGTTGCAGCGCGTGCAGCGAACCTTGCTGCCGGCATGGCCGACCTTGCCTTCATCCAGATTGTATTTGGTGGTGCACTCAGGGCATTGAACGAGCATGGCCTATCCTTTGAAGATTCAGTCTAACGGCACGATTCACGCCTCGGAGAATTTGAGATCGTATATCCCGTCAAGTTCTCTGTATTGCTCGGCGTAGTCAAGACCATAGCCGACGATGTAGCCTTTATCCAGAGGAAAACCCACGTAGTCAACGATGATGTCCACTTCGCGGCGCTCGGTCTTGTCGATCATGGCCGCGATCTTGATGGACCTTGGGCCGCGCGCCTCCAGAACTTTGGTCAGAAATTTCATGGAGTGACCGGTGTCGACGATATCCTCGACCACAAGCACGTGCTTGTCCTTGATGTCAATCTCCATGTCCTTGGAAAAGACCATCTTGGACTGGCGCGACGTCTGGTCCGCGTAGCTCGACAACCGCACGAAATCCATGAGCGGATGAATGGTCAGGTTGCGCATCAGGTCGGTAAAAAAGGCGTAGGCCCCTTTCAGGACACAGACGCAGACCACTGGCTCGCTGCCGTAATGGGCGGAAATTTCCTGGCCAAGGGCTTTGGCGCGGGCCTCGATCTGGGCACGATCAAAAAGCTGGACAAATTTCATCTGTTCTCCTGGCAGCAAAGGCGCCTTCATAATTCCATCATCATGGCCACTTCGTCACATTCCGGAAACTGCGGGCATTTCAGGCAATCCGCCCAGACCTTCTGCGGCAGAACGTCCTTGCTGACTTCCGAAAACCCCAACTTGCGGAAAAAGGCGACTTGATAGGTCAAGGCAAAAACCTTGTAAACCCCAAAGGTCAGGGCGTCGCTGACGCAAAATTCCACGAGCCGGCGCCCCAACCCCTGGCCCTGAGCGGACTCGGCCACCACCAGGGAGCGCACCTCTGCCAGGGCTTCCCAGGTGATGGTCAAGGCGCAGCAACCCACGACATCACCGCTGGCGGCATCCTCGGCGACAATGAAGTCGCGAAGGTGGGAGTAGAGCTCTCCAAAGGACCGGGGCAGAAGCAGGCGCTTGGTGGCGCAATCCATGAGCAGGCGATGGATGATTTTCACATCGGCGATGGTCGCCTTTCTCAGCATGTATTTTTCCATGGTCGTTCCTTGCTGAAAGCCGGTCAGGACTGGCGGACCTCGGCGCACAGACGCGTGGCCAGACGCACTGCGGCCACCGCGTCCGGGGCGTGCCCGTGGGCGCCGATCAGATCGGAGTAGGACTGGCTGACCACCGCTCCACCAACCATGACCCTACAGGGCAGGCCCTGTTCGCGCACCAGTTGCACCGTCTCCTCCATGCGCACCATGGTCGTGGTCATGAGGGCCGAAAGACCGATGACCGCGGCCCCGTGTTTCTCGGCCGCCGCGACAATGACCCGTGCCGGCACGTCCTTGCCCAAATCCACGACGTTGAATCCGAAATTCCTGAGCATCAGGCAGACGATGTTCTTGCCGATGTCATGAATGTCTCCTTCCACCGTGGCCATGACGATGGTGTCCCGGGCCTCCTGGCCTTCACGCACGAGCAGGTGCCTGATGGAGTCGAAGCCCGTCTGCATGGTTTCGGCGCAGAGCAAGAGCTGGGGCAGAAAATATTCCTTGCGCTCGTACTTTTCCCCGACCTTGGCAATGGCCGGGATCATCTCGGAGTCCACCAGGGCGAAGGGGTCCGCGCCAGCGGCGACGCGTTCGGCCAACAGGTGAACGATGCGCTCCTTGTGACCCTTGATCACCGCCGTGAAGACCGCGCTGCCCTCTTCCTCTGGGGCCGCGGCCCCAACCGAAACCGACGGGTTGCCCGGCGTCCACCCGGCATAGGCGGAAATGAACGCCGCAGCCTGCCTGTCGCGGCCCAGAAGCACCTCGGCAGAGGCCAGGCTCTCGCGCAGTCGCACGGTATTGGGGTTGGCGATGAACGAGGTCATGCCCGCACCCATGGCCATGGCCAGGAAGGTGGAATTGATGAGATCACGCGCAGGCAGGCCAAAGGAGATGTTGGAAAGGCCCATGGTCGAACCCAGCCCCCAGCGCTCGCGGCAATGGCGGATGACATCCAGGCAGACTTTGGCCGCTTCGGGCTTGGAGGACACGGTCAGGGCCAGGGCATCCACCAGGACAAGGCGTCGGGGGATGCGCAGGGACTCGGCCTTGACGAGGAGCTCCTCGATGATGTCCAGGCGCTCGCCCGCCGTGACGGGCAGCTTGCGCCCCTTCAGGGGCAGCAGGATGAAGGGAGCCCCATAGTCGCGACACAGGGGCCCCAGGACATCCATCCGCTCATTCTCTCCGCTGATGGAGTTGACCAGGGCAGATCCCGGGTAGGCTTCCAGGCCCGCGCGGATGGCCGCGGCGTCACTCGAATCCAGGCACAAGGGGACGGGGTGCGCGCTGGTCAGGGCGCGCACGGCCAGGGGCAGCATGCGACGCTCCTCGACCATGGGCGCGCCGACATTGACGTCCAGTAGATCGGCCCCAGCGTCGGCCTGTTCCTCGGCGTAGACCATGACCTGGCGCGTCTCCAGGCGCTGCAGCTGAGCCGTCAGTTCTGCCTTGCCCGTGGGATTGATGCGCTCGCCGATGATGCGACAGGGAAGATCGAAGCCGAAATCCACGGCCCGGGAACGCGAGGTGACCGACAAGCAGGGCTTGTTTTGCCGCGCCGGACGCGTGACTGCCCGGCCCTCACACAAGGAGGTCAGGGCGCGAATGTGCTCCGGCGTTGTGCCACAGCACCCGCCCAGGCAGGCCACACCGTCGGCGGCCAGGGTGGCGACAGTGGCGGCAAAGGGCTCGGGGGGGAGACGGAAGACCGTGGCGCCGTCCACGAGTTCGGGCAGACCCGCGTTGGGCTCGATGAGCACGGGGATGTCGCAGGCTCCGAGCAGGACGCGGGCCACCTGGATGAGATCCTCGGGACCGGCGCTGCAGTTGGAGCCGACGAGATCAACCCCCATGTTCTCCATGGTCCGGGCAAAGACCGCGGGACTGGTTCCGGTCAGGCTGACGCCGCCCTCAAAGGTCATGCTGACACCCACGGGCAGGTCGCAAACCTCGCGCGCAGCGACGACCACGGCCCGGATCTCGGCCAGATCAAAATGGGTTTCGGCCAGGATCAGATCAGCGCCGCCTGCCGCGAGACCCCGGATCTGCTCCTTGAAGACGTCAACCAAATCGCGGAAGGACAGATCGCCCAGCGGAGCCATCATCTTGCCCGTGGGGCCGACGCTGCCGGCCACAAAGACACCATCCCCGACGGCTTGACGGGCTGTCCGAGTCATGGTTTCATTGACGGCAAAGACATCCAGGCCGTGGGGCAGTTTGTAACGCGTGGCACCGAATGTGTTGGTGGTCACCACCCGGGCGCCGGCCCGGACGTACTCGCCATGGATGTCCGCGACCACGCTCGGACACGCCATCCCAAACTCCTCGGGAGACTGTCCGGCCCGGAGGCCGCGGCGCTGGAGCAGGCTGCCCATGGCCCCGTCAAAAATCAGAACGCTGTTGTCCCCGAGCGCACGGCGAAAATCGGGCATCGCGACACCTCTCGTCATTCACAAATCTGTACTTTGGATGAACGATGTGCCCTACTGAAAATCATTGAAAAGGACAAACAAAAACTCTATCATCGAAAACTTCTGAAATCGCGGAATGACCGGGCACGGTGCGCGGTGCGGCATGCCTCCAGGCACCCTTTTCGCGCGGCACGTCATGCCCGAGAATCACCGTCAACCCCCCATCATCATGAATTTCGACCCATCGCCCGAAGAAGATCCCTTGGAAGAAGACCTCGAAACGCCTCTGCCGGAAGACGTGGAGGAAACCGACGAGAGCGGACCCCTCGTCCTGGTCGACGCCCCGCGGCGCGAGCTGACGACTCTTGATCCCCTGCACATCTATCTCCAGGAAATCAAAAAGTTCCGCCCCTTGGAGCTTGACGAGGAGTTCGACCTGGCTAGGCGCTACCGGGACGAAAAGGAGGAGCAGGCGGCCTTTATCCTGATCACCTCCAATTTGCGCCTGGTGGTCAAGATCGCCATGGACTTTCAACGCCGCTGGATGAAGAATGTCCTGGACCTGATCCAGGAGGGCAACGTCGGACTCATGAAGGCCGTGCAGAAATTCGACCCGGACAAGGGAATCAAGTTTTCCTATTATGCCTCGTTCTGGATCAAGGCCTACATCTTGAAATTCATCATGGACAACTGGCGCATGGTCAAGATCGGCACGACCCAGGCCCAGCGCAAGCTGTTCTACAACCTGGGCAAGGAGCGCCAGCGCCTGCAGGCCCAGGGCTTCGACCCCAGCACGAGCACCCTGGCCGGAAACCTCCAGGTCTCCGAGGCCGACATCATTGAAATGGGACAGCGCCTGGGGCAGCATGACGTGTCCCTGGACATGAAGATCGGCGATGATTCGAGTTTCACGCCCATGGATTTCATCCCAGCCCTGGAAGCCGGGATAGAGGAGCAGATGGCCGCCGACGAGATCAGCGTGCTCATTCACGAAAACATCGAGGCCATCCGGGCCGAATTGAACGAAAAGGAACTCGACATCCTGGAGCAGCGCCTTTTGGCCGACTCGCCCATCACCCTGCGAGAGATCGGCGACAAGTATGGAATCACCCGCGAGCGCGTGCGCCAGATCGAGGCGAGACTGTTGCAGAAGATCAAAACCCAAATGTCCAACACCATCCAGGATTTTTCCGCCGAGTGGATCGAACATGAAGAATGACATTCTGCGCCGCATCAAACAGGAAAGCGCCCAGGCCATGCCGGGTGATCTTCCCAGCTTCTACACCGCCATGAGCGCCGAACTTGCTTCCGCGCGCGACACCTTCTTTTCCCATCCCCTGATTCTGCGCTGTCGCGAGGATGTCCTGCCCTTTCTGAACGACGAGTTCGGACACGGCATAGAGCACTCAAAAAAAGTGGCCATCGAGGCCAGCGCCCTGGTTTTGGGCGAGGCCGGGATGCTCGGCCTGGACAAGGCCAGACGCTTGAGCCTTCTGGCCATGCTGTCCGGACTCTTGCATGACACCTGCCGCCTGGAGGGCGAACACGCCACGCGAGGGGCGGAGTTGTCCCTGCTCATCTTGCGCGACTACCCCCTGCTTGACGAAGAAAAACAGATGATCGCCGATGCCGTGCGCTGCCACGAAGCCTTTTCGCCCCCCGGGGAGTTCGAGCACGCAGACAGCAGCATCCTGGCCGACGCGCTCTACGACGCGGACAAATTCCGTTGGGGGCCGGACAACTTCATCACCACATTGTGGGAGATCTGCAACTATCAGGAATGGACCCTGCAGCAGATCCTCGACAAGTTCCCGGCCGGCCTGGAAATGGTCGGTTCGATCAAAAACACCTTCAGAACGCCCGCGGGCAAGATATATGGCCCGGAATTCATCGAATTGGGCCTTGTCATGGGTAAAAAAATTTATAAGATAATCCAGGCATTTTCCAGAAAAAATGACTGTCTCGGACACGCCAATTCATGATCAACTCCCCTGCCCGCCGTTTTTTGATCCTGGTCGTCCTGACGGCTCTGACAGGCTGCGCCGCTCAGCCCGCCCCGCAGCCGTCTCCGACGCCAGCTGCCGTCAAAACCGAAGCATCGGCCGATGCCGAAGCCATCTACGCCTTTCTCTCCTATCGCGAACTGATCCAGGAACAAAAACCTGATCAAGCTGCCCAGGCCTTGGAAAAGGCCATTTCCATCCAGCCCTCCCCCGAACTCTATCTTGAACTGGGCAACCTGTACTGGCGAACCTCCCGCTTTTCCGACGCATTGATGGCTCTCAAACAGGGGCTGGACAAATACCCGGACTCGGACCTTCTGCAAAGCACCCTGGCCAAGACCTACGCGGCTCAGGGCCGGTTTGACGACGCCATAATGACCCTGGACGACTTCCGCAAGAAGCGCCCTGAACAGATCGAGCCAATCCACGAGGCGGCCCTCTACCTCATGGAGCAGAAACGATTCGGGGAAGCCGTGGACCGCCTGAACGCGATCCCGGAAAAGAACGCCACCGCAACCACGGACTATCTGCTCGGCAAGGGCTATTTCGGGCTGGAACTGTTCGACAAGGCCATCGCCGCCTTCCAGAGGACGGTGGCCGCGGATCCGGAATATTTCGACGCATGGATTGAACTGGGCCTGACCTACGAGGCGCAAAAAAATCTCATCGACGCCGAACGGATCTTTGCCCAGTTGTACGAATCCGGACTCGACAACCAGCAGATCATCTTTCACCTGGTGGACCTGAACCTCAAGCTCAACAACCCTGACAAGGCCCTGTCCTATGTCCAGCAATACCCGGAGGACCAGGCCCTGACCCTGGAGGCGGCCAATCTTTTCCTGGCCCAGGGCTTTTACGACCATGCCGCTGAACTGCTCGACCCCTTGACCCGGGAGAATCCAGTCCCAGAAAGCGCCCGCTTCTATTTGGCGGTCCTCGAATACGAGGGCCGTGATGACGCCGACAAGGCCATCAAGCATCTTCAAGCCATTCCGTTAAACCATCCTCACTACGAACGTGGCCTGGTCTTCCAGATCCACCTGTTCTACCAAAAAGGGGACCGCGACAGCGCTCGCAAGCTTACTCAGACGGCCATGATACGCTTTCCGCGACAGCCCGAATTCAGGATCATCATGGCCGAATTCCATGAACGCGAAAAGGCATACTCCCAGGCCCTCGACATCCTCCTCGCGGCGTCCACGATCTGGCCCGAGAACACGACCATCCTCTACCGCACAGGCTTGATCTATGACCGCATGAACCACCGCGATCAGGCCATGAGCATCATGGAGAAGATCATCGTCAAAAACCCGGAGCACGACGATGCGCTCAATTTCCTCGGCTACAGCCTGGCCGAGCAGGGAAAAGACCTGAAACGCGCGGAGGTGCTCATCCAGAGCGCTCTGAAGATCACGCCGGACAACGGCTTTTACATCGACTCCCTGGCCTGGGCCTACTTCAAGCAGGGCAAAACCCGGCAAGCCTGGCAGGAAATCCGGCGCGCGGTGCGACTGGCCGACAACGACCCTGTCATCTGGGAACATTACGGCGACATTGCCCGCGCCCTGAACCTCCTGTCCGAAGCGCGCAAAGGTTACACCAAATCCCTGGAGCATGGCGGAGACAACGCCGACGCGGTGCGCGCCAAGTTGAACGCCCTGGGCGGCCCTCGATGAGAGCCCTGCTTTTCCTGGTCGTCCTGACCTTTCTGGCCGGCTGCGCCCAGAAGATCCCTGTCCAGGATCCCGCCGCCGTGCCCCGCATCTGGTCTATCCTGCATCCCAGATCCTCGGCCTCGGACCGCGTTACCGCCCGCTTCTCCCTGCAGGTCGAAAACAAGGACCGCACCGGCCGACTGGTTGGCCAGCTGTGGGGGTTCTCGGCCTCTGTGATCCGCCTGGACCTGGCCTCGGGAACAGGCGCGTCGGTGGCCATGATCCGCGAAACGCCAGAGCTGTGGACCGCCTACATCCCTTCGGAAAACAAGGCCTACCACCATGCCCAGGCCAGGGCAGGGCTGGAGCTCTTCCAGATTCCCGTGCCATTTAACGCCAAGCAGATGGCCAGCCTGCTCATCGGAGACCTCGGACCTCTCGTGGCTCCGCAGTACTCCTTTGTCACAGGCACCAAGGAAGGCGGCATTCGCTTCACCTTCTCCGCCGGCGACGTGGCCTGGGTCGAGACGCCCACAAATCTGGACCGCCTCCTGGTGGGCGGACGCGCGGGCTGGATTCTGACCTGCGAGAAGCCCTATGTTTCACCAGCTTTTCCTGATCACCAGCTCTTTGAACGCTACACCTTCTCATCCCCCAAGGACGGCAAAGCCGTACTCCGGGTCAAATCCCTGGAGCCCGGCGGGGACTGGCGGACCAGCGACCTGGACCTGAACCTGCCCCCGGATGTGCAGTGGATGCGCATCGTGAACAAACCTCACACCAACTGACGCAACCCGCGGAGGGAACACATGCTTAGGAATATGACGCAACCCGTTGTCAACGGTTTCAAACTCCTGGCCAGCGAGACCAAATGGACTTGCATCAAGGGCTTTCGGCTCTGGGAGATCCGGCAGATGGAAAAGCGTCTGGCCGAAGAGTACCAGAACCTGGGCAAAAGTTATGCCGCATGCCTGTCCCGGGGTGAGTCCTTCGATCCTTTGACCAGCGACAACGACCTGACCTTGAAGCAAATCAGCTTCTTGCAGGAGGAAATCGCTCACCTGCGCACGGAACTGGAGACGACCAGGACCGCATTCATCCAGGGACGCACAAACACCAACCCAGACGGGGCGTAGCATGTCTCCCATCATCTTCGGCAGCGACCATGCCGGCCTCGGCCTCAAAGGCGTGCTCATGGACCACCTGCGCGGGCGGTTCGAGACGCGTGACGTCGGTACCCACAGCCCGGACAGCTGCGACTACCCCGAAATCGCCGTCCGACTGGCCACGGAAGTTCTGACCCAGGGCGCCACGGGCATCCTCATCTGCGGTTCGGGCATCGGCATGTCCATCACGGCCAACCGTTTTGCCGGCATCCGGGCCGCCCTGTGCTCCAACGAGTACATGGCCCGCATGAGCCGTCTGCACAACGACGCCAACGTTTTGTGTCTGGGCGAGCGCATCATCGGCGTTGACCTGGCCAAGGCCATCACCGATGCCTTTCTGGACACCAGGTTCGAGGGCGGACGCCATCAGCGCCGCGTGGACCTGATCGACCTGCGGTCAACACCGAAATAACCATAAGCCACTAGCATCACGAGAATCATCATGACCACGAACGCTTCCGCCATCGATCTCAAGTCCGTCAACGTCATCAAGGGCCTGATCATGGACACGGTCCGGGCCTCCAACTCCGGCCATCCGGGTGGGGCCATGTCCTCGGCCGACTATGCCTATGTCCTGTTCAAGGATTTTCTGAACTTCGACCCGCAGGACGCGAACTGGAGCAACCGGGACCGTTTCGTGCTCTCCGCTGGCCACGAGTCGGCCCTGCTCTATGCCCTGCTGACCCTGCGCGGAATCCTGACGGTCGATGACCTGAAAGCCTTCCGCCAGTTCGGCAGCAAGACCCCGGGCCATCCCGAGCACGACATGACCGACGGCGTGGAAGCCACCACAGGCCCACTGGGCCAGGGCTTCGCCATGGCTGGCGGCATGGCCGTGGCCGAATCCTTCTTGCGCGCGTATCTGGACGCCGAAACCGCAGGGCACTTCAGCTACGTGCTCGTTTCCGACGGCGACGTGCAGGAGCCCATCTGCCTCGGCAGCGCGGCCCTGTTCGGCCAGTGGGGCCTGGGCAGGCTCATCGCCTACTACGACAGCAACAAAATCCAGCTGGCCGGCCCGACCTGTCGCGTGGACACGGTGGACTACAAAAAGCTTTTTGAAAGCATGCATTGGCACGTGGTGGAGATCGACGGCCACGACCACGAACAGATCCGCGCCGCCATCAAGGCCGGCCAGGCCGAGACCACCCGGCCGACGCTCATCCTCGGACACACCACCATGGCCAAGGGCTGCGCCACTCTTGAAGGCAGCGAGTCCACCCACGGATCTCCCCTGCCGGCAGAGGAAATCACGGCCACCAAGGCCAAACTGAATCTGCCCGACGAGGAATTTCACCTGCCACATGACGTCCTGGACCACTTCCAGGGCCGTTTCAAGGCATTGAGCCAGGCCAGGGCGGATTGGGACAAAGCCCTGGCCGCCAAGCTGTCCGACCCGGCTTTCGCTGCCAAATGGAAGCATGTCTCCGAGCCGGTCAGCGCCCGCAACCTGACCTGGCCGGCCTACGAAACCGGCGCGGGCGTGGCCACGCGCAAGGCCTTCGGGGCCTGCCTTGGTGCCATGATGGAACAGCTGCCGACCCTCATGGGCGGATCGGCGGACCTTGATCCCTCCAACCAGACCGTCAAGTTTCGCGAAGCGGTTGGCGTCTTCAACGCCCAGACCAACCCCCTGGGCCGCAATCTCTGCTTCGGCGTGCGCGAGTTTCCCATGGCCGCGATCCTGAACGGGCTGGCTCTGCACGGCGGCATCGTCCCCTTCGGCGCGACCTTTTTGGTCTTCTCGGACTATGAACGAAACGCCATCCGCATGTCCGCATTGCAGCATTTGCCGGTCCTGCACGTCTTCACCCACGATTCCTTTTTCGTCGGCGAGGACGGACCGACCCATCAGCCCATCGAACACGTCAGCTCCTTGCGCCTCATCCCCAACCTGCTCGTCCTGCGCCCGGCCGACGCCCGCGAAAGCGCGGCGTGCATGGCCGTGGCCCTCAAGCAGAAGTCCCGGCCGTCGGTGCTTGTCTTCACCCGCCAGGGCTTGCCCGTCCTCGACCTTCCCGGGGACCTGGAGGCCAACGTGGCCAAAGGCGCATACGTCGTGCGCGACCCCGAAGGCGCAGCCCCCGAGATGCTTCTGCTGGCTTCCGGCTCCGAAGTACATCTGGCGGTCGAGGCAGCCAGGGCCCTGCCCGAGTTGAAAATTCGCGTGGTTTCCGTGCCAAGCATGGAGCTCTTTGACGAACAGAACGCCCAGTACCGCGAAGCCGTCATGCCCCGCTCCGTCACCCGCCGCGTGGCCATCGAGGCCGGGCGCACGGACCTCTGGTACAAGTACGTGGGCCTGGATGGCAAAGTCTGGGGCATCGACCACTTCGGTGCCTCGGCCCCGGCCGGCGTGCTGAAGGAGAAGTACGGCTTCACCGTCGCCAACCTCATGGCCTTCATCAAGGAATGATCATGGAAGCCCCGCAACGCAATCTGGCCATGGACCTGGTTCGGGTCACGGAAGCCGCGGCCCTGGCCTCGGCCCGCTGGCTCGGCAAGGGAGCCAAGAACGAGGGCGACGGCGCGGCCGTGGACGCCATGCGCATGTCCTTCAACACCCTGGATATCGACGGCCGCATCATCATCGGCGAAGGAGAAAAGGACGAGGCGCCCATGCTCTACAACGGCGAGCGCGTGGGCACGGGCCGGGGCGCGGCCGTGGACGTGGCCGTGGACCCGGTGGAAGGCACCAACCTGTTGGCTTACGGCCGGCCCAACGCCATCGCGGTGGTCGGCATGGCCCCGGCCGGAACCATGTTCAATCCTGGCCCGAGCTATTACATGCAAAAGCTCGTCGTGCCCGCCCAGGCCAAGACCCTGGTGGACATGAACGCGCCTGTGGCCCACAACCTGGAGGTCACGGCCAAGGCCCTGGGCAAGAAGGTCGAGGATCTTGTCGTCTTTGTGCTTGACAAACCCCGCCACAAGGAACTCATCGCACAAATCCGCCAGGCCGGGGCACGCATCCAGCTGCACACGGACGGGGATGTGGCCGGCGCGCTCATGGCCGTGGACCCGTCATCGTCCGTGGACATGATGCTTGGCACCGGAGGCACGCCCGAAGGAGTGCTTGCCGCCTGCGCCATCAAGGCCCTGGGCGGGGAGATTTTGTCCCGCTTCGATCCCCAGTCCGAGGATGAGCGGCGCGGCGTGCTCGACTTTGGCCTGGACCTGAACCAGATCCTGACCACGGATACCCTGATCCGCGACGACAACGTCTTTTTCGCGGCCACGGGTATCTCGGGCGGCACGTTCCTGGGCGGAGTGACGTACACGGGCACCGGCGCCACCACCCACTCCCTGGTGCTGCGCGGCAAGACCGGCACCATCCGCCGCATCACCTCCACACACCAGTGGGACAAACTGATGCGCTTCTCGGCCATCAAGTACTAGCGCCATCCCGCCCGCCAATGAAAACGCCTCCGGCCTATACGGGCCGGAGGCGTTTTCATTGGCGGGGCCGGCATGGTTACATCTTGCGGCGGTCCACGATCCTGCCGTTACCCTCGCGCTCCAGGGTCCGAGGTTCCACCAGCCGGACCTCGAAGGCCACGCCCAGCTCAGTCTGCAGGCGGATGCGCACATTCTCGAGGATGCGCTGGGACTGCTTGATGGAGTCCGTGCAAAAAGACTCGGGGGCCTCCAGAAGAATGGCCGGCTGGTCCATGTGCCCGACCCGGTCCAGCACGATCTGATAACGCGGATCGGCCAGACCCGTGCCGGTGATGACCCCTTCGATCTGGGCCGGAAAGACGTTCACGCCGTGAATGATGAGCATGTCGTCGCTGCGCCCCGGGATGCGGGTCATGCGCCGCAGGGTGCGGCCGCAGGCGCAGGGCTCGGCGATGATGGTCGTCAGATCGCCGGTGCGGAAGCGGATGAGGGGGAAGGCTTCCTTGGTCAGCGTGGTCAGGACCAGTTCACCTTTCTCCCCCGCTGGTAAAACGTTCCCAGTGACAGGATCGACGATCTCGGCCAGGAAATGGTCCTCGTTGATGTGCAGGCCGACGCGCTCCAGGCACTCCCCTGCCACACCGGTGATTTCGCTGAGTCCGTAGTTGTCCGTGGCCTGGATGCCGAGACGGGCCTCTATCTCCTGACGGGTTTCCTCGGTCCAGGGCTCTGAGCCGAACAACCCGTAACGCAGGCTCAAAGAGGTCCGGTTGATGTGCATCTCGTCCAGGGTGTCGGCCAGATGCAGGGCGTAGCTCGGCGTGCAGACCAGGGCCGTGGTCCGGTAGTCCTGCATGATGGAAATCTGGCGCCGGGCGTTGCCGCCGGAGCTGGGAATGACCGACGCGCCGATCATCTCGGCCCCTGCATGCAGTCCGAAGGCGCCTGTGAACAGGCCATAATTGAAGGCGATCTGCACGGCATCATCCTTGGTCACGCCGCCCGCGGTCAGGATGCGGGCGGCCAGTTCGGACCAACGGCGCACATCGCCAGAAGTGTAACCTACCACCGTGGGTTTGCCCGTGGTGCCCGTGGAGGTCTGCATGCGCACCACGTCGCGCAGCGGCACGGCAAAGAGGCCGTAGGGATAGTGCTCGCGCAGATCGTTCTTGGTGGTGAAGGGCAGGCGGCGCAGATCCGTCAGGGACTGCACGTCATAGGGATCAATGCCCAGGTCCGCGAAACGTTTGCGGTAGAGGGGCACGTTGCGGGCCACGCGGTTCAGGGTGGCCTGCAGCCGCTCCAGTTGAAGCATTTCCAGTTCGCCACGATCCATGCATTCGTATTCGCTCTGCCAGTACATGCGCCCCCCTATTCTTCGAGTTCACGCCCCAGATACGCCCGCTGCACGTCCCGATTGGCCAGCAGTTCGGCGGCCGTGCCCTGCAAAACGACCCGCCCGTTTTCCAACACATAACCCCTGTCGGCGATCTTGAGCGCGCTGCGCGCGTTCTGCTCGACCAGCAGCACGGTCAGTCCCAATCGTTCACGCAGTTCGACGATATGTCGAAAGATGTCCCGCACCACCAGGGGGGCCAGCCCCATGCCAGGCTCGTCCAGAAGCAAAAGGCGAGGTCTGGCCATGAGGGCCCGGGCGATGGCCAGCATCTGCTGCTCCCCGCCGGACAGGGTTCCGGCGGCCTGGAGGCGGCGTTCGCGTAAAACCGGAAACATGGCGAACATGGTCTGCAGATCCTCTGAAATGACGGACCGATCCCTGAAGCGCGGGCGAGTGTATGCCCCCAGGCGCAGGTTGTCCTCCACCGAGAGGGGGCTGAAAACGAGACGGCCCTCGGGCACATGGGAAATGCCGGCACGCACGATCTGCTCCGGGCTGCGCCGGACCAGTTCGTCCTCGCCGAAAAGGATGCTGCCCTGGCCGGGACGGATCAACCCGGAAATGGTGCACAACATGGTCGTCTTGCCCGCGCCGTTGCCGCCGATGAGCGCCACGATCTCACCCTGCCGCACGTGCAGGGTGGCCCGGCGCACGGCATGAATGCGGCCGTAGAAGACATCCAGGTTCTTGATGGCCAGCAGTGTGGGTTGCATCAGTCCTCGTCTCCGCCCAGGTACGCGGCCACGACCCGGGAATCCTTCTGGACCTGGGCCGGCGTGCCCCGGCTGATGGTTTCCCCGAAACAAAGCACCAGGATGGCGTCGCTGATGCCCATGACCAGTTCCATATCGTGTTCGACCAGGATGACGGAAAGCTGATAGGTGTCCCGGATGCGGCGGATCAACTCGGCCAGGGCCTGGGTCTCGGCGATGTTCAGACCTGCGGCAGGCTCGTCGAGCAGGAGCAGTCGGGGCCTTGCGGCCAGGGCCCGGGCCAGTTCCAGAAGACGCTGCTTGCCGAAGGGCAAATCCTTGGCCGTGTCCCCGGCCAGGTCGGCCATGCCGACAAAATGAAGGGCCTCCAGGGCCTCGGCGCGGATCTCCTCTTCCAGCCGCCTGGACCGGGGAGTGCGCAACAGACTGTGCCACGCCGGAATGGACAGGCGGCCATGGCAACCCAGGGTCACGTTCTCGAGCACGGTCATGTTGGAGAAAATCTCCAGATTCTGGAAGGTCCGCACCATCCCGGCCCGGTCCCGCTCGTGGGCCGGAAGACCCGTGATGTCGCGGCCCGCGAAGAGAAGTGAGCCGCTGTCCGCCTGGACCATGCCGGAGATGACATTCAAAAGCGTGGTCTTGCCAGCTCCGTTGGGGCCGATGATGGCCGTGATCGCCCCGCCCTCGGCCGCAAAGTGCACATCGGCCAGAGCCTGCACCCCGCCGAAACGCACGGACACGGAACTGGCTTGCAGCACGTTATCCATGCGATGCCCCCGACACGCGCCATCTGTTCCAAACCCGTCCGCCCCAGGCCCACAGTCTGTTCCAGCCACCTGCCATGCCATCGGGCAGGAACATCATGCACAGGATGAGAATGGCGCCAAAAAGAACGATTTCGATATTTTCGAAAGCGCGCAGAAATTCGGGCAGCACGGTGACGAAGAACGCACCGATGATGGCCCCGGGCACGCTGACCATGCCACCCAGAACGACCATGACAATGAGTTCGACGGAGAACATGAAGCCAAAAGACGACGGGGCTATAAAGGTCAGGTAGTGGGCGTAGAACACCCCGGCCACGGCCGAGAACGCGGCGGACAGGACAAAGACGAAAAGCTTGTAGCGGGCGATGTCCACACCCATGGCCTGGGCGGCCTTCTCCGAAGTGTGCAGGGCCCGCAAGGCCCGGCCGATTCGACAGTGCAGCAGATTCACGGCCAGCCAGACGATGCAGCACAAGGTCACGGCCACGGCGCGGTACAAGGTCACGTCCTTCTTCAGTTCCCAGCCGAAAAGGGTCAGCCTGGGGATGCCGACGAATCCAGAGGGCCCGCCGGTCACGGCCACGGTCTCGGTGAAAAGAATGGACAGGATGATGCCGAACCCAAGCGTGGCCATGGCCAGATAATGTCCCCGCAATTTGAGGGACGGCAGGCCGACCAGCACGCTGACGGCCATGGTCAGGGCCACCCCCGAGATCATGGACAGCCCCACGGACCATCCTGCCGTGGTGCTCAGCCAGGCGCTCGTGTAGGCGGCCAGACCATAAAACCCGGCGTGCCCGAGGGAAATCTGCCCGGCGTGTCCGACCAGCAGACACAGTCCCACGGCATTCATGGCGTGCAGACAGCACAGGATGAGCACGGTCAGATAGTAGTTGTTGGGCAACAGCATTGGCGCCAGCATGAGCAGGACGAAAAGACCGGCCAGCCAGAACATGTCCTTACGATACTCCACGTCACACCCGCTTGAAGTCTTTGCGGCCGAACAGACCGGATGGTTTGACGAAAAGAAGCACGAGCAGAATGACGAAGGCCAGGGCGTCCTTGTAGCCCGAGGACACGAACCCGGCGCCCAGTGCTTCCAGGACTCCAAGAATGATTCCGCCGGCCGCGGCCCCGAAGGGGTTGCCGAGTCCGCCCAGGATGCAGGCAGCGAAGCCCTTGAGCCCCAGCATGATGCCCACGTCGTAGGAGGTCATGGTGATGGGCGCCAGAATGACCCCGGCCACGGCCCCGACCAGGGCGGAAATCATGAAGGACAAGAGGACCATGCGCTGCACGCCGATCCCGACCAGGGACGCGGCCTTGGCGTCGAAGGAACAGGCCAGCATGGCCTTGCCATGGATGGTCGCGGAAAAAAAGAACTTCAGGCCGGCGAGGAGCACCAGGCTGACCCCCAGGACCCACAAGGCCTGCGGCATGATGGCCGCGCCCAAAAACAAAATCGGAGCATGCCCAGAGAACGGTTCCAGGACATGGGTATCCTTGCCCCAGACGAGCATGGCCAGTCCGCGGATGAAGATGGATACGCCGATGGTGATGATGATCAGATTGATGGTCGGACAATCCCGCACTGGGCGAATGGCCAGACGTTCAACCAGGGCGCCGGCCAGGGTCGCGCCGAGCACGGCCAGAAGCACGGCCAGGGGCTCGCTCAGACCCAGGGCGCTGATGAGAAAAACGCTCATCATCCCGCCGAGCATGACGAATTCACCCTGGGCGAAATTGATCACGCCCGTGGTGTTGAAAATGATGGTGAACCCCAGGGCCGTCAAACCATAGGTGCTGCCCAGGGTCAAACCGGTGATGAGGTATTGCAGAAGGCTTGATAGGTCCATTTTTTTGCATGAAAAAGGCCGGCAGACATCCGTGCCCGCCGGCCCATCTTGGCTTTGAGTCGATTACTCGGTGACTTTCCAGGCGCCCTCTTCGATGGTGACCATGATGAAGGCCGTTTCGTCAAGACCGTTGTGGTTCTCCGCCGTGTAGGTGTACACGCCCGATGTGTTCGGGAAGGCACTGATCTTCTCCAGATTGGCACGGATATCGGCCGGTTTGGCCGAACCGCCCTTGGCAATGGCTTCCATGACCAGGGCGAACGCGTCGTGGGCGTAGCCGCCGAAAGACGATACCGGGGCGTTGTAGGTTTTGGTGTAGTTGGCCACGTAGGCTTCCAGGACGGACTTCTGCGGGTGATCGGCCGGCACCTGATCCACGGCCACCAAACGTCCGGCAGGAAGGATCAGGCCTTCGGCCGCGTCCCCGGCCAGCTCGATGAATTTGCCCGAAGCCACGCCGTGACTCATGTACAATGGCGTGGTCAAAGCCAGCTGGACCCTGTTGCGAGCCACAACGGCCGGTCCGGGGTTGGTGCCCCAGCAGATGATGGCGTCGGCGCCAACACCCTTGATCTTGGTCAGCTGGGCGGTCATGTCCGTGTCCTTGGGACCGTAGACCTCGTCGGCGGCCAAGGTGAAACCCTGGGCCGGGATGAGTTCGGTCAGCACGCCCCGACCAGCCTGGCCGTAGCCATCGGAAACGGTCAGGATGGCCAGCTTGGAATAGCCCTTGGCCTTGGCGTCCTGCAAAATCTTGGTCACTGCATGACGATCCAACTGCGGGGTGTTAAAAATCCAGGGGTCCACGGGGCGGACGATCTTCTCGGCAGCTGCGCAGGAAACAAGCGGCACTTCGGCGGATGAGAAAAACTTGGTAATGGCCAGGGTGTTGCCGGAGATGCTCGGTCCGATGACCACGGAGACCTGATCCTGGTCGAGAAGCTTCTTGGCGGCCATGACGCATTTGTTGACGTCGGATTCGTCGTCGTAGACCACGACCTCGACCTTCTGCCCATTGATCCCGCCGGCGGCATTGAGCTGATCCTGCATCATGAGCAGGGTGTTCTTTTCCGGTTCTCCCAGGAAGGATGCCGGCCCGGTCACGGACAGCACGGCGCCGATCTTGATCGTGTCTGCCGCGAACGCCGAAACGCAATACATCAGGGACAACACAAGGACCACGACCCGACTCGCCGCTTTCATGGGAAACCTCCGCAATAATTGTGTAGATGGACCCGCAAGGGAAAGGCTCGACTTTACCGATAATCGATACCTCGAACCCCGGCACGTGTCAATCAAGGGCCATCCCGCAGGCAGAGGTCCTGTCCCGGACGCGGAAAGACAGAAAGCCCGTCATGGCACTGCATGACGGGCTTTCGCGACTGAATTTTATTCGACCAGGCTAGCTCTTGTTCGCGGACAGGGAAAGACGGGAAATCTTCCGTGCCGCAGTGCGCTTGTGCATGACCTTCTTGCTCGCGGCCTTGTCCAGGATGGAGGATGCGGTCTTCAGGGCGGCGGCCACGGCATCGTTGTCCTGGGACTCGATGGCGGTGCGCACGGCCTTTACGGCGTTCTTCACCCGGGTTTTCATGATTCGGTTGCGCTCACGGGCCTTCAGGCTCTGGCGGTGTCTCTTCAGGGCAGACTTATGATTGGCCAAGATATAACTCCTTCTCAGAATAAACGCGTGTTTCAATCGGTCTCAAGATGTCTCTGCAATCGGGGGGTCACTAGCCGAAGGCATCGGACTCTGTCAAGCCCTGGGGGGCCTAGACCTGGAATTTCCCGAAATCTGCCACCCTGCCCAGTATGCGGACCAGACGTGCAAGGAGGTTCAAACGATTGGTGCGCAGCATGGGATCGTCGCACATGACCATGACCCCGTCGAAAAAACTGTCCACCGCGGGCCGCAAGGCGGGCAGGCCGGAGAGCATGCCGGAGTAGTCGCCTCGTGCAGCCAGCTCGGCCCAGACAGGTTCGACTTCAAGCAGGGTTGTCCAGAATGCCTTTTCCACGTCGTTTTCCAAAAGATCCGCACGCACCTGTCCGTCAAGTTCCTGATCCGCCTGCTTGCGGATGATGTTGGCCGCACGCTTGAAGGTCAGGACCGAGGCTTCGAAGTCCGCTTCCCGACTGAACCCGGCCAGGGCCTTGACCCTTCGCCAGGTATCGTGGATGTCGGCGAAGCCCTGGGCCATGGCCGCTTCCAGGACCAGGGTCTCCATGCCCTGAGCGTTCCAGTAGGCCTTGAGGCGCTGGCCGAAGAAATCCATGAGCTTGTCCAGGGCCTCTGGGGGAGAAAGCTTCCAGGTCACGCCAGCATAGCCTTTCTGGGCCTCGCGCAGCAGATCGGCGATGTCGAGGGACAGGCCCATGTCGAGGATGATGCGGCAGACTCCAAGCGCGTTGCGGCGCAGGGCGTAGGGATCGGCGGCGCCCGTGGGCATCATGCCCAGGCCGAAGCAGCCGGCCAGGTTGTCGAGCTTGTCGGCCAGGGAGAGAATGGTGCCGGCCATGCTCGTGGGGAGCGGGGAATCCTGTCCTGCGGGCAGGTACTGCTCGTAGAGGGCCTGGGCCACCACTTCGGACTCGCCCTTGAGCCGGGCGTAAATGCCGCCCATGCGGCCCTGCAGATCGTCGAACTCGTAGACCATGCCCGAAACCAGATCGGCCTTGGACAAACGTCCGGCGCGGGCCATGGGTTCACGCAGATCCGGGGCCACGCGGTCCGCGATAATGGCCGCGAGCCGTTCCAACCGCCGGGTCTTATCCCCCATGGTGCCCAGTGGGCCAATGAAAATGACCTTGTCGAGCTTGTCCAACCACTGGTTAAAGGTCGCGGCAAGATCGGCCTCCCAGAAAAAACGGGCATCCTCCAGGCGGGCCCTGAGCACCCGCTCCCAACCCTTGCGGACCAGGGCCGGTTCGCGGGACTCGATGTTGGCGGCGGTCAGGAAAAAGGGCAGGAGGCGGCCGTCTGCTCCCCGCAGACCAAAACTCTTCTGGTGGGTTTCCATGCTGGTCAGCAGGACCTCAGCGGGCAGTTCCAGATATTTTTCGTTGAACCTGCCGAGCATGGCGCGCGGACTCTCCACCAGATTGGCGACCTGGTCGAGCAGGGACTCGGACCACTCCACCCTGCCACCGACTTCGACGGCCAAACGATCGCCTTCGTCACGGATGGCTCTCTTGCGGTCCGCCGCAGCCAGGATAACGCGACCCTGGTCGCGCAGAACGCGCTCGTATTCGTCCGCGTGCAAAACAGCAAAGGGTCCGGGACCCATGACCCGGTGCCCACGGGTCTCGTTTCCGGCCGCGAGACCAGCAAAGACCACGGGCACGACGGCGTCGTCCAGCAGCGCCAGCAGCCAGCGCACGGGCCGACCGAAGGTGCATTCCCGGCCCATCCACTGCATCTTTTTGGGAAAGGTCAGGTTCGGCAGGATTGTGGCGCAGATTCCGGACAGGATTTCGGAGGCGGATCGCCCGCCAACAATTTTTTTCACGGCCAGATACTCGCCCTTGTCCGATTTTTCCACATAGACCTGTTCAAAGTCCACGTTTTGGGACTTGGCAAAGCCCAGCCCTGCCTTGGTCGGGCGACCGTCAGCGTCCAGGGCTATGCGCGCCGGAGGACCGGACACGACGATTTCCTCGGTCCGCTGCACTCCGGCCAGACCCGTGACATCAACCACCAGGCGCCGCGGTGTCGAGACACTGCGGATCGCGCCGTGCTCCAGGCCGGCTTCCTGCAGCAGGGCTGCGAAACGTTCGCCCAACTCGCGGTCAAGCAGAGGCAGAAAACGCGCCGGCATCTCCTCCACGCCGATTTCAAGAACAAAATGGCTCATACAAAACTCCCTGTGAAAAGCCGAAAGAGTGCGGAAAGATCAGGACGCCAGGAGCGGATGCCCCATGGCCTCGCGCTGATCCACGTAGAGCCTGGCCACGGCCGAGGCCAGGGCCCGGACCCTGGCGATGTACTTGGCCCTCTCGGTGATGGAGATGGCCCCGCGCGCGTCCAGCAGATTGAACGTGTGGGAGCACTTCAGGCAGAAGTCATAGGCCGGCCAGGGCAGGCCCGCCTCGCACAGCCTGGCGCTCTCGGCCTCGCAGGCGTTGAAAAACCCGAGCAGCATGTCCTGATCGGAATAATCAAAATTGTATTTCGAATGCTCCACCTCGGCCTGATGGTAGACCTGCCCGTAGGTGACGTGATCGTTCCAGGCCAGGTCGTAGACCGACTCCTTTTCCTGCAGGTACATGCTGAGCCGCTCCACGCCGTACGTGATCTCGCAGCTGATGGGTTCCAGATTGATGCCACCGACCTGCTGAAAATAGGTGAACTGGGTGACCTCCATGCCGTTGAGCCAGACCTCCCAGCCCAGGCCCCAGGCGCCCAGGGTCGGACTTTCCCAGTCATCCTCGACGAAGCGGATGTCGTGCACGTGCTTGTCGATGCCCAAAACGCCCAGGCTGTCCAGGTACAGTTCCAGCACATTGGCCGGCGAAGGCTTCAGGATGACCTGAAACTGGAAATAATGCTGCAGGCGGTTCGGATTCTCGCCGTAGCGACCGTCCGTGGGTCGGCGGCTGGACTCCGGATAGGCCACCTTCCATGGCTCGGGGCCCAGCACCCGCAGAAACGTGGACGGATTGAACGTTCCGGCCCCGACCTCCATGTCATATGGAAACTGCAGCACGCAGCCCTGATTGGACCAGAAACGCTGCAAGTTGGAAATGACGTCCTGAAAATTCATGCACAACTCCTTCAAAGGCACAAACCGTTCAGGCCTTTCCCGCTCAGGTCCGCACGAAGCGGCTGCCCTCGCAGGTCAAGCCGAGATGACATTGCACAAAGGCGTCCACGAGCAGGACGCTCTCCTCCCGAACCCGGGGCGACAGACGGAAATCGGACCATTCCCTGGGACCGGTGCGGGCCAGATGGTCAAGCAGGGCCAGGGTTTCACGCGAGGCCGAAAACCTGGGCCCGGAACCGGCAGGGCAGCGCAGGCAATACAGCCCGCCCTCCTGCACGGCGAAAACTGCGCGGTGGTGGGCATCCAGAGGCCCGCCACACTGGCGACAACGCATCAGATCCGGCTGATAGCCCTGGGCAAAGGCCATCTTGGCCCGGAACAGGAGCGGGATGAAGCTCGGCCCCGGGACGCTTTGGTCCAGGGCTTCCAGGGTTTCCAGGAGCAGGGCATGGGCCGCGGCGAAACTGTCCGGGGCAAAGGACAGGGACTCGAAAAAACGCACGCAGTTGCTGACCATCCCGAGCTTGCCCAGATCCTTTTTGAGCACTGGAAAACCATTGATGAGCGTGCCTTCCTCCAGGCAGAAATACTCCCGTCGCCCCCGGCTGACCCGAAAATGGACCAGGCTCAGCTGATCCAGGCAGCCGCAGAACCGTTTGCGGCTGCGATGTCCGCCAAAAGCGAAGCCGGTCAGCAGGCCATGGGTAGGTGAAAAAAAACGGACCCAACAGTCCGCTTCCCGAAACGTGCCCACCCGCAGCACCAGAACCTGCTCGGAAAATTCCATGCCTCCACCTTGGATTCGTGACCCTATTCCAGGACCAGGGTCTTGACCTCGCCCACCGCGGCTTCGAAGGGATACGGCTGACCATCCAGTTCAAGCCCCACCCCGCCGGCATTGCCGAACTTGATGGTCAGAGACTTGCTGTACGTGATGACCGTGGACTCGCCCTTGCGCAGAAAATAATCAACAACCTTGCCGTCGGGCCTGGCCTGGAGCCAGCTCGCGGAAGTGGCGCTGATGCGCAATGTCCGGGTAGCGCCCGCTGCAACAGGGCCTGGGGCCGGTTTTGCCGACGATGGCTTTTCCAGCGCCACGGCCTTCTCGGGCGGCGCTGGCTTTTCCGCGCCTGGCTTGGTCTCGACGGGCTTGCCCGGTTCAGGCGACAAAACATGCGAGGCGTTGCCAGGCGCGACAGACGAGGCGTTGCCCTCCCCGGCCGCGGTTGCCCCGGTCTCATTGCGAGTCTCCGCCGCCAGTTCCTGCATCTGGGTCAGGGGAGCGGGCAGGGCCTCGGCCGGTACGGCCTGGGCCGGAGCCGGCGTCGAAGTTGGAGCCGGAGCCGGAACAGTCTCCTGCACCGGGGCCTGGGGCAGCCGGGACCGGTAGACGTCAAAGGCATACCAGCCCAGGGCGCCAATGATCAGGATGCCCAGAATCGCGGCAATGCGAACGGCGGTATCGACCCGGCCGGAATCATGCATGCGGACCGTGATCTGCGGGGCACGCACCTCGGGATGCTCTGTCTCGGTGGGCACGGGATACTCGCGACTGAAATGTCCGCACAACTCCACCGCGTCCAGGCCCAGAAGCAACGCGTAACTGCGCACGAATCCCCTGGCGTAGACGGGGTGGGGAAACCTGGCTCGGTTTCCCTCCTCCAGGGCCGTGATGACCGAGGGAGCGATCTTGGTCTTTTCTTCGACCGCGTCAATGCTCAAGCCCTTGTGTTCACGGGCCTCGCGCAGTGCCGCTCCGATTTCGTTCAGATCCATATCCTTGGGTTACTCCATGCAGGGCGTGCCCAACGAGGGCTAGAGCCGGTTCTCGATCACGGCCTTGCCGCGCAAGCCATTCATGTATTCCGTGAAACGTTCCTCTAGCTTGGGGCGCAGGATGGCCTCACGCGCTTCCTCTTCCAACGCCGCCTGATCCGTCCGTTCGGCATCCTTGCGATCCAGAAGCTTGAGAACGACCCACCTGTCCTCGATCACGAACGGCTTGCTCACGGAGCCCACTGACAATTCGCGCAACACTTCCCGCCACGCTTCATCCAGAGCCTTCCAGTTCACGTCGGCCATGACTCCGTTTTCAATCTTGGGTCCGATGGAATACTTCTCCACGGCCTCGTCGAAAGCGATTTTCCCGGAATCAAGCTCGCTCCACACGGCATGGGCCTGGTCCTTGTCCGCGAAGACGACCAACTGCAGCCGGACCACACGATCCGTGGCCAGTTCGGCCCGGTTGCGGCCAAGATAGGCGTCGATCTCTTCCTTGGTGACCACAACCTTGCGCCGGACCATGATCCCGAGCATCTTGTTCTTGATGATGTCCTGCCGGCTGCGCTCCTTGAACTTCTCGGGGGTCATGCCCTGCAGCCGCAGCCCCTTTTCGAAATCATCATCGGTAAGCTGACGGCGCGCTTTGAACTGGCGGATCTC
The DNA here is from genome assembly GCA_964589645.1 of uncultured Desulfovibrionaceae bacterium. Taxonomy (GTDB): domain Bacteria; phylum Desulfobacterota; class Desulfovibrionia; order Desulfovibrionales; family Desulfomicrobiaceae; genus Desulfomicrobium. The sequence goes on from CAZPSN010000001.1 coordinate 166,137, forward strand.
GTTCTCGACCTCCGAGTCCGAGACCTCGACCTTGAGCCGCTCTGCCTCCTGGCGCAGAACGATGTCGTTGATCATGTCCTCGAGAACCTGGGGGGCGATCTTCTCGGCCGTGGCCGGATCAGGGGTCTGACCGGCGATGAGGCGGACGCGTCCAAGCAGATCCTGAAACGTGATGATCTCGCCGTTGACCACGGCGACAATGCGGTCCACGACCTGCGCCGCCAGCGCCGAACCAAAAAAAACACAGGCAAACACGACTGTCAGAACCGCTATCAAACCGTATTTTTTCATGACAACTCGACTTGTTTCGTTGGATTGCGAAAGTATTGGACTCACGACCCTCGCGGCCAGCGCCGCGTATGGTCAACGCGACCAAGGTACTACCTCCGAGAGCTGACCGAGTCCAGTTCAATCTTGAATCAGGCGTCCGAGCCCCTGGCGCGTGCGCGGTCTCCCAGATCGCGCAGCATACCCTTCAAGGCCTGCATGGCCAGGGTGGGCGAAAGGCAGTCCCGCATGCGCAGCTCCAGCTTGGCCGGAGGAAGAATCCGGGCGCTGTCGGAACGTTCTCCAACCCAGTGCATGAGGCGCACGGGATCCAGACTGTGGCGGGCCTCGTCCCAGTGGATGACGGCTCGATCCTCGTACAGGTCAAGGCGTACCGCGCCAAGCCGACGTGCGTCGATCTTGATCATAAGCACGGCCACGAAGGTCTTCAGGGCCTCGGGCAAGGAGCCGAAACGATCGCGCATGTCGTCCACGATCTCCACGATCTCCTCCTCGTCCCGGCCCGAGGACAGAGCCTTGTAATAGTGCAGGCGCTCCTTCGCGTCGGCCACGTACTCCTCGGGGATGAGAGCCTGGAAGCCGAGGTTGAGTTCTGGCTCGATTTCCGTCTCGATCTTGCCCCCGCGCAGCCTGCGGACCTCCTCCTCAAGCATCTCCAGGAACAGGTCCAGACCGACCTTGCCGATGGTTCCGGACTGGGCCTCGCCAAGAATGTTGCCGGCGCCGCGCAGACGCAGATCCTCCATGGCGACCTTGAATCCAGCCCCCAGGTAGTCCATGTCCAGGATGATCTTCAGGCGTTTGCGTGAGGCTTCCTGCAAGCGGTCCAGGTCCGGGATGATGAAATAGGCGTAGGCCTGCTCGCTGGAACGCCCGACCCGCCCACGCAACTGGTAGAGTTGGCCCAGGCCGAAAAGATGGGCCTGATCGACGATGAGGGTGTTGGCCCGGGGAAAGTCCAGGCCCGACTCGACGATGGCCGTGCAGACCAGGATGTCGAGTTCACCGTGCCAGAACTTATGCATGGTTTCTTCCAGATCGTGGGCCTGCATCTGGCCATGGCCCATGCCAACGCGCGCGCCAGGGACCAGGGAGGACACGAATTCGACCACCCGTTCCAACCCCTGAACCCGGTTGTAGACCCAGAAGACCTGCCCGTGACGGGCCAGTTCGCGCTCCAGGATGGCCTGCAACTGGGCCGGATCACGCTCCATGAGCGAGGTCTCCACTGGTTTGCGGTCCCGGGGCGGGGTCTCGATGACGCTCAAACCCCGGATGCCGGACAGGGAGAGTTGCAGAGTGCGCGGAATGGGCGTGGCCGTCAGGGTCAGGACGTCGATGGTCGAACGCATCTTCTTGATGCGCTCCTTGTGTTTGACCCCGAAACGCTGCTCCTCGTCCAGGATCAAGAGCGAAAGATTGGCGAATTCCACGTCCTTGGAGAGCATGCGGTGGGTGCCGATCAGGACATCGATCTGACCGCGCCGGGCGGCCTCGATCACGCGTTTCTGTCCGGCGGGCGGGACAAAGCGGCTGAGCAGCCCCACGGTGATGGAAAAGGGCTCCATGCGCTGGCGAAAGGTCTGGTAGTGCTGCTCGGCCAGAACCGTGGTCGGGCAGAGCAACGCCACCTGTTTGCCGTCCAGGACCGCCCGGAAGGCGGCCCTCAGAGCCACTTCGGTCTTGCCGAAGCCCACATCGCCGCAGACCAGGCGGTCCATGGGCTCGGCCTTTTCCATGTCGGCCAAAACATCGGCGATGGCCTTTTCCTGATCCCTGGTCTCCTCGAACCCGAAGCTGGCCTCGAATTCCCAGTACAATTCGGAAACGGGCTTATAGTGGAATCCCTTGGCTATCTTGCGGAAAGCGTACATCTCCACCAGATCGCGGGCGATCTTGGCGATGGATTGCCGGGTGCGCTCGCGGGCCTTGGTCCAGGCCGAGCCGCCCAGACGGTCCAGGGCCGGGGCCGACGCCTCGGGGCCCTTGTAACGCTGGACCTGGCCCAGACGATCCACCGGCAGGTAGAGGCGATCGTCGCCATCGTACTGCAGCAGGAGATAGTCGTTGGCCACGTCCCCGAACTTGATGCGCTGCAGGCCACCAAAGCGGCAAAGGCCGTAATCGCGGTGGACCAGGATATCGCCGCTCTCCAGCTCGTCGAAGGCGTCCAATCCCTTGAAGGCCTTGCCCGCGCTCTTCTGGACCCGGGGCGCACCCGGCTGGAGCACGGATTCGGGCAGAATCTGCAACCCGGCCCAGGGCAGGCGCATGCCATGGTTCAGGGAACCTACCAGGGCGAACACGCCGCGCTCCTCGGGATCGTACCCGGTTTTCAGGGTATGATCGTCCTGGGCCGCGAGTTGCATGAACTTCTTGCGCGACTGTTCGGAGTGAAAGCACAACAGTGTCTGGGCCTGGGCCTGCCGCCAGACGCCTATTTCCTGCATAAGGGCCCGCCAGGGCCTGCTGCGGCTTTCCGGGGTCCAGAACAGGTCTTCAAAACGGTTGACCGCCTCTTCGGGCAGATCCAGCCCCTCCTCCTTGACGCCCATGACGAGACTTTCGCACAAAATCTGCCGATTCCGCTCCCAGACCTTGCGCACGTCCCCCGGAGTCTGGATCAACCCGTGGCGGGGCCACAACCGCTCTTCGTCGCGAAAATAATTCTGCCAGGTCCAGCTCGTTTCATCGAGCTTGGTGCGCAGATCCTGGGCCTCGGCCATGACAAAGACGCAGGATTGGGGCAGCCAGGCCTCCAGGCCAACGGTCCGCGGATAGTACATGGATGGCGGCAGCCCCGGATGGGCCTTCAGCAACTCCTGCTCCAGGTCGGCCCGCGTGGCCTTGGATATCTCGCCCAGACGCTGCCATCCATCGAACAGGTCCCGGGCCTCGTCCCGGTAGGTGTCCGCCCCGATGCACCCGGTCACGGGCAGCACTGTCGCGGATTTCAGATCGGCTCGGGAGCGCTGGGACATGGGCTCGAAAAGCCGGATGCGCTCCAGGGCGTCCCCGAAAAACTCCAGCCGCAGGGGATGCTCGTAGCCGGGGCAGAACATGTCCATGATATCGCCGCGCAAGGAAATCTCTCCCACGGCCGTGACCATGGACACCCGTGTATACCCCCAGTTGATCAGAGTCTCGAGCAGATCGTCCTGGGAAATCTCCTCGCCTTCGGACAGAATTGCATGCTCGCGCTGCAAGAGGTCCGGATGCGGCCACTTCTGGATCAGGTTTTCCAGGGGCAGGAGCACGCCACGCGCCCCACCCTTCTGGGCCAGGGCAAACAGCGTCTTCCAGCGTCCGGGCCAGGAAGAATGACGCGGGTCCTCAAGGGCATAATGCGGAAAACGCAACCAACGGCGCTCCCAGAAGGGTAGTTCCCGGTCCCCGGGACAAAAGACGCGGGCCAGGGAGGCGTACAGGGGGAGGTCCGCAGCGGGGGGCAGAACCACGACGACGCTGATGCCCCTCTCCAGCAGAGCCTGGGCCAGGTATATCTGAGAGGCCGGACCACTCTTGAAGATGCGGACCTGGCGATCTGCTCCTTCGATGAGCTTATGCAGGGCTTGCGGGATGAACACGATTTGGCCAGTCAAGATTAAAGGACAGGGAAAAGCCGCCCCCGAAAGGAGGCGGCTTCAGCAATCGTCAAATACCCGGCGCGTCAGGCCCGGCCGAGGCGGAGCTGTTCCTCGTTGCTCAAAAGGCGCTGCAGGTCAAGCATGATGAGCAACCGATCCTCCAGCTTGCCCACGGCACTGATGTAATCGGAGTCGAGACCGGCCACCACCGGGGGCGGAGGCTCCACCGTGCTGGCCGGCAGGCGCAACACCTCGGACACCGAGTCGACAATGAAGCCCACGATCATGGTCCCAATCTCAATGACAATGATGCGGGTATTCTTGTCGCGGGCACGCGCCTCCAAACCGAAGCGCTTGCGCAGGTCAATGATGGGAATGACCTTCCCTCGGAGGTTGATGACCCCTTCCACAAAGGACGGAGCCTTGGGCACCTTGGTGATTTCAAGCATGCGAATGATTTCCTGAACCTGCAGGATTTCGACCCCGAATTCCTCGTCACCCACACTGAAGGTGACCAGTTGCAGCAATTCGGCGCCCTTGCTCTCCGATACCATCGTCATACGCCTCCCTTGGTAAAAATCCACGCTTCGGCACCCAGGCGAACCCATGGTAATGCTTACAGTTCCAGGGCAATGATGGCAACATGAGTTTGACTTTTCCTCGCCCAGGGCATCCCGAAAAAGGATGGACAGCCCCGGGGCGGATAGGTATGGATCGAGTCGCAATGCCCCGGTCAACACTCCCAAGGAGCAGTTCATGGCACGATTCCTTCCCAACGAGGATCCATTCACCCTCGAAGACCAGCTCAAGATCCTGGGCAACGACGAGCTGCTCGATTTCTGGGAGGAAAGCCAGATGCTGGATCGCTATCTGGAGCCGGCCGAGCACGACTGCCCGCCCTCGACGCACTACGAAAACGCCATTCTGAACGAACTCAGGCTGCGCCATTCCCTGGGTCGAATCTGAGGCCCTTCCCAAGCCATCCAACGCTCCCTCCCGGGAGCTTTTTTTTGGCCCGAAATCAAGAGCGCCCGAACCGACGTCCAGAGTCTGACATGCAGGGTCTGGACGGCCTCACGCGTCCAGGCCCTGCCCCGGCTCCATGACCAGTCCGGTCAGGGTCGTCTCATATCCGCCCAGGGCCGCGATGCGGTTTTTGAAGACCCGGGTGCGGATGAGTTCCAGGACCACCTCGGTCTTCCAGTCCGCTAGCTGCGGCAGAAAAGCCAGATCGTAACGCTCCCGGGCCAGGGGGACAAAATCAAGATCCAGAGCCTGGGCCGCGGCAAAGATGCCCAATCCGCACGAGGCCGTGCCGGTAAGGATGTTGACTGCCACGGCCATATGCGTGAACTCCTCCTTCTCGTAGCCCCGTACCTGCTGCGGACTGATCCCGGCCTGCCGCAGGTGATGATCCAGAAGAATGCGCGTACCGGCCCCGCGTTGGCGGTTGATGAAGCGCACGTCTGGCCGGGCCAGATCCTCCACCCCACGGATGCCCAGGGGATTGCCCTTGGCCACGATGAGCCCCTGGTGCCGGATGGCCAGGTTGACGCAGGTCACGTCGAGGCCCGGCAGGTATTTGCGGAAGAAGGGAAAATTGAAATCCCCGCTTTCCTCGTCGAAAAGATGGGTCCCGGCCATCAGAGCCGACCGTCCCTTGAGGGCCGTCAATCCGCCCATGGACCCGACATGGCTGGATGCCACGCGCACCGGTCTGGCCAAGCCCATGAGCTCGTTGCCAAGCACGTCGAGGATGTTGTCGTGACTGCCGACGACCACCAAGGTCTGATCCAACTCCGCCTCGGGGACGAGGAGTTCGGCCCGGACCCTCGCCCCGGCCTCCACCCCTTCGCTGTCCACGGGAATGCGCGCCACGCCCTGGGCCCGGATGAGGGTGGTCAGCATACCCGCTCCGCGCCCAAGAGGCGTGGCCACGAGTTTTTCACCCACCCGGCCGATGGCCAGGCGGACCAGTTCCTCGGTGCCGAGCTTGGACGGAGTCTTGCGCGACAGTTCCACCTCCACGACCGGACGTACATGCGGTGTCCGGCGGGACAGCCAGGCCAAAAGGGGAATGAGCAGCTCTTCGAAACAGACCACGGCCGAGACCGGATAGCCCGGCGCGCCGACAACGAGCTTGCCGCCCACCTCACCCAGGATCGACGGCTTGCCGGGCATGAGGTCGATGCCGTGGACCAGCACCCGGCCCAACTTCTCGATGATGGAGCGGGAAAAATCCTTGGAGCCGGCCGAGGATCCGGCTCCGAGGACGATCACGTGCGCAGGGCCGTCCACGGCCGCGCGCACGGCGGCGGTCAGGGCCGCCTCGTTGTCCGGGACCGGATCGACACGCTGAAAGATGCAACCCTGAGACGCGGCCAGGCCCGCGAAGACCTGCGAATTGCTCTCGATGACCTGACCGGGCTTCGGGTTGGGCCGGGCGTTAAAATCCAGGACCTCGTCTCCCGTGGGGATGAAGTCCATGCGCAGGCGTTCCCTGACCTCTACCTCCCAGATGCCCGCGGAGAGCAGGCCGCCCACGTCGTAGGGGGAAAGAACGCGGTTCTGGGGCAAAAGCAGCTCCGTGGCGACGATGTCCTCGCCAATGCGACGCACATGCTGCATGGGGAAAACCGGGGTTTCGATCTCGATGGCCTCGTCGTCCTCGCCCACGACCTTCTCGATCATGAGCACCCCGTCCATGCCCTCGGGCAGGGGGTGTCCCGTGTTCACGGCCACGCACTGCGATCCCTTGGCCAGACGAACTGACCGGCCCTCGCGGGCGGAAAAGGTCCATTCGGCCTTGACGGCGTAACCGTCCATGGCCGCGCTGTGGAAGGTGGGAGAGGAGCAGACGGCGTACACAGGCGCGGCCGTGACCCGGCCGCAGGCCAGGTGGGAGGGAACTGTCTCCTGACCGACGAGGGCGTCGCGGTCCAGGACTTCCATGGCCAGACGCAGGGCTTCGACCACGGGGACGGTGTTGAGATAGATTTTTCGCTTCATTTTTCCTTCGGGGGGTTCAAAAAATCCAGACTGATACGTCCTGCCCGACGCGCATCCCCTCCAGGGAGGCATCAAGCCGGATCAGGCCATGAGCGTCGAGCATGGTCCGCAGCAACCCGGACTTGCCCAGACGGGGCATGGCCATGAGGGTGCCATCGCGCCATTCCAGACGCACCCTGACATAGTCCTCGCGGCCGGGTTTGGAAGAAAGATTGGAGCCCAGACAGGCCTTGCGCACGATCCGGCGATCCGGATCAAAGGACCCGGTCTCGCCGCCCAGATGCGCCAAGAGCGGCTGGCCAAAGACAAGCATGACGATCTGGGCCGAAGTGACCTGGCCGGGCAGTCCCAACACCGGCTTGCCGCCCACGCGGGCCAGGATGGTCGGCTTGCCCGGACTGATAGACACGCCATGGGCCAGGACCTCGGCGTCGGCAAAGGATTCCAGCACTTCGATGGTCAGGTCGCGGGTACCGATGGAACTGCCGCCGGAAATAAAGACCGCGTCGTTTTCGGCCAGACTGTCCCTCAGGGCCGCGCGCAGGGACTCGCGCTGGTCCGGGACCAGCCCGTGGTTGCGAGGCAAGGCTCCGGCCTGGCGGGCCAGGCTGGCCAGGGTGTGGGAATTGACGTCCCGCACCTGCCCCGGCCGGGGAGTCGCGGCAACGGGAACCAGTTCATCGCCCGTGGAGACGATGCCGCAGCGCGGCCGGCGGAAAACCTCTGCGCCGATGCAGCCCAGGGCGGCCATGAGCCCGATGTCCTGGGGCCGCAGGCGACGGCCCGCGGCCAGGGCAACCTGACCCGTGACCACGTCCTCCCCCGTGAGCATGACGTTTTCACCCGGGGGCACGGTCTTGCGGATCTCGACGGTGGAATCGCCAAGCATCTGGGTATGTTCGACCATGATCACCGCGTCGGCTCCCGGAGGCAGGGTTCCGCCGGTGGCGATGCCCATGCACTCGCCAGGCCTCAGGGGGCGGCTGACAATTTCGTCGATGGCCGCGCTGCTGGCGAGTTCCACATAGGCGGGGTTGCCTTCGCTGGCTCCGAAGGTGTCGGCGGCGCGCAAGGCGAAACCGTCCATGCAGGAACGATCCACGGCCGGTAGATTCTCGGCGGCCAGGATGTCGGTGGCCAGAACCCGGCCCAGGCAATCGTCAAGGGAAACCGTTTCGGAATCGACCGGAATAAAGGTGGACAGCAACTCGCAGAACCGGGCCGGGGTGATGACCCGGAAAAAACCGTGCTCCATGTCTACTCCGCCTTCGCGTCTGCAGGAACGGTTTCGGAATAGGCGTCGGCATAGAAGTGCACGGTACCACCAAAAATCTCCTCGGCCTTGGCCTGGGCAACGGCTTCGATATCACGCTGAAACTGCAGGAACTGCCGCGACATCTGCCGACCAACGGGCGTGAGCTCGTAGCGTTGCCCCTTGCCCTTGACCTTCTGCACCAAGGGCTTGCCGACGCTCTCCTCGGCGGCCTTGAGCTTGCCCCAGGCCGCCCGGTAGGACATTTTCATGTCCGTGGCCGCCTGGCGCAGAGAGCCGTGCTGCTCGATTTTTTCCAATAGCAGCGCCCGCCCAATGCCCAGGAAGATCTTCTCGTCCCGTTCAAACCAGATATGCAGCCGCATGGTCAGACTGTCAGGGTTTTGAGTCATGGCCATCCTCCTGAAACGAATGAAATGTTGTTAATTCAATTGGATATTGCTGTAGACCAAAGCCTTGCACAAAACAAGCATTGTGATGTGAGAAAAGACACGTTACGTACGAGCCCGGCCCAAAATCGCACCCAGCCCTTCACCAATGGAGAATGATTATGCTTGACGCCGAAAAGGCCCAGGAACTGCTCGCCAAAAAAATCGACACCTGCAGAAAGCGCGGATTTCTCCCCCCGGAACTGATCGACCTGGTCGAAAAAATCTATGCGCGACAGCTCCAGGCGCGCGGCACGGCCCAGATTCCCGCCATCGCTGTCATCGAAACAGCCGATGTCTTGCAGCAGAGTCAGGGGGCGCCCCTGGTGGAAAGAGCCCGCTTTCCGTATGACCGAGACCAGTCTCTGGCACTCTTTCGCGAATTCCTTGATTTCGCCAAGTCGGTCAACGCGGGCCTGTCCGAAGCCTGCGCGGTTCTTTCGTCCTCCCTGGAGGACGCCACCCTTGATCTTGACCTGGCCATGGACGCCCACCTGCGCGGCGACGAGGGCTTTTTCGCCGCATGGGCGGAAAAAACCCCGTCCGCGCCCCGCGTCCTGCCCATGCTCGTGCAGGCGGCCATGACGCCCTCCCTTGAACGCGTGGCCGAGGAACTCGAATCCAGAATCGACCACACCGCGACCTGGGCGCACGGCCACTGCCCGACTTGCGGCAGCATGCCGATCATGACCGATCTGCGGGAAAAGGAGGGATTTCGGTACAACATCTGCGGCTTCTGTCACGGCGAATACCGCGTCACCCGCCTGCAGTGCCCCTTCTGCCTGGAAAAGGACACGGCCAAGCTCGAATACTACGAAGCCAAGGAAGAACCCGGCCTGCGCATCAACGCCTGCAAGACATGCAAGATGTACATCAAGCAGACGGATTTCCGGAACCTGGACCGCAAAGCCCTGCCGCTGATCGACGACCTGGAATCCCTGACCCTGGACGTGGTCGCCCGGGACAAGAAATTCAAACGCCCCACCCTTTCAGCCTGGGGTTTCTAGGACGGATCATGATCGGACTGGTTCTGGCGGGAGGAAAATCCTCCCGCCTCGGTCAAGACAAGACGGCTGTGGTGCACGAGGGACAAACCTTGCTCGAACGGACGGCCAGACTGCTTGCGCCCCACGTGGAGCAGGTCTATGTTTCCTGCCGCCATCCGGAACGGTTCCGCCTCGACTGGCCCGTCCTTGTCGATGAAACCGCGCGTATCGGTCCGGCGGGCGGGATCATGACCGCCCTCCGACGACTGGGCGGACCAGTCTTTGTGCTGGCCTGCGATTTGCCCTTCATGGAGGCCCGCTTTATCCGCCGACTCCTGACTGCCCGGGAAACCAGACCGCGCAGCAGCGTGCTCACGGCCTGGCGGCTTGAAGGCTCGGACTACGTCGAAAATCTCGTCGCCATCTACGAATCCGAGGCCCTGCCGCTCATGGAACTCGGTGTGGCCCAGGATATTTTCAAGCTTGGCCGGCTCATTCCGGCCGAACTGCGCCACACCCTCCCCTACACAGAAGAAGAGCGTGACGCGTTCTTCAACGTCAATCGCCCTGAAGACCTGCGGCGCCTGAGCGGCTGCGCGGCCGTGTGAGCTCTCTCCTTCGTCCAGGAAACACCTAGCGGCGGACAAAAAGAAGCTTGCCCGCCCCCGGCACGTCCAGGCGTACGTTCCGCCCCTCCAGAACGCCTTCGACCACGGCTCCTTCACGGGTATGAACGCGCAATCCCCCTGCCTGCCCGAACCAGGAAAATGGCAGTTCCTCCCCTTCTATTTCCCATTTGCCACTCCCGTCCGCGGCGAGAACCATGACCACCTCCACCGGTCCGCTCAGGCCCGAATGGACCGCCTCGTACCGGCCCGAGATATCCGACGGCCCGGAACAGGCCAGACACACGAAGGCCATCAGCCACGCCAGCATCATTTTCACAGCCCAAGCTCCTCGGGGTTGAGCATGAACAGCCGGTCCATGTGCACCAGACTGTCGTAGCGGTAGACGTGGGCGGCCATGGCCAGCCAGAGCAGGTCTCGCAGCACCGTCCACCAGGAAATGGCCTCGCCCACGCTCTGGAAGCAGCCGCAGCCGATGGGCGTGTCCTGAACCAGGGCCACGGTCACGGCCAGAGTGAACATGACCAGCATTCCGGCGATCAATAGAACCGCCGCGCGCACCCGCACCCCAGCCAACAAAAAGAGCCCGCAGACCAGCTCCAGCCAGGGCATGAACACGGCCAACGGATTGACCAGCCAGTAGGGAACGATCAGGTACCCGGCAATGTTGTCCGCGAACTCGGCCGGAAAATTGATCTTGTGCAGGCTCGCGTAGACGAAAACCCCGGCCAGATAGACGCGCAGGCACAAAGAGAGCGCAGGATGGGTCAGAACGCGTCGCAATTGTTCGTTCATTGGTGGGCCCCTTCCTGGGATACCGGCAGGCTGCCGGTGACGATACAGACGCGTTCGTGGTCCCGGCCAAGGAACTTGCGGGCCACGATGAGATCGTAGCGGCGGCTCACGCTGCGGCCGAAAACCACGATGGGCCGTTCGGGATCCTCGGCGGACAATTGCATCATGTAGACCAGATCGAAAAGCTGGGCCGGCACGTTGACTGCCCCGGGAACGTGGCCCCGTTCGTAAAATTCTCGGGGCCGGGCGTCGATCAGCACGGCGTTTTCATGCTGCAACAAGGCCAACGCCTCTTCCACGCTGACCAACGGCACCTCGGCGCCCGGTGGTTCGACGAGGGGAATGCCGCGCGGATTCTGCGTGTTGAAGGCCAGGGCCATACCCAGACTCAAAACCAAAATGAGCATGAAATCGACCACGCGCACATGCCGAAGGCTTTCGGCCTTGCTGTGCACGACAGCGGCGATCCGCCTGCCCGCGGCCTCCAGCATGCTGATCTGGTCCCGGGCCCGGGTCAGCTCGGCGATGGTTTCGCGCAACTCGCGATTCTGACGTTGCAGATCTTCGTTCAAGCCCGAAATGGTCGCAAAAAAGTCAGCGTTCTTGAGATGCATGACTCCCTGGGACACGAAAGCCAGAAGCAGGTCATCGTCGGCCGCGGCCGGATCCAGGCCGGGGCCCAGAAGCAGTCCGCCATACAGGTTCTCGCGCAGCATGAAGAGAAAGGCCTGCCTGGGCGCAAAACCTGGAATCAACTCGGCCAGGGAGTCGGTCCTGAGCACGGGTTCGACCTGCAGGGGCAGCAGATGTTTTTCCCTGGCCTCGGCCAGACACAAGTACAACAGACGCTCTGCAGTGTGGGCCGACAATGCGACATCGGTGGCAAAGCCCTTGGCGCTGGCCAGAACCGTGTCGGATCCTCTCTCGTGCAGGAGGAGCAGCCCCTGGGGCCTGGCGAAATGGCCCAGCACGGTCAGCAGCAGGGTGTCCATGACCTCGGCCATGTCCACGCGGACAATCTCGCGGGAAAGGTCACGCAGAGCGGAAAGATGGAATATCTGACGGTCGAGGGCGTCGTTGCGCTTGAGCAGTTCGGCGTTGAGGAGCTCCACCCGGGCGGCGAAAAGCGAAAACCTCAGGCTGGTCTGAAAGAGGGTTCCCAGGGACGCCACCAGGTGCCGGTCGTTCTCGTCAAAGGCCCGGCCGGCCAGGCTGGCCTCCAGGCCGAGCACCCCGTCCTGGCCATCGTCCAGGGGGCAGACGAGCAGCACTTCGCACCTGCCCGGACAAAGATCGCCCTCCAGGGACGGCACAAAAAACGGAGCCCGACCCTGTCCTTCCAGGGCGTTCAAATGGCCGCGCAGGACCGCTGCATACTCGGGGACCAGAGGACGGGTCATGCCCGACTGAGCCATGAGGGTGAATTCGGAACCGTCGAGAATGGCCGCAAAACCGCCACGGGCCCCCACCCCGCCCTGAGCCGAGAGCAGAAAGGACTCCAGGATTTTGTGTGGATGGCGGGCGCCGCTCAATTCAACGGCTGTTTCGGACAGGATCTGAAACTGATACAGGGCGCGATCAATGTCGCCAGTCCGCCGGACCATGGCTGCCACGCGTTTCCCCGCCTATTCGAGCAGGGCCCGGATCTGCTGGTACAGGCTGTCGATATCCTCGATGACTCCGAGATGCGCGTAGACTATCTTGCCGTCGGGCCTGCAGACCATGGTGTAGGGGGTCAACGGCTCGCCCAAAAGCTTGTGCGCCGCATATTCCGGATCTGTAACCACAGGGAAAAGATACTGGTCCGTGGCCAAGAGCTTGCGGACCTCGGCCTCGGTTCCCCCGGCGGCCAACCCCAGCATGGTCACCCGCCCCTTGAGCTTGCCCTTGTTCAAACGGGTGAAGAGGGTCCGAAACCCCGGGGACTGCTTCACGCAGACCGGGCAGTAGACCCCGATGACCTCCACGAAGATCAGATCTCCCGGCAGGTCCTGCAAGGTGAAGGTCGACTTGCCCCGGACCCCGAGCAGATCCTGGTCCGCCGGATCCTCGGGTACGGACAGACTCAGAACGGGCATGTTGTCGCCGACCCCAAGGGGGGCCGCCAGGACGGGCATGGCCAACACCAAACAGAAAAACACCAACGCGGAACAACGAGTTAACATGCTCACTCCGTGTTTGAATCCGGACCGCCCCGCCCTCACGCGCAGGCTTGATCCAGGGTGTCGAAGATCTGCACCATGCGGGAAAGCCCCACGATGCCGAAGACCTTGCGGAAATTTTCCGAAAGCCCGGCCATGACGATCTCCATGCCGTCCTTTTCGCTTTCAAGGACCAGCTGGGTCAAAATGGCGATGCCCGCGCCGTTGACCGAGGTGTTGGGATCGAAATGCAAGGCGATGCGCCGGACCCGCGCTTCCTTGGCCTTGGCATAGGCCTCGCGAAGATACGGCTCGCTATGGGAGCTGACACTGCCCCGCATCTCGACCACCAGTGCCTGGCCACGCTGGTGCGTACGGACCTCGTTCTGCCTGGTTTTGGCCAGTTTGAGGCGTTCCCGGGCCCTGGACAGACCCTGCTCCAGGCTCTGTCGCTGGATGGGTTTGTTGATGAAGTCCGCAGCGTCGAGATTGAGAGCCTGGATGGCCAGATCCATGTCGCCATGGCCGGTGATGACAATGACTTCCGTGGCCGGGGAACGTCGCTTGATTTCCTGCAAAACCTGAATCCCGTCCATGCCCGGCATCTTGATGTCGGTCAGAACGATGTCGGGCTTCTCCTGGTCGAAGACCTCGAGCCCCTCCTCGCCGGACTCGGCGGTGAGGATGTCGAACCCGTACACATCCAGAAAGAGGCGAAACATCTTCAACGTCGCCTTTTCGTCGTCGATGACCAGAATCTTTTCGTGCGTCATGCGATTATCCTGTTTGGTTGCTCCGGAATCCAGGCCATCCTGTGCGGACAGCGCCCACGATTCCGGGTTCATTCGACGCCCGGGAAGCTCAGAACGAATGTTGTCCCTTCGCCCGGCCGGCTGTCAATGGTGATGGTTCCGCCGTAGTCGCGGACGATGCCGTAGGTGATGGCCAGGCCCAGGCCCATGCCCTTGCCCGTCTGTTTGGTGGTGAAGAAGGGCTCGAAGATCTTGTTGCGCACCGACTCCTCGATGCCCGGGCCGTTGTCCGCGAAAGACGCGTAGACCCGGCCTTCGCTGGCGTAGGTGCGGACCAGGATGTCGCCCCACATGGTCGGCTCGTGCTCCATCTTTTCCTGGATGGCGTCGCGGGCGTTGTTGAGAAGGTTGAAAAAGACCTGCTGCAGCCGATTGTTGTGTCCCTTGATGAACGGCAACCTCTCGCCCAGTTCCAGGCGGATGGTGATGCGCTGGATGGAGAACTGGCGGCCGATGATGGACAGGACCCCGCGGATGGGCTCGTTCATGTCGACCCGCTCCATGACCAGGCCCGACTTCTTGCCGAAGGCGCGCAGGTTGTTGATGATGTCCGTGGCGCGGTCGACCTGCTGACTGATTTCCGTGGCCATGTCCCGGATCTGGGACACGGTGACCTCGCGGTTCTGCTCGATCAAAAGATTCAGGTATTCGCTGCCCATCTTGATGGCGTTGAGCGGCTGGTTGATCTCGTGGGCGATGCCGGCGCTCATCTCGCCCAGGGTCTTCATCTTGGCCGCCTGAACGAGTTGGGCGTCCTTCTCCATCATCTCGGTGATGTCCGTCACGGCCACGATGATGGCCTGGGTGCCCCCGTAACTGATGGGACAGGCGTGCATGTTCACATAGAAAGGATGATCGCCCTTCTTGTAGTGCAGGATCTTGGGATAGTACACGCAGCCCGTGCTTGTGCCGGCGTCGTCGATGGAGGCCAGAAAATCCCGCACCCCTTCGTGACCCAGCTTGGTGAAAGGCAGGCCCAGAAGTTCGCCCTTGAGGTATTCGTAGAGTTCCTCGGCCCGGGGATTGGCGTCGAGGATCAGGTCCGTGTTGCTGTCCACGACAAAGATCGGGTCTGGTCCGGAATCGAACAGGGAGCGGTATTTCATCTCCGATTCCTGCAGGCGTTTGCGGTACAGGCGGATGGACCAGACCATGCTCATGAACGAGTCCGCCAGCTGGAGGACCTCGTCCCCCTCCCGCTTGCGGTAGAACAGACAGGTCGCGCAAACCTGCCCCGTCTTGCCCCGGGCTTTGCGTGATTTGCGGCTCTGCTCGTCGAAATGCCAGCAGGGCATGTTGGTGTCCTTGTAGGCGGGACAATTGGTCACGGCCCAGTCCAGCCCCTCGCCCAGATCCAGATGCACGTCGAAGTTGCCCCGGCTCAGTTCATCGGAGATATTGGTCAGCCGCGAGATGGGGCTCGTTATGTAGCGCGAGATACGGTGGCTGACATAAAAGATGATGATGATGACCGCCGAGATGAATCCCAGGAACATGAAACGCAGCTTGGCGACCAGTTTGTCGATGTGCTCCTTGCTCAGACCCACGTGCACGGTGCCGACGCGATAGAGGCCCTCGTTCATGGGCACGGCGATGTCGTAGGA
>CAZPSN010000001.1:181695-219187 GCA_964589645.1 uncultured Desulfovibrionaceae bacterium
TGGGTGCCGACCCCGACCAGACGGACACTATATGTATTGCCTTCAAGAACGGGGTTGGCCGTGCTCAGGGGCAGGGGGAAGGGCACCGTGAAGGTGTGGGACAAAACCTGGTCCCCGCGGTCCAGCACGAAGATATAGTTGATGAGATGCTGGCGTTCGCGCAGCCTGGCCTCGTCAAAGATGAGATTCAGAAGCTCCGGATAGTTCTTGTCCAGGACCATCCCTCCGCCGCGCTCGGCGATGGAATGGGCGACCGCGATACCGCGCTGCTCCAGCTCCTTGGTCAGGCCGGAAATGAGGATCCAGCGGGCCAGCAAGGCGATGGCCACGCTGATGATGAGAATGACGGCCAGGATGGAGACGTAAATCTTGTTCTTGAGGGAGATGCGCGCATAGGGCTTCATCGGTTCCCCCCCGCAGCCAGTTCCGCCCAGTTCTCCAGCAGGATGAAGCGCCCTTCGTGCAGACGAGTGAAATAGACCTTGTCCATGCCCTGGTGGTCATCGGGACCGAAGGTCAGGCGCACGTCTCCGCCCAGGGAAAAATCCGTCATGGAGGAGATGGCCCGCAGGAAGGATTCCCGGGTCAGGTCTCGGCCGGCGCGTTGCAGGCCCTCCACCAGGACCTTGGCGTTGATGTAGCCCTCGAAGCCAACAAAGTTGGGTTCCTCGCCGGGATAGTACTGCTCCAGAAGGCGGACGAACTCCTGGGCGCTGGCGGCCACGCTGCCGTCGCGCATGATGGGCGGGGGCACGACCTGGGACATGACAATTCCGACCCGGCTGGTGTCGGATTGCAAGAGGTTGCGCGAGAGTTCCTTGGCGCCGACAAAGGAAACCATGTAGAAAATTGGCGAGTACGAGCTTTCCAGGGACTTGCGGATGAAATTGGCGCACGGATCGGAGGTGCCGATCATGACCACGGCCTCGGCCCCTGACTCGCGAATTCGCTCCAACCCCTCGCGGATGTCGGGGGTGCCGCGCACATAGCTGCCCCTGGCCACGGGCTCCAGGCCGAAACGTTTCAGAGCCAGTTCCGTTCCAGTCAGGCCGTCGAAGCCAAAGGCGTCGTACTGATAGAAGACGGCGATGCGCTTGAGCTTCAGATCCTGCACCAGATGCTCAACGGCGGCGTTCGTCTCCTGGTAGTAGGACGCGCGCACGTTGATCAGATAGGGCAGAAAAGGCTCGCGCAAGGCGTTGGCGCCGGTGAACATGCCCAGAAGCGGCACCTTGGCTTCCTCGATCATGGGCAGGATTTTGACCGTGGTCGGGGTTCCCACGTAGCAGAACAGCCCAAAGACCTTGTCCTCGATCAGGAATCGCTGGGTGTTGTCCAGACACTTGGGTGGATCGTAGGAGTCGTCGCGCGTGATGAGACGGATGGAACGGCCATGCACGCCGCCCTGCGCATTGACATGGTTCAGATAGCTCATGGCCCCGCGCAGCGTTTCCTGACCGAGATATCCGGCATGCCCCTGCAGGGCCAAGGAGGAGCCGAAGATCACCTCGGTCTCCGTGACTCCAATGCCGACCGGCGCCATGGAGATCTGCACCTCGGCCTCCTGACAGGACGGCAAGAGCAGAACGCAAAGAACCAGAAAGACACAGGAGAACCTATTGCGCACAGCGACCTCCTCAGGAAACAAATGGTGCAAGCCGATGTCCGTTTAGCCCAAAAACTCTGGACGCGCCATAAAAACTCCTTGTGTTGCCTTTGACGCAATAACCCCCTACCTTGTGCCAAAACATGAGTTTCATCTCAACCGCCACGAAGAATAGTGTCACAAATGGCATAATAAAACCCATGCAAATCCCCCGTAAACGAAAAATAACTGAATGAGACATCAAGCCATATTACTCAAGATATTGCACGGAATTTAAGAAAAATGAATCTTCAATTATTTGAAAATATAATAAAAAATGAAAATTCAGCAAAAAAATATTTGTTGCGATTTTGCTGGAAAAACCATCAACGCTTTTGCCCCAAATGCGGAACCCGCAAACTCTACGCCCTGCAGGGCGGAAGACGGCGCTGTTCCCGCTGCGCCTACACATTCCACGACTTCAGCCGCCGCTTCCTGAACAACGGCAATCTCTCTGCCCAGCAATGGTTGCGGCTCATCAAACTCTTCGAACTGGAGGTCCCGACGGGACGCATGGCCGAGCAACTGGCCGTGACCTACAACACCGCCTACAAGGCCGTGACCACCCTGCGCATGGCCATCCTGGCACACTCCCTGGACGCGCGGCTGATCATGCGCTCCATCCAGGGCCTGGACTTCTCCCCTTCAGGCAAGTTCCACCTCGACATGAGCGCCAAGGGCGGGGCGCGCATGCCGGTCTTTGGCATTGTCGAACGCGGCCCCCATGTTTTCGCCGATCTCATCCCCGAACTTGACGGGGACAACATCATCCATTTCAAGATGAACTTCCGCCTGCGGACCGCAAGTTTGGGCAAGATCATCTACACCGACCGTTTCAAGCAGTACGCCGCGCTTCTGGTCGGCGGCAGCCACCTCTCGGCCACCTGCAACATCCGCCACGCCGACAAAGGCCTCTTCATCGACTCCTCCAAGGGCTTCTGGTCCTTCTCCAAGGACTGGTTCCGCCGCCTCCGGGGCATCTCGCCCCGCAACTTCCCACTGTACATCAAAGAGCTGGAATTTCGCTACAACCACAAGAACGACGACATCTTCCCCATCCTGGCCGAATATCTGTGCGCCCTGGTGCCGGATCTTGAGGAATAAGCATCCCCTTGCCCATGTTTCGTTTTTTGCCGCATATGTCGAATCATGGAAAAATCGGAAACAGCGATCCACATCCCAAAACTTGGTCAGGACAAGCGAGACCCGTTGGGCGACATGCTGCCCTTTGCCGGACTCGGCTTCGATCTCGGCATGGTCCTGACCCGAAAGATCCGTTTTCAGGTCGTGGGCAGGGTGGAACGCAGGACGGCGCCCCCCCCGTGTGACGTCCCGTTTCCGTCCGGCCGCCGGCTGCAACTGCGCCTCGGTCGGGAAATTCGTGGCAGATAACACCAGAAACATTGTCAGGAGGAACTGCATGAAACTGGGAAGAAGAGAATTCGTCAAACTCACGGCCGCTGCAACAGCGGTCACGGCCTTCGGAGGCCTGGGGTTTGACCTGACACCAACCACGGCCCATGCCCAGCTCTTGAGCTTGCGCAAGGGCAAGGAAACCACCTCGGTCTGCTGCTATTGTTCGGTAGGCTGCGGGCTCATCGTCACCACCGACGAGAAAACCAAACGCGCCATCAACATCGAAGGCGACCCGGATCACCCCATCAACGAAGGCGCCCTGTGCGCCAAGGGCGCGGCGATCTACCAACTGGCTGAGAATCCCAAACGCATCACCAAGGTCCAGTATCGCGCTCCGGGCAGCGACAAGTGGGAAGAGAAGAGCTGGGACTGGGCCATCACGGAAATCGCCAAACGCGTGAAAAAAGTCCGTGACGAGTCCTTCGTTGAGAAAAACGCCAAAGGCGAAGTCGTCAACCGCACCGAAGGGCTGGCTTCCGTCGGCTCGGCGGCCATGGACAACGAGGAATGCTGGATCTACCAGGCCTTCCTGCGCAGCCTTGGCCTTACGTACATAGAGCACCAGGCACGTATTTGACACAGCGCAACTGTTGCGGCTCTGGCAGAGTCGTTCGGACGCGGCGCGATGACGAATCACTGGATCGACTTCAAGAACAGTGATTGCATTTTGATAATGGGCAGCAACGCTGCCGAAAACCACCCCATCTGTTGGAAATGGGTGACCAAGGCGCAGGAGGCGGGCGGAACCGTCATCCATGTCGATCCCCGTTACACCCGCACATCCTCCAAGTCGGACCTTTACGTGCCCATGCGTTCCGGTTCAGACATCGGAATCCTGGGCGGCATGATCAAGTACATTCTGGACAACGACCTGATCCAGAAGGAATACGTTCTCCACTACACCAACGCATCCTTCCTCGTCGGCAAGGACTTCAGCTTCAAGGACGGCCTGTTCTCCGGCTTCGACGAGGCCGGGCGCAAGTACGACAAGAAGTCATGGGACTTCGAGCTGGACGAGAACGGCGTGCCCAAGCGGGACATGAGCCTGCAGGATCCCCGTTGCGTGTACCAGATCCTGAAAAAGCACTACGAACGGTACGACCTCAAGAAAGTCTCCGCCATCTCCGGATCGCCCGAAGACAAGCTGATGGCTTTCTACAAGGCTTACGCCGCCACGGGCAAACCGGACAAAGCCGGCACCATCCTCTACGCCATGGGCTGGACCCAGCACACCGTGGGCGTGCAGAACATCCGTGCCATGAGCATCATCCAGCTGCTGCTGGGCAACATGGGTGTGGCCGGCGGCGGCGTCAACGCCCTGCGCGGCGAGTCCAACGTCCAGGGCTCCACGGACCAGGCCCTGCTCTTCCACATCATCCCCGGCTACATGGCGACCCCCAGGGCCAACTGGCCGACTCTGGAAGACTACCTCAAGGCCAATACCCCGGTCAGCAAGGATCCCAAGAGCGTCAACTGGTGGCAGCACCGGCCCAAGTATATGGCCAGCCTGCTCAAATCCTTCTACAAGGATGCCGACCTGGCCACGGGCTACAACTGGATGCCCAAGCTCGACGTGGGCCAGAACGCTTCCTGGCTGGTGCTCTTTGACAAAATGCTCAAGGGCCAGTTCAAGGGTTTCTTTGCCTGGGGCATGAACCCCGCAGCCAGCGGCGCGGACTCCAACAAGACCCGCGAAGCCCTGGCCAAGCTGGACTGGATGGTCAACGTCAACATCTTCGAGAACGAGACAGGCTCCTTCTGGAAGGGCCCGGGCGTCGACCCCAAGAAGATCAAGACCGAAGTGTTCTTCCTGCCCTGCGCCGTCTCGGTGGAAAAGGAAGGCTCCATTTCCAATTCCGGCCGCTGGATGCAGTGGCGCTACGCCGGCCCCTCCCCCATGGGCGAGACCAAGCCGGACGGCGACATCATCTATGAACTGGCGCTGAAGATCCGCGAACTCTACAAGAAGGAAAAAGGCGCCTTCCCCGATCCGGTGCTGGGCCTCAACGTGGATGACTGGGGCGACGGCCACGTCTTCGATCCGCACAAGGTCGCCAAGCTCATCAACGGCTACTTCCTGAAGGACACCACCATCAAGGGCGCCGACGGCAAGGAAACGCTCTACAAGGCCGGCAGCCAGGTCCCGAGCTTCGTCATGCTGCAGGCCGACGGATCCACCTGCTCCGGCAACTGGATCTACACGGCGTCCTACACGGACAAGGGCAACATGGCGGCCCGCCGCGACAAGACCCAGACCCCGGAACAGGAAAATGTCGGCTTGTTCCCCAACTGGTCCTGGTCCTGGCCGGTCAACCGGCGCGTCATCTACAACCGCGCCTCCGTTGACCTCGAAGGCAAGCCCTGGGCGCCGAACAAACCGGTCCTGGCCTGGGACGCAGCCAACAAGAAATGGCTCATCGACATCGTCGATGGCGGCGGTGATGCCGGTGCCAAGCATCCCTTCATCATGCAGAAACACGGCTTGGGCCAGATCTATGGTCCGGGCCTGAACGACGGCCCCTTGCCCGAATACTACGAACCCCTGGAGTGCCCGGTCACCGAGCATCCCTTCTCCAAACAGCTCAACAACCCCACGGCCCTGATGTTCGACGACGACGCACACAAGCGCACGACATGCGATCCGCGCTTCCCCTTCGTCTGCACCACCTACCGGGTCACGGAGCATTGGCAGACGGGCGTGCTGACCCGCTGGCTGCCATGGCTCACGGAAGCCCAGCCGCAGATGTTCTGCGAAATGAGCGAAGAGCTGGCTGAACTCAAAGGCATCAAGAACGGCGAAAAGGTCATCCTGGAGAACCCCCGCGGTCAACTCTGGGCCATCGCCATTGTCACCAAACGCTTCAAGCCCTTCGAGGTCATGGGCAACCCGGTCCATGTGGTGGGCATCCCGTGGCACTTCGGCTGGGTCTGGCCCAAGGACGGCGGCGATGCGGCCAACCTGCTCACCCCGGCCGTCGGCGATCCCAACACCAGCATCCCGGAAACCAAGGCCTTCATGGTCAACGTCAAAAAGGCGTAAGGAGACGATATGTCAGGAAAATCATTCTTCGTCGACCTGACCAAGTGTACGGCCTGCCGGGGTTGTCAGGTGGCGTGTAAACAGTGGAACAAACTCCCGGCCGAAGAGACCAGAAACCATGGCTCCCACCAGAACCCCATGGACGTCTCGGCCATCACCTACAAGACCGTGCATATGAAGGAAGTGGCCGACGACAAGGGCTTCATGGCCGCATGGCTGTTCTTCCCGGAACAGTGCCGGCACTGCACCGAGCCCCCCTGCAAGATGACCGCCGACGCCTACGACGACAAGGCCATCCTGCAGGACGAGGCCACCGGGGCCATCACCTTCACGGAAAAAACAAAAGGCCTCCCGGATTTCAATGAAATCCGCGAAGCCTGCCCCTACAACATCCCGCGTCAGAACGCGGAAACAAAAGTCATGACCAAGTGCACCATGTGCCTTGACCGCGTGCAGAACGGCCTCAAACCGGCCTGCGTGCAGTCATGCCCCACCGGAACCATGAATTTTGGAGACCGGGACGAAATGCTGGCGCTGGCCGAAAAACGGCTGGCCGAGGTGAAAAAGAAATATCCGGACGCGGTGTTGGGCGACGCCGATATGCTCCGGGTCATCTACCTCTACCAGATGCCCCCCAAGTCGTATCACGACTTCGCGGTGGCAGCTGCGGAGCTCCCCGGCCTCATGGACCGCAAGGCCATGTTCGCCAAGCTCTTCGGCTCGACCTCCAGAAACAAGGCCTAATATATCAGGCCCTCCTCCATCGGTGGCCGGGAAGGAAACTTCCCGGCCTTTTTCATTGTGCCGGAGAAGACGTTTTGCCCCTAAAGCGGATACGGGGTCAGACTGCGCACCCCTTTGTCCGTGACCAGCACGGTCTGCTCGAACTGCGCCGACAAGGCGCCGTCCGCCGTGACCACGGTCCAGCCGTCGTCCAGTCGCCTGATGGCCATGTCTCCCTGGTTGATCATGGGTTCGATGGTGAAGACCATGCCGGGGATCAGGACCACGCCGAGTCCGGGGCGACCCGTGTGATTGACCTGGGGCTGCTCGTGAAAGGCGTGCCCCACACCATGACCGACCAATTCCCGGACCACGGAGTAGCCGGCGGCCTCGGCGTGACTCTGGATGGCGTGCCCCACGTCGCCCAGGGTGGCCCCGGGCCGCACGACATTGATTCCCAGGGCCAGGCACTGCCGGGCAACCTCGACCAGCCGCCGGGCCTCGGAGGAAATTTCTCCCACCGCGAACGTGCGATTGGCATCGGCGAACCAGCCGTTGACGATGCTGGTCACGTCGACGTTGACGATGTCCCCCTCGGCCAGGATCCGGGATCCGGGAATGCCATGGCAAACCTCGTCGTTCACGGACACGCAGGAGCTTTTGGGAAAACCCCGGTAGCCCAGAGGTGCGGGCACGGCCCCGTGTTCGAGGGTGAAGTCATGGATCAGGGTATCCAGGGCGTTTGTCGCAACTCCCGGACGGATATGAGGCTCGATCATCTCCAGGGTGCGCACCACCAGCTCTCCGGCCCGGGCAATGCCAGCCACGGCGGCCGTGTCCTTCAGGCGGATGCGGTAGCGCTTCCAGTACTCGTCCGCCAGGGAGAGACCGGCGTTGCGACGAGTCAGGGCAGTCTTGGGAGTGCGAAAAAACATAGGGTTCCTTGCAAAGGTGATTTTTCCTTCTTGCGTCAGGAGTCTCCGGCTGTCCAGTGCTCCGGGCGTTGCCTTCTCCAGGCCTTTGGGCCATGATTCAAAAAAAAAATGGAGGAACCCATGCCGACCATCACCATCGCGGGCATGTCCTGCGCCCACTGCACGGGCTCGGTCACAAAACTCTTGTCGTCCATCCCCGGGATTTCCAATGTCTCCGTGACCCTCACCCCCGGCCAGGCGAGCTTCGACGCCACCCCGGACGTGAAACTGGACAGCGTCAGGGAAGCGATCCGCGCCATCGGCTTCGACCCCAAGGACTGACAATGTTCTCATCCCTGCGCAAGCTTATCCTCGTCGGGCTCGGCATTCCCTTTGTCATCCTGGGCACCCGCTTCCTCCTCGATACCGGCCAGACCGTGCTGACCCACTGGTCCGCATCGTCCTGGACAACCGGCAACGCTGCCCTTCTCGCCGTGGACCATTTCTCCAGCTCGGACCAGGCCCTGGGCAACCAGACCGTTGTCCGCTACCAGTACGAATCCGGCGGGCAAAGCTTTGACGGGCAGTATTCCTGTATCGGCGACGAGTGCCCCCAGGCCGACCTGCACATGGCGCTGCGGACCGTCCAGGCCGAGAACCGGACAGTGGCGGTGCTCATCGATCCGGATCGACCGCAGCGCTCCCTGCTCTACCGGCATCTGTACATGCCGCTCTTCCTGCTCAAGGCCGGGGCGGGCCTTTTCTGTTTTCTGACCGGCAGCGTGGCCGTCGTCTTTGGCGTCTACCTGCTGCGCGGCCCTGTCCCGGCGAGGAGAAAAGAATGATCCATGTCATGGCCCGCGTACGACTGAAGCCCGGCACAATCCCTCTTTTCCTGCGGGAATTCCGCGATCTGGCCATCCTTGTGCGCCAGGAGCCGGGATGTCTCGATTATTTTCCGGCCCAGGACGTGCCCATGCGCCTGGACGGCCAGAGGCCCGACCCCGACTCCATCACCATCCTGGAAAAATGGGCCGGCCGGAAATCCCTGGAAAGTCACCTGCGCTCGGGACACATGCGAGGCTTCCAGGACAGGATCAGGGACATCGTCCTCGATACGGAATTGAGCATCGTCGAAGAGGTCTAGACTGACAAAGACCCCACGCAAAAAGCCCCTGCCCGGAATCACCGCAGGGGCTTTTTGCATGGGGCCGGGCGCAGATACTCAGGACGCCTTGTCCTGACGCGCCAGTATGGCCAGCGCATTGATCACGCTGGCGGCCAGACTCGATCCCCCCTTGCGGCCGGCAATGGTGATGTAGGGCACGGCGTCCTGGGCCTGGAGCATGGCCTTGGATTCGGCGGCGTTGACGAACCCCACGGGCATGCCGACGATGAGCTTGGGCCGCCGGGCTCCCTGTTCGAGCCAGTCCATCAGCCGCACCAGGGCCGTGGGGGCGTTGCCGATGACAAAGATGTCGGCCCCGCCGTGGGCCATGGCCTCGTCCACGGCAGCCCAGGCCCGGGTTACGCCCTCGCTTTTTGCCCTCTTGCCCACCCGGGGATCGTTCATCAGGCAACGCGCCGAGCAGCCCAGCGGATCGAGACGGCGGGCCGGAATCCCGGCCAGGGCCATCTGGGTGTCTGTCACGATGTCCGCCCCCGCCAGCAGGGCCTCCTTGCCCGCGGCCACGGCCAGCGGGTGGAAGCGGATGTGGGAAAGCAGATCGAAATCGGCCGACGTGTGGACCATGCGGCGGGCGATGATCCATTCCGCGCCTTGAAACGGCCTGGGCTCTGGAACCTCGGCGTCGATGATGGCCAGGGAACGGTACTCGATTTCTGCGGGCGGGACGTGAACGTACATGCGGTATCCTTGTTTAAGCCGCGCCGGACGGGTCGCTTGGGTTTCGTGGCGCTGGAATCGAAACCTCAGTCAAAGGACTTGTCGTGGACGGTGATCAGAAACACACTTTCCTGCTCGACGAATTCCTGCTCGATGCGCCCGGCCAGGGACTCCTCTATCTCCAGCACGACCCTGGCCCGCTTGTACGGCTTGTCCTGGTGCCCGATGCGCAAATCCCGGACCATGCGGCCGCCGACAGGCATCTCCCGAATCAGGCCATCGAGAGGCAGGGCGCCGTCAAAATCGCACACCACCCGTGCCGGAATTCCTGGATTGACTCCCCTGTCGAGCATGAACACGTCCGGCAGCACCGGTCCGTCGAGATAGACCCGGACACGTTCCCCGGCAGGCACAATCTCGAATTCAACGCGCACGACACGCTGCTCCACGAAGGGCAGACATCCGCGCACGGGCTGTTTCTGGCGCACGGGAACGGAAATCGTGGAGCCTGGGGTCAGGAGCCCGGAATGCATGATCCCGGGGTTGAGCTTGGCAAAGGCCTCCCGGGCCAAGGCATACTCCTGCATGGAGGCCGCGCAGGCAGAACCCAAGAGCAGTCCGCGAATACTGTCTCCCGCCACGACCCGATGGACGCGCGATCCGAACTCTCCGGCAAAAACGCTCCCGCCGCTCAAGGAGGCAAGGAGGGGCCAGAGCAGGACAGAAAAAAGGAAGGGCAACGATCTCTTCATGACACGCAAACATCCGTCATTTAAACATTCACATCCAACTCAAAATTATCTAACCCAGAAAGAAGAAAAAGAAAATCAATTCCATGCCCTGATTTCGCGCCCCCTACTCCGCCCCGGCCCCATCGCGCAGCGCAGACCTCTGGCGCGGCAAGAACGGAGCGCCGTGCGCCCGCGCATTGGACACCCACGCATTTTTTGATACACTCGTTCCATCGCGCAATCCGTCCAGTCCGACTGCACGGACCGATCAAGGGGAAAACATTCCATGAGTATCCGCCAGAAAACCTTCCTTTCCCTGCTGACCAGCGTCGCCCTGCTCTTTCTCGCCCTGCACCTCTCGGCGCGCGACATCTTCCTGCATCGTTTCAAGACGTTGGAGGACGAGCAGCTGCAAACCAATGTGGACCGCGTCCAGAGGGCCCTAAACAACAGGCAGCACGCACTGCAAACCCTGACCAGGGACTGGGCGCACTGGGACACGGCCTATGCGTTTGTTCTGAAACCAACCCCGGAGTTCATCGCCAGCAATCTCACGCCGGAGACCATGGACTCTCTGGGGGCGAATTTCATCGCCCTGATCGACCGAAACCACAAGCCCGTCATCGCGGGCATGTATGACCACGAGACCCGGACTCTCGAAACCAAGACCCCGAACACCCAATGGATTAGCGAACACCGGGACGCGCTCCTGGCCACGAACGACACTTTCGAGCGCGCGGGATTGATCACGGTCCACGGCAAGACCCTTGTTTTCGCCTCCACGGCCATCCTCACGAGCACAAAAACGGGACCCTACGCGGGCACCCTGATCCTGGGCCGCTGGCTGACCAACAATCTGGTCGCGGAAATGGCCGCGGAAACGCGGCTTGACCTCTCCCTCCTCGAACACGACGGACGCAAACCCGGCACCCCTCTTGGTCCCGGCCAGCCCGTCATCTCCCATGACGGAAATTCCATCGTCGGCTCCCTGGTCCTGCGCGATGCGGACGAGGCGCCTGTGAATGTCATCACCGTGCGCATGGACCGCGAAATCATTCGACAAGGCGAGATGGCCATGCGCTCCCACCTCCTCTATCTCATCGCCTTCAACGCGGGATTCTGTCTGCTGGTCTATTTCTCCCTGAACAAGATCATCGTGCGCCGTCTGCACATCCTGGCCCATCAGGTCGCCGAGGCACGCTCCCGGGACCTCGAACCAGTGGCCGTGGACGGCCACGACGAGTTGCGCGTCCTGCAGGACAACATCAACACCCTGCTCGCGGACATCCGCACCTCGGAAACATCCTACGAAACGTTCTTCCGCAACAGCGGCACGGCCAATGCCGTGCTGGGCCACGACGGCCTCATCCAACTCGTCAATGCCGAATTCGAACGCTTGAGCGGCAAGCCCCGCGCGCAGTTGGAGAAACAGATCCACATTTACGGCTTCCTGCCAGATATCGACCCCGGCCATTTCGCCTGCGTCGGTGCCCAGTGCGACGGGTCGAAAACCATGCACACGGAACTGCTCTTTCACGGACCAGGTCACCCGCGTCATGTGCTGGCCGCCATTTCTGCGCTGCCCGGCCAGCAACGGCATATCGTCGCCCTGCAGGATATTTCCGATCTCAAGGCCAGCCAGAACGAGCTCATGGCGGTGAGCCGCGAACTCGAAGTGCGGGTCAGCGACCGGACCAAGGACCTGCAGGCCGTCAACACGCGATTGGAAGAGCAAATCCAACAGCGCATCGCCACCGGCCGGATTCTCAAGGTTCTCGGCGCCGTCAGCCTGACCCTGAGCACGGCCGACAACACGGCCAAGGCTTTCCGGGACCTCCTGGCCATCCTGTGCGGCCTGGAACCCATCGATTGCGGAGCGGCCTATGTCCGCGAGACGGATCAGGATGTGTTCAAAATCATGGCTCAGCACAGCGTTGACTCCGTGATGTTCGAATCCGTCCCCACCCTCGCCCCGGAGTCGATCCCAGGGTTGTCGAGCGCCAGCCCCGCACCGATCTACGGGCCCCAGGAACACATAACCGGCCTGGAAAACGACATCCTGTGCCCCAACGTCCGGGCCGCGGGCATGATCCCCATCTCCTTCCAGAATCAGGTCGTGGCGCTGCTCTACATCGCCTCGCGCACGACCGCGGAGATTCCGCAGGCCGTCCGTTCCATTCTCGACACCATCGCGACTCAGACCGGTGGCGCCATCGTGCGCATTGCGGCGCAGGAAAGCGTGGCTCTCACGGCCAAGAAAATGGAGGCCATCTTTGAAAACAGCGCCGTGGGCATCATGCACGTCTCCTCAAGCCGTCACATTCTCAAGGCCAACCAGCGCCTGGCGGACATGTTTGGGTACGACTGTCATGAACTGGTCGGCCGGCATGTCGAAACCCTGCACGTGACCACCGCTGCCGCGGAATCCTTTGTGCAGACCCATTATCCACGGCTCAGGGCCGAACACCAGCTGTTGAACCTGGAACAGCGCATGAAAACCAAGTCCGGCGAGATACGCTGGTTCAAATGTCACGGCAGGATGGTCGACGCTGACGATCTGGAACAGGGTTTTGTCTGGGTGCTTGAAGATATCCACGACATGAAGATATCCAGCGAGGAACTGGTCCGCTTCATGGATGAACTGCAGACGGCCCGCGACATGCAGGAGGAAAACGCGGCCAAGCTGGTCCAGCTGGTGGAGGAGCTGGACTCGGCCAAGCAGGTGGCCGAATCCGCGAGCATGATGAAATCCCAGTTTCTGGCCAACGTCAGCCACGAAATCCGCACGCCCATGAACGCCATCATGGGCATGACCGACGTCGTGCTTGGAACGGACATCAGCCCGGAACAGCGTCGGGCCCTGACCATTGTCAAAAACGCCGCCGAGGCCCTGCTCGATCTCATCAACGGAGTGCTCGATCTGTCCAAGATCGAGGCCGGCCAGTTCGAGCTGGAAATCCGCCCCTTTGACCTCCGCTCCGTAGTCGAACGAACCGTGACCACCCTGGGTCTGACCGCCTCGGAAAAAGGCCTTGACCTGATCTGCCATCTGCCTCCGGATCTGCCCCGGGAAATGGAGGGTGACCCCGTGCGCCTTCGCCAGGTGCTCATCAACCTGCTCGGCAACGCGGTCAAGTTCACCCCTTCGGGCCATGTTCGCTGCTTCTGCCGCCTGGAACCCGACGGAGATGGCTGCGTGCTGCATTTCCAGGTCGAGGATTCGGGCATCGGCATCCCCCCGTCCAAGCAGGAAACAATCTTCGACGACTTCACCCAGGTCGACAGCTCGTCCACCCGCATCTACGGCGGCACGGGGCTGGGCCTGTCCATCTCGCGCAAGCTCGTGCAACTCATGAACGGTGAAATCAAGGTTCTCAGCACTCCGGGCCAGGGGAGCACCTTCCAGTTCAGCGCGCGCATGGGCAAGGCATCCCCACCGGACCGGACCCACGCCCAGATTTTCGACCAGGCGGCCACAGTCCTGATCGTGGCCAACAACCCGCTCATCCAGGTCCAGCTCAAGGAGCTCCTCGATTTCTGGGGCCTGGGCACGGTCCTGACCAGCTGCATGGACTGCATGGACCTGTCCCGCTCCACCTTTGATCTCGCGGTCATGGACACGGACTTCGGGGACTACGCCTGCATGGAATTGCTCGAACCCGGCGGCGTTCTGAACGACGTCCCGACCATCGTGCTGACGCAGCTCGGCGACCAATCAATCTCGAACCTCAAGGCCCAGATCCGCTCCATCCTGACCAAGCCGCTGTTGCAGGACGAACTGCTCAGGGCCCTGGCCCACATCTTCAACCTGCGTCTGAACCTGCCCGAGAACCAGGCCACGGTGCAGACACTCAAGGCCGTGCGCGCCCTGGACATCCTGCTGGTCGAAGACGTGGCCACCAACCGCGAACTGGCCCAGATGCTGCTCGGCAAGATGGGACACAGGATCCACGATGCGCGCGACGGCTTGGACGCCCTGACCATGCTCGGACGGCACCGCTTCGACCTCGTCTTCATGGATCTGCAGATGCCGGTCATGGACGGATTCACGGCCACCCAGATCATCCGCGCCTGCGAAAAGGGGACCCCCGCCCCCAAGGACATGGACGACAGTTTTCTGGTGCGGGAATTGCGCGAGAAGATCGAAGGCTCATTCACGCCCATCGTGGCCATGACCGCCCACGCCATGCTCGAAGACCGGCAACGCTGCCTGGAGATCGGCATGGACGGCTATCTGACCAAACCCCTGCGTCTGGATGAAGTCCATGCGGTCCTGACCCGCTACGGCGGAGGTCCGGTGATGCCGGCAGCGTCTTCCGAACCGCAAAGGCCACAAAAGCCCCAGGCTTCGCCCGCCCCCGTAACGACCCAGGAACCGGCTGATGAAGCGACACGATTTGTGGAGCGCATGCTCGTTTCTCTTTATGAGCAGTATGAACTGGATCGGGACTCGGCCATGCCCCTGATCGAAAACCTGTTCGAGACCCTGACCGAACACCGCAAGGGACTTGATGCCTGCCTGGCCTCGCCCGACACGGAGCAGATCATGCATCACGCGCACAGCATCAAGGGCATGCTCCTCAATATGGGCTTGACCCCCGAAGGCTTGACCGCCAAGGATCTGGAGGAACTGGCCAGATCCGGCGCGCCTGCCGCGGAGTTGACCGAGGCCGCCACGGCACTGCTTCGTGTGACAGACAGCATTCTCGTGGAACTCCGCCCTCCTCTGGGCGGTTGATCGTAAGGAGACATCATGAATACTTTGACTTGGCACGGCCATTCGGCTTTCGCCATCAACACCCCGAACCAGTCCATCCTGATCGACCCCTGGTTCGACGGCAACCCCAAGGCCAAAACCACGGCCGAGACCATCGAGGCCGACCTGGTCCTGGTCACCCACGACCACGGCGACCACGTCGGCCAGGCCGTCGGCATCTGCCAACGCACAGGGGCGAGCCTGGGCTGCATCGTCGAACTGGCGGCCAAGCTCAAGGCCCAGGGGCTGCCGGAATCCCAGGTGCTGAACGGCATCGGCTTCAACATCGGCGGCACCGTGACCCACCGTGGCGTCTCCGTGACCATGACCCAGGCCACCCACTCCTGCGAATCGGGGGTGCCCGTCGGGTTCATCATCCGCCTGGAAGACGGCTACACGGTCTACCATTCCGGCGACACGGGACTTTTCTCTTCCATGGCCCTGTGGGGCAAGCTGTACCGGATCGACCTGGCCCTGTTGCCCATCGGCGGGGTCTTCACCATGGACGCGGCCCAGGCGGCCATGGCCACCATGATGCTGCGGGCCAAGCGGGTCGTTCCCATGCACTGGGGGACCTTCCCGGCCCTGGCCCAGAATCTGGACGCTTTCAGGAAGGAGCTGGACAAGCTGGAGCTGGGGAATGCGCTGATGCCGGTGGAAGTGGGCGTGCCCGTGGGGCTTGTGGGCTGAGGCGCGAAATCGTGCCCCGAGGCGGATCTCGCCCGGCCGGTGCTCCGGCCGGGCGATTTTCGTCTAGAGGGCGGGCGGTACGATCTCGCCGGACTCGACCATGCGTTCGATCTGGTCCACATCCTTGTCCCCGCGCCCGGAAAGGTTGACGATGATGATCGTCTCCGGGGACAGAGTCGGGGCGATGCGCAGAGCATGGGCCAGGGCGTGGGAGGACTCCAGGGCCGGAATGATGCCTTCGGTGCGCGAGAGCAGGAAAAAGGCGTCCAGGGCTTCCTTGTCGCTGGCGTGCACGTACTCGGCCCGGCCCGTGTCCTTCATGTGAGCGTGCTCGGGCCCGACACTCGGATAGTCCAGGCCGGCGGAGATGGAGTAGACCTCGGCGGGCTCCCCGGTCTGATCCTTGAGCATGTAGGAGTTGAACCCGTGCATGACGCCGGGCTCGCCCAGGCAGAGAGTAGCCGCGTGCTGACCGTAGTCGAGGCCGCGGCCGGCCGGCTCCACGCCAATCAGACGGACCTCTGGATGGGGGATGAATTCGGCGAACAGCCCGATGGCGTTGGAACCGCCGCCCACGCAGGCCACGCAGTAGTCGGGCAGGCGCCCTTCGGCCTCCAGGATCTGTTTCTTGGCCTCGCGGCCGACGATGGACTGGAACTCGCGGACCATGAGCGGATACGGGTGCGGGCCCACGGCGCTTCCGAGCAGATAGAACGTGTTTGCGGCATCCTGGAGCCAGGACATGAGGGCCTCGTCCACGGCCTCCTTCAGGGTCTTCTGGCCGCTTTCGGCCGGCACGACCGTGGCTCCCATCATCTGCATGCGGAAGACGTTGAGCTTCTGACGCTCCACGTCCACGGCGCCCATGTGTATGGTGCACTCCATGCCCATCAGCGCCGCCGTGGCGGCCGTGGCCACGCCGTGCTGCCCCGCGCCAGTCTCGGCGATGACCTTCTTCTTGCCCATGCGCTTGGCCAGAAGGATCTGGCCGATGGTGTTGTTGACCTTGTGCGCGCCGAGATGGTTCAGGTCCTCGCGCTTGAGATAGATTTTGGCCCCGCCCTGGCGTTTGCTCAGATTGGCGCAGAAATAGAGAGGGCTGGGTCGGCCGGTGAACTGGCGCTGGTAATAGTCGTATTCCTCAAGAAATTCCGGGTCGTCGCGGTAGCGCTCGAAGGCCTGGGCCAGCTCGTTCAAGATGTCCTTGATGGGTTCGGGAACGTATTGTCCGCCGTAAGCGCCAAAAAATCCGTCAGCCGTGGGCATGGTCATGGGAGCCTCCTGAAGTGGGTTCGGGTCGCAAAAAAAACCGCGGTCAGTGTGCACTGCCGCGGCTTATGTTCGGTTCATCCGTGTATCGGATTTCAGGCCAAGACGCATCCCGCGGCATGTTGTGCATGCCGCCACCAAAAACGGGAAACGCGCTCGACGCTGGCTTTCATGACCTGGATCAGTGCCCACCACGACCGTGTTTGTCAAGCGATAATCGTTCGGATACAAGGCCCCCACACAAGGAGATTCCCATGATCACTTTCGCGGCGGACACAGTCTGGCACGACCTCATCCCCGGCATCCAGATTTGCACCCTGGTCCACGGGGACACGACCCTCATGGCCCAGTTCCGGCTGGAAGCGGGCCGCACCCTGCCCATGCACGGCCATCCCCACGAGCAGACCGGATATCTGCTCTCGGGCCGCATGACCATGAGCATAGGCGGCGTGGAACACAATTTCGGACCCGGCGACAGCTGGGCCATCGCCGGCGGCGTCGTACACGGGGCCCTCATCCACGAAACCTGCCTGGCCATCGAGGTCTTCAGCCCGGTGCGCGAGGACTACCTCCCTTACCTTTCGGCGGGAAAATAACATGCCCATCGTCACCATCCGCATGGCCAAAGGCCGGGACATCGACGTCAAGCGCAGGCTCGCGGCCGAGGTCACCCGGGCCGTGTCCGAGTCCCTGGGTCTTCCGGCCGAGCTTGTCTCCCTTCAGATCGAGGAGTTCGAACGCGACAACTGGGCCACGGGCGGCCAGCTGCACATCGACGCCTTCGGACCGGGGTTCGGGAAACCCTGATGCGCGACTCCACCGCACCGTTCACCGACATCTTCAAAGTCGAACAGCCTGGCCAGGCCTGCGACACCCTGGCCCTTGCGACCGGACTGCCCAAGGCCCGCATCAAGGACTGCATGACCAAGGGCGGGGTATGGTGGTCGCGCCCCGGGCGGGCAACCGCGCGACTCAGGCGCGCCACCACGCTGGTCAATCCAGGCGAGCGCCTGGAAATCGACTACGATCCGCACCTGTTGGCCCTGGTTCCGGCGCAGCCTGAGCTCATCGCCAAGACCAAACACTATTCGGTCTGGAACAAGCCGTCCGGAGTTCTGGCCCAGGGCACCCGCTTCGCCGACCACTGCTGCCTGCCCCGTCTGGCCCAGGCCCTGCTTGGCGCCAGAAGCGAACCGCATCCGGTGCACCGCCTGGACCGCGAGGCCAGCGGGCTCATGCTCCTGGCTCACGACGGGCCGGCCGCCGCCAAACTGGGGGAACTCTTCCGGCTGGGGATGATTGAAAAGGAGTACACGGTGATCGTGCGCGGCATCCCGGACAGTGCGGAACTGCTCTCGGAGCAGCGGCTGGATGGCAAGGACTGCCGGTCGCGCTTCACGGTCCTGGACACGGACCAGGCCACGAACACGGCCCTCTTGGCCGCGCGCATCGAGACAGGCCGCCGGCACCAGATCCGCCGCCACCTGGCCGGGCTGGGCTTTCCGGTCATGGGTGATCCGCGTCACGGCAAAAACAACGCCTGCGCCCTGGGTCTGCAACTGCTGGCCCGGACCCTGGCCCTGACCTGTCCGTTCACCCGCGCGAAAAAAAGCTGGTCCCTGCCCCTGCCCCCCTTCCCAGTGCCGAAAAACTGGCCGGCCTCCTGACAGACCGTCGCATCATGGGGGCCGCACACAATCCGCCAATCAGTAGACGACGGGAAGACCTGCCGCCACCCAGTCATGAAACCCGCCGTCGAGCATGAATACCTCGGCAAAACGCAGCTTTTCCAGGGCGCGCATGGCCAGGGGGGCCTGCCTGCCCCGCTGGCAATAGAGCAAGACCGTCGCGTTGGGATCGAGTGAAGACACAATGCGTTTAAAGTTCGTCGCGTAGTAGTCGATCTGGCGGGCGCCTTTGATGTGCCCTTCGTCGAACTCGCGGCGAGGGCGCAGATCGACGATGAGGAAGGCCTCGTTGTCCGCGTTCCGTTCGATCAGAGCCAGCGCCTCGGCGGGCGGGAGCGCCTTTTCCTGGGCAGGTGCCCAGGCCGGCCAGAGCAGGAACAGGCAGACGCAGAGCACCCCTGCCGCGTCACGGAGCGGCGTGCGCGGGAAGGATTCTGCAGGCTGCGGACAGGGAAACGTTCGTGTGCACGGGATCATTCCTGGAACCTATGTTTTTTGCCATGCCTTGGCAACCAAGGGGCCCGACGACACCGCGCCTTCAAAATTGCTCACCGCACGCACTGGCTGAACGCCCTGAAACGCGCTATGACTCTTGCAAAATCACACGAGTCAGAAAGCAGGAGGACGGCATGCCACGCAAGATCAAAGCCATTTACAGAGGCGAATCAATGACCGAGGGGGCGGGCGTGAAACTGCGCCGGGTTTTCGGCTATTCTGAGATCCCGGATTTCGACCCGTTCCTGCTCTTCGACGACTTCCGCTCCGACCGGCCCGAGGAGTTTTTGCGCGGCTTCCCCTGGCATCCGCACCGGGGCATTGAAACCATCACCTACGTGACGCGCGGCGACGTGGAGCACGGTGACAGCCTGGGCAACTCGGGCGTCATTTCCAGCGGCGACGTGCAGTGGATGACGGCCGGATCGGGCATCATCCACCAGGAGATGCCCAAGGGAGACATCCACGGCTCCATGCACGGCTTCCAGCTCTGGGCCAACCTCCCGGCCAGCCAGAAGATGATGGAGCCCCGCTACCGGGGCCTGACCGCGACCCAGATTCCCGAGGTGAACAGACCGGACGGCGTGTGGATCAAGGTCATCGCCGGCCTTGTGGACGGGGTGCGCGGCCCCATGGACGACATAGTCATCCAGCCCGAATACCTGGACTGCGCCGTTCCCGCCGAAACCCTTTTCGTGCATGCCCTGCCCCGGGACCACACCGCCTTCATCTACGTCGTTGACGGTTCGGGACACATCGAGAACGAGCCAGTGGAGAATCGCACCCTGGTTCTCTTCGAGCCGGGAGAGTCCCTGGCCGTGACTTCCGGCTCGGACGGCGTCCGCTTCCTGATGGTCAGCGGCAAACCGCTGCGCGAGCCCATTGCCTGGCGCGGCCCCATCGTCATGAACACCAAGGCCGAACTGGATCTGGCCTTCCAGGAATACCACACAGGGACATTCATCAAGCACCCGGCAAGATCCTGACGAAACGCTTCCGGCGACGCAAAACGTTCCGGCACTGTCCGGCGGACGCGCGCAATCCACCTCCGGCGGGCGGCCGCGTTGCCAAGACCCGTTGGCAACTTATATGAAGAGATAATCACATCTCCCGATCCGGCTCGTTCTCCCCAATTTCCGTCTCGCCCTCACGTTTGAGTCATCGTGCACCCAAGGACGCACGTCCTGCACAATAAACGGAGGTCAACACCATGAAGATCCTGGCAGCCATTGATCAGTCGGAATACGCGGCCCTGGTGCTCAAGCGGGCACTGGAGCTGGCGGAAAAGGACAACGCGAAGCCCACGGCTCTGACCGTGTCCAACGCGGCCTTTACCAACCTTTATCTTGGGGAGGTTTCGGGAGATTTCCTGGAAAAAATTCGCGCAGGGGCCAAGGATGCCGTGGCCAATATCACAGCCCAGATCAAGGCGGCACACAAGGATCTCGAGGTCGTGGTGCTGGAAAGCCCTTCTCCGGCCGACGCCATCGTCAAGTACGCGGAGAAGAACGGGATCGATCTCATCGTCATCGGCAACAAGGGCGCCGGGGCCATCACACGCTTCCTCATTGGCAGCGTTTCCAGTCAGGTCGTGACCCATGCCCCATGCTCGGTCCTGGTCGTCAAGAAATAGGTCTTGGCCCGGCAAACAGCCACAGCTTGACGGCGAACCGCCAAGCCCATGGCCAGCCGGAAGATGAATCCTAAGAAAAAGGCGTCCTCACGGGCGCCTTGCGTATTGTGTCGGGCCTATTCTGATCAGCGCAGGCCGACTTTGACCCAATCAGGCCGATTCGTGTCTCATCCCGGCCAGCTCTTGCAAGGTCCGCAGAATCCCGTCCTTGTTCAGTCCCAATCTGGCCCGCAATGCCTTCTGACTACCGTGCTCAATGAAACTATCGGGCACGCCCAGGCGCTTGACGCGTACGCCGTGCAGGGCCTCGCGGTCAGCCAAGAGCTCCAGTACCGCCGAACCAAACCCGCCAGCCAAAGCGCTTTCCTCCACCACCAGCATGAAGGGATGCTTGACGGCCAGATCCAACAACTGCTCTTCGGGCAGGGGCTTGACGAAGCGCGGGTCGAACACGGCCACGCTTTGGCCCGTCTCCTCGAAAAAGATCCGGGCCGCCTCCAGGGCCGGGCTGACCCGGCTGCCCAGAGCCACAATGACCCCGTCCGTGCCGTCACGCAGCAATTCTCCCACCCCCAGGGGCAGGATCTTCGTCGTCTCCACCAGGGGCGCGCCCTCCCCCAGTCCGCGCGGGTAGCGCAGAGCCACGGGGCCCGTGTGCTCCAGCGCCGTGGCCAGCATGTGCTGCAGTTCCGGCTCGTTGCGGGGAGCCATGACCACAAGGTTGGGGATGTGGCGCAGGAAGGACAGATCGAAAACGCCGTGATGGGTGGCCCCATCCTCGCCGACCAGACCGCCCCGGTCCAGGCAAAGGGTCACGTTCAAATTCTGCAGGCAGACGTCGTGCACGATCTGGTCGTAGGAACGCTGCATGAAGGTCGAATAGATGGCCACCACGGGCTTGACGCCCTGGGAGGCCAGGCCCGCGGCAAAGGTCACGGCATGCTGTTCACAGATGCCGACATCGAAGAACCGATCGGGAAAACGCTCCGAGAAGCAGGACAGCCCCGTGCCCTCGGGCATGGCTGCCGTGATGGCCACGATTTTGTCGTCCTTTTCGGCCAGCTTGCACAGGGTGCAGCCAAAAACCTCTGTGAATGTCGGCAGGGAACAGGCCACGAATTTCCTGGCCGCCCCTGTCTCGGGCTCGAAACAGCCCACGCCGTGAAAATAGGTGGGATTGGTTTCGGCCGGCTCGTAGCCCTTGCCCTTCTTGGTCAGGACATGGATGAGAATCGGACCTTCCAACTCGCGGGCCTGCTGGAAGACGTTGGTCAGCATGCGCAGGTCGTGCCCCTTGAGGGGACCGATGTAGGTGAAGCGGAAGGCCTCGAACAGCATGCCCGGCGTGAAAAAACTCTTCAGCGAGTCCTCGCTGCGCTTGGCGTAGTCGGCGATGTCGTCGCCGATCTTGGGGATCTGGCGCATGATGGACTCGGCTTCCTTCTTGAACCGCTGCACCCAGCGCTTGGACAGCTTGCGGCTGAGAAAGGACGAAAGGGCTCCAACGTTCTTCGAAATGGACATCTCGTTGTCGTTCAGGACCACGATCAGATTCTTGCCCAGGCCACCGGCCTGGTTCAGCCCCTCGTAGGCCAACCCGGCGGTCATGGACCCGTCGCCGATGACGGCCACGACTTTGTGGTCCGCGCCGGAGAGGTCACGGGCCGCGGCCATGCCCAGGGCCGCGGAAATGGAGGTCGAGGAGTGGCCCACCCCAAAATGGTCGAAGGGGCTCTCGGCCGGGCGCGGAAAGCCGCTGATCCCGCCCAGTTGGCGCAGGGTGTGGAAACGGTCCATGCGCCCGGTCAAAAGCTTGTAGGCGTAGGCCTGGTGCCCCACGTCCCAGACGATGCGGTCCCGGGACGGATTGAAGACGCGCAACAGCGCCATGGTCAGCTCCACCACGCCCAGGGACGGGGCCAGATGCCCGCCCGTCACGGACACGGTCTGAATGATCATGCGGCGAAGTTCCTCGCCGAGCCTGGTCAGTTCCTTCTCGTCCATGGTCTGCACGTCGCCAGGGTGCTTGACGGCGGCCAGGGTGGGAAAAAGTTCCTGCAGGGTCTGAGGGGTCATCGATGCTCCTAGTTCGTACGGTCCAGAATGTAGCGGGCCACGGCGCGCAGGAAATCGGCCTTGGGATGCTCGAACCCGGCCAGGGCGTCAAGGGCTTGGTCCACGGACTCCCGGGCCAGCACTCGGCTTTGCTCTATGCCCAAAAGGGCCGGGTAGGTCGATTTGCCCTGGGCCTTGTCGCTGCCAATGGGCTTGCCCAGGTCCTTCTCGTCGCCGACCACGTCCAGAATGTCATCCGTCACCTGGAAGGCCAGGCCGATGGCCCGGCCAAAGGCCGAAGCCCGAGACACGAGATCCTCGGACCCGCCGCCCAGCACGCACCCCGTGACGCAGGACGACTCGATGAGCGCCCCGGTTTTTTTGGCATGCATCTCGCGCAGTTGGGAAAGTGACGCGGATTTGCCGGTCAGACCCATGTCCAGGACCTGTCCGCCGACCATGCCGCGCGGACCGGCAGCAGTGGACAGATGGACCATGGCCCGCAGAACCCGCTCGGCCGGAAGGTCCAGGGCCGCGGCCAGGGTGAAGGCCTCGGTCAAGAGGCCGTCTCCGGCCAGGATGGCCGTGGCCTCGTCGAACTGCTTGTGGTTGGAGGGCTTGCCCCGGCGCAGATCGTCGTTGTCCATGGCCGGCAAATCGTCGTGGATGAGGGAATAGGTGTGGATGCATTCGATGGCGCAGGCGAAATCAAGCACCCGCTCCGCGTCCCCTCCAGCCAGTTCGGCCCAGGCCAGGCACAGAACGGGCCGCAGCCGCTTGCCCCCGGCCAGCAGGGAATAGTCCATGGACACGGCCAGGGGACCTGGCACGGAGCCATCGGCGAAAATCATGGCCAGCCGCGCTTCGACCACGGCGGCCAGGGCCCGCAGTTCGATCTTCATCTCGGAGGGGGTCATGCCTCGCCTCCGGGCTCGGAGCCGCTGTCCTGTCCAGCGTTTTCGACGATGACGCGAGCCTGCTCCAGCTCGATCCCGCACTCCCTGGACAGGCGCACGCCCTCCTGAAAGAGCTTCACGCCCTGTTCCAGGGGCAGATCCCCGCCCTCCAGCAGCCCCACGATCTCCTTGATCCGCTCCAGCCGCTTCTCGAAAGTCAGTGTCTTGGCCATGGTCGTCCTCGTCAGGGGGCCTGGAAAAAAAGTGATGTCGGGTCCACGGACAAATCCAGGATGGACAGCCCGAAATGCAGGTGCGGGGCCGTGACCCGGCCGGTCCGGCCCGCCCGCCCGATGGTCTGCCCGGCCTCGACCATGTCGCCCTGCCGCACCTCGACCCCGTCCAGATGCAGGTACAGAGTGTGCACGCCCCAGCCGTGATCGATGAACACGCAGCGCCCGGCATAATAGTGATCGTCCGCCAGCACAACCTGTCCCGCTGCCGCTGCCTGCACCGGCTCGCCCAACGCAGCGTCGAGGTCCAGGCCCCGGTGCGGGTTGCGCGGCGCGTCGTTGAAGAAGCGGGTCAGCCCGTAGGCGCTGGTGACCCGGCCCGGGACGGGCCGGATCAGGGGCAGGACCAGATGGTTGACGGGCGAGACCCGGGCCAGGGTTTCGCGTACCAGGGCATTTTCCCGGGCAATACGCTGTTGCGCGCTGGCCGGAGGCGTGGCCATGTCCTGGGGCACGGTCAGACGCTGTTCCGGAAACAGGCGTTTCTCGATCTGGACAAGCGTCTCCACGGCCAGGGGATTCAGGCCGAGCTTGACGACGCGCAGGGTTTCCGTGCCGGACTTTGAGTGCAGCACATCCGTGCCGAGCAGAAACTCGACGCTCGTGACCGCACCCACGGAAAACTGCATGGATTTGCCGGCCCAGTCGACCCTGAGGCGGTCCAAAGGCACGTCGGATTCGACCCGCACCGTGAAGGGCAGCCCGATGCCGATGGCCCGGGGGCACTCCAACCCGAGCTTCCCGGCCTGGGCCGGGACGGCCAGCAGCAGGAACAAAAGCATCCAGCGCACGATCATGGCAGCACCTCCGCTCCGAACTCTCCGTCACTGACCTGGATCCGAATTTCGTCGCCGGCCTGCACATCGACCCGCGAACGCACAAAGCCGACCTTGCCCCGCACCAGGGCGTAGCCGCGCGACAGGGGCGCGGCAGGGTCCAGGGCCGCCAGCCGCCCTTCCAGGTCGCGAAGGGAGTCCTGACGGTCGCGCACGAAACCGCCCCCGGCCTGGTCCAGTGACGTGACCGTCCGTTCCAGTTCGGCGCGCAGGGTCACGATCGCGGCCGGACCAAAGGAGCGGCCCAGGCGTTCATCCAGACGGGCCAGGACGCCGGAGCGGGATTCGAGTTGATTGCGGACGGCTTGGCCCAGCCTGGCCCGCAGGCGCTCCAGCTCGAAACCGGCCCGCTCCATGCGCCGGGCCGGAGAGTGCCAGAAAAGCCCCTGCCGCAAAGCCGCCAGGCCCGACTCCCGACTGGTCAGAAAACGGTCCATGCCCCGGGTCAAGGCCAGAAACGTCTCGTCGGCCTGCTGGCGCAGCACGGCCCGCTCGGTCCACAACAGCTGGGCCGCGTGGGACGGGGTGGCCGCGCGGCAGTCGGCCACGAAATCGGCGATGGTCGTGTCCACCTCGTGGCCCACGCCGGTCAGAACCGGCATGCGGGCGCGGAAAATGGCCTCGGCCACGGGCTCGGTGTTGAAGGCCCACAGGTCTTCGAGGGACCCGCCGCCGCGGATGAGCACGATGACCTCGGCCCAGCCGTCGCGGTCGGCGCGGTCCAGGGCCGCCGCGATCTGGGCCGGGGCGCTCTCGCCCTGGACCAGGGACGGATAGAGGCGGATCACGGCCCCAAAACCCCGGTCCTGGCTGATGCGCAGGAAATCCTGCAGGGCCGCGCCCTGGGGGGCGGTGACCACGGCCACGCGTCGGGGATTGCGCGGCAGGGTCATCTTGCGGTCCGGGTCGAAATAGCCCCTGGCCTGGAGCTTGGCCTTCATGGCCTCAAACGCGATGGCCAGCTCGCCCAGACCCTGGCCCTGCACCAGCTCGGCCACGAGCTGGTACACGCCGCGCGGCGGATAGACGTTCATGCGCCCGGCCACGAGCACTTCCAGGCTGTCGGCAAGCTGAAAGACCGGACCGCTCTCGACCTCGCCGGTCAGGGGATTGACACGCTCATCGCCGTCAACCTTGGGCTGCGCGCCCTTGAACCAGACCACGCTCAAGGTCGCATCGTCGTCCTTCAACGAAAAATAGAGGTGCCCGGACGGAGGCTTGGACAAATTGGACACCTGCCCGCGCACCCAGACAAAGGGAAACTCCCCTTCAAGGACATCCTTGACGGCCTGGGTCAGGGTGCGGACGGAGAAGATGTGCATGGTCTGTTAGGGCTTGGTGGAGTCAGACTGTGCACGCAGTTCTTCAGCGGATATGCGCACCAGCCTGCCGTCTTCAACCAGGATAAGATCCGTTCCGGTTTGAATGGCTGTTTCCCGGGCCATCTTGGAGGCACGCTGCAATGCGGGCATGAGACCACGAACGAGTTCGTCGTGGGCTTTACTCAGGTCTGATTTCATAATTCATTTTCTCCCAACTCAATTACTTTTGGCGTAGATCCCGAGTTGTCAATCTTTGCCCAAGTATGAACCTCATTTTTATAGATCTCTTCAAAATTCCGCAGACCAGCAGCAAAGCGCCGTCTGATCACGTCTTCCGGAATGTCATGCCCTCCCTGCCGGACGCGCTCGGCCACACGGGCAATCGCGGACTCGGCATCAGGCAAAGTGAGAAAAAACAAACTCACGTGATACCCTTGTTCCCGCCATTTCCGGATATGCACACGATAGCTCAAGCCAGATAATGTCGTCTCGAAAGCAAAACTGTCACCTCGCTTGGAATGCGTAGCGATTTCTTCGAGCATCAAACGTCCGGCCCTGATCGCAGCAGTCTCCGGGGCAAAAGGAGCCAATCCGGCGGCAATCAAATCGGCATTGATGAAGATCCGGCACTGCGCCTCGGCAGGAAGAAACGAACGAGCGAAAGTGGTTTTCCCCGCGCCATTGGGACCGGCGATAATGATAATTTTCTTACTCATTCAGCCCCTGCTTTGCACAATATTGCCGGACGGCAGGTTGGAAAGCCTGACCGCGCACCCAGACAAAGGGGACTTCGCCTTCAAGGACATCCTTGGCGGTCTGGGTGAAGGTGCGGACGGAGAAGATGTGCATGGGTGTGTATGTGAGTTCCGTCAGTTATATCGATGTGGGAGAGAATACCCCCTCCCCCCTTGGCAGGGGGAGAGTCTGGTTGGTGCAACGCAACGGCTGTACTCTCAAACTCGCAACAGCAACGTGGCGTTCACGCCTCGCTGTTCCGCCCCGGCCCAGACCAACTCCCCTCCTGCCAAGGAGGGGTGCCCGCAGGGCGGGGTGGTTTGCTTTTTTAAGCGGCTACTTCAACAATTATTGATGTAGCAACAGTTGAATATGCAACTCTACACCAACCCCCACTCCTTCATCACCTCATCCCGCCACGCCAGCACCGCCGTCTGCCAGTCCGCCACGGGCAGTTCGCGCTTCTCGCCGGTCTTGCGGTTCTTGGCTTCCAGCACGCCCTTTTCCAGGCCCTTGCCGCCGATGACGATCTGCATGGGCGAACCCATGAGGTCGGCCTCGTTGAACTTCACGCCGGGGCGTTCGTCGCGGTCGTCGAACAGCGTGTCGATGCCCTGGGATTCCAGCCAGTCGTGGATTTCCCGGCACTGGGCCATGACCTTTTCGTCCTTGGTGGACATGGCCAGGATCGTCACCTCGAAGGGGGCCAGGGACGGCGGGAAGATCATGCCGGCCGCGTCGTTGTTCTGCTCGATGCAAGCGGCCACGATGCGGCTGACGCCGATGCCGTAGCAGCCCATGATGATGGTCTGCTCCTTGCCGTTCACGTCCAGGAAGGTCGCGTTCATGGCCTTGGAGTACTTGGTGCCGAGCTTGAAGACATGGCCGACCTCGATGCCCTCGGGCATGCTGATCTCCGCGCCGCAGGCCGGGCAGGGATCGTCCAGGGTGATGGAGCGCAGGTCCGCGTAACCCGTGGAGGCGGCCTCGGTGGACAGGGTGATGTCGCGGCGCGGATCGATGTGGATCAGATGCGCGTCGGCGGCGTTGGCGCCACAGACGAAATCCGTGTCCTGGGCGATCTCGAAGTCGGCGTAGATGGCGTCGACCTTCAGGCCCACGGGTCCGGCAAAACCCACGGGCGCGCCGGTCCATTCCTTGACCTGTTCGGGCGTGGCCAGTTCGACATCGGTCGCGCCGAGCAGGTTCTTGAGCTTCACGTCGTTGACCTCGCGGTCCCCGCGCAAGAGCACGGCTACGGACTTGCCGTCCACGTCGAAGAGCAGGGTCTTCATGATCCGGCTCGTGGGCACGGCCAAAAATCCGGCCACCTCTTCCACGGTGTGCTTGGCCGGAGTGGCCACCAGCTCGTACGGAGCGCAGGTCGCGGTGCACGGCGCACCGGGTTTGATCTCGGCCTTTTCCAGGTTGGCGGCGTAGGAGCAACTCGTGCACACGGCCAGGGTGTCCTCGCCGGTCTTGGCCAAGACCATGAATTCATGAGAGAAACTGCCGCCGATGGCCCCGGAGTCCGCGCTCACGGCCCGGAAGGTGAGGCCCAGGCGGGTGAAGATGCGCGTGTAGGCGTCGTACATGGATTGGTAGCTTTCGTTGGCGCCGTCCTCGTCCTTGTCGAAGGAATAGGCGTCCTTCATGATGAACTCGCGGCCGCGCATGAGGCCGAAACGGGGCCGGATCTCGTCCCGGAACTTGGTCTGGATCTGGTACAGATTGATGGGCATCTGGCGGTAAGAGCGAACCTCGCCCCGGATCAGGTCGGTCACGACCTCCTCGTGGGTGGGTCCGAGGCAGTAGTCGCGGCCGTGCCGGTCCGAGAGGCGCAGGAGTTCCTTGCCGTAGAAATCCCAGCGTCCGCTCTCCTGCCACAAATCGGCCGGCTGGACCATGGGCATGGAGATTTCCTGGGCTCCGGCCCGGTTCATCTCCTCGCGCACGATGCTGGCGACCTTGTTGATGGCCCGCAGGCCCAGCGGCATGTAGGTATAGATGCCGGAGGTCAGCTTGCGGATCATGCCCGCGCGCAGCAGAAGCTTGTGGCTGACCACCTCGGCCTCGGCCGGGGTTTCCTTCAGGGTGGGGACGTAGAACTTGCTGAACAGCATGCGGATCTCCTCGCTATGAATAGGATGAAATGTGTTGGTCTGT
Source organism: uncultured Desulfovibrionaceae bacterium (assembly GCA_964589645.1). GTDB lineage: Bacteria > Desulfobacterota > Desulfovibrionia > Desulfovibrionales > Desulfomicrobiaceae > Desulfomicrobium. Next base: position 210,845 of record CAZPSN010000001.1, read on the forward strand.
CTTGAAAATCACTCGATGGTCGCCTGCCGGGCAAGCTGTTCCGCCAGATCCAGCAGTTCGCTGCCACGCTGCAGGCCGTCCACGAAGCGCCAGGGGATGCTGGACGCTCCGACCTGCGCGCCGACCAGGGCCCCGGTCAGGATGGCCCGGGCCTGGTTCTGGCCGCCGCCGTTCACGGCGTGCAGCACGGCCGACTCGAAATCGTCCCGGAACCGCGCCGCCAGATAATACGCCGCCGGAAGCTGGTGGTAGATGGCGCACGGCATGCCATAGACCAGCGAGACCTTCCAGGCCGGCTCGATGCGCACGTCCGGGTCCGCGGCCGCGGCGGCCATGTAGGCCGGGGACAGGAGCGCGTCCGGAGAGGCGAAGCGGCCCGCGCGCGGCGGGTCGGGGTCGCCGGGGCGCGGCGGCTGGAGGCTCTCGCGGGTCACGGCGTGGAACGGCAGCTCGCCACTCTTGACCAGCTTCATGAGCCGGCCGGAAATGTCCGCGTCGAACGGGTGGCCCTGGACCAGTTGCCCGAGCAGGGTGCAGTAGGCCACGGTCAGGGACAGAACCAGGTCGTCGGTCTGGGTCAGGGCCGCGTTGGCGCTGACGAATGCGGCCAGCTTGCCCGGCTGCAGGGCGTAGCGCACGGCCAGGGCCAGGGTGCGTTCGATGGCCTCGGTGGTGTCGGCCGGGCCGCCCGTCTGGCCCCAGGGCAGCCGCTGCTGAACCCTCCGCCGCCATGCTTCGCGAATGGACTGGCTGGTGTAAAGCCCGGGGCCACAGACCGGCGTTCCGTCGAGGAGGGAAAAAAGCTCCTCGTCCATGCGGACGCAGAAATCCGGTTCGTCGTACCCGCCGCGTTCCACCAGGGAGCGCAGGGTCAGTTCCAGGATAAAGCCCGCCTGGGACTGTTGCCCGGCCCGCAAGCCCGCGTGGTAGCGGCCGGGCCGGGGGTCCATGTACCCGGTGATCCAGTCCCCGTAGTCGCGGCGCAGCTCGTCCAGGTCGTAGTACCAGTGGGGGCCAAGGCCCAGGGCGTCGCCGATGAAGGCGCCCATGATCGCCCCGACGGCGCGGTCCTGAAAGTCTCTGGCCATGCTTCCTCCTGCTTCCAACGCCGACCCGACCCCAAAAAGGGTCAAGGGGCCACGCCCCTTGCGGGGCACGGGGCGGCGCCCCGCTCTTTCCTACGCCTTGCGCCGCTCGTCCAAAAATTTCTCCAGCTCTTCCATGAACACGGGCAACAGCTCAGCCCGGCCCTTGACTTTGCGCACGACCTCGCCCTTGCGGAAGATGAGCCCGCTCTCCCGGCCGCCGGCCACGCCGATGTCGGCCTCGCGGGCCTCGCCGGGACCGTTGACCACGCAGCCCATGACCGCCACGGTGAAGACCTCTTCCACCCCGCGCAGCCTGTCTTCCACGGCCTTGGCCAGTTCGATAAGGCCAATCTCCGTCCGGCCGCAGGTTGGGCAGGACACGATCTCCGGGCCACGGGCGCGCAGGCCCAGAGCGCGCAAAATCTCCCAGGCCACGAGCATCTCCTCCACCGGATCGGCGGTGAGCGAAACCCGAAGTGTGTCGCCGATGCCCTCGGCCAGCAGGATGCCCAGTCCCACCGACGACTTGACGGCCCCGCGCATGGCTGTCCCGGCCTCGGTCACGCCGATGTGCAGAGGGTAGTCCACGGTCCTGGCCATGAGCCGATAGGCGGCAATGGTGCCGAGCACGCTTGATGACTTGAGCGAAATCTTGATATCGTGGAACCCGCGCTCTTCCAGCAGCCGCACGTGTTCGAGGGCGCTTTCGACCATGGCCGCCGGGGTCGGGCCGCCGTGTTTTCTGAGCAGCTCCTTGTCCACGGACCCACTGTTCACGCCGATGCGGATGGGCACGCCGGCCAGCCTGGCCGCGTCCACGACCCGGTCGATCTTGTCCGGCCCGCCGATGTTGCCGGGGTTGATGCGCAGGCCCCCCACGCCAGCTTCCACAGACCGTACTGCCAGACGGGAATCGAAATGAATGTCCGCGATGAGCGGCACCGGGCTCTCGGCGCAGATCTGCCGCAGGGCCATGGCCGCTTCCACGTCGAGCACGGCCAGCCGCACGATCTCGCACCCGGCAATGGCCAGGGCTTTGATCTGGGCCAGGGTCGCGGTTACGTCGCGGGTATCGGTGTTGGTCATGGACTGGACACGGACGGGGTTCCCGTCGCCGATGCCCACCCCGCCGATGCTGAGCGGACGGGCCGACCTGCGCGGCAGCAGTCCGGATGAATCGATGTGCGTCATGGCGGCGGAGCCTAATGAATTTGCCCCTTAAAGCCAAGGTCGGGAAAAATCCGAAAAACCCTTCGCCTGTCAGCTAGGCGACAGACACGAAACCGCGTTCTGACCTAGAACGATGGAGGCTCGACAAAGGGCGGTATCGACTCTCGCTGAGGATCCGGCGCCGACCCACTAACCGAAGGAGGACAGTCATGGCCAAGGAACGGGAAATCCACGAACTGAGTCCCTGGGAGGACGCCCAGAAAATGATCGCCAAGGCTGGGCGCGAGGGTGTGAACCTGATCTGGGACCGTCTGCAGGACCAGACGCCCCAGTGCACCTTTTGCGAACAGGGTCTGAGCTGCAGCAAATGCGTCATGGGCCCCTGCCGCATCAACCCCAAGGGGCCCAAGAAAATGCTCGGCGTGTGCGGCGCGGACGCCGATCTGACCGTGGCCCGAAACTTCGGCCGCTTCGTGGCCGCCGGGGCGGCCTCGCATTCGGACCACGGCCGGGATCTGCTGGAAACCCTGGCCGCCATCGGCGACGGCAAGACCACGGACTACGGCATCCGCGACGAGGCCAAGCTCGAACGGATCTGCACGGAACTGGGCATAAAGGTCGAGAATCTTTCGACCCGGGAGCGGGCCAAGGCCCTGGCCGATCTGTTCTTCGAGGACTACGGCTGCCGCTCCCGCACCGTGACCTTCAGCAGCCGCGCCCCGCAGAAGCGCAAAGACGTTTGGGAACGTTTCGGATGCGCACCGCGCGGCATCGACCGGGACTGCGTGGAGATGCTGCACCGCACCCACATGGGCGTGGACTGCGACCCCGTATCCATCTGCCTGCACGCCAGCCGCGTGGCCCTGACCGACGGTTGGGGCGGGTCCATGATCGCCACGGAAGTCTCGGACATCATCTTCGGCACGCCCAAACCAGTCCAGTCCGTGGTCAACCTGGGCGTTATCAGGGAGGACAAGGTCAACATTCTGGTCCACGGCCACAGCCCCATTGTCTCGGAGATGGTCCTGGCCGCGGCCCGCGAGCCGGAGATCCTGGCCCGGGCCAAGGAGGCGGGCGCCACGGGCATCAACATCGCCGGCCTGTGCTGCACGGGCAACGAACTGCTCATGCGCCAGGGCGTGCCCATGGCCGGCAACCACCTCATGACCGAACTGGCCATCGTCACCGGCGCCGTGGAAATGGTCATCGTCGACTACCAGTGCATCATGCCGAGCCTGGTCAACGTGGCGGGCTGCTATCACACGAAGTTCGTGTCCACCTCGGACAAGGCCAAGTTCCCCGGCGGCATCCACCTGGAGTTCAGCTACAAAAATGCCCGCGAAAAAGCGCGGGAGGCCGTGATCATGGCCGTGGAAGCCTTTTCCCGCCGCGACCCGAACAAGGTCGAGATTCCCTCGAAGCCCATGTCCATCACCTCGGGCTTCTCCAACGAGGCCATCCTGGGCGCCCTGGGCGGCACCCCCGAACCCCTGATCCAGGCCCTGGCCGCCGGTTCGGTGCGCGGCGTGGTCGGCATCGTGGGCTGCAACAACCCCAAACTCAAGCACGATCATGTGCACGTGGGCCTGGCCCAGGAGCTGATCAAACGCGACATCCTGGTGGTGGTCACGGGCTGCGCCACCGTGGCCATGGGCAAGGCCGGACTGTTGGAGGCCGAGGCCGCGTCCCAGGCCGGCGAAGGGCTGGCCGGGATCTGCCGGGCCCTGGGCATTCCGCCGGTCCTGCATGTCGGCAGCTGCGTGGACAACTCGCGCATCCTGCACCTCTGCGCGGTCCTGGCCAACCATGCGGGCCTGGACATCAGCGATCTGCCCGTGGCGGCCAGCGCGCCGGAGTGGTACTCCGAGAAGGCGGCGGCCATCGGTCTTTATGCCGTGGCCAGCGGCGTCTACACCCATCTGGGGCTGCCGCCGCATATCCTGGGCAGCGCCATGATCACGGATCTGGCCCTGAATGGCCTGGAGGGCGTCTTTGGCGCGAGCTTCGGAGTGGAATCCGATCCCCTCAAGGCCGCGGACATGATCGACGAGCGCATCAAAACCAAGCGCCTGGCCCTGGGCTGGTCGGCCTAGCCCGGCAGGACTCGAACGAATACGGGGGAGCCTGCGCTCCCCCGCTGTTACGGAGGTTCAAATGAAGATCGCATTCGCCGGCAAGGGCGGTGTGGGTAAAACCACCCTGTGCGCCTGGCTGGGGGACTATCTGGCCCGCCAGGGCCACGATGTCATCCTGGTCGATGCGGACACGGCCCTGAGCCTGGGACAGGCCAGTGGGCTTGAACCCGATGAACTGCCCATTCCTTTGAGTGCGAGAGAGGATCTGATCCGGCAACGCATCGGCAGCGGCTATCTGAGCCTCAACCCCGACGTTTCCGACCTGCCGGAAGGACTCAGCGTAGACCTGCCCCTTTGTGCCAGCGATGGCCAGCGACCAGGCCGCAAACGGCTCCTGACCATGGGCTCCATCACCGGAGCCGGAGACGGCTGCGCCTGCGCGGCCAACGCCCTGCTCAAGGCCGTGCTGGCCCATCTGGTGCTGCAGGGGGACCGTTATGTCCTGGTAGATCTGGAGGCGGGGGTGGAGCATCTGGGACGCGGCACCGTGGCCGGAGTCGACGCGCTGGTGGTGGTCAGCGAACCAAGCCGACGTTCGCTGGAAACCGCGGCCAGGGTGGGCGCCCTGGCCGGAGAACTGGGACTCACGCGGCAGGTTCTGGCGATCAATCGCGGCGTCGGCGAGCCTGAACTGCCCGACATGACGGGACTGCCCAAAACCGTGGTGCACCTTCCAATCCTGCCAAGCCTGGTGGAACGTCAACTGACCCGGTCCAGCGTCCTCAATCTTGCCGATGGCCTTGCGGTCGATGTGGCTTGCTCCCGTCTGCTCGGGTTGATCGCGCAGGACTTCAAGGCGATCTGAAATTTCCACCCCGCGCACCCTGGACACAAGGCCATGAAACAAGCATGAATTCACACAATTCAATGCTTCCATGCACAACCCTTCCACGCAGCTCATTTTTCAGGATTGCAAGCAGGAGCCGCCCATGCGCCTGACCGAAACCACGCTGCTGCAGGACCTTGACCGTCCGGATATGGCACCCCTTCGGCAGCTCTTCCTGCCCCGTAGGTTTGCGAAGGGCGCCCTCGTCTTTCAGCCCAAGGCCGGGGACCAGATATTCATTGTGACCGGGGGCCGGGCCAGGGTCTATCTGGCCTATCGCGACAAGGAATTCACCATGGCCATGCTCGACGCCGGGGACGTCTACTCCACCCACACCCGGGCCTTTGTGCAGGCCCTGGACGATCTGGAGATCCTCGTGGCCCGCATTTCCGAAGTCAGCCGGTGCCTGGGGACCATGCCCAGCTTCAACTCGGCCATGATCCACGTCCTGGGCGACCTGCTCTCCCACGCCTTCTCGGTCATAGACACCCTGGCCTTCAAGGACGTGCGCAGGCGGCTGCTCGAATTTCTGGCCTACGAGGCCCGACGCATGCCACGCTGCGTGGAATGCAAGGGTTGCGGCGGCTGCACCGACGGCGGCATGGTTTCCCTGGGCCTCAACACCGAGCAGATGGCCACCATCATCGGCTCATCCCGCCAAACCGTTTCGTCCCTCCTGAACGCCCTGGCCAAGGAAGGCGTCATCCAGCTCAAGGGACGCGGAGTCATCTGCATCCCGGACATCGCGGCTCTGGAAGCCCTGACCGGTCAGAAGGACTAGAAATACCCCAGGCTGTGCAGTTGTTCCATGTGCGCCTCCTTCCCCGCGTCCCGGCCCGAGCGTTCGCCGTGGCCCGCGCGCGCCGTGCACGGCACGCAACCCAGGGAGCGGTAGCCCTGGTCGTAGAGGCCGCACCAGGGAATGCCCTCGCGGACCAGATAGGTCCAGATGTCCAGTTCGGTCCATTCCAGGATGGGCAGGACGCGCACATGGTCGCCGTGTTCTTCGAGCCAGGGCCGGTTTGCCCGCTCCGGGTTCTCGTCGGCGCGCACTCCGGTCAAGAGGGCCGGAATCTTCAGGCCCGCGATGGCCGCGCCCAGCGGCGCAATTTTGAGATCCCGGCAGCAGGTCAGCGGGTCCACGGCCAGGGGATAGCGCGCAAGATCGATATCCGGATGAACGATATGCAGGTCGATGTCCCACTCCCGCGCCAGCCGGTCGCGAAACATCAGGACTTCCGGGAACTTGCAGCCTGTATCCAGATTCAGGGCGCGCACCGGCACGCCGGGCCGGGTTTCGTGCAGCACCCTCCGCCACAGGGACAGAACCACGGTGGAATCCTTGCCGCCGGTCCAGCCCACGACCGAGTCGGGCCCAAAGCGGGTCAGCACCTCGGCCATGCGGCTCTGGGCCAGGATTATTTTATTTGCCAACGTCATCATCGTGCCGTCCTTCATTTCACCCGCTCCTGCCAAAAACCCCACAAGTGTGCAAACACTCACCGACCTATTTCCCGCGCCCAAGGCCAAACCCCGCGACGCATTGACACCGTGGATAACAAGATTGCACTTCACTGAAAATTCAATATAATAGAGCCAGATTCTCACCAACCACGACAGGACCCCCATGAGCCATTCCCCGGCCGCCACAAAGAATTCCGCAGGACTCCGCCGCAAGGTCTTTTTCCTGCTGTTGGCAATTTCCGGAACCGTGCTGCTGGTGTCCTTTATCTTCGGCCAAAAGGTCATGCACGATCTGGCCAAGGATCTGAGCCGCGACCTGGCCGTGGCCGAGGCGCAATTGACCCGGGAAAAAATCCAGTCCCTGGTTGGCCGGGAGCTGGCCATCGCCCAGCGCTTCGCCGGACTGAGCGCCCTGGAAAACTGGCTCGTCAAAGAACAGGACGACGCGACCCGGACGCGCTTTCTGGCCGAAGCCATGGGCTTTCAGCGGGCCTTCGCGGACCAGTCCTACTTCGTCATCCACCACCGCAGCCGGGCCTATTATTACGCCGATGCCAAAAGCCCCAGCGCCAGATTCCGCTACACCCTGGAGCAGGGCAAACCCGACGACGCCTGGTATTTCTCGACCATGAACCATCCCGTCGCGTACACGCTCAACGTCAATCCGGACGCCACCCTGAAGGTCACCAATCTGTGGATCAATGTCCAGATCCGCAACCCGGGGGGCCTGCCCTTGGGCCTGGTCGGCACCGGCATGCAACTCGACCGCTTCCTCAAAACCATGCTTGCCCCGCGCTCGACCGGAGGCATCTGCTTCATCGTCGACGCCCAGGGCCGCATCGTGGCCCACCCGGATCCCGAGCGGATCGAGTACGGAGCCATCGACAAACTGGACACGACCAAAACCCTCTTCGCCGAACTGCGTTCGGACCAGGACCGCAAGACTGCGGCCCGGACCTTGGATTCCATGCAAGGCCAGAGCGATAGCGTCGTCTCCATGGAGGCCGATACCAAGAATGGAAGCCGCATCTTGGCCTTCGCCCACCTCCCTGAGCTGGGTTGGACCGTGGTCAGCAGCGTTGATCCTGCCGCGGCCCACGTCCTTTCCTCGAATTTCACGCGTCTGGCCCTGATCAGCGGAGTCGTGATCCTGATCCTGCTGACCCTGGCCGTGAACATCGGCTTCGACCGCCTTGTGCTTCAGCCCCTGCTGACCCTGACCGAATCGGCCCTGCGCATCGCCCAGGGACGCTACGACATCCGTCTGGGCTCCAAGCGCGGCGACGAGATTGGAGCCCTGTCCCGCGCTTTCGACACCATGGCCACGCAGGTTCAGACCCATACCGAAACGCTGGAACAACGGGTCGCCAACCGCACGGCGCAGCTCGAATCGACCCACGCCGAACTGGCCACGACCCACCGCCAGTTGACCGAGAGCATCCGCTACGCAAGCCTGATCCAGAAGGTCATCCTTCCGGACCGGGAGCTGCGGGAACGGCTGCACGGGCGCTATTTTGTCATCTGGCAGCCCCGCGACGTGGTCGGCGGGGATTTCTACCTGTTCCGGGAGCGGCCCGAGGGCTGCCTGTTCGGCGTCATCGACTGCGCCGGTCACGGCGTACCCGGCGCCTTCATGACCATGATCGCCCACGCGGCCCTG
>CAZPSN010000001.1:219197-348621 GCA_964589645.1 uncultured Desulfovibrionaceae bacterium
CTCGGAAGGGGCCTGGCCCGCCCGGCCCGCCGCCCATCCCGACCTGGACGGGGACCGCAAGGCGCTGCTCAACCAGGCCCTGGAGCGCGCCACCCTGGAGCAAAACTGGCACGACCCGGGGAGGCTCCTGGATGGCGTGGACCGGGCCGTGCGCGGAATGCTGCCCGACACCAAACGCCTGGAGCGGTTGGCCACGTCCATGGATATCGGCATATGCTTTGTGGAGTACGCAACGCGCCGCGTCCATTTCGCGGGAGCGCACATCGACCTTCTTGTCGCCAATGGTGAAGAGATCAGGCACGTCCGGGGAGACCGCAACGGCATCAATGTCCGTTCCCCCCGCCCGTACAGCTGCCAAACCCTTGATCTCGACGCAAAGAGCGTTTTTTATCTTGTCACGGATGGCATTCTGGATCAGTCCGGCGGGGAAAGAGGGTTGCCTTTCGGGCGCAGCGGATTCGCGGCATGGCTGAAGGACCATTCACGCCTTTCCCTGCCCGAACAGGAAGCGGCCCTGACCAACACCCTGAACGCATTTCGCGGCACCACTCCGCAACGTGACGACATCACCGTGCTGGCGTTCCGATTCGACTCCATCCCCTCTTGTCCCAGCGAGGAGGCTTTCGCGTGAAAACCCCAGATCTCTATGACCTGCGTGAAATCTTCGACCAACAGCAGATCATGGTCTGCTTCAACGGCCCCATCAACGCGGCCCTGATCGAGGAGATCGGCCGGGCTCTGCGCGACTACCTCAACCACCAGCAGGAAACCCCCACGGCGGTGGCGGACATTTTCTCCGTCTACATCGAAATGACTCAGAACATCCGGCGTTACGCCGATCAGCACCCTGGTCTGGAGGGGGCCTCCAGCGCAGCCATCGTCGTTTCCCGCGAAAACGACCACTATGTGATCGGCGCGGGTAATGTCGTCACCCGTGGCGACGGCATGACCCTGCAGGAACGGGTGACAAGCCTGGCGGCCATGGACCGGCCCGCGCTCAAGGCTCTTTTCAAGGCCCAACTGCGGCAACCGCGCGAGGATTTGAACGGCAGCGCCGGTCTGGGACTCATCGATATGGCCAGGAAGGCCGCCCGGCCCCTGACCGCCAGCGTGCGCGACATAGATGCCATGCGCAGTTTTTTCAGTCTGCGCGTCGTGCTGTGAATACTTCAGCCCCACGGATGCACATATGAACGATCTTGATATCCCCCAGACGCCAAGCACCCCCGAAGTGCGCACAGATCACGGCCAGGGCCGCGTCTTCATGGCCGGAGACTCCTATCCGGAAAATCCCTTTGAATTCTTTCAGCCCATCATCGACTGGATCGAGGCCTTTCTGACCACGGAGCAACGTCCCCTGGCCCTCGACCTGGAACTGATTTACCTGAACACCAGCAGCATCCGCGCCATGATGGACATCTTTGACCGCATGGAAGAGGCGCATCAGGCCAAGCGGCCGGTCAGCGTGCGCTGGAGCTACGACCCGGAAAACGAGCGGGTCGGGGAACTGGCCGAAGAATTCAAGGAAGACTGCACCTTTCCGTTCACCATCGCCCCGAGGTCCTGAGTGTTGCCACTGCCTGCGGACGAAAATCTGGAAACCCGGATCAACGCCATCCTGAATGCCGAAACGCCCGTGCACGGCTGGCAGGATGTCGTGCGGGAGCTGTTCCAGCGCTACGAGGACCAGCAACGCATTCTTGACCGCCTGATCCGCATCGCGGACAGGTTCCAGGCTGCGGAACGGGATCGCACCACGTCCTATCTAGCCAAGTACGAACGCAAGGTCCGGCAGCTGGAAAAGATCGTGCGCATCAGCGACCGGTACCAGACCATGTTGCACCAGCTCAAGGAACGCCTGGAGCATGCGTCCAACTACGACTCCCTGACGGGCCTGCCCAACCGGCGCTACATGACAGTTCGCATGGAAGAGGCGGCGGCTCAGGCCGCGCGCGACTCCGGTACCGGTTTCGCAGTCATGATCGCGGATATCGACCATTTCAAGTCGGTCAACGACAGCTTTGGACATGCGGCCGGAGACCGGTCCCTGCAAGCCGTGGCCAAAACCCTGGAAAGCTCCCTGCGGGAGTACGACCTCTGCGCGCGCTGGGGCGGCGAGGAGTTTTTGCTCCTGTTTCCCGCGTGCGGCCGGGATGAAGCGGCCGTCGTGGCCGAACGCCTGCGCCAAAACGTGGCCCAGACGCAAAGCGTGCGCGATGACATTCCCGCTCCGACCATCAGCATCGGCTACACCCTGCACGTCCCCGGCGAAAGCATCGACACGACGTTGCAACGCGCCGATGAAGCCTTGTACAAGGCCAAGGCCACAGGACGAAATTGCGTTGCCGAGGCGTGAGCTTGACACCCGCACCCCTATCCTCTAGCCAGAAATCAGTTATTGCAGGGGTGGCGAGGAGCCTGAGATCATACCCGTTGAACCTGATCTGGATCATGCCAGCGAAGGGAATTGCAAGACGACCACAGGCTTGAAAAGCCCCCATCCTCGCCTCCACTGCCAACCTTCTTGCAGTGCGAGGTTTTTTTATGACAGCCCTGGCCCAAAAAGCAGCCGACAACCTGGCCGCCGTCCGGCACTCCCGGCCCCTGATCCACAACATCACCAATTTCGTGGTCATGAACGTCTCGGCCAACGCCCTGCTGGCCTGCGGCGCGTCGCCGGTCATGGCCCACGCCGAGAACGAGGTCGAGGACATGGTCGCCTTCGCGGGGGCCCTGGTCCTCAACATCGGCACCCTGACCGACGCCTGGGTCGCCTCCATGCTCAAGGCCGGCCGCAGGGCCACGGAACTGGGCACGCCCATCATCCTCGACCCCGTGGGCTCCGGGGCCACGCGGCTGCGCACCGACGCGGCCAAGGCCATCCTGGCCCAGACGAGGGTGTCCATCGTGCGCGGCAACGCCTCGGAAATCCTGTCCCTGGCCGGCCAGGACTCCCAGACCAAGGGCGTGGACGCCACGGCCTCGGTGACCGAGGCGGCCAAGGTGGCGGGCATGCTCGCCCGGGAACTGGGCGTGACCCTGGCCATCACCGGTCCCACGGATCTGGTCACCGACGGAGCCCGGATGGTCACCATCGAGGGCGGACACGCCCTCATGCCCTTTGTCACGGGCACGGGTTGCTCGGCCTCGGCCCTGGTCGGCGCCTTCCATGCCGTGGACCCGGACCCGGTCTCGGCGGCGGCCACGGCCCTGGCCTATCTTGGCGTGGCCGGCGAGATGGCCGGGGCAAAGGCCGATGGACCCGGCTCATTCCAGATGCATCTGCTCGACGCCCTGTACACGCTTTCCCCGGAAAATCTTGCCGCGCGCTGCCGCATCCGCGAGGCGGCGCATGCCTGATCTGTCCCTGTATCTGGTCACGGACCGCAGCCTGTCCCTGGGCCGGAGCACCGTGGACATTGTCCGGGCGGCCGTGGCCGGCGGGGTGACCTGCGTGCAGCTGCGCGAAAAGAGCTGCACCACGGGCGAGTTCGTGGCACAGGCCCGGGCCGTGCGCGAGCTGCTGGCCGGCACCGGCGTGCCACTCATCATCAACGACCGCGTCGACGTGGCCCTGGCCGTAGGCGCCGACGGCGTGCATCTGGGCCAGTCCGACATGCCCCTTCGCGACGCACGGGCCATTCTCGGCCCGACCAGGCTCATCGGCATCTCGGCCGAATGCGTGGACGACGCCGTGCGCGCCGCGGCCGACGGCGCGGACTACGTGGGCATAAGCCCTGTCTTCCCCACCCCGACCAAGACCGACACGGCCTTGCCCCTGGGCCTGGATGGCATCCGGGCCATCCGCACCCGGATTCGTATCCCCCTGGTCGGCATCGGCGGCATCGGACCGGCCAACGCAGCCGAGGTCATCCGCGCTGGCTGCGACGGCATCGCCGTGGTCTCGGCCATCGTCTCGGCCGCTGATCCATGCAAGGCGGCCAGGGAGCTCACAACCATCATCCACATGGCCAAGGAAGCATCATGAACCCGCTCAAATCGTATCACCGGGTGCTGACCATCGCCGGCTCCGACTCTGGCGGCGGAGCCGGCATCCAGGCTGACCTGAAGACCATCGCGGCCAACGGCTGTTACGGCGCGAGCGTCATCACGGCCCTGACGGCCCAGAACACCCTGGGCGTGAGCGCTATCCACGCCGTGCCCGTGAATTTCGTCGCCGCCCAGATGGACGCGGTGCTCTCCGACATCGGAGCCGACGCGGTCAAGATCGGCATGCTCTTCTCGCCGGAACTGATCCGTGCCGTGGCCCAGGGACTCAAACGCCACGGGGTGCGTTTGGTGGTTTTGGACCCGGTCATGGTTGCCCAGAGCGGGGACAAACTGCTGCAGGACGAGGCCATCGACGCCCTGAAAAGTGAACTCATCCCCCTGGCCACCCTGATCACACCCAACCTGCCCGAGGCCTCCGTGCTGCTTGGCCGGGACATCGCCACCCAGGAGGGGGCCCAAGCGGCCGTGACGGATCTGGCGACCCTGGGCTGCGAAAACGTGCTGGTCAAGGGAGGCCACCTGGAGTCCGGCGACAGCGACGACACGCTTTTCCTCGGCTCGGAAAAGCGCATCGTGACCCTGCCGGGCGTGCGCATCCCGACCCGCAACAACCACGGCACGGGCTGCACCCTGTCCTCGGCCATCGCCTCGCATCTGGCCCGGGGCGCGGATGTGGAGACGGCGGTGCGCAGCGCCAAGGATTACATCAGCGGGGCCATCCGGGCCGGAGCCGCTTACGTTCTGGGTCAGGGACACGGGCCGGTGCACCATTTTTTCAAATTCTTCACGTAAATCATGAGCTTTCCGACCGCCCCGGACATCATCCTGGACCGCATCAGCCTGGCTTTCGCGGGACAGCCGCTGTTCACGAACCTGTCCCTGACCCTGCCGGGCGGGCGGACGACCTGCATTCTGGGCCCTAGCGGCTGCGGCAAGTCCACGCTTTTGAAGCTCATGGCCGGGGCGCCCAACGTGCCGTTCACGGGCACGGTCCGCTTTGAGCCGATGCCCGCTGCCCGGGGGCCGGTGGCCTGGATGAGCCAGAGCGATCTGCTGCTGCCCTGGCTGACCCTCCTCGACAACGTCCTGCTCGGGGCGCGCTTGCGCGGCGAACTCTCGCCGGCCCTGCGCGACCACGCCCTGGCCCTGATCCTGGAGGCTGGCCTGGCCGGGTGCGAAGACAAACTTCCTGCGTCCCTGTCCGGAGGCATGCGCCAGCGCGGGGCCCTCTTGCGCACCCTGATGGAACAAAGGCCCGTCATCCTCATGGACGAACCCTTTTCCGCCCTGGACGCCCAGACCCGGGTCCGGCTGCAGAATTTGGCCGCGCGACTGACCCGGGATGCCACGGTGGTGCTGGTCACCCACGACCCTCTGGAAGCCCTGCGCCTCGGGCACCGCATCATTGTGCTCGGGGGCTCTCCCGTGGACGTGCTCGAGACCATCGAACCCGCCAGCCCCACCCCGCGCGAACCCGGTGATCCGGGTGTGGAGGCCCTGCACGCAGGATTGCTGTCCAGGCTCATGGATCCGGAGGCGGCGTGAACGCCTTGCGGCCCCTGATCCTTGCCGCCGGCCTTCTGCTGGCCTGGCAGGCACTGGTCTGGCTGAGCGGGGTGCCCGCCTACATCCTGCCCGGCCCCCTGCCCGTGGCCCAGGCTCTGGTCCGCCATGCCCCGGTCCTGGCCAATCACCTGGGCACGACCCTGGCCGAGATCCTGCTCGGCCTGACCCTGGGCACGCTGTTCGGATCCACGGCGGCACTGGTCATGATCCTCTCCCCGCTGCTCAGGCGCTGGATGCTGCCCGTTCTGGTGGTCAGCCAGGCCATTCCGGTCTTTGCCCTGGCCCCGATCCTGGTCTTGTGGCTCGGCTACGGACTGGCCTCCAAGGTGGGCATGGCCGTGCTCATCATCTTCTTCCCCGTGGCCTCCGGATTTTTCAGCGGCATGCGGCGCACCGACAGGGATCTGCTGGAACTGGCCCGCATCATGGGCGCCAGGCCATCCAAGATCCTGAGCACCATCGTCATCCCCTCGGCCCTGCCGGCCTTTGCCGCGGGCTTGCGCGTGGCCACGGCCGTGGCCCCCATCGGGGCCGTGGTCGGGGAATGGGTCGGCTCCAGCGCGGGCCTTGGTTTTTACATGCTGCACGCCAACGCCCGCATGCAGATCGACGTCATGTTCGCGGCCCTGACGATCCTGGCCGCAGTGTCCCTGGCCCTCTACTTCCTGGTCGACCGACTGTTGGACAGGATCGTTTTCTGGCAGCCGAAACAGGGAATTTCATGACAATCAACTGCACATACACTTGCATCCAAGGCGGGCCGGCCTGTTCGGTTTGACGGTACAAACCACCCCGCCCGGCGGGCACCCCTCCTTGGCAGGAGGGGAGTAGGTTTGAGCCAGGACGGAAGTGATAGCCTTGGATGCCACGAAGAAACGAGGCCCGCGAAAGAGTTTCGACGGGCCGTGAACGTCATCTGGGCGGGCCGGCCTGTTTCGTTCGCGGTTCGTCGACTGTCTGATTGAGCCAGGCATCGTTTGTTTCTCCGTCGTCTTCGCCCGAAGCGCTTGTCCTTGTTCGACAGCAACGACGGAGAAACTGTACGAGGCCCGCGAAAGAGTTTCGACGGGCCGTGAACGTCATCTGGGCGGGCCGGCCTGTTTCGTTCGCGGTTCGTCGACTGTCTGATTGAGCCAGGCATCGTTTGTTTCTCCGTCGTCTTCGCCCGAAGCGCTTGTCCTTGTTCGACAGCAACGACGGAGAAACAGTACGAGGCCCGCGAAAGAGTTTCGACGGGCCGTGAACGAAACAGGCCGGCCCGCGACACCCAACATCCAACGCAAGGATATCCGCATGAAAAAAATCGCCCTTCTCCTCGCCTCTCTTCTGCTCATCGCCACTCAGGCCCGGGCCGAAAAACTGACCGTGCTCCTGGACTGGTTCGTCAATCCCGACCACGCCCCCCTCTTCGTGGCCCAGGAAATGGGCTTCTTCAAGGCGCGTGGCCTGGATGTGGAATTCATCGCGCCCTCCAACCCCAACGACCCGCCCAAGCTCGTGGCAGCCGGCAAAGCCGACATCGCCGTGTCCTACCAGCATCAGCACCAGATGCAGGTGGCCGAGGGCCTGCCGCTAACGCGCATCGCCACCCTCGTGGCCACGCCCCTCAACTGCCTGGTGGTTCTGCAGGACGGTCAAATCAAATCCATCGCCGACTTGAAGGGCAAGACCGTCGGCTATTCCGTGGGCGGATTCGAGACCGCTCTTCTTAAAGTGATGCTTGAAAAAGAAGGATTGAAACTGGAGGACGTGAAGCTGGTGAACGTCAACTTCTCCCTGTCCCCCTCCCTGTTCGCGGGACAGACCGACGCGGTCATCGGCGCGTTCCGCAATTTTGAACTGAACCAGATGGACATCGAGGGGCGGCCGGGCCGGGCCTTTTTCGTGGAGGAGCACGGGGTGCCGGCCTATGACGAACTGATCCTGGTCGCGGCGGCCAATACCCTCTCGGACCCGCGCCTGCGGCTCTTCGTCGATGCCCTGGAGGACGGCGTGCGCTACCTGATCAACCACCCCGAGGAGTCATGGCAACTTTTCATCTCTGGCGAACGCAAGAACCTGGACGATGAACTGAACCGCCGGGCCTGGAGGGACACCCTGCCCCGCTTCGCCCTGCGCCCCGGAGCCCTGGACCAGGCCCGCTACCTCCGCTTCGCACGCTTTCTGCAACGGGAGCGGATCGTGACCACGGTCCCCGAACTGTCCTCCTGGGCCGTGGAACTGCCCGACAGGCCGTAAGTTCCTCCACCGCATGGTCACGGCCGGAGCGTCGGGGCCTCACGCCGGAGCACATTGTCTTTGAGCCGTGACCATGTTAGATATTGGCACTTCATCACAGGCACCGGGCTCATGATGCGGGAATGGGACACATGGAGAATACATGGATCGACCACACAACGTACCGTTGCCCCGAATCGGACTCAGAAAAAAAACGGAATCCTCTCTGGCACGCCGTCTGCGGCGTCTCAATCGGCACATCGATCCCCAACAATGGAGTTTGAAGAGCCGCTTTCTCTACCTCACCGCCGTCCTGCTTGTCCTGGGCAACACGGTTCTCATCTTTTTTTTCTATCACACACAGCAGATCCACGTCCGGCAACTGGGCAGGGACCACCTGTCCCTGCTCGGCAACTGGCTGGACAGCGCCATCGCGCGTCAGCAGACGGTTCTCTCGGCCCAGGCAGCCGCCCTGGCCTCCATTCCCGAAATTCAGGAAAGCGTGACCGTTGGCGACGCTCCGCGTCTGAAGCGCATCGCCCTGCCCTACATTGAGCGGTTGCATGCCCCATCCAATTCAGGCGCGTACCACTTTGAATTCAGCCTGCCAGATGGTACCCCCCTGTTGCTGAGCGACTCCGGAGAAGTGCCGACGCCCGCTGAAACACCCGGGGGCAAGCAAAAGGGCATCAAGCGCCAGGGAGTAACAGCCGGCCCGCACGGCCTGATCATCCGCGCAACTGCCCCGGTCATCAACGAGCAACACGTCGCGGGGTACCTGGCCCTTTCCCTCGATCTGGGCGCGGTCATCCGCTCCCTGCACCTGCCACGCGAAGACGCGGTCCTGCTGCTTCTGCGCGGCACAGCCGCAAACAAACCTGGGTGGAGCGTTGTCCAATTCTTTGGGGATGCGGTCCTCAATCCGGCCGCGGCGGTCCAGACAGCCGAGGAGGGCGTGATGCTGCACGGCAGCGTGCATGCCGCCTTCATTCCGCTGGCCGATGACCAGGGCCAGGTCCTGGGCGGCCTGGTGCTCGGTCATGATACCGGATTGCAGATCCAGATCCTGTGGAGCCGCCTCGCACAGTTCGCGCTCGTGTTCGGCGCGGGCGCCACGCTGGTCTGGGTCTTGTTGTTATTGAACGTCAAACGCGTCGAAACGTTTTTCACGAGACTGAAAAAAATTCTCATCTCGTCCCATTCCAACTACTTCAGCGAACGATTCGAGACCGAGCATGTGCATTGCCTGGACGTTTTGCACTGTCACAACGACGAGTGTCCGGTGCACCAGGATCCGTCCCTGGTCTGCTACCTGGAGACCGGCTCCGAGGCCATATCCCCCCGCTGGCGTGACACCTGCATCTATCTGAACACCTACGAAAAATGCTGCCATTGTCCAGTCTACGCCATGCGCCGGGGCGACGAAATGACGGAGATCAGCAACGTGGTCAACACCATGATGCGTTTCAACGGCAACTTCCTGAACCGGGTTGGGCATCTCTTGGCCTACGTTCTGGGCTACCAGGAGCGCACCGGCAAGGTGCCGTCCCTGGACGACATCTCCGATCAACTCGAGCAGATGGCCCAACTGACGGTCTTTGACCACGACCTGCACGGGATCCAGGACAAGGAAGAAGTCTACGCGCAACTGACGCACATCCTGCTGCAACGCTTCGGGCTGAATCGCGTGGTGATTTTTGAGATGGATCACGACAGTTCGAGCCTGCTCGTCGTCCTCGATTCTGTACCGGACTCCCCGCTGTGCAAGGACGAGGTCCTCACCAATCCCGAGACATGCCGCTGCAAGCGCATGGCCGAGGAGGTGACCTCTTTCGACAATCCCAAGCTCTGCCTGCATTTCAACGCCGATCTGGACCTGGACGTGCGCTGCTGCCTGCCCATTGTCATGAGCGGTCAGGTCAGAGCGGTGCTGTCGTTTCTCGCGCCCAAATCGAAGTGGGAGAAATTGCGGCCCATGGTCCCCATCATACGCAAGTATCTTGAGGTCGCGGCCCCGGTGCTCAATTCATTGCGCCTGCTGGACATCACCCGGGAACAATCCCTGCGCGACCCCCTGACCCTGTGCAACAACCGCCGCTTCCTGGACGAGTTCATCGCCAGATACGAAGCCCTGGCCAAACGCGAAGCGCAGTGCACCGGCTTCCTGATGGTCGATCTGGATTTCTTCAAACAGGTCAATGACAAGTACGGACATCAGGCCGGCGACGCCGTGCTCCGACAGGTCGGCAGGATTTTGCAGACCACGGTCCGCAAATCCGACCTGCTCATCCGCTATGGGGGCGAAGAATTTCTGGTCCTGCTCATCAATATCCAATCCGACACCCTGACCACCATCGCCGAGAAGATCCGCGAGGCGGTGGAACTCCACGAGTTCATCCTGCCCGACGGAGTTCTGATCAAAAAAACCGTCAGCATCGGAACCAGCGAATACCCCGCTGATGCCGACGTCTTCTACAAGGCCATCAAATTCGCCGACGTGGCCCTGTACGAGGCCAAGCGCAGGGGACGCAACCAGGTTGCGAGCTTCACCCCGGAACTGTGGGACAAGGACGAATATTGAGCAAGGACACTGTATGACAGCGCTCCGCGCGTCGCAAAGACAAGATAAATACCTGAAAATAAAATTAAATATATCGTCCAGGGTGCCATGTTTGACACCTCCGCGCCCCAAGGGTAGGGGCTCTGGGATTGAAAGCCTCAAATGGAGCACGCATGTCAGACACTCGCAAATTCCCCCGGACCGCCAGCCTGACCCGTTGCGGAGTCGTCTCACCGGCCCTGGACGGACCGTGCCCGGCCCGCATTCTCAACCAGAGCCCGGATGGACTGCTCCTCGAACTGGACGTCGAGCTGCCCGTCGATGACACGCTGGTCAAAATCTATATCGCCGACGAAATACGCGGAACCATCAACTACGAATCCCCGATGTTTCTGGTCGGCTTCGTGCGCTGGTGCCGCAGGGAAACGGCAAGCTGGTCCGGCATGTTTCAGGCCGGCATGCAGCTCATCTCCAAGGCCCCACGCAAGGACTGGAGATGAGCTGGTCCTGGTTGCCGCAAGAGTTC
This sequence comes from uncultured Desulfovibrionaceae bacterium, assembly GCA_964589645.1. GTDB lineage: Bacteria > Desulfobacterota > Desulfovibrionia > Desulfovibrionales > Desulfomicrobiaceae > Desulfomicrobium. Next base: position 230,078 of record CAZPSN010000001.1, read on the forward strand.
CCCCTGACCGACTTGCATCTGATCTCCTCTGTCTCGCCACAATTGTCCGGGAAGGGATAGTCGCCAGGACGCCTGACACCTCTGATTCGTTTCCCGAGTTTTCCGTCATAACCATCGCCAACGCTCCGCCTGCCTCGTGCCTCTCTTAACCGGCAAGCAATCCTGACTTTTCTGGTTTTGCTTATACCGATGTCCGTCGTGCACAACGGACTGGGTTTCTTGCGTGGAATCTGGGGAGCACGGGTGCTGTTCGCGTCAACCATTACGACGCGAAACTTTTGCATTGGGGTGGGAGAAGAATACAGGATTGGCAGTTGACCAGTCTGGAGCGCTGGTAGTGTGCGGGAGGTAGTGTGCGGGATCTTCAGCAAAAAGAAAGACCATGGCATATGTGGGTTGTACCACCAAACCACAACTCCCGGAGGAGTATGCCATGGTCAGGAAGAATTCTACCGTATCGGCGTCCGAACTATAAGGGCTTCTTGAAGGCGATCAGGAAGTTGGCGCGGCCCTGGCCCGGTACTGGGCCGGCCACGAACCCGGCGACGCGGGATCAGGCCGCCGCTAGCGCGGAAAAACCTGACGGCATGGCCTTACGGTGACGGGTCAGACCCGGATGGAGGTCACGCCCTTGGAGCCGGCCTGCAGGCGGGCAAAAATTTCCAGGATGCGCTGATCGCCGGCAGCCGCCGCTGTGTCCCCGGCCGTGGTGTGCTGCCTCAGGCGGGCCTGGAATTCCGCCACCCAGTCCACCTGGCCCGCGCTGTCGGGCGCCGTCAGCAGATTCGTGGAACCGGCGAAGCTCGGATCCAGACTCATGGCGGCGTGATCCTGCAAGCTGATGGCCCCGTTGTCGTAGAGCAACTGGGAAACCTTGGCCAGCTCCTCACGGGTCAGGGAGCGGACGTCCACTTCCTGGCCCAGCTGATGCCAGACGGACTCCTGGGCCCTGGGCTCCACGCTCTGGACTGTTGCCGTCTGGGGCCGTTTGACGGCGCCGGCCAGCGCTCCGATGATGTCAAAGGCGGTCTTGGCGATGCCCAACGCGGCCAGGGGTGGGATGCTCATATGGTCCTCCGGAAAAAAATGCCTGCCTGCCCTGGACAAAGCAGGAACCGTTCCGGACCAGGCAGATCCGCCGGATCATCGACACGATTTTCCTTGTGCGCACGGGTCGCAATGCGTACGCAGACGGCTCACCTTTTGCCCATCGCAGCATTATGACGACCACACCACCCACATCAAAGATACGGGCCCTGCTCATCCTGGCCCTTCTGGCGGCCTTCCCGCCCCTGTCCACGGACATGTATCTGCCGGCACTGCCGTCGCTGACCGCGAACTGGCAGACTTCGGAAGCGATCATCAACCTGACCCTGGTCGGATTTTTCGTCAGCTTCAGCCTGGCCCTGCTCTTCTACGGCCCGCTCTCGGACCGCTTCGGCCGCAAGCCCGTGCTGCTGGGCGGCATCAGCCTCTACATCCTGGCCTGTCTGGTCTGCGCCCTGGCCGACAGCCCCCAGGCCCTGATCGCGGGACGCATCCTGCAGGGCATGGGCGCAGCCTCGGCCTCGACCCTGTCCCTGGCCATGACCAAGGACTGCTTCGTTGGCGCCGAACGGGAACGGGTTTTGGCCCACATGGCCATCATCGTCTCCCTGGCGCCCATGCTGGCCCCGGTTCTGGGCGGCCTCATCCTGAACTTCGCCCACTGGCCGGTCATTTTCCACGCCCAGATGGGGCTGGGACTGGTGGCCATCTGGGGCGTCTGGAAACTCAAGGAGCCCGCCCCGGCCACCTCCCGTACCCTGGGACAAGTCCTGGGCAGCTATGCGCGACTGATCGGCAACGCGCGGTTCATGGCCCTGTGCTCCCTAATTGCCCTGGGCATGACTCCGCTGTTCTGCTTCATCGGGGGCTCATCCTTCATCTTCGTGACCCATTTCGGATTGAGCGAACAGGTCTACAGCTACTTCTTCGCCTTCAATTCCGGAGCTCTCATGCTCGGCTTCTGGATCTGCGGCCGACTGCTGAAACGCATGCCCGGATTCAGGATCATTTTGCTCGGCTACGCCGGCATCCTCATCGGCTCCACGGCCCTGGCCCTCTGCGCGGAGCTTGGCCCCTGGGGCATGGCCCTGCCCATGGCCTTTCTGACCATGAGCCTGGGCATGTCCCGTCCGCCCAGCAGCCATTTTCTGCTGGAACAGGTCACGACTGACGCCGGATCGGCCTCGTCGCTGATCATGTTCACCTACTTCGTCGGCGGCGCCACGGCCATGTGGTTCATAGCAAGGCCCTGGGACAACAAGATCCTGACCCTGGCCCTGGTGGGCGTGGCCACGAGCGCGCTTGTGCTGACGCTTCTGCCCCGGCTGGGACGGATGCGGCAGGATTCATTGTAGCGTTGGATTCATGTGGTCGGGAGAGAACAGATGGTTTTTTCAGCGCCAACGTCTTGCGAGTGCGGCATTAAAAAAATCGAAACCGATCCTTTCCTGCTCCAACCGGATACGTTCTCCCCAGTGGTTGCGACGCAACCGCTCATAAAGAGAAGCTTCTGCTGGGGTCAGCCGTGCGAGGGCTCCCGTTTCCGCTCCGGATTCGCTTCCCCACAACGGTTGATGAGCCAGCAACGTGTCCTCGTCCATAAGAAAGGATCGTGCATGCGGAAAAAAGGCCCTGAGCTGATTGAGGATGGCAAATCCGTGAGTATCTATGTCCCCCCAGTAACGGACATCCTTTTCAAGCAGCCATCTTGCTTCGACCAGATTCTCGAAACCGTACCCGGCGCCGAAGATCACCATGGCTCCGGGCACCTCGGGAAACGCCAGAAAATTGATCTCGTTTTCGGTGATGAACACGACCGGCACCGAAGGATTCAGCGCGGCGAAGGCCGCCCCTGTCAGGGTGAAATCCTGCTCCAGCCCTTCTGAAAACAACGGGGTTTCCGGATCGAGCATGCGGAACCTCACCCGGGCCGGCTTCTCCCGAAAGCCATAACGGCGGCAAAAGCCGCTCAGCCCTGTGAAGGCCGTGTCGATATCCGCCGGAGCCAGAACAAGGTCCAGCATTTCCGCAAGCACGCCCCGATGCCCTTCGATGAACTTGCTGTGCACGCCATGCAGATCGATCTGCCTCAGATATATGCCCGGCCTGGGATGCTCCCGCAGCCAGCACGCGATATCCAGCAGGCGCGGCCAGTCTTCGGCCAGTTCCAGGGCGCGAAGCGGGCGCCTGGCCAGCCAGGGAAGGATTCCGGGCAGCCGCTCGGCGGTCTGTGCGACCAGGGTGGAAAATTGTCCGGCGACCCTTCGTTTGCCGATGAACCCCAGCGCATCGTCCAGCGTATCGATCCAGACGGCCGCAGGAATCTCATTGGCGCCAAGGATTCGATGGGTAAACCCGCGCCACTCGATCCGGTAGGGCCCGGTTGAACCCGCCAGCGCGGCGATCCAGTCGCGCACCTCGGCGAACCGTTCGCTGAGTTCCCTCGAACCCGGCCCTCTGAGCGTCAGGCGCCGGGGAAAAAGCTGCTCGCCCCCGCACAGGGCGGCAAGCAACAGTCCCTTGTCCCAAAGCCTTTGCACCTGGGCCTTCAGGTCGGCGGGGGTTGTCCACGTCATCTCTGCATCCTCTGCTTCTCCGCCTGATACTCCTCGATGCTCAGGTTGCGCAGCACCGAACTGCTTCCGGCCTCATTGTGCACAAACCCGACCCCGGCCACAAAAGGCTCGATGATGTGGATTTTCTGCAGCGGCGTGACGATGAGCAGTTGCAGATTGAGCTGGGCGAAAAGCTCAAGAGCGTACTGCGCCGATTCGTCGGAACCGCGCCCGAAGGCCTCGTCGATGACGACGAAGCGGAAGGAACGCGACCGCACCGCGCCCCACTCCAGGCCGAACTGGTAGGCCAGGCTTGCGGCCAGCACCGTATAGGCGAGCTTCTCCTTCTGCCCGCCGGACTTGCCGCCCGAATCGGCGTAATGCTCGTGCTCGCTGTCGTCCTCGCGCCACCGCTCGCTGGCGGCGAACACGAACCAGTTCCGCACGTCCGTGACTTTCGCGGTCCAGCGCCGGTCCAGATCGGAGTGATCCTCGCGGCCACGAAAGCGCTCGATGATCCGCCGCACCTGGAGGAACTTGGCTTCGGAATACTGCGCGTCGTCCGATCCGGTCAGAGCCCCTTCGGTGCAGGCGCGCAGCTCGGCCTGGAACTCGCGGATGTCCGCGTCGGACGCGGCTTGCGCTTCCAGTTTGATGTAGCGTCCGGGATTGTAGTCGATGCGGGTCAGGGACCGGTTTATCTGATCGATGCGTTCCTTGATGGTCTCGCGTTCGCGGGCCAGTTGCGACTGGAAGTTGGCCACTTCGCGGATGGTGTTCTCGTTGAGCAGTTCCTTGAAGCGCTCTTCGAAACGCGGCAGGCCGTCAGCCTGGAGCTGTCCAAGCATCGCGCCGTACTCGGGCCCGGCGGCGATGTCGACGTCCGTGTCCCGGGTTTCCAGCGGCCATTCCCGCTTGAATTCGGTCATGGCCCTGATGATCTTTTCGCGCAGCCGGACGAGCTTCTTTTCCTCGGCGTCGATGACGCCCTGCAGCCAGCCACGCATGTCCCGCTCCCGGTTGTCGCAGGACTCGACCGTCAGAACTTGTCCACCGAGAGCCTCCGCGCGCATCTCCTCCAACTGCGCGAAGCGACTGACGGCGTCGGGCCCGGCCTCCGACAACACGGCCTGCTCAGACTGGCGCAATTCCCTGGCGGAACTGACCTTCTGCTCCGTCTTCGAACGCTTGTCCTTCCGCTCATCGAGCTGGAGCTCGGTCTCCTTCAATTCGGACTCCAGGGCTGCGAGCTGCGAAGTCAGGGCCTGCAGAAGATCCGATGCGGCTTCCAGGGCACGCTTTTCCTCCTCCAAACGGGCGATGTCCAGGGACAAAGGCTGCCAGTCGAGTTCCCGAAACTCCGGATATTCATCGAGCTTCGAGAGTATGGTCAGCCTTGCCCTGAGGGCGCCCTGCTCCTTCTGCAGGGCTCCTATCCGGGCTCCAAGACCGGCGAGATGCGTCTCCAGGAGTTTCGCCTTGCCTTCCAGGGCCGCGATCTTCTCCGCGTTGCTCCACCCCAGCACATAGCGGCTGCGATCGTCCAGCCGGTGGCGGTCGTCCTTCTCGTGCCGTTCCCCCGGAGCCTTGAACTGTCCGGCGCGGGTCACGGCGCGGGTCTCGCGGCGGAACTGCTCCTGCGTCACGCAGCAGGCCAGATCGAAACGATGCGCCACTTCCAGCTCAAGCCAGTCGTAGAACTGGGAATCGGGCTTCAGCCGCAGCTTGCGCACCAGGGAGTCGGGATGCAGGGACGGCACGTCCTTGCGCACGCCGTCACGCACCCGGTAATAAACGAGCCGCCCTTTGAGGTGGGTGCGGTCGACCCAGTCCGCCACCCGGGCGTAATGGACATCCGGCACCAAGAGCGAGAGGCCGAAGCCGCGCAGCAGTCTCTCGGCGGCCCCCTCCCAGTCACGCTCGTCCTCACGCACCTGGATCAGCTCGCCGGCAAACGGCATCTCGTCCTCGGGCACGTTCAGCGCCTGGCACAGCGAGCGCCGGATAACGACCTGCCTTTCATCGATATTGCTACGGCGGGCCTTGAGTCCCTTGATCTCGGCGCTGAGTTCATCATGTTCCCTGCGTCCCTGGGCAAAGTGAACGCCTGCCTCGTTCAGGTCGTTCTGCACCCGGGCTTCCGCGTTCTCGGACGTTTCGCGCAGGGCGGCATTTTCCGCGCGCTGGCGGAGGAAATCCTCCTGGGTCGTCGCGGGCTGACCGCCGAGCGAACGCATGAACTCCCCGTACCGGGCCGCCCTGTCCCTGCGTCTTTGAAGCTCCTCGCCTTTGCGCCGCATCTCCGCCTTGATGCTCTCGATCCGGTCGCCCCCGTTCTCGGCGATGTTCCGGCGCAGTTCGCGCTCACGCTCCTGCAGCCCTTGACGCTGTTCCTCCAGCCGATCGACGGCGGCACGGTGCCGGGCCAGCTCTTCTTCGAGGGAGGCGATGCGCTTGTCCAGCAGGTCGAGCTTGAGGGACGCGAACCAGGGACGCAGGGCCTCGCGGCAGGCTTTCTGCCTTTCCGCCGTGAGGCCGAGTTCCTGGTGGCGGTCGCAGTCGGCCACCAGCGGCGTGAGCATCTCGACCTGCCGCTTGGCCTTGAGAACGGCTTCGTGGGCCCGGCTGAGGTCTTCGAAATGCTGGATGAGGGCTGCGATGCGAGGCGCGACTTCAAACGGTTCGAGCATGTGCGCCCGCACGAAATCCGTCAGGTTTCCTACCGATTTGAGCGAGACGGTCTGATGAAACAGCTCCAGCGCCTGCTCGTTGTCGATGCCGAAACGACGCCTGAACCAAGAACCGTACGGAGGAAACGTGTCGAAAAGTTCAACCCCGGCCCCGCGCAGTCTTTTGCGCAGGCCAGTGATTTCCGTTCCGAAAGCGGAAAAATCCCCGGCAATGGAAAGATCACGTTCGCAGGCGGCGAACAGCCGGGTGGGCTGGCCTGTGGCGTCCTTCATCCAGAAGACCTGGGCCAGTGTGACCGTCCTGCCGTACCCGGCATTGGAAAATACCCCGAGGACGACCGAATAGCTGTCGAGTCCGCGTAGGGCGACCGGCTTCGCGCCGCCGATGACATCCTGGCGTTCCGATTTGTAATACCCCTGCACGTACGAGCGCAGCGTGCGCTCACGGCTGTCGGCGCCGGCGGCCTTGTTGTAGGCAACGCGCTGGCTGGGGACCAGCAGCGTGGTCACGGCGTCCACCAACGTCGATTTGCCGGACCCGATGTCGCCGGTGAGCAGCGCGTTCCTCCCCTCCATGCGCAGGGTCCAGACCCGGCCGTCAAAGGTGCCCCAGTTGAACACCTCCAGGCGCTGCAGCCGAAATCCGGCCAGACGGTCGTCGCCGATCATGTCCAGGCGCAGTTGTTCAGCCATCGCTCCCCTCCGGCGCCTGGGCTCCATGCCGCCTGTACTCATCCAGCCGCTGGTCGAAATCTGCCAGCCACTGGGCGTCGACAGAGGCCTTGATGATCCTGCGGACTTCGATCATGTGCCCCTGCCCGCGCAGACGGCGTATGAATCCGAGTTCTGCGATCTTGTTCAACGTTGCGTCGACCTGGTCGATCAGCCTGGCTTCGTTACTGCCGGCAGGAAAGAAAATGCGGATCATCTCGGCCACCTCGTCCCTGGACATAATCAGTCGCGTCTCCCCGCCACCGGCGTCGGATTCGGCGAGCTTCTTGCGAAGCAGGGCCAGAAGGAGGCTGACCGGATACGAAAGCTGCCTGCGGACCACCAGTCGGGGGATGGCCTCTTCATCCTCGTCCTCCGGCCTCGAACGCAGAAACGCGTAGCCTTCGGCCTCGTCAAACATCAGTTCCAGGCCGAGCACGGCCATGTAGTCACGGACGCCCGCCTGCTGCTTGAGCAGCAGATTCCACAATTCCGGATTTTCTTCCTGGTAGAGCACGCCCCGCAGGAGGGTGACCGCGACGGGCGAAAGTTCATGAAGCCGCGCGGATGTCCGGTCAGAGACAGTTTCAGCATGATCCATGATCATTTCCTCAAAAGAATGATGCGCGGCAAGGTCGCCTTCCGGACCGCGCCGGTGTCGGTCCGCCAGCTCACGTGCTCATGGTGTTCGTCGTCCACGGCCGATTCTGGCCATTCCCCGGCCAAATGCAGATAGGCGACCAGCTCGGCCAGCCCGTGACGCAGGGGATGACGGGCAATCACGTCCCCGAGGCTAGCCTGGCCGCGATCCTGAAGTTCGAGGCGGATATTGCGCGCCAGTTCGACCCGGTCAACCACGACCTGGCTGTACAACGCCGAAAGGTCCACCTCGGCGTCTCCGGCATCCAGGGCGACATCGGCCAGAAGCGGTTTGACTGGGGGGCGGAAAAGCGGCCTCTCCAGAGGCAGTTCGATGGTCGCCGAGGCCTCTGCAAGGGAAACGAAGTCCCCCTTGGGCATGTTTTCGCGCACCGCCAGGGCATGGGTCTCGATGTCATGCAGGATGTCCATGATGCGGCGGTTTTCGAGCCAGGCCTGGTCGTCGAGAAACCGGCGCAGCTGTTCCGAAAGACGAGCCACGGTCCGCTGGGTATGCTCGCCGGCCTCCAGCCAGTCGTAATGGACGCGCCGCAAACGCGCCTCCGGGCTCATGGCGGCGATGGGCGGCAGGCTGAGCACCTGTTCCAGGAGGCGCGACAACTCCTCCTGGCGGGACTGGGACATAAGAAAATCCCAGAAGGCCCGAAAACTCTTGCCCTGGTCCGAGTCCGCGATGGCGTCGCGCTCACCCATGATCTCTTCCAGCAACGGCCCCTTGGCGCCCTCCCAGAGGGCGATACGCTCGCGCACCTTGCGGTCGAGGGTCCGGAAATTGTGTTCCACCTCGCGGAAGTCGCCCAGCAGCTCTCGCGCCAGTTGCAGGAACTGCTGGAAACGATCCTTCATCGCCGTATCGTCGAGGACCGGGATGTCCCCGTCGAAGACGCGAGCGATTTCGGCGTCGATCTCGTCACGGCGCCTGTGCAGTTCGGCGACCCGCGCCTCGGGGTCGGTCTGGCTCCCCTCGCTGATCTGGCGCAGCAGTTGGAACAGCGTCAGAAGGCGCGACTCCGTCCCGACAAACGCGCGCGCCGTCAGCCCCTCCAGCCAGACCAGGGCCTTTTCCGTCGCCGGTGTCAGGTCGAAGTGAGGCTCATCCGTTCCAGCCGGGTAGAACTTGCGCAGCCAGCCCTTGTCGTTCTCGGCCCAGTCGTTCAGATAGCTTAGCGCCGATCCCGCAAATGTCTGCTCTCCCGCATGTTCGCGCAGGGCGAAAAGTTCGTCCTCCAATGCCTCGACGAGATCCGCCTGGGAGATGACGCGGACGTTGGGCGCAATGAACGCACGGTGCAGAAAACCGGCCACGAGCGGCGCATGCTGCGCGCACAGCAGACGCCAAGCCGGGTGATTCTGCCTGAGCAGCACTAATGTTGTGTAATCGAGGGGCATGGGATCGGTCTTCAAATGTTATGCATTGGCCTTATCCGCCAAAAACAGCCGCCCTTTCCCGGCCAGGCGGTATTGCGGCGTCGGCGTTTTGCGGGAAGGGTCATCTCAATCAGGCCGCCGTCCAGCGCAGAAGCCGCCAGGTCCTGGCGTAGCCGGAAATCAGGGCCACCACGGCCTGCCCGGTGTCGGAAACCAGCCTGTTGGTGGTCAGGGTGCGGGCCAACAGGTCCAGCGCGGCCCTGGCTTCTTCCACGCCGCGTTCGGCCAGGCGATGTCGATTCAGGGAATACCCTTTGAGGAGATGGTCTTTCAGAACCGACGCGGCCCATTGCCGAAAGCGCACGCCCCGCTTGCTGTTGACCCGGTAGCCAACGGAGATGATGGCGTCCAGATTGTAGAACTTGCGGGTACGTTCCACCCGCCGGGTCCCTTCGGTTTGAACTTGTAAGAAATCCTTACAGGTTGCCGCCTCCTGCAATTCATCGTCCGCATACACCTTTTTCAGGTGCATGGTGATATTCTGGGGCTTGACCTGAAACAGCTCCGCCATCTGCGCCTGGGTCAGCCAGACGGTATCGCCTTCCAGCGTCACCTGAACCGGGTTGGGAGCGTCCGGGTCTTCGTAGATGATGATCTCGCTCATGGCAGGGGACTTTCACAGGTTTGGGCGAGGGGTTTTCGAGGAAAAATATAACGACTTCGTAACGTTGTTTTATGCAGTTTGATTATATTTTTCGATTCAATCATAAATCAAAACTCCATGAAAATCATACAATTAGCTGTTCATTCGAAAATCGAGCTTGAACTTGCCATCGGGCCTTTCAGCGCTTTGGAAAAAAGCGACTAGAGAACTTGAGACGTCGATACAAATCATGCGGATAGGTATCGAATTGTTACTGACGAATGTGGCAATATCCTTGAAAACTTGAAAAACCATCGCGTGCCATTGATTGGGACAACAAGCAGCCACTGACGTATATTACCCGTCATAGAAGGTGCAAGCCCTTATTCAACAAGGATTTTACCTCACCACCCAAATCCCTCGTGGACGTTGCCGCGGATACGCATGAAACTGCGTAGCCTTCTGAGCAAAAAACGAAAGAACCCGCCAAAGACATTCCGTCTTTGGCGGGTTCATAATTTCAGCTGGTGGGCCAACAAGGAATCGAACCTTGAACCTGCTGATTAAGAGTCAGATGCTCTACCAATTGAGCTATTGGCCCGTCCGACCGGAATATGCGAAGCATGTCAACGCATTAGCCTAAAACATGATCCGCGCCGGACAACGAAGAGGCTTCTACGGCTTTCCCTCTGGCCAGTCAAGGAAAAAAAATCGCGGCCGCGCCAGGCCCTGCGCAAGGTTTTACAGCAGGTACCGGACGCCCTCGCACTTCCCCAGGGCCTGGGTCACCGCGTCAAGCTGCTCCCGGTTTTTGATGCGCAGGCTCGCGGTGTAGGTCACGTAGGAACCGTTGCGCGAGACATTGCTGGCCCTGGGCGTGTCGGTGAAGCCGTGTTCGCCCAGGACCGCGCGGATGGCCGCGAAGGCCTCGTCCGTGCGCACGGCGATGATCTTGAATTCCCACTGCAGGGGGAATTCGAGTTGAGGTCGTTCCATCGGCGCTCCTTGTTGACTCAAGTGTGCGGGCCAGCTAGTCCAGGGGCCTGTGTCCTTTGACGGATGCGGCCTTGACGGACTCCATGGCCCAGGCTTTTCCGGGCCGTCAACCCTCTTTTTTTCACGGCGAGGTGCGGATGGAATCCATCCGGGAATTGTATCGCATCGGCGTCGGGCCTTCGAGCAGCCACACCATGGGGCCGCGCCTGGCCGCCGAACGTTTCCGGGCCCGCGTGCCCGAGGCGTCGGCCTTTCGTGTCGTGCTCTACGGCAGCCTGGCCGCCACGGGCCGTGGACATCTCACGGACAAGGCCATTGCAGACGCCCTGGCCCCGCTCCCCGTCGAGATCGTCTGGTCCCCAGACACAACCAGGCCCGAGCATCCCAATGCCATGGATTTCACCGCCCTGGACGCCGCGGGGACGATTCTTGAAACCTGGACCGTGTTCAGCGTAGGCGGAGGGGCCCTGCGCGACGGGACCGAAGCGGACCAGCCGACGCGGATCTATCCTTTACAGACCCTGACGGAGATCATGGACCTCTGCGCCGAGGAAGGCATCGGCTACTGGGAATACGTCGTCCGCCACGAGGGTGAGGACGTCTGGATCTTTCTGGATACGATCTGGGCCGCCATGCAGGACAGCATCGAGCGCGGCCTGACCACCGAAGGCGTCCTTCCCGGCAGCCTGGGCCTGGCCCGCCGGGCCTGCTCCTACCACCAGAAGGCCGTCCTGGGCGGGGCAGAATTGCGTCGCACAGGTCTTTTGGCCGCCTACGCCCTGGCCGTGTCCGAGGAAAACGCGGCCGGCGGAGTCGTGGTCACGGCCCCGACCTGCGGCGCCAGCGGCGTGCTGCCATCGGTTTTGCGCTACCTGAAGGAAAGCATCGAATCCCGGCCCAGGTCCATCCTGCAAGCCCTGGCCACGGCAGGGCTGATCGGACTCGTCATCAAGACCAACGCCTCCATTTCCGGGGCCGAGGTCGGCTGCCAGGGCGAAGTGGGCTCGGCCTGCGCCATGGCTGCGGCGGCCGCGGCCCAGCTCATGGGCGGAACCATACGCCAGATCGAATACGCGGCCGAGATGGGCCTGGAACACCATCTCGGTCTGACCTGCGACCCCGTGGGGGGGCTGGTCCAGATTCCGTGCATCGAACGCAACGCCATGGCCGCCTCGCGGGCCCTGAGCATCGCCCAGATGGTGCTCTTGTCCGACGGGACCCACCGCATCCCCTTTGACGAAGTGGTCCGAGTCATGAAAGAGACAGGCCACGACCTGCCGAGCCTCTACCGGGAAACCTCCCATGGCGGCCTGGCCAAGGCCTACGGTGAACGCAAGGACAAACGAGGAAACCCATGAAGAGAGACGAAGATTTCGAAGAGCTGACCCCGGTCAAGGACGCAGACGAGCCCTCCGGAACCGGCAAGGAACTGAAACTCTTCACCATGTGCCTGAAGAAATTCATCAAGAAAATTTTTCAGCACATGGTCGCGTCCCGCTATGCGTCCTGGAAGGATCTGGCCATCCACGATCAGGACGGCATGGCCTATCCCATTTACAACTACGTCATCGATGCCGCGGATAGCAGGCTGCGTCAGGCCTACGCCGGATACGGCCTGGAAATCGAGGGCGGGGGCACTCTGCTGGCCGACCTCTCGGTGTCTGCCATTCTGGAAGAGGAAGGCGCCGTGGGCCTGGAATTCTATCTCTACGAGACCACGTCCATCGTGCCCTACGTATGCGAAGACTTCGAGGCCGTGGAGGACGCGCGCCCGGACATGTCCCATTTTCGCAAGATCAACCACGCCGAATTCGAAGTTCTCTACGACGAACTCAAAGCCAACGGCATCTTCGAGGAACTCTACTACGAACTGAACAAATCCATCCTGCTCATCGAGCTGTCCGAAAGGGAAGTTCTGACCGGAATCAAAAAGGACAGCCTGCGCATCATTTCCGGCATTTTCGCCAGGGCCAAATCCATCTCCAACCTGAACACCATCACCGACACCGACATCAAAGAGTTCAAGCTTGACTTTGAGCTCGAAGGCCGCACCTTCTCCCTTATCATCCTGAACGGACACGACGCGGACAATCTGCCCGTCTATTCCTCGGTCCTGACCATGCCTGAATACAAATCCGTGGCCCAGTACGTGGACCTGGAAACCCTCTACGAAAAACTCCTCAAGGTGCTGCGGGCCAAGAACATAAACGATCCCGAAACCGTCCTCCTAGAGGCCCTGAGGCCCCATGACCGTTCCGCCCAGACACCCGTCCCCGCGGCCCAGTAACGATCCGGCGTTCTTGACCCTTCTTGCCAAGCCACTATAGTCAGGAGGACCCCTTTGTTTTGCGGTCCTGGATCAAAGAGACGGTTCTTTTCCGAACATCAGCTCAGGAGGATGCCATGCGCACCCGCAAATTCATACTCATCCTGTCCCTTTTGCTAATCGCCGGGTCGGCCCTGCTCAGTTCCTGCGCCTCAAGCCGCTCGGCGCAGGTTTATTCGCGCGATCAGGCCCGTCAGGAAATGCAGGTCAACTACGGAACCGTGAAAGAAGTCCGCGACGTGCAGATCGAGGGCACCCAGAGCGGTGTCGGAGCCGTCGCCGGCGGCGTGACCGGCGGCGTGCTCGGAAGCATGGTCGGCGGCGGCCGGGGCCGGGTGGTCGGAGCCGTCATCGGCGCCCTGGGCGGAGCGGCCGGCGGACACCTGGCCGAAGAGGCCGTCACCAGGAAGAACGCCCTGGAGATCACCGTGGAACTGGACACCGGAGAAATGGTCACCGTGGTCCAGGAGGCCGACATGCAGTTCTACGCCGGCGAACGGGTGCGGCTGCTGCGCGGCAATGACGGGTCCTCCCGCGTCCAGAAATAGGTTTTTCGAAACCCGAAACGCAATTTGACAGGAGACTCTCCGTGGAGCTTTCCCTTGTTCCCATCAAGAATCCGCAGGCCCTGAACCTTGTCCTGGGCATGTCCCATTTCATCAAGACCGTCGAGGACGTCCACGAAGCCATGGTCAACGCCGTGCCAGGAGCCAAGTTCGGACTGGCCTTTTGCGAGGCCTCCGACGCATGTCTGATCCGGACCACCGGCACGGACCCCGAACTCGTCGAATTGGCCAAGGACAACGCCCGGGCCCTTTCGGCCGGACACAGTTTCATCCTTTTCATGCGCGACATGTTCCCCATCAACGTGGTCAACACCATCCAGAACGTGCCCGAAGTGGTCCGCCTCTTCTGCGCCACGGCCAATCCTGTCCAGGTCGTCGTGGCCAGCACGGATCAGGGCCGGGGCATTCTGGGCGTAATCGACGGCTTCGCTTCCAAAGGAGTGGAGACCGACGAGGACAAGGCCAAGCGCTCCAGATTCCTGCGCATGATCGGCTACAAGTTCTAGCATGCCCCCGGACCAGCCCAGATCGAAGGCCACCGTTCTGGTGGTGGACGACGACCCCTTCATCCGCGCCACCACCAGAACCGCCCTGGCCAGCCGGGGGCACACGGTCCTTGAGGCCGGCGACGGGCAGGCGGGCCTGGACATGTTCCAGGCCCACGCCCCGGACCTTCTCATCGTCGATCTGAAGATGCCGGTCATGAACGGGCTGGAGCTGCTGTCCCGCCTGCCCTCCTTCATAACGCCCCGCACGCCGATCCTGGTCATCTCCGGCGAAGGCGGGCTGGACGAGGCCATCGAGGCCCTGCGTCTCGGCGCCTGGGACTATCTGGTCAAGCCCATCGCCTCGGTCTCGGTCCTCTTCCATGCCGTGGACAAGGCCTTGGAACGGGCCGCCCTGATCCGCGAGAACGAAGAACACAAGCTTCATCTCGAAAGCCAGGTTCGGGAGCGTACCCTGGAACTGGAAAGGGCCAACCGGGAGCTGGAACTCCAGTTCCTGAAGCAGCAAAAGCTGGGCATCATCGGGACCCTGGCCGGAGGCATGGCCCACGACTTCAACAACATCCTGTCCTCCATCGTCTTCTCGACCGAACTCGTCCGCGGTGCCAACGCGTCGGGAGAGGCTCCGGACCAGGAAGACCTGGAACGCATCCTGCGTGTCTGCCAGCGCGGCACATCCCTCATCAAAAGCGTGCTGCACTTCACCGGCAAGATGCACGAGGAATTCGTCCGCTTTCCCATCCGCGAGACCTTGCTCGAAACCCTGGACATCATCCGCGGCACCACCCCCTCGCGTATAAAGATCCATTCCAACCTGGACCAGAACCTCGGCACCCTGTTCGGCGATCCAGTTCATCTGCAGCAGATCCTCATGAACCTGGCCACCAATTCCACCCACGCCCTGGCCCAGACGCCCTCGCCGCGCATAACAATCACGGCCAGAGCCCATCCGGAGCCAATTCCCGAACTCCTGCTGACGGACCCGGACAGCACGCTGGTGGTCATCAGTGTGACCGACAACGGCACGGGCGTGGCAGAAGCCGATCTGCCTCGACTGTGCGAGCCGTTCTTCACCACCAAACCGTCCGGCCAGGGAACTGGACTGGGGCTGTTCGTGACCCAGAAAATCGTCAAGTCCCTGCGCGGCCGGCTGCTCTTCTCCCCTGCCGAAGGTGGAGGCACCACGGTGCGGATCTGTCTGCCCGCCGGTCACCAGGTCGGCTCCCATTGCATCGCATGCCTGGCCGTGCCCGAGATCATCGGTCAGGGCGAACGAATCCTGGTGGCCGAATCCGATGCCGAGGTTCGCGTGCCCATCTGCGCCTGCCTGGAACGCCTGCGCTACCAGGTATCCTCGGCAGCCAATCTCAGCCAGGCCCAAGCTATCCTGGAAACCTCTTCCCGCTTTGATCTTGTCCTGACGGAGGAGGGAGGGCCGGGAGAGCTGGAAGAACTCTGCATGAGCCTCAAGCGCGTCAGCCCGGAGGCCTGCGTCCTGCTGCTTTCGGCCACACCCGTGTCCCCCTCCCGCTCCGCCGCGGCCTGCCAGACGATCTCCAAGCCCGTGGACATGGTTTCCCTGGGCCGGGCTCTGCGCCATTGTCTGAAACGACTTCAGCATCGGGAATAACGACCCGCGTGTTGCCAAGTGCTCATCCGGTTATATCATCTCCAGCAAATCCAACCGGAGGACTGTCATGGAAACGACGGACATTCTCATCATCGGACAAGGACCGGCCGGACTCTCGGCCGCCATCTACACGGCCCGCGCCGGCATGCGCACCCTGATTCTGGGCTGCGCGCCCAAGGTCGCCGGCGACTACGAGATCGACAACTATTTCGGATTCACGGAAACCATTTCCGGAAAAGACTTGATTGAGCGCGGACGCCAGCAGGCAGCCAAATTCGGAGCCCAGATCCGCTGCGACCGGGTGCTGGGCGTGCATCAGACCGAAAGCGGAACGTTTCTGGCCAAGACCGAGGGGCAGGAGATCGAGGCGTCGGCGCTCATCCTGGCCACGGGCGTGTCGCGCATCCGGCCCGCCATCTCCAACCTCGGCGACTACGAGGGTAAAGGCGTGTCCTACTGCGTGAGCTGCGACGGTTTCTTCATGCGCAACAAACCAGTGATCGTTGTCGGCGAAGGCAACTTCGCCGCCAATCAGGCCCTGGAACTGCTCCAGTACACCCCCAGGGTCCAGATCTGCACCCTGGGCAAGAACGCGGACATGAACGCCGAGTTCCGCCTTCGCCTGCAGGAAAACGGGATTTCGGTCATCGCGGACAAAATATCGCGTCTGGCCGGGGAACAGGGGCTTGGCCGGGTCGTGCTGGAATCAGGGCAGGAAATAGAAGCCGAAGGTCTCTTCGTGGCCATGGGGCAGGCCTCGTCCAACGATTTTGCCCTCAGCCTGGGTCTGCTGCGCAACGGACAGTTCATCGACACGGACCGCGAACAACGCACCAACGTGCCTGGCGTCTTTGCGGCCGGGGACTGCGTGGGCCGCTTCTTGCAGATCAGCGTGGCCGTGGGCGAAGGGGCCCTGGCAGGAAGGGCGGCCATAGGTCATGTCAAGGAACTGCGCCGGACCCGCCTTGACAAGGGCTCGAACTAAGACATAACAAGCGCAATTCGTCACGGACGGGCCTATAGCTCAGTTGGTAGAGCCCCCGGCTCATAACCGGATGGTCCCAGGTTCGACCCCTGGTAGGCCCACCACTCCTGAAGACCCAAGGCTCCGGCCAGATCAGGCCGGAGCCTTTTTTGGCGCGCCCTGCATTGACATCACGCGAACGGGCAACTAGATTTGCGAGCCTGTTCCCGGACAGTACGTCCAGACGCACGGAGTCCCATGCATCTCACGACCCTGATCTCCCGTATCGAGTCCACGGCCCCCCCGTATCTGGCCGCGTCCTGGGACAAGTGCGGCGTGCAGGTCGCGGCCGCGGCTTCCGAGATACGGACCATGTGCGTGGCCCTGGACCCGGATGTTTGGAGCGTGCGCCAGGCCGTGGAAGAAAAGGCCGACATTTTGCTCTGCCATCACCCGCTGTCCCTGTCGCCCCGGCTTCCCGATCGCCTGGACGGATTCCACGAGATCCTGCGCCTGAGCCTGACTTCCGACATGTGGATATACAGCGCGCACACCTCCCTGGACGCCAACCCCGATGGCCCGGTCAACTGGCTGGGCCGCGCGTTGGCACTGCAGGGCATGCGCATCCTGGAGGTCAGTCGCCGGGAGACACCACTGCTCTTCCGGTTGCCCCATGCCGCGGACCGGGACAAGGTCCGCGGTCTGGTCCCGGACATGGCGCCCTGGGGATCCGGCCACGGGGAGTACCTGATCTGGCCCGGACAGGCCCAGGCCTTCCGAGACCGCCTGGGCCCAGGCTCCAGATGCGAGGAAATCCCGTTGTCCGCACCGGTCCGCCAATACGGATTTGGATGCATCGGTTCTTTGCCCCAGGCCCTGGCCTGGGCGGAATTTGCGGCCAGGCTGAATGAACTGCTGGGGCCCACTCCACGCATGGTCGGAACCAGGCCTGAACGTGTCGCAACAGTGGCCTACTGCCCCGGCTCAGGCGCGGATATGGCTCCAGGGGCTTTTGCCCACGGCGCGGATGTCTATCTGACCGGGGATCTGAAATACCATCAGGCCCAGGCCGTGCAGAACCTGGGGTTGACCGTGGACGTCGGACATTTCTGCCTGGAAGAGACCATGATGCGTGTCTGGAGTGAAGAACTGGCCACAGAGCTAGCCCCGCATGGGGTGCGCGTCGTCTTTCTTCCCGGCCGCGATCCCTTTGCCTGAAATCCTCCGGGAACATCCCGGTCACACGATACGTTTTTTTTGAGGAGGACCACACCTTGAGTCTTTATATCGAACAGATCGAGCAGTTGGTTGTGCTGCAGAAAGTGGATTCGGAAATGATCACCTTGGAACGCATTCTTTACGATGCTCCCAAGCAGTTGCAGATCCTGCAGGAAAAACAGGCCTACCTGAAGCAGCAGCAGAATGTAATCCAGGAGAAGGTCGACGTCCTGCTCGAACAGAAAGGACGGATCGAAGGGGAGATCGAAAATGACTCCCAGAAGATCAAGAAGAGCAAGAACAAGCTCATGCTCGTCGAGAACACCAAGGAGTACCACGCCATGATGCGCGAGATGGACTCCCTGGAAAAAATGAACCGCATGCGCGACGAGGAACGGACGAACTTGCTGGCCGACCTGTCCGATCTGGATGGACGCAAAGAGGGACTCCAGAAGGACATTGACGACCTGGAGGGAACCATCACCGCGCAGCAGTCCACCCTCGACCAGGAACTGGCCGAAAAGCGGACTCGCCTGGGTGTCCTGGCCCAGGACAAGAAAAAGGCTTCCGAAGCTGTGCCCGCGCCCATTCTGACCCGCTACAACTTCATTCGAGACCGCATCCCGAACCCCGTCATCGTTCCGGTCAGCGAAGGGATCTGCAAGGGATGCCATATCGTTATCCCGCCCCAGGCCTACATCGATCTGCAGAAGGGCGAACAGATCTTGAGCTGCCCAAATTGCCTGCGCATCATCTACTGGGAACGGCATTTTTCGGAAGAGCAGTGATATTTCGCGGAGCCGGACAGGCTGTCGCCGCCGGTCCCTCGGGACCGGGGGAGGAAAGTCCGGACACCACAGGGCAGGATGCTGGATAACGTCCAGCGGGGGCGATCCCGGGACAGTGCCACAGAAACAGACCGCCCCGGGCAACCGGGGTAAGGGTGCAAAGGTGGGGTAAGAGCCCACCAGTTGTCGCGGTGACGCGGCAAGCTCGGCAAACCCCATCCGGTGCAAGACCAAATAGGAAGGTGACCGGCCCGGTCACGACCCTTCGGGTAGGTTGCTGGAGACGGCGGGCAACCGCCGTCCTAGAGGAATGACAGCCGCCCGGCAACGGGCACAGAATCCGGCTTATCGTCCGGCTCCGTACTTTTGCATGACGACACCATCACTGTGGACCATCATCCTGGCCGCTGGCCAGGGCTCCCGCCTGGCCCGTGAAACCGGGGGAACGCGCAAGCAGTTCCTGCCGTTCGCGGGCCGCCCCCTGTATTGGCGCAGCGTCATGACCATGGCCAGAATTCCGAGCCTTGCCGGCGCGGTACTGGTCTTCCCGGACCAGGAACTGGCCGAACGCACCAGGGAACTGGACAACCTCAAAAACATCGAAGACCCGGGAATCCCCATCCTGTGCGTGGCGGGAGGCGACAGACGCCAGGATTCAGTGCGCCTGGGGCTGTCCGCGCTGCCCGCAAGCTGCGACAGAGTCCTGATTCACGACAGCGCACGGCCTTTCTTTTCGGCCACTCTGGTGCGCGCCCTGCTCGAAGCCATGACCGTCGGCATCGATGGGGTCATTCCAGCCACGCCCGTCACGGACACGATCAAAGAGGTCCGGGATGATCTGGTCCTGACCACTCCCGACCGCGCCAGACTGCGCGCGGTCCAGACACCGCAGCTTTTTCCCGCGGCCATCCTGCGCCAGGTCCACGCCCAGGCCCAGGCCCACGGCTGGGACGTCACGGACGACGCCAGCATGATAGAGCGTGCGGGCAAGATAGTGCGTGTCGTGCCTGGCGAAACAGCGAACATCAAAATCACCGCACCCCAGGATCTGTCCATGCTGGTTTCTCCCGCTCCCGCGCCCCTGCCCTGCACCGGATTCGGCTACGATGTGCACGCCTACGGCGGCAACCGGCCCATGGTCCTGGGCGGCATGCCCATCGCCGGGGCGCCCATGGTCAAGGCCCACTCCGACGGAGACGTGCTGCTGCACGCCCTGTGTGACGCCATCCTGGGCTGCCTCGGGATGGGCGACATCGGCGAACACTTCCCGGACAACGACGCAGCATTCGAGAACATGTCCTCCGCCATCCTCTTGTCCGAAGTCCTGGACAAGGCCAAGGCCGCGGGGCTCTCCATCACCCATGTCGATCTGACGATCATCGCCCAGGTTCCCAGGCTTTCTCCGCACAAGGCGGCCATCCGCTCCAATGTGGCCCGACTGCTGGAACTGGACGACCAGCAGGTGGGCCTCAAGGCCACCACCGAGGAGCACCTGGGCTTCACCGGCCGCAAGGAAGGGATCAAAGCCATGGCCGTGGTCACGGCCACCAAAGGACGTACATGACCAACTTCAAGACCGGCGGCCCCTGGATCACCCGCTTCGCGCCAAGCCCCACGGGCGCGCTGCATCTGGGCAACGCCCGCACGGCCGTGCTGAACTATCTGCTGGCCCGGCAAAGCGGAGGCACGTTCCTGCTGCGACTGGAGGATACGGATCAGGAACGTTCCAGCTTTGCGGCCGAAGCCGGCATTTTGTGGTCCCTGGCTTGGCTCGGGCTGACCCCGGACGAACCCGTCCGCCACCAGAGCCTGCGCCTGCCCCTCTACCGCCAGGCCGTGGACACCCTGCTGGGCCGCGACCTCGCCTACCCATGCTTCTGCTCTGAATCAGAACTGGAACGGGAACACGCGCAGGCCGCGGCGCAAAATCTGCCGCCGCGCTACAGCGGCCGCTGCGCAGGCCTGTCTGCGGCCGAACGAACGGATCGGCTCGCCCGGGGCGCAAACCACGTCATCCGCTTCCGCGGTTCCCACGATACGGACATCCACTTCACGGACCTCATCAAGGGCGAAATCACGGTCCCGGGCACGGCCTTCGGAGACTTCGTGCTTTTGCGCTCCAACGGATGGCCCAGCTACAACCTGGCCGTGGTCGTCGATGACATGGACATGGGCGTCAATCTGGTCCTGCGCGGTGAAGACCATCTGACCAACACGGCCCGCCAGATTCTTTTGTACCAGGCGTTCGAACGCACCGCGCCCGCATTTGCCCATCACGGGCTGCTGGTGGACCCGGAGGGCAAGAAGCTTTCCAAGCGCACGGGTGCGCCCGGCATTCGGGAATGCATGGACCTGGGCCTTGAACCCCTTGCCGTGGTCCAGTATCTGGCCTCAATGGCCGGGGCCCTGCCCACCAAGACCCTCTTTGCGTCCCTGGACGACATGGCCCGCGGCTTCAATCCCTTCGCCCTGGGCCGGGGCAACGCGGTCATGAACATCGAAGAGCTCAAGGCCTTGAGTGCCCGTGCATTCCGCGCGATCGCCCCTGACCTGCTTGTCGAAAAAGTGGACACTGTCATGGACCACGCCGATCCGTGGCATGGCCTCGACAACGCGCTCAAGCTGGAGATTGTCACCAGGCTGCGCGACAACGCCTCCACGCTGCGGGAACTGCGTCTCCTGCTGCCTCACTTCACAAAGGACGAGACGAACTTCTCCGTCCAGGCCCTCGACGAACTGGGTGCAAACCTGCCAGTCCTGTCCGCGCTGGACCGGGTTCTGATCACGCATGACCATGCAAGGCGCCTGGACGCGTCCGCAGTCAGCGACGTGTTGCGCCGGACCGCGGATCAGGCCGGGGTCAAAGGCAAGCAGCTGTATCACCCCATCCGCCTGGCCCTGACCGGCGCCCAGTCCGGCCCGGAATTGACCACCATGCTGTCGCTCCTGCCCGTTGGGCGTATCAGGCAGCGGATCCAGACGGTTCTCAACATATTTTCCCATAGCAACGACAAGGAATGAGCATGCAGATTTACAACAGCCTCACCAGAAAAAAAGAAGAGTTTGTCCCTCTCACTCCGGGCCGGGTGTCCATGTACGTCTGCGGCATCACGGCCTATGACTTCTGCCACATCGGCCACGCCCGCTCGGCCGTGGTCTTCGACGTCCTGGTCCGCTACCTTCGCTACATCGGCATGGACGTGACCTTTGTCCGCAACTTCACCGACATCGACGACAAGATCATCAATCGCGCCAACCGCGAAGGCTCGGACTTCGAGACCATCGCGAGCACCTTCATCGAGGCCTTCTACGCCGACATGGACCGTTTGGGTGTTTTGCGCGCGGACATCGAACCCAAGGCCACTGAGCATATCAAGGAGATGATCGCCCTCTGCGAAAACCTCATCGCCAAGGGGCACGCCTACGCCACTCCGAGCGGCGACGTCTATTTCCGCGTCCGCTCCTACCAGAGCTACGGCAAGCTCTCGGGACGCAACATCGAGGATCTCATGGCCGGCGCGCGCATAGAGCCCGGCGAGAAAAAAGAAGACCCCCTCGACTTCGCCCTCTGGAAAGGCGCCAAGGCAAACGAACCCGCGTGGCCCAGCCCGTGGGGCCCCGGACGCCCAGGCTGGCACATTGAATGCTCGGCCATGAGCGAACGCTACCTGCCCCTGCCCTTCGACATCCATGGCGGCGGACAGGACCTGGCCTTTCCACACCACGAAAACGAACGCGCCCAGACCGAAGCCGCCACGGAAAAACAATTCGTGCGCTACTGGGTGCACAACGGCTTCGTGCAGATCAACTCGGAGAAGATGTCGAAATCCCTTAACAACTTCGTTACCATCCGCGACATCCTGGCTCACTATCTGCCCGAGGTTCTGCGCTTCTTTCTCATCACCAAACACTACCGCAGCCCCCTGGACTACACGGCCGACGCCCTGGACGAGTCCGAGCGCGCCCTGAAGCGCATCTATCTGACCAAGGCCGCGGCCGAGGCCCATGTGGCCGGAACCAAATGGACCTCCACTCCGCTGCCGACCGAAATCGTCATCGAGGCCACGGCCCTGGAGGCCAAATGGGACGAGGCCATGGCCGATGACATGAACACCGCGGCGGCCCTGGGCCATATCTTTGTGCTCATGAAGATTGTCAATCGCATCCTGGAGGACAAGTCCCTCAAGAAGTCCGAAGCCGGCCGTGGCCAGATTCGCCATGCTCTGAAACTGTTCGAACGCTGGGGCGAGGTACTCGGTCTTTTCCTGATGGACAGCTCTGACTTTTTGGCCCGCCTCAAGGAGAGTCGGGTGCTGCGCAAAAAGATCGATGCGGACCTGGTGGAGGCGAGACTCGTGGAGCGCCTTGAAGCCCGGGCCGCCAAGGATTTTGCCCGCTCCGACAGCATCCGCGACGAGCTCCTCGCCCTGGGCGTGACCATCCAGGACACGGCCCAGGGGCCGCAATGGGACGTCGAATAGGAAAAGAGATGCGGGGCTCCGCCCCGCGCCCCGCAAGGGGCCAGCCCCTTGACCCGATCATCGGGGGGGGCGAACACTGTCCCGACCAAAGCTCGGTCAATGCGGGTCAGCGTGGTCCGGACAGGGGCTGTCGGCTGTTTGACTGAGCCCGGCCTCGTTTGATTACCAACCGTTTGCCGGACACAGCGCACACAAATATCGAACGTTCAAGGCCGGAAAACAGTACGAGGCCGACGATGGAGTTCCGGCAGCCCCTGCCCGGATCACGCCGACCCACTTGAGGTGACCGTGGCGCCTCGAACCCTCATCTCTCCGGCACTCACTGAAACAGGCGCTTCAGCCCCTCAACCCCCTTGTTCAGCCCGGACCCGAGACCTTGAATGGTATCGTGCACGGCCTGGCCGCCGCGCACACCCAGCCCTCTGACCACGGCCTCCATGTCCGGGATGATCGTCGGTTCGCGGATCGGACCGCTGACGCGCACCGGAATTCTGGACAGACCAAGGGTGGCTTCCTCGAATGCGCCCTGACTACCTTCCAACACAATGATCAGCCGGAAATCCATGTCCTCGCGAACCAGGTCAGCCTGTCCGGCACCGTCGATGCGGAAGCGGGGTGCAAGCAACAAAAGGTCGTTGGTCGACTCCAGGCCGCGGTTGATGCTTCCGCTCCCGGAAAGAACCGAAAAGTCGGTGCGGGCAGGCTCAGCGGGCCCGGGCGCCTGTCCCTTCAACTTTCTGATCCCATCGCGCAGGTGCTGGGCGATGTTCACTCCGCCCAAAGCACCGTCCAACACCCGGAAGTCGAACACCCCACTCAGGTTTTGCTTCAGGTTCGCGATCGTAAAACCGTTCGTCTGCAGGCGGGCACTGCCACTGGCCGCGCCGGTAAGAGTTTCCTTGCCATGCAGGTCGCGCAGGAATGGCCCCATCTGCAGGCCTGCAATTGTATGCGTCCAGGTGAAGGCGGGTTCCTTGGAGCGCACATCCATGCTTCCCGAAGCGACGAGCGTGCCCCCGTATGCCCCTGTTTCAATCCGTGACAAACGAAGCATTCCATCCTTGGCGCGAAGTTGCAGGCTGGAATTGGAAAACATCAGTCCGGCCGCCTTCATGGTTTCGACTGACAGCGTCCCTTCAAGGTCGAGTCGACGCAGGGCTTTTGTAGGCAATCCAGCCTCGGCCCGACCACCCGAAGTCTTCACGTTCACGGTTGAAGATGATCGCGTGATATAGCGGTCCAGGTCGAGGACGTCCGCATGCAGATCAAAACTCAGGGCTGGATTGGCAACACCGTGGAGAGAAATCCGGCCATCAAGCGTCGAGTTGTCAACAATCAGATTCAACCCGGTGACATCAAGCCGCTCGCCCTTGGCCGTCCAGGCACAATGCAAGGCCACTTTCCCGAAAAGAGCTGGATCGATCACATCTCCCAGTGTGAGCCCCAGACGGCGAAAAACCTCCCGGGGACTGAAATCAGCAACGTCCACCTTGCCCGTCGTGGTCGCATTGGCCTCCTGGCTGACGGAAAAGCGAGCATCGAGTCCTAGGCCATGCAAACGACCCTTGTCCAAACGGCCGTCGGTCGAAAAGGAGTGGATCGAAAGAGCTATATCCTCCGGACTGTCTGCCAATCGTTGGCCGCGAAGACGCGCTTTCATGACCAGATTTTCAAGAGACAGGCGGGTCAGTTCGAGCACGGCCCTGGTCGAAAAATCCATCTCTGCCGTGATGCCGGAGAACTCGGCCTCGGCCCTTGTGTCCACCTCAAAGGGCTCTCCGAACGCAAAATCGGACACATCCAGGTCGATTCCGCGAATCGCAAAATTATGTCCCATCATGGCGTCATTCCAGACCACACGGGCGTCGGATATTTCCAGGCCATCAACGATGAGGGATGCCAGGACCGGAACGCGGCTGTCACGAGCCAATACTGGACCCTGCTGCGGTGATGTTTCGCCACCTGGAGGCTTGGCCAAGTCATCCCAGTTGCCACGACCCGAGGCATCACGGGCCAGAAAGAGCGAAAGACCCTCCACGTCGAGAGCCACCACTTCCAAACGGGACAAGAGCAACGGCAGCAGGCGCACTTTCAAATGCGCTGAGTCAAGAGTCAGAAATGGACCCGTGAATCCCTCCGCGTTGCCCAGTTCGAGCCGACCAAGTGTCACGGCCAAATAGGGAAAAAACTCAAGTTCGAGATCGCCATCGATTGTCAGCTCGCGGCCCGTCGTCTCGCGCACAGCAGACACAATCTGGGGTTTGAAGCCATCGCGGTCGACCCCGAATATGAGTATGCCAAGCAGAGTCAGTCCAGCGAAAAACGCGGCCAAGCCTCCACGCAGGATCCACTTCCTTTTTGTCATCGTTCTTTCCCCACAGTGAGCACTTCAAGACATGGAGTGGCGGACCGTTCCCCATGCGTGGAGCATAGGCTGAAAACAGGACGGAATAAAGAGGTCAGGTATGGACCACTCGATCACCAAAAAAGGAAAAGCCGGCACAAGCCGGCTTTTCCTGGATGAACGCATCGTTGGGCTATCCCCAGTTTGAAGAGGTCAGACGGGCGCCACTGGAAGTGACCAGAAGACAGGCGTGATTCGTCAGAGATTGGGTCAGGCGGAGCGCCTCGCGCGGTGTCATCAGGCTCAGAGCCGTGGCAAGGCCATCGGCTTCCTTGACCGTCGGGGCCTGCACGCTGACGCTGGTCACGTACTGCGGGGAAACACCGCTGGCAGGATCGACCAGATGGTGAGACTTTTTCGACGAATCGAAAAAGACTTCGTAGCCACCGGAAGTGGCCACCGCGCCATCACGCAATTCAATGATCGCGGGATAGTTCCCCTTCTTGTCCGGATCCTCGATGGCCACACGCCAAGCTCGGTTCAACCCGTCGGAGCATCCGCCGACGCGAATGTCACCGCCAGCGTCGATGAGAAAATGGGTTACTCCCGCGTCGGTCAGAGCCTTGGCTGCACTGTCCGCGATATATCCCTTCGCTACCCCGTCAAGAGTAGCGGACATACCTGGTGTGTCGAAACGAAGGTTTGAACCGCTCTGTCGGATTTTTGCACCGTCGACCAGACTCAGAGCCTCACGCAGGTCCGCCGCATCAGGCTTCCCGTGCGTGCGTTCAAGTAGATTGACGAGAGGCGCGACCGTCACGTCAAACCTTCCCGACGAACGATTGAAAAGCGTACTGCTGAAGTCCACAACCTCCAGCAACTCGCGCGGAGCGCCCGACAGGTATCCGTGCTGATTGAGGGTAGACAGGGCAGTCGATGAATCAAAACGGCTGAAGATAGCGATCTGGCGTTCAATCTCCTCGAAAGACCTGCCAATGGCTTCTTCGCCCAATTGACGGGACGGGGCCAGCACGGTCATGCCGACGAAAGTACCCATGAGCATTCGTTGTTCAAAAGTCTTGGTCATGGTTTCGGCGGCAAAGGCAGGCAAGACCCGGATGACCGGAGCGACGACCGTTCCGGCCGCAAGAATGCCCAGGGTTTTAAGGAAGGCCCGTCGTTCATGGACATGATTGGCGTGCTTCATTGATGTGCTCCAATTCTGTGGCATGGTTAGGCGTTCAGGTCCGCGACGTGCGATTCTTCGGGATAGCGGGCCGGCTGCGTCTCGGGCGCGACGGCAATCGCGGCGGGATTCAGGCAGCGCAGGATGTTGCGTGGACATTTCTCCACGCACGCTTCATCGCAGGATGGACCGTAGGCCAAACAGGCCTTGTGATCGATATGGATGCGCTCGTCGACCATGGTGATACATTGGGCCGGACATTTCTTGATGCACGCTCCGCAGCTGATACAGCCGACTTCGCAGACGTCCTTGACCGCCTTGCCCTTGTCCTGGGATGAACAGAAGATCATGACTCTAGAACGCCTAGGAATGATTTCGAGAATGGAATTGGGGCAGGTCCGAACACACGAGCCGCAACTCGTGCATTTCTCCGGGGCAATGTGCACAAGATCACCTTCGATCCACATGGCATCAAAGGGGCAGGCCCGAACGCAGTCGCCAAAGCCGAGACAGGAGTACTTGCACGCGTCAGGGCCATCCTGGACCAGCTTGGCCGCGGCGCAGCTCATGACGCCAAAATATTCAAATTTCTTGGCGACGTTGCCCTCGACCTTGGCACAGCGTCGGAAGGCAACCGTGGGATCAGCGTCACCGGCTGCTTTGCCAGTCAACTCGGCGACACGCTTGGCCACGTCAGGACCACCGGCGCAACATTTGTTGGGGGCCATGCTGGGATCGTTGATGACCGCCGCTGCATAGGCCTCACAGCCAGCAAACCCGCAACCTCCACAATTGGCCCCTGGCAGGGCCTCCACGATCACTTCAAGGCGAGGATCTTCTTCGACGGCAAGCAGCTTGGAAGCAACGGACAATATGCTTGCCGAGACAAAGCCAAGTCCAAACAGGGAGACAACCGATTCGATAATCATACGTATCCTCTCCGCTTCGTTATGCTATCATGCCTTTGAAGGCCAGAAACGCCAGGGACATGATTCCGGCCATGATCAATCCGCTCGGAACACCCTGCATGGACCGAGGAATCCTCGTGACCACGAAGCGCTCCCGGATGCCGGCCATCAGGACGATGGCCAGCAAAAATCCCAGTGATGCGGCAATGGAGTACAGGGTTGCGGTCCAAAGATCGAATTCCAGACGTTGCACCAGGATCGCTACACCAAGGACAGCGCAGTTTGTCGTGATCAAGGGCAGAAAAATACCCAACGACTTGTAAAGAGGCGGAACCATCTTCTTGAGGAACATCTCAACGAACTGTACGAGAGCGGCAATGACCAAGATGAAGAAAATTGTCTGCAAATATTCAAGATGAAAAGGCACCATGATGTATTTCTGAAAAAGATACGTGATCACCGTCGCGAGCACAGTGACAAAAAGCACCGCCGCACCCATGCCGATAGCGACGCCTTTTTCTTTGGAACAGCCCAGATACGGGCAATTGCCGAGATACTGGGCAAGCAGGATGTTGTTGACGAAGATGGCCGAGATGAAAAGGAGGAAGGTATCCATGCGTCGCTCTCCTTAAAGTTAGCCTTTGGCCGGTTGCAGGCGTTCCAGTTTCTTCTGGGCCGCAATTTGATCCATAGCCTTGCAACACCCGCAACCCGAACAACCCGCGTCAAAATTTGGATCGAGTTGGACGCCCTTGCGTTTGGCCTGCCAGATGGTCAGATAGTTCATGCCCGCCAAAATCAGTCCAAGACAGACAAATGCGCCCGGAGCCTGAACCATAAACGTGAATGGATGGAAATCCGGGCCGAAAAGACTGGCTCCAAAAAGCGTCCCGGCGCCGAAGATCTCACGAACGGCACCCAGAAATGTCAGCGAAATCGTGAACCCGATACCCATGCCCAGGCCATCGGCCAGGGAGGCGAGGGGTGGATTTTTGCCGGCAAAGGCCTCGGCCCGTCCGAGAATAATGCAGTTAACGACGATCAGGGGAACGAAAATGCCCAACTGCTGGTACAGGGGGAACGCAAAAGCCTGCATAAGCATTTCCACAGCCACAACCAGGGATGCGGCAATGGCGATGAAGCAAACAATGCGCACTTTCTTGGGGATGATGTTGCGGACCAGGGAAATAATCACGTTGGACAGAGCGAGCACAAAGATAACTGCTGCGCCCATGCCCAAACCATTTTCGGCGTTGGTGGTCACCGCCAAGGTCGGACAAAGACCCAGAACCAAGCGGAACGGGGGAATTTCCTTCCATAATCCTTTGGTAAATTCTTGCACCAAGCTGGCCATGCTTTAACTCCTTGAAAATCTTCTGTTACCAGGATGTCTTGATGGAGTCTTTGAGACTTGTATACCACCCAGCAGCCTGTTTGGCCGCTTCCGAAGCGCCAATGGAAGAGAACGTCGCTCCAGACACGGCATCGATTGCTCCGCCGCTCTTTTTCAAGGCCGCCTTTTCAAGGGCTAGGTTTCTGAACTGCTTGGTGAAGGCCGGCTCCGCGACACGGGAACCCAGACCGGGGGTTTCCTTGTGCGTCGTCACGCTGATGCCCAGAATCGTATCCGAGGCTACATTAAACCCGACCAGAACGTTGACATCTCCACCATACCCCTTCCCTGCCGCTTCCATGGCCACGGCAATAAGTTTGCCGTCCTTCATGGAGGGGAAGATAATCACCTCTTGCCCTTCCACCCCAGGCTTGGGCAGTTTTTTGCGATCGGCAATGGGATCGTTGGTGCCTTGCAGGAACAAGGTCTTGAGTGCAGGACCCTGCACGTTCATGAGCACCTGTTCTTCAATGATGGGACTTGTCCAGACCTTGAGACCGGAGAGGACAAAACCGGACAGCCCTGTGATCGCGGAAAGAACAACGATCATGCGAATTATTTCCATCATGGCGACTACCTCCCCCCAAAGGGCTTGGGTTGAATGAGGTCAATCAGGGGAGTGCACAGATTGATCAGCAGGACTGCGAAGGGCACGCCGTCAGGATAAATGCCGTAGGTTCTAATGATGATAACCAACACCCCGCCAAAAAAACCGTACAGAAGCATCGGAATCTTCCATACGGGCGAAGAAGACGGATAGGGCATCAAGAAAAAAGCGGCCAGAATTGTGCCACCGGACAGCAGATGAAACAGAGGGTTGGCGTAGATGCTGGGATCGATGATGTAATAGACCAGCCCTGCGGCATAGACGCCAACCAGGAAGGAAACCGGAATGAACCAGCGAAGCTGTTTCGTAGCCAGGAGGTACAGGCCACCCAGGGCGACCAAGATGACCTGCGAGGCACCAAGGGCTCCAAGGTTGTCGCCGAGGAGCAGGGATACGTTTGAGATGCCCGAAACAGCATCCACCCCAAAATACTTCAGCTCGCTCAGTGGCTCAACAAGGTCCCACTTGAGAAGCATCCCGTTCAAATCCATAAAACCCGGCCATGAGACCGCCATAACGCACCAACCGACAGCAGGCGCGCAGACCGGACTTCCGCCGAAACCACCGAAAACCATCCGGCCAAGAATAATCGTCACCGCGCTCCCAATGATGACCAGCCAAACCGGAGCGGTCGCGGGCAGCAGAAAGGCAAACAGGACACCGTCGACCAAGGCGCTGAAGTCATCAGATGTCGGTGCTTGGTCCATCCACTTCTGCATTGCGAGTTCCGTGATCACGGCGGCGAGCCCGGCCCAGGCGATCACAGCCACGGCGTCATACCCGTAACGGTACACAGCCAAGATTGCCGCAGGCAGCAAGGCCAGCAATGTGTGAATCATGGTTGACCGCAGAGTCCTTCCACAATGCCACAGCGGAGCCGAAGACACGCTGAATAAGTTTTTTGATATTTCCTGGCTAGCCATGTGGTCTTATCCTTCTTGGTTCATGTCTTGTTGTATGAAAAAAGAACGGCTACCAAATCAATCCTGAAGTCTGCATGTTGCCACTTCCGCATCCTGGGCGACCAGGAATTGCTTGGCCAAGAGTATGTACTGCAAAACGGGTCTGTTCGCCGGGCAGACAAACGTGCACATTCCGCATTCAAGACAGGCACCGATATGCTGGGCTCTGGCACTGTCGAACATCTTGAATTCCGCGAACCTGGACAACATGCCGGGCTGGACCCGGGCCGGGCAGGCCAGAACACATTCGCCGCAATTGATGCAGGGATTGGGCTGTACCGACGGATACGACCCCACAGGGACCAGGGTGATGGCGGTGCATTCCTCCGGAATGCCAACGGTCAAGTCACAGATGGCTTCACCACGCATGGGACCGCCCAGTGCAATTTTCCAATCCGGACCATATGGTACGCCAGACGCATCCAGGACCTCCTGGACCCGCATCCCGGTGGGCACGAGGAAAACCTTGTCCCCGACGCTGACGGCGGCCTCAACCAGAGGGAGCTTCGTTTCGGCCACACGCCCAAAACGATACAGATCGGAGATCGAAATAATATCAACATTGTCGGGCCGTTCAGCACCGGTAGCGACAAAAATGACAAGGGGGTCGATGGTCGCGGGATAGGCGTCACTGGCATAGATGGTGGTACAACCGTGCAGGGACACCTGCTTGCCGGTAGCCACCACAAGCTTCACCGTTCCGGGCTTTATGGCTTTTTCCAGCAATTGCAGGCCGGCTTTGAGGGTATCCCGGGCCTCCTGGATGAGCAGTTCGCTGACCAGTACTCCGGGTTCCGGGTTGAGACCGTTGATGATGAGCGTCCGCGCTGAATGCAGACGATCTGTACTGACGCCGAGTTCCATGAGCTTTCGGCACAACTCTTCGCCATCAAGTGTGTCGAGTTCGGAGCACGGTTCGGGACGCGCCGGAACGGCAGCAGCCTCCCCCTCTTTGGATGGTGGAACGGGACCGATGAGAATGGCGTCAGGCAGGATGTCCTCAACGATGCCGTCGATGCTCGAGTGCGCGAAACCGGTTCCGTAGGCGCTCTTGGACGGATTCTCGGCGATGACTTGACCGCGTCCGACGATCTGCTTCTTCTTGACCACGGACTTGAGCTTGCCGGACAATGGAATGCGCACCGAGGACGGCGTCGGGACGCTCTGAAGAGCGTTCTTGATTTCCACCGAGGTGTTCAGGCTTGGTTTCGTCATGACGATCTTACCTCGTGTGACAACGTTTGCAGGATTTTTCACCAAAAGGTCCTTTCCCAACCTGCTCATGACAGGCCATGCACTGGTCGTGGAATGAATCCATGCGGGTTGGCAGGGGTGTGCCCTCGGTTTCATAGTGACAGGAGTTGCATGCAGGCTGCTCAGCACCAGCCTTTCCCGGCAGCACTTCATGACACTCGGCACATCCTTTCATTTTCA
Organism: uncultured Desulfovibrionaceae bacterium; assembly: GCA_964589645.1. Lineage (GTDB taxonomy): Bacteria > Desulfobacterota > Desulfovibrionia > Desulfovibrionales > Desulfomicrobiaceae > Desulfomicrobium. The sequence continues at coordinate 262,061 of CAZPSN010000001.1, forward strand.
CATCGTACATCTCCTGATGACAGCTGGCGCACTTGGCATGCACGGCATCACGCAGGGCCGGCTTCGTGTCTTCGGCCAAGTCGCCATGACACTGATTGCATGCGCCAGGTTCAGCCTCGATGTCCGTCCCATGATGACAGTCGGTACAACTTGTCGCATACTGTTCGGCGTGATCCTGGTGGCTGTAGGAAAGCTTGCCCATTTCGGCATGATGGCAACTCACGCAGGTTTCCTGCGGAAGCTTCTGATGGTCGGAAGAAAATTTGGCGTCAAATTCCGTCGCGTGGCAGGATCCGCAAGGCAGCACGGGAGCATCGGCCATCGTACCGCCTCCAAGTTGAGGCTTTTTTTCGTGGTGACATTTTGCGCAGTCCCCCCCCACACTCTCGTATTTCACATGTCGAGAATGGGTAAAAACCACATCGCCGCCTTTATTGTCCAGTCGAAGACGAACAGGCAACTCTTCCGAAGGTGCCGGTGCGAACTGGCTGCCCAGGGCCAGGAGCGCCAATATGCCACAGACGATGGAAATGGGTACGTAACGTTTTTTCAAGGCAGTGTCCTTGTGCTCCGGTTTGACACGACGCAAGAGAAGATGCTGAAATCAAGCATCCATCCTAGACACGATACACGCAGCTAACTGCTTTCAAATTAAAAAGCTGTTACCCGCAGCTTTAGTATTCAATAATCGATTTCTTGTAAACACAAATCTCAAAACATTCTTAAACTCAACCATCTTGCTCGGAATATTTCAAAACCGACCTACTCATTTGCCTGGGCTCCTGGTGGTGATACTTGCCTGCACCCGAGATTCACAGCAACCGGAATGAAGCAATCCGCCACTCATGGGCGGCATCGTGTTGATGATCCCATAGAAGCGACATGGTTGTGCACGCATCGCCCGACTCGATTCTGTCCTATTCCTCGCACAAATTAAAAAGCCCGGAAACCTGCGCTTCCGGGCTTTTATTCCCCATCTGCGGGGCATCATTTTTCTTCCGCCAAGTCCTTCCCAATCTCTGTGAGCAGGGCCTGGATGGCGCCAAGCTTGTTCTGGTATCTGCCATCGAGACGCTGATCGAGATCCTGGACGGCGTGGGCCATGGCATTGACCTGGTTCTCCATGGCCATGGCCGTGGTGCGACGCGGCAGGGCGTCCAGAGCGGCGATCTTGCCGTCCAGGGCGGCATGTCGGGCGTCGAGTTCCACCACGGCGCTGTTCAGGCTCCTGAGTTCCTCGATTTCACGTTCCAACCCGGCCAAATTCTGGGACAGGGCATAGAAAAGCACAAAGAGAAGCAGCAAGGCACCGCCCGCAAGGGCCGCGGCAAACCGATCCTTTTCGAACACAATTTTGCTTCCGCTCATTGTCCCTCCCCAAAACCGACACGCCGCCTTCGTTCTCCACCCGTTATCAGTTCTCAATTGATCTCTCAATTGATCAAGGCCTGTAAAGGTGCCGGGATGGAGCCGCCCCGGGCGATGAATCCACCCGAAACCCCATTGCTGCGCACGGACATGATCTGAGCCTCGCCCAGCAACCCGCCAAAATGCACCCGGTCGCCGGCGATCTTGCCGGGCACGGGAATGAGCCGAGCCGCCGTGGTCTTCTTGTTGATCATGCCGATGGCCATCTCGTCGGCGATGATGGCGGCCAGGGTTTCGGCCGTGGTGTCTCCGGGCAAGGCAACCATGTCCAGGCCCACGGAACAGACCGCGGTCATGGCCTCCAGTTTCTCAAGGCAGAGCTGCCCGCCAGCGGCTGCAGCCGCGATGTTCAGATCCTCGCTGACCGGAATAAACGCGCCGCTCAATCCCCCCACCCGGGAACTGGCGAAGGCCCCGCCCTTCTTGACCGCGTCGTTGAGCATGGCCAGGGCCGCGGTGGAACCGGGCACGCCAATGGCCCCCAGGCCCAGAGACTGGAAAATCTCGCCCACGCTGTCCCCGACATTGGGAGTCGGTGCCAGGGAAAGATCAACGATGCCGAACTCGACGCCGAGTTGCATGGCCACTTCGCGGCCAATGATCTCGCCCACGCGCGTGACCTTGTAGGCCGTGCGCTTGATGACGTCGGCCAATTCACCAAGATGCGCACCCGGATTGTCCTGCAAAGCGCGGTCAATGGCCTTTTTGACCACGCCCGGTCCGCTGACCCCGACATTGATGACCGAACTGGCCTCGCCCACGCCCAGGTAGGCCCCGGCCATGAATGGCACGTCCTCGGGAATGTTGGCAAAGACCACCAGCTTGGCGCAGCCCAGCCCGTCGCGATCCCTGGTGCGTTCGGCCGTGGCCTTGATGGTCCGCCCCATGAGGGCCACGGCGTCCATGTTGATGCCGGCCCGGGTGGTGGCCACGTTGATGGACGAACACATGCGCTGGGTCACGTCCAGGGCTTCAGGAATGGCATCGATGAGGGCCAGATCGCCGCGGGCCATGCCCTTTTCGACCAGAGCCCCGAACCCACCGATGAAGTCGACGTTCACGTCCCGGGCAGCCTGGTCCAAAGTCTTGGCCACCTCGACCATGCCGCGGGCGTCAAACGGGGCCGCGACCACAGCGATGGGACTGACCGAGATCCGTTTGTTGACCACGGGGATGCCGTACCTCTCCCCCACTTCGTCGCAGGCCGCGACCAAGCCCCTGGCCAGGGTGGTGATGCGTGTGTAAATGGTGTCGAGAAACCGGGACAAATCGTGAGAGGCGCAGTCCAACAGGCTCACTCCCAGGGTCACGGTGCGCACGTCCAGATTTTCGTTCTTGATCATGGACAGAGTGGAAAGAACCTCGCGATCGTTGAGCATGCCGGGTCTCCTAGACTCGATGAATCGTTTCAAAAATCTCGCGGTGCTGGACGGAGACGTCCAGACCGAAACGGGCACAGGCATCCTGCATGATCTGCCGCAGCCGACGATGATCCACTCCCGAAGGCACATCAACCTCAAAAATCATGATCATCTCGTCCACTGAATCCTCACGGGTGATGATGGCCCGAAAATTTACCACGTTGCAGGACAACGACGCGATGGCCACGGTCACGGCGGAAATGGTTCCCGGCTTGTCCGCCCCCCTGGTCGTGATGACGAACGGCTGGCTCGAACTTGCAGGGTCCGGACCAGCGAGAGTCATGGGACGCAAATGGGCGCTCAGCCCCATGTCCGCGAGGGACTGATTGAGGCCCTGGCTGATTTGCTCCAGGGGATGGCCGTCAGGATTCACCACAATAAATATGGAAGCGAACTCGGTCTGCAGAATGGTCTGGCTGACATCTTCGATGTTGCAGCCGTGCTGGAACAGGATGGTTGATATCCTGGCCAGGATGCCGGGCTTGTCCCTGCCGATGACCGACAGCACAAATTTGTTCATGGGGCCTCCGCTCCTCGGGAAAGTTCTGCTCTATGGCTCGGGGCATGGCCTCGCGTCAAGCCCCTCCCCGGGAGCCATCCTCTGGCCAACGACGCCCAAAGGGGCTAAGCACTGCTCCGGAATTCATCAATTGCATCCATCGGCAACAGAGGAACACATGGCACATATCGGAACCCCCCTGTCCCCTTCGGCCACCAAGGTCCTGCTGCTCGGCTCCGGGGAGTTGGGCAAGGAAGTGGTCATTGAACTGCAACGTCTGGGCGTGGAAGTCGTCGCCGTGGACAGGTACGAAAACGCACCGGCCATGCAGGTCGCCCACCGCTCCCATACCCTGTCCATGCTTGACGGGCCAGCCCTGCGCCAGATCATTGAAATGGAACGTCCTGACTACATCGTGCCCGAAATCGAGGCCATCGCCACGGACACGCTGGTGCAATTGGAAGAGGAAGGATTCACCGTCATCCCCACGGCCCGGGCCGCGCGGCTGACCATGAACCGCGAGGGGATCCGCAGGCTGGCCGCCGAGGAGCTTGGCCTTGCGACTTCCCCCTACCGTTTTGCCGAAACGTACGAGGAATACCTGGCCGCTGTCGAGGCCATTGGCACTCCCTGCGTGGTCAAGCCGATCATGAGTTCTTCCGGCAAGGGCCAATCCGTGGTCAAGCAGGTGTCCGATGCGCAGAAATCCTGGATTTATGCCCAGGAAGGCGGACGCACGGGCAAAGGCAAGGTCATTGTCGAAGGATTTGTCGATTTCGACTACGAGATCACCCTGCTCACGGTACGCCATGTGAAAGGAACCACCTTTTGCGCCCCCATAGGCCATTACCAAAAAGAGGGAGATTACCAGCAATCCTGGCAGCCCCAGCCCATGAGCGAGCATGCCCTGGCAGAAGCCCGGCGCATGGCGTCCGAAATCACAAACGCCCTGGGCGGGCGGGGCATTTTCGGCGTCGAGTTCTTCGTGAAGGGGGATTTGGTCTATTTCAGCGAAGTCTCGCCCCGCCCCCATGACACGGGTCTGGTGACGCTCATTTCCCAGGATCTGTCCGAATTCGCCCTGCACGCCCGGGCCATTCTCGGCCTGCCCGTGCCGGCCATCCACCAGCACGGTCCATCGGCCTCCAGTGTCATTCTGGTGGAAGGAAATTCCCGACAGGTTTCCTTTGGGAATCTGGAAACGGTACTGGCCGAACCTGACACGGATTTGCGGCTCTTTGGAAAGCCGGAAGTCACGGGAAAACGTCGCATGGGCGTGGTTGTCGCACGGGGCGCGACCCTCGCGCAGGCTGTTGAAAAAGCCAAGAACGCCGCGTCAGCCGTGGTAGTTCAGCTCTGAAAGTTCGCCGGTGTTCCGGTCCATGCCCTGCCTGGGCCGTGTCGTCGGCTCACTTTGGTGAACACCGCGCTCTGCGCATCAGATTGCGACTCGTCAACGATGACGTCGAATATGGGTGCCCCAAGATCCTTGGGGCACCCTGGTTTCCCCCAAACTGATCCCTTGTCATCCGAAGTCGCTTGAACTAAACAACCTCGGTCCAGGCGATATCCGCCATCACCCCTCTCCGGCAAACCCGTCTTGCACCGGCCACGGCCCCTGAAAGACGGCACCCAGCCGATTCCCGCAAAGGAGACACCATGTTGAAGAAATTGGTCCTCGTTTTGTGTTTTGTACTGTCCTGCACCCCCGCCTTCAGCGGAGAAAAAGAGCATCGCGCCCTGGCCGAAGAGCTGATCAAGATCACCGAAGGCGACACGGTCATGGAAAAGATGAAGGCCCAGGTGACCATGATCTTCCAGCAGATCACCTCGCAGATGAATATCCAGGAAAAGGATAAATCCAAGCTGGATGGCTACACCAAGCGCTTCGACGCCATCCTGAAAGAAGACATGGCCTGGGACAAGGTCAAGAGCCAGTATCTGGACCTCTACACCTCCGTGTTCACTGAAGCCGAGACCAAGGGTTTGGTGGATTTCTACAAGTCCGAGCTGGGCAAGAAGGTCACGGCCAAGATGCCCGAACTCATGCAGCAGAGCATGACCGTGGCCCGCAACTACATGCAGGTTGTGGTACCCAAGCTTGAGGCATTGACCGAGGAAATGCGCAAGGAATTCGAGTCCGCCCCGGCTGCGGCTCCGGCCCCCCAGGATCCGCAGACCGAAAAGAACGCCACCAAAAAGAAATAGCCGGAATCACGGCAACCACAAGGCTCCGCAGTACGCTCCGGAGCCTTTTTTTACGCCGCGTGTTCAGGACAACAGAGCACGAATCTCCTGGCGGGCTGTTTCCAGAAAACGGGGGTAACTGGCTTGCGCAGGAGCGGAAAGCTCCATGGACCAGTCGCTGATGGTCAAAGGCTCCATGCCGATAACCAGCAGTTCCGGCTTGTTTCCCAGAAGTTCGGCCATTTTCAGCGAATCGAGGAGGTCGATGTCATGCAGGGACAGACGCTGTTCCTTGTTGTCCCGTAGAATGTCCTCGGTCAGGCGGTAGACGGTCCCCGGCTCGCGTCCGCCCTTGACGCAATCGAGCACCAGCACTCGCTCGTAGTCCTGGAAGACATAAAAGATATCCTGCGTGAAGGTCGCGCCGTCGATAAAGTCGACCCTGGCCAGATCCCATTCCGCCTCCTGGCTCAGATCCTGGACCGCGTGCACGCCCACGCCATCGTCGGTCAACAACAGATTTCCCACCCCGAGAACCAAAAGTCGCTTCATGCCGTCAGCTCCACTGTCCGCTTTCACGCGGCGGCTGTCGTGTGATGTTGTTTTGCTCTTCCTGAAAAAAAAGGGCCGGTTTCCCGGCCCTTTCATGGTGTAACAGATCCGCGTTAGTCAATAGTGACAACGTGTTCTTCACCGGTCTCAGCGTGCAGCACGTGCACGGCACAACCCAGTCACGGGTCAAAGGCGCGAACAAGGCGCCCGACATTGACGGGATTCTTGAGATCCGGAACCGGGATGCCGATGAGGGCTTCCTCGATGGGGCCACGCTGACCCATGTCGTCGCGCGGGTTGGCGTTCCAGAGCGTGGCGGACACAACCTGGTAGTTGTCGATCTTCTTGTCTTTGATCTTCAGGTAGTGCAGCAGCGCGCCTCGGGGGGCCTCGGTGAAGCCGGTGCCTTCGGAGGCAGCAGGAATCTCGGGCTTGGCGTAGGTTTCCGCACCGGGCTTGACGTCCTTGAGCCATTTTTCAACGGCCACGGCCACCTGCCAGGTTTCCTCGACACGGGCAACGTGACGGCCCATGATGGAGAAAGCCTTGTCTCCCAGATCACGGAAGTTCTTGGCTTCGATGCCGTAGAGGTCCTTCAGGAGCTTCTTGCCAACGGGGCTCAATTCCGGATTTGCCACCCACATGCGGGCCAACGGACCGACTTCGCAGGGTTTGTCCTTGTAACGAGGAGCCTTGACGAAGCTGTAGGCATCCTTCTTGTCAGGATTGGGCGTGGTTTCACCGACGCTGTAGTGCAGGCCACCGGGCGCGGAGTAATCGAAGAAGGAATGACCAACGTATTCCTTGATCAACTTAGGATCAAAGGCTTCGTCCTTGCCGTCGAGGAAGACGCCAGGCTTGAGCAGGAAGGTCTTCTGGTCATCGTCCTGGGGGAATACACCAAAAGCAATCACGTTCTTCCAGCCGGTGCCGGTGGCGAACAGATCGGTGTAAACCGAGCCCAGAGTGTAAACCAGAGGCAGGTATTCATCGAGCACAAACTTCTGCACTTCTTTGAAGCGAGCCGCGTATTCGGCCAGTTTCTCGGCGGTGGGAATCTGTGTCGCGCCGCCACCAACCATGCCCTGGACGTGCGGCATGCGGCCACCGAACATGGCAACCATTTCATGGCAGATACGGCGGATTTCAAGGGCCTTCAGATACTGGTTCAGGCCATAGGTATTGGTGGCTTCGGCCTTGGCCGGATCCTTGATGCGGTCCGTCAGAAGATCCGCATTGGCGTACCGGGGCACGAAGGGAGAAACATCCGGTCCCTTGACGTAGTCCAGGGCGGCCAGATGGTAGAAGTGCAGGATATGGGACTGCAGATAGTTGGCGCCAAAAATCAGGTTGCGGGTAATGCGACCATTGGTGGGCACCTTCACGCCAAAAGCGTCGTCCTGGGCCATGACCGAAGCCGTGCAGTGAGCCGTGGGGCAGACACCGCAGATGCGCTGCACGATCTGGGAAGAATCCCGGGGATCGCGGCCTTTGAGAATCTGCTCAAATCCGCGGAACATGCCGCCGGAACACTTGGCATCGACAACCTTGCCGTCCTTGACCTCGACCTCAATCTTGAGATGGCCTTCAATCCGGGTCATCGGATCAATGGCGATCTTAACTTTCCCGTCAGCGGGAGTAGCTGCTTGTGACACGTGCGTCCTCCTTGATTATTCCGCTACATAGAAAGGAGACTTCCCATCCGGAAAGTCCGGTTCCACACAGCCGATACACACGGCATTCTCGACACACCAGTTGATGCCGTTGTTCCAGCGACGCTTGGCACAGTCGGCCATGGTCGACGGCCCCTTGCAGCCAAGTTCAGCCTTGCAGCCTGGCTTGGTGAAGGTCGGGGCGAAGTCGGAAGCCTCGTACTTATCAAGATACGGGCAGGTCTCATGGATGTTGTCGCCGAAGAACAGCATGGGACGGCCATCAGCGTCGAGCTCGGGCAGCGGATGTTCCTTCGGATTGAGGACGTGGCTCCAGGCCGCGACCAGGGTGCCGACCATCCAGTCCGGATGGGGCGGGCATCCGGGCACGTTGACCAGCAGCTTGTCGATCTTTTCCGCGGCGAAAAAGTCACGCAGGCTCTTGGCCTCGGTGACGTTTCCGGCAGCCGCTGGGATACCGCCGTAAGCGGAACAGGTGCCGATGCCTACAGTGGCCAGGGATTTGGGAGCCAGATCTCGAATCAGCTCGGCCATGGTAACTTCGTGATGCTGGCCTTTTGCGTCCAGAGTTTCACCAACGATACAGTAGCGGCCTTCCTTTGCAGTGGGGATGGCACCTTCGACCAATAGGAAGAAGTTGCCCTTGAACTTTTCGGCGATCTCGTACATGTGCGCCAGCGCCATTTCGCCTTCGCTGGCCATGACCGTGGGGTGGAACTCAAGGCTGATGACATCCAGCAGAATCTCCTTGATCCTGGGATGAACGGCGTTGAGCAGGGACACAGAGCAGCCAGTACAACCCTGGCCCTGTACCCATATGACCGGAGCTTTTTTGGCGCCTTCGGTCATGGCATGCAGGATACCCGGATGATAAATCTGGGAAATTCCCAGTCCGGCAACACCTGCCGAGCACAGTTTTACGAACTCACGTCTGCTTAAACTCATACCCTCCTCCTTCAAAAAGGTAATAGCGTGCAGAGACTTCGGCCTTTTTTTCACGAGCACTCTGATATCCTTAAAATATTCTATGTGTCAACGCACTTTGAATTGAAAAAACAAATTCGTCCTATCCACACTCCGCCACGTGCGACACCGTGCGCACTACACACGTGACGAAAAATCTATCATTTTTTTTAATACGAATATAAATTTCATGCCACTTATTGATGACAATATTGCTAGTCATATACATATTAGCCCCTTCTTTCTGGTCGATAGACTTAGGCGGTCATTGCGAATACGTGCGCGCCACGAAAAAAAATCCCGTTCACCGTCACCATTCACAGCCGCGTCTGGCCGACCGGGGCGGCGGGCCCGGCAATCCTGACGATCCTCTATCTTCTGCGCGGGAAGTAGGCTTTGGTGGAATTGTGCTGCCAGAGGAACTGATGGATCTCGTAGCCGTCGGAAAAAAAAGTCACAGAACCCAAGATAGGGGATGGCGAATCGGCATTCTCGCCGTAGACGTAAATGAAGCGATTGAAACGAAACAGAGGGCGAATGAAATTCATATGTTCGGCGTGCAGGATGAGATGCCCGCTGCCCTTCCGGTCGTCTTCGATCCAAACCCGCCCCGAAGCACCCAGCGTGTATTCACCAATATAGTTTTCTTCCACGAACTCCTCCGTCGCCACGCCGTGCATGAAACGGGCTTCGGAGCCGTGCTTAAGACTGTCCTGGCCAGATTCATTGGCCAGAATTGTTGGAGTGGCATTCGTAATGAACAATGCCGGAACGTGGGCAGAGGCTTCCGCTTTGACAGCAGTAGCAGGGGCCTGGGGAAGAAATTGCTCGACGGACGGTGCCGTGGACATGTCTGCCTGAGGCTTGGCGCGCTGCGGCGAAACCTTACTGGTCGCGGCCTTGATCGCGGGGAGGGGAGGTTTTTTGGCCACTGGACGCGGATCTTCAGACCGGGCGTCCCTGGGAGGGAAGGATGGAGCCTGAACAGGCTCAGGAGGAGGAATCGAGGGTGCAAGGATGATGTCAACCAAAGCGATTCGCGTCGAGAGCACCTGGGGCCAATCTCCAAATTGCAAACTCAAAGCAGCGTAACAATGCAAAGAAATGGACAAAAGTACGCATAAACAAATACTCCATGTTCCAATTCCACAACATGAAACATTATGCAATTTGTCATGCGCTCTGAATAACTTAAAATATATTTTTGATACCATATGCTGCACGCGCAAAATAATGACTTCTTCTCAAGTTCGTACATACGATTACGTTTTAAAAAGCGAACTTGACAATTCTCATGTGACGATAATTGTGAATATTTCCAGATCATCGAAACTACTGCGTCATCAGGACAAAAAAATGTTGTGATCACTGAATACAGGAATAAATTCAAGCTTTGCTGCAAATTATAGCATTTCCTCCATCTGAGCAAAGAATTCTGTACGTTGAAATGCCGGGGCGTGTTGTTGCTCAAGCCGGTCCAAACTATCCAAAAAAACATCCCATCCTTTGATCTCCTCAATCTTCTGTCTGTCACAGAAAATTTTAAAACGTGTTCCAAGGGGACATTTCGTCAAATTGATTTCAAAGCTGCGTCCCGACGTGTACACGGTCCAATGAGCGGACCAGCTGGTGAGGTCCCCTTCGGATTTTTTGTACTTGTCAAAAAAAGCCTCAAAAATTTCGATAATGCGTGCTGCATCCATCAGAACCTCCTCGATTCCGCCATATTCTGATATGTTAATCGCAAGAAAGGATGTGTCCACCCACTGGACCACACTTTGAACTTGACCAACGACCGCGCACGGATGCATTGGTAGGACCAATTCGACGGGAGCATTCATGCGTACCTCACTCCGCCACACCAGCATCTATGAAGAAATCAGGCAACGCTTACAGGACATGGTCAAGAGAGGAAATCTCAAGCCAGGCGATCGCCTTCCACCGGAACGGCAGCTTGCAGCCCTGTTTGGTGTCTCGCGCAACTCCTTGCGCGAGGCGATCAAAAGCCTTGAACAACGCGGTTCGCTGATCAGTCGCCCTGGAGCTGGCACCTACCTGTCGGACAACATGGAGCCTGACCCGACCATCGCCCTCGGCGAAGCACTCGCACGCGAGCGTCACAAAATTGCCGACATCTTTGAGCTACGCCTTCTCCTGGAGCCGCAGATCGCCCATTTGGCGGCCCAGCGCATCAGCAAAGACGAACTCGCGCATCTGAAAGGACTCATTGACGCTTACGAAGAGGCCATGCTCGCAAGACTTCCCGTACTCGATTTGGACCATGCGTTTCATGATGCCGTCGCCACCTCCACTGGAAACCAATCCATCGTAAAACTCATGGAAGCCATGCATGAACTGCTGCATGAAAGCAGGGACGAGGCCCTGCAATCCCCGAAACGTATCGCCAATTCACTACGCGACCATGCCCGGATCTTGGACGCATTGAGCAAAGGTGATGCGCATGGTGCGCGTCAGGCCATGTGTGAGCACCTTCAGCATACACAGGAAATTGTATTCACCGCAACCTTTGGAGAATGACATGATGCAGGAAATACGCAAAACAGCCCGTGATCTCATGACGGGCTACTGCCGGGTCTGCCCGGTCTGCAACGGCAAGGCCTGCGCCGGGGAAGTTCCAGGTATGGGCGGATTGGGCACGGGCCAGGCATTCATGACTAACGTGCAGGCCCTTGCCAGACACACTTTCAACATGCGTCTCGTGCACGATATAGTCGAGCCAGATACCTGCGTCACCTTGCTTGGACTGGATCTCTCCATGCCCGTTCTGGCCGCGCCCATCGGGGGCGTATCGTTCAACATGGGCGGAAAAAGAACGGAACAGGAATACATTTCTGCCGTTATCGACGGTTGCCGGGATACGGGACTCCTCGGCTGTACGGGAGATGGAGTGCCCCCGTTCATCCATGAATCCGGCCTGGCCGCCATCGCGGCTGCCCAAGGGCACGGCATCCCCTTCATCAAGCCATGGGAGGAGGCGGAACTCTACGAGAAGCTGGCCAAAGCGAAAGACTGCGGAGCAACCATAATCGGCATGGACATAGACGCCGCAGGGCTCGTCACACTGCGCAAGATGGGACGGCCAGTCTCACCCAAGCCCATGGAAAAATTGCGTGAAATTATTGCCAAGGCAGGCTGCAAATTCATCATCAAAGGAGTTATGACCGTGGAGGACGCGAACCTCGCGATGCAGGCTGGCGCCGAAGCCGTCGTTGTATCCAACCACGGCGGCCGGGTATTGGATCACACCCCGGGCACCGCAGATGTGCTACCAGAAATCGCTGCGCAATTGCGGGGGAAAATAAGCATTCTTGTTGACGGAGGGGTGCGCACCGGTGCTGACATCCTGAAGATGTGTGCCCTGGGAGCAGACGCGGTCATGATTGGAAGGCCCTTTTCCATCGCGGCCATGGGAGGTCTGACGCAAGGAGTCACGGCCTATGCCGAAACCCTGCGCACCGAGTTGACGCAGGCCATGGTTATGACCGGAACGGCATCCATGAAAAACGTTTCGTCAAACGTTCTCCATCGGCCTGCGGTGGCTTGAAAAAGGGCCGGAAATTCCGGCCCTATCCGCGATATTTGAGCCCAGTTTCATAGACGGGCAGCCCCCTCTCGGGGATTTCCCGGCTCCAGCAGACAGCCACCGGATAGCGATCGAATGACCCCAGAGATGATTCCCTGGGTGAATAGCCTTCCAAAGAGAGCTCCAGTTTGGCATTCTGTTTGACCGGAATCCGAGTTTTAAGACACATCCCGCCATCGCCATAATTGATCAGACGGGCGTAATGAGTCTTTTTCTGCCCTTCGTAATTGAAACGGACAGGCACAAGACAGTCTTTGCGGATGTGCTCTCGCAGGTTATGAGCCATTGTGATCCTCCTGGGTTTATCCTGACAGCGGTGATCTGACTGGACTGGATGTTGCCCTGTTAAATGACGGCTATCTATCCGATTTCCAGGCCAAAGGCAAATCCAGATCAACACGGCACATTGAAAAAAGTGCTTGCCATTTGCATCCCCCCTCTATATTAACCGACTTCGCTTTCCGGGGGGGCCCGGAACACGCATGGCGAGGTAGCTCAGACGGTTAGAGCATGCGGCTCATATCCGCAGTGTCGGGGGTTCAATTCCCTCCCTCGCTACCATAAATAATAAAGGACTTAGGCTGGTTAGCTTAAGTCCTTTTATTTTCACCTCACGTGTCCCCGCCTGTCCCCCAGCCCGCACGCAGCGTTGAATCACCCCAAAGACAATTCGGCCAATGAGCACGACTCAAATGCTCCGATCCTCGCTGCCGCATGATTAGCCCAAAGCATCAATCCCGCGTTTTAACCCAACTAGACAGGTTTACTCCGGCTTCCAGGCGCAATCTGCCCAGTGCGCCTCATAGCGTTTTACAAAGTCTTTCATCTCCTGGATGTTGGCGGCAGGTTCGCGGCAGGCCCTGGCGCAGGTAGAAACGACATCCCGGTAGAACTCCGGAGCGACAGCCCTGACGCCGTCATAATTCATAAGCAATTTTGGAAGGCGCTCTGTGATCTTTGCTCCACGAGGTGCCATGACTATGCTCGGGGGCTTTCCATACGTTTCGATCAACACGTATCTCCAGCTTGGGTCGGCGACTCCCTGGTGCGGGACGATCTCACAGGGACATGCATCTCCACCGCAGGAAATGCCTTCATAGACTTCCCTGAGGGCCAGCGGCTTGCGGGCCATCAGGACACAAGGCCCGGCCTCAACATATCTGCCCATGCTTTCGTCGTATTCGATGCCGAGCAAGGCTTCCAGGCCAAAACGCGCATGCCGGCCAAGGGACGCCTTCCCCAAGGTGAACCATTGAAGTTCCCGCAGGGTGATCCCTGCACACCTGGCAATCTCGGCAGGTGGATTTGGCCAGCACGCCACGAGATTCTTGACGATCTCGGCCTCGTTGTCATGGTCGCTGTGGGCCCATAAATCGTCGTCCTCGACAATATCCTCCTGCGCGTTCTCACCTGTCAGCAACCAGACACTGCCATCAAAACCATCGAAGTTGAAATATCGGGGCTGTTCTGGCGGCAGAGATGTTTCCCAGGATGACAGCCATGGGCCGGGTTCCCAGTCGAGTCCACCGGTCACCGTCGGCATCGGTACTTGCGTTGGCAGGGCCATCCACTCTTGTATTCTGTGTTCAACCTCGCGGCTGTTCACGCCTCTGAAGCCACCTCTGACACGAAAATCGTGGTCAACTTGAGCGTACCGGCACAGGTCCTGGATGGACCCTGTAAGAGACCTGTCATTTCCGTCGTGCTTCCTCAGCAGCCACCTGCTGGCGTCCTGGGCTGAACGCAGGGAAGCTGGGAGCGATTTTTCCTTGGCATCGGCGACCTCGACCCGTACTCCGATTTGATCCATCTCCCCTGCCAGCCCGCTGCTGGCAGCCGCGAGGTGGCGGTTGACCCGCAGGAAGTCCGGTCGGCCACGCAGGCCCTCGGCGTTTCGCCATGCCTCCAAGAGGACATCCCGGAAAGCCCGGGGTTGATCGGCTGGAGTGAAGGTCATCCACCTGATGGGCAACCCGGCAACAGTCAAACCATAGAGTATGAGGGGGCTGAGCCCGTATCTACCCGCATCTCTGATCTTGATAGGGTCCCGCACTGATATGATGCCATGCTCCGGATGGTGGAAAAGGAACTTGGCAATTGAAACGTAGAAATGGTGCTCTCTTGGCGAAGGCTGCGTTTGCTTTCTCACACTTGCAGTATTTGATGAAATTTTCAAACATACTCTAAAAAAAATTTTAAACAAATAGTTTTCGCACCTCTCGATTGCCGATAAGGCTTGAAAAAATATTGTATTGCTTTCGTTCATATCGGATACGCCCAGCAACCAATGCAGGATGAATCTCCATCTGATTTGCCAAGTTGATAACGTGCTCTTTCTTTGGATTCCTCACCTTCGATATTTTGTGGCTTTCCCACACATCAATGGGAACAACTGCATCCCTTGCAAGTAAATTAGCTTCATGTTCCCTTTCATCAACAGCTTCAGATTCAAAATCATCGAGGATAAGGCTGTTATCTTTCGAAAGATGTTTTATCACATGGGCGCATTCATGAAGCAAAGTAAACCAATAATTGTCGATCCTGTCGTGCCTCAACGTCAGTGCGATGACCGGCACGCCAGATTGAAGAATGGCAGCACCGTCCAACCTGGTATGAGGAAAATGTGGTTCAACAATCAGCTTGATCCCCTTTGAGCTGAGGTATTCAACGGCTTTCAGCGGGCCATCACGAAACATACTCAGCCTGGCCAAGCGGCTTAAAAAGGTCTCATCCAGATTGCCCTCGTAGATACCCGTTGTTTCAAGATGCTGCGCCTTGAGCTGGACCCCCAGCAGCCAAGCCTGAACAGCATACATATCAATGTCGGCAGCAGTCCTGGAAATGCCGCAACGATAGCACGCCGTAGGCAGGCAGTCAGGTTGGCCGACCCGAGCCATGAGATTACGCACAGCCTCCTCGGCCCTGTCAATCAAGTCTTCGCCATCTTTAAGCCAACCACGTCTGGCCATTTCCTTTACAGGGAATTTCCCCCAATCAACGTCGGCCAAGGTCTCGGGCAATTCTTTACCCGCCTCCTTCAGGAGAGTGTCAGCGGGAATACCCAAGCCCTCGTGCAACGCACGTATCATTTTCAGTGTCAGCTTTCTTTTTCCAGCCAGCACCTCGGACACTTTGCTTTTTGAACCAATAAACGGAACAAGGTCTTTTTGCTTCAGTCCCCGCTGGTCCATGGCAAATTCAATAGCCTCAAGCGGAGTTGGCGGCGGAACAGTGTGGTTCTCATCTTCATATGCGCCAATGAGAGTCCCCCAGACTTCCAGTTCGTCAAACTCAGGGCTACCGGGCTCCGAGTCGAAAATTTCTTCGACCCGGGCCAGCGCAGCTTCGTAGTCAGCGTCTGTCTTAATGGCACGGATCATCATACTTCACCTCTGCTGCTTTTATTCTGTCATACTCGGCATGGGCGCCAAACCACTTCACGAGCACTTGGCCCGCCTCAAACCGAATCCAAACAATTAACCTGAAATGATTTCCTTTTATATTGAAAACATACCTGTTGTCGCCGACCTGATCAGCACTGGGGAAATCCTCTTTCAACTCAGCATGATTTGCGTACCGCTTCTTCGAGACCAGATCATACCAAGACAGAAGGCTACCCCTCGCATCAGCATAATGCTCACAGTAGCAGTTCAGTGTTTTTCGGCTGAGTATGTTCACGCTCTTCACCTAAGAGTTCCCAACTTACTTGTCAATTAAAAGTTCCCCATATGGGAACCATTTGACTCTCCAGGCTTGAGAGCATCGAAAAGTGGTCGCGGCAAGACCCACCCTTTCGGACGTCCCCCGCACAGGCCCCAAGCCCAAGAACCGTTGCACTGGCCCAAAACGCACCCCGCCGCTCGTGCTTGGTTTATTGGAACTTTACTGCTACGCAGCCGGCCCATGACCACCATCCGTTTGACCCCGTCCGGACGCTTGGCCCTTGATCTCGCCGAAGCCGACGCATCCCCTGCGGCACAAGACCTGGCCGCCCGGTTCGCGGCGGACTGGCGCGAGGGCCTGTTCTGCCTTGGCGCCCGCCGCGACGGCCTGACATTTCACGGAGCGGTCCGCTTCTGGGCCGGCGTGACCGCACGCTACCTGACCGCCGTCTGCCATCTCCCCGAAAGCCAGACCATTCCCGACCCCCCAACCCGCGACGAGTTTGAGGGATGGGTCGAGAACGCTCCGCCCATGCCCGGCGGCGAATACCTGCGCGTCGACATGCTGGAAGCGATATGGTCCGGCCTGGTCGATTGGGGCCAGGAAGCCATGGCTCGGGACGGCGGCATAGAGCACTTCCTGCGCAAGCGCGCCCCGGGCTGGAACGCCGTGGGCCGGGTCACCTTTCATCTGGCCGAAAATCCGCGCGATCCAAACCAGCCCTTCGCCTTCATGGCCAGCTTCACCTCCGGCGTGGGAGCTGACGGTCAGATCCGCCATCTGCCGTTGCGCAAGGCCTTGGAACTGCATGCCGGCACCCGGAACAAACCGGCCCTGGTCAAGCTGCTCACACCCATCCAGGAAGCGGCCGCACGCTGCGACTGGGTGCGGGTCATGGTCGAAAACGGCGATATCTACCGACCCATGGCCTGGCCGACCGAGCGCGCCTACACGCTGCTGCGCTCCATCCCGCCTCTGGAGGACAGCGGCCTTGTGGTGCGCGTGCCGGACTGGTGGAAAAGGCGGACCAGGCCCAAGGTCGGCGTGGTCATCGGCGAGTCCAGCCGTCCGCTGCTTGGCGTCGAATCCCTGCTCGACTTCCATGTCAGCGTGACCCTGGATGGCACGCCCCTTTCGCCACAAGACGTGGAAGCCCTCCTCGCGGGCGGGGACGGGCTGGTGCTGTTCAAGGGAACCTGGGTGGAGGTGGACCGCGAGCGGCTGCGCCAGGCACTGGAGCATTGGCGAACCGTGGAACGGGAAGCCGGCGACGGCCTGTCCTTCATTCAGGGCATGCGCCTTCTGGCCGGAACCAGCCCCGACCTGCGCGCCCAGTCCATGGCCGAGGAGGAACGGAACTGGAGCGATGTCGTCAGCGGTCAGGCCCTGCGCGAGATCTTGCATGGTCTGCGCCATCCGGCCCGGCTGGAGAAGCCCATGGCCGCAGGCATCGCCGCGACCCTGCGCCCCTATCAGCACGAAGGCGCGGCCTGGCTGCATTTCCTGTCCAAGCTGGGCCTTGGCGCCTGCCTGGCCGACGACATGGGTCTGGGCAAGACCCTGCAAGTGCTGACCGTGCTCGATCATCTCCGGGAGCAGAACGCCGGCCCGTCTCTCTTGGTTCTCCCGGCCTCGCTGCTTGGCAACTGGCGGGCCGAGGCCGAGCGCTTTGCCCCGAGACTGCGTCTGCTCTTCGCCCACCCGGCCGAAACGTCCAGGCAGGATCTGGACGACCTGGCCCTCAGTCCGGCCCAGGCCACGGAGGGAATCGACCTGGTCGTGACCACCTACGCCCTGGTCGACCGCACGCCATGGATGGCCGAACACAACTGGAACCTGGTCATCCTGGACGAAGCCCAGGCCATCAAGAACCACTCCACCAAGCAGAGCAAGGCCGTGCGGCGTCTCAAGGCCAAGGCCCGCATCGCCCTGACCGGGACGCCGGTGGAAAACCGGGTCGGCGACCTGTGGTCCCTGTTCGATTTCCTGAATCCCGGCCTGCTCGGCACAACCACGCAATTCAAGAATTTTCTGAAGGACAGCGAGAACAGGCCCAGCCCCCTGACCCCCCTGCGCAAGCTGGTCGCCCCATACATCCTGCGCCGCCTGAAGACGGACAGATCCATCATCGCCGACCTTCCGGACAAGACCGAGACAGTGCGCTACTGCGGCCTGAGCCGGGACCAGATCAGGCACTACGAATTCGTGGTACGATCCATGGAGCAGGGTCTTGCCAAAAACGGGGACGTGGACCCCATGGCCCGGCGGGGCCTGGTCCTGCAAAGCCTGATGCGCCTGAAACAGATCTGCAACCACCCGGCCCAGTTCACGGGCCAGGGGGATTTCGCACCGGCCAGGAGCGGCAAATTCGTCCGTTTGGCCGAAATCGCCCAGGAGCTGGCCGAACGCCAGGAAAAGGCCCTCGTCTTCACCCAGTTCCGGGAGATCATCCCGGCCCTGCACGACCACCTCTCCGCCATCTTCGGACGCCCCGGCCTGGTCCTGCACGGCGGCACGGCCATCACGAAACGCGCCGGCCTGGTCCAGGAATTCCAGAGCGACGCCGGCCCGCCCTTTTTCGTCCTGTCCCTCAAGGCAGGCGGGACGGGCCTCAATCTCACGGCGGCCTCCCATGTCATCCATTTCGACCGTTGGTGGAACCCGGCCGTGGAAAACCAGGCCACGGACCGCTGCTTCCGCATCGGCCAGCACAGGAACGTGCTGGTGCACAAGTTCGTGACCACGGGGACCATCGAGGAAAAAATCGATCTCATGATCGCAGGCAAGAAGGCATTGGCCGAGAACCTCCTCGGCGCCGATGAAGAAATCCGGCTGACGGAACTGTCCGACGCCGAACTGATCGATCTGGTCCGGCTCGACCTTTCCAAGGCAGCGGACCAGTAAGGAGAAACCCATGCCACGCTTTGGATGGACGCCCTATGTGCCCGAGAGTCAACGCAAGGCCGACGCCAAAAAGGAGATGGAAAAACTGCGCAGGAAAGGCCAGTGCGTCATGCCCGTGGAAATCGCGGGCCGGACCATCGCGCGCAGCTTCTGGGGCAAGGCGTGGTGCACGCACCTTGAGTCTTTTTCCGACTATGAAAACCGCCTGCCGCGCGGACGGACCTATGTCCGCAACGGATCGGTCTGCCATCTGGAAATCCGGGAAGGAGAAATCCTGGCCAAGGTCAGCGGATCGGAACTCTACACCGTGCGCATCGCGGTCGCCAAATTGTCTCCGGCCAAATGGGCGGCCACCAAGAGCCGCTGCACGGGCCAGGTCGGCTCCCTGCTCGAACTGCTCCAGGGCAGGCTCTCGGCCGAGGTCATGGCCGTGGTCGCGCACAGGACTGAAGGGCTCTTCCCGCAGCCCGGCGAGATGAAGCTCGACTGTTCCTGCCCGGACTGGGCCACCATGTGCAAGCATGTGGCCGCTGTGCTCTACGGGGTCGGGCATCGCCTGGATTCGGACCCGGGCCTGCTCTTCACCCTGCGCGGAGTGGACCCACAGGAACTGATCACCGCGCCTATCGGGTTGATGACCGGCGATGCGTCCAGGCCGGACACCCTGGCCGACGCGGATCTGGCAGATCTTTTCGGCATCGAGGTGGACTTGGAGCCTGTTTTGCCCCGCGACATCGACGCGACTGCGCCAAGACCACCCCAATCCGCACCGCTCAAGGCGCAGCCATCGGCCAAGACCGGCTCGAAACCTCGGCACGCCACGACCAAGCCCGCGCCAAAGTCCTTCAGCCCCACCGGACCGAACATCAGGAAGCTGAGGAAGAAGCTGAACCTGACCGTTGACGAATTCGCCGCCCGCATCGGAGCAAGTCCGGCCACCATCCGACGATGGGAGGACTCGCGCAGTAAATGCAAACTGCAAGCACGTTTCATGGAAGCCCTGCGCGAGTTGCATGCGACTGAACCGAACAGCTGACTCCAGGAAAGTTGTGCCTTGGATCAGCAGCATTGCCGATAAGGCACCTCTCGAATCCCGTCCCTCTGGGGCGGGATCCTTACTCAAACTTGAATTGAAGCGTCTCCTGCGTTGTACACAAGGACTATATCCCCGGGAAGGTCTATGGTTGAGCGAAGCTGTGAAATATTCGCGCAACCAGAAGGGTCGTCGGGAGGCGTGAAGCCGGCCAGAAGGATTGCCGAAGGTTGCATTGTCTGGCGAACCGCTTCGAGCGGCGAGTCCGTCGGAATGATGACAACCTCCGCCTTGATTCTGGCGTGTGCGAGGATCTCATCCATCTCCCTGTGGATGTTTTCGATGTCGGCCTTCTCAGCCACCGGCCGTATGATACGAATGCTCCTGTCGCTCCAGTCCTCGTTGCTGTTCAGCAAGTATGCAAGCAGAAGCATCAGTTCGCCGTTTTTCTGACTGGACCACCAAATGTTTATGAAGCCCTCTGGAACAGTTCCGTGCTCTTCAAGTTCAGACGCTATGATTATCTGGCTTCGTTTCATGCTCTTGGCAGTGCAGAGAGATTCGTAAAAGAAATTTTCACTGACGGGGTCTTCGCTCCAGCCCAGCAAGAGGGTGTTGGGCCGCATCATGCCCAAACCGTGACATTGCAGGAGGGCTTTGATCGCGGAATGAATGTTTTCCTCGACGACCACAACCGGAAAAGCGGCAATGTCTTCTTTGCGTATGGCGTTGCGCAAAATTTTTTCCGCCTCATGACGGCGTTCGAGGAGATCTTCGAGCTTGCCACGCAATATCTGTCCGATGGAGACGATGCCCCTGCCCGCAGTGAACCAGCACGCGTACCTCCAGAGATGGAGACGATTTTTGGGGCCTCCGGCCAGGACAAGTATGGACGGACGCCAATTCTTGGGATGGTATTGCTCGCGCTCAAGCCGGAGGAGGGCTTTGCGCGCCCTGTGGTAGGCCAAGCCGCTTTCCACGTCCCCCCATTTGACCTCGATTTCGGCCCGGGCGATCAGATAGTACAGGGCCGTGGCCAGCATGATGGCCACCACCGCCCACGTCGCATTGATGAGAAACATGACGCCAAGGCATCCGGCGGCCCCGACCAGGGACAAGGTCCAGTGGTTGAACTTGAACGTGGGACGAAAACTCGGATTTTTGATGAAGCCCTCGTAGCAGCATGCAAGGTTCATGGTGCCGTAGGTCAAGAGAAAGAACATGGAAATGATCGGCGCGACGGTATCGAGATCGCCGGCCAATATGCCTGCCTGGGCGATGAGGAACGTCAGCACCACCGCCCTGCGGGGCTCGCCTGCGGGTCCGCTGCCCGTGCCGAACCAGCGGAGGCGTCGGAACACATTGTCGCGGGCGAAGGCCTGCAGAATTCGTGGCGCGCCCATCATGCTCCCCATGGCCGACGACAGGGTCGCGCAAATCACGCCCGCATAGATCAGCGCAGGATACAGCGCCCTGTCCTTCATGACAAACCCTTCGCCGAGCAACTCGGCACGGGGGGTGCTGCCAGCAAGAAGAAGGGCTATGCCGAGATAGATGGCTCCCGATGCCGCGATGCTCAGGAATGTTCCGCTGGGGATCGAGCGACTGGGTGCGTGCAGATCCCCGGACATGTTGACTCCGGCCATGATGCCCGTGACGGCGGGGAAAAAGAGGGCGAAGACAGGGAAAAATGTCCGGCCGGGTTGCCATGAAGGAGCGAGGTTTGCCTGGAGAATCTCCGGGGAGAAGGCTGTCAGGGCTCCGGCATAGAACGACGCAATGGATACGAGGAGGATGCCCAGGATCGCGTACTGAAGCCGGATCGTCCAGCCCGCGCCGATGTAGACGCAGCCAAAGACCAGGCAGTTTGTGATTGTGGCCACGGTGCGGAAAGAAACATCCATGTCGGGAAAAGCTGAAAAGAGGGCCTCGGTGAAACCGACGACATACAGGGTCACGGCCACGGCCTGGGCGATGTAGAAAAAAATCGCTATTACTCCGCCAAACTCCACCCCGAGACTACGGCTGATGAGGAAGTAGGCCCCTCCGCCCTGAACCCGCATGTTGGTCGCGATGGAACTGATGGACATGGCCGTGATGAAAGAGATGGCCTTGGCTGCAGCCAGGATTGCCAGCGTGTTCCACAGACCTGCGTAGCCCACCACTGTGGAGAAACGCAGGAACATGATGACTCCGAGGATGGTCAGCAGACTGGGAGTGAATACACCGCCAAATGTTCCGAATTTGTTAGCAGTTTTCTGGGTGTCCATGGTGGTGTCTCATTTGATGCATGGAAAATTTGCTGCCTACCCGCATCGCGTTCACCAGGGCGACGTCATGGGCGAGAATAAATCCTTGGCATGGGTTGTGTCGGCCTGAAAACAGGTGATCTTTCGATGAATTACCGCGAAGAAATTTCCCCTCCGGCCATGAGCGCATTACTCAAGCCTCATACACATACCAGCAGGCTGCGATGCTGGCAATTAAATTGATGTGTCCCGTGCCAGTCATAATTTTGATTTTTACCAATGATTGACTGTACCCATTGTTTGGTATTTTCAATTTTGCCCTGCGTCAAAATAAATGGCTTAAATTTCGATTCCAGCCTGTGGATTGTACATAAGATGCCACTGACTAAGACATGTCGAGTTGCGACAAAAGATTTACTTCTTTGACAGGCTCACATACGTATTTCCATCCGCATTATATTGAAATATGCATTGCAAAATATGCACTTGCGGTCACAGCAGATTTTTTTGTAGCAACATTCGCTGATACGCTCAGGTTCGGAGCACGATCCGGATGATGGAGTCAAGATCCTTGATTTGAGAAATGATCCCGGTGTCCGCCCTACCAGGCTTCCCCTCAGTCGATGGAAAAAACAGAGGCGGTTTAGTCGTTGACAGACGCAACCCTTTACTTTCAGCGTGAAAGGATACCCCATGATCGACATGCACATCCACGTGGCGAACCCGCAGTTTCCTGGCATGAAGACGCTTTCCGATTCGTTAGACGGATCGCCAGAGTCGATAGCGGACTTGCTTCGCGGCCAGATGCGGCAATCGGGGACTGTCGCGGCCTGTGGAATGGGGCACTTCTCCGACTGGACTGAAGACCCTCTCGGCATCGCCTCGACGCTCCGCGTCGCCCAGTACGTCCCCAACCTCTATCCGATTGGTATTGCGAACCCCACCCGGACGGACACGGACTACCTGCAACGGGTCGAGTCGCAACTCCGCACAGGCCAGGTGGTTGCCCTGAAGGGGTACCTCGGCTATGTTTACCAGTGGCCGGACGGCCCCGGTTATCGCCCCTACTTTGAACTGGCCGCTAAATATGACGTGCCGTTCATCTTCCACACCGGAGACAACTGGTCCACCCTGGCCAAAGTCAAGTATGCACACCCGCTCCTGATCGACGAGGTGGCGGTCGAACATCGCAACGTAAAATTTGTCATGGCGCACTTCGGAAATCCGTGGTGCATGGACGCGGCCGAAGTGATATATAAGAACGATAACGTGTGGGCCGATGTTTCCGCCATTCTTGTTGGCGACGCGGCCCGTTTCGCACGCATCACCGCTTCCGGGTACTTGCGACGCACTGTAGAACGCGTGCGCCATGCCATCGAATACACAGAGCGTCCGGATCGCTTCCTGTACGGAACCGACTGGCCTTTGAGCCCGATGGATGTCTACCCGAATTTCGTACGGCAACTGTTTGACGACGCCGACCACCAAGCCGTGTTCGAGGACAATGCCAGGGATCTCTTCAAACTTCCGAAAACCGCCGGACCAGGCGTTGGATCCGGGCCGGCCAGAAAGTAGAGTTCCAATCTTAAATTTTCAGATTTTCAGAGGATGCTTGAGCAATTCCTCCCAGCCAATGTTCTGATTTCTTTGACTCCACTGCAAAAAGTCGTGAAAGAGCCTGGGCGTCATTCCCGCGCAGGCGGGAATCCATGTCTTTTAAGGTAGTTGAAAATGCGTGGATCCCCTTTTTCAAGGGGATGACGATTTTATGCAGTGACGTCTTTCTTTGGCCAAATTTCATCTTTGCAGCAGCAATCATGATTTTTCATGGGCGCGAGACGGCGGGATCGATGTGCCTGAACAAATGCCGCAAGCCCGGCAATGTCTCGGGCAACGCTACTGATACAGACTGGAAATTTCGTGCTCGTCGCGCAGAATTTCCAAGCATACCCGCACCACGGACGGATCAAAATGCACGCCCTCCTTTGATCTCAATTCGGCAATGGCGGCATCCAGGCCAAGGCTCGCCCGATATGGGCGATGCGAACTCATGGCGTCGAGCACGTCGGCCACGGCAAGGATGCGCGCCTCCAAAAGAATTTCTTCTCCCCGAAGATGCTGCGGATAACCCGATCCGTCGAGACGTTCGTGATGTTGACGGATGATATCACTTATGGGCCAATCGAACTGGACATGCTTGAGGATGTCGGCACCTATTCCTGGGTGCATCTTGATGACGTCGAACTCTTCCCTTTTCAACACACCTGGTTTGTTCAGGAAGTCAGATGGAACCGAAACCTTTCCGATGTCATGGAGCATGCCGGCGATGCGCATGGCATCGATCTGATCCTGCGGGAAATTCATTTTCTTTGCGATGAGACAGGAAATTTCGGCCACACGTTTTTGATGACCGGCGGTATAGGGATCCCGAACTTCAAGAATGGTGGAAAATCCCGATATGACGCCCTCCATGGCCCTCTTGAATTTCTTCAAGGAATGCATTTCCTTACGAGCCTGTACCAATTCATACTGCTCCAATGCCTCATGCAGGACATTCAAAAGCTGCTCTGAAGGACACGGCTTGGTGAGGAACCGAAAAATTGCCCCACGATTCACCGCATTGAGTGCGCTTTCCATATCAGCATGCCCGGTCAGCAGAATACGCACAGTTTCAGGAATAAGTATTTTGACTTTTTCTAGCAGTTCAACACCGTCCATTCCCGGCATTTTCAAATCCGAGACGATGACCTTGAACGCCTCTTCGGTGTCTATGGCCTTCAGCGCATGCTCACCTCCCAGGGCGACGGACACGTTGAAATGCGGGGAGAGCTGCCTGCGGTACGAATCCAGAATTGCCTGATTGTCATCAACAAAGAGTATTCTATCGCGCATGTTTTTTTCTCCACTTGTCATGTGAGAGTGCTCAGCGGAAGGCTCATGAAAAACGTGGTTTCTTTTCCCGGGATCGAGGAAAAGGTGAGATCTCCATGGTGCGACCTGATCACGGAATAGATCGTGGCCAGACTCATGCCGATGCCCTCGCCGACGTCCTTGGTGGTGAAAAAAGGTTCCAGGATACGGTGCTGTATTGATTCAGGAATTCCACCGCCCTCATCGTGTACGGAAAAGTACGCGAATTTGTCATCCATAGAGGTGGAGACCGTGATGTGTCCACTTGGGTTGTTGGTTGTCATGGTATCTAACGCATTGAGAATCAGACCGAACTGACAATGGCTGATGTCGGCTTTTCGGCACCACACCTTCGGCGCTTCCGGGGCCAGTTCCAGGATGATGGCGACGTCTGTATTGGCCTGCGTACGCGCCAGGGCAACGCAATCCCGCGTCATCTGATTGAGGTCGCACAGTGATGAGCCCGGGGCGTCATGCTGGGCCAAGCGCAGCATACCCTGAACGATCTCCGCGATGTGGCTTACCCCACTGAGGCTGTCTGATATGGCGTGGGGAACGTCCGCCAGCAGCCCCTCGTCGGGTTCGACTCCAGGACGCGTGAGAATCTCGAAGGCAGATTGCAAAAAGTTAAGATTGTTGGAGAGATACTGCAGCGGAGTATTGATTTCATGGGCAACGCCGCCGGCCATCTGCCCCAGGGCGCGGTGCTTCTCATGCTGAAGCGCTTTCTGCTGGCTGCTGATCTGTTCGGTCAGGTCCTGGAACGTGCCATAGATGGTCCTGGAAGTGCCTTGATGCGTGTTCGACGGGCCGAGTACAAGGTGCAGCACGCGTATGCTGTTGTTGGTGGAAATCCGGAGGGTTGCCCCGGAGGCGATTCCGTTCAGAGCTTGCTCCCAAGCCTCTCTAAACTGTGGGCGATCAGCAGGAACGACGCAGGCGTTAAGCGTCTCGAAGAGTTCAGAGATGTTCAGGGACGAGAGTTCCAGCAGTTTTGGCAGGGTGTCGGACAAGTACAGGCGGCGGGCCGACTGGCTCCATTCGAAGGACGCAATTTTCGCGCTGGCCTGGGCATGGGCCAGATGATGGTTGATGAATTCAAGATGCTCCAAAGTCTGCGAATTGTGCAGGCTCAGAGCCGCGAATTCGGCAAAGGTGGTGGCGATTCGCACTTCCCTCTCGGAGAATCCCCCTGGCTTGTTGGCAAAACCAAGCAGGCCCTGGGCTCTTCCGTCCAGGACAAGGGGAGCCAAGAGCACGTTCTCCATGGGACAACGGCCGTCAGGCATAAATGCTTTCCCCTTGCCGATATCGACGTCATTGTCGAACACAGCGCGCCGTTCTCGATGGGCAATCTCGCGCAGTTCGCGGATGGGAATCGGTAGTTCGGGGGGCGCCGTGCAGGGCAGCCCCCCGTTGTCCAGAAACAAAAATTCATTGTCCTGGCCATCCGGGGAGAGCAAGGCGACGTACCCGCCCTGAGCGTTGATGAGTTTCTTGCAGCGATCGAAAATGCTCCGCACCGCCGTGTTGAAGTCCCGGTGATTGAGGATATCCCGAGCTCCGGCCAGAAATTCATTGAGTTCCTGGGCGTGTTGCAGAACCTGGTCCATGTTTTTCTTGAGGAGCGAGCGCTGACGGTGCATTTCTGCGAAGATGCTGAGCTTGGCCTTCAATACATGGGGGTCAAAGGGCTTAAAGATAATATCCACGCAATGCGATTCAAATCCCTGGTCGCTCAACTGCTTGGTATCGTCCAGGGCTGTGAGAAAGAGGATTGGCGGGGTCTCTTTTCCCATTTGTTCATGCAAGCGCTTGGCTGTTTCAAGGCCGTCCATGCCTGGCATCAGGATATCGAGAAGAATGGCTCCGAAATTTCCTGAAACAGCCATTTCAAGCGCCTCGGAACCTGAAGTGGCGGTCTGGAAGGCTATTCCTGGCAACGTGGCGAGAAGCCTACTGGCTACCAGAAGATTGATTTCGTCGTCGTCGACAATCAGAATTTGTACATCTTGACTGTTCACGGCTAACATCCCTGATCAAGGTTTGGAGGATGATGCTTCATTTTCGGTCAAAGGAATCGTGATCGTGAATGTTGTGCCCTGCCCCTCGACAGAGGTGAACGAGATGAAGCCGTTATGCTTGCTCGCGATGTCGTGGGCGATAGCCAAGCCCTGGCCCGTACCCTTGCCCACTTCTTTGGTAGTGAAGAATGGGTCGAAAATCTTGTTCTGGATTGAGAGCGGTATCCCCGTTCCGTTGTCCTCGATGGTTATGACGATGTTGCCATCCGAGTGTTTCGAGGTCACCCTGATGAGCCCGGCCATATTGCCGTCCTTATGCCGCTGGCTGTTGGCATGGGCCGCGTTGACAAGAATGTTCAGGAGAAGCTGGTTGATGTCTCCTGGGTGGCAACAGAGCATGGGCAGGTCTTCCGCGAGGTCCGTTTGCATTCGGGAAGAGTATTTCCATTCGTTGCGGGAGACTGTGATGGCGCTCTGTATGCTCGAATTTACATCGACGCAGCATTTGCTTTCCCCGCCGGGATGGGAAAAGCGTTTCATGGCCCGGACAATGGACGCCACCTGCTCGATGCCGCTTCTAGAATCCTTGATGGCGCCGCTCAACTCCTCCATTACATTTTCCGACCGAAACGTATCCATCATCTCTCTGACCTGCCGCCGCAGGACCGTCCCCTGCTCCGGCGATGTATCTTCCATGGCCCGGGCAAAGAGTTCAAGCAGTTCCGATATGTTTGCATTCGCTCGCGCTATGTACTCAAGGTTTCCATCGATATACTGGATGGGGGTGTTGATCTCGTGGGCAATGCCCGCCGCCAGCTGCCCGACGGACTCCAGCTTTTGGGCCAAAGCCAGACGACGCTCCAGTTCCTTGCGTTCGCTGAGGTCGAAGATGATTTCCACGTTGTGCGGAACTCCGTCAATCTCAGCGGTCAGAACGTTTTTGATGATGGGAATGATCCGCCCGTTGGGAAGTTCCAGTTTTTTTTCGGTGTTTAAAATCTTGCTTCCGAAGAGAGGGCAGTATTTCCCCGGACTTTCGAGTTTGTCCGGACAGATCAGGGTGCAGCAGTGGGCACCGACGATGTTTTCCCTGAGGATACCCAACAATTTTTGGCCGACCACATTCGTTTCCGTGATGACATAGCGCCGGGGATCCACATAGAAAACAGCGGCCCCCATGCCATCTAGAATGGATTGCAGCATTTCGCGGCTGTCACGCAATCGCTTTTCATTTTCCTTGCGCGCCGTCATGTCTCGCACGAGGCCCAGAAGTGCCTTGACGCCTTCGAACTCAATTATCCGGATGCGGACTTCGACAGGGAAGACATGCCCGGTAGCTGTCATGTGTTCCGAATCGACCGTAAGTTTTCCAAAGCGTTCAGCCTGCCGCACGTGGGTTGCAAACTCCTCGGACTCGTGCTGGGCGAGCAGTTCCCGCGCATTCATCCGCAGGATTTCTTCTCGGGGGTATCCGTATTTCGTGATTCCGGTATGGTTCATATCCAAGATGCGGCCATCGAGGCCAACGAGCATGATGATGTCCGCTGCATTGTCAAAAAGGGCGCGATAATTCTTCTCGGATTGGGCCAGGGCCATGTTGGCGCGTTGAAGATCCCGGGTACGTTCAACCACGCGCTGCTCAAGGGTGGCGTACGCACACTGCAACTGACTTTCGATCTTCCTGCGTTCGGTGATGTCACGAATGACGCCGACCGTGCCGATGTACTTCAGATTCCCGTTCATTGCCGGCGCGTGGAGACCCGCGCTGTTGATCTCCGCCTCGATCCTTTCTTCCAGGCAGTTCAACAGACCGAACGCTGAACGCCCAGATGCCTTGGGAATGAGACGAACGACTAGGGCCGTGGTCTTACGGTCTCCCGTGCGGCGTTCGTCAACCAGCTTGGGTGCACCGCCCGCGCCGGTCTGCTTGCCAGACAGGGGCGGCAGCATCGTAGGGCGGTCGATGCTGGTCCCATCGGCGGAGTGGATGAACGAAGAAAAATGTAGTCCGAGAAGTTCGTCCGGAGCGTACCCAAGCCGTTGCACTGCTTCATTGACAAAGGTGAAAAGCCCTTCCGGGCTGATGCGGTAGACAATATCTGGGATGGTCCGCACCAGGCTCTCAAAACGGGCTTCGGAAGCACGCAGCTCATTCAGGTTGCGAGCCAACTCCAGATTGACGATGTTCAACGCGGAGGTGCGCTGCTGGACCAGTTCTTCCAGGTGGTCCCGGTGCCTCCGCAGCTCGGCCTCGGATTCCCGCAGGTCCTTGGTGCGTGCTTCGACACGATCGTCCAGTTCCAGGGTCAACTGCAAAAGCTCGGAGCTGGTCTTGTCCAATTCCTTGTGCGCGGTTTGCAATTGCCGCCGCAGGAGGTTGAGCTCCTCCTTGCATTGCGGAGTATCTTCGCATGTTGCGTCAGCCATGGTCAGTCCTGTTTCTTGGGGTCGTCATTGCGTGTGTCCAGGATGACCAGAACCGTCGCGTCGTCATTGTCCCGGGCATGGAAGTTGAGCATATGCTCGGCAATTGCCTGGGCGGAAGACTGGCTTGAGAACTGGCGAGCGGAATTCGACCAGCTCGAACTGATGCCGTCCGAAAGGATGACCATGGCCAGTACCCCGCTCCAGGTGATCGTGACCGGAACAATGGGCGGGTTCTCCACGCCGAGAATGCCTCTGCGCGGAACAAAAGAACCCTGTGGACTCCCGACAGGAAAGCGCACCTCGACATTCCCCGTCCCCGCCAATTCCATGCTGCGACGTTTCCAGTCGATGCGGGCCAGGGTCATGGCCACTCCGCGGGTCCCACGACAGATCCTGGAAGTGCCCGTGAAGATTTCGCGCAGTCCGAGATGAACATGCCGCTCCACATAATGCTTTGCCGCGCTGGAGGCTTTGGCCGCGAATTTGCCGTGCCCGAGGCCGTCGATGACTCCCGCCAGGATGAAGCCCCCGTCCTTAAGAATGACATACGCGTCTCCGTTCTGATGATACCTTGGGCAGGGGCGGGATGCCACGCCGATGTCGAGGGGGCTGGGCATGTGTTCCAGGTCGGGTGGCAGGGACCGGAAACAACTCACGCATGTACCTCCCCCCGAGGAGCGCGGAGAAATGATGTCCAGACTATCCATCAGCCGTTGCACGGTGCCCAGGCCGCACCCCAGGGATGAGCGGCTGGTGCTTCCATCCGCGATGCTTGCCAGGGGTGTGGCCATGCCTTTTCCATCATCCTCGGCCACAATCCGGATGCCCGATGCGGACCCATCGAGGCGCGTGTCCACGGTGAGCACGCCTCCCTGGGCGTGCAGAACCATGTTCATGGCCAGCTCTGTCGCGCACAGCGCGATCTCATGCGCATCGGCCACCCTGAAGCCCGTGTCCCGGGCCATGATCCCGGCCGTTCGCCCTGCTTCGTAGACATCGATGGTTGAGTCTATCCGCAGATATTTTCTGCGTTGTGCGGACTGTGCGCAGAGTTCATTTTCTTCCTGCATAAGCACTAGGCCCTGCATTTGCGGACCGTGACCCTGGTGCCCACGCCGACAGCCGAGACGATGTCCATCTCGTCCATGAGCCGTTTTGCTCCCGGCAGTCCCAGGCCAAGACCTCTTGAGGTGCTGAAGCCGGGTTGCATGGCCAGATTCACGTCGGCAATGCCCGGGCCATGGTCTTCGAAAATCAGCTCAATGCACTTGCCGCAGCTGCCCGAGAACACTCGCCATCGCATCTCGCCGGTCTTCGCGTACCTGTAGATATTGCGCGCCAGTTCCGAAGCCGCGGTCACGATGCGGGTTGTGTCCGTGTCGCCGAAGGAGCACTCCAGGCAACACTTGCGGACCTGTTGCCGCACGGAGACAAGGCCGCTTTCGTCCTTGATGTGGATCTTTCCTTTCTCGTGGCCGACCTGCGTGTCCATCAGCTCCTCTCGCTTCTCGGCCCCGGTTTTTCCAACTCATCCAAGGCGAGGTCCACGGTCAGGGCCGATTGGAGGTTGTCTAGGGAAAGTCCGAGTTGCGTGGCAGTGATGGCGACGCCGACCTGCATCCCGGCGAAAATGGTTTGGCCTCCCATGAGCGCGACCATTTGCGCCGTCTCGACAATGGTGCGGGCAAAGTAGGAATCGAGGGTGTTGACTTGGGAAAGATCCAGAATGACACCTTTGGATTCGTATTTTTCCAAGGCCTGCAGCAGGGTCCGTTGCAGGGCGGAGACCGATTGGTCGTCGGGGTCCCCGGGGATGGTGACAAGGAGAATGTCGCGAACTTTGACCACGGACATGTTGTTGATGATCATGACGCGTTCTCCGCATTGTCGGTTATGGAATGGATGCCACGGCCAGTCTTGTCCAAGGCCAGCTCCAACCCCTGGGCCAATGTGCTTCTGGTATCCAGCCCTCGCATATCAATTCCCAGACGGGCCATGGTCGTGGCGATGGCCGGACTGATGCCGGTGATGATGATCTCCGCTCCCAGCATGCGCGCGGCGCGGACGGTGTCGAGCAGGGCCTGGGCCCCCAGGGTGTCCACTTCAGGCACACCGGTGATGTCGATGATGGCCAACGGTGATTGCGTGGCCGTGATTTCTGTCAACAGGCGTTCCATGAACTTTTGCCCGCGCTGGGGGTCCAGCGTGCCGATGAGTGGGGCCGCCATGATCCCTTCCCAGATGCGGATGATCGGGGTGGACAGTTCGAGAATGGCCTCTGCCTGGCGCTGCAGGCGCGCTTCAGCCTCTTTGACCTGCGTTACGTCAATGGCCATTTCGTATCTTACGACCCTGCCGTCAGGCCAGGGGATGGCTTTGTCGATGCACCGATACCAGTTTTGGGTCTTGATGTTCTGGAATTCCCAAATGAGCGATCTGCCTCTGTATTCCTCCCTGATGATGGAGTTGGTGCAGAATGGGCAGGGCGTTTCACGGTTTTGCAGAACCTTGTGGCAAAGCTGGCCGACTTGTCCTCCGAAAGCGTCTATCATGGCTTTGTTCATGTACAACAGTTCATATGTGTCCATGTCCGCGACATAGATGACTTCGTTGATGCCGTCGAAAACGGAGGAGAACATCTGCTGGTTGCGTTCAAGCTCCCGTTTGCTATCCGTAAGTTCCTTTTCCATCAGCTTGAGTTCGATCATTTGCGAGAGCCTGGATGCGACGACATCAAGGAGGCTTCTCTCCTCTTTCAGGAAAGGGCCTTCGTCCTGCTCGGGGCGTTCGCAGGCATAGAAAATTTCAAGACGTCCCCGTGCATGACCTTCGAAAAACAGTTCCGCGCTCTGACACCACGGGCTCTCGGCAAATCCGGGACTGACATACGTCTGTCCCAGGCAGGTTATCCTGGCGCTGGCGATGTCCGGGTATTGCCAGCCAAAGGGCAATATCTGCGCCGCCTGGACGAGGACATCGCCGAGATCCTTCGTCGCATCTTCATACAGGCTGACAATGGCTGACAGGCATTCGTATTCCTTCTTCCGCTTCGTCAGATCGCGGGCCTGCCGGGAGATGGTCCGGCGTGCCTGCTCCAGTTCGAAATTCAGGGTTTCACTTTCCGTTTCCCGTGAGTTCGCAGAATTCATACCTTTGTCTCCCTGGGGACGACGGCCAGTCCGATGCGTTCCAAAGCCACTGCGAAGCCTGCCGACAGGGAAGAGCGCGTGGTCATGCCGGTGAGATCAATGCCCAGATGTACCAGGGTTTGCGCAATTTCGGGGCGAACGCCGGTCAGGATGACCTCGGCCCCGAGGAGTCGACATGCGGTAATGGCCTCGATGATATGCTGGGCCGTCAGCGTGTCGATCATGGGAACGGCGGTTATGTCCATCAGAGCGACTTTGGAGTCGATCGCTACGACGGTGTTGAGCAGTCGCTCCGTGAAGAGACGGGTTCGTTCACTGTCCATGGTGCCGATAAGCGGGGCGACAACGATGCCTTTCCAGACCTGGATGACGGGGGTGGAGATCTCCATGATCTCCCGGGACTGCTTGGCCAGCTTGAGTTCATTGCGTTTGCTGTACATGGCCTGGACGACCGCCACGGCAAATTTTTCCACCGCCCGCATGTCGGCCTCGCTGTACCCGCCTTCCTTGTTGCCCAGAGAGATGATGCCGGTGACTCTCCCGTTTTGCATCAAAGGAACGCCCAAATAGCTGTTCAGCGGGGGGTGATCCTTGGGAAGGCCGGAACTCTCCGGGTGGTTGCCCGGATCGTTTGCGAGCACCGACTGTCCGCTCCGTAAGACATGTCCCCAGATTCCAGTGAACTCCATGTCCGTGATCAGGCCCACGGCCTGGGAATGGTCTATCCCGCAGTTGTCCCAGCCCGGGTTGCTCATGGCCATTGTATCGAATCGGCCCACGGGATTGATTTCACCGATGAATCCGAACTTGCTGGAGGTGAGTGCTTCCGCTTCATTGAGACAAGCCAAGGCCAGATCTCTCTCTGAAGAGCAGGTCAGGGCTTGCAGGAAAATCCGGTTCACGGCTTCAAGAACAGCTCTTTCTTCAAGGGCGTTGATTGGAACTTCTTTATTTACCATGAAATATTCCTCGTGGTGTTGGATAGCGAGCACTGATGATAAAAATAATTTGTTAGGGACATACGCTAATATTGCACGGAGTCCAATGTTTTCCGCAAAAACCGTCGAGTTTTTCCCTGCGCGAATCGCAGTCGTTGCCCTTCGAACGGGAGTACCGTCAGCCAAATTCTGAGCAGCACTTCTGCCCGAACGACCCGGAAACAACACGCAGGGCCGAGCTGCGAATCCTGATCCACACACCCCTGGCCTGAGTTCGAGAAGTGCGCTGACCGTTGGAACCTCGATGCGTCTGAACCTCAACCATTCGAGAGTGCATCGAGGACGTCGCGAAAACACCTTGTTCCGTCAGATAGCCGCCTGACAAAAAAAGCCGGCCACGCTCAAAACCAATTGCCAAACCGGGTTTGCGCGTGGTCCAAGACCATCCTGTCGCGACACGCTCCCGACCCAACCGATCCAACGCGAGGAAACAGCTTGAAATCGATCTGCGTTTTCCTGGGCTCCAGCCCCGGCAACCACCCGGCCTACTTGGAGGCGACTTCGGCCCTGGGCCGCGAATTGGCCCGGCGCGGGATGACCTGCGTTTACGGCGGTTCCTGCACAGGTCTCATGAACCGGCTGGCCGAAAGCGTGCTTGGCGCCGGCGGCGAGATCATCGGCGTCACCGTGCAGGCCCTGAAGGACAAGGAGGAGTTCCACCGGGGACTGACCCGGCTTTATGTCTTGCCGACCATGCACGAGCGCAAGACCCTCATGATCGACCTGGCGGACGCATTCGTGGTTCTGCCCGGAGGCATCGGCACCTATGACGAGTTCTTCGAGGTCTGCACCCTCGGGCAGTTGGGCTTTCACGCCAAGCCCTGCGGTCTTCTGAACGTGAACGGCTATTACGAACCGCTCACGGCGATGCTGGCCAAGGCCCAGGAGGAAGGGTTCATGAAACGTCCCTACCGGGACGCGGTGGTCATTTCGTCGGACCCGGACGAAATGCTCGATCTGCTGGTCGCGGCAGGGGCTCGCTCACTGCATCGATAAAACACATGGCCGGCAGCCTGTCCTGCTCCTGCCGCAGGCGCACGACCAGGTCTGCGTGCCGCGAACTCTCCAACACGGAGGCCAGCGCGGCTCGGTTGACAGGTCACGGCGCCATGCCGTGCTTGCCCGTCTCCCGATTCGTGCGCTATGCAGAGGGAAAATCCCCCAACCCGTAAAGGCCAGAGCTGAACCATGCATGCCGTCGCGCCCCTTGAACGCATTCGCCAAGCCATGTCCGACCCGGGTTTTTACCCGCACCCGGTGTCTGGCATCGACGTGCGTGAGACCCACATCTCCCTCGTCTTTTTGACCGGGGACTGGGTCTACAAGCTCAAAAAACCCAGGAACCTCGGCTTTCTCGACTTCCGGACACTCAAAGACCGCAAGCGTTTCTGCCATGAGGAGGTTCGCCTCAACCAGCGCCTGAGCCGTGGCGTCTACCACGACGTGGTCGCCATCAGAGGAAACGAATCCGGACATCTGTCCATGACCGGTCGCGGCACCGTCCTCGAATACGCGGTGCGCATGCGGCAGTTGCCGGATCAGTCCAGCCTGGCCACCCTGCTCGAAGCGTCGGCCGTCACGGACAAACACATCACCGACCTTGGTCGCGCCCTGGCCCTGTTCCATGCCCAAGCCGAGCGCGGCCCGGACATCGACGTCTTCGGACATCCAGGCGTCATCCGGACCAACATGGAGGAAAATTTCGAACAAATCGAGCCGCTTGTTCCGGGCCGACTGGACCTGGACGACTGGGACTTTTTGCGCGAGGTTTGGCGGGCCTGCTGGAAAAATCATCAAGACCTGTTCCGACGCCGGGTCGAGGCCGGCCGGATCCGTGACGGACACGGCGATCTGCGCGCCGAGCACGTCTATTTCGACGCTGGCGTGCAGATCATCGACTGCATCGAGTTCAACCAGCGTTTCCGGTACGGGGATGTGGCCCTGGACCTGGCCTTTCTGCTCATGGACCTGGACCGCCGTGGGCACGGCGATGTCCGGCGGCGCCTGCTGGCCGCCTACGCTCGCCACTCAAACGACCCTGAAATGTACGCCCTGCTCGATTTCTACGCCGCCTACCGGGCCGTGGTCCGGCTCAAGGTCGCCGGCCTGTCCCTGGACCAGACCGACGCGACCGGTCAGGCCGGCCTGATTCGGGACATGCGCGCTCATCTCCGTCTGGCCTGCCTGTACGCCTTCTGCTTCGGCCGCCCTGCCCTGTGGATCTTTTGCGGCCTGCCCGCGTCCGGCAAGTCAACCCTGGCCGAGTCCGTGACCAGTGCCCTGAACATGCCCCTGCTGCAGTCCGACGCCCTGCGCAGGCCCGATGCGACCCCTGTCAGCGGCGCGGCCGTTCCGTTCAATACCGGGCAGTACCGGCCGGTGCTGCGCGACCGGGTCTACGCCAAGATGCTCAATCTGGCCCATGAACACCTGAAGAGTGGCCACGGCGTGGCCCTGGACGCGACCTTTTCCGCGTCGAGGTGGCGGCAAGCCGCCGTGGATCTGGCCTGCGAGACCGAGGCCGGACTGGTCTTCGTTGAATGTGTTTGTGCGGCGGAAACCATCAAGGACCGGCTTGCGGCCAGAGAGTCGTCGCCAAGCATGTCCAACGCCCGGTTGATGCATTTCGAGGACTTGCGCAAGGCCCATACCCCCTTCGCGGATCATCTGCGGCCGGCCCTGGTCCGCATCGACACGGATCAGCCCCTGCACGCGTCCCTGTTCGAGACTCTCGATCAGGCCCATGCGATCATCCGCCGTCAGGCCGAAGAACTGCTGGCCGGACTGGAGAACGGATCGGACAAATTGGCATGAACGGGTTCAGTCACGGCCAGGGCAGGCTGCGGTCAGGCGCGAATGCCCCTGGGCCGCCATTGACCTGGCCGCAGGAGGCCGGACGCCACGGGCACGCACGGAGGCTCCCCGGGTTCGGCAGCGGCGTTCAGGGCCTGCCCGTTGTCCAGGTCATCGCGTTGTTTGCGGATGTTTGAAATCGGATGGAGCAGGACGCTGCCCGGCGTCCACGAAACGCATGGTCGGCAGCCTGTCCTGCTCCTGACGCAGGCGCACGACCAGGTTGTCGTCCAGATCGACCATGTCGCGGGTGATGGGCGTGTCCTTGGCGATCCGCGCGGTCGAGGCCGCCTCCAAGGCCGCCAGATATAATCCCCGCAGAACAGTATGAGTTCGCCCACGTCGCCGGTCCCCAGGCCCTGGACGCCCATGTCGAACTATGTCCAGGGGAATTTTTGAAACGTTTTCTCCAACGTACCTGCCGAGTTGAACGCTGGACGCTCGACCGATATTTTTTGAATCGAACATGGCGCCCCCCCCTTTCGCGCGCATTCCCATGGCCGGTCGGCGTTGCTCTTCAAGCGGTGCGACACTCGGTTTTCACTGGCAAGGATTCAAGACAAATCATGGATTCGCCTGACGGCCCCACAAATCGCACATTGACCTGACCGGGCCGGGCCGAGTATTGTCTTTCCAGCCAAACCCAAGGAGGCACCCATGTTCGGTATCGGCGTACAGGAACTGCTCATTGTCCTGGTCATCGCGTTGTTTGTTTTCGGCGGCAAAAACCTGCCCCAGATCGGGGGCGACATGGGCCGGGCCATCAAGAACTTCAGGAAGGCCGTCAACGAGCCCGAGTCCATCGAGATCAAGCCCACGCCCCAAGAACCCCGGCCCTGAAGGCCGCACCACCCCGAACGTCACATCCCGGCCTGGCCGGGATTTTTTTTTGCCTGTCCCCTGTCCGGACGCTCCCGCTCCATTTTTGTGATTTACTCTATGGGTCGACGGAAATTGGATCAAATCTATCAATTTGACTTTTCGGGCCATTGCATGTGCTCGTTCAAAACATTTTGATCGGAAATCGTGAACCGGAAACGAGGGCGGCATGGGCTATCCACGGCATTGGCAGTTCGACGACGAGTTCGACGGGGGCGAGGAAACGTGCGGGCGGGTGATCATCAATCTCTTCACCTACCTCAAGTCCCAGGCGCCAGGGGCGACCATCCTGGTCGTGTCCCGCGACCCCGGCGCGCCCCAGGAACTGCCGGCCTGGTGCCGCATGACCAAAAATCCTCTGCTCGAACAGGCCCACCCCTATTACCTGGTGCACTACAAACCTCATCTCAAGGAGAATCCCCGTGGCTGAGAAATTCTGCGTGACCATCACCCACTGCCGCACCGACGGCGACAAGGCGACCCTCGGTTTCGTCGTGGCCAACGCCGCCCTGGGCAGCGAAAAGGACACCATGATCTTTTTGAGTTCCGACGGCGTGTACTGCGCGGCCCGGGGCGAGGCGGAAAAGATCAACGAGGGCGCGCCATTCGCTCCCCTGAAGGACCTCATCGACAAATTCGTCGGCGCCGGCGGCAAGATCTACGTCTGCACCCCGTGCATGAAGAAGCGCGGCATCGGAGAGTCCGACCTCATCTCCGGCGCGACCCCGGCCGGCGGGGCGGTGCTCGTCGAGTGGCTGTCCTCGGGCTCCCCCTGCGTCGCCTACTGACAGGCCGCTGAAAAACGGCGATCTGCTGCGTCAGCGGAAAAAGCCAGACTGCTTATGTATGCGCAACACACTGCGCGCCCTGGCTTTTTTCGCATCCTTGCACCTCACCGTTTTTGAGCGGCCTGCGAATTTCGAGTTATGCAACGGCCTCCCAACCCTTGGGCCCGGAATCCGGGCCCGTCCCTAATCCCGGAGATGTCATGACCATGCCCTCCCCCGACCACATGTTCGACGGCGGCGACCTGGACTGCGGGTCCGGACTCGTCCTGCTGATCCGCGAGAACATGCTGCAAACGCCTGTCGGCGGCGTGCTAGAAATGCGCAGCCGCGAACGGACCGTGGCCGACGATCTGCCGCCGTGGTGCCGGATGGTCGGTCACGACTACCTCGGCAGCCAGCCCGGCGACGGCTGCACCCGCTACTTCATGCGCCGGGGCCAGGCCCGGGTCCGGGAAGAGGAACAGGCCCTGGCCGAGGACAAGAACCAGGCCAGGAACTACGAGTGGCGGCTGCGCATCCGCGCCACCGGGCACCTGAAAAGCACTGTCTACTGCCGCAATTTTGCCTGGGATTCCGGCCAGCCTGCCAGTTTCGAGGAAAAGGACGCCCATCCCTGCGGGGTCGAGCAACTATTCGGCGCCCTGGGCGCGGCCCTGTGCTCGGGCTACGCCACGGAATGCTCCATGGCCGGCCTGGAGATCGACGACATCGAGATCACGGTCCGCGGCAGGCTGCACAACGTCCTGGCCCACCTGAGTCTGGAGGACGGCGATCCGTCCGTCAGCAGCATCGACGTCAAGTGTTTCGCCTCGACCCTGGACGACCCGGCCCTGGCCGAGGCCGCCTGGAACCGGGCCGTGTCCCGTTCGCCCGTGGCGGCCACCCTGGCCAAGGCCACGATTCTCAACATCAAATTCTCGGTGGTCTGATCATGTTCACCACGACCCAGGTCGGCAGTTGGCCCCGTTCGAACACCCTGCTCAAGGCCCTGCGCGACCGGCGCAAGGGGCTCATGGACCAGGCGCAGTTCGACCGCATCGCGGACGAGGAGGTCCGCCGCACCGTGCAGATCCAGCTCGACGCCGGTCTGGACGTGCTGGTCGACGGCGAGCACCGCCGCGACAATTTCTACTCCTTCGTGACCGAAAAGCTCGACGGCACACGGCTCCTGTCCCTGGCCGAGATGCTCGACGATGTGGAGGACAAATCCGGTTTCGAAGAGATGCTGCACACCCTGGACGTTCCGGCTTCGTCCATCCGCAACCCGACCTGCGTCGGCCGCCTGTCCCGCCGCGAACCCCTGGCCGTGAACGACTTCCTCTTCGTCAAGTCCATGACCGACCAGCCCGTCAAGATCACCCTGCCCGGGCCGTACCTTCTCTCGCGGTCCATGTTCGTCACCAACTACACCCGCAAGGCCTATGCCGACCACCAGACCATGGCCAAGGCCGTGGTCGCCATCCTGCGCGAGGAGCTCCGCGACCTGGCCGCGGCCGGCTGCGAGTTCGTGCAGTTCGACGAGCCGGTGCTGACCGAGATCGTCATGAGCGAGAACTGCGGCCGACGAACGTTCATGTGAGCGACCCTGGCCACCCGCCGTGACGCGGGTGCTGAACTGGCCTTCGCCGCCCGGATGATGAACGAGATCGTGGAAGGGATCAGCGGTCCGCGCATCGGCCTGCACATCTGCCGCGGCAACTGGAGCACCCGCGAGGACGTGCTTCTGAGCGGGGATTACGCCCCCTTGTTGCCCGCCCTCACGGCCATGGACATCGACCAGTTCGTGCTGGAGTACGCCACCCCCCGGGCCGGCGACATCGCCGTGGTCGGACAGGCCCTGAACTCAAAGGAGCTGGGCCTGGGCGTGGTGAACCCGCGCACGATCACGGCCGAAAGCCCCGAGGAAATCGTGGAACGGGCCGAAAAGGCCCTCACCTTCTATCGGCCCGACCAGCTCTGGCTGAACACCGACTGCGGCTTCGGCTGCTTCGCCCACCGCTGCGTCAATGTGGAGAGCGTGGCCGCGGCCAAGATCACCAACATCGTGCGGGCGGCCCGCATCCTGCGCGAACGACACGGCTGACCCCATCTTGGCCGTTTTATTCGCGCCTGAAGGAGGGCTGCAAGCCTGTCCTTGAATTCTCCACGCGTCTTGACTAGGGTGTTCCATCATCGCATTTCAAGCAGTTGGAGAAATTTTGCACGCCGATCTCCTGCAGTTCATCTTCGCCGGTCTGACCGGCGGCGCCATCTACGCCCTCATCGCCCTGGGTTTCTGCGTGGTCAGCAACACCATGGGCATCGTCAACTTCATCCAGGTCGATTTCGTGACCCTGGGCGGCATGTTCATGTTCTCGGCCCTTTTCGCCCTGGGCCTGCCGACGATTCCGGCCCTGATCCTGGCCGTGGGCCTGGTCGCCGTGGCGGCCATGGTCGTCGAGCGCGTGGGCCTGCGCCCGGCGCGTTCGGACAACCATCTGGTGCTCATCTTCCTGACCGTGGGCCTGTCCATCATCCTGCGCGGGATCATCAAGATGGTCTGGGGCAAGAACCGCATGGCCCTGCCGCCCCTGACCCCGGACGTGCCGGTGCAGATTTTCGGAGCGAGCGTGCTGCCCCAGGCATTGTGGATCCTGGGATTGACAGTGGTGGCCATCGCCATTTTGACCTGGTTCTTCCACAAGACGTCCCTGGGGCTGTCCATGCGCGCCGTGGCCTCCAACCCCACGGCCGCTGCCGTGGTCGGCATCGCCTCCGGCCGCATCCGCCTGACCAGCTACGCCATCGCCGGCGCCCTGGGCGGGCTGGCCGGCGTGCTGGTCACGCCCATCACGACCCTCAACTACGACGTGGGCGTGCTCTTGGGCCTCAAGGGGTTCGCCGCCGCCATCCTGGGCGGGTTCGGCTCCTTTCCCGGCGCCATCCTCGGCGGACTCGGCCTGGGGCTGCTCGAATCCCTGTCCGCCGGCTACCTGTCCAGCGCCTACAAGGACGTGGTCGCCTTCGTGGTCCTGCTGCTGGTCCTCTTCGTGCGTCCCAAGGGGTTGCTGGGAAAGTAGGGTGGCCTTGGACTACGGTCTGGTTTGCAGGTTTTGCCTGGTGTTAATGTCGAAACGTCGACAACACGTCCGCACCATCAAAGGCTTGAAGATGGATTCCCGCCTTCGCGGGAATGACACGACACGCTGACGTCACACAGATGTCATTCCCGCAGAGGCGGGAATCCATGCCTTTCTTCCTGACCGGGCCAAATCCGGCAACACGAAGGGCAAACAGACAAAGGATCTCCCGTGACGTTGCGTTCTTTCTGATGACGGATGGACGTTGACGGAACGTACCCGGGGCAAGCCGCTGTGCACATGAAACAT
The DNA here is from genome assembly GCA_964589645.1 of uncultured Desulfovibrionaceae bacterium. Lineage (GTDB taxonomy): Bacteria > Desulfobacterota > Desulfovibrionia > Desulfovibrionales > Desulfomicrobiaceae > Desulfomicrobium. The sequence continues at coordinate 303,633 of CAZPSN010000001.1, forward strand.
CCATCTCCGGACTTTACCCCCGGACGGATCGATTATACTTTCCCCGCACCGGCCGGGTCGGCAAGCCCTGCCGGACGACCAGACGGACAAGGACATTCATGACTGGCAGACAGCGCCTCCTCTATTTTCTTTCCCTGCACCGCACCGGGCTGGCCGTGACCCTCATGGCCGCGGGGCTGGTCCTCTTTCCCCTTTTCGAGAGCAATCCCTACACCCTGGGTTTGACCAACCTCATCGCCATCAACGCCATCGTGGTTCTGGGCCTGAATCTCTTCATCGGCTACGCCGGACAGATCTCCCTCGGCCACGCCGCCTTCTTCGGACTGGGCGCCTACGGCTCGGCCATGGCCACCGTGACCTTCGAGCTGGCACCCTGGCCGGCCATGCTGCTGGTCGCCCTGCTGGTGGCACTCGTCGCCCTTGCGGTCGGCATTCCGGTCCTGCGCCTCTCGGGCCATTATCTGGCCATGGCCACCCTCGGCCTCAACTACGTCGTGCACACGATCCTCTTGCAGTGGGACGAGGTCACCGGAGGCCCGAGCGGCTTCGCGGGCATTCCCTCCCTGGCCTGCGGCGAATTCTTTTTCGACACCCCGGTGCGGCTGCATTACCTGCTCTGGACCTTCACCATGATCTGCATGCTTCTCTGCCTGAATCTGGTCCGCAGCGGCGTGGGCCGGGGCCTGGCCGCCCTGGCCGGAGACGAGACCGCCGCCGCGAGCCTGGGCGTGGACACCCGCGCCGCCAAGGTCAAGGTCTTTGTCCTCTCGGCCGTGCTGGCCTCCCTGGCCGGCAGCCTCTTCGCCCACGGCTACGGATACATCAGCCCCGACACCTTCGGCATCTTCACCTCCACGGACCTGGTCATCATGGTCGTGGTCGGCGGCATGGGCTCCATCTGGGGCACGGTTTTTGGCGCGGCCTTTCTGACCCTGCTGCCCGAGTGGATGGAGTTCTTCGACACCTACAAGGATTTCGTGCACGGCGGCATCCTCGTGCTGGTGCTCATGTTCCTGCCCCAGGGATTGATCTCCGGCCTGACCGACATGATCCGGGTCCGCATGGCCCTGCGCGGGAGGGATCATGCTGCGGCTTGAGGGCGTGAGCAAACATTTCGGCGGCCTGCCCGCCCTGCAGGATGTCTCCTTCGGCGTGCCCGCCGGACGCCTGACGGCGCTCATCGGCCCCAACGGCGCGGGCAAGAGCACCCTCATCAACTGCATCACCGGCGTGCTGCCTCCGACGTCTGGCTCCATCCTCTTCCAGGGCGAGGAGATCGCCGGACTGTCGGCCCACACGATCACGCGCCGGGGCATCCACCGCACCTTCCAGAACCTGCGCCTCTTTCCGCGGCTCTCGGTCCTCGACAACGTGCTCACGGGCCTGACCTGCGAGGGTGGAACGTCCATGTTCATGGCCATGCTGCGCCTGCCCGCCCTGCGCCATCGCGAGCGCGGCCTCAAGCTCCGCGCCCTGGAGGCCATGGACCGTTTCGGCCTGACCGACAAGACCGCCTGGCCGGCAGGGGTGCTGGCCTACGGAGACAAGAAGCGGGTCGAGCTGGCCCGGGCCATTGTCGGCCGCCCGGCCCTGCTGCTGCTGGACGAACCCGTTGCCGGCCTGAACGCCGTGGAGACGGCGGCCGTGGGCGAGCAGCTCAAGACCCTGCGCCGGGCCGGGCACACCATCCTGCTCGTCGAGCACGACATGGATCTGGTCATGGACATCGCCGACCAGGTCGTGGTCCTGGACAGCGGCAGATGCATCGCCACGGGCACCGCGGACGAAATCCGTCGCAACCCCCTGGTCCTGGAAGCCTATCTCGGACGCATGGAGGCCACTGCCTGATGCTTTGCATAAAAAATCTGACGGCCCACTACGGCGCGGCCCAGGCCCTTTTCGGACTCGACATGGAGGTCGGGGCCGGACAGACCGTGGCCCTGGTCGGGGCCAACGGCGCGGGCAAGAGCACGCTGCTCAAATGCGTCATGGGCCTGGTCCGCCCCTCGGGCGGCGAGATCCTGCTCGACGGCCAGACAGTGACCGGGGCCAGCCCGGCGCGCATGGTCCGCCACGGCCTGGCCCTGTCTCCGGAAGGCCGCGAGGTATTCGCCCATCTTTCCGTGCTGGAAAACCTGCAGCTCGGGGCCATTCCCCTGAACCTGTCCAAGGCCGAGGAAAGCCGGCGCATGGACGAGGTTTTCAGCCGCTTCCCCAAGCTGAAGGAACGCCGTGCCCAGCTGTCTGGAACCCTGTCCGGGGGCGAACAGCAGATGCTGGCCATGGGCCGGGCGCTCATGGCCGCACCGCGCCTGCTGCTCCTGGACGAGCCGAGCCTGGGCCTGGCCCCGCTCATCACCGACGAGATTTTCGCCATCATCCATCAGCTGGCCCGCGCCGGCACGACCATCCTCATCGTCGAGCAGAACGCGGCCCGCGCCCTTTCGGCTTCTGACACGGCCTACCTTCTGGCCGGAGGCCGCATCGTCGAGCAGGGCAAAAGCCGGGATCTGCTCCTCGACCCGGCCCTGCGCGCCGCCTTCCTGGGCGCGGCCAGCCACGACAACCCCTCGGCCAGCCGTCTTGGCGCGGCCGGACTGACCAATATTCGTCTGGAGAAACCACCCATGCACACCAAGAGTTTTCTGCCGTCCTTCGCCAGCGTCGACGAACTGGGCGCCCACCAGCTGCAGGGACTGCAGTGGACCGTGCGCCACGCCTTCGAGGGCTCCCCTGCCTACCGGGCCAAGCTGGAGACCGCCGGCGTCACCCCCAAGTCCATCCGGAGCCTGGACGATCTGCGGCGTCTGCCCTTCACCTCCACGGAGGATTTGCGCGACGGCTACCCCTTTCCCCTGAAAAGCGTGCCTTTCGAGCAGCTCGTGCGCGTGCACGCCAGTTCCGGGACCACGGGCAAGCGCAAGGTGCTCTGCTACACCCAGAAGGATCTGGACGACTGGACCGACATGTTCGCCCGCTGCTACCAGACGGTGGGCGTGACCCCCCTGGACCGGGTCCAGATCGCCGTGGGCTACGGAGTCTGGACCGCGGGCATGGGCTTCCAGCTCGGCTGCGAGAAGGTCGGGGCCCTGGCCGTGCCCGTGGGCCCCGGCAACATCGACATGCAGATCCAGTTCCTGCTCGATTTCCAGTCCACGGTCTTTTGCTCCACGGCGTCCATGGCCCTTTTGATGGCCGAGGAGATCCACAAACGGGGCATCGCCGACAGGATCAACGTGCAGAAGATCATCTACGGGTCCGAGCGCTCCAGCCGTTCCATGCGCCAGAAAATCTCCGAACTCTTCGGCGGGGCCGAGCTGTTCGACATCACGGGGCTGACGGAACTCTACGGCCCGGGCGCGGGCATCGAATGCCCGGACCACGACTGCATCCACTACTGGGCCGACTACTACCTCCTGGAGATCCTGGACCCCGAGACCCTCACCCCCGTGCCCGACGGGGAATGGGGCGAGATGGTGGTCACCACCCTGCGCAAGGAAGGCTCGCCCCTGATCCGCTACCGCACCCGCGACATCACGCGCCGCATCCCGGGCCCCTGCACCTGCGGCAGCATCATGCCCCGCCACTCGCGCATCAAGGGCCGCTCAGACGACACCATCAAGTTCCGGGGCGTGAACATCTATCCCAGTTCCATGGACACCATCCTGTCGGCCGTGCCGGGCCTGGGCTCGGAATACCAGATCCACCTGACCCGCGGCGACGGCGGCCGCGACAGCCTGCGCCTGGTGGTGGAACGGGCCGAGGGCGTGGCCGCCGCGCGCACTCCGGAACTGGCCCACGAGGCCGGTCATCAGATCAAGAAGCAGCTCATGGTCACCGTGGATCTCGATCTGGTCGACTACGGCAGCCTGCCCCGCTCGGAGCGCAAGAGCCAGCGGGTCTTCGACACCCGGATCCAGGACGAGATCGTCTGATTTTTTCGGCAGCTACCCCAAGGCATCCAAACCACTACAGAGGAGAGAGGAACATGCGCACGATTTTCGGACTTCTGGCCAGCCTTCTGCTGCTGGCCGCCCCGGCCCTGGCCGAGGACACCATCAAGCTGGGCGCCTTTTTCGACCTGTCGGGCCGCGCGTCCTTTATCGGCACCCCGAGCAAACTGGTCGCCGAGATGCTCGTGGAGAAGATCAATGCCGAAGGCGGGATCGGCGGCAAGAAGATCGAGCTGATCATCGCCGACACCGAGGCCGACCCGGCCAAGGCCGCCAACATCGCCACCAAGTTCATCCACAAGGATCACGTCGTGGCCATCATCGGGCCGACCCTGACCGACACGGGCATGAGCGTGAAAAAGATCGTGCACGAGGGCAAGACGCCCATCGTCATGACCGTGGGCGGCGATCCGGTCATCATGGGCGGCAAGTTCGGCCCCTTCGACTGGGTCTTCAAGTCGCCCCAGCGTTCCCAGATCGCGGTGGAGCGCCTGTTCATGTACCTGAAGGACAAGGGCCTGACCAAAATCGCCCTGCTTTCGGCCGATGACGGTTTCGGCAAGGACGGTTTGCGCTGGATGGAACAGCTCGCCCCGCAGTACGGGATCGAGATCCTGGTCAAGGAATCCTTCGGCGCCCGCGACACGGACATGACCGCCCAGCTGACCACGGCCAAGAATGCCGCGCCCCAGGCCCTGGTGGTCTGGACCACAGGCCCGGCCGGCGCCATCAGCGCCAAGAACGTGGCCCAGCTCGGCATCGATCTGCCCCTCTTCCAATGCCACGGCCTGCCCGATCCCAAGTACGTCGAACTGGCCGGCCCGGCCTCCGAGGGCAACCGCATGCCCGCCACCAAGCTCATGGTGGGCTCCGAACTGCCCGACACGGACCCGCAAAAGGCCGTCATCAGCGAATTCGTCAAGCTCTACACAGAGAAGGGCTATGCCAAGCAATTCCCCATCAACACCCACTCGGGCTACGCCTGGGACGCCATCATGCTCGTGGTCAAAGCCATCGAAAAGGTTGGCACCGAGCCCGAGGCCCTGCGCGCGGAGATCGAGAAAACAAAGAACTATGTCGGCATCTCCGGCATCTACAACCTCACTCCCGAGGATCACAACGGACTGGACGTGAACTCCATGGTCATGGTCCAGGTCAAGAACGGCGCGTTCGTCTTGGCGGAGTGACGCACAGGCACGTCACCAATTTCTGAAGACGCGCTTCCGGCAACAAACACGGATTGCCGCGCCCCCCTCGCAATGCACCGCCAAGGCGTCTTTGCGAGGGGAGCGCGGCAATCCATCTTCCAGGCTCTGCCCTGAGGGTTCAAGCCTCGCGCCAGCCCGGAACAATCCTTTTTCTTGAGGGAAGCGTTCCGCAGTTTAATAATAATACCAGATGCTCGAATACTCGCCCGGATCCTCTCCAATGGCGGCCAGACGGTCAATGTATGTGAGAAGCGGAACGTCCTGGCTGATGTAGGAATCTCGCTCGACAATGTTCTTTTCCCAGGGGTGGAATTCATAGACCCGGGAGCCGTCGGGCAGAATGGACACCACATCCCGGTTCTGCGCCGCGCGAAGATGATTCTTGCCCAGACCCGGGACGTTGAAGACCGGCGCATCGGTGCGGCGCATGCCGGGCAACAGACGCGCCTCCTCCTGCTGTTCCTGCAGGATTCGGGCGATGGGCACCCGGTAGTCCAGGGTCTCCTCCTTTCCCTTGGGCGCGAAGGTGTAATAGGGTTCCACCCCGCAGGTGCGCAACAGGCGCCGCAGGGCCGCGGCCTCGAAACGGCGCGAAACATGAAAGGTGAAGACGAGCTGGTTGTAGACAGCGAGTCCCTGTCTTCGCAGCCGGTCCACGGCAGTCACGAACTCCGGAGTGACCTCCGACACATGCTCCACGTGGGTGACCAGACAGATGTCCCGCCTCCCGGGCTCGCGGAAAGAGCCAAGCATGCTGGCCAGATCCGACGTGATGCGCATGGGCAACGTCACGGGCGTGCGCGTGCCGATGCGGATGAGCTCCACGTGAGGGATGGCCGAAACGCTTCTCAGGATGCGCTCCAGAGGCTTGTCGCCCATGGCCAGGGGATCGCCGCCTGTGACCAGAACCTCCTTGATGGCCGGGTGTTCGCGAATCCAGTCCAGGGCCCGCTCCAGATCGGCCCGGGAGGCCATGGCACCAGGCGCCATGGCCCGTTCGATTTCCCAGTTGCGCTGGCAGTAGACGCAGATTTGCGGACAGCTGTTAAAGGGCTTCAAAATGGCGATGGCCGGATAGCGCCGCGTGACGAGATCCACTGGCGACGTGTCGGCCTCGCGCATGAAATCCGAGACTTCGGCCCGCTCGTCCCCACGGGCGGCCATGCATTCCACGTAGGAGGCCGGCGGGATGACCTGCGCGCGCACGGCCCGGTCGCGTCCTGACTGCGGATCGTTGTCCATGAGGGAAGCGTAGTACGGCGTGATCCCGAAGGGCTGTTTCGTCCGCACCGCCCGCTGCACTGCCGTGAGTTCGTCATCGCGCAAGGGCACGGCCGCTGCCAGGAGATCTGGATCCTCGATGATGTTGCGCACCTGCCAGTGCCAGTCTTCCCATTCCCGGTCCGTGGCCCCGAAAAGAGTCTGAAGTTCGCGGCGCCGGGCCTTGCGTCGAGCCACGGACGTCAACTCCATGCCGGTTTCGTAGCGTCTCATGGTCTGTTCGATACCCCCCCAGATGCGGTCGAGCTCCTGGGAGCGGGCCAGGGCCGCCGCGCGCCCCCGGATATCGTCCAGAGACGAGGACTCGGGCGTCAATCCCATGGGCGTCCCGGCCAATCCATGAAAAAGATGGGAGAGTTCGGCGAAAAACGCAGCGGAGAGATCTGGACGATCAACTCCCCGGGCCAGATCCCACAAGGCCTGGGTTAGGCTGAAACCGACGCGCGCGTCGGAACCTTTGGCCAAAACGGAGCGCAAGACCCGGGCGCAATCACGGACCACGGCCGTTTCGAAGGCGGAATGCTCCCGGTCCTCGAAGTGGATCAGGTATTGACGCTCGGTCACGTAAAGGTAGAGGGCCTTGCGCGCCGCATCCAGGTCGACGGCAGACCCGAGGACCGCAAGAACACGTTCGTGTTCCTCCGCGAAGGCGCGTGCGCACCATCGGACACTGTTCAGAGCCATATGAACCCCGCAAGGATAAAGGTGACACGAAGCCCGCGCCGGTCACGGCGGAAGCGGATGCACGAGGTACGGGCGTGGGGCGGATGACACAATCGCCGTCCCCGAATGGGGAGGCTTCAATTCTGGATCACAAGCGAGCAAATTTCGAACGATGAGGCATACGGTTAGCCCATCCCCGGCTTTTGGTCCACCCGCAAGGGGCAACGCTTTCTGGCTTGGGGAGACGCGTTGCGCGGCTGATGGAAAATCGGTAGAAAAGGATTCAGTCACCGCATTCAACAGGGAAAAATCATGAAAGAAATCTCAAAATTGCTCGAAAACAATAAGGCCTGGGCCCAGAACGTCGAAAAGAACATTCCGGGATTTTTCCGCAAGCTGGAGAACCAGCACAAGCCCAAGTTCCTGTGGATCGGCTGCTCGGACAGCCGCGTGCCCGCTGACCAGCTCATCGGCGTCATGCCCGGCGAGGTCTTTGTGCACCGCAACATCTCCAACCAGGTCATCAACACGGACATCAACCTCATGTGCGTGCTGCAGTACGCCGTGGACGTGCTCAAGGTGCAGCACATCATTGTCTGCGGCCATTACGGCTGCGGCGGCATCGAGGCCGTCCTGAAGGACCAGACCCCTGGCCTTTTGGCCCACTGGCTGGAAAACGTCAAAGACCTCATGGAACGCAACCAGACCCCCGGACTGGACGACATGTGCGAGTTGAACGTGCGCCTGCAGGTCCGCAACCTGTCCCTGAACACCATCGTGCGCAAAGCCTGGGCGCGCGGGCGCAACCTGCATCTGCACGGCTGGATCTATTCCATTTCCAACGGCCTGATCCACGATCTGTGCATCACCCGCGGAGGGAGGAAAGAGGCGGCCGAATTGTGTCCGAAGCGGCCGGAACAGGGCTAGGTCGTGATCGTCACGCCCGGCCCTGGCCTTTTTGCTTGCCCTGCCTCCGGGTTCTTCCTATGTGTTCGCCCATGCCAGAAACCTCTCCCGTCCGACTGAACAAATATCTTGCCGACGCCGGCATTGCATCCCGGCGCGGAGCCGACGCCCTGATCCAGAGCGGGCGGGTCTGCGTGAACGGACTCATCCAGCGCGAACCCGGCACCAAGGTCGTGCCCGGCCATGACACGGTGCTCTGCAACGGCGCCCTTGTTGCCACGGGCCAGGACATCCCCGCCTACGTCATGCTGCACAAACCCGTGCATACCGTGACCACGGTGCACGACCCGCAGGGCCGCAAGACCGTGCTCGACCTGCTGCCCGAAAACCTCCGCAAGCAGCGCCTCTTTCCGGTCGGGCGCCTGGATTACATGTCCGAGGGCCTGCTCCTCTTGACCAACGACGGCGAAGTCACCCTGCGTCTGACCCACCCCAGTTACGAGCATCCGAAAAAATACGAGGTGCTGGTGCGCGAGGCGGTGACGGAAAAAATTCTGCGCGGCATGCGCCAGGGCATGCGACTCAAGGAAGGGGAACGGCTGGCTCCCGTCGAGGTCGACGCGATCCCCACCGCGAGCGGTGCCACGCTTCTGCGCATGACCCTGCGCCAGGGCGTGAACCGCCAGATCCGCCGCATGTGCCGCGACCTGGACCTGACCATCCTGCGGCTGCGCAGGGTGGAACTGGGGCCGTTGCTGCTTGGGGCTCTTGAGCCAGGAGCATGGCGCGTCTTGAGTGCCGACGAAACCTTGGCCCTGAAATCAAGCCTGGGGCTGTCCTGAACCGCGAGGAGTGACCACCATGAACCGCCAGAGCCTCGGTTTTGTCTGCGGCGCCCTCCTGCTCCTGCTGCTGGAGGTCGGAGCGGCTTTTTTGATCCTGGGCGGCTTCGGGCCGGCCGAGGACACCATCTCGGCCGAACCACCGGCTCTGCCGGCCATGACCCGTCTGGGCGACCTGCCGGGCAGCTTCATCAACGTGCAGGGTCAAAATTTCACCTTCGCGGATTTGCGCGGCAAGATCGTTGTCCTCAACCTGTGGGCCACCTGGTGCCCGCCATGCCTGATGGAGATGCCCTCCCTGGAACGGCTGTGGAAACGCTTCGAGGCCGGCGGCAAGGTCCAGGTGCTCTGCCTGAGCGAGGAGAAGGTCGAGGACGTACGCGCCCACCGCATCGCGAGCATGGCCATGCCCCTGTACGTCTTCACCTCCCCCGTGCCGGAGGAACTGCAGGCCGAAGGCCTGCCGACGACCTACATTTTCGATCAGGAAGGACGGGTGCTTTTCGGGCACACGGGCATGGCCAAATGGGACGATCCCGAGATCGTCGCGTATCTGGAAGCCCTGGCGGAAGGAAAAAACTAGGCGCGGATGTAGGCGAGGACGTGGCGGAAGGACTCCTTGTTGGAATCCCAATGCAGGTGTGCGTGCACATCCTGGGTGTCGAACCAGTAGTAGCCGATATGCTCGGATGACAGGGTCACCTTGTCGCTGCGCACCCGGGCCAGATAGATGGGCTTGCGCAACTCGATGCGGGCTTCGGGGATGCAGAAGGTGAATTCGGGAATGACGACCTCGATCTGTTCCGCGGCCAGAATCACCCCGGTCTCCTCCTCGACTTCGCGCAGGCAGGCCTTCACGCACGGTTCTTCGGAGTTGCGACCGCCGGTCACGGGCTGCCAGTATTCATCGTGACGATGGGTCACGGGACAGCGCAGGAGCAAAAAACGGTCTTCGACATCGTTGTAGAGCCAGCATTCGATACTCAGTTTGATCATGGAAACGATTTTTTGCATCACAGCCTGACCCCGTCAAGCAAAACAAGGTCCGCGCCGGCATGAACACAGAACCAGTTGACATCTTTGGACATGCATTCTGCGTGATCGACAGCCACAACCTCTTTGTCTGCGCCAATCTGGAAGACGAGCTCCTCATCCTCGGCGCTGACGCGACGCTTTTTGGCTCCATTCAGGAGGCGGCCCTGGCCTTCAACCTGCATATCGAACCCCGGCGCAGGCTCGACGCCTATTCCGGGGGCGAGCGGACCATCATCTGCGCCCTCTTGCTGGCGCAAGTCCTGCCGCGCTCACCGCGCGACATTCTGTTCGTGCACGCCCTGGAATCCCTGTCGCGGCCAAACCGCGCCACCCTGCTCTCCCGCTTCGCGAGCATGCGGCCGGAGATCGGACTCTTCAACCTGGTTTCCGGCTCCCCGGAGAGACTGCATGATTGACCTGCCATCCGGAATCCATTCGGTGCCCCAGAATGGCCTGAGCTACGTGCTGGGGGCCATGCCGGGTCTTCCCCCCGGATCGCTCTTGTGGCTGTGCGGAGACAACGGGGCCGGCAAGACCACGTTCCTGGAGCACCTGCTCATCCCCGCACTGCGCGATCGGCACGCCCTGCTCTATCTGGCCCAGGACATGGAACTGCAGCAAAACGCCATGGCCGCGACCCTGGCCCTGCTCGGTCGCCATGCCCCCTCTTCCATTCCGGAACTGGCCCTGGCCTGGGTGGACGCCAGCCCGTCCCGTGACGTCATCATTCTCGACGAGTTCGACAAATATTTGAGCGAGGAGCAGATGGCGGCCCTGGAACTGTCGCGCTTTGCCTTTGCGGTCATGGTCTCGCACCGGGGCTGCTTTGAAAATCGGCACGGTCTGGCCCACGGCTTCCGCCTTGTTTTCGATCGCCCCGACGCAAAGCGCGACGTCTCGGCCCGTCTGGAGCGCCTGTGGTGACAGCCAAGATCACGGCCATCCTGGCCGGACTCAGCCTGTATTTCGGCTGCTTCGTCTTTGGTCCCTGGTACGACGACCTGCCGCTCCAGGCCGCTTTGCTGGCGATCCTGCTGTTCGCGCACCTGTACCTTGCGGGCCTGGACAGCACCAAGCGGATGCTTGGTTTTACGTTGCCCTTTGTGCTCTCCCTCCTGGTTTTTGGCGCCTTCTTTCAATGGATGGCGCTGCTGGGGCGCACGGACTGGCTCTGGGATTCCCTGCTCAAGGCCCTGGTCTTCCCGGCTTCGGTCCTGGTCGTGAAGATCGGATTGGGCGCCATCACCTTCGGCGACATCCTTGCCTCGCCCCTGCCGGGAGGGTTGCGAAGAGCCGCCATCGTCTTGAAGGCGGTCATGGAAAAATGTACGCCCCTCTTGCATCGGTACCGCTTTTTCATGGACATCTCGCCCCACTTCAACGGCCGCCGGGGTGGTAGGCTTCTGCGACTGTGCGGAGTCGTCATTGCGGCCTATCTGAGTATTTATGAACAGACCGACAAAACCCGGAGTCTTTACGACCACCGCACCCATCACCTGAGGAACACGCAATGAAGAATATCAAGATCGCCGCTCTGTCCGTCGTGGTTCTGACCTGCCTCGTGACCTTTTTCATAAAAATTCCCCTGCCCAGCCGGGGCTATTTCAATGTCGGGGACGTGGCCGTGGTTTTCGGCGGCATGACCCTGGGCTTCATCAATCCCCGCCAGGGAATCTGGTGGGCCCTGCTGGCCTGCGGAGCTGGTTCGGCCCTGGCCGACATCCTTGGCGGATTCGCGGTCTTCGCTCCCTTGACCTTCGCGGCCAAGGGAGTTGAAGGCGCCCTGGCGGCCTTGGCCGCATCCAGAAGCGGGGTCGGCCGCTACCTGCTGCTCGGGCTGGGGGGGCTGGCCATGGTCGCGGTCTATTTCGCAGGCGAAACCCTCATGCCCAACATCGGGCTTCAAGGAGCCGTGGCCGAGATTCCGGCCAACCTGATTCAGGCCGTGGGCGGAGCCGTGGGCGGATTTTTCGCCGCCCAGGCGCTGCGGAAAACGGGGCGCATCTGACGCCCGGGTCAAGCACTAAATCAAAGCAAAGCCGCAGTCCGTCACACGAAGGGCCGCGGCTTTGCTTTGAGAGGGAGGAGATCGTCTTTTCCTCTGCACTTCCCAGTCGGCCACCTCGCCTTCCTCCACCTCTTCCCAGCCGCTGAACATGGCCGCGATGTGGTGACAGGCGTGCAGCGCGGCTCGTTGAATGTACGCTGATGCAGAAATTGAAATGAGACAAACAAACGTGTAAATATCGCAAATTAAACTTTTCCATTGATGCTCAGCAAGTTCAGCACATCGACACATGTGAACGACAAGAAGAATAATTTCAGATATATGAACCCAACAATCAAAGAAATACTATTGAATGTCGTGCAAGATAAATCGCATATGCAACATACAATAAATCTGTACCGCGTTGGCAGCACTCAATGTTTGTGAAATAGCTGCAATGCTCGTGCACAAATCAGCCGCACGAAATGATCTGCGTTGCACGCATTGTGACCGCACGAGTCTGGAACAAATTATCAAAACCAAGCATGATCCTGGAATATCTGGACGAAACGGTCTTATTGGGATATTGGCCCATGAAATATTCAATCTTTGACCGCGAGGAAGCCCATGGCTGTCTCTTTCCGCAACTCCCTCGGACTCAAGTCGTCCATGCTGGTGTCGGTCATATCCCTGTCCGTCTTCGTGGTGCTGGTGGTTGTCAGCAGCCACATGCAGCGCACGACCCTGCTCGACGAATTGAACAGTTCCCTGATCAAGACCTCGGAACTGGTCCAGCTTGCCTTGGAAAAACCCATGATCCTCGGCGACGACCAGGGCACGCGCGACGAGTTCGCCTTTCTGGCCGGCAAATATCCGAACATGACGGTCCATCTGACCAACCACCAGGGACGAATCACCTACAGCACCGACACCGCGTCCCAAAACAAGGACATGGTCGCGGCGATTTCCCAGAAAGGGGTTGAAACCCTGGCGCAGCGGGCCCTGGAAGAAGCGGTGCGCCACAGTCAGATCGTAGAGGGTCCCGAAGGCACCGCCTTTGTGGGAATCAGCAGCATTGCCAACGCGCCCTCGTGCCACCATTGCCACGGGGCTTCGAAACCCATTCTCGGCACCCTGGTGGTCATACAGGACATCACCCCGACCGCCCGGGCCATCGACATCCAGCTGTATGAAAATCTGGCCATTTCAGCAGCGGGAATGTTCATCCTCATCGGCGCCATGCTCCTCTTCATTCGCCGCAGCATCATCGCTCCGGTGCGCCGCATCGCCCTGGCCAGCGAACGCATCCGGCAAGGGGATCTAAAAGCAAATTTCATCCTGGACAATACAGACGAACTGGGCAGCCTGTCCCATAACCTGGCCGACATGGTCACCAAGCTGAAAAAGGAACTCGGTTTTTCGCGGGGCATTCTGGACGGCATGACCACCCCAGCTGTCATCGTTGACTCCGACTGCAGGGTGACCTTCACCAACCCGGCCATGCTGCGTCTTGCTGGTATTGGTGAACCCGCGTCGCGCAATCTGGGTCAGCACCTGTCCGAATTCCTGTACGCGGACGTGACGCGGGAAACCATTCCCCAGCAGGTCCTGGCCCAGCGCAAGTCAATCAACGCCATGGAGGTCGTGTTCACCAACCGGAAAGGCCAGGAAATCGTGCTCCATGTGGATTCCTCGCCGATCCAGGATCTGGACGGCAATCTTCTGGGCGCCTTCACCATCTGCAATGACATGACGGAAATGCGCAGGCAGCAGATCCTCCTCGCCGCGCAGAACGAAACCCTGTCCCACGCGGCCCAGATGGCCGGACGCATCTCCGAGCAGGTCTCTTCGGCCGCGGAGGAACTTTCGGCCCAGATCCGGCAGTCAAGCCAGGGAGCCACGGCGCAGCACCATCTCACAAACGGATCTTCCACGGCTATGACACAGATGAACGCCTCGGTCCTGGAAGTGGCCCAGAGTGCTTCCCGCGCCGCGCAGTCGGCTTCGACCGCGCAGAGGCAAGCCATGGAGGGAGCGCAGGTCCTGGATCAGGCCGTCATGAAGATCAACACCGTGGCCGAGCACGCCGCCATGCTCAAGCATGAGATGGGCGATCTGGGCCGCCAGGCCCAGGGCATCGGCCAGATCATAACCGTCATCGAGGACATCGCGGACCAGACCAACCTGCTGGCTTTGAACGCGGCCATCGAGGCTGCCCGCGCAGGCGATGCCGGGCGCGGCTTCGCCGTGGTCGCCGACGAGGTGCGCAAGCTGGCCGAAAAGACCATTTCGGCCACGCGCCAAGTCGTCGACTTTGTCAACACCATCCGGGACCGCGCGCTCAAGAACGCCGCCGCGACGGACACCGCGGCGCAGATCGTGACCCAATCCACCGAACTGGCCAGCCGCTCAGGACAGATGCTGCATGACATCGTCGACATGGTCGAAAGCACGGCGGACCAGATGCACGCCATCGCCACCGCCAGCGAGGAGCAATCCGTGGCCAGCGAGGAGATCAGTCGTTCCATGGAGGACATCAACACCATCTCCAATGAAACGGCCCAGGCCATGCGCCAGTCGTCCCAGGCCGTCTCGGATCTGGCCCGTCTGGCCCTGGAACTGAACTCCATCATCGACGACATGCGCTCGCGCCAGATTCAGACAGCGCCACAACAAGAATGAAAGTCTGGCCCACGCCAGGAAGCGACATGTCGTCTTGACGGGACAGAGCCTCATGCCATAACCATCATCCCCGGAAAACGGGATACAGGTCGTCCCGCGCCTTTGAGCGGAAAGACCCGACTCCAGCATCCTCTTTTTCGCGTCCTTTATTTTTGCAGTTTGGGGTAGATCGCGACATATTCACGACACGAACAGATTGTGCACGCTGACAGCGACAGACAAAGACATCCATTCTGATCCTGGGAAATGAGATTCAAGGGCTTGCAGAAAGGAATCTGTGAGCCCTTTTCCATTGCCTGACGGCGTCACGCTCGTTGCCCTGTCTCAAGTCGCATTCTCCTGCCGCCCCGCTCAATCCTGACCACGGCCCTGGCTCCACGCCGGACTGACCGACAACCCGAGGACATCATGAATCACGAAGCTGAGGCGAAAATAATCTACACCATAGTCGACGAGGCTCCGGGCCTGGCCACCCGCTCCCTGCTGCCCATTGTCACGGCCTTCACCAAGGCGGCCGGGATCGCCGTGGAAACCAAGGACATCTCCCTGGCCGGACGGATTCTCGCCAAATTCGCCGACCGCCTCGCCCCCGGGCAGTTGGTCCCCGACGACCTGGCCGAACTGGCCGGCTTGGTGCAACGCCCCGATGCCAACATTATCAAGCTGCCCAACATCAGCGCCTCCATTCCCCAGCTCACGGCAGCCATCAAGGAACTCCAGGACCAGGGTCACAATCTGCCCGATTATCCTGAAAAGCCAGCCAACGCCGACGAGGAGCGCATCAAGGCCGCCTATGACGCGGTCAAGGGCAGCGCCGTGAACCCGGTCCTGCGCGAAGGCAACTCCGATCGCCGCGCGCCGGTCTCGGTCAAGAACTATGCCCGCAAGCACCCGCATTCCATGGGCGCCTGGTCCGCGCGGTCAGCATCCCATGTCGCGACCATGACCGCCGGTGATCTGCGCCATACCGAAACATCCGTGACCATCGACGCAGACGACGCCGGCCCGGCCCGCATCGAATTCGTGGCCAGGGACGGGGACGTGACCGTGCTGAAGGAAAAAACCCCGCTGCTGACCGGCGATGTCCTGGACGCGGCGGTCATGAGCCGTCAGGCCCTGCGGGACTTCATCGCGGAGCAGATCATTGATGCCCGGGACAAGGACATCCTCTTTTCCGTGCACCTCAAGGCGACGATGATGAAGGTCTCGGATCCCGTCATCTTCGGCCATGTGCTTTCCGTCTTCTTCAAGGACGTTTTTCAGTCCCACGCCGACACCTTCGCACGCCTGGGAGTGAGCCCCAATAACGGCCTGAGCGACCTTCTGGCCAAGATCGCCACCCTGCCGGAGGACGAGCGCAAAGATATCGAGGCCGACATCCAGGCAACCCTGTCCCGCGGGCCGAAACTGGCCATGGTCAACTCCGACGCGGGCATCACCAACCTGCACGTGCCCAGCGACGTCATCATCGATGCATCCATGCCCGCGGCCATCCGCACCTCGGGGCGCATGTGGGGTCCGGACGGCACCCTGCGCGACACCAAATTCGTCATTCCCGACAGCAGCTACGCCGGGGTCTACCAGACCGTGATCAATGACTGCAAAACCCACGGAGCCTACGACCCCACAACCATGGGCACGGTGCCCAATGTCGGGCTCATGGCCCAGAAGGCCGAGGAGTACGGCAGCCACGACAAGACCTTCTTGGCTCCGGACAAAGGGACAATCCGAATTGTCGCGGCCTCGGGGACAGTACTGCACGAACACGAAGTGGACAAAGACGACATCTGGCGCGCCTGCCTGACCCGCGACCTGCCCATCCGCGACTGGGTCAAGCTGGCAGTGACCAGAGCCCGGGCCACGGGCTGGCCGGCAATCTTCTGGCTGGACAGGGCCAGAGCCCACGACCGGGAGATCTTGGCCAAAGTCGAAGCGTACCTGGCCGACCACGATCTGACGGGTCTGGACATCCGGGTCATGGCCCCCGTCGAGGCCACGCGGCTGAGCGCTGAGCGCATGCGGGCCGGCCTGAACACCATCTCGGTCACCGGCAACGTGTTGCGCGACTACCTGACCGACCTGTTTCCTATCCTTGAAGTTGGCACCAGCGCGAAAATGCTGTCCATCGTGCCGCTCATGAACGGCGGCGGACTGTTCGAGACGGGGGCGGGCGGTTCGGCACCCAAGCATGTGCAGCAGTTTCTGGCCGAGGGGCACCTGCGCTGGGATTCACTGGGCGAGTTCCTGGCCCTGGCCGCGTCCCTGGAACATCTGGCCGTGGTAACCGGCAACGCTGCGGCGAAAATCATGGCCGACACCCTGGATCGGGCCACTGGCAGATTTTTGGAGAGCAACAAGGGTCCGTCACGCAAATGCGGGGAGATCGACAACCGCGGGAGCCATTTCTATCTGGCCCTGTACTGGGCGCGGGAACTGGCCGGCCAGGATGGGGACGCAGGTCTGCGCAACCGATTTGCCGCGCTGGCCACGGCCCTGGAAGAAAACGAGAACCTCATCGCGGCGGAACTTCTGGCGGCCCAGGGCTCCCCGATGAACATCGGTGGCTATTACCGGCCCGACACAATCCTGGCCACCAAAGCCATGCGTCCCAGCCCCACGTTCAACGCCATCCTGGACGCGTTCTAGTTTGACTGGATCCGTTTCGAATCTGGACACAAAGGGTCGGCACGCAATGCCGGCCCTTTTTTCATGATGGGGCATGCGCCCCGCTGGCGCGCAGTTTTTTTTGCAGGTCGGCGGCCTTTTTGGGGCCGATGCCGGGCAGGGCGGACAGCTCTTCCAGTGTGGCGGCCTGCATGGCCGCGATGTTGCCGAAGCGCTCCCACAGCAGCTTGGCCGTCTTGGGGCCGAGGCCGGAAAGGTTTTCCAACGTGGAGTCGAGTTGGGTGCCGCGCTTGTGTCGGCGCAATTTGGAGATGACGAAGCGGTGGGCCGTGTCCCGCGCATGTTGTAAAAAAAGCAGCTCCGGGCTGCCGGGTCTGAGATTCAAAGGATTCTTGCGACCCGGCACGAAGACAGCGTCCCCCAGCTCCCCCGCCCTTCTGCTCTCGCCCTTGGCAATGGCCGCCAGGGCGAAAAGATGCCTGCTGCCGGTTTCAGCCAGGGCCCGCTCCACGGCCGCGAGCTGACCCTTGCCGCCGTCGATCAGGAGCAGGTCGGGCCAGGGCGGCCCGGCCTTGAGCCTGCGCCGCACAAAGGCGGCCAGGGCCAAATAATCGTCGCCCGCGCCCTCCAACTCCGGCAAGACGTAGGTCCGGTAGGCGGTCTTGTCCTCCTGGCCGTCCACAAAGACGACCAGCCCCGCGCGCATGCCCTCGCCCTGGATGTGCGAAACGTCCACGCACTCCACCCGGCCCACATCCCCAGTCAAACCCAGGGCCCGGCCCAGTTCCGACGGGCCGGGCACGACGCGGCGCTGCCGGGCCGCAAGGGCTCTGGCGTTGGCCACGGCAATATCGAGGAGCCTGCGCTCCTGGTCGCCCCGGGCCTTGGCCAGCGCCACCTTGCCTCCACGCATGTCGGCCAGGACCTCGGCCAGGGCCGGGTCCGGGCTGGCGCTGGCCGCGACAATGCGCGGGGGTATGTGGCGCTCGGCCGTGTAGTACTGCACCAGAAAGGAGTTTGTGAGCGCCGCCTCGTCTTCGGGAGTTTCGATGCCAAGCCCCGGGAACCAGAAGGACTGGCCGTCGATGATGCGTCCCTGGCGCACAAAAACCACGGCCAGCGCCACGCCCTGCTCTCCGGGATGCACCCCCACGATGTCCAGATCCCGCGCATCCGGCAGAACCGCGGCCTGGCGCTCCACCGTGTCCTGTATGGCGCGGATGCTGTCGCGCAGGCGCGCGGCGCCCTCGAAGTCCAACATGTCGGACAGCCGCAGCATTTCGCTGCGCAATCCGGCCACGAGTTCACTCGACTTGCCGGACAAGAAAAGTTCCACCTGCCGCACGACATGCCCGTACTCTTCCGTGGACACGGGCAGGCAGCACGGTCCGAGGCAGCGCCCAATGTGGTGCTGCAGGCAGGGCCGGACGCGGTTGGAAAAAGCCGTGTCCCTGCATTTGCGCAAGGGAAAGAGGCGGTCGATGACGCGTCGGGTCTCGCGAGCCGCCAGGGCCGAGGTGAAGGGGCCGAAATAGATTGAACCGTCGCGCACGACCTTGCGGGTCAGGCGCAGGGCAGGAAAGGGATGGTCCCGGGACAGGCAGAACAGAATGTATTGCTTGTCGTCGCGCAAAACGATGTTGTACCGGGGCCGGTGCTTCTTGATCAGGCTCGCCTCCAGGAGCAGGGCCTCTTTTTCCGTGGCCGTGCACAGCGAGTCGATGGTCTCGACCCGTTGCATCATGACCCGCACCTTGGGGGCCAGACGCTCCTCGGACTGGAAATAGGAGGAAAGACGGCGGCGCAGGTTCTTGGCCTTGCCGACATAAACGATTCTGCCCGCGGCGTTCTTCATCAGATACACGCCCGGGCAGGTCGGAAAGGTCGGCAGAACGTCGCGGGAGATCATCTGCGTCGTCTGCGCGGAGGACGGGTGCGGGGCGGCCGTCCATGATCCGCCCGGGGCTCGCTGGACGCGGCGGGCGGATACGTGGCCTCGACTTCCTTGCGCAGGGTCTCCCACTGCTCGATCACCTGCGGGTTCTCGCCGGAAACCAAAAGACCAAGCTGGTACAGGGCCAGGGTTTCTGGAAAACAGTCGTGGGCCACGAATCCACGCTTGGAAAACCGTTTTTTCTTGTCCGGCTCGAACCGGGTCTGATTGGCCATGATCTGGATCATACGGGCCGTCATCCATTTGGGCATGCTCATGCGCATGCAGATGGGCTGAAGCAGTTCGGCCAGCAGGGCATTGTAGATCACCCGCTCCCCTTCAGCCGCATAACGGGCCGCGGCGCGTTGTACCGGGGCCGAAAAGAGGGCGGCAAAGACGAGCACGGGCTCGACCCGACCCACGGCCACGATGCGCCGGTCCAGATGCTCCAGCCATGCCCAGAGCACCGAATCCTGGCCGTGGTCGTGGTCCAGGAAATCCGCGACCTCGGGCAACAGCGCATGGAGCAAACCCGTCTTGTACAGAAGGCGGAAGGCCTTCTCGCCCGCGCCAAAGGCGAAGAGCTTCTGCAGTTCCTCGAAGACCCGCGGCGGCGACGCCTTCAAAATCTCCTCGTGGTGGCGCAGGATGGCGCTGTATGTCACGGGTTCGATGTTGAAATCCAGGCGCGAGGCAAAACGGATCGCTCGGATCATGCGCACAGGGTCCTCGCGGAAGCGGATGTTTGGATCCCCGATGCAGCGGATGAGACGATTGTGAATATCGTCAAGGCCCCCGACATGATCGATGATGGTGAACTGCTCGACCTCGTAGAAAAGGCCGTTGATGGTGAAATCGCGACGCAAGGCGTCCTCTTCGGGCGTGCCATAGCAGTTGTCGCGCAGCATGTACAAATCGTCGTCCCCGTTTTCATCCTCAGAATCCGGACAGCGCCTGAAGGTCGACGTCTCGATGACGTGGTCGTCGAAACGGATGTGGGCCAAACGAAAACGGCGGCCGATCAGGAAGCAGTTCTGGAACATTTTCTTGATCTGGCTGGGCGTGGCGTTGGTACTGACGTCAAAATCCTTGGGCGTGCGGCCCAGGATGAGATCGCGCACTCCGCCGCCGACCAGATAGGCGGTGAATCCCTTGCGCACCAGGCGGTACATGACCTTGAGGGCGTCGGGGTGGATGTTTTGCCGGGAAATGGGGTGTTCGGATCGAGATATGATCTGGGAACTCATGCCGATGGGGTTCCTTGGGTTGCTGTGCTAAACCCGGTCACAGGGAATGTTGGCCAAATATTCTTCGAGCAGTTCGTCGACGCTGGTTCCGAATTCGTGCAGTTCATGGGTAGCGCCGCAGGACCTGCAACGCAAGGACACGGTCTGTCAGGTCCGCCTGACCTGCAACGCTCCGCGGCACCTGGGGCAACGCAACCGCGTCGTGAAGTCCCGGTTTCCAGGCATCATGAGAACGAGGACTCAATGGCGCGTACGCTGTCGCGCACGTCGCTGAGGATCTGCTCATAGTCCACCTCAACTGTAGGCAAATCCGTGCCCGTAAGCCAGAAAGCGGCAGGCTTGGTGGGATGGAAGTTGTACTCCGTCATCATCAGGACGTGCCGGGCCAGTCGGAGCAGATTGTTCAGGACGGGCTGACCGCCCTGAAAGTCATGGTTCGAGGAACCATGCTGCCCGACGATTTCGTACAGGGACGAGGGAAAATTCCACTTCTCGAGCACGGCCCGGCCAGCGCTGAAATGATCAAAACCCCCGAACCAGCTGCGCTCATTCTCGAAAAATTCGGGCAGGGAGCAGTCCGCATTGCGGGTAAAAAATTCCAGAAAGCGGTCCTGGAAATTGACCAGCAAGACCACGTACCCGATGTCGTGGACCAGGCCCAGGCATTCCAGGTATTCTGCGGCCTCGCCCTCCAGGTTGAAGACTTCGGGCACGGCGCCCACCAGCTTCTGCATGAAGATGTTGGCGGTCAGGCTCTGCTGCCAGATCCGGCGCAGGATGGAATTGATCTCCGAGGACTCGTGGAAGAAGGCCGAACGCAATACGACCTGATAGACAATGCGCTTGATCTCCCGCTGCCCCAAACGGACCAGGGAGGTCAGGATGTCCGTGGACTTCAAGACCTCGTGGTAGACCGGGGAGTTGGCGCAGGCGATGATGTTGCCGAAGATGACCGGATCAAGCCTGGCCTGGGCCGCGATCTCCTTGACCGTGGTCCGGGGATTATGCAGCAGGGAGATGAGTTCCAGGCCGACCGGACTGATTCCGGGGAGATCAAAACTGAGTGCGTCCATATTTTCCGTCGTTCGTTATGTGAGGGCGGGCATGCTCCGCCACCCAAGGTGCACAGCGGCCCACAGTCCAATCAGAGCGGCCTCGGCCGCGTCGTGGCCGGGGGTGGTCGGCGAGGACCAGCCCTCTCGCCGCAGGATTGCGGCTGCCAGCGCGCAGGCCGCGGCCTTGGCAACCCGGCCGTTCTGGCGCTGCCGGGGCAGCAGAAAGTCGATCCGCCAGTCCTGGGCCTGAACGATCATGCACGGCACATGGCGTTTGGCAGCCTCGTGCTCCCAAATCCCTGCCGCAAGCCCGCCACCTTCTACTATCAGAAATTCCAGCCGGGGCAATTCAAAAAGAACCCGCGCCGCTGCCTTCCTGAGCCGGACAGTGGTGCCCAGGTTGTGCGACCGGCACCACTGCACCCTGCCGCCACGGTCCAACAGGGCCAGTCCGGCGCGCACGCCGGCGTCCACGGCCAGCAGCGAGGACATCAGAGATCCACGATCTCCACGTCGGCCGGGGTCAGGGGATGGTGCATGAACACTCCGCCGACCCGGGCAAAGCGCTCGGCCCCGTCCGTGGCCAGAAAACGCACCACGCGCTCGGCCGTGGTCGAACAGATGTCCCGGCGTTCAAGCATCTCACTCACGAACTCGGCGGTCGTCCGGGCCGAATCGACCAGGGTCACGTCGGGCCCGACGACATCCTGAATGGCAGACGCCAGAACCGGAAAATGGGTGCAACCCAGAACCAGGGTGTCCATGCCCGTCTGGGAGGCCATGGACCCCAGGTAGCGTCGGGCGACCAGTTGCGCGATCTCTCCGTCGCACCAACCTTCCTCGGCCAGGGGCACAAAAAGGGGGCAGGGCCGGGCGAAAACCGTGGCACCGGGTCGGATGCGCAGGATCTCGCGCTCGTAGCTGCCGCCGCTTACCGTGCTTTCGGTGGCGATGACTCCGATGCGCCCACTGCCGCTGGCTCGACAGGCGGCTTCGGCCCCGGGGCGGATCACGCCGACCACGGGCAGTTCGGGATAGGCCTCCTGCAAGGCGTCCAGAGACACGGCCGTGGCCGTGTTGCAGGCCACAACCAGGAGCTTGATGCCCTGTTCCCGGAGCAGGCTCGTGGTCTGCAGAGCGTAGCGGGTCACGGACTTGGCGCTTTTGGTGCCGTAAGGCAGACGGGCCGTGTCCCCAAGATAGACGAAACTCTCGTGGGGCAGTGCCTCGGTCAGGGCCTTCAAGACCGTCAGGCCGCCGATTCCGGAGTCAAAAACCCCTATGGGCAGAATGCATTGCGATTCGCGCATGTCAGTCAAAAGCCGTTGGCCGGAGTGGATCGCGCAGATGGGCGCGGATCTCGTCCAGATGTCGTTGGTTCGTGCGTTGCTCGGACAGGGGGGGGAGATCGTCAAAATCGAAAAAATCGACAGCCAGGGTTTCCGCGCTGACCCGCGCCGTCCCGCCCAGAAAATCACACAAAAAGATCAGCTTCACGGCGTGAAAGAACACGCTGGCCGTTTCGCCCCTGTTGGCGTCAAAAGCTCCGACAAGCTTGGCCGCCTGGACCTCGAAACCGCTTTCCTCCAAGGTTTCCCGCTCCGCGGCCTGGGAGGGCCTGTCGCCCACGTCGGCCCATCCTCCGGGCATGGCCCAGCGGCCGTCGGCTTTTTCACACACCAGCAAAATGCGGCCCTCGCGAATCACGGCTGCGCGCACATCGACCTTGGGCGTGGCATAGCCCGGCTCCAGGGAAAAGACCTTCCTGATCAGGACCGGATCCAGGTCGGAATGCTCGGCCAGGATTTCGGCGGCGATCTGCGCGTAGCGCTCGAAGGTCTGGCGGTCGTAATGGCTTTGGGTGAAGGCCAGGCCGGTCTGGGCCAGGGATTGGATCTCCCGGGCCCAATCCAGCCAACGGGGGGTCGGTCCATCCGTCATGCGGTTCAGGCCGAGGCCAGGTACCGGGTGATGGCGTCGCCTATGGTTTTCCAGGTCAGGCGCCGCTTCTCGTCGTTGGTTTCGAGCAGGGTGACCCGGAAGCCCTTGCGATTACAGCAAAAGCCCGTGAGCGGAACGACACAGATGCCCGTGGCGCCCAGAAGATAGTAGACAAAGCGCTTGTCCACCTCCACGCCCTTGACGATGTCCTCGATGTACGCCCGCGCGCCCGGATTCTCGATGGGCAGGGTCTGGTCGGCGTTCAGCACCCCGTCTTCGAACATGACGGCCATGTAGAATGCCCCCTGGGGCTTCAAGACCCGCACGCCGGGCACGTTCTGAAAAGATTCCCAGGCTTCCTGGGCCCTGAATTCGAACATGCGCCGCCGGGCATCCAGATGGGCCGGATAGCGGGGATCGCCCATGACCAGGGGGATGGAAAGTTGCGGCAGGCTGGTGGAACAGACCTCCAGCATCTTGGCATTCAGCAGGCTCCTGATGTAGGCCTTGAAATCGGGATTCTTGTCCTTGTTGTAGACCTCGATCCAGCCACAGCGACCGCCCGGCCAGGGGTATTCCTTGGAGATCCCGCGCAGGGCCATGCCCGGAACCTCGCCGATGACCTCGGACAGGCCGCAGGTCGGATGCCCGCTGTAGACGATGTTGGCGTAAATCTCGTCGGCCAGGACAAAGATGTTGTAACGCCGGGCAATGTCCACGATCTTCTCGATCAGGTCGCAGGGGTAGACCGCGCCCGTGGGGTTGTCCGGGTTGATGAACAAAATGCCGGCGATGGAGTCGTTGTAGCGGACCTTGTTTTCCAGGTCGACCAGGTCGGGCATCCAGCCGTTGTTCGGGTCCAACTCGTAGGTCAGGTGCTCGTAGCCGGAATGGGCGGCCTCGGCCGAGGAATGGGTCGAGTAGGCCGGAGACGGTCCGATGACCCGGGCCTCGCGTTTCAGAAAGCCGAAGATCTTGGCCACGGCGTCGCCCAGGCCGTTGAAAAAGATGATGTCGTCGGCCGTGACCTGGTAGCTGCCGCGCTGATTGACCAGCCTGGCCACGAACTCGCGCGTCTCCAGGATGCCCTGGGTGGCGCAATACCCGTAGGTATTGTCGTTCATGGTCAGGTCGGCGATGATCTCCTTGATCCAGGTCGGAACAGCTTCCCCCTTCTCGATGGGATCGCCGATGTTCTCCCAGGTGATTTCCAGCCCCAGGTTGCGAAGATCCTGTGCCACGGCCACGATGGCCCGGATTTCATAGGTCAGCTTGCCCCATCCAACGTGTTCGATGTCTCTGCGCATAGTCAATCCCGATGGCTGCGCGACCCGGTCGAAGGCTCACGCAGGAAAAAGGCCACGCCCCGTTATGGGGTGAAAGAAAGGAAATTTGCTTATGCCAGGGCCCGTGGATTGTAAATAGGTGCGGGTGCCTAGCGCAATGCGGACTGCAGAATGCTCCGCAGTTCGTTGACATGGAATGGCCGGGACACCACGGCCACGGTCCGGTGCCTGAATTCCTGTTCCAGGGCCGAGGTGCCGAATCCGGTCAAGAGGACGAGAGGCACTTCGGGCACCTGGGCCAGACAATTGCGGATGAGTGCCTCGGGGCGGTCACAGGATACCAGCATCAGGTTGCAGGTGTCGCGGTATTTCAGGAAATCCGCCTGACCCGGAATGCACACCTCTCCCTCGTAACCGACTTCGACCACGATCTCCTTCAGCATCGTGCGCATCTGCTCGTGGTTGGAAAGAACCAGGATGCGGGGCTTCAGCGCCCCGCGGGGCTTGCGCATACGGTCGATGGGATGCAGGAAATTGTCCACGGCCAGGCGCACCAGGCCGAAACGGTCGCGCACAAAGGCGTAGGCGGGATTTTCCAGGAGTTTCTCGCAGAGCCGTGAAGCCTTGTCGAGCACGGCCGCCAGCTCCAGGTACACGTCGGGCTGGACAGAGTCGTTGGTGGAGGCGCTGGCGTTGGCCGCAACATGGGACAGGCCGAAATCCGGCCGCTGTTTCATGCGCACCACCACGTTCTCGAAAAAGCGGGCCGGCTCGTTCTTGGTCCAGTCCTTGTTCAGACGCTCGCCAATGATCTTGGCCACGGCCATGATGGCCTGGCTGGCTGGCAAATCGTCGCGCAGGGTCACGAAGGGCTTGCCTGCGGCGGACATTCTGCGCGCCGCGTCGTCGGCCGGGATGGCGCCCAGGAACAGGGGTCTTAAACCCAAAAACTGCTCCACCGTCTCCTGAAAGCGGGTGAAGACCTGCCGGGCCTGGGCACCGGATTCGCAGCGGTTGACCAGGACCAGGGGCGGCCACCACAAACCGTGTTCCTTCAGCACCTTGATCAGGGCGTAGGCGTCGACCAGGGCGCTGGCCTCGGGGTTGACCACGAGAATGATCTCGCGCGTGGCCAGGCACAGGGAAATGACCTGGGCGGAAATGCCCGGCGAGTTGTCCAGCAGCAGAAAATCATAGCCCGAGAGGGCGGCGAATTCGTCGATCAGACGCTTGCGTGCCGCCACATCCAGTTCGGCCATGCGCGCCACGCCGCTGCTTCCGGAAATGAGGTCCAGGCCGGGCCGGACCGGAACCAGGCACTCCTCCAGGGAAAGCCCGTCGAAAAGAACGTGTTCGAGGGTCTTCACGGGGGCGGGCAAGCCCAGATGCACCTCGGCGTTGGACAGACCAAAATCCGCATCCAGCAGACAGACCGTGTACCCGGCCCGATTCAGGGCCAGGGCCAGATTCACCGACACGGTGGTCTTGCCGGTGCCGCCCTTGCCACTGGCCAGGGCCAGAATGCGGGTGTGACGCGGGGCGGCGGGGAGGTTGGACTGGGAATGCTGCATCAAATCTGTCAGTTAGGTGATTTTGGGCACTTCGGGATGGAGCAGGCCGGCCACATCCGAAAGCAACGCCTTCAGATGAAAGGGTTTGCGTATACACTTGGCCGCACCCAGACGCAAGGCTTCCTCCATTTCCTCGGAAGAGGCCAGTCCCGTGACAACCAGAACCGGTGGCGCGCCCTTGCTGCGCTTGAGAAGCTTCAGGACGTCCAGACCGGAACGAATGGGCATGCGCATGTCCAGAAGAATCAGGTTGTAGGATCCCGTGCGCAGCCTGTTGACAGCCTCTTCGCCGTTGGCCGCGGTTTCCACGGCATAGCCCGAGTCACGCAGGGTTTCGGCCAGAATGTCGCGGATATGCTGTTCGTCGTCGACGATCAGGATGCTGCCCCCCCTTGCCACCAGTTTGGCAGGCTCCATGGCCGCACGCAACCGGGGTTTTTCGGGCAGGGTCACAGGCGTGGACACGGGCAGGATGACGATCATCTCCGTGCCCCGGCCCAGTTCGCTTGAAACCTTGATCTCCCCGTAATGGTTGGTCACGATGCCGTAGGCCGTGGACAGGCCCAGCCCCGTGCCCTTGCCTTCGGACTTGGTCGAGAAGAAAGGATCGAAAATGCGCGAAAGGTTTTCCGGAGCGATGCCGCAGCCCGTATCCCTCACGCTCACGGACACGCGTTTGCCGTCGGGCATCAGGGTCGAGGTGATGCTCAGCACGCCTCCCCCCTGCTCCATGGCGTGCTGGGCGTTGATGACCAGGTTCAGAAAAACCTGCTCCAGCTGATTGGCGTCGGCCAGGATGACCGGCAGCTCCGGGGCCAGATGCTGAACGATGGGAATGCGGTGATTTTGGAAAATCGATTCGACAAGTCCGATGATTTTGAGCAGGAGCGCGTTGATGTCCACCTTGGTTACCTGGGGAGCATTGGGCCGGGCGAAACCCATCAGGCTTTGCAGAATGGACGAGATGCGCTCGATCTGTTCGGAAATCTGATGCAGATCCCGGCGCTTGCGCTCGTCGCCTTCCCGGGCCTCCAACAGCTGGGTGCGCGCGGAGATGATGGCCAGGGGATTGTTGATCTCGTGAGCCGCTCCGGCCGCGAGCTGGCCCACGGCGGCAAGACGCTCGGTCTGCAGGAGCTGCAGATTGATCTGCTGGTTTTTCCACAGGGCGTGGGACAACTCGTCGGCACGAATCTGCAGGTTGTCGAAAAGACGCACGCGATCCAGGGTGGCCGAGGCCACGCAAGCCACCTGGGAATAGCCCAGATATTCCTGGGAACTCATCTTGGGAGGCCGCGAACTGGAGCGCAGAATGCACATTTCTCCGGTGAAGTCGTTGCCGACCAGGGGGAAAAGGCAATACCCCCGGACCGTGAAAAACTGCTTGAGACGCAGTTCGCGATCCATGAGCGAGGCCCCCGCATGGCGCTCGTGATGACTCATGACAATGGCCGCGAGCGATTCGGGCAAGGGGGGACCCTCGTTCAGGACCGGCTGCCCTTCGGCATCCAGGGGATAGGTCACGGGACGTTGCCCGCCATTTCCGTTCCAGATCAGGCCCTGCATCATTCCAGCGGATGGAACGATCCAGTACATGAAACTACCCCGGATGCCGACGCCTTCATGCATGCTCGCGGCCGCGGACTCGAAAACCTCGTCCGCCGCGCGGGCCTTGCTCATCTTGAGCCCCACGGTGGAGCCCAGGGTGGTGAAACGGTTGGCGTCCTCCAGCAGGCCGTTGGCCCCTTCCAGTTCCAGGCCCATGCGCATGAGCATCTGATTGGCCTTCTGCAGAGAGGACAGGAACAGGGAAACCTGGTCCCCGTCCAGATCAAAGGGCGCGGCCCGTTCGGCAAAGGCCGGTCCAAAGCGGACACGGATGTCCTGCACGTCCTTTTCATCCAGTCCGAGCATGGTCTGCAGGCCGGTTTGGCGCTGCCGCTCGCCGGTCATGACCCTCGGCATGTCCATGAGCGTCTCGTGGGCCATGATGTTGGCCAGGGCCACCATGGCGACCAGGGGGCCGTCCTCCGGCATGGCGGCCAGGGCCGAATCCGAATGGTGGTGCAGCCAGATGGCCTCGGACATGGATCGCGGCAGCTTCCACTTCTGCGCCACCCAGCGTCCCACGGCCGTGTGGTCGGTCTTGAAGACCTCCCGCTCCGCGTCCAGGACCGACTCGTAGAGATCCTCCATGCGCTCGGTGACCTGGGCGTATTGGTCCTGCAGGTGCAGTTGGAGAAAAATGCGTCCCAGGTCGTGCATGATCCCGGCCCCGAAGGCTTCGCCGGTCAGAGCGGGATGGGATTTGGCCGCGATGAGGGAGGCGTAGACGGCCGTGGCCAGGCTGTGCTTCCAGAGCGCGGCGTGAATGGCCTCGCCCCGTTTGTCGCCCTTGATGAGGGAATCCTTGATCAGGACTGAGAGCATGAGCGTCTGGACGACCTTGTTGCCCAGGCGGCCCAACCCCTGCTCCACCTGCACGATCTGTCCCAGACGGGCATAGGCCGCGCTGTTGGCATGATCGAGAATCTTCATGGTCAGGGCCGGATCGGTCTCGATGATGCGGGCCAGGGCGGCGTGCTCGAAGTCCTTGTTGAGGACCTGTTCGAGGATGGCGTTGGCCACGGATGGCAGGGAAGGGAGGGCGTCAATCCCTTGCAGGATGACATGGAGGGAACCTTGGGTCCCGGCCGACGGTGAATGGGCGGGATCGGTCCCGGTCTGATGACGACGTGCGGTGAAATCCACGGCAACTCCGGCCAGTCAATAGTGAGGGGGTTTTTCGTCAGGATCCTGGGACTCAGCCGGGACAGCCATGCATCTCGTGGCCAGGAGCGTGATCAACCGCCGCAATTCCCGGATTTCCTTTTGTTGCTCTATGACAACCGAGTTCAGCTCATCAACCGTTTTTTCAAGATACAGGCACCTGATCTCGATGTTTTCCATTCGTTCCTGCATCTGTCCTCCAAGATTCATGGATATGCTGTTTCCCTGTCCCTCTTGACCCGGGACGGCGGGGGTGGATAGGACACCGCGAACAACCCGGCTCTCCGGCTTCCCAAGGAAACGATCATGACCAACTCCACCCAGCTCTTCACCCCGTCCGCTCTGGACGAAATCTTTCCGCCCAGCCTGACCGACAGGTTTTTCGAGGCCCTGTTCGGCGACGCCGAGGATGGAGCCTACGACATCCGCCTGCGCTTCGAGGAACAGACCGGATCCGAGCTGCGCTTCGCCTTCCACCTGCTGCAGCGTCCGGGCAAGTGCCTGGCCTGCAACCTGACCTACGGCCTGCCGCAGGTCTTTTCACGTCATCCCCTGCTGGCCGTGGGCCGTCTGGCCCAGACCCTGTGCGAGCGGATGGGCACGACGCCGAGTTCCTGGAAACTGGGATCGACCCGGGAACTGTCCCGCAGCCTGCACGTCATCCCCTTCACCATCACTCTGGCCTGACCGGCCGGCCTCCGCAGACGGATCCTGATAGCGGAAATTTTTGACCCAGATCAAGGTTTCAGGGCCGGGTCATAAGGCAGATGAAACCCATGAACACCCAGACACCCATGGCCTCGCACGCCATCAAGATCTGCCGCGGCGCGACGGGCTGCCCGCACGCCGTCCTGACCCAGGACCCGAGCGCGGAGCTTGAGGCGGTGCTGGCCGCCGCGGGCTGGCCCCGCTTCCTGGCCGGACAGATCCATCCCATCCGCCATCACCATCAGTTCCGCCTGGTCGTGTCCTGCTGCCCCAACGGCTGCTCCCAGCCGCACATCGCGGATTTTGCCCTCGTCGCCACGGCCCGGATCGGCGTCGATGCCCAGGCCTGCTCGGCCTGCGGCCAGTGCCTCCAGGCCTGCGCCGAGGGGGCCTTGCGCCTGGAACAGGCCATCGCCCTGGACCCCTTGCGCTGCCTGGGCTGCGCGGCCTGCGTCCAGGTCTGTCCCTCGACGGCCCTGCATGTCCGGGATACCGCGTACCGCGTTCTGCTGGGCGGCAAACTGGGGCGCCATCCGCGCCTGGCCCATGAATTGGGCACGTTTTCCCTGCCGGCGGCCCTCTCTATCCTGGAACGGACCCTGGACGTCTTCATGCGTAACTACCGGCCCGGACTGCGCCTGGGAGAACTGGTCGACAAGACGGGGCAGAAAGAATTCGACAGGCTGATCCGGCCATGACCATTCTGCTGCGCGTCCTGCTGGCATTGTGCAGCCTGACCACGGCGGCCCATTTCCTGCGTTTCGGGGCCGTCTGGGAGGCCGCCTTGGTCCTGACCATCGCCCTGGCCGCCGGGTTGCCGGGCTTTCTGCCCCGCCCGGTCCTGGCCCTGGCCGCCCTGGCCGGGGTCGGGTTGTGGGCCGACCAGGCCGTATCCCTGGCCACCTGGCGCATGAGCATGGGCCTGCCCTGGCTGCGGCTTGTCCTCATCCTGGGCACGGTCTGTCTGGCCCATCTGGGCGCGGTACTTCTGGTGCTCGGACCGGCCGGCCGACGGATTTTCGGCCCCGTGTCCGGCCCGGCCTGGGTCAGGACCGCGGCCATGCTGCTGATCGGGGCAACCCTCGTGCTGGCCCGGGAGAAAGCCCCTATCCCCCTGCTGCTCGGGGAACGCTTTGTCCCGGAATCCGGACCGTTCTGGATCTGGGCTTTCGCCGTCTACGGAGGACTGGTCGCGGGGTGGCTGCTGAACACATCCTCGGCCACAGCACGCGGCCGCATCTGGACCCTCTTCTCGGCCGCGTTCTTCGGCCAGCTTCTGCTTGGCCTGGCCGGATGGAGCATCTTCCTGATGACTGGCAAACTGCACCTGCCCGTGCCGGCCCTGATCCTGGCCGGCCCCCTGTTCCGGGGCGAAGGATTCTTCATGCCTATCCTGCTCGGCGTGTCGCTCCTGCTGGTCGGTCCGGCCTGGTGCAGCCACCTGTGCTACATCGGAGCCTGGGACGACCGCCTGGCCCGGCTCAAGAGCGGCCGGCCAGCCCCCCTGCCCTCCTGGGCGCCCCGGCTCCGCGCGGCCCTGCTGGCCGGGACAATCCTTTTGCCCCTGGCCTTGCGCCTCCTGGGCGTGTCCTGGGTGCCGGCCCTGATCCTGGCCGCCGCGTTCGGACTGCTCGGCGTGGCCCTCATGGCCCTGTGGTCAACGCGCAGCGGAACCATGACCCACTGCACCGTGTGGTGCCCCATTGGCCTGGTGAACAATCTGCTCGGCCGCATCCTGCCCTGGCGCGTGCGCATAAACGCCGGCTGCACCGGATGCGGGCTGTGCGCGAAGGCCTGTCGCTACAACGCCCTGACCAAGGCGGACCTGGAGCAAAAAAAAACCGGCCTGTCCTGCTCCCTGTGCGGAGACTGTCTCTCCCGCTGCCCGCACGGACATCTCGGCTACTCTTTTCCGGGTCTGTCGGCCACGCGTTCCCGGCAGCTCTTCGTGACCCTGGTGGCCAGTCTGCACGCGGTCTTTCTGGCCGTGGCCCGGATCTAGTAGCGGTCCAGGACCCGCTCCTTTTCCGAATAGTCCCATTCCTTGAGGCCCAGGGCCACGAGGATGTCGTCGACCAGGTCATCCACCCCGCGATGGGCCTGGAGCATGTGATCCATGCAGGCCATGTACAGCGGTTCGCGCTCGGTCATGACCTGGACGATTTCGTCGTGCAGGGCCAGGGCGGTCAGGGCCGGACGCTGGGACGGGTTCGGATCGCGCAGCAGACGACCGACCAAAAGTCCCGCATCGGCGGCCAGATAGAAACAGACTCCGCTCTTGGCCATGAGGTCCCGATTGGCCTGGGCCAGAACAATGCCACCTCCGGTGGCCACGACCTTTCCCGGCAGCGCGGCGGCCCGGGCCAGGGCCTGGCTTTCCAGTTCACGGAAACGCTCCCAGCCCTCCGCGGCCACAATGGTCTCGATGGTCCGGCCGGCTTCTTCGACCACCAGGGCGTCGGTGTCCACGCAGGAACAGCCCAGAACGGCGGCCAGGGCCTGGCCCACCGTCGTCTTGCCGCTGGCCCGCAGGCCCAAAAGATAGATGTTCCGGTTGGCCAGGGAAAAGGGTTCACGCCGAAACTGTCCGGCTCGGAAGGTCATGGTCGCGTTTTCGTCTTCGATATCAATTTTTTTCTTGATGAATGTCGTCATTGCCGATCTCCTGTGGGATCAGCAATGTTCCAAAAGCACGGGAATTGCAACGCACCGATGCCCTGACGTCCCGCATTGACGGCCAATCGGCAAACGGAGTAGCACTCCGTGGATCATTTCACCATCGGAGACAAGGAAAGCCCATGAAGGCACTCATGCTCGTATTGGTCCTGCTTCTGCCCGCGCACCTCCTGGCCCAGGAGAGGGGCACCGGCGTGGCCAAGGGCGGTGTCCTGGAACTGCGCCAGATCATCGACCAGAGCAAGGGCCAGGTCCTGATTGTCAACTTCTGGGCCACATGGTGCGCGCCCTGCGTCAAGGAGTTCCCGGGGCTCATGAGCCTGCGCCGGGAGTTTCCGGAGGAAAAGCTGCGCATCGTGGGCATTTCCGTGGATTACGATGTCCGGCCCGTGGAGAATTTCATCAAACAGCAGCAGGTCAATTTCCCCATCCTTCTCGACGACGGGTCCATCAGCTCCATGATGGGGATCAAAAACATTCCCCGGACCCTGATTTATGACCAATCCGGAAAGAAATTCCTCGACAACACAGGCTTCATTTCCGAGGAAAGTTTCCGGCATGTGGTGGAACGGTTGCTGAACACGCCATGAGGGTTCTGGCCGAACTGGCCGAGCAGGCCATCCTGGAAGCCCAGCGCAAGGGCGACTTCGAACGTCTGCAGGGACAGGGTCATCCCCTGCCCCTGGAAAACGATCCCTTCATGCCCAAAACCCTGCGCATGGCCTATACGGTCCTCAAGAACGCCGGCTATGTTCCCCCGGAAATTCAGGCCCAGCGCGAGGTGCGCTCCCTGATCGAATGTCTGGAGCAGGAAACGGACGAACTGCGCACCATGCGCCAGATCCAGAAGATCCAACTCTGCATCGCCAAGGCCAAGCTGAGCCACGGCGGTCTTTTGCAGGAAGAAAACGAGATGTATTTCCAGAAAGCGGTTGCCCGCACCACCCTGCGCAAGGCGTGACTTTCGTGAACACAGAGCGCAGAACCCTGCTCAAGGCCTCCCTGGCCCCCCTCCTGTTGGCCTTCCTGGGCCGAGAGGCCGAGGCCGCGCCCCTGTCCGAAACCACCGCCATACGGGTCATCCAGACCCGCGACCCGGCCCGGACCCTGGAGTTGGTCCAGGCCCCGGGTTTCGCCCGTTCCCTGGCCCAGGCAACCCTGGCCTTCGTCATCGAGAATTATGCCACGGGCAATCTGCCCGTCTGGAAAAAGCCCCTGGGCCAGGTCGATCTCCACGCTCGCATTCCCCTGATCGCCACCCACGTGATCCAGGGCGTCATCCGACACGCCGCCATATACCCCGTGGACCCGTGCTGGATCATGGCCCAGATGATGGCCGAGTCCTTTTTTCACGAATTCGCCGTGTCCTCGGCCCTGGCCGTGGGCCCGTGCCAGTTCATGGCCCCCACGGCCAGGGGCTACGGCATGATCTGCGCCGACGCGCACGGGATGCCATCCGGATCGACCCGGCGTCCCGACCTGGAGCCCGAATTCAAGCTGGCCGAGGCCGCCCGCGAGCAGTCCCGGGCCTTGCGCCGCGAACAGCCGGACCTGTTCAACAACCCCTCCAAGCTGCTGCGCACCGTGCTCAACGCCCAGGCTTCGGGCACGCCCCTGCCCTCGGCCGGCACCCTGGCCCTGGCCCTGGACCGCATGGACCTGGTGCAGGCCCAGTACGCCCAGGCCCGGGACAACTGCCGGGTGTACCTGGAAGAGAATTTCAGGGGCCGATCCATTTTCGACTCTGCCGACGCAGCCTTTTTTGAACGCTTTGACCAGCGCGTCCTTTACGCCCACAGCATCGGCGCCATGGTCCGCATGATGGCCGAGCACATGCGCGCGCGACGGGGCAACATCCTGGCCGCAGCGGCCGGATACAACTCCGGCCTGGGCAACACCGAGGCCAAGTCCGGTGTCTACGCTCTGTACGGCCGCATCCCCAGTTTCGGCGAAACCGTGGACTATGTCAGCAAGATCGTTGTCAACCACCACGAAATCAGCCTCCGTATGGAGTGATCCCATGCACCCCGACAAGGTCCGCCGCGACCGGCTCGCCCTCTTGACCGATCTGCCCAACGTCGGGCCGGCCACGGCCCAAGATCTGCGCCTGCTGGGCATTCACGAACCCTCGCAACTGATGGGCCAATGCCCCTTCACCCTCTATGAACGGCTGTGTTCCCTGCGCGGCGTCCGTGTGGATCCCTGCGTCATCGACGTGTTCATCTCCATCACGCGTTTCGTGGACGGCGAAAGGCCACGGCCTTGGTGGTTCTACACCTCGGAGAGGAAGGCACGCGGCGGCGAGGACCGATCCATCCAAATGCCCAAACCCTGACGGTTGAATTTCCCTTTCAATAGGAATAATGCCCAATCCTGACGGGGCGTTTTCCCCCTCGACCGGATGACACCCTACCAGATAATCGATTTTGGCCCTTTCCTTGCTCATCTGAACTCCCCTGCTCGATTTCGAGCCGGAAACGCAATTTTTTTCTTCAATTTTGTCATTAATGACCGAGCCGCCGCGCGAAAATATGACAATTATGTCATATCGACACTCGCCCCGCCCGGCGCCGAGGAGAGAACACTCATCAGGGAGTAGCGCGTTATGTGTCGATTGTTTGCGCTGACAAGCAGCGATCCCGTCTCCCCCATGGATGCCATCCGAGCTCTGGATGTCATGCGCGAGGGCCACGACGGTTCAGGAGTTGGCCTTTACCTGTCGGATCTGGACGGCCCCTTCGCCTCCATGAAGGACTGTCCGGTCCTGTCCGGCATCTGCACCGAAAAAGGCCTCGGCATGCTGGACGCCTACATGGCCGGACAGGGTTTCACCCTGCGGTACGAGCTGCCCATCACGCCCCGGGGCGGCCTTCCGCAATGGACTCCCCGCCGGGACCGCTATCTGGTGCGGGCCTACGACATTCCGGTCTCCTGGCAGGATCTGAGCGACGAGGAAAAGGGGCAGGGTTACCTCAAGACCCGTCTGGCGCTGAAACATCTGGGTTTGGCCGAAGAAGACATCACGGTGTTCTCCTTCTGGCCGGACACGGTCATGATCAAGGAGATCGGCGATCCCCTGCAGGTCGGCGAGTATCTGGGGCTGGACCGCCCCGAGATAAGGAGCCGCCTCATCCTGGCCCAGGGCCGTCAGAACACCAACTACGCCATCAATCTCTATGCCTGCCATCCCTTCTTCATCGAGGGGCTGAGCACCATGACCAACGGCGAGAACACGGCCTTCGTGCCCATCCGCGACTATCTCATGGGCCAGGGCGTGCCCGGCTACGAAGGGTACAACTCGGATTCCGAGGTCTTCACGCACATCCTGCATTACACGATCAGAAAGCTCGGCCTGCCCTTTGAGGCCTACAAGCACATCATCACCCCCCTGAAAGACCATGAGATGAAGAGTCACCCGGACAAGGACTTTTTGACCAAGCTGAAGCAGATCTGCCGACGGCTCATCATCGACGGCCCCAACTGCGTCATCGGCTGCCTGCCGGACAGGTCCATGTTCATGGTCCAGGACAGCAAGAAACTGCGTCCCGGCGTTGTCGGCGGCCGGCCCGGCCTGTACGCGTTCTCGTCCGAGATCTGCGGCCTGGACCTGGCCATTCCCGATCGTGACAAGTCCCAGGATTTCCAACCCATGCATCTGGATTCGGCCATTGTTGGCCCGGACCGCCAGGAGGTCAAGATATGTCGGCAGTCGCAGCCATTACTCCTTCCCAACTGAGCATCAAGGATCTGCCCTGGCAGATCGTCTGGAACAAGGACCGCTGCACCCTCTGCGGCCAGTGCGCGGCTGTCTGTCCCATGCAGTCCCTGGAACTGGGCACCTTCCGCAAGCGCATCGTCACGGTGCCGGCCGGGTTCAAGAACAAACCCGAGAACCAGCACACCGTCTATTACGGCATCCGGCA
This sequence comes from uncultured Desulfovibrionaceae bacterium, assembly GCA_964589645.1. Lineage (GTDB taxonomy): Bacteria > Desulfobacterota > Desulfovibrionia > Desulfovibrionales > Desulfomicrobiaceae > Desulfomicrobium. Next base: position 339,924 of record CAZPSN010000001.1, read on the forward strand.
GCGCACGGCCCCGCATCAGGCCTGCGTGGGCTGCGGCACGTGCACCATGGTCTGTCCCAATGACGCCATCCTGCCCATGCATTCCGACGAGAAGGACAAGCTTCGCTTCCACGTCAACCTGGGCGGCCAGCCACGTACCCGGGGCGGCCGCCGCAACGACAACGACTCCGTTCTCGATCAGATCAAATTCATCCGCATTTCCATGCTGACGGACCCGGCCCTGGATTCAGGCCGCCACGAATTCGACCTGCGCACCCTGATCGGACGCATCCAATCCCCGGCCGACGGTCTGGCCACCTTCAAGGAACACGGATGGGCTCCGGCCGTACGCGAGATTTACCCGCTCATGATCGGCAGCATGTCCTTCGGCGCCCTGTCCCCCAACATGTGGGAAGGCTTGCAGATGGGCGTGGCCTACCTGAACGAGGAACTGGGCATGCCCGTGCGCATGTGCACCGGCGAGGGCGGCTGCCCGCCGCGTCTTCTGCGCTCGCGTTTCCTGAAATATGTCATTCTGCAGATCGCGTCGGGCTATTTCGGCTGGGACGAAATCATTCACGCCATCCCGCAGATGAAGGAAGACCCCTGCGCCATCGAGATCAAGTACGGCCAGGGTGCCAAGCCCGGCGACGGCGGGCTTCTCATGTGGCACAAGGTCAACAAGCTCATCGCGGCCATTCGCGGCGTGCCCCCGGGAGTGAGCCTGCCAAGCCCCCCCACGCATCAGACCCAGTATTCCATCGAGGAATCCGTGGCCAAGATGATCCAGTCCATGTCCATGGCCTGGGGCTTCCGCGTGCCCGTGTATCCCAAGATCTCGGCCACGACCACGACCAACTCGGTTTTGAACAACCTTTGCCGCAACCCATACGCCGCGGGCCTGGCCGTTGACGGCGAGGACGGCGGCACCGGCGCGGCCTACAACGTGTCCATGAATCACATGGGCAGCCCCATCGCCTCCAACATCCGCGACGCCTATCTGACCCTGTGCAAGATCGGCAAACAGAACGAAGTGCCTCTCATCGCCGGCGGCGGCATCGGCAAGAACGGCAACCTGGCGGCCAACGCCGCCTCGCTCATCATGCTGGGGGCCTCGGCCGTGCAGATCGGCAAGTACGCCATGCAGGCCGCGGCCGGTTGCGTGGGCTCCGAATCGGACCGTTGCAACGTGTGCAACATCGGCGTCTGTCCCAAGGGCATCACCTCCCAGGATCCGCGCGTGTACCGCAGGCTTGACCCGGAAAAAGTGGCCGAGCGGCTGGTGGATCTCTTTGTCAGTTTCGACACGGAACTGAAGAAGATCTTCGCCCCCCTGGGCCGGTCCACGTCCCTGCCCATCGGCATGTCCGACGCCCTGGGTATCGCCAACAAGGATGCAGCCGACAGGCTCGACATCAAATACGTGGTCTGATGACGGAGACAAGCATGCAGAATATCACGATATCTGGAAAAGAAAACGGCGTCCGCCTGGAGTCGCGCATCCTGGAGGAACGCATTCAGGATGCCGTCAAGGCAGGAGCGCGCGAACTGACCATCGAGGCCTGCGGCCAGCACGGCATCGGTGGCCGTTTGTGGGTCTCCAAAGAGGAGCCCGTGCGCGTGAAAGTGACCGGGGCTCCCGGTCAGCGCATGGCTTCCCTGGGCTTCCCGGGCACAATCATAGAAGTCATGGGACCGGCCTCCGACGACACGGGCTGGCTCAACGCCGGGGCCGAAGTCGTCGTGCATGGCAACGCCGGCAACGGCACCTGCAACGCCATGGCCCAGGGCAAGGTCTTCGTGGCCGGCAACGTCGGCTCGCGCAGCATGACCATGACCAAGCAGAATCCGCGCTTTCCGGCCCCGGAACTGTGGGTGCTGGGCGAGACCGGAGACTATTTCGCCGAATTCATGGCTGGCGGCGTGGCCGTGGTCTGCGGCGTTGGAGCCATGGATCAGTCGGCCGTCATGGGCTACCGACCCTGTGTGGGCATGGTCGGCGGCCGCATCTTCTACCGCGGCCAGGAGCAGATTGTCAGCGCCGCCGACGCCGTGCACATCCCCGTCCAGGACGAGGACTGGGCCTGGTTGACTGAAAACCTCACGTCGTACTTGCAGAAAATCGGCAAGGCCGACCTCTTCGAGACCCTGGCCACCCGCGATCAGTGGCATCTGGTCCGGGCCAAGACCCCCTATGAAAAGGTCACCAAGAAACGCAAATCCATGGCCGAGTTTCACAGCAAGGTCTGGGACATGGAGTTGGGTCGCGGCGGCCTGGTCGGCGACCTGACCTCCGTGGACCGCTCGCCCATCGGGCTCATCACCTCGGGCGAACTGCGCCGCAACGTGCCGGTCTGGGAAAACTGCAAGTACATGCCGCCCTGCCAGGCCAGCTGCCCGTCGGGCATTCCGGTCCAGAAACGCTGGCAGCTGGTGCGCGAGGGGCGCCTGGCCGAGGCCGTGGATCTGTCCCTGGAATACACGCCCTTCCCGGCCACGGTCTGCGGCTATCTCTGCCCCAACCTGTGCATGGAAGGCTGCACCCGGGGCCTGGGCAGCCTGAAGCCCGTGGACGCCAAGATGCTCGGCAAGGAGGGCATCAACGCCCATCCGCCCATGCTGCCCCTGTCCTCGGACAAGAAGGTCGCGGTCATCGGCGGCGGCCCGGCCGGCATTTCCGTGGCCTGGCAGCTGCGCCTCAAGGGGCACAAGGCCAGCGTCTTCGACATGGACGAGAAGCTGGGTGGGAAGCTGCAAGCCTCCATTCCGGCGGGCCGCATCCCGCCCGAGGTGCTGGCGGCGGAGCTGGACCGCGCCCGCGAGGTCATCCCTCACGTGCGGCTGGAGAAGAAGCTGACCCGCGAGAACTTCGAGGCCATCCGGGACGACTACGACTTCATCGTTCTGGCCACGGGCGCCCAGCGCCCACGCACCCTGCCCGTGCCGGGCAAGGAACGCCTGATCACGGCCCTGGACTTCCTGAAGGCCGCCAAGCACGGCGACGGCACGGTGGGCGAGCGCGTGGTCATCATCGGCGCCGGCAATGTCGGCTGCGACGTGGCCACCGAAGCGGCGCGCCTGGGCGCGAAAAGCATCACTCTCATCGACGTGCAGAAACCCGCCTCCTTTGGCAAGGAACGCGAGGAGGCCGAAAAAGCCGGTGCCCAGTTCCTGTGGCCCTGTTTCACCAAGGAGGTCACGGAACAGGGACTGCTTCTGACCGACGGACGGCTCCTGCCCGCGGACACGGTCATCGTGTCCATCGGCGACACCCCGGATCTGGAGGCATTCCCCGAGAACATCGCCCGGGAGCGCGGCTTCATCACCGTCAACGACGTGAACCAGACCACGGACCCCAAGGTCTTCGCCATCGGCGACCTGGTCAAGCTGGGCCTGTTGACCCAGGCCATCGGCGACGGCCGCCGGGCGGCCCAGGCCATTGACGACATCGTCGCGGGCCGGAGGCCCATGTCCATCACCGAGGACATGCACGAGGAGCTCAAGACCCGCATCGAGTACATGGACCCCGGCAACCACATGTCCGAGACCATCGACTACTCGCGCATGAACCTGGCGTATTTCGACCCGCGCCGGACCGGGTTCGAAAGCCTGGACCAGTGCGCCGACGAATGCTCGTCCTGCGGCGTGTGCCGGGATTGCGGCATCTGCGAGGCCATCTGCCCGCGCGGGGCCATCAGCCGCCAGGCCCTGCCGGACAACGAGTTCGCCATGGTCTGCGACGGCGAGAAATGCATCGGCTGCGGCTTCTGCGCCGGTGCCTGCCCGTGCGGCATCTGGACGCTCATACCGAACACGCCACTGGGATAGGCGACGGACATTCCTGGAACCAGGGGGAAGGCAACTTCCCCCTTTTTTGTGGCTGGTGATGGAGTCGAAATGGCCCGGCCAGGGGTTGGGTGGAAAACGGTCAAAGCACCCCAGATCGAAAGCCCTGTACAAATAAGCAGGCGCCCACGCTATTCCGTGACAATCACGGTTCCGCGCCCGCCTGTTTGCCGATCCGACAGAGAACGATCGTGACGTCGTCGGTGCTGCCGTTCTGTACGCACTCGGCCGCCAGACGCTTTGCGACGTCGCGCAGATCATTCTCCGCCTCTAGCAGGCGGCGCATGGTCGTCACCTCGACGTGATCATGCAATCCGTCCGAGGTCAGCAGCAGCAGATCTCCCTCCGCGACGGGAATACTGCCGCAATCGGGCTCAAGACCCGGACAGCCGACGCACTGATCGAGCAGGTTGCGCAGGGGGTGACGGGGAAGTTCGGCCGGCGAGACGTCGCCGGAATCGAGCAGATCCTGTAAAAAACGATGGTCCCGGGTGATCTGGGTCAACACGCCGCCGCCCAGATGATAAAGGCGCGTGTCTCCGACATGGGCCCACGAGGCTTGCCCTTTGTCCACGACCACCACGGTCAGGGTCGTGCCCATTCCCTCCAGGGACGGGTTTTCCGTGGCCAAGCCCGCGATCTTCTCGCCGGCCGCCCGGATCATCTCGACCAGACCTGCCTCGTCGGCGTGCTCCCCATCGATCCGACGATCCAGCAGACGGATGGCGGTTTGCGCTGCCAACCCGCCCCCGGCTGTTCCTCCCATGCCGTCGGCCACGGCCAGCACAACTCCCTGGCCGGCGCCCCGGGCCAGGGAGCAGTCCTGGTTTGCAGGATGCCGTCGGCCACAAGCAGTGTGGATATGCCAAAGGGAAGCGCTAGACATTCTTGAATTCGCTCATGAGCAGACTGATGCCCATCTCCGCGGCCTTGTCGCCGAAATCCTCAAGCAAAAGTTTAAGGTCTTGCTGTTTGTCCGCGGAATGAATCAAAACCAGGGATGTCACGGTGCGCTCTGTTTTTTGCGGCATTGACCGGAACCGCGAGGGCTTGAGGCCGCCCAAGGACGCCAGAACCTTTCTGGCCTCCTGCACGTTCTGGAAACGTTCATCGGGCTTGCAGCGGCCGCAGGTGACCACGAAGTCCCGCAGGGCCTGCGGGATGCCGGGCACCTGGCCGGCCGGGTCCGGAAGATCCTGCGTGCAGTGCAACTCCATGACCTCGGCCAGGTTCTTTCCGGGATAAGGCTTCGAGCCGGTCAGCATCTCGTAGGCCATGACCCCCATGGAATAGATGTCCGAGCGCACGTCCACGGGCCAGCCGTCTATCTGTTCCGGCGGCGCATAGTGCACGGTCCCGGCGATGTTCAGATCCTCGGTCCCGGAAGCGCAGGCCAGCCCGAAATCAAGCAGCTTGACCCGGTCGCCTTCGAGAAGGAAGATGTTGGCCGGCTTGATGTCGCGGTGCACGATGTCCAGGCCGTGGGCGCAGGCCAGGCCGTCGCAGACCTGCAGCAGGATGTCCGTGCAGCGCCCCGCGGGCATGGCCCCGATCTTCTTCATGTGCTCCTTGAGGGAATTGCCCTCCAGGTACTCCATGATGATGAAGATGGTCCGGAAGACCTCCTCGACGTCATAGACGCTGACGATGTTGGGATGGCTCATGCGGGCGATGATTTCGGCCTCCTGGCGGAAGGTGTCCAGAAAGGTCTTTTCCATGGCCATGTCGTGCTTCATCATCTTGATGGCCACGGGCATCTTGAGGAGCTTGTGCATGCCCCGGTAGACGATGCCCCACCCGCCCGTGCCGATCTTGCTGGTCAGGACGTATTTGCCGATGGTCCGGTCCCCGACAAAAAGACTGCTGTCGAAGCGGTTGGACATGATCTCCGTCAGGAACAGGCGCAGTTCCGGATGGCTCACGGCCAGGGACTCAAAATCCCGGCGGTCCAGCTTCCACAGGACCATGTCTGTTTCCGCGTCCACGCTGGCCGTGCGCGGTTCGCCCGTCAGCACGGCCATCTCGCCCAGCACGTCACCTCCCTTCAGTCGTACGACCGGATTGGCCTGCCCGGCCTTTTCGACAAAGACAACGCACGAGCCGTCCTGGATCAGGAACAGGCATTCGCCCGGCTCACCCTGGGTGATGATCCGCTCGCCGGCCTCGACTGTGGTCTTGCGCAGTGCGTTCAGGAGCAGGCAGAGGCCCTGGTCGGAAATGGCCTGAAAGAAACTCGCCCCCATCAAAAAGGACAGGTCGGCGGGGCTGGGCCGCATGGAATCGGTCTCCCACAGCACCGAAGGCGCGCATTCCGAATCCAGGAATTCGACCCCGGAATTGAAATGGCCGTCGTCGTGGAGTTTCGTCCATACGATCCGGGCCTGTCTGGTCGTCCAGGTGCCCACATCCTTGTCCGCCACGGAAAGGTTGAAAACCGTGCCTGCGGCCAACTGGAAGGGCAGCTGGATGAGGGATCCGCCGTTGGAACTGTTTTTCACATCCACGAACATGTACAGGATATCCGGGGCGCAGGTCTCGATGTTGCACGCCAAGCCCTTGGCCTGCAGGATGCTCAGGATCGGTTCTCCAGGAATGCTCCGTGGACAGTTGCGGCGATCGTTGTTCATGGACATGTGAGAACCTCCAGTCTGTGTTGCGATGCAAATACTCTAATTTCTTCCCAGGATTTCCGTTTCACCGTTCCTGCATGGCGCCGGTGAAGCGGGCAGTGAAAGGTTCGGTCATGTACTGCAGCACCGTGCGTTTGCCGGTGTGGATGTGAACCATCATGGCCATGCCGGGGAACAACCGGTAGATGGCGTCGCCGTTGCTGAAATGGTCCTGCTCGGTTTCCACGCGGACCAGGTAGAAGACCCGCCCGTCGGATGTCACCGTCGTATCCGGGGCCACATGGATGACCGTGCCGTCGATCTTTCCGTAGACCGAGGCCTCCCGACCCATGAGTCGGACCGCGGCGCTCTGGCCGACCTGCACATGGCCGATGTCGGTGATGGACAGGCGGGCCTCGACTATGAGCCGATCCTCTGAGGGGACGATGTCGGCCACGGTCTGCCCCGGGCCGAGGACCCCGCCCAGGGTGGTCACATGCAGGGTCTTGACCACGCCGTCCACGGGCGACCGGATCACGGTCCGTTCCAGGCTGTCGGACAGCCGCCGCAGGCGCTGGTCGGATTCGTCCTTCTGCAGCCTCGCGTCCCGGAGCCTGGCCTCCACGCTCTCCTGGAAGGCGCTCTGGATGCGGTCCAGCTTGACCCGGGCCTCGGCCAGGGCCGAGCGGGCCCCGGCCAGGGCCGACTGGTCCTCCTCGATGCGGCTCTTCAGCTCGCCCTGCTCCCGCAGGTAGGCCAGGTGCTTGTGCTGGGTGGTCAGGCTGTCGCGGAGCAGTTCGGCGCTCAGGGCCACCTGCTCGTCGACCAGGCGCAGGTTCTCGCGGGCGTTGCGGATGCGGGTCGAAATTTCGTTGACCGCATGTTCGCGCTGCGAAACGAGTTCGCGCTGGGCCGAAACCTCGTTGGCCAGGTTGGCCCTGGTGACCCTGAACAGCGACAGGGCCTGGTCGACCAGGTCCGTGTGCTCCCGCCGCAGGTCCTCCTCGAAGACCGGCTCCTTCGCCCCCGCGGCCTGGGCCTCCAGGCTGGCGATCTCGATGCGCAGGGCCGTGATGCGGCTGCTCAGCTCCTCCACCCCCGCTCCGCTCACGGTCTGCTCCAGAATGACCAGGGGCTGGTCGGGCACGACCCGCTCCCCTTCCCGGACCAGGATCTCGCGCACGATGCCGCCCTCCAGGTGCTGCACGACCTGCACCCGGCTGCGGGGCACGACCTGGCCGTCGGCGGCGCTGATGATGTCGAGCTTGAAGAAATGCGCCCACAGGAAAAACGTGCCCAGCGAGAGGGCGCAGAGCCAGAGCACGAGGTGCGGGGTGCGTGCGGGGGACTGGTTCACGGCTTCCCCTCCTGCCCGTGTGCCGTCCGGGTGACCAGCGGCACGGGCTTGGCGTTGAGGTCGAGATAGGTCGAGGCCATGGCCAGGATGCGCACGTCGTTGGAGAGCACGACCATGGTCCGGCCCTCGGCCGCCAGGGCCCGGATGACGTCCAGCACGGTCTTGCAGCCCTCGGCGTCCAGGGCCTCGGTCGGGTCGTCGAGGATGACCAGGCGGCCGTCCGTGGCCAGGGCCCGGGCCAGGGCCAGACGCCTGCGAATGCCCGGGGAAAGGGTCCGACCGCCCTCCGCCACCATCAGTTCCAGCCCCTTGGGCTGGGCGTTCAGGAAAGATTTCAAGCCCGATTGGGCAATGACCCGTCCCAGATCCTCGTCGGTCATGTCCGCACAGGCCAAACGAATGCTCTCGCCAACCGTGGCCCGGATGAAAGACGGTTCCTGGGGCAGATAAACAATCTGTTTGCGCCACCAGGCCGGAGCCACCTGCCGCAGGTCGAGGCCGTCGATGAGGATCTGGCCCCGGTCCGGCTCGAGCAGCCCGGCCAGCATCCGGGCCAGGGTGGTCTTGCCCGTGCCGTTGCGGCCCGTCACAGCCAGAAAACCGCCGGCCTCCAGGCGCAGGGTCAGGGATTCGAAAAGCGGGCCCGGGGCGCCGGGCCAGGCAAAGGCCAAATCCTGGAAGTCCAGGCGGCCCTTGAACACGGCCACGGCCAAGCCCTGGTCGGGCTCCAGGGGCAGGGCGCCCAGACCGCGCAGTTTCTCGCCCTGTTCCTGGGCCTGGGCCAGGACGGAATACGCGCGCACAAAGCGGGAGACGATGCCGATGGGCATGCCGGACAGGAAGGAGGCGCCGATGAGGGCGCCCACGGTCAGCTCGCCCGCCACCACCAGGCTGGCGCCGGGGGCGG
>CAZPSN010000001.1:348631-359990 GCA_964589645.1 uncultured Desulfovibrionaceae bacterium
GATGACTGCGGCCCGGGCCAGCAGGGCCGCGAACTCCAGGCCGGTCTGGAACAGGCCTTCGGCCCGAAACACGGCCCGGCGCAGGTCCTGGGCCCGCCGGACCTGTTCATCCCAGGCCCTGCCGAGCACGCCCTGGCCACCAAAAAGCCGCACCGTGTCCGTGTCCAGCAGGGCCTGGGATGCCGTCTGTCGGCTGGCGGCCAGGGCCTCGCCGACCTCCCGCGACGGAGTTCGGGCACTCTGCAGGCCCATGACGCTGACGACCACCGTCACAACCACCGCAGCCAGGGTGATGAGCCCCAGCACGGTGCTCAGCAGAAAAACCGCAAGCACCGACAGGATGGCGAAGGGCGCGTCCAGGACAGCGCCTATGTTCTGCGGCGAAAAGGCGGCCTGGCCGGCTTGCGGGACCTGCAGGGCCTCCATGGCCTGATTCCTGGGCAGCCGGGCCAGGGCCGAGGTGCGGGCGCGCAGCAGGATCTGGAAGGCCTGGCGCAGGCGCATGGGCTCGCGGTCCCCGCCGACCTCCTCGGTCAGGCGGTTGCGGGCCTGGCCGAAGAGCGCCTTGAGGAACACGGCCAGCACCATGCCGGCCGTCAGGGTGATGAGGGTGCCGTCAAAGCCGCTGGTCACGTAGCGGTTGAAGACCAGGATGAAGAACACCGACGGCGCCAGGCTGAGCAGATTGATGCACAGCGAGGCGGTCAGCAGCTCGGCGGTCAGCAGGGGCTTGGCGCGCAACAAGGACAGAAGATCCTTCATGTCGGTCTTCCTTGAGCCGCGAGGCGGTCAACCATGTCCAACTGACGCGGCAAGCAGACGGTTTTCAAATCATAGTTGTCGACAATACTTTGGCGGGCGGCCTTGCGGAGCGCATCAAACGTGGTCCTGTTTTCGAGCGCGTCGACCACGGTCCGGGCCAGGCCGGACACGTCGAAGAAATCGACCAGCAGGCCGTTCTCCCCGTGGCGGATGACCTCCTGGACAGGCGGGGTGGCCGAGCCGATGACCAGCCCGCCGATGCTCATGGCCTCGAGCATGGACCAGGACAGGACGAAGGGGTACGTCAGGTAGACGTGGGCCGAGGAGACGCGCAGCACGTCGAGAAAGGTGTTGTAGGGCAGGCGGCCGACGAAATGGACCCGCCCCATGTCCAGGTCCGGCCCGACCTCGTCCAGGAGCACCTGGCGCCAGGTCCGGCCATCCGGCGACTTGCGGCCGTAGCTGACTCCGTCGGCGCCGACGATGACCGCCCTGGCCCGGGGACGGGCGCGCAAGATCGCGGGCAGGGCGCGCATGAAGACATGAAAACCCCGGTATGGCTCCAAATTGCGGGCCACGAAGGTCACGACCTCATCGGCCCGGGACAATACCAGTTTGTCACGTTTCAAGCGGACAGTGGCCTCGACCCGGGGACTGGCCACGGCCGTGTCAATGCCGTCGAAGACGACCTCTATCTTGCCCTGAAATTCTAACGGAAACTGGTCCCGCTGCCAGCGGGTCGGTGCCACGCCCAGGTCCGCGGCCTCCAGGCTGATGAGGTGATGCGCGTTTTTCAGACGCAGCCGACACAATTCCTCGTCGCCGCGCGGACCGGTGAACTCCGGATCAAAGCCCAGATCGCTGCCCTGGGCCCGATAGAAAAACTCGCAAAAGCATACCAGACGTGAGTCCGGCCAGACGTCCTTGAGGAACAGGGCCTCGCCCCAGCCCGGGTGGGCGCAGATCACGTCAGGCCAAAAACCCTCGTCGCGCAGCTTCCTGGCGGCCACGGCCACGGCCCGACCCCGGATGACCTTGACCTCTTGCTCAGCCAGCCAGGGATGGATGCCTGGGCTCGGCGTGTCCTGTATGGGATAGACCTCTAGGCGCACCCCGGGCAGGGACACTCCCGGCCGGGTGCTCAAGGCCACGACCCGGTTGCCCTCCCGGGCAGCCAGGGCCGGGGCCAGATGCAGGTACTGGCCGGGAAAGTTCTGATGCACGAAGAGGACGTTCATGACGGCGCAGGAGTCTCCCCTCTATGGGTTGGAAGCCGAATGTCGATGGCCAGAATTTTCATTTAACATTTTGATTTTGAACAAAAAATTATTAAAAATCTTCCACGATGGAGCGAACTTGTCAAGAGGGTTAGAACACGCGTCACGGTCCAGACATCCTGCGCCAGGTCGCGTCAGGTCAGACCTCAACGATCATGCCCTCGCGGGCGAAAAAAACCTCCATCCCCTCTCCCTGGGAACTGACCCAGGCGGACAGGGCGTCGAGTTGGTCGTCGGTGCGATCCGGGTCATGATGGGTCAAGGCCAGGCATCCGACCCTGCCCCGCGCGCAGGAATCCACGACATCCTCCATGGCCGAATGCCCCCAACCGATGCGTCCATCCAGATATTCGCGCCGGGTGTATTGGGCATCGTGCACGACAAGGTCGGCCCCGGCGATGAACTCCGCCGCCAGCCGGTTCTGTTCGGTTGCATCCGCCTCGCCCTCCCGGACCAGTGCGGAGTCACGCTCCGGACTGGCCGGGTCCGTCACGAACAGGTTCCGATACGGCTCGGTGTCGAAGGCCGTGACCAGAGCCTTGCCGCCATGCTCAAAGCGGTAACCCAGGCAGCTGACTGGATGGTTCAGGTATTTGGTGTGCAGTCGGATCCCGTCACCGAGGTCGTAGACTCCGGCACGAAGTTCAACAAAGCGGATATCGGCAGCCAATTCTTCCATGCGCACGGGAAAATAGCGATACTCGAACTGGCCCCGCAATACCTTTTCCAGTGCGTCCTGCTCACAGGTCGCCGGACCGTGAATGCGGATGATCATGTTCGGGACATACATGGGCGCGAAAAACGGAAAACCCAGGATGTGATCCCAGTGGGTGTGGGTCAAATAGATGTCCAGCTCCCTGACTCCCCTGGCCAGCTCACGGCGGAGCAGCTCGTTGCCCAGAAGGCGGATGCCTGTGCCGGCATCGATGATGATCAGGCGTTCGCAATGCTCGAAACGCAGTTCCAGACAGGTCGTGTTGCCGCCATATTTGACCGTCCGCGGGCCTGGACAGGGGATGGAGCCGCGCACTCCCCAAAAAGTGATGTTCATATCTACGCCCCTGACCGTGCGGGTTGGAGGTGAACGCGGGCCAATTCGATCTCGACCGACAAAACCTCGCCCGGGACCGCGAGATCATCTTCAGAAACGACACACCGGAGACAGAGGCCCCGTTCTCCGCCTACAAAAGAACATCCTTGGCGCAGCCGACCTCGAACCGTGTCACGGCGACCGTGCCCGGCCGATTTGACAAGTCGAGGAACCTGCCCCATGAGGACCGGGGCGCGGGTGATGCCACCGCCCGGCTCAACGGACAAAGTGACCGCAACCATATCTGAAAAGGAAGCCGCCCCGTTCGTGCAAACCCCGGGAGGAACACACATGAACAAAGGTCCGGTTCAACTGACCAGCCTGATTGACATCAACGACCCGGATGAAGTTTTGGACGAAATTCGGACCATCGTTCGGCTGGTCTGGCCTGATTTCGACTTCACCCACGTCGACGCGGCGGCAGCGGACGTGATTCGACTGTTCACGGGCACGTACCCGGGCTTTCGCGCCTGCAACCTGCAATACCACGACCTGACCCACACTCTGGCCGTGACCCTGGCCGTGACCAGACTCCTGCACGGGGCCGTGGAATCGGGCCAGACCCTTTCCGCACGGGACTGGAACATCGGCGTCATCAGCGCCCTGATGCACGACACGGGCTACATCCAGCGCGACGGCGACACGGCCGGCACCGGGGCCAAGTACACCCTGACCCACATCGGCCGCAGCATCGCCTTCATCCACGACTACTTCAGGGACCATCTCTTCTTCAAGGACGAGCTGCAGACCTTTCAGGCCATCCTGGAATGCACCGGCGTCTACACCTGCGTCGCGGACATCCATTTCGAAAGCAAAAACACCGCCCTGTTGGGCCGCATACTGGGCACGGGGGACCTCCTGGGGCAGATGTCCGACCCGAAATATGTGGAAAAGCTCCCCGACCTTTACAACGAATTCGTGGAAGGCGGCATCACGGCCTTTGCGAGCCCCCTCGACCTGCTGCAGAAGACCCTGCCCTTCTACACGGCGACCCTGACGCGCTTCGAAGAGGACTTCGGCGAAGCGAACCGCTTCGCCCGGCCGCACTTCCGCACGCGCTGGGGCATCGACGCGGACCTCTACGCCCAGGCCATGGAAGCGAACATGGCCCGGCTGGAGGATATCCTGACCCATCACGCCGGGGATTTCCCGAGCGTTCTGGGACGCTGACGCCCCGCCTTCCGAATACGCCGGCATTTTTCCATGAGTTCGGCCTCCACCGTCAGTCGACGGCGCGTCGAACCGCCGACGCCGCGTCCGTTTGTCCGTCTATGTCCAGTTGAAGTCCTCGGCGACGAGGTCCGTGCCGTTGGACAGGTTGATCTCCATGTCGGCACCACCGTCGCCGTTCATGTCGATGGACAGGGTGAACCCGTCATACCTGGCCTCGGCCTGTGACCACGAACCGCTGAAATTGGAATTCCCGATATAATCCAGACTCATGCCGGAATACAGATCGAATTGCAGTTTGTCCGTACCGGAGGTGAAATCGGTGATGGTGTCGAAACCGTAGTCCCCATTGGAGTCGTCGGTGCTGGAGTAGAGAAAAACGTCCGCCCCATCGCCACCTGTCAATTCATCCGCCCCGTAACTCCCGTAGATGGTGTCAATGCCATAGCCACCGTCTATGGTATCGCTCTCATATCCGCCATCGATCCAGTCATCGCCATCGCCGCCGGAGAGGGAGTCGTAGCCGTCACCACCTTCGATCCAGTCATCTCCCCCACCACCCAGAATCGTGTCATTACCCGCGCCGCCGTCTATCCAGTCATTTCCGTCACCCGGGTCGGCCGAAGCCCCGTCGCCCTGGATCCAGTCGTCGCCGTCGCCGCCATAGATGGTGTCCGCGCCCTGGGCGCCCTCGATCCAGTCGTCGCCGCCCAGGCCCTCGATGGAATCCTCGCCAAAGCTGCCGCCGATGGAGTTCGCGCCGCCTGTGCCGATCAGCGTGTCGTTGCCGCCTGATCCGTAAAGATTGTGGATGTTGGAGAGAACGTCTCCTTCAGCCCAGCCGCCGGACTGGGCGGTGGCCAGATTCAGATCCACGTTCACGGCGGAGGAATAGTAGTAGTCGACCGTGTTGTTGCCGCCACCGCCGTCAATGGTGTCCGCATCTTGCGAACCCCAGATCTGATCGTTGCCCTCTCCGCCGGAGATGCTGTCGTTGCCCGGGCCGCCATCCAAAACGTCGTCGCCGTCACTTCCCTCAAGATAGTCCGCGCCAAGTCCTCCGAGCAGCGTGTCGGATTCGTGGCCGCCATATATCTCGTCGTCACCGTCCCCGCCGTCGAGGCTGTTGGCGCCGTCAAAGGCATACAGGGTGTCATTGCCGGCACCGCCAAGGATGGTGTCGTTGCCGGCACCGCCGCCGACGGTCTCGTTGCCGTCATAGAGCTCGTCATCCCCGTCTCCGCCGTCAATCAAGTCGTCGCCTGTCCCGCCGTAAAGCGAGTCATTGCCACTGCCGCCGTACAGGGTATCCGCGCCATCTCCGCCTTCCAATTTGTCGGCATCGCCAAGGCCGTACAGGACGTCGTTGCCCAGACCGCCGATCAGGGTTTCCTGATAATCCTCGGAGCCGACCAGGGTGTCGTTTCCGCCGCGACCCTCCAGGGTGCCGCCCCCACCGCGAATAGAGTTGTCGAGACTGTTGCCGATCAGAAATTCATTCTTCCAGGCATTACCGACGAGGTGTTCGAAGCCCGTGATCTGGTCTTCATGACTATTAAAAAGATACGCCGTGCCCCAGTCGCCGGGTTCGGGCAGGGCGATATTCAGGGCCGGACCGCCCGTAGGCGCCGACTCGGACCAGTAACTCAACGTGTCCTGACCATCACCTCCGTCGAGGGTATCGTCATCCGAATCCCCGCCCAGGATCAGGTCGTTTCCGCCCATGCCGAGAACGCTGTCGGAACCGTATCCACCGTCGAGGGTATCGTTGCCGGAGCCTCCGGTCAGGGTGTCGTCGCCGTCCTCTCCCAGGATACGGACGGCCTGGTTCCCGCTCCAGGTCAGGGTATTGGCGTCGCTGTTTCCGACAAGCTCAAGCTCGAGCTGATCTCCGTCGACCGTGTAACGCTGGGCATAGATTCCCCAACCATCTCCATCCTGATTTCTCGACTGCCATGTGATCACGAAACCACCGTCGGACAGGGAGGCGACTGATGACTCTATTTGACCCGACGTACCGGATTGATACGTATAAACTTGAAATTCATCGCCAACCGTATTGCCAGATGCATCAAAGCGCTGGGCGTAGATTCCTCCGTAAGCCCCCTGGGCTGACTCCCATGTAATGACGAATCCACCATCAGACAGGGAGGCAACAGCGGGAGTAGTCTGAAGAGATGTCGTATAGGTATTGACATGGAACTCAACGCCCACAGGGGCCCCGGTGGCATCAAAGCGCTGGGCGAAGATACCCCAGGCGTCATCACCGTCCTGATAATACGATTGCCATGTGACCACAAACCCGCCGCCGGAAAGAGCCGCGACAGCAGGGTAGGCTTGATCATCATTCATCTGCGTGTTGACCAGGAACTCACTGCCTGCCGTGCTTCCGTCAGCCTGGTATCGCTGGGCGTAAATGCCATGCTGGCTTCCATCCTGCCACGCCGACATCCATGTGACAACAAATCCGCCATCGGACAGAGCGGCCACAGACGGTGATCCCTGGGTGCTTGAAGTATAGGTGCTGACCTGGAATTCTGATCCGTCTGGGCTGCCGTCGGCCGCGAAACGTTGGCCATAAATTCCCAGGCCATCTCCGTCCTGACCTTCCGACTGCCATGTGATCACGAACCCACCACCGGACAGAGCCGTGACTGCGGGCAGTGATTGCCCATCCGCAGTGCTCGTATTGATCTGGAATTCCTCGCCCAACGTGCTGCCGTCGGCCGCGAAACGCTGGGCGAAAACTCCCAAGCCATCCCCGTCCTGACCTGCCGACTGCCATGTGATCACAAACCCACCACCGGACAGGGCAGCCACCGAGGGCTCGCCCTGGTCGGCTGTGGTATGCGAATTGACATGGAACTCTTCTCCCGCCTGGCTTCCATCAGCGGCAAAACGCTGCGCGAAAATTCCATAGTTATCGCTTTCCTGGCCATAGGACATCCATGTGACCACATATCCACCGCCTGCCAGAGATGCGACAGATGGAGCCTCCTGCTCACCTAGCGTATACGTGTTGACCCGGAATTCTCCGCCAGTGTTCAGGCTGATGAGGCCCTCGGCAAACTGAACCTGTTCTATTCCTCCCAGGACATCGGTGCCTTCATCCCCATTCCCCGGGTCATTGTCGGTCACGGTGAAGCGGCCGGCTCCGTCAGTGCCGAAAACATATCCGGACGAATTTTCGGTATAGACAGCAATGTCATGGCCATCACCGCCGATGAGCGTGTCGTCGCCAAATCCGCCCGTAAGCCAGTCGTCGCCGGCGTTGCCGTCCAGGACATTGGCTTGGTCATTGCCGACAATATTATCGTCGCCCGTGGAGCCCCTGACGTTTTCGATCCCTTCCAGCGTATCATTTGCGTAGGTCGGATTGTAGGCTACAACCACAGACTCCGAGAGGTCGACGTTGATGAAGTAGGAGTTGGAACTGAAATCCACCCAGTCGATGCCTTCGCCGCCAATCAGGCTGTCTGCACCATAGAACGCGGCGTGAAGGGTGTCGTTGCCCGCTCCACCGTCGAGTGTATCACCGCCATCTGTCGAGCAGTGCAGCACATCGTTTCCACTGCCACCGGAAAGTGAATCGCCGACCAGATCTTCCCCCGCCCAAAGCGTGTCGTTGCCGCTCCCACCCACAATAGTATCCGCACCGGCACCGCCAACGATGGAGTCGTTTCCTGTACCGCCAGAGAAGGTGTCATCGCCTGAACCTCCAACGACAGTGTCGTCTCCAGCGCCTCCAAAGCAATAGTTATCCGCGCTGCTCGCGCTGCCGTCGATGCCGTCGTTACCGTCGTACCCGAACACGGCGTGATTATCGCTGCCTGATCCAGAGTCGGTGTTGTCGTCGTCGTCCCCGGCCAAGATCAGGAATCCTTGATCCGTGAACCAGGTGTAATCCGGGGTTCCGCCGCCAAGCCCTGCAGCATGGGTGAACGTTTCCCAGTTATCCGGGTTGTCGTCAGGAGCCGAGCCGCCGCTTGCGGGCACCCAGATGAAATCGGACTGATCGAGTGTCGGAGAATTGGACATATGAATGCACATGTCCTCGACGCCATCGCCGTTCACGTCGATCTGGAGCATGTTCGTGCCTGTATCGAACCGGGCCTGGGCGTCGGTGCCGGAGAAAGCGCCGGTACCGCGATAAACGAAGGTGGTTGTGGTGCTCAATTCCGCCAGTCGGATCTTGTCCTGCATGGAAGTGAAGTCCGTGATGGTGTCGACGCCGTCACCTGTTCTGGAATCCGCCAGGCTTGCATAGACGAATACGTCGTTCCCATTCCCGCCGGTCAAGTTGTCCGCGCCTGCACGGCCTTCGACGAGTTCACCGAAGGACGACCCCACGATGGTATCGACGCCAACCCCGCCAAGAATGGACAAGGAATCGTTGCCCCAGGTTCCCTGCTCAAAGTAGTTGAAGGTCAGGCCGGAAAGGTCGACGCTCTCCCCGGTATCTCCCAGAACCACGCTGAGGGCCTCGTCTGTGGCGGCCGCGGGGCCGCGAATCTCCCAGGACTGGCCGCTGGCGTTACTGCCGAAGGTCAGGGTTTGACCGCTAGCCACACTGATCACTTCAATGCCCAAGATGGTGGTCTGGCTGAAATCCATGTTGGCATCGGTGGAAAAGAGGGTGTCGGTACCGCCTCCGCCATCGATGGATTCGCCCGCGGCCGATTCTCCGGCCAGATATTGGATGGCATCGTTGCCCAGACCGCCAAGAAGGGTGTCCGTACCGGCCCCTCCGACGAGGGTGTCGTTGCCCGCGCCACCATCAATGGAATCATCCCCGCCTCCACCCAGGAGGGAGTCCGTGCCACCTCCACCGCGCAGATCATCGTTGTCCGCGCCTCCGTCGATGGTGTCGTTGCCTGTTCCACCCTGAAGGGTATCGTTGCCGCCCCTGCCCTGGATGTCGGCTCCATAGAGATAATTCGGACCAAGGACAGTGTCGTTCCCGGCCCCGCCAGTGATCAGGACCTGGTCGTTGCCCCAGGTTCCCTGCTCAAAGTAGTTGAAGGTCAGGCCGGAAAGGTCGACGCTCTCCCCGGTATCTCCCAGAACCACGCTGAGGGCCTCGTCTGTGGCGGCCGCGGGGCCGCGAATCTCCCAGGACTGGCCGCTGGCGTTACTGCCGAAGGTCAGGGTTTGACCGCTAGCCACACTGATCACTTCAATGCCCAAGATGGTGGTCTGGCTGAAATCCATGTTGGCATCGGTGGAAAAGAGGGTGTCGGTACCGCCTCCGCCATCAATGGATTCGCCCGCAGCCGATTCTCCGGCCAGATATTGGATGGCATCGTTGCCGCTCCCGCCCAAAATGGTATCCGCACCGGCACCGCCCGTGATCGAGTCATCACCAGCGCCGCCATAAAGGTAATGGTCGGCACTGTTGAGGCTGGCATTGATGATGTCGTTCCCGGCGTATCCGAAAATTGCATGCTTCTCAGTTCCTGCCCCAAGGGTCAGGCCTGAATTGGCATTGTCGTCACCGGCCAGGATCTGGAACCCCTGATCCGTGAACCAGGCATAGTTTGGCGTCCCGCCCCCGAGAACTTCAGCTTGCGCGAGCGTTTCCCAGTTGTCCGGGTCGCTTCCCGGGGAGGAAGGGATCGGGATCCAGATGAAATCTCCCTGGGCAAGGGTCGGGGGGCCGGACATTTCGATGCGCATGTCCTCGATACCGTCACCATCCACATCCACCACGAGATAGCTGCCGTCGAGCCTGGCTTGGGCGAAACTACCCGTGGTGAAGAGGGTTGCGTCGCCTACGCCGCGGTAGAAAAAATCCGCATGGGCGCTCAAGCCTGAAAATCGGATCGTGTCCTCGCCGGTATTGAAATCCGAAATGGCATCTACGCCGTCGCCCGTTCGGGAATCAGCCAGGCTTGTATAGACGAATTCGTCATTTCCGGCCCCGCCGGTCAGGATATCCGCTCCTGCGCCGCCGGCGATGGTGTCGTCGCCATAGCCGCCGTCGATGGTGTCCGGACCCGAAGAGCCGATCAGGACCTGGTCCAGGACGATAGTGAAATCGAAAGTATGCGGGCCGCCGCTGTTTGTGCCGTCCGAGAGCGAAAAGGTGAACGCGTCGCTCGTTGTCTCGGTTCCGTCGTGAGTATACGAAACCAGCCCGCCCTGGATGTCGGCCAAGGTGAACGAGTCTGAAGCGCCCAAGGCGACACTGCTCAGGGCAAGGGTTCCGTTGTCCGGTACCACCGTCACCGTGTAGGTGATCAGGGCCGGGTTGCTGGTGTCCACATCCGTGGCCTCAATGTCGGCCGAAGTCAGGATATAGACCGCGCCTTCGTACAGACTGGCCGCAAGGTCGCCCGTCATCACTGGGGCTTGATCGTCAACTGGCGTGACCGTGAAACTGAAGGTGTGCGCGCCGCCGCTGTCCGTGCCGTCCGAGAGTGAAAAGGTGAACGCGTCGCCCATTGTCTCGGTCCCGTCGTGGGTGTACGTGACCAGGCCGCCCAGGACGTCGGCCAGGGTGAGGGTGTCCAAAGCGCCCAAGGCAACGCCATCCAGGGCAAGGCTGCCGTTGGCCGGGACGGCGGTCACGGTGAACGTGATCTGATCTGCCGAATTATCCAGATCCGTCGCGCCGAGATCGGCTGTCGTCAGGGTGTACGTTGCGCCTTCATCCAGCATGGCCGCAAGGTCACCGGCCACGACCGGCGCATCATTGACCGGGTTCACGGTCAGGCCGGCCGTCGTCCCGACCGTGCCGCCCCGGCCGTCGTCCACCGTGTAGCTGAAGCTCACTGGGCCATTCCAGTCCGCTTCCGGTGAAAAAGTCCAGGTTCCGTCGCCGTTATCATCAAGGACGCCGCTGCCCACTGTCACGCCAAGCCCGGTGACGGACAGGTCGTCCTCGTCCGCATCGAGCGCGTTGGCCAGGAGCTGGGCAGAGGTGATGATCCGGCTCCCGTCTTCATTGATACTGCCCAGGGACACGGAGCCGCTGACCGTCGGTGGAGTATTGATGCCCGAATCCACGTTCAGGGTGTTTTGGACATAGAGTCGCACGGTTTGCGCGGCCTTAACGGCC
>CAZPSN010000001.1:360000-398554 GCA_964589645.1 uncultured Desulfovibrionaceae bacterium
AATGGATACGTCCTGCCCGGCCACGGCCCAGTCCCAGGTGTCGCCGTTGAAACGGACCAGATCGCCTGCATCGCCAGTGACGATAAGCTCCAAAGCGCCGGTGAATGGGTCAGAGACCCCGTTGGCCAGAATGGCGTCGCCGTTGACGACCAACGTGGCGCCAGGGCCCGTGAGGTCAACCCGCTCGACTTCAGTGACCGTCGTCGATGAGGTCAGATCGAGAGTGGCGTCTTCGGACCGCACAACGTCCTTGCCTGCCCCGCCCGACACCGTGTCCCCGGCGCCGGCCAGAATCAAATCGTCGTCGTCACCGCCAAGAAGCAGGTCACTGCCCGCGCCGCCAACGAGCGTATCGTTGCCGTCGTCACCTTCGAGCCTGTCGTTGCCTGCGCCGCCGACAAGGCTGTCATTGCCCGCATCACCGTACAGGGAATCGTTGCCTGCACCGCCGTACAGCAAATCCGCTCCAGCACCGCCAAAGACGGTGTCGTTTCCGGTGAAGCCAGCATACCACGTCCCGCCGGACTCATAGCCGTCACCCTCAACCCACAGGAATTGGGAATCGCTCAGGGCGCTGCCGTCGATGACGATGTCGTTGATCATGGCCTGACTGTTGGGGCCGATGCCGTCCCGGAATTGCACCCGGATGTCGCCCAGGTTTCCGTCGCCGTCGGCGTCGGCCGTGTCGGCAATTGTCGACCCCAGAACGAGTTCCGTCCCGGCCACGTCGGACACGATGTCGATGCGGTCGATGTATTCGATGGCCGCAGCGACTGTAAGATCAAACGTCTGGCCTGCTGCTTGGGCCACCAGCGACAGACGGTCGTAGGTACCCTGCTCCTGTGTGCCGGAGATGACGTCCCCGATGAGGTCGTCGGGCCCAAAAATCCGAAAGCGGTCCGCGCCCAGGCCGCCGACCATGGAGTCGTCGCCAGGCCCGCCGATGAGCAGGTCGTCGCCGTCGCCGCCCAAAAGCGTGTCATCGCCCTCGCCGCCATCCAGGGTATCGTTGTCGGCCCCGCCGTCCAGGAGGTCTTCCCCGTCACCGCCGACGAGGGTGTCGTTCCCCTCCCCGCCATCGAGGCTGTCGTCGTCATCACCGCCATCAATGGAATCGTTGCCAGCGCCGCCGAGGATAGTGTCGTTGCCAGCTCCTCCCAGAATGGTATCCGCGTCGGCCCCGCCATCGATGGAGTCATGGCCGTCGTCGCCGGTGATGAAGTCGTTGCCGGCCCCGCCGAAAACAGTGTCATTGTCACCGGCGCCGTAGAGCACATCATTGCCGGCCCCGCCGTCGATGAAATCAGCTCCTGCCTCACCGTGGATGGTGTCGTTGCCTGAGTCGCCGGAAAGAGAATCCTCGCCGTCGCCTCCAGCCATAAAATCGTCCCCGTCTCCACCCTGGACGGTGTCATTGCCCTCGCCGCCCCAGAGTTCATCATTGCCGCTGCCGACGCCGAGGAAGTCGTTGCCTGTTCCACCATATATCGTGTCGTTGCCGCTGCCGCCCAGAAGCGAGTCGTTGTTGGTTCCGCCGATGATGAAATCATGGCCGGCTCCGCCGATGATCGTATTGGCCAGCTCCGCGTTGCCCTGAACCGTGAAGCCCTCTGTCTGACCCGTGAGATCGACGCCGGACGCTTCGGGCAACTCGACCAGCTCAATGTTGCGCAATCCGGCGTCGCTGGTGAAGGCGTTCTGAATATGGGTCCCGGCCAATAGCCGCAGGACGTCGTTGCCCGTCCCGCCGTCGATGACGTCGTTGGCCGCATGCCCCGCGCCGGCCGCAACGACCGTGTCATCGCCAGCCCCGCCCAGGACCGTGTTGGCGCCCGATCCGGTGACGATGGTGTCGGCCCCGTCCCCGCCGTCGACGCTGTTGTTGCCGGTTCCAAGCTCGACCCTGTCGTCGCCCGTGCCGCCGTAGACCGTGTTGTCGCCGGCCCCGGCCATGACCGTGTCGTTGCCCGCGCCCCCGTAGAAGATGTGGTTGGCGCCGGCCTCCAGCCAGTCGTCGCCGTCAAAACCGAACAGGGCAAAGGGACCGCTGCCGCCGGGGTTGGTATTGGCCTGGATCACGTCGTCCCCGTCCGTGCCGGGAACGGCAGTGTACCCGGCCGGGAGCCACGCGTAGTTGGGATGCCCGCCGGAGTTCATGGACTCCCAGTTGGCCGGGTTGCCGATGGACGGATCCGTACTCGGTCCGGAGTCGGGCTGGTAAGGGTCGTCCTGGGGCGGGGCCAAGGTGTCCGGAGTGCTGGAAAAAAGATCCCGGCCCGCGCCAAGGGCTTCGGGAGGCAACAGCAGATTTGCGCCGGGCTCGGCTGTCACGGCCGAGGAAAGGCCGGGGACTCTGTCCCCGCCGTCCGAGCCAGAATCAGGTTCATCGCCGGACTGATCCTGGTACTCGGCGATGGGGGACTTGGACAGTCCCGCTTCGGGTGAGGCCTGAGTGCCGGATTCCGAAGGCGACGTGTCTTCGGAACCATCCCGTGCAGCCTGGCCGCCCGTGCCGACCTCACCGTCGAGGATTTCCTCGGCCGCTTCGGACATGCCTAATATTTCAATGACTTCCGGCGAGAAGGAGTGGAAGAATTGCAGCTCCTGCGGGGTCATGGGCCGGATGAATCCCATGGGATGATCCGGCGACAGGTCGACCACGGTCATGGGCTGGCTGATGATGCGCACCTCGCCAAAGGAATCCTGGATAATGACCCGGTGATTTGGACCGATGGATTCAACACCGTGAGTCTCCCCGGCGCCGTCCGGGTCGATGCGGTGGACCGTGACCGTGCCGCGGATGCCGATAACGGCCAGGGGCGACTCCAGTTGCACGTTCTCGGGATTGGTTTCGGCGATCTTGCCCGAAACGTGGCGAAAGGCGCCTTGAAGCAGACCGAAGCCAAGGTTCGCGCCTTCGGTATCGCCCGGATTGTAGACGTAGTCCCTGAGGGACAGGGCCGAATCGGGGCCCTGGGACAGGAATGTGTCGTCAAGAAAGCGGATTTCAACGCCAGAGTCAGGGCCGGTGATGACCTTCTCGCCCTGGTAGACCGCGCCATCCATTTCCAGGGGCCGCGTGCCGTGCTCGGATTCCACCCAGACCTGACCCTTGAGGGCGATGACAGTGCCGATGGGTGTGGCGGTTTGGCTCATGAACATCCTCCAAGTCAGGCTGCGTTCGGGCCAGCCGGAAAACTCGAGCACGCCCAGCCGGGCGCACTCACAAAAAAAAAAGCGGGGTACGTCCCCGCCTTTATCGCATCAGGTCCACGTCCAGCTGGCCCATGGCGTGAAAAAGACTGTACAGGGCAATGGCCCGGTCGGTTTCCGCCGAGACGGCATTGCTTTGGGCGTTCAGGTGCCCGACTTCACCGTTCAGGACATCAAGGAGTGAACGCGTGCCGAGCAGGCGCTCGCGTTTGGCCAGATCCAGGAACTCTTCCAGGATCTGGGCCTGGTCGCGCAACAGTCGTGCGTTCTCGCGGGTCGTGAGCATTTCCTGCCAGGCCTCGGCCACGCGTTCCTCGATCCGCTTGCGCAGATCATCCAGACGCAGCTCATGGTCGGTCAGGGCCGAACGGGCCTCGCGCGTCAGAGCCTGCTGCTTGCCGCCGCTGAACACGTCCCAGGTCATCTCGACCAGCCCACGGACCTCGGTCCGGGTTCCGTCGATGCCCTGGTCGTCGTGCTGGCGTTCAGCCTCTCCAACCAGATGGAGCCGCGGAAAATAGCCGGCCTTGGCTCCGGCAACGTCCTGCCGGGCCATGTCAATATTGAAGTGGGCCACCTGGACCTCGACACTGTTCTCCAAGGCCGTGGCCGCGGCCTTGGCCTGGCTGGACGGGGCCTGAGCAAAGGGTGCCTCCGGCAGTTCGAGGTCGGCCAGGAACTCATCGGTCGGCTCCAGGCCAAAGACGGCCACGAAACGGTTCCGGGCCACGGCCAGCTGTCCTTCGACCTTGGCCAGTTGGGCCCTGGCGCCGGCCAACTGGGACTTGGCCTGCAGGACGTCCGAAGCCAGGCCGGAACCCTTGGTGACCAGGGTTTCCTCGATGCCGGTCTGCTCAATGATCCGCTTTTCCGACTCCAGGGCCAGGCGCAGGCGCTCCCGATGCCGCAGGACGTCGAGACAGGCCGTGATGCCCCGCAGCAGGATTTCCTGCCGAACCGCGGTCAGCTCGGCCTCGGCCCGCTCCAGGCCGGACTGGGCACGGGAAATCCCGGCGCCGCTGCGACCGAAATCAAAGAGCAGTTGACGGGCGGCCAGAGTCTGCATGTCCCGTACTTCGTTCGTGGTCTTGACATCGCCGGGAAAATCGATCCGCTCCGGCCCTACATTGGCCACCGCCTCCAGGTGCGGCATTCTCTCGCCCCGGGCATAGCTGACCCGGGCCCTGGCACCGTCCCGGCGCGCCTCGGCCGCCTTGACCAGGTCATGGGCAGTCACGGTTTCTTCGAGGAGCTGAGCAAAGGGCCGGGCTACGGCCGGGCCGGAGGACGCGACAAAGACCAACACCAAGGCCAGCGCCAGGAACGGACGACGTTTCCAGTGCATTGCATACCCTCCAGGTATCGAAATAGTGTCGTTGCGCGGGATAAGAGGCTGGAATGAAAACAAGACTAGCAAAAATATATAAAATATTGCATGATCCATAATATGTTTTCAATTTATCTGTCAAACTGTTTTGCCGTGAATGCGCATCAACGAGCACAATGCATCTCCCACTCGTCAGCACCTTGCATTTGAAAGGCTGGTCGCACGGCCGATTGATCCTGGCAGGACTGGGTTTCACCTGCCTGATGTGCGGCCTGTACGTTTTTGAACCCCGCTTTCTGCAATTCCTGGAACACAAGACCTACGACGTGCTCTTCCAATCCCAACATGCCACCCGCCCATCCGGTGCCGTGGCCATCGTGGATCTGGATGAAACAAGTCTGTCCCTCTTCGGGCAATGGCCTTGGCCGCGATACAGGGTCGCCATGCTGGTGGAAAAAATCCGGCGAGCCGGGGCCTCCGCCATCGCCCTGGACATCGTCTTTGCCGAAGAGGACCGCACTTCTCCGGCGGTCCTGCGCCGAAACCTGGATCATGAGCTTGACGTGCGGATCGACTTCACGGGTCTTCCAGCCGGGCTGGAGGACAACGACAAAGTTCTGGCCAATATCCTCGGCCAGGGTCCATATGTGCTGGGCTACTACTTCAGGGTCGCGGCCATGGAGAACCAAGAATTGCCCGGAACCGCCACGGGAGGACCGCAACAGACCAAAGGGAGGGATAACCAGGCACCGCCACATTCCCTGAACGCGGCCCTGGTCAAGACCGCTGACGCCATTCCCCTGGACGCGGCCCTCTTCACGGCCGGGGATGTGATTGGCAACATCCCGGTTCTGGCCCTGGCCGCGCCGGCATCCGGCTTCATCAACGTCGGCGCGGACCGTGATGGCATCGTGCGCCGGACGCCTTTGATCATGGCCTGGAAAGACCGCGTCTACCCCAGTCTGGCCCTGGCGGCGGTGCTCAAGGCAAAGGGCGCGGACACGGCCGTGCTGCGGTTGACACGGGGAGGCGTGGAGTCCTTGCGAGTGGCGGACCGGACTGTGCCTTTGGATGGCAAGGGTCGGATGCTGCTGCACTATCGCGGAGGTCGGCGGACCATTCCGACCCATTCGGTGCGGGACGTGCTGCAGGACAGACTCGCCAACGACGCCCTGGCGGGCAAGATCGTGTTCATCGGCACGTCCGCGGCAGGATTGATGGACATCAGATCCACGCCCCTGGACCCGTACTACCCGGGCGTGGAGGCCCAGGCCACGGCGGCCGACACCATCGTGAGCGGGGATTTTCTTCTTCGGCCTGACTGGGCTCCAGGGCTTGAACTGGTCTTAGTGATCGGCATGGGACTTCTGTCCACCGTGTTGCTGGTCCGCCTGGGCGGGCTATGGCCCTTGCTGCCCCTTGTCCTGCTCGGAGCCTCGGCCTGGATCGGAGCCCAGCAAACCCTGTCCCTGAAGGGCCTCTATCTCTCGCCGCTGGTGCCGCTGGTGACCCTGGCCGGCAATTTCGGGGTGCTCAGCTTCCTCAAATTCCGGGGCGAGGAACGGGAAAAACGCCGGGTGCGCAGTTCCTTCGAGCATTATTTGAGCCCGGAGGTCATTTCCCGGGTTCTCAAAAACCCGGGCCTGCTTCAACTCGGGGGCGAGAAAAAGGAAATGACCGTCATGTTCACGGACATCCGCAACTTCACCTCCCTTTCGGAGAAGCTCGAGCCCCAGGAACTGGTGGCCTTCATGAACGAATTTCATTCGGCCATGACCGGCATCATCCTGGAACATGGCGGCACCCTGGACAAATACATCGGGGACGCCATCATGGCTTTTTTCGGCGCGCCGGTTGAACAACCCAAACATGCCCTGATCGGCTGCCGCACGGCCCTGGCCATGCTGGAGCATCTGTGCGAATGCCGGGGAAAATGGTGCTTTCCCGGTTTCTCGCGAATCGAGATCGGCGTGGGGCTGAGCAGCGGTGAAATGGTCGTTGGAAACATGGGCTCGATCAAGCGCATGAGTTATACGGTCATGGGCGACCAGGTGAACCTGTCTTCCCGGCTGGAGGGACTGACCAAAGTCTACGGCGTGAAAATCCTGATCAGCCAGTTCACCCACGCCCAGGTCCGGAATGAAATAGCCTGCCGCGAAATCGACCTCGTGCGGGTCAAGGGCAAGGCCGAGCCCGTGGGGATTTTCGAGCCCTTCAAGGCCGACTATTTCACCAATGGATCATTCGCCTTCATCGCGCCCTTTGAGCAGGGGCTGCGCGCCTATCGCGCCAGGCGTTTCGACGAGGCCATCGGACTCTTTGAGACGGTCCTGACCGTCAAGCCTGGAGACAAGCCATCCGAACTCTACATCAGACGCTGCCAGACCCTGAAGGCCTCCCCGCCGCCTGAGGATTGGGACGGGGTTTGGACCATGACCAGCAAATAACTCAGGCCGAGAGCAGTTCGCCGACCGTGCGCATCAAATCCGCGCTGTCAAAGGATTTGACCACATAGGCATCGGCCGCGATGGATTTGAGATCAAAGCGAAAGCTGTCGTAGGCAGTGCAGAGGATGACAGGCAGGGTGGCGTACCGGCAGCGGATGATTTGCAGTATGTCCAGGCCGGAACGGTTGCCGAGTTTGATGTCCAGAATGACCAGGTCGGGTGCGTGCGCCGCAACCAGCGCCAGGGGGTCGTCACTGCCGTCCGAGACGGCGACCTCGTATCCCGCCTTGCGCAGTTCCTCGGCATACAGCATGCGCACATGCGCCTCGTCGTCGATGATCAGCACGGTTTTGGGGTCCATGACTTCCTCCCGCGTTCGATGGCACTCATTCCCTAGCAGACATGGTCCGCCTTTGAAAAGAATCTCCTCTTCTCAAAAGAGCAAACATGTTTCGTCAACAAATCCGTGCTGATCCAAACATCCGTCCCAACATGCACGGCCGGTCCCAAGCATGGTGCTTCTCAGTGCAGTTTTGCGGCTTCCCGGCGGTCGAAATACAGATTGGCCAGGGCCAGGAAAGAGGTGCCGATGATGAGCAGCAGGGAGATGGCGTTGATGACCGGCGTGGATCCATCGCGAACCTGCAGATACAGGTTGATGGGCAGGGTCGGCTGGGAGCCGACCAGAAACAGCGTGGTGTTGAAGTTCTCGAAGCTCATGAGAAAGGCCACGGCCCCTGAACCTATGATGGACGAGCGCAAATATCGCAAGGTGATATGCCAGATGACCTGGAAGCGGGTGGCGCCCAGGTTCAGGGCCGCCTCTTCCAGGGAATGATCGAATTTGCGCAGCCTGGCCGAAACCACCAAGGCCACAAATGTGGTGATAAAGGAAAACTGGCCCACCACCACAAGCCAGAAGCTGGGTCGCAGCAATGCAACGTCGAGACCCCAGTGGTCCTCGAAATACATGCCCGCCGTGGTCGCGCCGAGCAGAATGGAGATGCCCAGGATCACGCCCGGTATGACCAGGGGCGCGAGCATCAGAAAATAGAGCAGATTCTTGCCGCGAAAATCCTCTTTTTCGAACAGAAATGCGGCGCACACGCCCACCACGACGCAGGCGATGGACACCCAGATGGCCGTCTGGAAGCTAACCCAAATGGACCGCAGATTATCGGCATCCTCGAAAATACCGACTCGTCTAGGGCCGTCGGAAAAGAACCAGTCCAGCGTGAATCCCCGCCAGGGCAGGGAGGGAAAGTCGGAATTGTTGAAGGCCAGGACGCAGGTCACCAGCAGCGGCGCGAACAAAAAAATGAAGTAAAGGATGATGAACACGACAAAAGCCCGGTCATAAGCTTTGGTTCTGGGCAGGGAACGAATCATGACGACACCTCGCCCAGACGCTGTCCCGAGAGCTTCAGTCCGACCCAGATGATGGCCGAGCTGAGCGCGAGCAGCAGAAACCCGAAGGCCGCGCCCTGGTTCCAGTTGAAGCTGGCGATGAACTGGTTGTAAATCTGTTCCGTGAACCACAGGGAGTTCTTCCCGCCCATGAGGTTGGGAGTGAGGTAGTTGCCGAGCACGAGCATGAAAACCACGATGGAGCCCGAGGTGATGCCCGGCTTGCAGTGCGGAATGATGATCGTGCGCCAGATGCAGGTCTTGCTCGCGCCCAGGTCACAGGCCGCCTCGACCAGGCTGTCGTCCAGGCTTTCCATGACCGAGACCAGGGGCACGACCATGAAGAGCATGGACGTGTAGACCAGACCCATGATCATGGTCGCGTCGTTATAGAGCATCTCGATGGGCCGCTGCACCAGACCAAAATGGAGCAGGAAATAATTGAGCACCCCGGACTCGCGCAACAGGATCATCCATCCATAGACACGGACCAGTTCGCTGACCCAGAAGGGCAGAAGCAGCAAAACCATCAAAAATCCGCGCACACCTGGCCGGGAAAGCTTGGTGATGTAAAAGGCCACGGGCAGGGACACGGCCAGGGTCAGAAACGTGGTGACAATGGAATAGATCGCGGTGCGCACAAAGGTCAGCCAATAGATGGGCTCGGCGAAAAAATTACCGTAGTTCTCCAGGCTCCAGGAATCCTTGACCCGAAAACTCAGAATCAAGAGATCCAGATGTGGCAGGACAATGAGCAGAAAAAGCCACATCAAGACCGGCGCCAGAAAGATCCAGAACAGTCCCGAGCGCTTCATGGCAGCCCCTCTTCACCACGGGAAAAGGCGATGCCCGATTGCGGGTGCCAGCCGAGAACGATCGCCTCGCCCGGCCGAATGTGATCAAAGGACCGGTTCTGGGGCAGGGCCACGAGCAATTCGTGACCCGAGGCTGTCTCGGTCAGCAGACGGCTGTTGGCTCCGTCAAAGAGAATGGCCTTGACCGTGACCTCGAAGGTGTTGAGGCCCGAGGTGTCGACGGGCTGAATGACCATGGCCTCGGGACGCAGGAAAAGAGTGGCCGGACCCGTGCGCGCATCGGATTTCCGGCGCGAACGGAACACGAGATTCTCGTCGGTGCGGATCAGAACGGTTTCTTCGTCCATCTCTTCCACGGTCCCGGCCCAGCGGTTGTTGTCGCCCACGAACGAGGCCACAAAGGGCGTGTCCGGGGCGCCATACAGTTCCTGGGGAGTGCCGACCTGCTCGAAGCGCCCCTTGTTCATGACCGCCACGGTGTCGGACATGACCAGGGCCTCGGACTGATCGTGGGTGATGTAGACAAAGGTCGTGCCGATCTTGGCCTGCAGCTTTTTGAGTTCGACCTTCATCTGCTCGCGCAGCTTCAGGTCCAGGGCACCGAGGGGCTCGTCCAGGAGCAGAACGTGGGGTTCCAGGACCAGACAACGGGCAATGGCCACGCGCTGCTTCTGCCCGCCCGAAAGCTGATGGATGCGTTTGGCACCATACCCGGGCAGTTCGACCCGTTCCAGGATCTCTTCCGTGCGACGGCGGATTTCATCCCCCCGCACCCCGCGCCGCTTGAGTCCGAAGGCGATGTTATCGGCCACGTCCATCATGGGAAAGAGGGCCAGATGCTGGAAGACCAGGTTGACGGGACGCTTGTTGGGCGGAATCTGGCGCATGTCCTGGCCACTGATTTCGATGCCGCCCCTCGTGGGCTCCTCGAACCCGGCGATCATACGCAAAAGAGTGGTCTTGCCGCATCCAGAGGGGCCAAGGATGGAGAAGAAGGAGCCCTTGGGCACGGTGAAGGACACGTCGTCCACGGCTCTAAACGAACCAAATTCCTTGACCAGACGAGAGATAACCAGGTCAGCTTGCATGCGTCGTCCGCTTTGAAAAAGGAAAAAAGGTCCGAAAGCGGGAGGCTTTCGGACCTTTTTGGGTTAGTTCGCGGCCTTGACCTTGTCCAGCACCTTGCCTTCCATGGCTTCCAACGAGGCGGGCACCGGCGGATACCACTTGATGTTGTCGATGACTGCCTGGGGGAAGGAACGGTCGAAATTGGCCTGGAAGGCCGGATCGACGAACGGGGCAGCGTCCTTGGAGGCCGTGGGCGTCTTCTCGGCGGAAGTGAAATATCCGCTGTTCTCGGGCTTGAGCATGAAGTTGATCCACTTGTAGGCGGCGGCGACGTTCTTGGCCTTGGCCGGAATGGTGAACGTGTCGATCCAGCCGAGAGCGCCTTCGCCGGGGGCGACGAAATCGATGTCCTTGTTGTCGGCATGCAGTTTCCAACCACCATTGTCCCACGCCTCGGCCACGGTCACCTCGCCAGAGCGCACGGATTCAAGAAGCTGATCGCCGTTGGCCCAGTAGTTCTTGACCAGGGGCTTGGCCTTGATCAGTTCGGCCTCGATCTTGGAAAGCATCTCGCCGTAGGCCTTCTCGTCTCCGTACAAGGCAAAGGGATCGTAGCCCAGGGCAAAACCCAGACCGATGAGCACAGGCCGTTTCAGGCGGTAGCTGATCCGGCCCTTGTACTGCGGATCGATGAGGGCCTTCCAGGACGTGGCGCCCTTGGCCTGGGCCGTGTTGACGACCAGACCGGAAGTGCCCCAGCAGAACGGCACGGCATAGGACTTGTCACCAACCAGGGTGTTCTGCTTCACGGCCTCAAGCATGGAGGGAATGAAGAGATCCGCCTCGATCTTGGCGTAGTCGATGGACTGATAGATGCCGAACTCTTCCTGAACCGAGGAAATGCGGTCCTGGCTGGGCTGGGCCAGATCAAAGCCCGCTCCGCGCGTGGCGCGCAGTTTGGCGATCATTTCTTCGTTGTTGGAATAGGTCACCTCGACCTTGATGCCGGTCTCCTTTTCGAATTTGTCGACCAGTTCCTTGGGAGCGTATCCCTTCCAGGTCAACAGCTGCAGGGTGTCGGCCATGGCCAGGGACGATCCGATCAGCAAAAATAACAGCACGAAGGCGATCCGTTTCATACATTACTCTCCTTGAATGGGTGTAGATTGGAGCCACAACGATTCCTACCACTCGCAAACAATGCTGACAAGCACACGACGGGCATGAGGCAGCATGGAGACAGTCCGGGGAAGCCGGACAGGATGAACCACCGCGGGGTCACCAGCCGATGAGCATCCTGCTTTTGTCAGGAAAGGCGGACTTGATGCGCAAGGCCACAAGGTAGGAAATCCAGATGACCAAACCCGAAAGGACGGGCAGAAGGTGCAGACCGGCAACTTCGATGTACCAGTCTCTGGCCAGCCAGATGAACCAGATGAACCACCCGTGCAGAAAGTAGATGGAGAAGCTGGAAACGGCCAGCTGCTTGAGTAGCCGGGAATCGACATTCTCGAATCTGTGCAGAAAAACCATGAAAAAGACGCACAGACTCATTTTCTGCAACAGCGAGATATCGACACCGTTGAAGTCCAGGGGAGGCTTCTGAAGATTGCCACTTGTGCGCATGACAGCGGCTTGCAAGATCGCCAGAAAAAGTACGAATAAAAACAGCCAGCCATCTTTATGCAGAAATTTTTCATAAATCCAGTCCCGTTCCATGGAGCACAGGATGCCGAACATGTAGACTGGAGAAAAATACACAATGGACTGGACAATGGACCAATTATTCACCGGACGGTGCAAGAAAAGAGATACACAAGTCGTCAAGGCGATGATCAAAATTTTTGTTCGTGTCTGCAGCTGAATGAAACGAATAAAAACTGGAGAGATAAGAAAAATTCCCATGATGAATGGAATATACCAATATGTCATAACTCCTCCATACCAGTAATGGAGAAGAGCTGGACGAATTATTTGATCAAAAATGGTGTCGTTGAGCCCGAAATAGAACTCTTCATATGGAATTCGAGTATAAATAGACACACACACAGGCAAAAAAGAGAGGATCAAGTACGGAACATACACATTCTTGAACTTTTTTTTGATGAATGTGGAATAATGAAACCGGGGATAAAAAACGTGATGAAAAAGAAAACCCGAGATGAACACGAAAAGTGACGTCCCTCCGGAAATGAGATTGCCCAGGGCGCGATCCCAGAACGAATCGATCTCCCAGCCGGCAATGCCGTAACTGTGTCCCAGGACAATGATCACAATCGTCACCGCTCGAAAATATTCAAATGATTTCAGATGCATTGCTTTGAAACTATAATTGACCACAGGTATGAGACGCACAACAATCGCCCGGCCAAGCGCCAGGGTCACAAAGTGATGGTCTTTTAGTGAACATGCCGCGCACAGTCCACAACGAAGATTGCTGCCGAAAATTTCATGCGAACTGGCCCGAAACATGCTGTAAAGGGGCAAAGCCCCCATTCTGACAGGATATTGACACGGAGACTTTGCATGAGCCTTATCGATCCCATCCAACTCATGACCCTTCTGGGCACAACCCCCGAGCGCCAAAGCCGGCCTTCGCTCTCTCAAAAATTCCAATCGCATATGAGCTTGGCCCTGAGTGCCGGAGACCGGCGCACCCTCGACTCGCGGCTTGGCGGATCAGGAATGGACAACACGCTGATGCAAAACGCCCTGAATGGCCTGGCGTCGCTCGTGCAGCCGGTCTCAGGGCCCGCGACATCCCGAAAAAGCGTGGAATCGCAGGCGGCCATCGGCGAACTTTCAGCCGCCTTCGAATCCGGGACCGCCGGGGTCAACGCCATAGGATACGACAAAAACGGCGGCACCTCCTACGGAACATATCAGATCGCGTCCAAACCTGGCACCATGAAGGAATTCATGAATTTTCTGCAGGAAAGGGAGCCAGGTTGGGCCTCGCGACTCAAGGCCGCGGGAGCGGCGAACACAGGCTCTGCCACGGGGCGCATGCCAGATGTCTGGCGCTCCATCGCGGCCGCGGATGCGGACAAATTCGGACGTCTGCAGCGCGAATTCATCGAATCCACGCACTACCAGCCCGCTCGTGACAAGATTTTGGCGCGAACTGGCGTGGACATGGACACCCAGCCCATGGCCGCTCGCGAAGCATTGTGGAGCACGGCCGTCCAGCACGGACCGGCCGGTGCGGCACGCATCTTCAGCCGGGCCATCGCCTCAGTGGGAGCGGACGATTCGGCCCCGAACTTTGCCAAGAAGCTCATCGACAAAGTTTACGAGACCCGCAAGACGCAGTTCGGATCGTCCACGCCCGGCGTGCAGGCCAGCGTACGGCAGCGCATGCAGACCGAAAAAGGCATGGCCCTGGCCATGCTCGACGGCGAAACCGAAGGCACGGCCTAGACCTGCGCCGCTCATGGTCATGACTCAGCAACCAGCTTCTGGCTTGGTCTTCACGATGCCCTTGTAGGCCGCGAGCAATTCCACGAATCTGTCGTGATCCCCGCCCTTGTCCGGATGCATGGCCATGGCCTTGTTGCGAAAGATTCGGGCCAACTCCCGCCTGGACATGGCCCGGATCTCGGCCAGGGATGCTCCGAACAGTTCCCTGATCCGCTCTGGGGGCACGGTCTCGGCTCTGGGTGGCGGCCGCCGAAAGTCGTTCATGAACCTCTCGAAAATCTTCTGAAATCCATCCCTGGCGGGAAAAGAGAAATCAAAGTGCAGGCAGGCGTAACGCCGCAGGTAACCGTGCACTCCGCCGGACAGCCCGAAACCGAAGCCTGCGTCGTCATGAATGGCGCAGAACTCGTGCAAAAATGCCTCGTCGAGACGCTCCGGGTCCAGTGCTTCAGGCACGGTCCGAGCTGCCAGGGTTGCAAAATGTCGCTGCAGATTGAACGCGGCATGAACGTACGTCCTGGCTTCATCCAGGGCCAGCTGGGCTTCCATGCGCATGAACAACTGTTCCAGTTCATCCCTGCTCTTGCCGACGAGACCTCGAAAAAGCTTGGAATTCACCTCGTTGATACGGCTCAGATCCACCGTTCCTGATCGGAGGTAGGCCATACGCCTGCGATCAAAGGGGTGCAGGAGGCGGATGGTGTTTTCCTGCTCCCGGGTCAAAACCGTACGTCTCCAGACCCGACCTCGCTCCGCGATCGGTCGGCAGCCCCGAGGAACAAACGGCGCAAAGGCTTCGTCGAGCTCGTCCGGATCCACATCCAGAGCGTCCAGGGCCGCCAGCATTTCCTCGGAGCAGGATATGCCGAACGGTCCGAATTCGACCACACGGCTCAGATCCTTTCCCAGATCCACAAGCACTTCGGCCATGAATCCGGCTCCGCAGGGGACCGAACGGCGCAATTCATAGCGCCTGCCCTCTTGTTCCAGTACCACGGCAACATACATCCTGCCGCATCCTCCGCAGTCCCGCTGAATGAATCCGATTGGTCCGGCGTCATGCCGGACTCTGACTTCCATAACTCAGGAAAGCAGATAGGCAAGCCCGGCGTAACGGGCAAGCTTTCCCAGCAGCACAGGCAGTATGAAACGAGCCAGAGGCAAACCAAAAAGCCCGGCCACAACGCAAAGGGGGTCACCGATGACCGGCGCCCAGGCCAGAAGCAAACTCCATGAACCGTAGCGGGCAAAAAGTCGGCGGGCGTTCTGTTGACGGGCATCGGACATGCGCAGGACCCGGCGCAACAACGTTTCGCTGCCCAACCCTCCCAGCGCCCAGGTGGTCACCGCGCCGAGAGTGTTTCCGGCTGTGGCCGAGAGCACGCAGGCCACGGGGTCCACTCCGGCCAGGATCAGCGCCGCGAGGCCGGCCTCCGAGGCCACGGGAAAAACCGTGGCGGCCAGAAATGACAGAACAAAGAGCCCCAAAAGTCCATGGCTCAGAAGCAACTGCTCCATGTCAGGACGTGAACAGGAAGGCGTTGGGAGTGGAGGCCACCTGCGGTCGGCCACCCAGTATTCTCTGGGCGTTTTCCTCCATCGCTTCCCGGGTTTCGCCACGGACGAGCCCGGGCCAAAGGGAATGACCGTAAACGAAATTGGCGGCCAGATAGATCGCGTATTTCTTGTACATCTTGATGGCTCGCGCGGGCTCGAAATGACGCCAGATGCTCTCGATCAAACGCAGTGCCGTGCGCAGGAACATGTCCTCGCCAGCGACAACGCCGCCGCTCCACTCGGCAAAGATCCAGGGCCTAGCCACGGCCATGCGCCCGATGGACACCCCCGCGCACCCTGTCTCCGCGAGCATCCTGGCGCAGTCAGCGGCGGAAAAGATGTTGCCGTTGCCAAGCACCGGGATGGTCACGGACCGGGCCACGGCCCGGATATGCTCCCAGCGAGGAGGCCTGGATCTGCGATCCGGTGCCACGCGCGGATGAAAGGTCAAAAGATCCGCGCCAGCGTCCTCGAAACGCCGGGCCAGATCCACGGCCAGATCCTCGGAATTCTCCCATCCAGTGCGGTACTTGACCATGACCGGGCAGGCCACGGCCTCGCGCACGGCTCGCACAATGGCCACGGCGCGCCGTGGATCTTTCAACAGCGCCGCCCCATATCCCTTTTTGCAGATGGAGGACACGGAACAACCCATGTTGATGTCAACGCCAAAAAGGCCTTCGGCTTCGATCCTGCGGGCCGCGCGGGCCATGACCTCCGCCTCGCCTCCAAAAATCTGGCAGACCAGTCGGCTGGCCTCCTCGTCACGCCAGCGAAAGACCGGAGAAACGTGGCGATTTTCCTTGGGCACGGCGCGGGCGTTGCACATCTCCGTGACCATGAACCCGTATCCGCCATATCCGGCCAGCACTTCCCGAAAGGCCACATGGCCAAGACCGGCCATGGGCGCAAGGACCGCGTTCGCGGGCAGGACCGTGGACCCGACGATCAATGTCTTGAAATGTGGATTCGTGTTGGACATGAACGCTCTGGGCAACTGTGACAGGCAACCTGGGGACTGACCGCCTCAAGGCGAAAAAATGGCGCCCGTCCCAGGGGAAGAGCGCCAGCAACCGGTTTCAAAAACTTCGCCGGTCAGGACAGCATCATGTCCCGGATAACCACCGACCCGGTGCCGATCTGGACCAGGGCCAGGACCACGGCGACAGTGTTCAGGACGCCATGGACCAGGGGGAGGTACCGCCGCTTTTTCTTGTTGCGATCCATGATCACCCCGGTGACGTATCCCCCGGCGATGCACGGCATCAACATCTGCCCGATCCAGTAATGGGTGCCGGTAATGCCATTGGAACCCCAGGCTTTGGTCACCGCGTACTGCCCCAGAACCAAACCAGCCATCCACAGGATGTGCGTGTACTTGCCGAGCTTGACGTGCTCCATCCACCGGAATTGCGTCCGTTTGCCCAAATGGTTGGCCTGAAAGCGGGGCCAGCCCAGGGAAAGAACGTAAAGGGCCAAGCCTGTGGCCACGAACTGAAGAACAGGATGAATCCAAAGCATGGGCGTCTCCTAGGTGGTGGGCCGCCGGAACATGAATGCCCGGACGGCTCGGGGCGAACTGGTCAGTGCATAGATGAGGGACGCCGGATTGACAAGACCGCCCGGCTCCGGGCGATCATCCCGCGGACGGCCCTCGAAGGCCATCGGTATTCCATGCTCAGATTATATCGCAAAATTGTCTCGAGCCGCATCCACCCCGCATTTCCAACGCCATTTGAAGCACCGGTTGGGCGAAGCCAAGACATCGTGTCGCGTGTCACGCGCTTTGGGGTGTGCCTTTTCGAAACGCTTCTGTGGGCGCGGCTCATCAGCAGGAGCACGCTCATCGATGAAAATGCGCGATCCGATCCCGGCATTCGCGCAAAGATCGCCAACCCAGGGAGAAAATCCGCAGATTTTCAGGCAAAAAAAGGGACGCCAAGCGTCCCTCCAGGAAATCAGACGGCAATGCTGCCAGGGTCACAACCAATCGAAAAAGGACTTGAAGCCGCTGGGGTGGCGTTTGGTGTCATTGTCTTCCTGCTGGGCATAGAAGTACGCCACCTTGGCCTTGGGCACGGCCAACTGGACCAGTTCGGTCTGTTCCGGGAAATTCTCGATGAGATAGGTGTAGCGAGCCCACGCGGATCGATACGACTCGGACTTGAAATAGAAATCTGCGACGTACATTTCATGCTCGGCCATGAGCTTTCTGCACTTGGCGATATATGCTATTGCCTCTTCCTTGTATTTGCCCTGCGGATAGCCATCCACAAGGCGCTTGAAGGATTCAACCGCCTCGGCCAGCTCGGTGTGGGGCAGGTCGATGGAACGGTGTGACTTGTACTTGTTTACCCCGATCTGGAAAAGAACATACTCGAGGGCCTCGTGCCGCGGATGCATGCTCAAAAATTCCTCATACACGTCGACAGCTTCGAGGAATTGGCCATCCAAGGCGTAGGCGTCGCCAAGCATGATCCGGGCCTCTGTGGCGTACGGACTGAAAGGATAGCTGTCGTTGAGCTTCACCAGGGACTCTATGGCCTGCGGGTACTCTTTTTCCTGCATGAATCCGCGGGCGTTTTCGAAGAGTTCCTGGGCCGTGTCTTCGGGGGGAGTCAGGAAATAATAATCGATGACTCCGCATCCACTCAGAAAAAAACCTAAAAAAACAACGAGGATCAAACGAGTGCGCATTACAAATACCTGGCTAGCGGTGAAAGGAAACGATGCTTCAGAAACCGCGCAGCGCCTTGCCGTGCGCTGATGAACTTCGCATCCCGGGAAAAACCAAAGAGGAGCAAAGGGTGACTGGCTTTGCAGCCAGCCACGCAGGGGGTATTCAACGAACCAAAAAGCTATGCCTTGTCATTGAGCATCTGTTTCAAACTGGCCTTGGACACCGCGCCGGTGACCTGCTCCACCACCTCGCCATTCTTGAACAAGATGAGCGTGGGAATGGCCCTGA
Source organism: uncultured Desulfovibrionaceae bacterium (assembly GCA_964589645.1). Lineage (GTDB taxonomy): Bacteria > Desulfobacterota > Desulfovibrionia > Desulfovibrionales > Desulfomicrobiaceae > Desulfomicrobium. Next base: position 378,223 of record CAZPSN010000001.1, read on the forward strand.
TTCCGAACTTGCTCGGCGTACCGGGATTTTCATCAACATTCATTTTCATGATCTTGACCTTTCCGTCATACTCCTGAGTCAGTTCGTCAATGACAGGAGCAATGGCTCTGCACGGCCCGCACCACGGCGCCCAGAAATCAACCAGCACAGGAATAACAGACTTCAAAACTTCCGCGTCGAAAGCGGCATCGTTCACTTGGGCAGCCATTATTCACTCCTTGAAGAAAGGGTTAACAATATAATCATCGGGAACAATCTTTCCGCGGGGAATGGCCTCGAAATCAAGGGAACTCATGAGGCCCCTGCGCGCCAACTGAACACCCGCGTAAGCTATCATAGCAGCATTATCACCACAATAGTTTTGAGCGGGGGCCAGAAATTTGAGTCCTCGGGCCAGGGCGAACCCGGAAAACGCGTCCCGCAGACGCGAATTGGCGGCGACTCCTCCGGCCAGACAAAGGGTCCGGGTACCGGGACAGTGCTCCAGAGCTCGCCGCGCTTTCTCCAGCAGGGTCAGAACGATGGTTTCGTTGACCGTGGCGCAAAGATCCTTGATGTCCTGGCTGACAGAGTCGAGGGCGAAGGCCGCATAATCAAGAGCAGGCAATGACCGCGCCTGCACATACTGCGCGACGGCAGTTTTCAGACCGCTGAAGCTGAAGTCACAATTGTCGTTGTTCAGGTACGGACGGGAGAAAAGTCTTGGATTTGCGACCCCGTGTCCGGCCAACACATCGATGTATTTTCCCCCGGGGTAAGGAAGGTTCAAGAGCTTGGCGATCTTGTCAAAGGCTTCGCCCGCCGCGTCGTCAAGAGTCCTGCCAAGGAGCGTGAACACACAGGGCTCGGGCATATGGTAAAGATGCGTGTGCCCCCCAGAAACGAGCACTCCAAGGGCCGGATACTCGATGGGCGCGCTGAAATCGCAGGCCAACAGATGCCCATGCAGATGGTTGACTCCGACAACAGGGACACCGCGTGCCAGGGAAAAGGATTTTGCATAGGCGATCCCGACCAAAAGCGCCCCAAGCAAACCGGGACCGCGAGTCACCGCAACGATGTCAACGCCCTCTCCGCCGGGCCTTCCGGCTTCCGCCAACACCGAGGCGGTCAGGTCGTCGATCCGGCGCAGATGCTCTCGCGAGGCCAATTCCGGAACCACGCCGCCAAAAACGCTGTGCATGGGTATCTGGGAGTGTACGACCTCATGAATGCGATGTCCGTCCTCCCACAGGGCGACGGACGTTTCATCACAGGAAGTTTCAATGCCAAGACAAATCATCGGTGTTTTCGCACGCAACCAGGGACCTAGCCCTGACCGTGAGCCGCCTCGGCATAGTGCTTGAGCACGATTTCCACATCCCGTTTCGATCCGACAAAAAGCGGCACCCTCTGGTGCAGTTCAAGCGGCTCGATGTCCAGAATCCGATGCACCCCGTCCGTGGCCATTCCCCCGGCCTCTTCAATGATCATGGCCATCGGATTGGCCTCGCACATGAGTCGAAGCTTGCCGGAACGTTTTCGGGTATCCCTGGCATCAGCCGGGTACATGAAGATCCCGCCATACAGAAGATTGCGGTGAAAGTCCGAGACCAGGGAACCGATGTAGCGCAGGCTGTACGGCCGACCCAGGGAGTTCTCATTTGATTTAAAATAGTTGACGATCTTTCGAGTGGCTTCGTCCCAATAGGCCCAATAGCCTTCGTTGACGGAATAGATATGGCCCTGTTCGGGAATCTTGATGTCCGGATGAGAAAGCAGAAACTCGCCCACGCTGGGGTCCAGGGTGAACCCGTGCACCCCGTCACCGGCCGTATAGACCATCATGGTGGACGACCCGTAGACGATGTAGCCGGCAGCGACCTGCATGGAGCCTTTCTGCAGGATCTCGCTCATGGTCACGGCCTGTTGGGCGTAGGAGGTTCGACGATATATGCTGAAAATGGTTCCGATACTGACGTTGGCGTCGATATTGGCCGACCCGTCCAGGGGATCGAAGATCAGGATGTACTCACCCATGGGATACTGTCTGGGGATCTCGATGAAGTCGGCGTTCTCCTCCGAAGCCATGGCGCACAGCACTCCTGCACGCTCCATGCGCCGGATGATGACCCGGTTGGCAAAATCGTCCAGTTTCTGAACGATTTCCCCCTGCACGTTCATCTCGCCGGTGGCTCCCAACACGTCCAGGAGACCGGCTTTGGAAACCTCGCGATCAATGATTTTGGCGGACAGAATCAACTCTGTCAGCAGCCTGGTGAAACGGCCCGAGGCCATTGGCCTCTCTTTTTGACGTAACAACAGATGTTCGACAACGGTTACTTGTCGCATAGGTTACCCTCGAACCGCATGAAAATACACGAGATTGTCAGAACCCATGCTTCGAATCCAATACCAGGTCTGACCGCTGACGCTCATGCTGCCGGAATAACTGTCCGACGATTCAATCTTCGTCAGTGCCTCGGCAGGCAGTCCCGGAGCAGCACCATAAACATGGCCCGCGGCAAAAAGGACAGTGCGCGCGTCCGGAATCTCCGCGGCCATAGCATCGACATCGACCTCCACAAGGGTCGTGAGGACTGCGTCAGAGCCCGTGGACGCGGCGTGGACAAGAAATGTACGCTCGTCCTTGAAGACGAAAACACGCGTGGCAGTCTTGGCAAGACCGGACGCGACGTCGCGGGCCAGCGGGTCATAACCCAAGGAATCGTCTCCTGACACGAAGAGCTGGTGTGCGTCGAGTACGGCCACACGCTTGATCCAAGGATTGACCGACTTTTGAAGAGCAATCCAGTCCTCGCCAAACCGCGAATCCATGAGGTCGAGCTGGTCCACGAGGCGAACAATCTTACTATCAATGGCGTAATAGTCGTCAAGAAACTCGGCGGGAACATCTGCAGAAACAGATGCCTCATAGTCAATGCTCGGCTTTGGATTCACATATTCTTCATAATATTGTTTTGTTGTATGCACTGGACGACATGAAACAACAAAAAAAACCGCCGCCAAAACAAAAAAAATTTTCATTGCGCTACTCAACATGGATAGGGATTGAATAAAAAAAAGAGGACTGCAGCATGAAATAACTATTGCGAAAATTCAATACAGTTGCACGTCTATCTACTAGACTTCCTCAACGAAGTCGGACCCGGATTTCTGCTCCAAACGGGCGGCCAGTGAGTTGAGGACAAAAAAGATCTTTTCGTGCTTTTCCGATTCAGGATCAGGGGAACTCCCCAACTCTCGATGCGCGGCGTCCCGCAAGTCAAGCAGATCCGCACGCTCGCCCTCGCCCGTGGCTTCGGCGAGCAGATCGTCGTAGATACTGATGGCCTGGGCATATTCCCCCTGAGCGATGAGAAGTTTGGCCATGGTCTTGGTCTTGATGCCGGAATTGATACAAAACTGGGTGACTTCCTCGGCGTCCAGATCCTTTTCAGGCTCGACCATATCCAAGGCGGAAGTCGTTAACCCATCGTAATGGGCAATCCCGTGCTGCATGAGCTTGACAATGTCCGCGCCCTCGCCATGAGCGCTGCGTTCCATGAGAAAAGCGGCCAGAGCCAAGTCGGCATGGGAGGACTTGGCGAAGTGCGAACGCAGACAGACCCAAAACTTCTCATACGAAAGCAACTTGGAAAAAATGGCCTGGGCCTTGTTTTCAGCCGCAACCTCATCGCCGACCTCGCTCAACAGTTCGATGAGATAGAGCTGCGCTTCGATGTAGTCCGGATGGTGTTCTATCCCGCGCTGGACAATCTCGATGGCCCGCTCGGTATGCCCCTGCTTGCGGTACAGGCGGGCCAAGGGAAAAAATATCTTTGAGCCGGGATCATGCTCAAGCAGTTCGTCAAAAAGGTGGAGCGTATCGTTCATATCATTTCACAATGTACATCAATTCGTTATCAGCGACATAGAACAGTTCGCGCTTAATAAGCCGCTGCACGTAGAGATCATCCTTTTTGAGCGTTCTGATTTCGGAACTGATCTGTCGGTTACGCACATCAATGTCGTCAATCTTCTCCTGCACGGCTTCGATCTTGACTTTCAAATCCTTATACGCCGGCAAGCCGCTATGCGAGTCAAAAAACTTGTATGCCATGAAAATATTCACGCAACACAAAAGAAAAAAAAGAATTTTCTTGTTACCCTGATTCATGCTTCAGGCCTTTACTTCCAACTTCTGCGCGGCGACCGCCCAAAGTTCGAAATAGGTTTTGAACTCGTCCATGGCCAGTTCAAGCATGCTTTCAATTCTCTCGGTGTCACCCTGCCCTATAACGGCATTTACACCCCGGTAGAACGCCTCATCGGCACGCAAACTCTGACTCGCAGATTCAACCAGGATGATATTGACCTCCCGACGACGCAACCCGTTCCATTTTTTTACTATGTCGAGAATAGCCCGGGAGGCCTCCGTGTCCTCGAGAATGAGGATATTGTAGTAATTGATGCGAACCTTATCGATGGCCTCGTGAACCTGCCGCGCCTCGGACACGAAGATGCCACGCGATTTCATGAACAGGGTGACCCGCGCGGCCAGTGCCTTGTCGCGAACAAACAGAAACGCCACCGTTGCATCATGGGGAAAATGCTCTGGGGGCACGACACGGTCGCCACCCTGATCGATAATGATCGGCTCTCTGCATTTGGGACAGTTGAGCTTGAACTTTTTTGTCTCCGGGATCCGATCGTCGGGAAAAACGAAACTGGTCTTGCAGTGTGTGCAGCTGATGTCCATGGTGTGCTCCCCTTCAGAAAAGCATGCTCTTGCGCTCGTACTCGTGATCGAGTTCCAGGCCTTCGATGTCCGTGACCCTTTCGCCGCGAGCAGTCTTGATCTTGTCGATCATCTGCGCCAGACGCGACTTGTCGGAGGCGTAGAGCATGGCCACATCCTCACTGACAATGTTCTCATAGAAGAGGTTGGCCAGATACTTGTCAAAGGTTATCATTCCATAGGCATCGCCGGATTCAACGATGGAATAGAATGTCTTCTCCTCTGTCTCGCCGTTGAAGATGACATCCTTGATGCGCAAGTTCGACTTCATGATCTCGAAGGCAGGCACACGCCCCCCTCCGAGCCGTGGCATGAGCCGCTGGGATACGACGAATTTGAGGCTTTCCGACAGCCGGGAGCGGATCAGGCGTTCCTCGGCCAACTCGAACATGCCGATGATGCGGTTGATGGTCTGGCCCGTGTCGCTGGTGTGCAGGGTGCCCAGGACGAGGTGACCGGTTTCCGCGGCTTCCAGGGCGATGGTGATGGTCTCGCGATCTCGAATTTCACCGACCAGAATGACCTTGGGTGCCTGGCGCAATGCCGCGCGCAGGCCCGAGGCAAAGGAATCGAAATCAAGCCCCAATTCGCGCTGGTTCACCGTCGCGAGCTTGTGCTCGTGCACGTACTCGATGGGATCCTCAAGGGTGACGATATGCTTGCGGTGCAAAAGGTTGATGTTGTCGATCAACGCGGCCAGGGACGTCGTCTTACCCGTGCCCGTGGCGCCGGTGACCAGGATCAACCCGAACTTTTCCTTGGCCATGTCGTAGAATATCTCGGGCAGCCCGAGTTCAGCGATGGTCGGAACCACCGAGGTCAGCTTGCGCATGACAATGGCCAGGGATCCCTTCTGCCCCAGGACGTTGACCCTGAAACGGCAACGACCCGGCAACTCATAGGACAGATCGCAGGATCCCGTGCGCAGTTGATCTTCGTACAGACGAATCTTCTTGCCCATCAGACACATGGCCACGGCTTCGACCTGACACGGCAAAAGCGGGCCCGGGTTGGGGGACAGCTTCGCCTCGATCAACTCGCCGTGAACCTCTGTCTGCACAGGCTTGCTGACGGTGAAAAGAATGTCAGACGTGTCGGGCGCATAATCAAGTATTTTATGCAGAATATGGTCTAAATGCGCGCGCTGCATGTTACACCTCGGTAAAGTCTTGCGGAGGGCTGACCAGAAATTCCCGGAATTTGGATTTCGTCGCGGCCTTGTTGTAAGCCTGTTCCGGGTCGATGATACCTGCCGTGAGCAGTTTCAGGATGGCCTCGTCAAGACTTTGCATGCCAAATTTCTTTCCGGTTTCGATCACGGAGTTGATTTGAAATATCTTGTTCTCACGAATCAAATTACGCACGGCCGGAGTGGCGATGAGCACCTCGATGCCGGCCACACGCCCTGGCCGGTCGACGCGCTTGAAAAGGTTCTGGGCAATAATAGCCCGCAGGGAATCGGCCAGACTGGAACGTATCTGCCCCTGAAGTTCTCCGGGAAAGACTTCGATGATGCGGTCGATGGTTTTGGAGGCCGAGATGGTGTGCAGGGTGGCAAAAACAAGGTGACCCGTTTCCGCGGCCTCAAGAGCAAGTTGGATGGTCTCCAGGTCGCGCATTTCGCCAACCAGGATGATGTCCGGATCCTCGCGCAACGCCCCGCGCAGAGCCGCGCTGAAGGTCATGGTGTCGCGACCGACCTCGCGCTGATTGATCAGGCAGTTCTGAGGTTCGTGTACGAATTCGATGGGATCTTCAATGGTCAGGATGTGGTCTTTGCGGATCTTGTTCACATAGTCGACAATGGCGGCCAGGGTGGTTGATTTTCCGCTACCGGTGGGGCCCGTGACCAGGACGAGACCCTTGGGCAGGAGCGCCAGGTTTTTCAAGATCCCCGGCAGGCCGAGCTCCTCGATGGTAAGAATCTTCTGCGGAATTTCACGAAAGGCGGCTCCGATGCCCCGCTTCTGCATGAAATAGTTCACGCGGTAGCGGGCCAGGTGTGGCACCTCATACGAAAAATCCACGTCACCACATTCTTCAAACGTCTTTGCCTTGTTCTCCGGAGTGATTTCATAGAGCATCTTCTTGAGTTCTTCATGTTCAAGAATTTTGTATTTGATGCGCTGCATCTCGCCGTGCAGACGGATGATCGGCTGAGACCCGGAGGAAAGATGCAGGTCGGAGGCACCAAGCTCATGCATCATTTTGAAAAAAGCATCTATTTGAGCCATTTACTAATTCCTCCAGAGGTGCGTGGGGCTGAACGAGACAATCCGGAAACTGCCAAGCCCTCAGAAACATCTTCAGAACAGGCGGTCTAACAAAGACATTACACCAAAATTCACAGAAACAAAACGCTAAAATCAGTCTCCCCAAACCCGGTAAAAACTGTAGAGATAGTTCCATCCTGAATATACTGTCAGCAGGACTGCCACAAAAAGAAGCATGGTGCCCAGCCATGCAACGTCGATTCCAAACACCGGATAATGATAAATGAGAGGAACCAGGGCCACGCTCTGCATGATGGTCTTCATCTTGCCGTACTTGTCCGCAGCAATGACCTGCCCTTTGTCCGCAACCACGGCGCGCAAGCCAGTGACCAGAAGTTCCCGCACGATGACGACGATGGCGACCCAGGCCGGAACCCAATTCAGTTCCACAAGCATGACCAGGACCGATGCGATCAGAATTTTGTCAGCCAACGGGTCGAGAAACTTTCCAAAGTTGGTGACCTGATTGTATTTGCGGGCCAAAAAGCCGTCGGCCAGATCCGTCAGGATGGCAACCAGAAAGAAAACTGTCGCGAGCAGGCAGGTTCCTGGCCCGGGAAAATACAACAGCGCCACGATAAACGGAACTGCCAGTATGCGAAACAAAGTCAGCGCATTTGGAAGGTTGATCATCTGGCCCTATTCGTAGTGCTGTAGTCGCGCCAAAACTTTTCGTACATAGTTCTGAGTCTCTGCATATGGTGGAATACCTCCGTATTTCTTAACTGCATTAGGCCCTGCGTTATACGCTGCAACGGCAAGGCGCTTATCTGGAAATGTGTCTAAAAGATATCGTAAATACCGAATACCTGCATCAATGTTCTCGGATGGATTGAACGGATCCACAAGATCCAAATCCTTGCCTGTTTCTGGCATAATCTGCATCATCCCCCTGGCCCCAGCAGACGATACAGCTCCTGCGTTGAATCCAGATTCAACATCTATGACCGCCATGACAAGTTTTTTTTCCACATTATATTTGGCGCAGAGATTTGAAACTATTGAATTAACTTCTTCAATACTGCGATGATCGCGTCGAAACGCAATAACCGCGTTTCTGATATAATTGATCGACTTCTGGAACTTATAAGGTTTGAATTTGTTGGATGTTGGAACGTCTGTGATGCACAGCGAACCGTCTTCCTTAACCATGTAGTAGATCCCTTTGGCCCGGGCGAAACACTCCGGCCAAAGCAGAAACTGCAGAGCAAGAAAGAGCGCCATCACGAAAACACGGCTCATGAGGAGTTTGCCACCTCTCTAGACATGGCTGCTGGACACCGCCTCCAGACTGTTCTCTGCTGCGGCAACGACCCGGTCCGCAAGGGCAAGCAACGCCCTCTTGGCCGGACAGTCGATGTCGAGCATGACCACGGGCTTGCCAAGATCTCCAGCCACCACCGTGACCGGATCCAGGGGAATCGCCCCGAGGAACTCCAGGGAATATTTCCTGGCCAGTTCTTCGCCACCGCCTTTTTTGAACAGGTCAATCTCCTGGGCGCAATGCGGACAGATCAGGCCGCTCATGTTTTCGACGACACCCAGGATGTTTGCCTTTACATACTGCAGGAAATTAATCGATTTTCTGACATCTGCCAAAGAAATTTCTTGGGGGGTCGTGATGACTATGCTCAGGGCGCCGGGAACGGTCTTGAGCACGGCCATGGGCTCGTCTCCTGTGCCGGGAGGGGAATCGATGACCAGAAAATCCAGTTCCCCCCAGTCCACGTCGGACACGAATTGCCTGATCGCGGAAGTCTTCATCGGCCCTTTCCAGAGCACTGCCTGGTCCGGATCCTTCAAGAGCGACTCCATGGACACAACGGCCAGATTCTCGCTGTACCGTTTGGGCTGGATGCCCTTTTGCGGGTCGATATCCAGAAGCCCCGTCAGGCCTAGAAGATGCGGGACGCTCGGACCGTGGATGTCAACATCCAGAAGCCCGACCTTGTAGCCCTTGATGGCAAGGGCCGCGGCCAGATTGGTGGAGACCGAGCTTTTGCCCACGCCCCCTTTGCCGCTCATGACAAAGAGCTTGTATTTGATCTTGGACAGGGTGCTGGCGATGACCTTGTCCTGCCGTTCCATCTTGGATTCCGGACTGTCCTGGATGGTGCCCAGGGTGTTCTTGCTGGAACAGGACGAACAAGACGATTTGGGTTGGGACATGTTTCCTCCTCAAAATATGCATGCCTCGGGGTGCTGCCGCCACAGGCCCGGAGGAACAGTGAACATGGTTCTGGCCCGGGACAACCCCGAGTTCACCACCCGTGGGAGCCGACCAAATCCACAAAGGCCACGGAACCATGATCTTCCTGGTGGGTCCGGCCCTCTTTCTTGAAAATTCTGAGCAGACGTTGATCTCTTTTGGTGTTCCCCACGGGAATGACCATGATGCCCGGGTCCGCCAACTGCGCCAGAAGGGGCAGGGGCACCTCTGGTCCCCCGGCGGTGACGATGATCCGATCGAAAGGCCCTTCTTCAGGCCAACCCAGGGTCCCGTCGTCGAGTTTGACCCGCACGTTGAAGTACTTCATCTGCAATAGTCGGCTGCGCGCCACCATGTAGAGCTGCTTGATCCGCTCCACGGTGAAGACCTCGGCGCCCATGGCCGCCAGCACCGCCGCCTGGTAGCCGGAACCCGTGCCTATTTCAAGGATGCGCATCTGCGGGCGGACGACCAGCAGCATGGTCATCAGGGCAACGATATATGGTTGCGAAAGGGTCTGTCCCAGACCGATGGGCACGGGATGATCGCCGTAGGCCTGAACCTGCAAGGCCTCATCGACAAACAGATGCCGGGGAACCTGGCGCAGGACAGAAAGAACACGCTCGTCGGCGATTCCCCTGGCCTCGACCTGCTCCTGCACCATCCGTTCCCGATTGCGATGAAAACCCTTCAACGAAAATCTCCCGGCCGCGGCGATTCACTGGAAATCATTATCAGAAAGATGGTTGCAAAGCAGATTTCACCACCCAAGTCAACTCGCCCGCCCCCGGGAGAGCGACCAGTCCGGCAAACCTTTTTCTTGCTCCCCTTCGGTGAATGAGAAAGAATGGGAAAAAAGGAGTTCGCCATGTTTCAGGTGAAAAACATCATGACCCGGGACGTCTTCACCCTCAATCAGCTCGAAAGCCTGAGCGCAGCCAAGGACCTGATGAACCTCGCCCGGATCCGGCACATCCCCATCGTTGACGATCTGGGCCATTTCGTGGGCCTGTTGACCCACCGGGACATTCTGGCCGCGACCATCTCCGAGTTGGCCGGCATCGACCGTGAGACCCAGGATGAAATCGAATCCGGCATTCCCATCGCCGAGATCATGCAGACCGACGTCGCCACCGTTCTCCCCGACTTGCCCCTGAAAGAGGCGGCCCGGCTGCTTTTGGACGAAAAGTACGGCTGCCTGCCCGTGATCTGCGAGGATAAGCTGTGCGGGATCATCACCGAGGCCGATTTTTTGCGCCTGACCATTGACCTCATGGAAGCCGTGGATCCCGAGGAATAGGCGCCGGTCAGAAGAGGAACAGGGACGCCAGTCCCAGAAAGGTGAAAAAACCGAGACTGTCGGTCAGGGTGGTCAGAAAAATGCTCGATGCCTGGGCCGGATCGCGTCCGATCTCCTTGAGCACCAGAGGAATGGACGCCCCGGCCACGGCGCCGATGAGCATGTCGACTCCCAGGGCCAGGGCCATGACCGTGGCCAAGCCCTGATTCCGGGTCCACCCGAAGACGCACAGGAATACGAGCATCCCCACGATGCAGCCGTTGACGCTGCCGATCTTGGCCTCGCGCAGCACCGCCACCCAGCTTTTCTTGCGGTTGAACCGCTCCATGGCCAGTTGCCGGATCATGACCGCCAGGGCCTGCTGGCCCGTGTTTCCGGCCTGATTGGCGACAATGGGCATGAGCGCGGCCAGGATGGCCATCTGGGTGATGGTGCCCTCGAAAAGATGGACGATATAGGCCGACACGGCCGAGTTGAGCACGTTCAGAATCAGCCAGGGCAGGCGCATCCGCAGGGAATAGGTCCACGGCGAGTCCACGCTCTCGTCCCGGCCTGCGCCGACCATGGCCTGCATGTCCTCGCTGGCCTCCTCGTGGATGATGTCGATGACGTCGTCCACGGTAACCATGCCAAGCAGTCGCTGCTCGTGATCGACCACGGGCAGGGCCAGGAAATTGTAGCGGCTGATCAACCGCGCGACCTCTTCCTTGTCCACGTCGAAGGACACGTAGATCAGGTTCTGATCGCGCAGCAGGTCCTTCAACAGGGTACGTCCGGGGCTGACCAACAGATCGCGCAGGGACAGCACACCTTTGAGATGGCGGAATTCGTCCACGATATAGACGTAATATGGAATTTCCGTTTCCTCGACCCGATCCCGGATGAGATTGATGGCCTGCTGGGCATTCATGGACTGGTCCAGGGCCAGGATCTCGGTGTTCATGACGCCGCCGGCGGAGTCCGGATCGAACTGCAGCAAGTCCGAAATCTCTTCGGCGTCCTCGCGCTCCAGCTTCTTGAAAATCTTTTCACGCACGGAGTCCTCGAGGTCTTCGAGGATGTCCGCCGCGTCGTCCGGGGACATGGACTCCAGGATGGCCGCGGCAAAGGACGGCGAAAGCCTGCTCATGAGCGCGTTGCGTTCGTGGCGTTCCATCTCGGTGATGGATTCCGAGGCGTCCTCGACATCCATTTCCCGAATGTATTCAAGCTGTTCGACCAGGGACAGATTTTCCAGCTCGTCGGCGGTGTCGGCCGGATGCTGGCTGTCCAGGGAGGTCGCCACCCACTGCACGGCTGCGTGGTCCAGGGGCGTCTGGTCGGAATTTTTCTTTGCATTCATGGCACGTGCTGGGTAGCCTAATCACCGCGTGAGGTCAAAAAGGATTTGGAAAATGTACTCCAATCGTCACAGACCGCCTGCGTTTGACAGGCATTTTGCCTCTCGATTACGGCCCTCGCGCACAGGAATTCCATGCCGCATCCACTCATCGACAGTCTGGCCCGCTTGGCCCTCTCCGGCACGCCCCTGACCCAGGAGCAGGGGCGGGATTTGGCGGGGCTCGGCAGCGAACACACCATCGACCTCCTTTTCGCCGCGCACTCCATCGCCAGGGCCACGGGGCGCCGCCCCTTCACCTGCTCCATCGTCAACGCCAAATCCGGAACCTGCTCCCAGGACTGCCGGTTCTGCGCCCAGAGCGGACATTACCGCACCGGCGCGCCGGTCCACCCGCTGCTGCCTCTGCAGGATCTGATCGAAGGCGGCCTGGCCATGCACAAGGCCGGTGCACGCTGTTTTTCCCTGGTCACCAGCGGACTTCTGCTTGGCGCGGCCGAGATCGAACGCGTCTGCCGCTGCGTCGAGCATCTGCGCAGGCACACGGACCTGACCCTGAGCGCCTCCCTGGGCCTCTTGACCAGGGACTCCGCCCGCCGCCTGGCCGAGGCAGGACTCGAACGCTACCATCACAATCTGGAGACGGCCCGTTCCTTTTTCCCGTCCATCTGCACGACCCACGCCTACGACGAGGATATCGACACCATCCATCTGGCCCGGGAGCACGGCTTCGCGATCTGCTCGGGGGGCATCCTGGGCCTTGGCGAATCGTGGGAACAGCGCGTCGAACTGGCGGCCACCCTGGCCGAGCTCCGGGTCGACACGGTGCCGCTCAACTTCCTGGTGCCCATCCCCGGCACCCCGCTGGGCGCGAGCCCCCTGCTCTCGCCCCATGACGCCCTCAAGTCCGTGGCCCTCTTCCGCTTCATGCTGCCCGGAGCCGACATCACCGTGGCCGGCGGCCGGGAAAAGATCCTGGGCGACTATCTGTCCTGGCTGCCCCTGGCCGGGGCCAACGGCGTCATGATCGGCAACTATCTGACCACCCGGGGCCGCGACCTGCGGCAGGACCAAAGCATGCTGGAGCAGGGCCGATGGATCTGAACCTGATCCGCCTGCGCCCCCTGCGCCTGTCCGTGACCCTCCAGGCCACGGACCCCTGCTTTCGTGGTCATTTCCCGGACAATCCCGTGGTTCCGGGCTCCCTGCTCGTGGCCCTGTGTCTGGACGCGATCCGGGAGCACGCCACCCCTCCCGGCCCCCTGACCATCAACTCCTTTTCCTTTGCCCGCTTTGCCCGGCCCGGCTCCTACGACCTGGACATCCTGGAGCAGGACGACGTCTTCGAGTGCCTTGTCAGCCAGGACGGCCAGACCTTTGCCCAGGGCAGGATCGCGACATGAAGCTTGATTTTCGCGGCAGCACCGCGCTCATCCTCGGCGGCAGCAGCGCCATGGGGCTTGAACTCACCCGCCTTCTGCAAGACGAGGGGGTGGACGCAATCCCGACCCATGCCAGCCCGGCTGGCCTGGATGCCATCGCCGAAACCTTTCCGGATCTGGCGGGCGTAAGCCCGCGCCTGAATCTGGCCGACAGGACGTCGTACGCATCCCTCGACCCGGTGATCGACTCCGGCGTCGCATATCTGGTCGATCTGGCCCAGGCCGACCACGAAGGCCTCCTCGCGGCGGCCAGCAAATTTGACGCCGAATCCTATTTCGAGGCGCACGTCACGGGACGACTGCTTCTGCTCAAAACCGTGACGCGCTCCATGCTCGCCAAAGGCTTCGGCCGTCTTCTGCACGTGTCTTCCACGGCGGCAGCCCTGCCGGCTCCGGGTCAGGGGTTCTACGCCACGGCCAAGAACGCCGCCGAATCCCTGTACCTGAGCATGGGCCTGGAACTTGGAGGGCGCGGCCTGACCAGCCTGAACCTGCGCCTGGGCCTGGTCGACGCCGGGCGGGGCAGGCGCTTTCTGGACGCGCACAACAGGCGCGAGGCCCTCGCCCCGCGCGTGCTGAGCACGGATCAGGCCGCGAAGACACTCTGTTTCCTGCTTTCGGACCAGGCCCTGGGCCTGACCTGCACCACCATCACCATGGACGCCGGGCTTTCGGCGCAAAAATTCCTATGACCACCCAAGCCGTCATCACCCGCATCCTGGCCGAGATCCTGGATCTGCACGAGGACCTTATCCAGCCCGAAACCTACCTCATCCGCGACCTCGGCGCCGAATCCATCGATCTGCTCGAAATCGGCGTGGCCATGCAGCACCGCCTGAACATTCCCGTGGACGACGACACCCTTTTCCTCAAAAACGCGCGCACGGTCCTGGCCCGCGCCCGCCAGCAGGGCCAGGAGCCTGCCACGGCCTTGGCCGCCGCGTACCCGCACCTCGGCTCGGAGCGGCTCGTCCAGATCCTCCGGGACCTGGACGAGGGACCGGTCCTGCGGGTCGCGGATCTGCTGGCCTATGCCGAGGCCCAGGTCCGGGATCTCGAAAAATGAACAGGCGGGTCGTCATCACGGGCAGCGGCTTCGTGCTGCCCCTGGGCAGTTCGGCCGCAGAGGCGCGGACGGCCCTGGGCGAAGCCGTGCCCTTCCGCCGGGCCGACGCTGACCCGGACGTGGCGGTCTGCCCGGTTGCCGGTTTTGATCTGAAAACCTACACAGGCCGGTTCAAGAATGCCCGCTACCTGACCCGGGGCCAGCAGTTGTGCCTGGCCGCGGCCATCCTGGCCGGCGCCGAGGCCGGACTGGGCCGGGTGGACTGCGAGAACGGCGGCATCTTTCTGGGCCTGGGACCCAATCTCGAAGCCCGGCCCCGCACCGACAGGGCCTTGTGGCTGTTGGACTGCCTGCCCAACATCCTGGCTTCGGCCATGGCCGAAATTCTGGGCTTTCGCGGCGAGAATTTGACGATCATGACCGCTTGCGCCGCGTCCACCCAGGCCCTGGGCCAGGCCTACCGGACCATCGCCGGGGGGTTGGCCGACGTGGCCCTGGCCGGCGGCGGTGATTCCCGGATTTCACCCCAGGGCATCCAGGCCTACCGGCAGGCCGGAGTGCTGGCCACGGGCTTTGCCCGGCCGGACCTGGCGTGCCGCCCCTTTGACCGGGACCGCTCGGGCTTTGCCGTGGGCGAAGGCGGGGCCATGTTTGTGCTCGAAGCCCTGGATCACGCCCAGGCCCGGGGAGCGACGATCCTGGCCGAGATTGCCGGTGCGTCCTCGTCCCTGGACGGCACGAGTCTGACCGGCCAGGATCCTGCCGGCCGGGCCGCCATGCGGGCGGTGAACGCATGCCTGGACAGCCTTGGGCGGAAAAATCTGTGCATCCTGGCCCACGGCACGGGCACCGTCATGAACGACGCGGTGGAGGCCGAGATCCTGGCCCGCACCGCGCCAAACGCCCTGGCCATCGCGGCCTTCAAGTCCCGCATGGGGCACCTCGCCTCGGCCTGCGGGGCCGCCGAACTGGCCCTTGGCCTCATGTGCGCCGCCTCGGGATATTTTCCGGCCATCAGCAACCTGGCGCATCCCGTCCGGACGGATTTGCCCCTGCTGCGCACGGACATGATTCTCAAGCCAGGGGGCATCCTGCTGCAAAGTTTCGGCTTCGGCGGCCAGAACGCCTGCCTGGGAGTGCGGCCATGGCCCTAGATCCATCCGCTTTCGATCCGACCCGGGCCCTGGAGGCCATTGTGCGCTGCGACAGGCAGGGCATCACGACCCGCATGCAGCCGCACCTGCCGGAAGGCCTGATCCTGGAGGCCCTGGCCCAGACCTGCGGCATGCACCTGCGTTTCCGGCATGACTTTGCCGTCACGGCCTATCTGGTCCGTCTGACAAACCTTGTCTGCACGGCGACCATGGCCGGAAGCGGCGTCATCCGGGCCACGGCCACGGCCCAGACCGCCGCCGCCATGAGCTATGCGGTAGAGGTCGAAGACGGTCCGTCCTGCCGGATTCTCATGGGCTTCCACCCAGCTTCCGCCGCCCCCGACACCTTTTTCCTGGACCGGTTCCGATGCCTGAGCTCTCCCTCATCCAACGCCTGAAGGCCGAGACCACGGCCCGCCAAGAGGCCGGACTGGGACGAACCCTTTTGTCCGTGTCCGCGCGCCAGGATTCCACCGTGACCGTGGACGGCCAGGACTATCTCGACTTCTCTTCCAACGACTTCCTGGGCCTGGCCCGGGACCCGCAGGCCGCACGGCAGCTGGCCGCGCTGTGCGCCAAAGGCTGCGGCTCGGGGGCCTCGCGCCTGGTCACGGGCACATCGAGCTCGACCCTGGAGGCCGAACAAACCTTGGCAAAGCATTTCGGCTACGAATCCTGCCTGATCCTGGGCAGCGGGTTCGTGGCCAACCTGACTCTCATCGCCACCCTGTTCGGGAAAAAGGACTCGCTGGCCCTGGACAAACGCCTCCACGCCAGCACCGTGGCCGGCGTCCGCCACAGCCATGCGGCTTTCCACACGTTCCGCCACAACAGCATGAGTCACCTGGAAAAAATCCTGGGTGCGCATGCCACAACGGCCGTGCTGACCGAATCCCTCTTCAGCATGGACGGGGACAGCCCTGATTTCGCCGCATTGAAACAACTCAAAGACGCCTTCAACTTTCTGTGCATCGTCGATGAAGCCCACGCCTTTGGAGTGCTGGGCGAAAACGGCAGGGGTCTGGGACGGCAGGTGGCCGACATCGCCGTGGGCACACTCGGCAAGGCTTTTGGCCTGTTCGGGGCCTTCATCCTTTGCCCCGGAATCGTGCGCGAACACCTGCTCCATTTCGGACAGGGCTTGATCTACACCACGGCCCTGCCGCCCTGGCACGGGGACATGATCCTGGAGATGCTGCAACGGGTCCGCGACGCGGATGACCGGCGCGATCACCTGCGCCTCCTGGGTGACGCGGCGCGAGCGCTGCTTGGCGAGGTCATGCCGGTGCGGGGCGATGCGCACATTCTGGCCCTTGAAGTTGGGGACGAGGCCAAAAGCCTTGCCCTGGCCGAGGCCCTGCGCCGGGAGGGAGTGCTGGTCTTCCCCGCGCGTTACCCGACGGTGCCCCTGGGCCAGGCCATCCTGCGCGTCAACCTGACCAGCGAGCACGCGCAGACTGACGTCGAAATTCTGCGCGACGCATTGGTCAGGGTCCTGGAGCAAACATCATGACGGTGGTCGGGAAAATTCTTTTCATCACGGGCACGGACACGGACGTCGGCAAGACCATGCTGAGCCTGCTGGTCATGCATGCCCTGGCCGGTCGAAACGCAGTCTACCTGAAACCCGTCCAGACGGGATGCGTCGATCCCAACAACGATTCCGATCCGGCCTTCCTGCACCGCCACCTTCTTGGAGGGCTGCCCGGCGGCATGACGCCCGCGGCGTGCATCCACACCCTCAGGCCCGCCCCCAAGGCCCCGCTGCTGGCCGGAGACCCGGTGGACTACACGGGCGTCCTGGACTTCGTGGCACGCCACGCGGCCCGCCACGACATCGTCGTGGTCGAAGGCGCGGGAGGCATCCTGGTTCCGATCACCCCGGAAAAAACCATGCTCGACCTGGCCCTGGAACTGGACGCCGCGATCCTTGTCGCGGGACGGGCGGGCCTGGGCACCATCAACCACACCCTGCTGACCCTTGGCGCCATCGCGGCACGCGACGGTAACTGCCTGGGCGCCGTCCTCCTCGACCCGGCCGGGACGACGCCACGCGAGGCACGACGCGAAAACGCCCGGACCATTGAACTGTTTTCCGGCCTGCCCGTGTATGGCATCGTTGGCCGCCTTGCCGACCCGTCCCGCCCGGCACCCGCAGACCTGGAGATCCTCGCCGCCGCCCTGCGCCCTTTCCGGGTTTGAGCCGGAACAAAAGTAATTCCGCACGAATCCCCGCGGCACACACGACTACCTGGACAACGCACGATCTCCTGCCGGCCGCGCATCCGTGGCGAGCGATCGCTTGCGACCGAATCACCATGACCGGTGATCGGACGGTCTGGCTGGACCGGTTCTCTCCCCACCCGGACGTTCTTGACCGCAACACGCTGCGCGGATACGGAAATGCAGTTTTGGGGTTCGCTTGGCGAACTCTGTGCGGCGTGTGCGCGGGACGGGCCCATTTGGCCTTGCAACACATCATTTTCGAAGGAGAAACGCATGAGCAGGAGAATCATCCAGGTCGAGGAAAAGGTCCCTCTTCTTCAGGGCATCCCCTTGAGTTTGCAGCACCTGTTCGCCATGTTCGGGGCCTCGGTGCTGGTGCCGACCCTGTTCAAGATCGATCCGGCAATTGTCTTGCTCATGAACGGCATCGGCACGCTGATCTATCTCTTCCTGTGCAAGGGCAAGGCACCGGCGTTTCTGGGTTCGAGCTTCGCCTTCCTCTCGCCGGTCTTCGTGGTCCTCGGCGCGGATCCGAATCTGTGGGGCGCCAATTACCCCCTGGCCCTGGGCGGCTTCGTCGCTTCCGGTCTCATCTTCTGCACTGTGGCGCTCATCATCGGCAAATTCGGCTCAGACTGGATCAAGGTCGTGCTGCCGCCGGCGACCATGGGCCCCATCGTGGCCCTCATCGGCCTGGAACTGGCCGGCGTGGCCACTGGCATGGCCGGGATCATGCCGGACAAGACCGGTGCCTATGACATGAATGCCATCATCGTATCCATGGTCACCCTGCTGGTAGTGGCCTTCGGGTCCATCGTCTTTCGCGGTTTCATGGCCGTCATTCCGGTCCTGATCGGCATCATCGTCGGCTACGGCGTGTCCATCGCCATGGGCATGGTCAATTTCGAGACCATCTCCTCGGCGGCCGTGATCGCCATGCCGACCATCTACATGCCCAAGTTCGACATCAACATGATCATCATCATCATTCCGGCCTCCCTGGTCGTCATCTCCGAGCACATCGGGCATTTGGTCGTCACCGGCAACATCGTCGGCCGCGACCTGGTCAAGGACCCGGGCCTGCATCGCTCCCTGCTGGGCGACGGCATTGCCACCACCCTCTCCGGCTTCATGGGTTCCGTGCCCGTGACCACCTACGGCGAGAACATCGGCGTCATGGCCATCACCCGCGTCTACTCCGTGTGGGTCATCGGCGGAGCGGCGGTCATTTCCATTGCTCTGGCTTTTGTCGGCAAGCTCTCGGCCTTCATCCAGTCCATCCCGACCCCGGTCATGGGCGGCATCTGCATCCTGCTTTTCGGCGTCATCGCCGCCTCTGGTATCCGCATGCTGGTAGAAACCAAGGTGGATTATTCCAAGCCAGCCAACCTAATCCTGACAGCCGTGGTCCTCATCGTGGGTCTGAGCGGCACAGCCCTTTCCATCGGCACGGTTCAGCTCAAGGGCATGGCTCTGGGCACCGTGGTGGGCATGCTCATGTCCATCATCTTCCATCTGCTTGAAACCATGGGCCTGACCAACCAGTCCGCCGACCACTAGGCTCGGACAATAAATTATCCGCACAGGCGGGACACCCTGCTGTCCCGCCTGCTGCTGACAAACGCCCCGCTATCCCCTTGCATGGCCAACAACGGAACCTGGGTGGTCTTTTGCCCCGGCTCTCACACCAATGACGACTGGCCATATCTGCGCGTTGTGCCCGTCGATCCCGCCCGACGATTCATGCAGCCCTTCTGATCATGCATGAGGCTGAGGCCGTCCGCTTTGTGACTGGCCTGGAATTACCCGTGGCGCCCGGGAAGCCCATAGGCAAGGCCGGTGTCTTCCATACGCGTTGCGCACTCCGTGGCGGCGACGCTGGGTTCACGCCCCTGCCCTCGCACAACCGCGGGGAATTATCCGTGAAGGAAAGATGACGACAAAATGTTTTACAGAATCTTTACAGCCCGGCCACTTGTCCAACAAAAATTCTTAACAATTTCGGCTTAAAACCCTGCGCATGTTGCCCGAACCAGACATGAAAAATGGCGGCGCCCTGTGGACGCCGCCATCAAAATCCGGCCCAGGGCCGGAAGAATCACCCGTTTCCTACCAGCTGACGGCAAAGCCCGCGCTGAAAGTGGGATCCTCGGGATCGGTGGGCGAAAGGCTCGCGCCGGCCTTGATGATGGTGTTGGGCGTGACGCGCATGCTGCCGCCCACGGCAATGCCGACTTCCTCGCCATAGTAGCTTGTTCCGCCGCCCAGGGAGAAGGTCTTGCCCTGGTCAACCTGCGGGATGGAAGCCAAGCTCGCGGCCATGACCACGCCTCTGGCCATCTGGCCGTAGTTCACGGCGTCCCAGCGGCTCTTGCCGTCGGCCACGCCGGTCACGCGGACAGGTCCGCCGGTGGAGGCCTTGCTGAAGGTCGCGCCCCAGTCGTTCAGAGTCAGGCTGGTGGACTGGGTGCCGCCGCTCATGACGGTCTTTTGTTCGGTGATGATCATGCCGTGGGTGTTGCCCCGGCCATTGGTCAGGGTCA
>CAZPSN010000001.1:398564-412519 GCA_964589645.1 uncultured Desulfovibrionaceae bacterium
TCATGGATGCAGAGGCCTGATCCGCCACCGTCTGGGCGGGGGTCAAGGAGATCTCGCCGTTATCGTCGACCACGGCGTGAAGCGCCTTTTCACCCTTGTTGACCATGGAGAAGGTGGCGGTGGTCTTCGTGGTTGCGCCGTTTAGGATACTTTCACCGCTGCTGACCGAGGTGAGAGCCACTGTATTGGAGGTGTAGATAAGGCGACCGTTGATATAGGTGTCACCGTTGATAAGGGTATCGCCTTCCAAACGGTTGTAATACTCCGCACCGGCCACGTTGGCCCGACTCACCGCGTCACCACGACCATTGAGGGTGGCGTTCAATGCGTCTGGCTGATCGATCGTGGGCAGGGTCCGTAACTCGCTGGTGGTTGTCAGTCCGCTGGCAGCAGGGCCCGTGCCGGAACGGATTTCGGCCGTGCCATTTTTTACGGACACGTAGCTGTTGCCACCCCGAAGATCGACAGTTGTACCTTCGCCGGTATTTCCGATGACGTTGGTCGAGTTCGCTGTGGCCACGCCGATGTTGTTGTACTTGCCTTCGATGTTGTTCGTGCCAGTCAGGGCGTTGGCGCGGAGGTTGTTCACCCCGTTCGCGCCCATAGCCGTGATGGTGTTGGACTGACCGACCGCATCGGCGGACATGGTGTTGCTGCCGACCGTAGCCGTAATTGTGTTGTTGCCAGTCACGGCGGTCATGGAGTTGTTGAGCTGGCCGGTGATGGCGTTGCTGCCGGTCACGGCGGTGATAGAGTTATTGACCTGACCGGTGATGGTGTTGTTGCCAGTCACTGCTGTCATGGAGTTGTTGAGCTGACCGGTGAAGGTGTTGCTGCCGGTCACGGCGGTGATAGAGTTATTGACCTGACCGGTGATGGTGTTGTTGCCAGTCACGGCGGTCATGGAATTGTTGAGCTGACCGGTGATGGTGTTGCTGCCGGTCGAGGCGGTGATGACGTTGTCGCCGGTGGTGGCCGTGATGGTGTTACCCGTGCCGCCGGTCAGCTGGTTCTGCTGGGCGGAGGTCAGGGTGTTGTTACCGGTCACGGCTGTAATAGAGTTGTTGACCTGGCCGGTGATAGTGTTGCTGCCTGTCCGGGCCGTGATGATGTTGTCATCTTCGGCCGTGATGACGTTGTTGTCGGCCGAGGCGTTCATGACGTTGTCGCCCGTGGTGGCCGTAATGATGTTGCCCGTGCCGCCGGTCAGCTGGTTCTGCTGGGTGGCGTTCAGGACATTGTTGGTGCCGGCGTTCAGCACATTCTCGGTGCCGGCGTTCAGCTGATTCTTGAGCGTGGCGTTCAACACGTTGTCAGTGCCAGCGACCAAGGTGTTGGCGCCGGTGGCTGCGGTCATGGTGTTGTCGCCGGAAGCCTGGATGGTGTTGTCTCCGTCCAGGGCGGTCATGATGTTGTCGCCAGTGTTGGCCGTGATCAGGTTGTCATCTTCGGCCGTGATGACGTTACTGCCAGCCAAAGCGGCAAGTGTATTGTTGCCGGTGGTGGCTGTGACGGTGTTGCCCGTGCCGCCGGTCAGCTGATTCTGCTGGGTGGCGCTCAGCACGTTGTTGGTTCCGGCGGTCATGGTGTTGGCGCCAGTGGCGGTCAGGGCGTTGCTCAGGCCGGTCATGGTATTATTGGACGTACCGACGTTGCCGATGGTGTTGTTGCCGCCCAGGATGCTGACCGTGCTGGCCTGGTTGCCAATGGTCGTAGCGTTGGCGAAGGACGTGTTGATGTTGACCACACCGTTCAGAGTGCTGGCACCGTTGTTGGTGAAGGTGCCCGTGTTGGTCAAGTCGCCGGTGTTGGTGATGCCGGCCGTGGTCGTCTGGCCCGTGACGTTCAACGTATTGTTGATAGTCGTCGTGCCGTTAAGGGTGGTTGCGCCAGTGACTGCCAATGTGTCGTCAATGATAGTCGCGCCGTTCAGGTTGCTGGCGCCCTGGACGGTCAGGGTGCCGTTGGTGAGCACGTCGCCAGTGCCGTCCGCAACCGAGAAGTTCTCGGCGGCGATACCGCCATTGGCGGTCAAAGCGCCGGTGATGCTGACGGAGTTGAGCGTGGCCAAACCGGTGGTCGACAGCGTGCCGGTACCGATGTTGCCAGTGTTGGTAATGCCGTTGGTGGTAGTCGTGCCAGTCACGCCGAGAGCACCGCCGACAGTAGCATTACCGGTGGTCGACAGCGTGCCGGTACCGATGTTGCCAGTGTTGGTAATGCCGGTGGTGGTCGAGGCGCCGCTGACGTTTAGCGTCCCAGTGTTGGTGCTGCCGGAAGTGGACAACGCACCGCCCGTGATGGTCCCGGTGGCATCAATGGTGGTGGCGCCGGAAATTGCCCCGGCTTCGGTGATGCCGCCGGAGTTGACGTCAATGCTGTTGATGGTGAGTGCGCCAGTAGAGTTGATCGATCCCACGGGGGACGTAGCATTGAAATCAGCAGCTGCAGCAGGAAAAGCAAAATTGATATTACTACCTGGCGCAGCCACTACCCAAGTGTTGCTTATGTTTGACATTGTTGAATTCTCAACTGCATTATGAGCACTGCTCGCGGCACTATGAACATTTGATGTGCCAACCACATTGTCCGCCAAGGCCATTCCGGTCGGCCCGGCCTGGCTGAGCAGCAGTGCTACTGCGATCACTGCTACGATCTTTTTCAACCGTGTCTTCTTCATCTTCTTCCTCCCATTGCGTTTGTTGGAAAAAACTTCTTGATTTCCATGAGGCTGTCTAATTCGATTTCTAATTCAAATAGAGAGTGTAATACTCTGGATTGCTTCGTCGAAGACTCCTCGCAATGACGGATTAACAACAGCGTCATTGCGAGCGACCGCAGGAAGCGCGGCAATCCAGGTTTTTATTCGATGTCGTTTTGGTCTAGAAATAGAATTAGACGTTCTTCTGACGTTGCCACTTCAAAACGTTCAGTGGATCATGCTGGCCACGCGCAAACTGCACGTCATTTTCCATCGGGATTGAACGTTTCACGCCATGCAGGCGCATGCGTCACGTCATGTGAATTCTAGACAGCCCCTGTAACACATCATTCTCCTTCATTCTGGCCGAATAATGAGCCGTTCGCGACATGCACCAGACGGTCCATGTCGCCGAGCCCAGCTAGCGTACCAATTCCTTCTTGATGGCCACGCATCCCGTGCCGGCAGGCATCAGGAAGATGCGCAGGGTCGGGCCCCCTTCCAGAACCGTGATCTGCTTGGCCAAGACACCCACACGTTTGAGGTTCGGATAGACCGAGGCCGCCACGGCCTCGGGGTTCTGGGGCCAGTAAACCACGGTCTCGTAGACCGCCCCGCTGCCGTTGGCCTGGTTGGGCGCGAAACTCGCGCTGGCATAGGCCGACTGGTTGGCCGGCTGGGGAATTTCCATGGACAGGGTCAAGAGCGAGGTGTTGGGCGCCGCCGGCGGAATGATGAAAAAACCGCCGACATTGGAAGTGCCGGCGGTGAGAAAACCGGTCACCTGCTCGATGCGGCCCAGGCAGTTCTGCACTCCGGCCGAGCGTGCGTACTGCACGAAGGCGCCGGCCGCCGATGTGGGCTGCCCGGCGGGAGCCTTCTGACCCTGCGCCGCGGGCTGGGCCTGGGGCGCGGAGGCGTCGGGTTTGGCCTTGGCCTTGCCCTGGGCCAGACAGGCCGGAGCCGTGGCCATGAGCAGTGCCATGACAAGAACTGTCCTGATCAGGCTTCGCGTGAATGATTGCAAAATACCTCCTCCTATTTGTCGATGTGGGTTCGAGCCCAAGAGGCGGGCCTTTATAGGGAAAATTGCCTTCCGGCACCCCCTGTCTGTTTGTGGAAGCCCGCGTTGACCTTTGGTAAAAAATTCCAACGCACAGCACATTGCAAATTTTATTTTTTTTAGATCACCCCTATGGTCTTGTCCACTAAAAAATTAAATAATCCAAAATTAAATTCATGCGTTACCTCGAGTTGCATGGGTCATGATCAACAAACTCCACGGCATGGTGGATGACATTCACGCACTGTCTGACATCAAAACCTGACCAAGCCCCCATATCCACGGGCTTGGCCAAGCCATCGCACTCTGCAAGATCCCTCGACGGGTTGCCCTCGGAAAAGAAATGCATTAGAATTGCCTGACATTACACTCCATTTTTCGTTCATCATCCAACCGGCCGCCCCAGGCCATGCCACGGAGCATCGTTGATCGCCCACCCTGCGTGTCCACGACATTTTCCCCGCCCCGGACGCGCCCGCCGCGTTCTCCTGGCCTTTGCGCTCATCGTGGCCCTGTGCGCTCCGGCCCACGCCGGGGAGTTGCTCTGGTTCGCGAACGAACGGCCCAACGTCCAGGCCTGGACCGCCATCGCCATCCTGGAAGCGGCCGGCGACGAGGGGCTGCGGCCGGAAAAATACGACCCGCTGTCCCTGCGTCACGCCTTTGCCACGGCCGACCAGGGATCCGTGCCTTCTCCCGAGGTTCGCTCCGATCTCGATCAAAGGCTGACCAGGGCCATGGTCGCCTACCTGCGCGACCTGCATTCCGGCCAGATCGACCCGCGCCTGATCCGTGAAAACTTCAGCCTGTCCCCCTCGAACGGGTTCGATCCCGAGGCGTTTCTGCACACGGCGGTACTGGAAAAAAGGCTGTCCGAAGCCGTGTCCGAGGCGGCGCCCGCCTTGCCCCTCTACGCCAACCTGCGTCTGGCCCTGGCGCATTACCGCAGGATTGCCGTCGATCCCGTCACCGTGGCCCTCTGGCGCACGGATCTGCCCCCCGGGCCGCAGCATAAACTGGAACCGGGCCAGCCCTATGAAGGGCTGCCGATCCTGGCCCTGCGGCTCATCACCCTGGGGGATCTGTCCTGCGAGACCCTGGCCCCCAAGGTCTACACCGGGGCCGTGGTCGAGGCCGTGAAGACCTTTCAGGCCCGCCACGGATTGAACCCCGACGGAGTCATCGGCAAACAGACCCTCCAGCGCCTGAACGTCTCCCCCGCCACCCGGGTGCGCCAGATCGAACTGGCCATGGAGCGGCTGCGCTGGACGCCGCTGCTGCGCGCCCCGCGCATGGTCGCAGTCAACGTGCCCGAGCATGTCCTGGAAGCCTACGAAGTCAAAAACGGCGTTCAGGAGATGCAAGCCACCATGCGGGTCATCATCGGCAAGGCCCTGGACATGCGCACCCCCCTCTTTGACGAGGAGATGCGCTTCATCGAATTCAGTCCCTACTGGAACGTGCCCCCGTCCATCGCCCGCTCCGAGGTCATCCCAAACATTCGCAAGGATCCTGGATATTTCAACCGCCAAGGATTTGAATTCGTCACCGCCGGCGGCATGGTCGTCACCAGCCTTGCCCCCGAGCATCTGGACGAGGTGCTGCGCGGCCGGATGCGGATCCGCCAGCGGCCAGGCCCCAAAAATTCCCTGGGCGACATCAAGTTTGTCTTTCCCAACAAGGACAACATCTATCTGCACCACACTCCTTCGCCGGGCCTCTTCGAGCGGGACCGCCGGGACCTGAGCCACGGTTGCGTTCGGGTCGAAGACCCGGTAGGGCTTGCGAAATTCGTCCTGAAGAACGAGCCGGACTGGTCAGAAAAACGCATTCGCGCAGCCATGGAAGGGGGATCCTCCAAGACCCTGCGGCTGCGGGAGCCCGTGCAGGTGCTCATCGCGTACAACACAGTGCGGGTCCGGGACGGCCTGGTTCATTTCTTTGCCGACATCTACGGGCAGGACAAGGCCCTGGATCAGGCCCTGAGCAGCTCCAGGCAAACCGTTCAATAAACACATGAAACACTACTCTCGACGCGAATTCCTGACCCGCATGACCACTCTGGCCACCGCGGGAGCCGTCCTGGCCGTGGCGCCCCAGGCTTTGGCCGCCAAGAACGGAGCGCGCAGCCTGGCCTTTGAACACACCAGTACGGGCCAGTTCATGCGCATAACCTATGCCGTGGGCAGCCACTACCTTCCCGACGCCCTGACCACCCTGAACGGTTTTCTGCGCGACCACCACAACGGCGCCATCGGACGCATGGACCCCAGGCTTTTTGATCTGTTGTACCGCCTGAAGCTGACGCTGGGCGGAGATGGGCATTTTCAGATCATTTGCGGCTACCGCTGTCCAAAAACCAATGCCATGCTGCGCGCCAAGGGGCGCCGCGGCGTGGCCAAGAACAGTCTGCACATGGAAGGCAAGGCCATCGATCTGCGCATGGCCGGGATTTCCCTGGCCGACCTGCGCGACGCGGCCGTGGCCTCCCGCAGCGGCGGCGTGGGCTTCTACCCCAGTTCGAAATTCGTGCACGTCGACACCGGCCCCGTGCGCAGCTGGTAGGCCTGATCGCGCCGCTGTCGAGTGGATCGGCAACCCGCGCCAGGAGCTTGTTCTCCTCGGCTCATGTCCTCGGTCTGGAACATCGAACGGGTGTACGTGGACTCCCAGGCCAGGGTGACTCTTTTCATCTTGAAGATCGTGATCTCGACGGGTTCGCCGGATCGTCCATGAAGGCGCCCCTGCCCTGCGGGCAGATGGCCTGGGCCATGGCGGCCCAGTGGCTCTCCAGGCGGGTCGTGCACAGAATGGCGCCAGATTATGTGCCGATCCCTCCTGAATTCAAACCGGCGTTGTGCGAGCAAATGAACCGGCACCCGGACGTGGCCCATGTCTTCGTCAGCAAAAGAGGCTAAAAGCCACTCGTCGACAATCGCCGTTGGCCTTATCGCCTTTGCGCCCAGGCCGAAGTCAGGGCCTTTGGATTTCACGGCATTCGCCATCTCGCGGCGAGCGTGGCCATTTCGGACGGTTCGGTAGGTCTTCTTGATGTCCAGCAGCTCCTGAGACACAAATCAGCAACGACAACCCAACGCTACATTCATCGTGTCACAACGGCCAATCGGGCCACGTCGATTGTGGCCGCGAAAATTCTTGGGACACGCAGGCGGGACACGTGAACAAGAAAAAGGGTTTACGCTTTCACGTAAACCCTTGATTTCTTTGGCGGGGCCGATGGGACTCGAACCCACGGCCTCCGGCGTGACAGGCCGGCGTTATAACCGACTTAACTACGACCCCGCATTGTCACTGTTTGAAAGGATCGGGTTTTTTGAATCTCGGAATCACGTGCAATCACGATCCGAGTCCTGCAGCCGTCACCGTCCAACGAGAAATCGTCTTTATGGGCACACCTGCCTCATGTCAAAGACTTTTTTGCATGAATACGGTGTTTGCCACAAAAAAATTTTGAACTGTCTGGATCACAAGGATTTTTCATCCTCGCAGGGCGCCAGCAAGGGCTCCCTCCCTGCCCGAAGGCGGATCCAGTTGATCCCGCGCAAAACCGGCCCCCGGGCGACAAGGGCGCGCTCCAGCCGGTACTTGCCTGGAAAGTTCATGAACAGGGTGCCAATGAGGATGGTCAAGAGGCCCTGGCCCGGCAGAAAGAGCATCAGTATTCCGGCCAGGACCAGCACGAATCCGAGCAGGTTCTTGAACAGCGCGAGCAGGAGTCGCAGCACCGGATGCCGTCTGCCCCACGCTGTCCGGCCGCGCCGGGGGGCATGAAAATAGTCCGCAGGGATGCGCACCGCCATGTAGGGGACCAGAATCATGGACCCTGCAAAAGTCACGACCGAAACCAGGGCCAACCAGCCCAGAATCGAGTGCCAGTCCACTGATTCCGGAAGCATGGTCTATTCGGCCAGAAATTCGGCCAAGGCCTGCCGGTACTGTTCGGGTTTGAGCCGCGGACCGAACGT
This sequence comes from uncultured Desulfovibrionaceae bacterium, assembly GCA_964589645.1. GTDB lineage: Bacteria > Desulfobacterota > Desulfovibrionia > Desulfovibrionales > Desulfomicrobiaceae > Desulfomicrobium. The sequence continues at coordinate 406,315 of CAZPSN010000001.1, forward strand.
TGTCACCACCTTGGACGCGGCCAGGCTGGCGAAACGTCCGGCCTGCGGATACGTCATGCCATGGGAGATGCCATACAGAAAGGCTCCGGCGAACATGTCCCCGGCGCCGTTGGTGTCGATGGGCGTGACTGGAAAGGAGTCTATCTCGTGCATGCTGTATCCGTCGAAGACCAATGCCCCCTCCCCTCCCAGGGTGACCACGAATGCCCCGGCCACCCGCCGAAGTTCATCCGCGGCCTTGGCCAGAGTGCGACATTCGCCCCACAAGAGGGCTTCCTCACGGTTGCAGAACAGCAGATCCACGCCATCGCCAATGATCTCCTCCAAGCCCAAACGGAAGTATTTGACCATGGACGGATCCGAAAAGCTCAACGCCGTCTTGACTCCGGCCTCGCGCGCCAGCCGCATGGCCTCGCCCACTGCCGGCCGGGCCGAGGGAGAGGTGACCAGATATCCTTCGACATAGAGAAAGGCGGATTCACGCAGTGCCTCGGGACGCAGTTCGGTAACGGAAAGGGATTCGGAGATGCCCAAATATGTGTTCATGGTCCGCTCGGCGTCGGAGGTGATCATGACCAGACACTTCCCCGTGACCCCCTCGGCCCGCCGGTCCGCGAGGTTGGTGTCCACTCCGGCCCGGGCCAGTTCGGCCGCGTAGAAATCACCCATCTCGTCGTTGCTGACCAGGCAGGTGTAGAAGGAGCGCCCCCCGAAGAGGGCGTTGGCCACCACCGTGTTGGCCGCCGATCCCCCGCCCGAGCGTACGCTGCGCTCCCCGCGCAGGTATTCGAGCAGCTCGAACTGCCGATCCTCGTCAACAAGAGTCATGAACCCCTTCTCCACGCCCATGGTTTCCAGAAAGGCGTCGGAAACCTCGAATTCCATGTCGACCAGGGCGTTGCCCATTCCATAGACATCATAATGTTTCATGCGCTGATACCGTGAAATCAAGATAAAAGTTGAAAAAAGCTAGTCCTGGCTGGCGGCCGTTCCGGATGGAGTCTCGCCCCGGAATCTCCAGGCCTGCAGCACGGACTGCACCAGCGAGGCCAGGGGAATGGCGAAAAAGACGCCCCAAAAACCCCAGACCCCCCCGAAAACAAGGATGGCCGTGATGGACGCGACGGGATGCAGATTCACGGCTCCGGAGAGCAGCAAGGGCACAAGCAGGTTCGCGTCCAGAAGCTGGATGGCGAAATAGACAATCATGGCCCAGGTGAAATGCGCGTCGACACCCCACTGGATGTACGCGATGATGACGACGGGAACCGTCACGACCACGGCCCCGATGTAGGGGATGATGACCGAGAGACCGACCAGAAGGCTCAACAGCATGGCGTAGTCCAGGCCAAACAGCAGAAAACAGGCGTACGTCGCGGCCCAGACAATGAGCACTTCCCATATGCGACCGCGCACATAATTGCCGGCCTGGGTTTTGACGTCCATCCAGACCCGGCTGGCCAGAGTGTGGTCGGCGGGCAGAAACCCACTCATCCAGGCCTGGATCTTTGTTTTGTCCTTCAAAAAGAAAAAAACCAGAATGGGCATGAGCACCAGATAGACCACGAAGGAAAAAACCGAACGCACCGAGGACAGGGAAAAGGCCAGAACCTGCTGGCCATACAGGGAGAACTGCGCCGTCAGGGAATCGACAATGGCCTGCACCTGGGCCTGGGTCAGGACGGGATACTGCTTGGGCAGACGCCGCAGGGCGTTTTGAGTCTTGGAGATGATCCAGGGAATATTGTCGATCAGGTCGGTGATCTGGGAGGCCAGGAGCGGGACGAGGGCCAACAGCAGCACGGCCAGAAAAACCATGAACAGACCAAAGACCAACACCACCGCCAGCATGCGCGGCCAGCGCAGTGCCACCAGCGCACGCACCAATCCCTCCAGCAGGAAGGCGATAACCACGCTGGCGATGACCGGAGCCAAAAGGTTGCCCACGGACAGGACAATGGCTCCGCCGGCCAGAAGCACGAGAAAAAGAATGACCAGCTGGGTGTCGGAAAAGACGGTGGCGATCCACCGACGGACGATATCCATGTGAGATTCTCGCTTGGACGAAAGGAATGCGGCCCCTGCTTACTAGGACAGTGGGGCTTGCGGCGTCAATGAACGAAAAAGAAAGGCCGCCACAGGGCGGCCTGGATTCCGGAACCGTCCCGGGTCTGGCGGAAACCTGGCGAGGGGAGGATGGCCTGTGCGGGCCGGTTCGGCGGAACGATTGAGGGGGCCGGAGCGGTCGGCCCCCGTTAGGGTCATTAGCGGATGAAGAGCATCTCCTGGTAGGAGGGCAGGGTCCACAGATCGTCGGCGATGATGGATTCCAGCAGATCTGCGTGCTTCCTGACCTCGGTCATGGCCGGCAGGATGGTCTTCTGGAAGTACTTGGCGTGATCCAGGGTCGACGCGCCCTTCTCGCCTTCAAGCAGGCCTTCCAGCTCATAGGTGACCTTCTGCATGCCGCGCAGATTGGCGGTCAGCTGGTCCAGAGTGGTGGTCCCGAATTCCTTGCCGATGGCCTTCAGATTGGCGCATGCCGTGGCCAGCTCGCTCTGGTAGCGGATGGCGGATGGGAAGATGACGGTTTTGGCCATGCGCAGCATGAGGCTGGCCTCGGTCTCGATGGTCTTGCAATACTGCTCAAGATAGATCTCTTCGCGGGAACGCAACTCGGCTTCAGTCAGGATGCCGTACCTGGTGAAGAGTTCGATGGTCGAGGCAGCGGAGAGCACGGGCAGGGCGTCGGGGGTGGCCTTCAGATTGGCCAGACCGCGCTTTTCGGCTTCCCTGTGCCATTCCTCGGAATAGCCATCGCCGTTAAAAATAACGGCTTCATGCTCGACCATGATCTTCTGCAGCAGGGCCTGCACCGCGGCGTTGAGCTTGGCCTTCTTTCCGCCAGTGGCCTGCTCCAACTCTGTGGCGATATAGTCCAGGGATTCGGCCATCATGGCGTTCAGCGCCACCTGGGAGCCGGCGATGGACATGGAGGAACCCACGGCGCGGAACTCGAAACGGTTGCCCGTGAAGGCGAAGGGGCTGGTCCGGTTGCGGTCGCCCGGATCCATGGGCAGCGGGGGCAGCGTGTCCACGCCAATGTTCATGATGCCCTTCTGCTTGGAGCTCTTGACCTCGCCCTTCTTGAACTGCTCGAACACATCGGTCAGCTGTTCTCCAAGATAGACGGACATGATGGCCGGCGGGGCTTCGTTGGCGCCCAGGCGATGGTCGTTGGAAGCGCTGGCCACTGTGGCGCGCAGGAGCGGTCCGTACTTGTGCACTGCGCGGATGGCGGCGGCGCAGAAGACCAGGAACTGGGCGTTGTCATGAGGGGTGTCGCCGGGATCGAACAAACAGCCGACCTCATCGTTACCAATGGAATAGTTGAGGTGCTTGCCCGAGCCGTTGATGCCGGCGAAGGGCTTTTCGTGCAGCAGGCAGACCATGCCATAGCGCTTGGCCACGCTGCGCAGCACGGTCATGACCAGCTGGTTGTGGTCCGTGGCCAGGTTGCCCTGCTCGTAGATGGGCGCGATTTCGAACTGGCTGGGGGCCACTTCGTTGTGACGGGTCTTGACCGGAACGCCGAGCTTGAACAACTCGCGGTCCACTTCCATCATGAAGGACAAGACGCGGCGCGGCACTACTCCAAAGTACTGGTCCTCGAACTCCTGGCCCTTGGGGGGCTTGGCGCCGAACAGACTGCGGCCGGCGATGAGGAGGTCGGGGCGGGCGAAGACAAAATTGCGATCAATCAGGAAATATTCCTGCTCGGGACCAGCGTAGCAGGTCACGGGCAGCTTGGTCTCGACGCCGAAAAGCTTCAGCACGCGCTTGGCCTGCTTGTTCAGGGCCTGCAGGGAACGCAGCAGCGGGGTCTTCTTGTCCAGGGCCTCGCCGGTCCAGGACACGAAGGCCGTGGGGATGCACAAAAAAGTGCCGTTGGGGTTTTCAAGAAGGAAGGCCGGGCTGGTCACGTCCCAGGCGGTGTAGCCGCGGGCTTCGAAGGTCGCGCGCAGGCCGCCGGAAGGAAAGCTCGAAGCATCGGGCTCGCCCTGAATGAGCATCTTGCCGCTGAATTCGGCCACAGCTCCGCCCTTGCCGTCGGGAGTCAGGAAGGAGTCGTGCTTTTCCGCGGTCAGACCGGTCAGGGGGTAGAAAACGTGGGTGAAATGGGTGGCGCCCTTTTCGATGGCCCAGTCCTTCATTGCATTGGCGACAACGTCAGCCACGGACGGATCCAGCTTTTCGCCCAGCTCGATGGTCTTCTTCAGGGATTTGTAGACGTTTTTGGGCAGGCGCTCGCGCATGACGCTGTCGTTGAAGACATTGCTGCCGAAAACTTCCGTCGGGCTCGTCTCGCTGAAGTTCAGGGGGGCGTGCATGGGTTTATAGTCGGTGATGGCCTTGATGGCGTCCCGACGGGCCGAAATTCCGCTCATGGTATCCTCCAGGAAAAGGTGATGTGTGATTCCGCGGGGCAAATCCGTGGTGTTTGGTCACGTATCTGAAAGCAAATCGGGTGCCACGAGGGCAACCACCTGAAATGCCTGACTCTGGCCGCGATTGGATCTAAATAGATTACATTTTTGAAATATGCAATCCTGGCAGCACGGACGATCCTGGACAAATAATGACAATTTTGAAAAATTCTAAAAACTGTTTCGGATCCAGTCGGCAAAGGCAGGAATCAAGGCACTCCACACGCATGCCGCGAAGCGCGTCCAGCCGGTCCTACGGCGCAGATATCGATTCATACCCGCGAGACATTCTGCTATGTTCCATCCGTCCGCCCACACATTACTCGGAGCAACGCATGACCACACCCGTCTCCTCCCCCCCAAACCTGCATCTGCTGTCCCGCAACCCTGTGTTCTCGGCCGCAAAAAATGTCTGGGGCTACGAAATCCAATCCACCACCGCCATGGCCTCGGACCTCCCCGCCGGCGAGGAGCAGGGAACCGTCGGCACAGCGGTCATTGCCGGAGATTTTGTCGGCCTGAACACCATCCTGGCCCGAAACAAGAAAATTCTCTTGACCTATTCCCGGGAGCAGCTGCGCCAGCTTTTTCCCTACGCAGTGCCGGCCAGGTCGAGCGTCATTCTTTTGCGCCCGGAACAACAGGCCGACGAGGAGTTGCTTCCCGCCCTGGAGCAAATGGTCGCCGACGGCCATACCATCGCACTGGAATGGTCTCCGGGGGTGACGACCGCTGCCAGAACCATGGAACTGGCTCGCATGGTCTGCCTGGCCTCTCCGGACATGGCCCAGAACCCGGTCCTGGAACGCTTGGCCAAGGGCAAGACACGCCTCGTGAGGGGCGTGGACACCCGCGAGGCATTGGAAGCCCTGCAGGGCGTCGGCGAGATGTTCTTCCAGGGCCGTTTTTTCAAGACGCCCGAGATCATCCCGGGGCGCAAACTCTCCACCCACCAGAACTCTCGCTTGAAAATCCTGCGCATCGTCGAGGAGCCCTCTCCGGATCTAAACCTCTTGTCCAAGACCATCCAATCCGATGTAAGCCTAAGCTACCGCCTGCTAACCTACCTCAACTCTCCGGGCTTCGGTTTCATGCGCAAGATCGACTCCATACGCCAAGCCATCTCCCTGCTGGGCTGGCTCAACATCCGCAACTGGCTCCGCGCCGTGCTTCTGGCCGACATTGTCCAGGGCGAGGCGCAGACTGAACTCCTGCACCTGTCCCTGTGGCGGGGCAAATTCCTGGAGCAGCTCGTGGCCAGGAACGATTATTGGGATTTCAAGCCCGACGAGATGTTTCTGCTCGGCATGTTCTCCCTCCTGGACGCGGTGCTGGGCATTTCCATGACCGACGCCCTGGCTTTCTTGCCCCTTACGGACACTCAGAAAAAAGCCCTTTGCGGGGTGGAACCGACGGAATACGCGCCGCTCATGATCCTCATGAACGCCTTTGAGGACAACGATAAGTCGGCCATCGATCGGGCCGTGCAGGACCTGGGGCTGGACATGGCGGCAGCGCGGCGCATGCATTGCGAAGCCGGAGCCTGGGCCGCGGCCCTGCTGGAGATCGGTTCCAGTAAACCAAAATAGTCAACTCGCCAGGTCTTCGCATCCAGCAGCGGGGCGACCATCAGACACGGCCATTTCAACATCGGTGTGATGCAGGAATCGGGTAGGAGGCGGGGTCACCCCCGCCGTCCTCCCACACCACCGTACGTA
>CAZPSN010000002.1:0-152363 GCA_964589645.1 uncultured Desulfovibrionaceae bacterium
CAGATCTGGCGGGCGCTGTCGCGGGTCATGCCGGACAAGACGACGGCCACGCGTTGGCTGTCTCCAAAGCAGCACTCCAGAAACCGTATCGGTCTGCCCGTGGCGGACTTGATTCCGAAATCCCCCACGCGAAGTTCAACCTGTTCCAGGCGGATGTGTTCGTGCGGGGCGCGCAGAATGTCCTGGATTTCCAGCAGGCAGCCACGGGCATCCGGCTTTTCGGGCAGGGTGTCCAGGCGTTTCTCCAACTCGGCCAATTCCACTTCGCCCTGGGCGATCCTGGCGCCCAGTTCGCGGGGCACGGCAAAGGGCCGGTGCTCCATCCTCGCTTGTTTTAGAGTGTGCAGCCGGGCCTTGAGCAATTCCTCGGAGCGCAGGAGTTCGGTCTGGACGGATTGGCTGGCGCGGAGGCGTTTGGGGACGATTCCAGCCAGGTACAGCACCACGTCTTCGATCAGAATGTCGCGCAGTTCCTTGAGCGTCGGGGCGGTAAAGAGCACGTGGCGCTCCTCGAACTCGACCACTGTTTGCAGCACTCCGCGTTTGATCATCTCCCCCTCGAGTTCACTGCCGAGGATTTCGTATTCGTGCCGTTGCATAGTCATCAGGAAGACGCATTGCGGGGCTGGTGTGGCGGCGAAGAATTCCTTGATCCGGAAAGCCTTGTGCAGGGCAACGCGCGCCTCCTCGGTAGAGCCGAATGAAACGGGGCCGAGCGCGTCGGGCGAGCGCAGGTCGTTGTGCAGAAAGACGGGTTCACCCAGGTCTTCGATCATGGTCCGGGCGTACCCCTGGGCCACGCGCACGGCTTTGGACAGGGTGTCGAGACAGGCCGGGGCGAATCGCGGAAGGTCGTTTTCGGCCGCAATGCGTTCTGCCAGTCCGCGGGCCAGCAGGGCGTCAGCCTCTGGTCGGGGCATTGAGTCGGACGTTCTCCCCATGACAACTCCCTGTTCAGCATTCCATGCATGAGGCCGGGCAAAATGGCCAGGGCCATCCGGGAGGCCCGGCAGCAAAAGGCCCCGCGCTCGGGAGAGCGCGGGGCCGGATGTACAGGGTCGGGGCGAATTTATGCGAGTTTGAGGGCGATCCGGGCCAGATGCCTGGCCTGGTAGCGAACCCCGTCCAGTTCGTTTTCCGATGGCTGGCGCGACCCGTCGCCTCCGGCGATGGTGCTCGCACCGTACGGAGAGCCGCCAGTGATCTCGTCGATGCGCATCTGGCCCTGGAAGGCGTAGGGCAGGCCGACCACGACCATGCCCTGGTGCAGCAGAAAGGTGTGAAAGGAAAGGATGGTCGACTCCTGGCCTCCGTGCTGGGTGGCGGTGGAGACGAACACTCCGCCTGGTTTGCCGACCAGGGCGCCTTTCATCCACAGGCCGCCCGTGGAATCCAGAAACTGGCGCATCTGGCCAGTCATGTTGCCGAAGCGGGTCGGCGTGCCGAAAAGGATGGCGTCGGCCTCGCCCAACTCCTCAACCGTGGCCACGGGCACTTCGGACTGGGCCTTGGCCGCCTCAAGGGCTCCCATCTTGGCAAGGATCTCGTCGCCCAGGGTTTCGGGCACGCGGCGCAATTGGACCTCGACGCCGGGGATTTCACCTGCGGCGGCGGCCGCGGCCTCGGCCATGGTTCGTATGTGTCCGTATGTGGAATGATAGATGATGAGCATTTTCATGATGTCCTCCAGGAGGCCTGAATTTGGCACGGAATTGATGTCGGTTTCGATTTTATAACATGGCACCGAAACGGGGTCAGTCAAGGCCCGCGTCCAAAAATCCGTGGCCGGCATCTACTGCCTGCCCAATTCCTTCTCCCAGTCCTTTTGTCTGGCCCGCGTTTCGGGCCAGGTCAGGTTGTCCCGAAACCCGTGGGGCATGTCCGGGCGCACGGTCAGGATGCGCTTCTGGTCGTTTCGGGTGACGGAAACCTCCACTGCATCGCCGTGGCGTCTGGCCTTGGGTGAGAAGGATGCCAGACAGGCCGCCGCCTCGGCCAGGATTTCGTCCGGCCAGTCCTGTCCCGGCACGGGGCAGCCCACCGCATGGGGGCCAGGGAAATTCTCCAGCACGAAGACGTACTGTTCGGGCCCGACCAGGCGCAGCAAGCTTTCGTTGTCCGCGTGGTCGCGGCCCATGGCCAGCCAATGCCCAGTGTTTCCATCCTGCCGCCAGAGCTGACGGCCGACGTTGGCCAGGTCGAAATATCCGGCCAGGGGTCTGGGAAAGGCCCGCAATATGGGCCAGTAGCGCCGGGCCGATTCCCGCTCGCCCAGACGGCAGCCTCCGGCCTGGGTCGGAATGGTGGTCACTCCCAGGGCTCTGGCCAGGGCATACTGCCCCTTGCGGCCGCGGCCGACCAGGGACGGGAGCTTGGCGCGATCGACCAGGCCCGACTCCTCCATGGGCGTGGGCGGCAGCAGCCCTGCGCTTAAAGGGCGCAAGAGCACGTCGCGGACCTCGGCGTCATTTCTGATGATGTTCAGGGTGTCGGCGCGCTGGGACATGGGGCGCTGTCCGAGGACTTCGCCGGAAATGATGTATTTGGCCTCGTACCTGGGCAGCAGTTCCTTGGACCGGCGCAACATGAGGATCTTGCAGTCCACGCAGGGATTGAGCACCTTGCCGAAGCCGTGCGGCGGAAAGGCGGCCATGAGGTCCACGAATTCCTGACCGATGTCGATGACGGTCACGGGGATGCCGTATTCCGTTGCCCAAAAATCGACGCGCTCCGGCTTGCCGAAAAAAGGGCTGACAAAATGCAGACCCAGGACCGTATGTCCGAGGCTTTGCATGAGACGGGTGGCCAAGATGCTGTCCAGGCCGCCGGAGAAGAGGGAAAGGGCGTCGTATCTGGGGTTCATGCCGGTCTGCCTAGCCAATGGCCGCCAGGGAGGCAAGGGCGTGCACTGGCGGATGGGCGGGGGAAAGAAACTCCCAAGATCCCGGATTATTGGCCTAACGATATGTAATTGAAGCTTTTTCCTCGTAGCTAGAAGAATTGTCTTCCATATCCATATTTGCTACGAGTTCGTGCTTGCCTGTTTTCGAACCCCAACTTTCATGGAGCATCTCATGGCCCGACCAAAGACAACGTCCCCCGAAGACGCCCGCCGCGAAGCGCTGGAAACCGCGCTGGCCACCATCGAGCGCCGCTACGGCCAGGGTTCGGTCATGCGGCTTTCCGACACATCTCATCAGGTCGTGCCGGTCATCCCCACCGGTTCCATCGGCCTGGATCTGGCCTTGGGCGTGGGTGGCATTCCGCGCGGCCGGGTCACGGAAATTTTCGGGCCGGAATCCTCGGGCAAGACCACTCAGGCCCTGCATATCATCGCCGAGGCTCAGAAACGCGGCGGTGTGGCGGCCTTCATCGACGCCGAGCACGCCCTGGACATCAATTACGCCCGCCGGCTCGGGGTCAAGACCGAGGATTTGCTCATCTCCCAGCCTGACTACGGCGAGCAGGCCCTGGAGATCGCGGACATGCTGGTCCGTTCCGGCGCCGTGGACGTGGTCGTGGTCGATTCCGTGGCCGCCCTCATCCCGCAGGCCGAACTGGAGGGGAGCATGGGCGAGACCCAGGTTGGCAGCCAGGCCCGGCTCATGTCCCACGCCATGCGCAAATTGACCGGGACCATCCACAAATCGCGCACGTCCATCGTCTTCATCAACCAGTTGCGCATGAAGATCGGCATGACCGGCTACGGCAGTCCCGAGACCACCACCGGCGGCAACGCCCTCAAGTTCTACGCGTCGGTGCGTCTGGATCTGCGCCGCATCCAGACCCTGAAGGACAAGGAAGAGTCCTACGGCAACCGCGTTCGGGTCAAGGTGGTCAAGAACAAGATGGCTCCGCCCTTCCGCGAGGCAGAGTACGATGTCCTTTTCGGCACGGGCATCTCCCGCGTCGGCGAGTTGATCGACATGGGCGTGGAGCAGGGCGTGGTGGAGAAGAGCGGGGCCTGGTACGCCTTTGGCTCCGAGCGCCTGGGTCAGGGCAAGGAAAACGTGCGGGCCTTTTTGCAGGACAACGCCGATCTGCGGCTGCAGATCGAGCGCGCCTTGTTGGAACATTTGGGCATGCCCGTGCCGGAAGAGGTTCCGGCCGGAGTCGCGACGGAAGCTGCCGAGTAGCAGCCTCCGCTAGGTTTTTCCAAAGCATCAGAAGCATGGATTCCCGCCTGCGCGGGAATGACGCAATTCCTGGGCGCTCCTGTGATGTCATTCCCGCGAAGGCGGGAATCCATGCTTTTCACCATATCATGCCCTGACGAGAACGGGGATCAACGAGGTAGACAACGTGATCAGCGCCGGTGAAATCCGCAAACGGTTTTTGGAATATTTCGAGAAGCACGGCCACAGCGTGCAGCCCAGTTCATCCCTGGTGCCCCAGGACGACCCGACCCTCTTGTTCACCAACGCGGGCATGGTTCAGTTCAAAAAGATCTTTCAGGGCCAGGAGAAGCGGGACTATTGCCGTGCCGTGACCTCGCAGAAATGCCTGCGCGTGGGCGGCAAGCACAACGACCTGGAGAATGTCGGCCGCACGGCCCGGCACCACACTTTCTTCGAGATGCTCGGCAACTTTTCCTTTGGCGATTATTTCAAGGCGGAAGCCATCCGCTTGGCCTGGGATTTCATCACCGTGGAGCTTGGCCTGGACAAGAGCCGCCTTTATGTCTCCATCTTCCGCGACGACGACGAGGCCGGGGAACTGTGGCAGCAGGTGGCTGGGGTGCCTGCGGAGCGCATCTTCCGCCTGGGCGAGAAGGATAATTTTTGGGCCATGGGCGACACCGGGCCCTGCGGCCCTTGCTCGGAGATCTATGTGGACCAGGGCGCGGACATGGCCTGCGGCCCTGACTGCGGTATCGGCGTGTGCGACTGCGACCGGTTCCTCGAAATCTGGAACCTCGTGTTCATGCAGTTCAACCGTTCCGAGGACGGAACCATGACCCCGCTGCCCAAGCCGAGCATCGACACGGGCATGGGCCTGGAGCGGATCACGGCCATCTGCCAGGGCAAACGCTCCAATTTTGACACGGACCTCTTCCAGGGCCTGATCCAGACCATGGCCCAGAAGGCGGGCGTGGCCTACCGCCAGGGCGAGGACACGGACACTGCCCTGCGGGTCATCGCCGACCACAGCCGGTCCATCGCCTTTCTGCTTGCCGACGGCATGCTGCCCTCCAACGAGGGCCGGGGCTACGTGCTCCGCCGTCTGATCCGCCGCGCCTACCGTTTCGGCAAGCTTCTGGGTTTTGACGAGCCCTTCCTGTGCCATACCACGGCCCAGGTCGTGAGGGAGATGGGCCAGACGTTTCCGGAACTGCCTGCCAGCAAGGAATTCATGGTCCGCGTGGTGCGCCAGGAAGAGGAGCGTTTTGGCGAGACCCTGGACAAGGGGCTGCGCATTCTCGAAGACGAGATGGCGACCTTGAAGGCCGCCGGGCGCGGCACCATTTCGGGCGAGACCGCGTTCAAACTCTACGACACCTATGGATTTCCGCTCGATATCGTCAATGATATCGCGGAAAAACAGGGTTTTTGCGTGGATGAGGCGGGCTTTCGCGAGCACATGGCCGTGCAGAAGAAGAAATCCAAGGACGCTTGGGCCGGCTCCGGCGACAAGGGTTTGGCCGGGCAGTTCGCCGCGCTTTTGGGCGGCGGGCTGGAATCCGTTTTTATCGGCTACGACGACCTGTCGGCCGCGAGCCGCATCGTGGCTCTCCTGGATGCCGAGGGGCAGCCCGCGGAGCGGCTGGTAGGCGGCATCGGCTTCATGGTCACGGTGAAGACGCCGTTCTATGGCGAATCCGGCGGTCAGTTGGGCGACACGGGCCGGGTGCAGTCCCCCACGGGCGCGGCCCGGGTGGTGGACACGCTCAAGCCCGCACCCGGACTCATCGTGCACAAGATCGAGGTGACTGGCGGCGAGATCCTGGCCGACCAGGAAGTGGAACTTTTTGTGGAGGAAGGGGAGCGTGTGGCCACGGCCCGCAACCATTCCGCCACCCACCTCTTGCACGCGGCCCTGCGCCGGGTCCTGGGCGAACATGTCAAGCAGGCCGGCTCCCTGGTCGGGCCGGCGCGGCTACGCTTCGACTTTTCGCATATTTCCGGCCTCTCGGCCGAGGAACTTCGGCAGGTCGAGGACGAGGTCAACCGGGCCATTCTGGCCGATGCGCCCATCTTCACCCAGGTCATGGCCTATGACCGGGCCGTGAGCGAGAAGCAGGCCATGGCCCTGTTCGGGGAGAAGTACGAGGCCGACGTGCGCGTGGTCGAAATGGCCGGAGAGTCCGTGGAGCTGTGTGGCGGCACGCATCTGAAATCCACGGGTCAGGCCGGGACGTTCTGCATCCTGTCCGAGGGCGGTATCGCCGCCGGCGTGCGCCGCATCGAGGCCCTGGCTGGCTGGGACGCACTCCGGTACTGGCAGGCCCAGCGCGAGGAAGTGCGCGAAGCCGCGCGGCTGCTGAAAGCCGCGCCGGGCGAGGTGCCGGGCAAGATCCTGGCCATGCAGGATCAGGCCAGAACACTGGCCAAGGAGCTTGCGTCCCTGCAGGCCAAGGTCATGTCCGAGAGCGGCAAGGATCTGGCATCCGAGGCCAAGACCATCGGAGGCATGACGGTTTTGGCCAGAAAGGTCGAGGCCCCGGACATGAACGCGCTCAGGAATCTCATGGATGATCTGCGCTCCAAGATCGTCAGCGGCATCATTGCCCTGGCCGCCGAGATCGACGGCAAGGCCATGCTGGTTCTGGCCGTGAGCAAGGATCTGCATGGCCGGTTCACGGCGCCGGCCCTGATCAAGGAAGTGTCTGGCGAGATCAAGGGCGGTGGTGGCGGCCGACCCGATCTGGCCCAGGCCGGGGGCTCCGAACCAGAGGGCATCGAACGGGCCCTGGCCGCCTTGGAGCGGTTTGTGTCCAAATGAAAAAGGCCGCCGGCACTGGCGGCCTTTTCGTATCAGGCCTTTGGGCCGGACGCGGTAACGGGGAATGGAATTTGCGTTGCGCCCGATCGATAATCTTTTTAAAGGGATTTGAAACCCCTAGACCGTGACATTGATCATCGGATTCACGGAGCGGGTCTGCTGGGCCTGGCGGGAGTAGGCCGAGGCGCCGAGGCGTTGGAGGTTGGCGTTCTGGGAAGTGGCTCCGGCGGGCCGGAACGGGTCGACATTGCAGGTCAGCCGTTGCAGCTCCACCTCCTGGGCGAAGTCTGCGGCAAGGGTCGGAGCGGTTTTTGGGGCGAAGGAGATGTCCTGGGTGCGCAGACTCACGCCCAGCTTGCCAAGCTGCACCCCCACAATGCGGGTGGAGACCTGGGCGTTGAGGAGTTGCCGCGCTTGCCCGCGATCCCGCTCCACGTCGGAGCCGAGGCTCTGACTGGAATAGGAACTGATGGGATCGACGGTCATGGGCAAAACCTTCCTGAAATTATCCTGTTTTTTACGATGGGCTGGAATGTTTGACAAGTCTGAAAAAGGCGTTGAACTTCCGGTCATTTGCGCCACAAACCGCCCGTCGAGGGCATGGAGGGACTGGTGACCACGATACTCAAGAAGCGGGTGCTCATTCCCGGGAGGGTCACGGAGTTGACCCTGGAGGCCCCGGCCATAGCGGTCAAGGCCAAGCCGGGAAATTTTGTCATCCTGCGCGTGACCGAGGACGGGGAGCGCTTTCCCTTGACCATCGCCGACGCTGACCCGGATGCCGGGACCATCACCATCGTCTATCTGGTCATGGGCAAGAGCACGGCCATGCTCGACGTCTTGAATCAGGGGGAGCAGATCCGCGACCTGTGCGGTCCTCTGGGCAAGGCCACGGACATTCACAAGGTCGGCACCGTGATCTGCGTGGGAGGTGGCACCGGCATCGCGGCCATGCACCACATCGCCAAGGGTCATGCCCAGGCCGGGAACCGCGTGGTCTCGGTCATCGGCGCCCGTTCGGCCGATCTGCTTCTGTTCGAGGAGGAGCTGAGCAAGTTCAGCCACGAGGTGCTCATTGCCACCGATGACGGGAGCAAGGGCAAGCAGGGTTTCGTGACCCAGGTCTTGAAAGAGCGGCTGGAGTCCGACCCGGAAGTCAAGGAGGTCGTGGCTGTTGGCCCGGTGCCCATGATGCGCGCCGTGGCCGAGGTGACCCGGCCCTTCGGAGTGAGGACCGTTGTCAGCCTCAACTCCATCATGGTGGATGGGATCGGGATGTGCGGCGCCTGCCGGGTGCGGGTCGACAACGCCATCCGTTTCGCCTGCGTGGACGGCCCTGAGTTCGACGCCCACAAGGTCGATTTCGACGAATTGATGCTCAGGCTCAAGTCGTACGTTCCCCAGGAAAAAGAGTCCTATAAATGTTACTGTGAGTGCCATGGCAAAGAAAACTAAGCTCCTCCCCCGCGTTTCCATGCCCATGCAGGACGCTCACGTCCGCCGTGGCAATTTCACCGAGGTCGCCCTGGGGTACACCCTGGAGCAGGCGCAGGCCGAAGCCGGGCGCTGTCTGCAATGCAAAACGCCCACCTGTCAGGCCGGTTGCCCGGTGGAGGTGGACTGCAAAACATTTATCCATCACGTCACCGAGGGTCGGCTGGACGAGGCCTACAAGACCATCAAGGCCACCAACAGCCTGCCGGCGGTCTGCGGGCGGGTCTGCCCCCAGGAAAAGCAATGCGAGGCCAAGTGCAAGCTGAATCCCACGGGCCAGCCCGTGGCCATTGGCCGCCTGGAGCGGTTCGTGGCGGACTCCTATTATGCGGCCAACCCGTGCGACGCCATCACCGGCGGCGACGACTGCCGTCTGCCGCGCGAGGACCTGAAGGTCGCGTGCGTGGGGTCGGGCCCGAGCAGCCTGACGGCGGCCGGATACCTGGCCGCCCTGGGCGTGTCCGTGACCGTCTTCGAGGCCTTGCACGAGGTCGGAGGGGTGCTGACCTACGGCATTCCGGAGTTCCGCTTGCCCAAGTCCATCGTGCGCACGGAAGTGGAATTTTTGAAGCGCATGGGCGTGGTCTTCAAGACCAACTGGGTGGTGGGCAAGACCATTTCCATCCAGGATTTCTTCGACCAGGGCTTTGGCGCCGTGTTCATCGGCGTGGGCGCCGGGCTGCCCAAGTTCCTGAACATTCCCGGCGAGAGCCTGCTTGGCGTCTACAGCGCCAACGAATACCTGACCCGGGTCAATCTCATGCGCGGCTACAAGTATCCCGAAGTGGACACGCCCGTGGCTGGTGGCCGACAGGTCACGGTCCTGGGCGGAGGCAACGTGGCCATGGACGCGGCCCGCACGGCCCTTCGTCTGGGTGCGGAAAAGGTCACCATTGTCTACCGCCGGACCAAGGATGAGATGCCGGCCCGCCTGGAGGAATTGGAACACGCGCTGGAAGAGGGGGTCTGTCTGGAGAATCTCGTCGCGCCGGTGTCCTTCAACGGCGACGCTCAAGGTCAATTGGTCAGTCTGACCGTGCAGCGCATGGAGTTGGGCGCGCCCGACGCCTCGGGCCGCCGTTCGCCCGTGCCTGTCGAGGGGGATTTTTTCGACATCCCCACGGATTTGGCCATTCTCGGCATCGGCACCGGGCCCAACCAGGTCCTTCTGCGCGAAACCCCGGAGCTTATCCTCAACAAGCGCGGATACATCCAGGCCGATCCGGAAACCGGCGAAACCGAGATCCCCATGGTCTTTGCCGGCGGTGACATCGTTACCGGCGCGGCCACCGTGGTCCTGGCCATGGGCGCGGGGCGCAAATCCGCCCGGGAGATCGCCCGCAGGCTCGGCCTTCTCTAGCTTGTCACTTTTGGTTTCTCTCGCTACACAACCGGTTCCGGGCATGAGCCCGGAACCGGTTTTCTTGCGCTGACGCGAAAGGAGGACGCCCTCTCCCGCGTCCGATGGACAACACATCAGGATACATATGGCTCAATACGTAGGTGTTTCTTTTAGACGCCAGGGGCAGATATATTTTTTTCTGGCCACGCCTTTCGTGCTCTCCATGCACGACATGGTCCTGGTCAAGACCGAGGAAGGCATCGGTTTCGGCGAAATAGTGGCCCTGCGGGATGATCTGCCAGAAGGCGTGGATCCCGAGGCGGTCAAACCCATTTACCGCCCAGCCACGGCCGAGGACCTGGAAATTGGCCGTGAAAACCAGGAACTGGCCCACGACGCCCGCAAATACTGCCAGCAATGCGTGGTCCGGATGCACCTGGACATGAAGCTCGTGGATGTGGAGATCTATTTCGACAAGAGCAAGATGATCTTCTATTTCACGGCTCCAGGGCGGGTTGATTTCCGGGATCTGGTCAAGGAACTGGTGCGCAACTACCGCACGCGCATCGAACTCCGGCAGATTGGTGTGCGCCACGAGACCCAGATGATCGGCGCCCTGGGCAACTGCGGCCAGATGTGCTGTTGCCGCCGCTATCTGCGTCGCTTCGAGCCGGTGACCATCAAAATGGCCAAGGACCAGAACTTGTTTTTGAATCCGGCCAAGATTTCGGGAGTGTGCGGCCGCCTGCTATGCTGCCTGGCCTACGAGAAGGACAACTACGCGGACTTTCAGCGCCGTGCGCCCAAGCTCGGCCGCCGTTACATGACCACGCAGGGGCCCATGAAAACGCTGCGGGCCAATATGTTCCGCGACTCGGTCAGCGTGATCACCGAAGCCGGGGATGAATTGGATTTTTCTCTCACGGACTGGGCTGCCATGGTCCTGTCTGATCAACAGCGTCCGGTCGTTCAGGACGACGCGTCCGATGACACGCCCGCCGAACTTTCCGCCCTGATGGACCCGGAGGCCAGGGCCCAGGGTGCCCGCCAGGACCGCAGGCCCAGGCCTCCGCGCAAGGAGCAGCGTTCCCACCCTGGCGCCGACCGGCCCAGCGGGCCTCGGCCGGATCGTTCTGACCGTCCCGACCGCGGACCGTTCCGGCCCAGGACCGAGCCCAGGGCCGAGGAGGCTGCCGTGGGCGCCGCCCCGGAGGGACGGCCGGACCAGCCCGAAGCTTCGCGCGAGCGCAAGGACACGCGTTCCAGGGACCGGCGACGCAAGTCCGGACCTCCGCGCCGGGACCATGCTCCCAAGCCCTCCGGGCAGCACTAATTTCGGCAGAAAGGAGAATCGCATTGAAACCGTTTTTCATATCCACCCCGATCTATTACGTGAACGCCCGGCCCCATCTCGGCCACGGCTACACGACCATCGTGGCTGACAGCATCAGCCGCTTCCACCGCCTCAAGGGCGACGCGACCTATTTTCTGACCGGCACGGACGAGCACGGGGACAAGATCGTGCAGGCCGCCGAGGCGGCCGGCCAGGACCCCAAGGCCTATACCGACGCCATCAGCCAGCTCTTCAGGGATCTTTGGCCCGTGCTGGAAGTCGCCAACGATCAGTTCATCCGCACCACGGACGAGGGGCACACGAAATGCGTGCAGCACGTCCTGCAAAAGGTTTTCGACAAGGGCGACATCTATTTCGACGAATACGGCGGACATTACTGTTTTGGCTGCGAGCGGTTCTACACGGACAAGGAACTGGTCGACGGCAAATGTCCGGACCATCAGACCGTGCCGACCTTCATCAAGGAGAAGAACTATTTCTTCCGCATGAGCGCGTATCTGGAACCGCTGCGAGCGCATATCGAGGCCAATCCGGATTTCATCCAGCCCGAGCGCTATCGCAACGAGGTCCTGTCCATGCTCAAGGAGGATCTGGGCGACCTGTGCATCTCGCGTCCCAAGACGCGGTTGACCTGGGGGATCGAATTGCCCTTTGACAAGGACTTCGTGACCTACGTCTGGTTTGACGCGCTCATCAATTACATTTCGGCCCTGGGCTATCCGGACGGCGAGGATTTTCGCAAATACTGGGCGGGTGCCCATCATCTGGTGGCCAAGGACATTTTGAAGCCCCACGCCGTGTTTTGGCCGACCATGCTCATGTCCGCCGGCATTCCGCTCTACAGGGGTCTGCGCGTGCATGGCTATTGGACGGTCAACGAGACCAAGATGTCCAAGAGCCTGGGCAACGTTGTCGCGCCCCTGGACATGGCCCAGAAGTACGGCCTGAGCGCGTTTCGCTATTTTCTGCTGTCGGAGATGAGTTTCGGTCAGGACTCGTCCTTCAGCGAGGACGCCCTGGTCGGGCGTTTCAACGCCGACCTGGCCAACGACCTCGGCAATCTGTTCTCGCGCACTCTGTCCATGACGCACAAGTATTTCGGCGGGGTCGTCCCGGAATGCGGGGAGCTGCAGGATCTGGATCGGGATGTGCTCGAAATCGGCAAGAACGCCATGGCCAATTTCCAAACCCAGTTCGAGCACTTTCAGTTCTCCAGGGCCATGCGGTCCCTGTGGGAACTGGTCCGCCATCTGAACAAGTACATTGACTCCAGCGCGCCGTGGACCCTGTTCAAAAGCGGCGATCTGAACCGGTTGGGCACGGTCATGTACGTCATCCTGGAAGGCATGCGCAAGGTGGCCGTGCACCTGTGGCCGGTCATGCCGACCACGAGCGAGACCATGCTCCTGCAACTGGGCGTCAAGTTCGGGCTGGAAGGTGTCGACCTGGAAGCCGAGATCACGTCCTGGTTTGGCTTGGCTCCCGGCACCCTCGTGGCCGAACGTTCCAACCTCTTTCCCCGTCAGGATCTGGTGCCTCGGGAAGAGAAGCCAGCGGAACCCAAAAAAGTGAAGGCTCCCAAGGACTCGAAGTCCGAGCCCAAAATCGAGATGGCCTGTCCGGAATGCATCGAATTCGAGGACTTCGCCAAGGTCGACCTGCGCGTGGGTACGGTGCTTTCGGCCGAGCCGCATCCAGAGGCCGACCGGCTGCTTGTCCTCAAGGTTGACGCGGGCGAGGAGAATCCGAGGCAGGTCGTGGCCGGCATAGCCGAATTCTGGAAGCCGCAGGAATTGATTGGGCGACAGGTGGTCGTGGTCGCCAATTTGAAGCCGCGCAAGTTGCGTGGGTCCGTGTCCCAGGGGATGGTCCTCGCGGTCAAGAAAGAGGGCGGTCTGGCCCTGCTGGGCCCAAGCTGCGAGGTGGCCAACGGGAGCAAGGCGTCATAACCAGGAACGATCCCGGTCCGCAGGACCGCATGAAAGCAAAACCCTCGCCGGTCGTCTGGCGAGGGTTTTTTGTTCGTGGTGGTCGGTCCCCTAGAACAGCCCGCTGATGACACCCTTTTCGTCGATGTCGATCCGCTCGGCCGAAGGCACTTCGGGCAGGCCGGGCATGCGCATCATGTTGCCGGTCAGAGGCACCAGAAAGCCCGCTCCGGCCGCGATCTCGATCTCGCGGATGGTGGCCACGAAGTCCCGGGGCCGGCCACGCAGTCCTGGCTGGTCCGAGAGGGAACTCTGGGTCTTGGCGATGCAGACAGGCAGATGGTCCAGGTTCAGCCGTTTGATTTTGTCCAGGTCCAGGAGCGCTCCGGGCGCATATTCCACCGCTGCCGCGCCGTAGACCCGGGTGGCGACGATCTCGATCTTTTCGCGCACGCTCTGGTTCCAGTCGTAGAGGGGTTTGTAGTGGGCCGTGCAACGGTCCGCCGTGGCCGCGACCAACTCGGCCAGTTCCTCGGCCCCGGCCCCACCTTTTTCCCAGGCCTCCATGACCGAGGCCTGCACGCCCATGAACTGGCAGTGATCGAGAATGACCTGATGCTCCTCCTCGGTGTCCGTGGCGAAGCGGTTGATGGCCACGATGGGAGTGAGATGGAAGAGGCGCACGTTTTCGACCTGCTTGGTCAGGTTCTCCAGGCCCCGGGCCAGGGCCTTGGTGTTGGGCACGGGCAGGTGGGCCAGTTCCACACCGCCATGGTACTTGAGGGCCCGCACCGTGGCCACCAGAACCACTGCGCAGGGGTCGAAGCCCGCGGACTGGCATTTGATGTCCAAAAACTTCTCACCACCCAGATCGAAGCCAAAGCCCGCTTCGGTGACCACGTAGTCGGAGAGGCACAGACCCGTGCGGGTGGCGATGACCGAATTGGTGCCCTGGGCGATGTTGGCGAAGGGACCGCCGTGCATGATGGCCGGATTGCCCTCCAGGGACTGGATGAGGTTGGGCTTGACGGCGTCCTTGAGCAGGGCGGTCATGGCCCCCTGGGCGCTTAAGTCCCGGGCGTGGATGGGCTCGCGGCCAAAGGTGAAGCCGAGGAATATGGCCCCCAGGCGTCGCTTCAGGTCCGGCAAGTCGTCAGCCAGGCAGAGGATGGCCATGACCTCCGAGGCCGCGGTGATGTCGAAGCCCGTCTCTCGTGGCACGCCGTGCATGAGGCCGCCCAGGCCGCAGACCAGACGTCTGAGTGACCGGTCGTTCATGTCCATGACCCGCTTCCAGGCCACGGTGCGGCCATCGAGATTGAGCGACCGGCTCTTGCTCTGCAGGTTGTTGTCGATGAGGGCGGCCAGGAGATTGTTGGCCTTTTCGATGGCCGCGAAATCACCCGTGAAATGGAGGTTGATGTCCTCCATGGGCACGAGCTGGGAGTAGCCTCCGCCCGTGGCGCCGCCCTTGATGCCGAAAACAGGCCCCAGGGACGGTTCGCGCAGCACGACCATGGCTTTCTTGCCGATGCGGTTCAGGCCGTCGGCCAGGCCGATGGAAACCGTGGTCTTGCCCTCGCCGGCGGGCGTGGGGGTGATGGCCGAGACAAGGATGAGCTTGCCGTACTTGCACTGGTCTTTTTCGGCCAGGGTCAGGGGCAGCTTGGCCTTGAACTTGCCGTAGGGTTCGAGCTGGTCGTCATTCAAGCCGAGTTTTGCGGCGATGTCGCGGACGTGCAGCATCCTGGCCCGCTGGGCAATGGCGATGTCGGGGGCGGAGGCTTCGGGCATGGGGCCCTCCTGGGTTACTTGCGATCCGGGTTCTGCGGGGGGCAGAGACACTGCTCCAACTCCAATTCGTGGCCGAAACGTTCTCGCACGGCCTTGCGGCACAGCTCAACCAGTTCGAGCACGTCCTGGCAGGTGGCGTCGCCCGTGTTGACGATGAATCCGGCGTGCTTTTCGGAGACTTGAGCCCCTCCGATGCGCCTGCCCTTGAGGCCGGCCCGGTCGATGAGTTCCGAGGCGTAGGCCCCCGTGGGGCGTTTGAAGACACTGCCCGCGGACGGAAAATCAAGGGGCTGCTTGTCCTTGCGGCGGGCCAGGATTTCCTTGCGCTTGGCCAGAAGCGTTCCGGCATCGCCTTGGGGCAGATGCCACGTGCCGGCCAGGATGACCGTGTCGCGCAGGGCCGAAGCCTGTCGATAGCCGAAGCCGCACGCGGCCTTGTCCAGCTCGACGACCTGGCTGTCGCGGGTCAGGACCGTCACGCTGCGCAGATGATCAGAGATTTCATGGCCATAGGCGCCGGCGTTCATGAACAGCGCGCCGCCCAGGGTGCCCGGGATGCCCGAAAGACATTCGATTCCGCCCAGACCGGCACGCAGGCATTCCAGGACCCATGCGTCCATGATTTTACCTGCCTCGGCAAAGATCTGGCCGCCGTCAAAGCGGGTGGCGGCCACCAAGCTGGTGGAAATGATCGGCAGATAGACAGTGGTGTCTGGAAAAAGGGTGTTTGCTCCCCCGCCATGAATCCAGAAGCGGCGCTCCTGGGCACGGTGGAGACGCACGATTTCGACCAGCTCATCCATGTTTTCAGGGAAATAGATGTCCTTGGCACAGCCGCCTATGCGGTAGGTGCAGTGGTTTTTCAGGGGTTCGTTGCGAAGGTGTTTCATGATGGATGCCTGAATATGCCCGCTTCCGGGAGGATGCAATGTTGCGGTGTCTGGGTCGAGAATGTAGGAAAAAATTGGTGTGGGGGTCAAACCGGAAAGTCGAAGCGCGGTGGATTCCACCCTGGCATTCGTGGCGCGGAGCGTGAAGGCAGCGAATTGTGGCTTCAAATATCTATTATTCGAGAGTGCTATGAAATTGTCCGCCAAATCCAGATACGCGTCCCGGATTCTGCTCGACCTGGCTCTGCACAATGAAGGAATTCCACACCGGGTGGGCGATATTGCCGAGCGCACGGGAATCACCGTGCCGTTCATCGAGCAAATCATCAAGCCCCTGAAGCATGCGGGCATGGTGGCGAGCAAGCGCGGAGCTTCCGGAGGGCATCAGCTCAATCTCCCACCGGACCGAATCACCCTGGGTGACGTCGTGCGCGTCATGGAGGGTTCGGTGGAACTTTCGGCCTGTCTGAGCGATCCGGGGCTCTGCGACCGCACCGCGGTCTGTCTGACCAGAACTGCCTGGCAGCGAGCCACGGATGCCATGCTGCGGGAACTGGACACCATCAGCCTGGCCGAACTGGCCCAAGGCGCTCCCAAATGCTGTCAGCTTGCCGACGACTATTTCGAACGTGATCGTTAGCCCCTGTTTGACAAAGATTTTTCCCCCTGTCAGGATTTCTTTATCTCGCGCGGGTGCGCGGGATTTTCATGTGGAGGCGTCATGAACATTCCGTCCGGTTTCAGATTTTCCACCGCCCAGTGCGGGTTCAAGCGGCCAGGTCGTTTCGATCTGGGTGTCGTTGTCAGCGATGTGCCGGCAGTGGCCGCCGGCGTGTTCACCACCAACCGGTTTCAGGCCGCGCCAGTGCTCGTGGCCCGGAAAATTCTGACCGAGGAACGTGCCGCCATGCGCGCCATCGTCGTCAATTCCGGGCAGGCCAACGCGTGCACCGGTCAGGAAGGGCTGGACAACTGCCGGACGACCCTCGGCCTTGTCGGCGACGCCCTTGGCCTTGCAGCTTCGACCATCCTGCCCGCATCCACCGGAGTCATCGGCGATCAGCTCAAAATGGATCTTTGGAGCGCGGCCATGGGGCCCCTGCGGGAAAACCTCGGCCGGGTCGGTCTGGTGGATATGGCCCGTGCCATCATGACCACGGACACCTTTCCCAAGGTGGCCGCGCGCGAGGTCAAACTATCTTCCGGAACCGTCCGCCTGGCGGGGTTTTGCAAGGGAGCGGGCATGATTTGTCCTGACATGGCGACCATGCTCGGCTTTATTCTCTGCGATGCCGGCGTGGATCCGGCCTGGTGGCAGGGGGCATTGATGCGCTGCGTAACCAAGAGCTTCAACGCCATCACCGTGGACGGGGACACGAGCACCAATGACTGCGTCCTGGCCCTGGCCAACGGCGCTGCGTTCGTGGTCGGGGAGGCGGATCTGGATCTGCTGGAGACGGCCCTGCTCGACGTGTGTCAGGATCTGGCCTTCATGATCGTCCAGGACGCCGAGGGCGGGACCAAGGTCATGCGAGTGCGCGTCCACGGTGCTGCGAGCACGGCCGATGCCCAGAGGGCAGCTCGGGCCGTGGGAAACTCCCCCCTGGTCAAGACCGCGCTTTACGGTCGGGATCCCAACTGGGGGCGGATCGTGGCCGCACTGGGGCGGAGCAGGGCATATTTCGTTCCCGAAGACGTGGTCGTGCGCATCGCTGGGCTGGTCATTTTTCAGAACGGCACCCCGGTCAAGGCCGACTGGGACAGTTTGTTGGCCTCGGCCTTGCGCCGGGATGTTGTCGACATCGACGTTGATCTGGGCGCTGGTGAGGCGGAAATAACGCTCATGGCTTCGGACTTCACCGAGGAGTACATCAAGATCAATGCTGAATACCGCACCTGACGCCGCAGCCATGCGTGACCAGACCTTGAAACGCCTGGCTGATTTCATTTTCGAACTGGGCATGCTGCGCAAGACCCCTCGCACGGGGTACCAGTTCCTGGGCTCCGGCGCAGAAAACGTGGCCGAGCATTCCTTCCGGACGGCCATGATCGGCTACATACTGGCGCGCAGGACCGGGGCGGACGTGGCCAAGACCGTGTTTCTGTGCCTTTTCCACGACGTGCACGAGGCCCGCATCGGGGATTTCAACTACGTCAACCGCATCTACAACACGTGCAATCCGGCCCTGGCCCTGACCCACGCCCTGGAGGGAACGGGTCTGCGTTCCGAGGTTCTTGAGCTGTGGCATGAGCTGGAGGCCGGGGAGACCATGGAGGCTCGCTTGGCCGAGGACGCGGATCAGCTCGATTTCATCGCCAACCTGAAAGAGGAAGCGGATTTGGGCAACCCCTACGCGGGCAAGTGGCTTGCCCACGCTATTCTGCGGCTCAAGACGGACGCGGCCCGTGAACTGGCCGTGGCCGTGCAGTCCACGGACCAGTCGGACTGGTGGTTCGTGCGGCCGGAAGAATCCTGGTGGCGCAAAGGGAATGGCAAGATCCGGACTTAGATGACCATGGCAGATAACGAGGCGCAGGCGTCCCGGATCGGGCGGATAACGGTCAGTTTGCTGCTTTCCCTGTGCCTGCATGCCGGGCCGGCGTGGTTTCTAATCTTTGGCCCCAGCTATGGCCTGCCCAGTGTCTTGGAGTTGAACCTGGAGGCCATGAATTTTTACCGCGATCGTATCTTTCGCGACAAGCCATCGGCCAACCGCGTTATTCCGGCAGCGATTCCCCTGCACATGAGTGTCTCCATGCAGGCTCGTCCTGACACCCGCAAACGTGTTTCCGGCCCGCGTCGGGAAGAGGAGCTTGTCCGGGCTCGGGCTGTACAGCGTGTCATCCGCTCCCTCTGGGAGAGTTTTTCGCCCGAGCGCCCGGGATACGCTCTGGTCACGTTGAACATCCGCGCGGACGGCGGTATTGGGGATTTTGCGGTCAATCGTGTAGCCGGCGGCGAGGAATTCCAGGCCTTTTTGCTCGATTTCCTGTCCACCTTGCAGCATTCCCAGGGCGGTCTGGCCGGTCCAGGTGAAATTCTGTGGATCGAGTGCGAGTTTGTGATTCAGCCCAAGGCCAAGCCATGATCGTAACGGTTATTTCCGACACCCATCTTGAGCAGCCAGACGCCCTGCTGGCCGCTGTCTTCGAACGGTATTGCCGCGATGCCGATGTGCTCCTGCATTGCGGGGACTGCGTGGGCGAGTCGACCTGGGCCTTTCTCAATGCCCACCCGTGCTTTTATGCCGTGCAGGGCAACTGCGACCTGTCGCCTTTGCGCGGAACCCTGCCCGTGCTGCGCGAGTTGGAACTGGAAGGGTTCCGTCTTGGCATGGGCCATGGATGGGGGCCGCGTTCCAAGGTCGGTGATGTCGTGGCGAACCAGTTTTCCGGGGTCGATATCGTCTGCTATGGGCACACGCATATCAGGGACTGGCGACGGCTGGGCAAAGGCCCCTGGCTGTTGAATCCCGGGTCCCTGTTCTGGCCCCGCTCCGGCGACGGCGGCTTGGCCCGGCTGGTGCTACGCCGCGGTGCCCCCCCCGAGGTCGACTGGATCACGTTCTAGAGCCGGCTCTGCGTTGCGGCAGTTCCAAAAACAAAACCCGTCTCGTTTCCGAGGCGGGCTTTGTTGTCCGGGCAGGAGCAAGGGGCTAGTTGCCGAGCACGTTCGGGTTCGTGATCTGGACGTTGGCCTTGGCCCGCAAATCCGTCAGGAAGGCCTGCACGGTCTGCTCCTCGGCACGCTGGTTGAGGGAGGTCAGCCACATCTGCCGTTCCGCCTCCCAGGTCGCGGTTTCCGGCGGGGTGATCGAAACTGTTTTTGCCAGGACATAGCCCGAGGGAAAGGCAAAGGACTCCGACAGCCAAGTCCCGGGCGCGGCCAGGAACGCCTGGGCGGCCAGCTGCGGATTCATGCCCAGCTCTGGTATGGCCCCTTGCCGTGTGAAAGGCTCGGACTGCACGCCCGTGGAGTTGGCAGCGGTGTCCTGGCCCTTGGCCAGCAGGGCCAGATCCTTATCGGCGGCGGCTTTAGCCAGCTTCATGGCCTCCTCGCGGACAATGGCGCTAACGATTTCCGGGCGAACCACCTCCAACGGCTTGACCGTCTCTGAAGCCTGTTCCCGCTTGGCGGCCAGCACATAACCGTCCTGGTAGGCCAGGGGGGAATTGGTCGTGGCGTTGACGTCCAGATCGAACAGTGCCCCGATGTTCTCGGGGGATAAGCCCGGTAACTCAACGGGGCCCTGCTGACGGGTGAAGAAATCAGTGGTCTGGACCTCAAGTCCCAGTCCAATGGATTTGGCCACGGTCTCCAGCGTCTCGCCGGCCAGCACCATCTCCAGTGTCTGGTCCAAACGGTCCTGCAAGGTTTCAGACGCCCTGTCCTGGGCGATGATCCTGGCGATATCGTCAGCGACATCCTGGTACTCGGCATAACCGGCTTTCTTTTTGTCCTCGACCTTGATCAGATGGAAGCCGAACTGGGTGCGGACCGGTTCGCTAACCGCGCCCTTGTCCAGGGCAAAGGCGGCGTCCTCGAAGGGCTTGACCATCCGGCCGCGACCGAACCAGCCCAGTTCGCCGCCGGTCTGGGTTCCCGAAGGGTCCTGTGTGTATTTGGCGGCTATTTCGGGAAAGGATTTTCCGGCTTTGAGGTCGGCCTGGGCCTTCTTGATCGTGTCCATGGCTTTGGTCACATCGTCCTCGGGGGCGTCCTCGGGGATGCGCACCAGGATGTGGCGGGCCTTGACCTGCTCTTCGATCTTGAAGTTGTCCTTGTTCTCGGCGAAGTATTTTTCCTTTTCCGTTTCGGAAACGCCGGCGAGATCGGCCAGGGTTGCGGGGGTGAGTAAAAGATAGTCGATCTTGGCGCGCGCAGGGATGGCGTATTCGGCCTTGCGAGCCGTGTAATACTCGTTGATCCGACCCTCGGTCGCATTGACCGCGTCCTGAAAATCTTCCCAGGGGTACATGAGATAGGAGATTACAGCGGTGCTGCGTCCGTACTCATAGAAGTCCCGGGCCTGATCTTCGCTGACGCGTCCGGGCAGGCCCAGGACGGAGCGCAATTTGTCCATGAGCATGCCACGCGAGTACTCTGATTCGAACGCGCCAGGGGTGAGGTTGTTGGCGTTCAGCACCTTCCGATAGGTGGCGGGGTCAAAGACCTTGGTGTCGTTCTGGAAAGCCGGAATGAGATGAATCTCCGCGGCCAATTCTTCCTTGGATACGGACAGGCCGAGCTTAGTGGCCTGTTGCCGCATCAATTCCTCGATGACCATCTGTTCCAGGATCTGCTGCTTGAAGCCCATCTGGGCCAGCATTTCCGTTGTCAGGTTGGGGTTCTGGCCGCGAGCGAGTTCCATGCTGCGCTGCAATCTTTCCTGGTAGTGCTTGAGCAGAATGGGGGCATCGTTGACCGTGGCCACGACATTGGTGTTGTCGTTTTGCACGCGGTTCATGCCAAAGGCCAAAACGAAGACGGCAATGATGATGCCGAAGAGGATTTTTATTCCCCAACTTTGAGCGCCTTGGCGCAGGATGTCGAGCATGGTGTCTCCGACCTGGATCTATAATGTTGTATGGGGCAGACCCATCACGGGCCTATTTCTGCCTGTCGTTGACGTAATTAAGCAGACCGCCCGCCCTGATAATGGCTATTTCATGACCCGTCAAATCGTGGCTCAAGGCGATGCTCTTCCCGTCCATTCTTGTTGCGGCGAGGGTGGCACCCGGGGCAAGCGCGGTCAAATCCAGGCGCAGGCTGCTGCCTTGAGTCAGAAGGTCGTAGTCCGTCGGGTCAACCAGGATCAGGGGCAGGATGCCGAAGTTGATCAGGTTGGCTTTGTGGATACGCGCGAAGGACTTGGCGAGGACGATGCGCACTCCCAGATGACGTGGAGCCAGGGCCGCATGTTCACGGCTGGAGCCCTGGCCATAATTTTCTCCCCCGAGGATGAGGCCCTGCCCTGCGGCTTCGGCCCGTCTCACAAAGTCCTTGTCGACCCGTTCGAAGACGTGCCGACTGATGGCTGGAATGTTGGAGCGAAGGGCTGTGATGGCTGCGCCGGCGGGCATGATGTGGTCGGTGGTGATGTTGTCGCCGACTTTGATCAGCACGGGCAGTTCCAGGGTTTGTGGCAAGCGGTCGAAGGGTGACAGGGCCACGATGTTTGGCCCGCGCACGATCTCTACCCGGGAGCCGTCCACGGGAGGATAGGCGAACAAATGGCGAATGGACGGCGCTTCGGCCGGAAGCGACGGAGCAGTGATGGGCTTGTTCCAAGTCGCCGGGTCGGTGAACATGCCGTTCATGGCGGCGAAGGCTGCGGTGACGGGGCTGACCAGGTAGACTTGACCGTCCTGGGTGCCGCTGCGGCCTTCGAAATTGCGGTTGAACGTGCGGGCGCTGACACCGCCGCTGGAAGGAGAGCCGCCCATGCCGATGCACGGGCCGCAGGAGCATTCCATCAAACGTCCGCCGGCGTCGAGGATTTTGTCCAGCAAACCTTCCTTCACGAGCATCTTGAGGACTTGCTTGGAGCCGGGCGAAAGAAGCAGGTCGGTGTTGGCGGCGATGTGACCTCCGTCCAGGATTTCAGCCACGCTTTTCAAGTCCGTGAAGGATGAGTTGGTGCAGGATCCGATGGCGACCTGGTCTACGGTCAATCCGTGGAGTTCAGCCACCGGCACGACACGATCGGGCATGTGGGGTTGAGCGGCCAGGGGGACGAGCGTGCTCAGGTTGATGACGATTTCGTGATCGTATTCGGCGCCCTCGTCGGCGGCCAGGGGCGTGAACACATCCTCTCGACCCATGAGTGCAAGGAATTTTCTGGTCGCGGCATCGCTGGGAAAGATGGATGTCGTCGCGCCAAGCTCCGCGCCCATGTTGGTGATGGTGGCGCGTTCGGGCACGCTCAGGGTGGCCACCCCGGGTCCGCTGTATTCCATGACAGCGCCGACGCCGCCCTTGACTGTCAGAATGCCGAGCAGATGCAGGATGACGTCCTTGGCGGACGCGTAGCTGGTCAGTTTGCCTTCAAGGCGGATGTTGAAGACTTTCGGCATGGTGATGGTGTAGGGCTCTCCTGCCATGGCCAAGGCCACGGACAGGCCTCCAGCGCCCATTGCCAGGCTGCCGATGCCGCCGGCAGTGGGAGTGTGCGAGTCAGAGCCGACCAGTGTTTTGCCCGGCGCCGCGAAATTCTCCAGATGCAGTTGGTGGCAGATGCCGGTGCCGGGAGGAGAGAAGACGATTCCATACTTGGCGGCCACGCTGCGCAGGTAACGGTGATCGTCTGGGTTGCGGAACCCCATCTGCAAGGTGTTGTGATCGACATAACTGACAGAGAGTTCGGTTTTGACCCTGGGCAGGCCGATGGCTTCCCACTGCAGGTAGGCCATGGTTCCGGTGGCATCCTGGGTCAGGGTCTGATCTATTTTGATGCCCACTTCGGCGCCGGAGACCATTTCCCCGTCAACAAGATGAGCCGCAATGATTTTACGGGTAAGATTTTGCTTCATCGATGCTCCTTAATGGAAAGTTCGCATGGAATTGGAAAAGGCTCCCCGCGGTAACGAGGAGCCTGTCGGGTTCACCAGGAGGATTGCAGGCGTCGGAGCTTGACCTTCAGGAATTGAATTTCCGTGTCCATGCGCAGCTTGTCCTGCTGCAGGCGGAAGATGTCCGCGTGGAAGGTCGTTCCGCTGGAGGGGTCCTCAGACAGGAGCAGTTCTCGAACCCGGGCTTCAGTCTGGGTCTGTTCGTGCTTGAGGGCGTCAATCTCCTGTTTGAGGGCGTCAATCTGTCGTGATTCTGATTCGTTTACGTTTGGGCTTGTCATCGTGGATATCGTTTGCCTGTTGTTCGCTGCGCGGGGGATGGATAAAGTTCTGGGGATCCGGCAGATTCATGAAGATTTTCCAGAACCAAGGCCAAGCCGAGGAGATGTTGTCGGCGTTGGCCATGCACAGCCCTGGGTGGGTGAAGGAAATGAGTGCTCCAGCCAGGGTCCAGTATGGTCCCGGGCTGTGCCACGGGGCATCGCCGGCTTTTATCGTGCTGGGCAGGCCGACCTGCAGAAGGCCTGGCTCGATGGAATAGCCTGCTCCGAGGTTTTCAAGCAGGTCTTGAGCATATTCAACATCCTCTTGCGTGGTGTCCAGGGTGATGGCGCAGGTGCCTTTGAAGCCCATAGCCATCGCCAGGACAAGGGGCAGGTACTCCTGGCATGTGGTGATGTCTATGGACATCTGCCGGGGCCTGTTGCCCATGCGTGAGGAAATGCTGTTCGTCTGGATGGTTACCTTGAGGCCGAACTCATGCAGGATGTCCATGATGTCCTGCAAGTGCGGGGCGTGTCGGGGCCATTTCCCGTGCAATAGCGAGGTGCCGTCGGTAAAGTAGGGCAACACCAGCAGATGCAGGCTCATGAGGGGATCCACTGGGATATCCACGGACTGGACGTCAAGACTTAGGGGCGTGGGGGGCACGGTCACGGTCGCGTCCTCAAACTGCAGTGCCGGGACAAACTGCTGAAGAAAACCGATTCCTTTTCGTAAAAGCTTGCTGTTCCAGTAAGAGTCATGCAGTTTGATTATCAAGCCTGACTTGAAGGTTGTTGCGGCAACGACCAAGGCAAGAATAAATTTTTTGGACAATCCTGGCGGGATGGCGATGCTTTCAGGCAGCTGCCCGCTGCATTCGATGCGCACGGGCACCCCGTTGCTGTGTGGCTCGACGATGGTCAGTCGAGCGCCCAACTGCGGGAGCAGATCCTGCACCGGTCGGACATCGTGAATTTTGAGTCTGGTCGAGCCGGTGAACTTGGCGCGGGTGACTTGCCCCAGGGCTAGGCACAGCAGCAGGTAGAAATGAAATTTGCTTTGCC
This sequence comes from uncultured Desulfovibrionaceae bacterium, assembly GCA_964589645.1. GTDB lineage: Bacteria > Desulfobacterota > Desulfovibrionia > Desulfovibrionales > Desulfomicrobiaceae > Desulfomicrobium. The sequence goes on from CAZPSN010000002.1 coordinate 24,645, forward strand.
CGGCATAAATGATCTTGTTGTCCATGGACCAGGACTTCACGGGCTGGGTGGAGCACTGACTATTATGGAAGGTAAGGTCAAATCCGCACAGATTGAGGGCGTTGATCAATTCAAGAGAGATGTCATTACCCTGAAATGGAGCTACGCTCAGGGGTGCGTTGCTTGTGGCCCCAAGAAAAAACATCATGCTGCGCAGAATCTGGTCCCGAGGTGCATCCAGATCGATCTCGACAGGCTTGCGGCGGGGGAAGAGACACAACGGTTTTTCGTTGGACGAGTTGCGTTCCACCCGGGCGTAGGAAAGGTTGTTGGAAAGGTGAAACAGTTTTTTTAGGATTTGGGGTTCGAGGTTGTCAGCGCGCGACGCATCCTTCCAGACCTGCCAGAGGATTTTTTCCTGGGCGGGATCGGTGATGCCGAGGTTCTTTGCTCGCCGAGAAGACGCGGCCCGGGACAACAGATTGGTTCGGGTCACAAGAAGTGAAACGAGCTTTTCGTCGAGTTGTGCTAGTTCCTGGGTCAAGGAAAGAGAGTGGTGTTTTTCGGCCATGCCAGTCGTATCGAGCGTTAAGGTTTTGATCTCCATGGGTGCATGGACGCAAAGGGCGTGGTCGCTTCTAAGGAGGCATTAACAATAAGATTGCGGGAATTGCAAGTGGCGATTGATGGAGATATGGGTAATCCACCGTAATATAAGAATTAAGATAAGGCGGATGGCAGCTTGGGGCGTTGAGGACAGCCGTACTTGCGGAGGGGTCGGGCGAACGTGATGCCCGCGAGACGGTTGATAAAAAAATCACAAAAGGGTTGACAAATTGACTGTTGCCGAGCAAAAAGCAGTTTCCGTCCTGTTATTTGTGAAAATAAAAACAAACTATATTTAGGAGGATCCGCATTATGGCTCTCGTACCCCCGCATGGTGGAAAAGGTTTGGTTTGTTGTCTTCTTCAGGGCGCCGAGCTGGCCGCTGAGCAGAAGAAGGCCCAGACGCTGAAAAAGATCGAGATCAGCCCCCGCGCCAAGGGCGATCTGATCATGATGGGCATTGGTGGCTTCAGTCCGCTGAGTGGCTTCATGACCAAGGCCGACTGGAAGTCCGTGTGCGAAAATTTCACCCTGGCCGATGGTACCTTCTGGCCCGTGCCTGTTACCCTGGACATGGATGAGGAAGTGAAGGTTGGCGAAGAGATCGCCTTGTTCGACCCCAAGAAGGGCGTGTACATGGCGACCATGAAGGTCGCTGAAGTGTACGAGATGACCGAGGCCGACAAGAAGTGGGAATGCGAAAAGGTCTACAAGGGCCAGGGCGAAGAGTCCGCTGATGACAAGTTCTGGGAAATCGCGCCCAAGGATCATCCTGGCGTTATCATGGTCATGGCTCAGAAGAAGTACAACGTCGCCGGGCCGGTCAAGGTCCTGTCCGAAGGCGACTATCGCGATCGTTTCCCCGGCTGCTACATGTCCCCGGCCGAAGCTCGCGCTACCTTCGAAGAAAAGGGTTGGAGCAAGGTCGCCGCACTGCAGTTGCGCAACCCCATGCACCGCTCTCACGAATATCTGGCCAAGATCGCTGTCGAAGTGTGCGACGGCGTTTTCATCCACTCCCTGGTCGGCAACTTGAAGCCCGGCGACATCCCGGCCGAAGTGCGCATCAAGTGCATCGATACCCTCATTGACAAGTATTTCGTGAAGGCCAACGTTGTTCAGGGCGGCTACCCCCTGGATATGCGTTATGCCGGTCCCCGCGAAGGCCTGCTGCACGCTACCTTCCGTCAGAACTACGGCGTTTCCGACATGCTGATCGGCCGCGATCATGCAGGCGTTGGAGACTTCTATGGTCTGTTCGAAGCTCAGGAGATTTTTGACCGTGTTCCCAAGAATCTGGGCGCTGGCAAGGATCTGATCACCCAGCCCATGAAGATCGACTGGACCTTCTATTGCTACAAGTGCGACGGCATGGCTTCTCTGCGTACCTGCCCGCACGGCAAGGAAGACCGCGTTGTTCTGTCCGGCACCAAGCTGCGCAAGGCCCTGTCCGAAGGCGCGGACGTTGTTGATCACTTTGGCCGCGACGAGGTTCTGGTCATTCTGCGCGAATACTACTCCACGCTGACCGAAAAGGTCGAGGTGAAGATGCAGGGTGCCGCTTCCGGCGCTGCCATGTAGTTTTTTGATACAGCCAGAGAGGCGGATTTCTATCCGCCTCTCTGATTTGACCTTGCTGGCACGGGCTGGTGAGGTCGATGATCGTCAATTGCGGCTTGACACAACAACATCGCTTTGATAAAAGATTCACAAGCAAAAAAGCTTGGGTATTTCTTGTTTGTTTCGGGCCTGTGGCTAAGTTGTTTTAAACTCTTTATTTGGAGGAATTATGCCAACCTTTGTTGATCCAGCAAAGTGTGATGGATGCAAGGGCGGTGAAAAGACTGCCTGCATGTACATCTGTCCTAACGACCTGATGATCCTGGACCCGGTTGAGATGAAAGCCTACAACCAGGAACCGGCCGCTTGCTGGGAATGTTATTCCTGCATCAAGATTTGTCCTCAGGGCGCCATCACTGCTCGCCCTTACGCCGACTTCGCTCCCATGGGTGGCACCTGCATCCCGCTGCGCGGCGCCGAAGACATCATGTGGACCGTTCAGTTCCGCAATGGCGAAGTGAAGCGCTTCAAGTTCCCCATCCGCACCACCGTTGAAGGTTCCATCAAGCCTTTCGAGGGCAAGCCGGAAGCTGGCGATCTGGAGAACGAACTTCTGTTCACCGAGACCGCCCTGGCCGCTCCCAAGGAAGCCCTTGGCACGAAGATCGAAGTTGGTGAAGCTGATCTGAAGGTCACCTTCAAGTCCGCCGTCGCCTAATTGGCGCTTTTAACGAAAGATATTTCAGGAGGAACATATGCCTCAGATTCCTGTTAAAGACGTTGTTAAGGGTCTTGCTTGCGCAGAACCCGAACTCGTTGAGATCGATACTGACATTTTGATGGTTGGTGGTGGTATGGGTAACTGCGGTACGGCTTTCGAAGCCGTGCGCTGGGCCGACAAGGTCGGCGGCAACATCAAGATCTTGATGGTCGACAAGGCCGCCGTTGATCGTGGCGGCGCGGTTGCGCAGGGTCTTTCCGCCATCAATACCTACATCGGCGAGAATGATGTCGATGACTATGTCCGCATGGTCCGCACTGACCTTATGGGTATTGTCCGCGAAGACTTGATTTTTGACCTGGGTCGCCACGTGGATGATTCCGTCCACCTGTTCGAAGAGTGGGGCCTGCCCTGCTGGGTCAAGAAAGACGGCAAGAACCTGGACGGCGCCCAGGCCAAGAAAGAGGGCATGTCCCTGCGCACCGGCGCTGCTCCGGTCCGTTCCGGCCGTTGGCAGATCATGATCAACGGTGAGTCCTACAAGGTCATCGTTGCTGAAGCCGCCAAGAACGCCCTGGGTTCCGATCGTTACCTGGAGCGCATTTTCATCGTGAAGCTGCTCCTTGACGCCAAGGTCCCGAATCAGATCGCTGGCGCGGTTGGCTTCTCCGTCCGTGAAAACAAAGTGTACGTCATCAAGGCCAAGGCCATGTCCGTGGCTTGCGGTGGCGCTGTCAACGTGTACCGTCCCCGCTCCACGGGTGAAGGTCTCGGTCGTGCATGGTACCCTGTCTGGAACGCCGGCTCCACCTACACCATGTGTGCCCAGGTTGGCGCGGAAATGACCATGATGGAAAACCGGTTCGTCCCCGCCCGCTTCAAGGACGGTTACGGCCCGGTCGGCGCATGGTTCCTGCTCTTCAAGGCCAAAGCCACCAACGCCAAGGGTGAGGACTATTGCGTCACCAACCGCGCCATGCTGAAGCCCTACGAGGATCGCGGTTACGCCAAGGGTCACATCATTCCGACCTGTCTGCGCAACCACATGATGCTGCGTGAAATGCGCGAAGGCCGTGGCCCCATTTACATGGACACCGCCACCGCCCTGCAGACCACCTTCGCCACCCTGTCCAAGTCCGAGCAGAAGCACCTTGAGTCCGAAGCTTGGGAAGACTTCCTGGATATGTGCGTCGGTCAGGCCAACCTGTGGGCCGCCATGAACATCAAGCCCGAAGAACGCGGCTCTGAGATCATGCCCACGGAACCGTATCTGCTCGGCTCCCACTCCGGCTGCTGTGGCATCTGGGTTTCCGGTCCGAACGAAAGTTGGGTTCCTGAAGAATACAAGGTCAAGGCTGCCAATGGTAAGGTCTACAACCGCATGACCACGGTCAATGGCTTGTGGACCTGTGCCGATGGCGTTGGCGCCTCCGGTCACAAGTTCTCTTCCGGCTCCCATGCGGAAGGCCGTATCGTCGGCAAGCAGATGGTGCGCTACGTTGTGGATCACAAGGACCTCGTTCCCACGCTGGCCGTCTCCGCCGCTGACCTGAAGAAGGAAATCTACCAGCCCTGGTATACCTACGAGCAGTTCAAGGGCGCTTCGACCGATCCGGTCGTCAACCCCCACTACATCACCCCCAACAACTTCATGATGCGCCTCATCAAGTGCACCGATGAATACGGTGGTGGTTGTGCTACTCTGTACACCACTTCTGACAAATTGCTCGACACCGGCTTTGCCCTGCTCGACATGCTGGAAGAAGACTCCAAGAAGCTGGCTGCCCGCGACCTGCATGAGTTGCTCCGTTGCTGGGAACAGTACCACAGACTGTGGACCGTTCGTCTGCATATGCAGCACATTCGCTTCCGTCAGGAAAGCCGCTACCCCGGCTTCTACTATCGTGCTGACTTCATGGGTCTGGACGATGCCAAATGGAAGTGCTTTGTTAACTCCAAGTTCAACCCGGCCACGGGTGAAACCGAGATCTTCAAGAGACATTACTACCAGATCATCCCTGTCTAGTTTATGGGCCAAAAGGCTGCGGGTCCAACCCGCAGCCTTTTTTCTGTATCAGGAAATAGAATGGTCTATGCATGATCTGTAACATCTGGTAGTTATAGATTATGCTTGGGCCATTCTATTCATTTTTATGGCCTTCAACATACGTGTTCTGGGAGGAATCGCATGGCTAGCAACAGCATACTTGTCATAGGTGGTGGCTTCGCAGGGCTCACCGCCGCCCTTGAGGCCGCTGAAATCGGCCATGAGGTCTTCATCATAGAGAAGACCCCGTTTCTGGGTGGACGTGTTATGCAGCTGAACAAATATTTTCCGAAGCTGTGCCCACCATCGTGCGGTTTGGAAATTCAGTATCAGCGGATCAAGAACAACCCGGGAGTGAAGTTTTTTACCCTGGCGGAAGTTGTCAAGGTTGAAGGTTCCGTTGGAAATTACGAGGTTACGGTCCGGATCAAGCCGCGTTACGCTGGCCCCAGCAGTCCCGATCTTTCCGAATTGTGTGAGGGGCTTTCCACGGAAGTGACCAATGATTTCGAATTTGGTCTGTCCACGCGCAAACCCGTTTACATGGATGCGCCTTTTGCCTTTCCGCAGCGTTATGTCGTCGACAAGGCCAACTTGAGCGAAGCGGACAAGAACAAGGTCCAAAAATGTGACTATCTCGATTTGACCGAAGAAGAAAAGATTATCACCTTGACAGTTGGCTCCATCATCATCGCAACAGGCTGGAAGCCCTACGATGTGACAAACCTGACAAATCTCGGTGCGGGTGCGGTTAAGAATTGCATTTCCAACATGCAGATGGAACGCCTAGCCTCTCCCTATGGTCCAACTAATGGGGCGATACTTCGTCCATCGGATGGCCGTTCACCAAAGAAAATTGCATTTGTGCAGTGTGCAGGCTCACGGGATGAGAACCATCTTCATTACTGTTCCTATATTTGCTGCATGGCTTCATTGAAGCAGGCGCAGTATGTCCGCGAACAGTATCCTGAAGCAGAAGTCACCATATATTATATCGATTTGCGTACTCCTGGCCGCTACGACAACTTCGCCCAAAAGATTTTGGCCGATGAAAAGATCTTCGCCGTGAAGGGCAAGGTTGCTGCGGTTGCTCAGGACAATGCTGGCGACGACGTGTGGGTGACCGTTGAAGATGCGGTTTCGTGCACCAAGTCTGTCGAACGTTTCGATCTCGTGGTTCTGGCCACAGGAATGCAGCCCAGCCTGGCCGGCGCTTCCCTGCCTCTTGATGTCCCGGTTGACGCTGAAGGATTCATCGTTGGCGGAGAAGAGAAAGGTATTTTTGCCGCGGGCTGTGCCAAACAACCTCTGGACGTGATGAAGTCGGCCCAGTCTGCCACAGGGGCAGCGATGAAAGCGATCCAGACGGTGAGAGGGAGGTAGGTCATGGCCGACAAGATTGGTGTATATTTTGATGAATCGAGCCTTGGTGGACTTCTCGACATCCAGAGGCTGTGCGACGGCGTACAGAAAAAATGGAGCGGGTGCTGCCCGGTGGTCAAGGTTCATCCCAGGCTTGCAACAGAGGAAGGACGGGCCATGATCCAGTCGGATATCGAATCCGGTCTGATCAACGCTGTCTGTGTTTGCGGCTCTTCGCCTCGTGTGGATTGGGATTTCTACAAGTTTGGCAACGACATCCTGGTGGACCGTGTCAACCTGCGCGAACTGTGCGTGCTGTGCTACAATGACCCCAGCGGTGAAAAAGTTGTACCAGGCAATTCACCTGAGCTGTTGTTCAAGATGGCCAACGACTATGTGAACATGGGCGTCATCAAGTTGCAGAAAGCCGCGGTCCCCGACGGTGATGCCATGGACGTCGTGAACCGGGTTCTGGTCATCGGCGGCGGATGGGCGGGGATGAGCGCGGCCTTGGACGTGTCCGCCGTTGGATACGACGTGACCCTGGTCGAAAAGAAAGACGTGCTGGGCGGCGCCGCTGCCGGCATGTACAAGACAGTGCCTTTTGCCTACCCCTACGACGCGGCTCATGCCACGGGCGTGGAAAAGAAAATCGCGAAGGTGGAAGCGAGCGAAAAGATTGAAGTCCTTCTTGGCAGCGAGGTTGTCAGCATTGCCGGCGCTCCTGGCAATTACGAAGTCACGGTAGCTGTTGGGAAGGAAGAGCGCGTCATGGCCATCGGTTCCGTGGTCGTGGCGACGGGCTGGGTTCCGCAGGACACCGCGTTCCTGAAGCCTTTGGGCTATGGGAAGCTTAAAAACGTCGTGACCTCGCGCGAGTTTGAGGCCATGGCCAAGGCCGGGTCCATCGTGCGTGCAAGTGACGGCGCCAAACCCAAGAAAGTCATGTTTCTGCTGGGTTTTGGCGATAAACTGGCTCCCTTTGAGGTGAAAGAGCAGCAAGCTCGCGCAGCAGCCCTGGCCGCCGCGGCCAACAAAGAGTCTGACGACGCGCCCAAGACCAACTTCATCAAGCAGGACACGTACAAGCATCTCTCCTTCAGTTCGGAGCTGACCTCGTTGACGGCCCTCAAACAGGCCAACTATGTCCGCGAGTTCCTGCCCGGCGGTGTGGCCATGGTGGTCTATGAGCACATGATGGTCCCCGGCATCAACGAACTCTATTACAAAGCGGCCCAGAACGATCCCAGCGTCATGATGACCAAAGGCGTGATTGCCGAAGTGCGCGACGGCGGCGATGGCGACATCGTCGTGGTTCTGGAGGACACGCTGCTTGGAGCCAAGATCGAGATTGAGGTGGACATGCTTGTTCTGCCCACCGCCATGGTTCCTACCACGGCCCTGGATCCGATCCTGAAGCTCAAATACCGCCAGGGTCCGGCCATGCCCGACCTGGATCAGTTCAACGGGTACGCCGATTCCAACTACATCTGCTTCCCGTATGAAACCCGCCGGACCGGCATCTACTCCGCCGGCACCGCGCGGCAGCCCATGACCATGGCCACGGCCGAAGTCGATGCGGCCGGCGCGGCCCTGAAGGCGATCCAGTGCCTGGAGTCCGCGAACCGAGGCATGGCCGTGCACCCCCGTTCGGGCGACCTGTCCTTTCCCAAGTTCAACCTTGTACGCTGCACCCAGTGCAAGCGGTGCACGGAAGAGTGTCCTTTCGGAGCGCTGGACGAAGACGAGAAGGGCAACCCGATGCCCAACACCTCGCGCTGTCGTCGCTGCGGGACCTGCATGGGCGCATGTCCGGAACGTGTCATCTTCTTCGACAACTACAACGTCGATCAGATCGGATCCATGATCAAGCAGGTCGAAGTGCCTGATGACATGGTCGAGGGTGGACCGCGCATGCTCATTCTGGCCTGCGAGAATGACGCCTATCCGGCTCTCGACATGGCCGCCCTGCGCGGGAAAAAGTGGAGTCCCTACGTGCGTATCGTCCCCGTGCGCTGCCTGGGTTCGGTCAACACCATCTGGATCGCCGATGCCATGTCCAAGGGTACGGACGGCTGTCTGTTGCTGGGATGCAAATACGGTGAAGACTATCAGTGTCACTTCGTCAAGGGTTCCGAACTGTGCAACCGCCGCATGGCCAACATCGGCGAAACCTTGGGCAAGCTTGGGATCGAAACCGAACGGGTACAGCAGCTTCAGGTGGCTATTGACGAATACGACAAGGTCCCGGCGATGATCGACGAGTTTGTTGACGCCATCACCAAGCTTGGTCCCAACCCGTTCAAGGGATACTAGGAGGAGCATGTATGTCCAAAACGATTAAAATCGAGCCGAATCTGCAGTTCGTCAAGGAGCTGCAGGAGGTCGGTGGTGCGGACCTCAAGAAGTGCTACCAGTGCGCTACCTGCTCTGTCGCATGCCCCATGTCCCCTGCGGACAATCCCTATCCGCGCAAGGAAATGGTCTGGGCTCAGTGGGGCCTCAAGGACAGGCTGGTCAACGACATCGACATCTGGCTGTGTCACAACTGCGGCAACTGTTCGGACCTGTGTCCGCGCGGCGCCAAACCTGGCGATCTGCTCGGCGCATTGCGCAACATGACCTACCGCAAGCTGGTTCCGCCGGCCATCATCGGCGAGTGGATGAGTTCTCCCAAGCATTTGCCAATTCTGGCCGGCATTCCGGCCGTCATCTTCGCCTTCATCTGGATGATCAGGGCGGCGCTTGTCGGCTCCTTCTTTCCGGTCACGGAAGAAGGAAAGATCGTGTACGGCAACCTCTTCCCCGGTGACTTCACCATCGATCCCCTGTTTGGCCTGGTGGCCATTTTCGTGGCCATCTGTTTTGGCCTGGGCGTCAAGAACATGATCGACGGGTTCAGGAGCACGGTCTCTGAAACCTTTGTCCTGGGCTACAAGAAACCGTCGCTCAAGGATGCCGTCATTGACACCATCAAGTACGACATTCTGCAGCATTCCCGTTTCAAGAACTGCGTGGACAGCCCGGCCGATGACGAACGGGTCAAGGGACACCAGATCCTGTTCTACGGGTTTGTGGCCTGCGCCATTGTCACGTCGGTGGTGGCCGTGGCCCATTGGGGTGGAAAAGTCATCCACTTCCTGGAGCCCATCGGGCACACGCCCATGCCCTTGTGGCATCCGGTCAAGATCCTGGCCAACGTGGGGGCCGTACTGTTGGTCACTGGCCTGACCCTCTTGACCCGTCGCCGCCTCAACGCGGACACCAAGAAGTCCCTGTCCAACTACTACGACTGGTACCTGCTCGGCGTGATCTGGGCCGTGACCCTGACCGGCATCGGCGCCCAGGTGTTCCGTCTGGCTGGCGTGGCCCCCTTGGCCTTCTTCACCTACTATCTGCACTTGGTCAGCATCTTCATGCTGATTGCGTACCTGCCCTGGTCCAAGCTCGGGCATCTGGTGTACCGTACCACGGCGCTCATCTACGCCCGGTACGTAGGTCGTTTGCCCATTGGCGAAAAGCTCATCGAAGACGATAAAATCTTTGTTATTTAATCAAAGGAGGACACCATGTCTGAAGCTCGCAAGATTTTTCCCATGGATACGTTTGTGGCCTATCTCAAAGGTGATGGCAGCGCTTCTGTTGCCGAAATGCTTGGCTACTTGACCCAGAATGACCTGGATGCCGACTCCGTGCCCTTCGCCGCCGCCCTGGCCAAGGCCTGGATTTATGAACAGCATCCCGAGTTGACCAAGATGTCCAAGGGGCAGATGGTCGAACTGGGCCAGTCTGTTTCCGTGGCCCCCATGCCGGTCAAGGCGAAAACCGAAGTCGATGAAGTGTTCGCCAAGCTGGCGGCCACCAAGGCTCAGCTCAAGGCCAAGGACGCCAAAATCGAGGAATTGACCAAGGCTCTGTCCGCCAAGGACGCAGAAATCGCGGCCCTGGGTGCCAAGGTCAAGGAATTCGAAGGTCAGAAAAAGGGCGAGGCCGAGGCCCTGTTCATCACGACGGAAGCACGTATCGTCGAATTCACCGGCAAGCTCGAAGCCCTGCTCAAGGAAGTCGAGGAAGTGAAGAAAAACGGTGTGGTGGTTGCGGGCGTAGTTGGTGCTGCCCCCGCGGCCGGAGCCGCTCCGGCTGCCGATGGCGCAGGCGCTCCTGCGGAGGCCGTCGCGGGCGATGATTTCGGTTTCTCCGGTGGCGCTCAGGATCCTTTTGCTGATGCCAAATGGTAGGATTTACAAATTGCCTCTAGCAATTAGGCTTCTCCTTCGGGAGGAGCCTTTTTTTTGCTTGAAAGATAATCAAGACACAAGGCAGTGTTCTGACATTATTGGCAAAATTGACTCAAGGAAGGGCAGGTGATGCATTACTGGCTGATGAAAACCGAACCAGGCTGTTTTTCCATTGATGATCTCGCAATGGCTCCAAACCGGACAACGAGCTGGGATGGGGTGCGAAATTTTCAGGCCCGAAACTTCATGCGGGACCAGATGAGCTCGGGCGACCTTGTTCTTTTCTATCACAGCGTTACGGATCCGGGTGTGGCCGGCATTGCCCGGGTGGCAGGTGAAAGCAGGCCCGATCATACGGCCTGGGATCCGGCGGATCGGCATTACGATCCCAGATCCACGCCCGGGAAGCCACTGTGGTTCATGGTCGATGTGCAGTTCGTGGAAAAATTCGAGGAGCCTGTTCCCCTGGCCGTGTTGCGCGGGATCAAGGAGCTTGAGGGCATGGAATTGCTGCGCAAGGGGTCGAGACTCTCGGTCATGCCTGTGACCGAGGCGCAGTTTTCCATCATCCGCGCGCTGGGGAGGTGCCAGGAGTGAACGAGGGACAATCCCGGGTCAGGGCTGGGGCTTGCGGACAGAACTATGGGCGGATCCGTTCCGCGAGTATTCGTTTTCCATGGGGTAGCACACCTTCATTTCTTGACGTTTCAGGTCCAAATCAGTAGCATTTTCATCAGATTTGCCATTTCCGGCAAAAACCTTCGATTGGGACCGTGTCCCGACCCAAGGAAATGTCAACGGTGTACAGGACGCCTAAATCAAAGGAGGAGGAAGAATGTCAAGAAAAGCCTATTCTGTCTTTTTGTTGATTGCTTTCGGGATGAGCCTGGCCTTGTGCGGCAGCGGTTTTGCTGCCGAGAAATCCATCAAGATCGCGACCCAGTCGCCGCTGTCCGGCGACCAGTCGATTGTTGGCGTGGATATCAAGCGCGGCGCGGAACTGGCCCTGGAGCAGCTTGGCAAGCCTCTGGCGGACATGGGTTACAAGGTCGAGCTGGCCCCCTTCGATGATCAGGCCAATCCTGACACCGGCGTGGCCAACGCCAAGCGCATCGTGGCTGACCCTGCCATCCTGGCCGTTGTCGGTCACTACAATTCCGGCGTTCAGATCCCGTCGTCCGAGGTCTACCATTCTTCCAATTTGGCCAACGTGTCTCCGGCCAACACCAACCCCAAGGTCACCACCCGCGGGTATCTGGAAGTCAACCGTATCGTTGGTCGTGACGACGTTCAGGGCGTGGTCGGCGCCGACTTCGCCGCCAGCAAGGGCGTGAAGAGCGTCTTTGTCGTGCACGACAAGACTGCGTATGGCCAGGGCATCGCCGAATTTTTCAAGATGCGGGCCGAAGAAAAGGGCATGAAGGTGCTGGGCTTCGAAGGCACCGAAGAGAAGGCCAATTTTGACGCGTTGCTGAGCCCCGTTGTGGCCGGCAACCCCGATCTGGTCTACTTTGGCGGCATGTACTCCCAGGCGGCCGTGCTCTTCAAGCAGGCCCGCGAAAGAGGGTACGAGGGCATGTTCCTGAGCGATGACGGCTTCGATTCGTCCGACGCCACCAAGATCGCCGGCCAGACCCTGCTTGACGGCAAGGGCACTTTCTACTCCACGGTTTCCGGACCGGCCTCGGTCTACCCCGGTACCGCGAAGTTTATTGCCGACTTCAAGGCCAAGTACAACGCTGACCCCCAGCCTTTTGCCGCCCAGGGTTACGACTCCATGGCCATCGCCTTGAAGGCCATCGAGGACGCCGCCAAGGAAGCCAACGGCGTGCCCAGCCGCTTGGCCGTGGCCAAGGCCATCCGCGCTCTGAAAGACTTCGCCGGCATCACCGGCACCTTCACCTTCAACGAGATTGGCGACCCGGTCACGGCCCAGTATTTTGTGATCCAGGTCATGTCCGCCGACCCCGCGAAGTGGAGCGACAACGCCATAGTTGAAACCCTCAACATCGCTCCCCCGAAATAACCGATCCTTTGTCTCCACCCTCCGGCCCTTTCCCAAAGGGCCGGAGTTTTTTTTGCCGGGGAGTACCCATGAACAGCCTCATCAAATCGTTCAATCTTCGCGAAGTGCTCCGGCCGCTGGGCCAGATGGTGGTTTTCTCCGTCGGAAGCGCCGTGGTTCTTTCTGTCCTCATGCTGCTTTTGGCCCTCGTCCTCGACAGGACGGAAGTTGGCGCGCACATGGTTGACCGCCTCAATGTCAGTCTTTTTACCTACACGTTGATGAACCTGCCACAGGTCGTCATTGACGGGCTGACCATTGGATTCGTCTACGCCGCCATCGCTCTTGGCTACACCATGGTTTACGGCGTCCTCGAATTCATCAATTTTGCACACAGCGAGATTTTCGCCGTGGGTGCCTTTGTCGGAGTCGAGTTGCTCATTGCCCTGGCCGGCATGGGCGTGCTCACGGACGCCTCCCTGGTCATGTCCTATGCCTACCTGATCCTGGCCATTTTCCTGGGAATGATCGCCGCCGGCGCCCTGGCCATGACCGTGGAAAAGGTCGCCTATCGCCCCCTGCGCGGCGCCCCCCGGCTGGTGCCACTCATTTCGGCCATTGGCGTGTCCTTTTTGCTCCAGGACTTGATCCGTTTGGTGGAAGGCCTGACCACGGGTCAGTTCAACCGCATCATTCCGAGCTTCGGCAATTTTGACCAGCGCATCGTTTTGGGCCGCTTCACCCTGTGGGACGCCAATATTTTCATGGGTATCTCGGTCAAGTCGATCATCGTTATTGTTGTTGCCATGCTCATGCTGGTCTGCCTCAACTATCTGGTCAACGCCACGCGCATCGGAAAAGCCATCCGCGCCGTGGCGCAGGATCGCGGCACGGCAAGCCTGATGGGCATCAATGTGAACCGCATCATATCCATGACTTTTCTCATTGGTGGTCTGCTCGGTGGCGCGGCCGGCGTGCTCTACGCCCTCAAGTTCACCCGCATAGACCCTTTTGTGGGCTTCTTCCCTGGGCTCAAGGCCTTTGCGGCGGCGGTCCTGGGGGGAATCGGCAATCTGACCGGAGCGCTTTTGGGCGGCATCGTTCTTGGCATGCTTGAGACCTTCGCGGGCTCCTACATGGGTGTTTTCACCATGGGTGCGGCCGGGTCGGAGTACAAGGACATCTTTGCCTTCAGCATCCTCATCGTTGTGCTTATTTTCCGCCCACAGGGCTTGATGGGCGCCAACGTGGGCCAGAAGGCATAGGAGAACGACATGACCACCGCACCATCTCTGTTGAAAAACCTTCTGAGCGCCCTCAACCGGGGCCGCTGGCCGTACGCGTTGACCGTCATCCACATTTTGCTCGGCATGATCATGGTCTATTCGAGCCCGCGCTCGAATCTGGCCTTCCTGGTGATGATCACGTCCTTCTTTTCGCTCTATGCCTTGCGCACCGAGAATCGCTTCAAGCTGATCACCGGACTGGTGATGCTGCTTCTAGTCATCCCGGTCCTGGGGGTGCGCAATATTTTCTATCTGGAGGTCATCTTCCAGATCTGTGTGTTCGCGGCCCTGGCCCTTGGCCTTAATATCGTGGTCGGATTCTGCGGTCTGCTTGATCTAGGATATGTCGCATTCTATGCCGTGGGAGCGTATCTGTGGGCCTTTTTCGGGTCCCAGCAGTTTTACGCCATGGCCTTTGCTCCGGGAACGCAGCCGTCGGGGCTGCCCTTCTTGTTGCCAGGGGACATGTTTTACCTCTTCATCTTTATCGGTATCATTGTGGCGGCCATCGCGGGCATCCTGCTCGGAACCCCGGTGTTGCGACTACGCGGCGATTATCTGGCCATTGTCACCCTGGGTTTTGGCGAAGTCATCCGTGTCTTGGCAAACAACCTGGACAAGCCGCTGAACCTCACCAACGGACCCCAGGGCATCACTCCCATCCAGCGACCGACCATGCCGCAATGGGTGGTGGACGGATTCAACGACATCTTCGGAGGGGCCATCGGCCACAGCGTCAGCGTCTCGGAGATGTACTACCTCATGTTCTACCTGTATTCACTCATCATCATCGCGGCCATCATCATGGTGTCCCGCCGGTTGGAGGACTCCAAACTCGGCCGGGCCTGGACTGCGGTGCGCGAGGATGAAATGGCCGCCATTGCCATGGGCATCCCCCTGGTGCGCATGAAGCTCGCCGCCTTTGCCGTGGGCGCGTCCTTTGCCGGAGCCATGGGCGTGCTGCTGGCCGCCAGCCGGACATTCATCAGCCCCGAATCCTTTTCTTTCATGCAGTCCATCGGCGTCTTGTCCATGGTCATCCTCGGTGGCCTGGGCAGCATCCCCGGCGTCATTCTCGGCGCCGCCACGGTCACGGTCTTGAACCTTCAGATTCTGCAGGGTTTTTCACTCTATTTGAGCGAGCTGCGACAGAGCGACGCGATCATCCCCATCATCAACTTTCCCTGGCGGGAGCTCTCCACCCAGCTGGATCCGGCCAAGTATCAGCGCCTGCTCTTTGGCCTGATCCTCATCTTGATGATGATATTCCGTCCCAGCGGTTTGATCCCGCCGCGCCGGAGAATACGGAAGCTCCCAACGGAACAGTCTGACATCGGGAACTAGGACGGAACACATCATGGCCCTTTTGGAAACCATCGACATCGTCAAGTCATTCGGCGGCCTTATCGCCATCAATCTGGTCAACTTCAAGCTTGAGGAGGGCCGGATTGTCAGTATCATCGGCCCCAACGGGGCGGGGAAGACCACGTTCTTCAACACGCTTACCGGGATCTATCAGCCCAATTCTGGTGAGATTCTCTTCAATGGCAAAAGCCTTCTGGGGCTGCGGCCGGATCAGATCACGGCGCGCGGCATTTCGCGGACGTTTCAGAACATCCGGCTTTTCGGCGACATGTCTGTTGTCGAGAACATCCTGGTCGGCATGCACGTTCACCTCCGGCAGTCGCCGGTGCAGACTCTGCTGCGCCTGCCTGCGTTCCGCAAGGAAGAGGCCGAATGCGAGGCGCGGGCCGTGGATCTGATGCACTATGTGGGCCTCCGTGGGGTCGGCAACGAGTTGGCTAAGAATCTGCCCTACGGGGCGCAGCGGCGGCTTGAAATCGCTCGCGCCTTGGCCGCCGAGCCCAAGCTGCTCCTGCTGGACGAGCCTGCCGCGGGCATGAACCCCCAGGAAACAGAGGACGTCACCCGCCTGTTCCGCAACATCCGCGATGAGAAGGGCATCACCATCCTGCTCATCGAGCACGACATGCGCGTGGTCATGAACATCTCCGAGCACATCTGCGTCATGGATTACGGTGAGAAGATCGCCGAGGGCACGCCTGCCGAAATCCGCGCCGACACGCGCGTCATCGAGGCATATCTCGGTCGGGGCGCCGTGGCCGGCCAGCACGAGGAAGTACTGCGATGAGCCTGCTGAAACTCGAAAACATCCACACCTTTTACGGCCGTATTCATGCTTTGAAAGGCGTGTCCCTGACCGTCGAGGAGGGTGAGATCGTCACCCTGATCGGCTCCAACGGGGCCGGGAAAAGCACAACCCTGCGCACCATCTCTGGCATGCTCCGCCCTCGGCAGGGTACGGTCAAATGGAGAGGTGACGACATCTCCCGGAGCGAGGCCCACGTCATTGTTCAGTCGGGGCTGGGCCACGTGCCCGAAGGCCGGGGCATCTTCCCCAAGCTCACGGTCCTGGAGAACATGGAGATGGGCGCCTTCACCGTGACGGACAAGGCCGACATCGAGCGCCGCATGGAATACGGGTTTGAACTGTTTCCCCGCCTCAAGGAACGCCTTGGACAATTCGGTGGAACCCTGTCCGGCGGGGAGCAGCAGATGCTTGCCATCGCCCGCGGACTGATGATGAACCCGCGCCTGCTCATGCTGGACGAACCGTCCATGGGCCTGGCTCCAGTGCTGGTCGAACTCATCTTCGATATCATCAAGTCCTTGAACGAGAAGGGAACGACCATCTTGCTGGTCGAACAGAATGCGCTCATGGCTTTGTCCATTGCCCATCGTGGCTATGTGCTCCAGAACGGGGAGATCGTTATCAGCGACACGGCGGCAAACCTGCGCAAAAATGAGAGCGTGCAGAAGGCCTATCTCGGCATGAGCTAGACAGTCTGTCGTTCGATGGTTTTCCATGGAACCCTCGCCTGAATGGCGAGGGTTTTTTTATGGCGCACAAAAGAAACGGCCCGGAAGGCAAGTCCTCCCGGGCCGTTTGGCTGGATATGCAACGGGGCTAATCGATCCAGTCGTCGTCGGCCTCGATGGGGGCGAAGCCCCGGCGCATGGTATTTTCGCAAACCAGCCGCGGATCCATGAACTGCAAGAGGTAGTCGGGGCCGCCGGCCTTGGAACCCACGCCGGACATGTTGAAGCCGCCGAAGGGATGGCGTTCGACCAGGGCGCCGGTGGAACCGCGGTTGAGGTACAGGTTGCCGACGTTGAATTCCGAGCGGGCCTTTTCCAGGTGGCGGGGGCTGCGCGAAAAGACCGCGCCGGTCAGGGAGAAGCGGGTGGAGTTGGCCCATTCGATGGCCTGGTCAAAGTCCTTGACCTTCATGACCGAAAGAACCGGTCCGAAGACCTCCTCCTGGGCGATGCGATGGGCGGGGGTGATGCCTTCGACAATGGTCAGGGGCGCGTAGTATCCGTTGGTCGGAACAGCGCTCTGAAAGAGCAGCTTGCCTTCGCTCTTGGCGATATCGATGTATTTGAGCACGTTGGCCTGGGCCTTGTCATCCACGACCGCACCCATGAAGTAGGTCGGGTCCTCGGAGGGCCCGATGGCCAGGGACTTGGCGCCTTCGACCAGACGTTCGATGAATTTGGCGTAGATGGGTTCGACCACGATGACGCGGGAGCAGGCCGAGCATTTCTGACCCTGAAAGGCGAAGGCCGAGTGCAGCACCTCGCGGATGGCCTCGTCCAGGTCGGCGTCATCGTCGATGATGATGGCGTTCTTGCCGCCCAGTTCGGCGATGACCTTCTTGATCTGCTTCTGGCCAGGGTGCACGACCGAGGCCTTGTGGATGATGCGATGCCCCACTTCCATGGAGCCGGTGAAGGCGATGAGCGCGACATCCGGATGTTCCACCAGATAATCGCCCATGATTGAACCGCGGCCCGGGACATAGTTGAAGACACCTGCGGGCAGGCCTGCCTTGCGGAAGATCTCGGCCAGGGTGAAGCCGACCACGGAGGACGGGCCGGCCGGCTTGTAGAGGACCGGGTTGCCGGCGGCGATGGCCGCAGCGCTCATGCCGCAGCTGATGGCCAGAGGGAAGTTCCAGGGGGCGATGACCGCGGCGATGCCCTTGGGCTGGTACATGAGTTGGCTCATTTCGCCCGGCGCCCGGCCCATGCGCCGGGGCTTGCCCAGACGGATGATCTCCCGGGCATAGTATTCCAGAAAATCGATGGCTTCGGCCACGTCGGCCTGGGCTTGATCGTACTGCTTGCCCACTTCGAGGACCTGCCATGCGGACAGGGTGAAGGTTTCCTTGCGGGCGATGTCCGCGGCCTTGAGCAGATAGCCAGCGCGATCTTCCGGAGACAGGGCTTTCCAGGCCGGAGCCGCGAGCTTGGCGGCTTCAATGGCCAGATCGATCTCCTTGGTGGACGCTTGGCAGATGGTGCCGATGACTTCCTGCGGATTGGCCGGATTGACCGAGGGCAGTGCGTCGTCCGTGCGCACTTCCTTGCCGCCGATGACCAGTGGATACTGTCGGCCAAGCTGGCCGCGCACGTCCTGTACGGCCTTGATGAAGGCGTCGCGCACGTCGGCGCGGGTGAAGTCGGCGAAGGGTTCGTTTTCAAAGCGGGGCAGGCCCTTGGCTTCGGGCGCGGCTTTGGGCGAGCGCTGGGATTTTTCGCGCTCCACGGTCAAAACCGGGTTCTCCAGGAGACGCTCAACTTCGGCCTCCTCCGCAAAGGATTGGCGCAGAAAGGATTCGTTGGCCGTGTTTTCCAGCAGCCGGCGTACCAGGTAAGCCATGCCGGGAAGGAGGTCGCCGTAAGGGGCATAGAGGCGCACTCGCTTGGCCACATTAAGAAGGCCTTTGCGCACGGGTTCAGCCATGCCGTAGAGCACCTGGAACTCGTAGCGGTCTTCGGGCACGTTCAGGGCCCTGGCCGTTTCCATGACCGCGGCGATGGTCCGGATGTTGTGGGACGCGCATCCGAAATGGCAAATGTCCTGGTTCTCCAGGATGACCCTGGCCTGGCGCTCGAAGGCCGCGTCGCTTTCGGCCTTGATGGTCCAGACCGGGATGTCCCAACCGTTCTGCTTGGCGATGACGGTTTCGGAATCCCAGTAGGCGCCTTTGACCAGCCGGATGGAGATGGGCAGCATCTTGGCGCGGGCCCAGGCCAGCAGATCGGCCAAATCCTGGTCCGTGTCCTTGAGGTAGGCCTGGAGCACGATGCCCAGGTGCGGATAATCGCGGAATTCGTCGCTGTCGCGCAGACGGCGGTACGCTTCCAAGGTGATGTCCTTGAATTTGTACTGCTCCATGTCGATGCGCATGAAACCGTTCAGTTCCCGCACCTTCCGCAGGATGGCGGTCAATCGCTTGACCATGCCCTGGACCGAGCCTTCGAAATCCTTGGGTGAGGCCTGGGAGAAAAGGGCCGATGGCTTGACGGAGATATTGACCTTGGGCGCATGCCCCCAGTCCAGATCCTGGCCGCCCAGGCCGGGCCAGGACCGGTAGTCCCGCTTCAGCGCGTCCAGGAGTTCCATGTATTGTTGCAGATAGGCCTCGGATTCGATCTCGCTGACCGTGGCCTCACCCAGAATATCCACGGTGAAAGCAAATCCGTCCTTGCGGATTTTCTTGAGGTTTTTCATGGCATCGGAGGTGTTTTCGCCAATGATGAACTGTTTGGCCATGCCCTCGATGTTGGACCGGATGGCCTTGGCCACCAGACCGGCGGCCAACTTGCCGCCCAGGCCGGAACCCATGGCCCCCGCGCCCATTTTGAGGACCTTGGGCACGTCCTGGTCGTCGCCCGCGAAGTACTCGTCGATGTGTCGGGAAAGGGATTCGGAGGTGTTCAGGTAGGGCAGGACGTCAACGAAACGGAACAGCTGGACCTTGAAGTTCTCGTTTTTCATGGACCAGTCCATGACTTTGCCAGTCCACCAGCCCTTGTTGAAAATGGAAGGAGCCTCGCCGGAAATACTGGCGAAAAACTCCTTGCCGCGATCACAGATCCTCTTGTCCAGGCTCACGCTGTCCATCTTGACTCCTCGGGTTTGAAAAGAATTATTTTGGTATCTTTTTGGGTTGTTTGCATTCGATGAATTGCAGGGACAGGGCCTGGGTTTCCTTCAGGGTGTCCAGGACCAGGGTTGTCCGGCTGTCGCGGACCCCAGGGATTTCACCGAATTTTTTCATCAAAAGGGCCAGCGTTTCCGTGCTGCTGACCCGGGCCTTGACCAGGTAATTGTATTCGCCCGCAGTCCAGTGCACTTCCTGCACCTCGTCGATCTTGGCCATCTGCTTGCCGATTTCCGAGCTGCCCACGGCGTCGGTGGTCATGATCTGGATGAAGGTGGACAGAGAGATGCCCAGGGCCGAGGGGTTCAAACGGACTTCGTATCCGGTGATGATGCCTTTTTGTTCCAGCTTTTTGACGCGCTCCAGGACTCCTGACGGGGCCATGCCGATCTGGCGGGCCAGTTCGGCATTGGTGATCTTGCCATTGCCTTGAAGGATATTCAGGATCTGGATGTCTGTGCTGTCTAACATGATTGAGCGCCTCGTTTTTTGGGAATATAATTCTAGAAAAAATCTTCGTCAATGAAGATCGCCATTGCCTCGAAAATGTCTGCGAGTGAACAATTCTGGGGTTTCCGGGCGCCAGTGTGGGGGCGTCCAGGGTGATTTCGTGAATATTATTCGTAATCGATTATAAAGAAAAGGGGCATCTTGCCGAAGATTTGTGTTGGTTTTTCTCGCATGGAGGTTTGTGACGCGGCAAGCTGTGACCGCTCGTGATGCATGTGCGCGAATCCCGGTTGAAAACCAATCGCTTTCCTGGGTGCCAGCATCGCAAAAATCCCCGGCCATGAGAGTGTTTGACCTTCCAGGACTCTGTGTTTAGAGTGCGTAGTCCTTGGCGGCGTCGGTCTTGACGGCTCGCGCCCCGACCCTGCCCGCCGACGAGTTCTCCAACGTATAACCCATCCCAAGAAATCCATGCCCAAGAGAACAGATCTCAAGAAAATCATGCTCATCGGCTCTGGCCCCATCGTCATCGGCCAGGCCTGCGAGTTCGACTATTCCGGCACCCAGGCCCTGAAAGCCCTGAAGGAAGAAGGCTACGAAGTGGTGCTCATCAATTCCAATCCGGCCACGATCATGACCGATCCGAATCTGGCCGACCGCACCTACATCGAGCCCATCGAGCCCGAAACCGTGGCCCGCATCATCGCCAAGGAGCGCCCCTGCGCCCTGCTGCCGACCCTGGGCGGCCAGACCGGCCTGAACACGGCCGTGGCCGTGGCCGAGAACGGGACTCTGGAAAAGTACGGAGTGGAGCTGATCGGCGCATCCCTGCCGAGCATCAAAAAGGCCGAAAGCCGCCAGCTTTTCCGCAAGGCCATGGAGAACATCGGCCTCAAGGTTCCCAAAAGCGGCATCGCCCGCACGCTGGGCGATGTCCGGGAGTGGGGCGAGAAACTCAAATTTCCCATCATTGTCCGGCCGGCCTTCACCCTGGGCGGCACGGGCGGCGGGGTGGCTTACAACAAGGAAGATCTGGAGCACATCGCCCAGCAGGGCCTGGCCGCCAGCCTGACCACGGAGGTCATGCTCGAGGAGTCCCTTCTGGGTTGGAAGGAGTATGAGCTTGAGGTTGTCCGCGACAAGAAGGACAACTGCGTCATCATTTGCTCCATCGAGAATCTTGACCCCATGGGCGTGCACACGGGCGATTCCGTGACCGTGGCCCCTGCCCAGACCCTGACCGATGACGAATATCAGAAGATGCGCGATGCGTCCCTGGCCATCATGCGCGAGATCGGGGTGGAGACGGGTGGCTCCAACGTGCAGTTCGCCCTCAATCCCGCCAACGGCGACATGATGATCATCGAGATGAATCCGCGCGTGTCGCGGTCCTCGGCCCTGGCCTCCAAGGCCACGGGTTTCCCCATCGCCAAGATCGCGGCCAAGCTGGCCGTGGGCTATACCTTGGACGAACTTCAGAACGACATCACCCGCGAGACCATGGCCGCCTTCGAACCGACCATCGACTACGTGGTCGTCAAGATCCCGCGCTTCACCTTCGAGAAGTTCCCCGGCGCCGAGGATTTTCTGACCACGGCCATGAAGAGCGTGGGCGAGACCATGGCCATTGGCCGCACCTTCAAGGAGGCCCTGCAGAAGGGGCTCCGTTCCCTGGAAATCGGCTATCCCGGCCTGGGCAAGAATTTTGACGGCCAGATCCCGGATACGGAAGAGATTCTGGCGGGTTTGCGCAAGCCCAACTCTCGCCGCCTGTTCCAACTGCGCCACGCCATCCTGGCCGGGCTGACCGAGGAGGAGATCTTCAACGCGTCGGCCATCGACCCCTGGTTCATCCGTCAGTTCAAGGATATCGTCGACTTCGAGAGCGTGCTCAAGAACGTGGGCCTGCAGGGCAATGTCAGTGTGAGCAATCCGGATTTCGTGACCGTGCTGCGCCAGGCCAAGGCCATGGGGTTTTCGGACCGTCAGCTGGCCACCATCTGGAAACGCAAGGAACTCGACATCCGCTCCATGCGCAAGGAGGCGGGCATTATTCCGACCTACAAGCTGGTCGACACCTGTGCTGCGGAGTTCGAGGCCTATACGCCCTATTATTATTCCACCTACGAAACCGAGAACGAGGCCCGCGTCTCGGACAAGCGCAAGGTTGTCATCCTGGGCGGCGGGCCCAACCGCATCGGCCAGGGCATCGAGTTCGACTATTGCTGCGTGCACGCATCCTACGCCCTGCGCGAAATGGGCATCGAGTCCATCATGGTCAACTCCAACCCCGAGACCGTGTCCACGGACTACGACACCTCCGACCGCCTTTATTTCGAGCCCCTGACCCGCGAGGATGTGCTGGCCATCATCGAGCAGGAAAAGCCCGAGGGCGTCATCGTGCAGTTTGGCGGCCAGACCCCGCTCAACCTCGCCGTGCCGCTCTTGCGCGAGGGCGTGCCCATCCTCGGCACCTCCCCTGATTCCATCGACCGCGCCGAGGACCGTGAACGCTTTCAGGCCCTGCTGAAGAAGCTCGACCTCTTGCAGCCCAACAACGGCACGGCCATGAGCGTGGACGAGGCCGTGGTCGTGGCCGCGCGCATCGGGTATCCGGTGGTGGTGCGTCCCTCCTACGTGCTGGGCGGCCGGGCCATGGACATCGTCTATGACGAGAAGGATCTGCGCGGTTATTTCGACAAGCACGTCACCGTGGCTCCGGAGCACCCCATTCTCATCGACAAGTTCCTGGAGAACGCCATCGAGATCGACGTCGATGCCCTGAGCGACGGTGAGGATACGTATGTCGCCGGCATCATGGAACACATCGAAGAGGCGGGCATCCATTCCGGCGACTCGGCCTGCGTGCTGCCCCCGCACACCGTGGGCAAGATGTGGATCCAGGAGATCGAGCGCCAGACCAAGGAACTGGCCAGGGAACTGGGCGTGGTCGGCCTCATGAACATCCAGTTCGCCTTGAAGGATGAGCAGATCTACATCCTGGAGGTCAACCCGCGCGCCTCCCGCACCTCGCCCTTTGTCTCCAAGGCCACGGGCGTGCCCCTGGCCAAGCTGGCCACCCGGGTCATGATGGGCGAGAAGCTCGCGGACCTCGACCCCTGGTCCATGCGCAAGGGCGGGTACTACTCGGTCAAGGAGGCGGTGCTGCCCTTCAACCGCTTCCCCGGCGTGGACGCCCTGCTGGGGCCGGAAATGCGCTCCACCGGCGAGGTCATGGGTATCGATCCGTCCCTGGGCCTGGCCTTCATGAAGGCCCAGTTGGCGGCCGGGCAGTTCCTGCCGGCCAAGGGTTGCGTGTTCATCTCCGTCAACGACCACGACAAGAGCGGAATCATCATCCCGGCCAAGACCTTTCAGAAGCTCGGGTTCACCATCATGTCCACCCGGGGCACGGCCGCTTTTCTGGCCGAGCACGGGGTGAGATGCCAGGTGGTCAACAAGGTCTACGAAGGTCGGCCCAACGTCATCGACCACATCAAGAACGGAGACATCCAGCTGGTCATCAATACTTCTTCCGGCAAGCGCACCAAGGAGGATTCCTCGGAACTGCGCCGGACCACGGTCATGTACGGTCTGCCCTACACGACCAATCTGGCGGCGGCCAAGGCCCTGGCCATGGCCATCAAGGAGCGCAGCACCGCGGGTCTGGATGTGAAATGCCTGCAGGAGTATTACAAGGAAGCCGGCCGGGATTTCTAGCCTCCCCAGTGCGGGGATCAGGGATTTTGGCGCAAAGCTCAGGGCCTTCCGCGGTCCTGAGCTTTTGCCTATTCAAGAACACCACCACGGAACGCAAACTGATATGAAGAAAGAAGCCTGCGGATTATTTGGAATTTATGGCCATCCGGAAGCGGCGCGCATGACCTACTTCGGACTTTACGCCCTGCAGCACAGGGGACAGGAAAGCGCCGGCATCATCACCTGGGACGGGCAGACCATCCGGGAGCAGCGCGGCATGGGCCTGGTCGCCGACGTGTTCGAGGAGCGCCACCTGGGACATCAGCTCAAGGGCAGCGTGGCCATGGGCCATATTCGTTACTCCACCACCGGAGCCTCGCTCATCCGCAACGCCCAGCCCTTCAAGGTCACCTACAAGGGCATGAATCTGGCCCTGGCCCACAACGGGAACCTGGTCAACACCATCAGCCTGCGCGAGGAGTTGGAAAACCAGGGCACCATTTTCCAGACCACCATGGACAGCGAAGTCGTCATGCACCTGGTGGCCAAGTACATGAATGGCGGCACGCCCGAGGAAGCCATCGCCAAGGCCTGCTCGCGCATCAAGGGCTCCTACAGTCTCCTGTTCATGGTCAACCAGAAGCTCATCGCCGTGCGCGATCCGTGGGGCTTTCGCCCCTTGTCCCTGGGTCGGGTCGGGGATGCCTATGTGCTGTCCTCCGAAACCTGCGCCTTCGATCTGCTGGAAGCAGAATACCTGCGGTGTCTGGACCCTGGCGAGATGCTGGTCATCGAGGACGGCCGGATGATGTCGCACCGCTTCATGGAACCCGAGGAGAAGCAGAGTTCCTGCATTTTCGAGCTGATCTATTTCGCCCGTCCCGATTCCCTGGTCTTTGACCAGGAAGTCTACAACGCGCGCAAGACCATGGGCCAGGTCCTGGCCCAGGAGTGCCCGGTGGACGGGGACTTCGTCATGCCATTCCCTGATTCGGGCGTGTACGCGGCCGTGGGTTACGCCCAGCAGTCGGGCCTGCCCTTCGAGGCCTGCATGATCCGCAATCACTACGTGGGTCGGACGTTCATCCAACCCACCCAGGGCATGCGCGATTTTTCGGCACGGGTGAAGCTCAATCCAGTCAAGAGCATGATCAAGGGCAAGCGAGTCATTGTCGTCGAGGACTCCATCGTGCGCGGCACGACCATCCGCACCCGCGTCAAGCAGTTGCGCGAGCTGGGTGCCAAGGAGATCCACATGCGCGTGAGCTGCCCGCCCATCCGCTATCCCTGCTATTACGGCATCGATTTCTCCTCCAAGGGCGAACTCATCGCTGCCAACCACTCCGTGGCCGACATAGGCCGTTACCTCGGTTTGGACAGTCTGCACTACATCACCATTGGCGGACTCTTGAAGGCCGTGCGCGGGCCGCAGAATTTCTGCCTGGCCTGCTTCAACGGGGCCTATCCGGTCCTGCCCGACGAGGGTGCGGGCAAGCTGTCCCTGGAGTGCTGCTAGATGTCGGCAGAGCGGCCCACGACAGACTGGGTGGCCAAGGCCCGGCAGGTGCTCGACACCGAGATGCAGGGCCTGGAGGCCGTGCGGGACCGTCTGGGGCCGTCCTTTGTGCAGGCCTTGGAACTCATGGCCGGCTGCACGGGCCGGGTGGTGGTCACGGGTTTGGGCAAATCCGGCCTGGTCGGCCGCAAGATCGCGGCCACGCTCAGCAGCACCGGCACCCCGGCCTTTTTCCTGCATCCGGTGGAGGGGGCCCACGGTGACCTGGGCATGATCCGCTCCGACGATGTCATCGTGGCCATCTCCAACTCCGGCGAAACCGATGAGCTGAACAACATCCTGCCCAGCCTGAAAAGTCTGGCCGGAGGCGTCATCGGATTGACCGGCGGTCTGGCCTCGACCCTGGCCGGCCTGTGTGATCTGGTCATCGACACGTCCGTGCCCTGCGAGGCCTGCCCCCTGGGCGTGGCTCCCACGGCCAGCACCACGGCGACCCTGGCCGTGGGCGACGCCCTGGCGGTCTGTCTCATCGACTGGAAGTCCTTTGCCCTGGACGACTTCAAGCGTTTTCATCCCGGAGGAGCCCTGGGCCATCGCCTGGCCTGCCGGGTGGAGGAGCTGATGCGCTCGACCGGTCTGCCCGTGGTGCCCAGCGGGGCGAGTCTTGGCCAGGCTCTGGAGTCCCTGAACAGGGGGCGTCTGGGCTGTGTGTGCGTGCTGGACGCCCAGGGCCGCCTGGCGGGCATCCTGACCGACGGGGACGTGCGCCGTCTGGTCTGCGCCGACCAGCTGGACATGGGCCTGAATGTGGACGCGGTCATGAACGCATCCCCGTTGCACGCAAGCCCCGGGCAACGGGCCGGCGAGGTCCTAGATCTCATGGAGTCCCGGGCTATTACCGTGCTGCCAGTCCTTGCTCCGGATCGCACCCTGGCCGGCATGGTGCACATGCACGACGTGCTGGGCCAGGGGCGAGTCAAATTTTCACGCTCTTGAACACGGATAATTCCTTGAACCCTTGCGACCAGCCCTCCACGAGCGAAGCCCTTTACCCGGATGTCTGCCGCCGTTGCGCGGTTCGGGGGCGGACCTGCTGCACGGTCGCCCCGGGCGACGAGGAGTTTTGCTTTCCCCTCTCCCTTTCCGAAATGCAGACCATCCGCGAGGCCGCTCTCGGCAGTGTGGAGTGCTTCGTGTCCATGCCCAACACGCCGGGCTTTGTGGATCAGTTGGCCCTGCTGATTCCGGACCGGACCGTGCGCACAGTTTTTGGCCTGGCGGGCACCCACTGGCGGCTGGGCACGACGAGGGCGGGCCAGTGCGTCTTTCTGGGTCCGACCGGATGTGTATTGCCTCGCGCGGTGCGGCCCCGGTACTGCCAACTTTTTCCGCTGTGGTCCTTTCAGGGCCGCTTGACCTGGTTCACGGCCCAGGAATGTCTGGCCAGCGAGGAATGCGCATCCCTTGCGGCCATGTTGCGGGCCATGCATACGGACAGTAAAGAAGTCCGGACCCTTTTTGCGGACATGTGCGTCAGGCTTGGCCTTGAGCCTCTCCCAAAGGTAAAATTATGAAATTAATCAAAATATTCATGGTGTTGCTCGTTTTTCTCGTTGTTCTGGCCGCTGGCGCCGGGGTTGGCCTGTACTATTGGGCCCAGGAGGATCTGCCCGGCTTCACCAAGCTGAGCGATTATTCTCCGGCCCTGGCCACCACGGTCCGATCCAGGGATGGCCGTATTCTGGGCTATTTCTACCGCGAGAAGCGTTTTCTGGTGCCCCTGTCCATGATGAGCCCGATCACGATCAAGGCCTTCCTGGCTGCCGAGGATGCGGGTTTTTATCAGCACGAAGGAGTTGACCTCCCGGGCATCTTCCGGGCCGCCGTCAAGAATTTCATCGCCGGCGGAATCAAGCAGGGCGGGAGCACGATCACCCAGCAGGTCATCAAGTCCATGCTGCTCACGCCCGAACGCAGCTACGAACGCAAACTCAAAGAGATCATCCTGGCCTACCGCCTGGAGAACTACCTGACCAAGGACGAAATCCTGACCATCTATCTGAATCAGATTTTCCTCGGGGCCAGGTCCTACGGGGTGGAGGCCGCGGCCCGGGAATACTTTGGCGTCAGCGCCTCCCAGTTGACCACGGCCCAGGCCGCGGTGCTGGCCGGTCTGCCCGTGGCGCCCTCGCGCTATTCTCCGTACGGCAATCCGGAACGGGCCCGGGAGCGGCAGCTTTATGTCCTCTCCCGGTTGCGCGACCTGGGCTGGGTCAGCCAGGTCGAGTACGAGGCGGCAGTGAACGAGCCCCTGAACTACCGGACTCAGGAAGATCCGTCCTGGAAGGTTGGCCCCTATTATCTGGAGGAGGTCCGGCGGCAGCTGGTGGAACGCTATGGCGAAGACATGGTCTACACCGGTGGATTGCAGGTGCGCACGGCCGTGGATCTGGAGCATCAGGCCATCGCGGACCAGGCCCTGCGCGCGGGGCTGCGCGAGACGTCCAAACGCCACGGCTGGCAGGGTCCGGTCAAGAACATCGGCGTGGGTGAATACGAGGACTTTCTGCGCAGCCAGAACGTGGCTGGTCTCAAGCCCGAGGACTGGACGCAGGTGCTGGTCACGGCCGTGGACAAGGCCGGGGCCACGGTCCGTTTCGGCAAACTGGCGGGCATCGTGCCCGTGGCGACCATGAGCTGGGCGCGTCAGCCCAATATCAAGCTCGCGTCCGAGGAAGCGGGCAAGGTTTCCGATGCCCGGCGCGTGCTCAAGCCTGGCGACGTGGTCTGGGCCCGGGTCGCGGAGCCGGCCGAGACCAAGCCCTGGAGGCTTGCCCTGGAACAGGAGCCGGCGGTCCAGGGCGCCCTGGTGTCCATGGACCCGCGCACGGGCGAGGTCCTGGCCTTGAGCGGTGGGTACGATTTTTTCCGCAGTCAGTTCAATCGGGCCACCCAGGCCCTGCGCCAGCCAGGTTCCTCCTTCAAGCCCATCGTGTATTCTGCGGCCCTGGACAATGGATTCACGGCGGCGAGCATTGTTCTCGACGCGCCCATCGTCTTTGACGATGGCAGCGGCAAGCCTTGGAAGCCCGAGAATTTCGAGGGTATTTTCTACGGCCCGACGCTCTTGCGCACCGCTCTGGTCAAGTCCCGCAATCTGGTCACCATCCGCGTGGCCCAGCAGGTCGGCATGGACAAGATCATTGAGCGAGGCAGGGCACTGGGACTGGCCGGGGTCATGGAACCCAATCTGTCCCTGGCCCTGGGCTCGGGCCAATTTTCCCCTCTCAACCTGTGCCAAGCCTATACGGCTTTTGCCCGGGGGGGCTCGATCGTGAAGCCCCGTCTCATCGAGAGCGTGACCTCGCCCTGGGGCGAGCAGCTTTTTACCGCCACGCAGGAGACAAGTCCGGCCATGCCCCCGGAGACGGCCTATATCATAACCAACCTGCTGCAGCAGGTCGTGCAGGATGGCACTGCGGCCCGGGCCAAGGTTCTGGGGCGTCCTTTGGCCGGGAAAACCGGGACCACCAATGATGAGATCGACGCCTGGTTCATGGGTTTCTCTCCGTACCTCTTGACCGGGGTCTGGGTCGGATATGATCAGATCCGGCCCATGGGCAAGTTCGAGACCGGGGCGCGGGCGGCGCTGCCCATCTGGATCGACTACCGGGCCAAGGTCGAGCCCAAATATCCGGTCGAGGACTTTCCTGTTCCCCCGGGCATTGTCATGGCCCGGGTGGACGCCCGCAGCGGCCGGTTGGCCGGTCCGGGCTCGGCCGATGCCTACATGTTGCCTTTTGTCAACGGCACGGAGCCGACCCTTTCCTCCGGCACCGAGGAGTTGGATGCCGATCCCGGCTCTTCCAACGCCGGTGGAGAGAGCCTGCTCAAACAGATCTTCTAGGAGGTGCCGGGCGGCCATGGCCGTCCGAACCCTTCAGCCCGCAACCCCTGGAACCATGAACTGCATCACGGAAGCACGCGAGATCGTTTGGCGTTCGGTGCGCATCAGCCTCGAACTCTACAAGATCATGATCCCCATCATCATCGGGGTCAAAATTCTGCAGGAGCTGGGGCTCATTTCCTGGCTGGCCCTGCCTCTTACGCCCGTCATGGAACTGGTCGGACTGCCCGGTGAGATGGGTCTGGTCTGGGCCACGGCCATGTTCAACAACATTTACGGAGGCATGATCGTCTTCGCCTCCCTGGCCGCCCAGCACTCGCTGTCCGTGGCCCAGGTCACGGTCTTGTGCACCATGATCCTGGTCGCCCACTCCCTGCCCGTGGAACTGCAGATCGTGCGCAAGTCGGGCCCCAGGCTGCTTTTTCAGGCCGTGCTGCGCATAGTCGGAGCGCTGGTCCTGGGCTGGCTGCTGGCCCAAATCTATGCCAGGGGCGGCTGGCTGCAGGAAGCCAACATCCTTGCCTGGCAGCCCGAGCCCGAAAGCGCGGATCTCGGGGCCTGGGCCCTGGGGCAGGCCACGAACCTGGCCATGATCTTCGCCATCATCCTGATCCTGAACCTGGCCATGCGCGTGCTGACGGCCATCGGTCTGACCGCCCTGTGCGTGCGGCTGCTGGCACCGCTGCTCAAGGTGCTGGGGATCGGGCCCGAGGCCGGGACCCTGACCATTGTCGGCATGGTCATGGGTCTGTCCTATGGCGGCGGACTCATCATGCACGAGGCCCATTCGGGCAAGGTCGCGGACAAGGATGTTTTTTCCGCCCTGAGTCTCATGAGCCTGTCCCACTCCGTTTTCGAGGATACCCTGCTCATGGCCGTGCTCGGGGCCCATTCCTCGGGTCTGCTCTGGGCCCGGGTCGCCTTCACCCTGGTCGTGGTGGCCGTGTTGGTGCGGGTGGTGGCCTGGCTGGGGGACGACTTTTTCTACCGCCGCCTGTTCAAGCCGGTGGAGGTCTACGTCCGGCCCGAACCCTGTTGCCCGGGCGCGGTCGTGCCGGACAAGGAATGACCCATGGCTTGTGAGCAACGAATCAAGCGGCTGAAAAGCCTCATGGACGGGCAGGGAATTTCCGGGTTGCTCGTCGTCCATCCGGCCAACCGCTTTTATCTCTCGGGTTTTGAGCTGTTTGACGGCCAGTGCAACGAGAGTTCTGGCTGTCTGCTGATTTGCGCGAACGGTCCGGACTGGCTGCTGACCGACGGACGTTTCACCGAGGAGGCCCGCCGGCATTGGCCGGCCGAGCAGGTGCACATCTACGGCTCGCCACGGGTGGAAAAGATCGCCGCCTTCGTGCGGAGCCTGGGCGTTCATGACCTGTGGGTCGAAACCCAGGCCATGTGCGCGGAAATGTTTTTGGAATTGGGCAAGACGCTGGCGCTTCATCCAGCGCCGCGCCTCGTCGAGGAGTTGCGCACAATCAAGGATGCGGACGAACTGGCGGCGCTGCGCCAGTCCTGCGCCCTGAACCAGCGGGTGTACGACAGTCTGCGTCCGCTCCTGCTGCCCGGTGTGCGGGAAAAGGACGTGGCCTGGATGCTGGAGCGGGAATTTCGCGACAACGGGGCCGAGGCTTTGAGCTTCGCGCCCATCGTGGGTTTTGGTCCCAACGCGGCCTTGCCGCACGCCACGCCAGGGGAAACGCGGCTCACGCCGCAAACCCCGGTCCTCATCGACATGGGTGGGCGCCTGCAGGGCTATTGCTCTGATCAGACCCGGACCTGGTGGATCGGGGACCGGCCCACGGATGCGTTCCGCCGCGCCCTGGATCTGGTGCAGGAGGCGCAAGCCCTGGCCATCGCCAAGGTGGCCCCCGGGGTGTCCACGGACGAACTGCACGCCACGGCCCGGGACTATTTCGC
Source organism: uncultured Desulfovibrionaceae bacterium (assembly GCA_964589645.1). Classification (GTDB taxonomy): domain Bacteria; phylum Desulfobacterota; class Desulfovibrionia; order Desulfovibrionales; family Desulfomicrobiaceae; genus Desulfomicrobium. The sequence continues at coordinate 55,976 of CAZPSN010000002.1, forward strand.
CCGCCATGGCGTGGCCGAGCATTTCACCCATTCCCTGGGCCACGGCATCGGCCTGGAAACCCACGAGGCCCCGGGCGTGGGGCCCATCCGGCCGACCATCCTGCAGCCCGGCATGGTCATCACCGTGGAGCCGGGTCTGTATTACCCGCAGTGGGGCGGGGTGCGCTGGGAGCACATGGTCGCGGTCACGGAGGACGGGCATGAGGTGCTCTGAGAAGGACGCGCGTCGTCCAAGGCGAGGGCAAACCAGGGATCTGGGCCTGCTTCCCCCCGAGACGGGGAGCCGGATTCTGTACGCCGAAGTGCCGCGCCACCAGATCGCCTTGTACCGTTTTCTCCTGGAGGGCTATGACAATCTGGCGGTCATGAGCGTGGTCGACCGCTACCGGGCCGTCATTCGCCTGCGCTTTCTGCCCGACGCAGAGCGCACCCTGCGCGGCCTGCTCCTGTCCCAGGGCGCGCGGCTCATCGAACGGCCCGGACTGGTGGAGTAGGGAAACGGGGCGCTGCCCCGTCCCCCGCCAGGAGCTTCGCCCCTGGACCCATGACGCAGAAAAGCGCCCCCAAGGCGCTTTTCTGCAAAAAGGGTGCAGGGACCGTGTCCCTGCCCGCCGGAGGCATGCCTCCTTATTCCACCCCGAAGAATCGGCGCGCGTTATCCCCGCATCGAGCCCACAGCTCGTGCATATCCTCGCCGCGCAGGCGGGCGATTTCCCTGGCTGTGAAGCCGAGCAGGGCCGGTTCATTCTTCTTGCCCCGGTACGGCGCGGGGGACAGGTAGGGCGCGTCGGTTTCCAGGAGCAAGAGATCCGCAGGAATGATTCGGACCGCTTCGCGCAGTTCCAGGGCCTTGGCATAGGTCACGGTGCCGGGCACCGAAAGATGCCAACCGCGCGACAGCAGCGTTTCGGCCCAGTCCGGCCCCAGTCCGAAACAATGCCACAACAGCGGCCGACCCGCGAAGCCCATCTGATCGAGAATGGCCAGGCAGTCGTCCTCGGCGTCGCGGCAGTGGATGACCACGCGGCGGTTCAGATCCCGCGCCAGTTCAAGCTGCCGTCGGAACCAGTGCTGCTGGTCTTCGCGCGGCGAGAAGTCGTAATAATAGTCGAGTCCGACCTCGCCCACGGCCCGCAGCCGCGCATCACTTTCAAAGGCCTGGCCCATGGCCGCAAGGTCCGCCGCGGTCATGTTCACGGCCTCGTGCGGATGCACGCCCAGGGTGAAGAAGACCCCGGGATGGTTCTCGAACTGGCTCCTGCCCGCCGCATAGGCCTGCGGACCAAGAAAGACGTTGCCCACGGTGCGCACCCCGCAGGCCAGGGCGCGGGCCAGGACCGCGTCCACGTCATTGCCGCGTCCGTCCAGATGGGCGTGACTGTCCGCGCCCACCGGGGCAAGGCCCAGGGTTTCCGGCAGTTCGCGTTCCTGCTTCCTGCTCATCCGTTCTCGCGCGCGCCCTGGTCCCATCTGGCCACGGGCACGGCCTCGTCCACCAGCATGACCGGGATCTCCTCGCGCACGGGGTAGACCACGGCGCAGGCGGCGCACTTGAGGCCTTCCTCCAGGGCCAGCAGTTCCAGATCGCCTTTGCATTTGGGGCAGGCCAGGATTTGCAGCAGTTCCTTGTTCAGCGCCATGAGTCCTCCGAAGTTGCGTGTCGTTGTGCCGAAGCCCGGCTTACCCTGATCAAAAACGTGTTACAAGCGGGCAGAGCGCGTCCCGGTCCTTGAGTTTTCAAACCAATGCGGTACAACCGCACCCATGATGCACGGCACGCGCAAGGCGTTCAGCCATCCCGTTTTGCTCTTCGACGTAGGCAATACCAACGTCAAGCTCTGTCTGGCCGATGAAAACGGTCATGGTCGGACCTATTCCCTGCCGTCCACGAACCGGGAGACCGCGGATTCACTGGGCCTTGCCGTGGCGGGCATCTGTGCCCGCGAAGGTGTGAGGGAGGATGCGGTCCGCGCCTGGGTCCTGTCTTCGGTGGTTCCGCCCCTGGGCGGTCTTCTGAAGGCGGCCTGCCAGAATTTTTTCTCCTGTCCGGCTCTCTTTGTGCCTGGCGATATTCCCCTGCCCCTCGAAAACCGTTATGCCCGGCCGCAGGAAGTGGGCGCGGACCGGCTGCTGGGAGCCTTCTCGGCGCGGCGGCAATGGAGCGACCCGACGCTCATAGTGGTCGATTTCGGCACGGCCACGACCTTTGATTGCGTCCAGGACGGAGCGTACCTGGGCGGGTTGATCTGTCCCGGCGTGCTCAGTTCGGTCACGGCCCTGGGCACCCAGACCGCCAAACTGCCGCAGATCAGCCTTGAACTGGACAGCCCGGACCTGGACATCGGCACCAGCACTCGGCAGAGTCTCAACCACGGAGTGCTGTTCGGGTTCGGCGCCTTGCTCGAAGGCCTGATCGTCCGGCTCAAGCAGCGCCTGGCCGCCCCGGAGGCGCGCGTCATCGCCACGGGGGGCTTCGCCCCGCATTTCGCGGCCATCACCGCATGCATCGACAACCTGGCCCCGGACCTGCTCATGCAGGGCCTTTGGGCCGCATATTTCCAAGAACATGTACCGGCAAACAGCAGGGAGCAATCATGAGCACCATCACAGGTATCTGGGCCAGGGAAATCCTCGATTCCAGAGGCAACCCCACCGTCGAGGTTGAAGTCACGCTCGAATCCGGAGCCACGGGCCGCGCCGCAGTGCCTTCAGGCGCGTCCACGGGTGCGCGCGAGGCCCTTGAACTGCGCGACGGCGACGCCGAGCGTTACAACGGCAAAGGCGTGGAGCAGGCCGTTCGGAACATCATGGAGGAAATCGCTTCTGAAGTCGTGGGCCTGGATGCCACGCGGCAGGTCGAAGTCGATCAGGCCCTCATCGACCTGGACGGCACGGACAACAAGTCCCGTCTGGGCGCCAACGCCATGCTCGGCGTGTCCATGGCCACGGCCAAGGCCTCCGCTGAGTTCCTGGGCCTGCCCCTTTACAAATACCTGGGCGGCGTCAACGCCAAGGTCCTGCCCGCACCCATGATGAACATCATCAACGGTGGAGCCCACGCGGCCAACAACCTGGACATCCAGGAATTCATGATCCTGCCCCTCGGCGCGGCCAGCTTCAAGGAAGCCCTGCGCATGGGCGCCGAAACCTTTCATGCCCTGAAGAGGATCCTGCACAAGGACGGCTTGGCCACCTCCGTGGGCGACGAGGGCGGATTCGCGCCCAACTTCGCCAGCCACGAGCAGGCCTTCCAGTACATCCTGAAGGCCATCGAGGAGGCCGGATACCAGCCCGGCAGCCAGATCGCCCTGGCCATCGACGCTGCGGCCTCGGAATTTTACAAGGATGGCAAGTATCATTTCGCCGGCGAGAACAAGATCCTCACCGCGCGGGAACTGACGGATTATTATGCGGATCTGGCCGGCAAATTCCCCCTCGTGTCCATCGAGGACGGCCTGGCAGAGGGAGACTGGGACGGCTGGGAAGAGCTTTCCGACGCACTGGGCGACCGCCTGCAACTGGTCGGCGACGACATCTTCGTGACCAATCCGGCCCTTCTGGCCGACGGGATCATGCGCGGCGTGGGCAACGCCATCCTCATCAAGCTGAACCAGATCGGCACCCTGACCGAGACCCTGGATTGCATCGAGATGGCCAAGGAAGCGTCCTACGCCACGGTCATTTCCCACCGCTCCGGCGAGACCGAGGACAGCTTCATCGCCGACCTGTCCGTGGCCGTGAACGCAGGTCAGATCAAGACCGGTTCCCTGTGCCGCTCGGACCGCATGGCCAAATACAACCAGCTTCTGCGCATAGAGGAAGACCTGGATTCCCAGGGCGTCTACTTTGGCCCGGCCATGGCAGCCAACTGGTTTGACGAGGACGAGTAACCGGGCGCCGGCGCGCCCTTCCCCAGCCGAGGACAGCATGCAGCTCATCGACGGAAAAAAGACCGCCGCCATCATCCGTCAGGAATTGAAAGATCAGGTCGCGGCCCTGACGGCCAGGCACGGACGCGCTCCGGGCTTGGCCGTGATCCTGGTCGGGGAAAACCCGGCCTCGCAGGTCTATGTCCGCAACAAGGAGCGGGCCTGTGCCGACGTGGGCATCGTTTCGCGGGGTTTCCGTCTTCCGGCCGACATTCCCCAAGCCCAGCTGGAAGACACCATCGTCTTCTTGAACAACGATCCCGACATCGACGGCATCCTTTTGCAACTGCCCTTGCCCAAAGGGCTGGACAGCCAGCGCTGTCTCGATCTGATAAGCCCAGTCAAGGACGTGGACGGATTTCACCCCGTGAACATGGGTCGCCTGACCCTGGGCTTGCCCTGTCTGCGTTCCTGCACTCCGGCCGGGATCATGACCCTCTTGGATCGTTACGGAATTCCTGTGGCCGGGAAAAAAGCCGTGGTCATCGGCCGCAGCAACATCGTCGGCAAGCCGCTGGCCCTCATGCTGCTGCAGAAGAACGCGACGGTCACGGTCTGCCATTCCCGGACCGCCAACATCGCGGCCGAGGTGCGCGAGGCGGACATCGTCCTGGCCGCCGTGGGCATTCCCAAGTTCGTCACGGCGGACATGGTCAAGCCCGGAGCCGTGGTCATCGACGTCGGCATCAACCGGACCGAGGCCGGGCTGATCGGGGATTGCGATTTTGAAGGACTCAAAGACGTGGCTTCGGCCATGACCCCGGTGCCCGGTGGCGTGGGCCCCATGACCATCGCGCAGTTGCTGGTCAACACCGTGGAGGCCTACGTGGAACACGTGGGTTGAGAAAGAATGCGGGGCCAGCCCCGCACTCCGCCAGGGACAAGTCCCTGGACCCGATGACATAAAAAAGGAGCCGTGTAGGCTCCTTTTTTGTGGGCAACGAAGGGACTGATTCCGGCTATTCGATGATCACGCCGGCGTAGCCGACCACGCGCGCCAGGTCGCCGTTGACCTCGCCGGAGGTGGCGTAGGCCACGAGTTCGGCTTTTTTCGCGCCCTGGATGTTGGCCAGGTGCATGCCCAGGGTCATGGGCAGCACGCCGCACATGGAGATGTTTTCTTCTCGTACCGTGCCGTAGAAACCCATGGGATCCAGGGTCAGGATGCGGTCCAGGGCCCGCTGGTCGATGGCTCGTGTTTTGGCGTCGGAAGCGAAATGGTTCATGTCCGAGCTGACGATCACGGAAACGTCCCGGCCCAGGTTCGTGAGCACCTCGGCAATCTTGGCGGCGGCCCCGCCGAGTTTGTGCGGCCTGGGGTCGCCCACGGCGATGGGCACGATGCGCATGTCCGGGTTTTTGGCCCACAAAAAGGGCAGGACCACCTCCAGGGAATGTTCCCCCAGATGGGCCGTGCGGTCGGCGGTCAGGGACGGTTCGGCGGCCAGAATGGCGGCAGCCAGTTCAGCGTCCACGGCCATGCTTGCCCCGGGCAGGTGCCATTTGCCATCGGGCCATACGGCCAGGGGCGCGCCCATGCCCGTGTGGTTGGGGCCCAGCAGCAGGACAGTGTCCGTCAACCGTGCCTGGGCCAATGTCTGCCCGGCCACGCCCCCGGAAAAAACATGGCCGGCATGGGGCACCATGGCCAGCCTGGTCCGTTGTTCTCGCTCCATCCCATGGCCCATGCAGGCCCGCACGGTGGCCAGCCACTGGTCGTGGCGTCCGGCGTAAAACTGGCCCGCGACCACTGGTTCGCGATCGATCTTCATGTTGTCCTCCCTAGCGGAATTGTCCGGCCTCTTTTTCCAGGCGGACCCCTTCCAATTCAGCGGCAGCCATACGACCATGCAGGGTGTTTGGGAAGAGGCTCTTGAGCTTGTCCATATGTTCGCGCCAGCGGTTCATGTCCCCGTTTTTCCGGAACAAAAGGGCCTTGCGATAGGTATGCGCCGGCCAGTCCGCGTCGTTCTCGGCAACGTAGCCGTCGTATTCCAGGCTCCAGGCCAGGGCCTCCTGCGGGCGTCCGCTGCGGTCCGCGGCCTGGATGAGGAGTTCCAGGCTTTCCTTGAGCTTGCCGAGGTCTTCCTTGTCCTTCTGCAGGAGCGCCAGGGCTTCCTGACCCAGGATGGTGGCCAGCTCCATGTCGTTTGCGGCCATGGCGGCCCGGCCCAGGAAATAGTGGGCGTAGCCGCGCTGGGTGTCGGTCAGGTTCATGTCCGTGGCCAGCTTGGTCCACAAGGGCTTGGCCAAGGCGGACTGATTCAGTTTTTCGTGAGCCAGGGCCGCGGCGTAATCGACCTGCCGCTGCCGGTCCTGATCCAAGCTCCAGGTCGAGACGTGTTTCGCCAGTTCGACGATATCGGGCCAGAGCTGGAGGTCGACGAGCATGGCCAGGGTCAGGTCCAGGGCCGGTTCGGAATGGCTGCCACGGGGGATGGAGCCGAAAACCAAGGGTTTGGAGGTATTCAGGGCTTCCGGAAGTTGTCCGGTTTTCATGAAGGCCGTGGCCACGGACAAGCGGAGCTGCGGCTCCACGTCGCGGTCCTGGAAGAGCTGTTCATGTTCCCGCCAGTGCGTGACGACGGCCTCGAAATCCTCCTTTTGCAAATCATGCAGGATCCAGTCCCGCATGGTCTTGTCCGCGACTTCGCGGACCTTGGGCAAAAGTTCGTGCTCGGGATAATCCTGCTGGAAGCGGCGCACGTCTTCCATGCTTTCGGCGAACTTCTTGCCCCACAGATGCCACATGGCCAGCTTCAGCCGCGCCACCGGCGCCAGTGGGCTGTCCGCGTGTTCGAGAATGCGGTTGTAGATGCGTTCGGGATTGGATTCGGGACGGCTGAAAACAAGGTCCATTTCACCAAGAGAGGGTGCGTCGAGGATGCCCTCCTCGGCCAGGCGCATCTGGGCGATGAGCCCCCCCTCGCGGTCGGGATAGGCTTCGGCGGTGCGGTGGTAGATTTCCCGGGCCGTATCCAGCCGACCCTGCTTGACGCGAATGTCGCCGATGCGGGCCATGGCCACGTCGGCATCCGGAGCCTGGGGCACGATGTTGACATAGGTCCAGAAATAGTCCCTGGCCCGGTCCAGACTGCCGCTCAGGGAGGCCGCGTATCCTGCGGCCATGAGAAAAGACGGATCGGAAAGATAGTAGCGGGGCCAGCGTTGTTCAACGCTGTCCACCAGCTCCATGGCCTTGTCGAAGAAACCCAGCTCCGTGAAGGCCTTGAGCAGGCCGACAGTGCTCGGCAGCAGGGCTTTGCTTCCCGGATAGTTCTGGATTGCGTACTGGAAATGCTCGGCGGCGCGGGCATAATCCTTGCGGCGCAGATAATGCTCGCCCCAATGCACGTCGATCATGCTCGTGCGCGGGTCGTCCGGATACTTCCTGCGCAGCAAATCGAAATACCCTTTGGCCTCGGGCACATTACCCACGTTGAGGTGCAGGTACGCCATGGAGGCCAGGGCGGCGGGCACGTTGGGGGAACTGGGGTTCGCGCTCATGGCGGTTTGGTATGCGTCGAGAATGTCGATGAAATTGCCGCTCAAATCCTCCTTGCCAACCTGCATGGCGATATCGGCCAACGTGTAGAGCAGCTCCACGCGCAGGTCGTCGTTCACCTTGGGGTGCTTGATCATGTCGTTCAGGGCCTTGCGTGCGCCCTGCATGTCGCCGGCCATGATGGCCCTCTGGGCCTTGGCGTACAGGTTTTCCAATTCGGCCGTGCTGTTGTCGTCGGTGGCATTGCCCTGGGCGGACTCATCCGCACTCTCCGCAACGGAGTCCCGAGGGGCGCGCGTCGGGTCCGAGGCATTGTTCTGGGCCCTGGGGGCGTCCTCTGCGGTATCGTTTTTCGAGAGGGAAGAGAGCGTTTCGGGGGTGGCGTTGCCCATGGCCGGAGCGTCCCGGGGTGGATGGTCCTGGACGTGCCCGGAAAGGGTCGCTGCCGGGGGGTGCGTTTCGGCTGCGTTCTGTGCGTATTGCGGTGCGTCAAGGGGAGTCTGGACCGGCCCGCTCTGTGCGGATTCGGCCTTCGTGGTGTCGTCCGTCGCGACGACCACGGGTGCCGGCATTGGAGTGGGTGCGGGTGTCGCGACTTGCGTCGCGTTTCCGGAAATCGAGGTGTTCTGGTCCATGATTGTCGCGTTCCGATCGACGTGCATCCGCACGCGGAAGTCTGGCACCTGTCCGGCGTCTGAAGCGGTTTGCGTGGTCGTGACCTGGTCAGTTCGCGATATTTTGGCGCGCAGGACGGAAGGTTTCGAAATCTCGGAATGTTGCAGGTCTGTCGTGTTCGCGGAGGCCGACGCGTCGGTCCCCGTGAGACCGTGGGTGGCGTTATCCACCGTGTCCGCAGCCGAAATGTTGATGGCATTGGGGCCGGTTGTGTTGCCGCTTGTCCGACTCGCGTTCATGGCTGCCAGGTTGGTCGTGTTTTCGGCCTCCGGACCGGAGAGCGAGGCGTTCACCGTTTCCGGACCGGCAGATCGCAGGTCGGAAGCAACCTCGCTTGTGTCGGCGGGGGCTGGCTCGGGCTCCTTTGGCGGCAGGAAGAATGTTACGGTCAGGGTCTTGCGCTTGGGGTCGCGGGAGTCGGAAAACAGGAAATCATCGGAGCGGGTCTGGATGAAAATTCCATCCGCAGTGACGGACACGTCCTTGATCAGCTTGGAGCGGGAAAGGTTTGGAACTTTGGGTTGGGGTTCCCGTTGCCAGAAGCTTGAAGGGATGGCGATCAGGACCTGGGTCAGGCCTCGCTGTCTGGGCTCCGCCGTGGGCAGAGTGCTCTCGAAGCTAAAGCTCAGTTCCTCCCGGTCGGGCATCTGTTTCCATGTCAAGGCCGCCCCGAAGGCGGCATGCAGGGGAAGGACGGCCAATATGGCCGTGAAAAGGAGCCAGATCAGGCTGGCCAGGGGGTGTGCGCGCACGGTGTGCTGTAAGCAAGAATCGGGCAGAACATCATAACATGCTCTTTTTTTTCAATTTTTCGATAAGTGTCGTGCGTTTGATGCCCAAAACTTCGGCGGCCTTGTTCTTGATTCCGTCCACCTCGCCCAGGGCCTCGGTCAGCAGGCGCTCCTCGATCTGGTCCAAAAACTCCTTCAGGCCCAGCCCATGGTCGCGCAGGTCTTTGAGTTCCGGCCAGCGGAAGATCCCGTCCACGATGGCCGGTGCTCTTTTGGGCACTTCCACGCCGGTTTCGCGCAGAATCTTGTCCGGAAGGTCGGCCAGGCCGATGCAATCCCCCTCGCAGAGGATGGACATGCGCTCCATGAAGTTTTCCAGTTCGCGTACGTTGCCGGGCCAGGAATAGCGTACCAGGATGTCTCGGGCCTCATCACCCATGTCCAGGTGCCCTGCCCCGCGCCGCACGCAGAATTGCTTCAGGAAGTAGCGGGCCAGGACCAGCACGTCCTCGCCCCGTTCGCGCAGGGGCGGCAGGGTGATGGGGATGACGTTCAGGCGGTAGAAGAGATCCTCGCGGAAGGCGCCCCTGCGCACTTCCTCCTCCAGATCGCGGTTGGTGGCCGCGACCACCCGCACGTCGGTCTTGATGGTCTTGGACCCGCCGACGCGCTCGAACTCGCGCTCCTGGAGCACGCGCAGGATCTTGACCTGCAGGGACAAGTCCATCTCGCCGATCTCGTCCAGAAAAACCGTGCCTCCATGGGCCAATTCAAATCGGCCGATCTTGGTCCGGATGGCGTGGGTGAAGGCGCCTTTTTCGTGGCCGAACAACTCCGATTCAAGCAATTCCCGGGGGATGGCGCCGCAGTTGATGGGTACGAAGGGTTTGTCCACCCGGCCGCTGTTGCGATGCAGGGCGCGGACCAGGAGTTCCTTGCCCGTGCCCGATTCGCCCGTGACCAGGACGGTGCTGTCCGCTGGCGCGACTTTGGCCAGGATTCGAAATACCTCTTGCAAGGCGGAACTCTTTCCAATTATTCCACAGGTATCAAGCGACATGGCCTCTCCAGGAACGGGGATGGAATCAACGCTGTTCCGATTCTGCCTAACTGTCAAGATTATGACAGAAAAGCAACGCAAAAATGCACCACCTTCTGAATTTCCATCCCGCCTGCCGCACGGCCACCTTCGTGGCCCGCGAGAAGCGCTTTCTGGTCCACGTCCTGCTGGACGGACAACCCGTGGTTGTGCACACCAATAATTCCGGGTCCATGCTCGGCCTGCTCCGGCCCGGCATGGACGTGTTCATCTCCCCGGCCTCCTCGCCTGGTCGCAGGCTGCCCTACACCCTGGAGCTGGTCCGCCCTTTCGCTCAGTGGGTCGGGGTGAACACCACGACTCCCAACCGTCTGCTCAAAAAGGCCTGGGAGACAGGCGCGTTGCCGGAGTTTTCTGGGTATTCCATGTTTCTGCCCGAGGCGGTGCATGGCCGCTCCCGGCTGGACGCGAAGCTGATCGGTCCCGCGGGTGAGTTCTGGATCGAGGCCAAGAACGTGACCATGGTCGAGGACCAGGTGGCCTGTTTTCCCGACGCCGTGACCGAGCGCGGCCAGAAGCACCTGCTTGAACTCATGGACCTGGCTGTCAGCGGCGCGCGGGTGGGGGTGTTCCTGGCCGTGCAGCGCGGAGACGGAGAGTGCTTCGGGCCGGCGGATTTCGTCGATCCGCGTTTCGCCGAACTTTTCTGGCAGGCCATGGACGCAGGTGTGGAATTCCTGCCCCATGTCGTGCACGCCAGTCCCGCGGGCATTGCCCTGGGTCCGCGTCTGCCCATCGTTTCCCGCAACCAGGCTCTGCCAGGAATCCCATGAAGGACCAGCTCATCCGCGTCATCTCCCATCAGGCCAACGTCCGCGCCCTGGCCTGCCTGACCACGGCCACCGTGCAAGAGGCCTGCCTTCGGCACCAGACCCGACCGACGGCCTCCGTGGCCCTGGGCCGCGCCCTGACCGGCGGCGTGCTCATGGGTGCTCTCTTGAAGGGCCGCCAGCGGGTGGCTCTCAAGTTCGAGGGGGGCGGGCCCCTGGGCAAGATCGTGGTCGAGGCCGACCCCATGTGCCTGGTTCATGGCTATGTCGGCAATCCCGCCGTCGATCTGCCGCTCAAGGACGGCCGTTTCGACATTCCCGGCGCTTTGGGCCGGGCCGGGCTCTTGAGCGTGACCAAGGACTTGCAGCTCAAAAGTCCCTACCAGGGTGTGGTCAATCTGGTGACCAGCGAGATCGCCGAGGACCTCGCCTATTATCTGACCGAGTCCGAACAGACGCCCTCGGCCATGGGCCTGACCGCCATGCCGGACGAAAAGGGCCTGATCGTCGCGGCCGGCGGGTTCCTGATCCAGTCCCTGCCTCCGGCCAACGACGAGGCTCTCGACACTCTGATGCAAAGGACCCGCTCCCTGCCACCCCTGGCCAAGCTCTTGATGGAAGGGATAAGCCCCAAGGAGATTCTGGAACGCGTTTTTGGCGACATTCCGTTCGAGATTCTCGGGCACCAGGACGTGGCCTTTCACTGCTCCTGCTCCCGCGACCGCATCGAACAGGCGCTGATCACCCTTGGACCGGACGAAATCATGGGCCTGGCCGCACGCCCAGAGGACACGACCATCACCTGCGAATTCTGTCGCGAACCGTATGTCTTCAGTTCTGAAGATTTGCGAAAATTGGCCCGGGAACGGCATTAGCGGCCATTTTCGGCAGCATCCTGATCCCGCCCAGCATTGCAGCGCTTTGCAGTCAATGGTCTGGACGCAATGAAAAGGCCGCCCTCCTCGCGGAAAGCGGCCCGGTGCTTGGAATTCGTAAAAATCAGACCATTTCGTCGATGAACCTGCCCCTCATCTCCAATTGCGTTCGCAGGGCCACGGCATTGGCCTCGAAGAGACGCTCGTTTTCCATCATCTGGACCATTTCTTCGGCCAGGTCCGTGTTGGAGGCTTCCACCAGGGTCTTTTCGTAAACTCGGCCCGCGTCTGTCTCCACCCACTCGCCGCCCTCGACCAGTGGCCCGGGCTGGGTGTTTTCGTAGAGGCCCGAGACCCGCACGCCCTGATCTCCTGGGCCGGTCTCAAGCTCCTCGCGGCTGCTGCGAAACCCGTTCGTGTTCATGTTGGCCACATTGTTGGCCGCGACCTGCTGCGAGGTGCTTGCAACCTGCATGGCTTGTACGCTGTCCATCATGGCGTTCCTCCGTTCATGGTTCCACCATAGGCTTTGGGGTGCAGCCGTCAAGGTCCATGAGGTCTATGCACGCGTAGGCGCTGTGGTTGTGGATGGACTCAAAGGATTCGACCTCGACCCGGAATCCGCGCACCTTGGGGTGATTCGCCAGCCTGGAGGCCGCGTTGCGAACCACGTCCTCGACAAAGGTCGGCGCGGCAAAGGCCGATTCGGTCACGAACTTTTCGTCCTCGCGCTTCAGCAAGGCGTAGACAGGTGACGATCCGGATTCCTGGGCCATGGCGATGAGGTCCTCAAGCCAGAGCATACCCGAGAATTGCGCCTCGATGCGAACCATGGCCCTCTGGCTGTGGGCGCCCTCGGAGGAAATGGCCTTGGAGCAGGGGCACACGGTCATGACCGGCACCTCCACGCCCAGGACAAGAATCACCTCGCCGTCACGCAGTACGCCGCGAAGGAAGCAGGCGTAGTCCACCAGGGCCGGGCTGCCCGTGACCGGGGCGCGCTGCTCCAGGAAATAGGGAAAGAGGAAACAGAGGTGGGAACTCTTGGCCTGCAGGCGGTCGCGCAGATCCAGGAGCAGATTCTTGCAGCTGGCCGCGTCCAGGGTCATGTCCATGTCGCGCAGGGCTTCCAGGAAGCGGCTCATGTGCGTGCCCTTGAACTCGGCCGGAAGGTCCACACTCAGATCGACCCGGGCCACGGTCTGCTGTCGGCCCCGGGCCCGGTCGCGTACAGTCAGGGGGATGGAGAGGTTCTTGACCCCGACCCGGTCGATGCGCAGGGCCACATCGGCTGGTCCGCTCTGCACGTCGCGCATCAGGAGAGGTCCTGCCCCGTGGTGGCCAGGCTCAGCTTGCCGTGCTTGACCCCCTTGGTGGAGATGAGGCGTTCGGCCGTGGCTTTGATGTCCTGGCCTGGCCCGCGCAGGATGAGCACTTCCATGCAGTTGTGGTGGTCGAGGTGCACATGCAGGGACGTGTGGATGACATCCAGGGAGGAATGCTGGATTTCGGTCATCCTTTGGGCCAGGTCGGACTGGTGGTGGTCGTAGACCAGGGTCAGGGTGCCGACCATCTCGCGGTTCAGGTCTTCCCATTCCTTTTGAACCAGGGTGTTCCGGATGAGGTCGCGGATGGCCTCGGAACGGGTCTGATAGCAGCGTTCGTCGCACAGGGCATCGAACTTCTCCAAGAGGTCCGAGTCCAGGGACACTCCAAAACGAATCGTCTGACCCATGTTTCCTCCGTGTTCATTGGGGGCGGGAAAGTTCCCACACGTTGACCGTCATGCGCGCCTGTTCGAACGGGACCACGACCTGTCCCCGGTTGGCGACACGCCAGCCCCGGCGGGTGAAGCGGGGCCACACGCTTCGGGACACGGTCCGCTCGGGATCGCCGAACCAGACCCGACCGCCAGGTGCCAGGCAGCGCAGCAGCAGTTGTTCCAAAGGTTCGAAAAAGCGCCCCTCGTAAAAGACGTCGCCTCCCCAGATATGGTCAAAGCAGGCAGGGGCCAGGCCCGGCCTGTTCCAGTCCATGCGCACCCACAAGGGCCGGGGGACACGGTTCAGCGCGGCGTTTCTGGACGCAAAATACAGGGCCTCGCCCATGCAGTCCATCCCCACGACCCGCGCGCCCAGGCTTGAGGCCACCAAGGCGGACAGCCCCAGGCCGCAGCCGAGGTCCAGGCAGCGCGTGCCGGACAGGTTCTGCCGTGCCAGCCAGTCGCACAGGGCCAGGGTCGCGGGCCAGAGCTCCACCCAGTAGGGGATGTGGTCCTCGGCCCCGGGTTCGTCCTCGCGCATGTCCGACCACAGGGATTCCAGATCCGCCGGACGTTCCAGGAGCCAATCCCGGCCGGCCGCGCGCACCGTCAGTCGTTGGAAACCGTTGACGCGGTCAGTTGGTGGCATCGGGTTTCATGCCGGCCATCATCTGGCCGATGCGTTCGACGCGATCCGTGTCGTCGGTGGAAAAGATGTCCACGATGCGGCCACCATACATGACCGCCACGCGGTCGGCCAGGGTCAGGGCCTCGGACAGGTCGCCGGTGATCAAGAGGACGCCGGCCTCCTCGCGGGCGGCCAGGAGCGTGGTCCAGACCTCCTCGATGGCCGAGACGTCCAGGCCCTGGGTGGGCTGTTCGGCCACGATGAGGCGCGGCCGGCGGTGGAACTCCCGGGCCAGGACCATCTTCTGCAGATTGCCGCCCGAGAGTTGCCTGGCCTGGCAGGTCACGTCGGGCGGGGAAACCTTGAACTGTTGGACCAGTTCCTGGGCCACGGATTTGGCCTTGTCCCGCTGCAGCCAGACGGAGGCGCTGTAGCCCTGGCGGGTGGTCAGGAGGAAATTGTCGACCAGGTCCATGCCCCGGCAGACGGCCAGGCCCATGCGGTCCTCGGGGATGTAGCTGAGGCCCCCTTGCCAGGAGGATTCGGAGAAAAAGCTGTTCCAGCTCTTGCCCAGCACCGTGATCTCACCCTGGTCCGGGGCGCGCAGGCCACAGATCGTCTCGACGAGTTCCTTCTGGCCGTTGCCGGCCACGCCGACCACGGCCAGAATTTCGCCCTGCCGCAGGCCGAGGGTGATATCTCGCATCATGCCGGATGCCACACCCTGCATGCGCAAGACGTTCTGACGCGGTTCCATGGGTTCGCGTCGCACCTCCAGGAGTACCTCCCGGCCAACCATGCGCCGGGCCAGATCGGATTGGGAGTGGACCTCGCTGGCCGGGATTTCATCGACCACCTCCCCCCGGCGCAGGATGGCGATCTCGTCGGCCAGGGCCATGACCTCGCCCAGTTTGTGGGAGATGTAGACGATGGCCTTGTCCTGGGCTGCCATGCTCCTGAGGGCCGCGAAGAGCTGGTCGGCTTCCCGGGGCGTGAGCACGGCCGTGGGCTCGTCGAAGATGAGGATGCGGCTGCCGCGCTGCAACAGCTTCAGGATCTCCACGCGCTGCTTTTCGCCCATGGACAGGTCGGCCACGCGAGCGGATGGCTCCACGTCGAGGCCGAAAGAACGGCCCAGGTTCCGGACCTGGTCGCACATGGCCTGGGGCGAGAGGAAAAAGCCCGGTTCCTGGCCAAGAAAAACGTTCTCGGCCACGGTCATGGCCTCCACGAGCATGAAATGCTGGTAGACCATGCCGATGCCAGCCTTGATGGCGTCGCGGGTGGAACGCAGGACCAGGGGCCGGCCGTCGATCAGGATCTCGCCGCTGTCCGGGAGATAGTGGCCGGCCAGGATGGACATGAGCGTGCTCTTGCCCGCTCCGTTTTCGCCCAGCAAAGCCTTGATCCGGCCGGCGTGGATGTCCAGGCTGATGGCGTTGTTGGCCCGGACCGCGCCGAAAACCTTGGTGATGCCGCGCAGACTGACGGCGGCAGGAGCGGTCACGGCCTATCCCTGCCGCATTCCGGCGATGGGTTGCACGAATTGCGATTCCGCGTCCCAGGGAAAGAGGATCCAGGTATCCTGGCTGACCTCGGTGATAAAGGTGTCGACCAGGGGGCGGCCGGCGGGCTTGGCGTAGATGCAGGCGAAATGGGCCTTGGGCAGCATCTCGCGGATAAGCTTGCCGGTGCGGCCGGTATCGACCAGGTCGTCGACGATGAGCCATCCCTGGCCGTCTCCCTCGATGCCTTTCAGGAGCTTGACCTCGCCCTTCTGGTTCTTCCAATCGTAGCTGGACACGCAGATTGTGTCCACGAGGCGGATGTCCAGTTCACGGGCGATGATGGCCGCAGGCACGAGACCGCCACGGGTGACGGCGATGATGCCCTTGAAGAAGTCCTTGTCCAAAAGGCGCCAGGCTAGGGCCTTGGCGTCGCGGTGCAACTGGTCCCAGGAGATGGGATAGGTGCGCTGGTATCTGTTTTCGGTCATGGATGTTTCCTATTCAGAAGGTTCCACATTCACGCCGAGAGCGGCGGGCGCCTCGGTGCGTTCGCTGCGCCATGACGAGAAGGCCAGGGCCGCGATGGTCAATACATAGGGGAGCATGAGCAGGATGGATGAGGGCAGGGTCGTGCCCATGGCCTGCAGGCGGAGCTGAAAGGCCATGACTCCGCCGAAAAGATAGGCTCCGATCATGGCCCGGGAGGGCCTCCAGAAAGCGAAGATGACCAGGGCCACGGCGATCCAGCCGCGTCCGGAGGTCAATCCGTTGGTCCACAGGTGGGTGTAGGCCAGGCTCAGGTAGCTGCCCCCGAAGCCAACCAGAACTCCCCCGCCCAGCAGCGCGGCCCAGCGCAATCCCAGCACGTCGAGGCCCGCGGCCCTGGTCGCGGCCGGGCTTTCCCCTGCGGCGCGGATGCGCAGGCCCCAACGGGTAGAGCGGAAAAAGGCCCACATGAGGGGCGGAATGAGATAGGATACGTAGACGAGTGCGTCCTGGTGGAAAAAAATTGGACCCAGAATAGGCAGGTCGCCCAGAACGGGCAGGGCAAATTTATCAAAGCCAGGAGCTGTTTTGCCGATATACGGGGTGCCGAAGAAACCGGCCAGGCCGGTGCCGAAAATGGTCAGGGCCAAGCCCGAGACGACCTGGTTGCCCAGAAACCAGATACAGACCACGCCGTGCAGGGTGGCCATGCATGCTCCGGCCACCCCGCCAGCCAGGAAGGCCAGGACCGGGGAACCCGTGTGCAGCGCGGTCAGGAAGCCGACCAGGGCGCCGACGAGCATGATGCCCTCCACGCCCAGGTTCAGCGTGCCGCCCTTTTCAGTGAGGATCTCGCCCAGGGTGGCATACAGGATGGGCGTTCCGGCCTGAACCGTGGCCGCCAGTAGCGCGAGCAGGATTTCGGGGCTCATCCGAGCCTCCGCAGGGTTAGGCGATAGCGGGAAAAGAAGCCTCCGGCCAGTACAGCCAGGAGGATGAACCCTTCCATGATGCCGCCGAAGGCCGCCGGGACCTGCAGGTCAAGCTGCAGGGTTTCCATGCCCACGCGCAAACCGGCCAGGAGAAAGGAAGCCACGGCGATGATGAAGGGATTCAGATTGGCCAGCCAGGCCACGACAATGGCCGTGTATCCGTACCCGGACATGATGCTTGGCTGCAGACGGCCAAGGATGGCCGAGGCCTCCAGGAATCCGGCCCACCCGGCCAGGGCGCCGCTGACAACCATGACGAGGACCACCAGCAGTCCGTAGGGCATGCGCGCATAGCGGGCCGCGCGGACGTTTTCGCCGCAGGCCCGCAATTCGTACCCCAGGCGGGTGGAACGCAGAAACACGCTCATCAGCACCCCCACGGCCAGACACAGGACCAGGCCCCAATTCAGGCGCGTATCGCCGATGCGCGCCACCACGGCTGCGGGCACGAATTCGCTGGTCATGGGGAATCCGAAGCTGCCCGGGTCTTTCCACGCGCCGTAGACAAGAAATTCGAGGATGAGGATGCCCACGTAGTTGAGCATGAGGGTGACGATGATCTCGTTGGCCCGGAGCTTCAGGCGCAGGAAGGCCGGGATGGCCCCCCACAGGCCGCCAGCCGCCGATGCGCACAGCAGCATGGTCGGAAGCAGGGCATACCAGGGCCAGTCCGCGCAGGTCAGGGCGGCCCAGGTCGCGCCCACGGCGCCGAGGGCGAACTGTCCTTCGGCCCCGATGTTCCAGACCTGCAACCGGAAGGTCAGGCCCACGCCCAGGGCGCACAGAAAGATGGGCACGGCCTTGATCAGGCAATCCTCCAGAGCGTGGCTGGATCCGAAGGCGCTTTCCACCATGAGCCAAAGCCCACCCAGGGCCGGCTTGCCCTGAACAGCCAAGAGCGCCCCGCTGACCATGAAGGCCAGGGAGACGGCGGCGAAAAAAACAAGACAGGAGCCCCATTTCAGGGGCTCCTGTCGTTTTACGGCAGAGAATGCGAGCATTGATGACTGGCCGTTATTCCAGGGTGCCGACCACGCCCTGCACGAACCAGTTGAAGCCGAGCAGGTCCGCGTCGGGCATGACCGTGCCCGCGGCAACTTTTTCGGCTCCGGCCTGGTCCTTGATGGGGCCGGTGAAGACCTTGTAGGCGCCCGAGGTGATCTCGGCCTTTTTGGCCAGCACGGTCTTCTGGACATCGGCCGGGACCATGGGGCCGAAGGGCGCGATGTCGACGATGCCCTTGTCCAGCCCGTACCAGTAGAACTGAGCCTTCCAGGTGCCGTCTTTGATCTGCTGGACCATTTCCTTGTAGAAGGGGCCCCAGTTCCAGACCGCGGCAGTGAGATGGGACTTGGGCGCGAAGGAACTCATGTCGGAGTTGTAGCCGATGGAGTAGGCGCCACGCTCCTGGGCCGCTTCCTGTGGGCCGGGGGAGTCCTGGTGCTGGGCGATGACGTCGCAACCCACGTCCAGCAGGGACTTGGCGGCTTCCTTCTCCGTGGCCGGATCATACCATGTCTTGGTCCAGACCACGCGGACCTGGACGCCTGGGTTCACGGACTGGGCGCCCAGGGTGAAGGCGTTGATGCCGCGGATGACTTCAGGAATGGGGAAGGCGGCCACGTATCCGATGACTTTGGACTTGGTCATGGCTCCGGCAACCATGCCGGTCAGGTAGCGGGCCTGGTAGATCCGTCCGAAATAATTGGCCATGTTTTCTGAATTCTTGTAGCCGGAACAGTGCAGGAATTTGACCTTGGGGAATTCCTTGGAGACCTTGAGCATGGGGTCCATGTAGCCATAGCTGGTGGCGAAGATGACGTCATACCCCTTGCGGGCCATGTTCATGATGACGCGCTCGGAATCCTGGCCCTCGGCCACTGACTCGACAAAAGATGTGCTCACGCCGTCCATTGCCTCCACGGCCAGGCGGCCCTGGTCATGGGCATAGGAATATCCGGCGTCGCCCACCGGAGAGACATAGACAAATCCCACTTTCATGTCTTCGGCGAAGCAGGTCGACCCCAGGGCCAGAACGGCCAGCAGGAGCATGGGCAAACATTTTCGCATCATCCTTCCTCCGTATTGTGATACTGCCAGTTATGTTTCCGTGGCGGGCACGATGCGCGCCAACAGGAAGAGTCCCAAGCACATGGCACATAGCCAATCCCCGCCATGCTGGCAACAGGCAGGGATTGGCCGCGTTGTCCATGGCGAGTGGAAAATGTCAGACAATTCTCGCCCAGAGCGGGAAAAATCCAGAAAAAGTGGATAATGCGCCTCGGGCAAGACAAGTCCGAAAGGGTGTTTAAGAACGCAACGTTATGATATATATGTTTGTTGTGGCGTGCGGCACGGTTCTTCAATAGTGTCTTACATCTATCCCGCGCCACGTCGCAAAGATACGGAGGGCTCATGTTTAAAGACACGATGATCAGCTTTCGGACCACGGATGAATTTAGTAAGAGTTTGAAAAAAATGGCGAAAAAAAACAAGGTTTCCCTCTCCGGGTTTATCGACGCCGTACTGCAGGAGTATCTTGAGTCCCAGGCCAGCCAGGATAGAATGTTGCAGGATCGGCGCAGGTTTCCCCGTGAAAACCAGACTATCCCGGCTATCCTCAGCGGTCCGGGCGATCAGAAGCGGTATTTCCACGCCAGCAAGATCACCAGCCTCTCTCTGGGCGGCATCAGCCTTGTCTTACCCAGGAACGGGGGCAACGGCGAAGTGCCCAAGGATGTGCTTGAGAGCTTCGAGGTTGTCTTCGCCCTGCCCCAGGAAGGTCGCCCCGTCACCATCCAATGCCAGGGTCGGCGGGTGTTTCAGAGCCTGGATTCCTATCAGATCGGCGCCTGTTTCGACGATGCCGACCTGGACAGCTATCAGGCCCTGCAAGGCTACCTGTTCTGACCCCTGTCCCGTGTTCGTCCCTTTGCCCTTGGCCGGTCACGATCAGGAGCGCAGGGACGGCTCCCGCACCCAGGCGCGGACGCGCTCCGTCTCCGCTGTCCATCCAGGGCCAAAGCGCAACCGCAGAAAGTGCGCAAAGACGACATCCACGAAGTCCATGCATTTTTCCAGCAGATAGATTTTTTCCAGGATGCGGGCATCGGGGTCCTCTCCTTCCTCCAGTTTCATCTCGACCTTGGGAGTCTTGAGTCCCTGCAAGGTGAAGGTCGTGGCATCCAAAAGGACCTGCCAGGCGGCCTCATCCTTTTCGACGCGCACCTTGGCCTTGGTGACTTTCTTTCCCATGGCCAAGCCCGTCCGGGCCTCGCGAAATTCGGCCATGGGACCGCTGCACACGGCGGTTTCCCGGGCCTCTCCCTCTCCGCCCTGGACCGTTACCTTTTGTTCCACGGCCACGGTGAAGGCTTCGTTGTCCCGGGTCCGGAACAAGCCGCCGCCGGTTTCGGTGGTGAACCACAGCCAGGTCAAAAATTCTTGGCCCAGCGCCAAGCTGATCGTTTCCGCGCGTTCCAGATCCATCATGCGCCTCCCAGGGCGAAGAGTGTGGGCTCGAATCCGTCCAATTCGACCTGGCGTGAGGCGCCCAGGTCTTTCAGGGCCTGGAAGTACGGGGTCAACGGTTCCAGATGCAGGCCAAAGGTGTGGGTGAAGAGTTCCTCGAAAAGATCTGTCAGCTTGGGCTGGGTGGAGGCGATCCAGACCTGCTGGCTGGTCGTGTCCCAGACCACGTCGAAGCAGGCCGGGATGGGCAGGGACCGCGCGCGCAACCGCAGTTCGACCTGTTCGCGGATCTCGGTCTTCTGCTCCTTGGTCAGGAATTTTTTGCCTTGTTCGCGCATGGCTTGCATGGCCTGGTTCAGGGCCACGGTCACGTGTTTCTTCATGACTGCCGGGGGGATGCGGCGGGTGTCCAGGCGCAGGGTGAAGGTCAGGTAGGGGCCCTTTTCTGGCGGGCAGAGGGCGAAGTCCGGATCGAGCATGTTGTCGAAGGAGACCCAGCCGAAGCTGCGTTCCTCGGCGCTGCCATCGATGTCGCGAAAGGCGTTGCGCTTCAGACGGTCCTCAATTTCGTGCCACAGGGCAGAGGGGATGTCCTCCTCCACGATGCGGTAGCGGGTCAAGCCCACGCTTGCTGACATGAATCCCAAGTCGTTCTCCCCTGCCGTCGGTTTGCGCTTTGACGGCATTGTGGTTTTGTTTCAAGATGTCCGGCATATCCATCGTTCAGGAGCCCCCATGAGCAAAGCCCTGTGCATCCACGGCCATTTCTATCAGCCGCCCCGTTTCGACCCCTGGCTCGACGTCGTGCCAACCGAAGGCAGCGCCGCCCCCGAGCACGACTGGAACAGTCGCATCACCAAGGAGTGCTATGCCCCCTTGGGCGTGGCGCGCAGGCTCGACGTGGCGGGGAAGATTGTCGAACTGGTCAACTGCTACGCCTGGATGAGCTTCAACTTCGGGCCGACCCTGTTGCGCTGGCTGGAACGTCATTCTCCGCAGACCTACGCGCGCATTCTTGATGGGGACAGACAAAGCGTGGCCCGGCTCGGGCACGGCAACGCCCTGGCCCAAGTGTATCATCACGCCATCATGCCCCTGGCCACGGATTTGGACAAGGGCCTGGAGATAATCTGGGCTGTCCAGGATTTCCGGACGCGTTTCGGTCGCGACCCCGAAGGCATGTGGCTGGCCGAGACCGCCGTGGATCTGCCGACCCTGGAGGCCTTGGCCTCGGCCGGCATCCGTTTCACCATCCTGGCTCCCAGGCAGGCCCAGGCCGTGCGGGCGCTTGGTGCCGCGGAGTTCTCACCCGTGAACGAGGACACCCTCGACACCACGCGCCCCTATATGGTTTCCCTGTCCCAAGGCAAGTCCATGAGCGTCTTTTTCTATGACGGACCGCTCTCCCGGGCCGTGGCTTTCGAGCGTCTGCTGGCCAACGGCGAAAGCTTTTGGAACCGCCTGGCCAACTCGTTCACCTCGGGCCTGCGCGGTATCGCCACGGACGGAGAATCCTACGGCCATCATTATATGTTCGGCGAGATGGCTCTGGCTTATGTCATCGAACAGGCCCGGCAGGGCCGCGATGGCGTGGCCCTGACCAACTACGCGGCATACCTCGCGGCGCATCCAACCACGCACGAGGTCCGCATCCATGAAAACACGTCCTGGAGTTGCGTGCACGGGGTGGAGCGCTGGAAAACCCACTGCGGCTGTTCCGACGGGGGGCATGCGGACTGGGTTCAGGACTGGCGCCGTCCCCTGCGCCGCAGCTTCAACTATCTGAAATACTATGTGGATGAGCACTTCTTCAAGGGTGGGCGCGCGCTGTTTGACGACCCGGCCCAGGCCTTGCGGGAGTACGGATTGGTCCTGGCCGGAAGTGAAGAGCTCGAACGCTTTTTGTCCCGGCATTGCTCCCAAGGCCTTGCTGCCTCCGAGCGTACAAACGCCTGCCGCATTCTGCTCATGCAACGTCTGGCCCTGGCCAGTTTTTCCAGCTGCGCCTGGTTCTTCGACGACATCGCCCGCATCGAGCCCTTGAACGGTCTGACTTCGGCCCGGCGCGCCCTGGACCTGCTTGTGGCCTCGGGAGGTCCGGACGTGGAAGCAGGTTTCGTGCGCATCCTGGCCGAGGCCCAATCCAACATGCGCGAGGACTGGGACGGGGAAGCCTTGTGGCGGGACGTGGTCACGCCCAGGCGTCCGAATCTGGCTGGTTTGTTGGCGTATGTGCGCGGCCCTGCCGCCGAGGACGGGGAAATGGACTGGCCAGGGCTGCATCTGACAGTGTCCTCCGATGGCACCGAAATCCGGGGACACTGGCGTTACACTCTGGAAAACGAGATCTGCCGGGCGACGGAGGATTCCTCTCTTCCACCCGGTCATTTCTCCGAAATGGCCATCCGGTGTTCTCGACAGGAAGAGGATCGGGTGTTCGTTGCCGCGTGCACTGCGGCCCGGGCCATGCTTCCGTTTTTGACTGGTTTTGCCGAGGGGCAAACGCGTCCGCATGGCGCTTTGGAACTGCTGGTGCCAGGGCTGGCCTGGATCTGGGTGGTGGATGGCGAGATTCTTCCCGCGGATCTCACGGCCTGGATCGTGACCTGGCTTCAAGCCAACGGCGATGTGCGCGCGGCCCTGGAACGTCGGATTGAGGCTCGGGGCATGGAGTTGCTCTCCGATCTGCCCGCTTCGCAAGGCCGGATCGTGGGTCTGATCGTCCGGGCGCGTCGGGCGGGTCTTGCCATTTACTGGTGGGCGATGCAGAACTTTATCATGACCGAGTCCGTCAGACTTATTCCCGCTGACCTGAACAAGGTATTGAACATTGCTGCGTCAGAAATCTGATACGTCGCGATCCTCGCGGGGGTTCACCCTGGTTGAGGTTATAGTGGTGGTGGCCATTGTCGGTATCCTCGCGGCCATCGCCTATCCTCCGTTTATAGGCTTTCTGACGAGCGTCCGTTATCAGAAGAGTAAGCAGGATCTGAAAAATATTGAGTCGGAGATCATCGCCTTTGTTGAGACCACAGGACATCTGCCCGACTCTTTGGCTGACGTCGGTATGGACGGCATGCTCGACGCATGGGGCAATCCTTACGAATACCTGCGCATCGACGGCGGCACCACGCCCGGCCTGAATGGCAAAAGGCGCAGGGACCGCAATCTCAATCCCGTGAATACGGACTTTGATCTCTACAGCAAGGGGCCAGACGGCAAAAGTGCAGCCCAGTTCATGGCGGCCAAGGCCCGGGATGATTTGGTGCGAGCCAACAATGGCCGGTATTTCGGCGTGGCCGAAGAGCACACCCCACTATGATGCTTCCCGATATTGTCTTCAAGAATCGGCTCGCCGGCCGTCTTTTTGGTTATTTTCTGCTGCTGGCTTTTGCACCGATCCTGGGTTTCGGCTACCTGGCGAATTGGCAGATCACCCAGCAGATGGAAAAAACCCATGATCACTATCTGTTGAAGACGGCGGAGATGTTCAACCAGCTTTTTTTGAATCGTCTTTTGCAGGTGGAGGCGGCCCTTCGACTGGCCCGTGACGATCATGCGTCCTTGCACCCTCGGACGTTGTCGCGTCCAGCGTCGCAGTCGTCCGAGCAACGTTTTTTTTCCCATCTCGCTCCTCGGTCAGCGATAGAAAAAGCATTTTCGGAGCATGAATGGAGTCATTTGCACTCTGGCAAGGCGCTGTTGCGCGTGTCTGCCGACGAGAAAGGAGAAAAAGGACTGGACATGTTCATCCTGCTGCCGGGTGGGGGGCAATGTCTGGAGGCCAGAATCCTGCCGGAAGCGCTGTGGGGAGTGGCCGAGGAACTCCCCCTGCCCCGGGACACGGTGCTGCGGATCCTTTCGCCTGACGGCGGGCAGCTCTTCAGCTCCGAGGCAAAGCCCCGGCCGTTGCCTCCAGCTCCTGAGTCCGAAATACTGTCCCGCACGCAGGGCCGCATCCTCGTGTGGCCGGAGGAACAGCCATCGATCTGTTATTTCCGGGAGTTATTTTTGGGAGGGCATTACCAGTTTCCCCGCTGGACGTTGGCCTTGATCCAGGCCCAGGAGCAGACCCTGGTGAGCCGGACCGGATTCATGGGGCTTTTCCCCTTGCTGGTGGTCCTGAGTCTGGGCTTGGTGCTGTATTCGATCTTGGTGCTCATCCGGCGCACCATGACTCCACTCACGGAGCTGCGGAACATGACCTGCCGGGTTGCTGTCCAGGATTTTGACGCCCGGGTGGACATCCGTAGCGGGGACGAGATCGAGGAACTCGGGCATGCGTTCAACGCCATGTCCACACAACTCAAACACCAGTTTTTGGCGCTGAAGGCCCAGGCGGCCATTGACCGGGAAATTCTTTCGGCCATGGACGTGGACACGGTTGTGACCAGTGCCCTGGACTATTTTTCAAGCACGTTTTCCCCCTCGGTCACGGCGCTTTTTTTGTGGGACAAGGATGTGTTCCGCGTTTTTTCTCGCGGGCAGGGGCACGGCTTTGATGTGTTCACCTTGGCCATGGAAAAAAAGAAGCTGGAGGCCCTCTGGGGACGGCTCCTCAATGCGGGGTGGCTGGATAAGGCGGCCCTTCCGGAGTTGAAGACCTTGGCCGTGGAAAGAACAGGGCAAAGCGGGCTGGCCTGTTCCGTGCCCAGGCACGGGCCTCCCATGGGATTTATGTGTCTGGGCGACGTCTTGTCCGCCGACGCGGCGCATCTGGACCTTGCCGGTCGGACCTTGAATCAGATCGCCGTGGCCTTCACCAACATCCGCCTGTTGCGGGAACTGCACGAATTCAACTGGGGTACCCTGGAGGCCCTGGCCCGGGCCGTCGATGAAAAATCTCCCTGGACGCAGGGGCATTCCAATCGTGTGGCCGCCTTGGCCATGGAACTGGCCGAGCAGATGGGCTGGTCGGATGCGGACCTGGATCTGCTGCACAGAGCCGCCTTGCTCCATGACCTGGGCAAGATAGGCATTCCCTCGGGAATTCTCGATAAACCGGGTCGGTTGAACGACGAGGAATTCGCGGTCATCCGCACGCATCCCGATCGCGGAGCCAAGATTCTGGAACCGGTCCGGGCATACGCCCCGGTCATCCCCATGGTCCGGCATCATCACGAGCGTTATGACGGGTCAGGGTATCCAGATGGTTTGGTTGGAGTGGCCATTCCGTTGGGCGCGCGCATTCTGGCCGTCGCGGACGTGTATGACGCCGTGAGCGTGACCCGGCCCTACCGCGAGGCCTGGAGTCACGCCAAAACCTGCGTCTATCTGCAGGAGAACGCAGGAACGCTCTTCGACCCAGAGGTGGTGGCGGCGTTTATGGTTTTGTGGAAGCCTGTCGGAGAAGAGTGAGGCGAACCGTTCCGGCCCTCGTTTCCTGGCCCGGCTTTCGCGAATGAAAATTAGGGAAGAATCGTTTTTTTTATTCCTGCAAGATCAACATCTGTTCACTCCAGATCCGACTTGGCCTGCCACGCGGCCCACTTTTCCCGGGCGCGCTGGGCGTAGAGCGTCTTGCGTTTCTTTTTTGGCGCCTTGACGTTCAGGGCGGGCATGAGTCCGAAATGCACGTTGGAGGGCTGAAAGTGCCTGGCCGGGGTGCGCAGGTGGCCAAGCAGGGCGCCCAAGGCCGTTTCCAACGGAGGCAGGCCGACTCTGCCGGCCAGGAAACATCCCAGCCACAACCCCGTCGCCGCCGACTCCAGATATCCTTCCACCCCGCTGATCTGGCCGGCCAGATAGGTGCCAGGCCGGTTCTTCAATTCCAGTTCCGGCGTCAGCACTTCCGGCGCACGCACGTAGGTGTTGCGATGGATACTGCCCAGGCGCAGGAATTCGGCCTGCTCCAGGCCGGGGATGGTGGCGAAAATGCGCTTCTGCTCCCCATATTTGAGCTTGGTCTGGAAGCCGACCAGGTTCATGGCCGTCTTGTCCCGGTTCTCGGACCGCAGCTGGACCACGGCAAAAGGCTGGCTGTTCGTGCGCGGATCAATGAGTCCGACGGGTTTCAGGGGACCGAAGGCCAGGGTCATTTCTCCGCGTTCAGCCATGACCTCGATGGGCAGGCAGCCCTCGAAATGGATCTCCGTCTCGAACTCCCGGGGCGCCACCTTTTCACCGGCCACGAGTTCGCGCACAAAGGCCAGATACTCGTCCCGGGTCATGGGGCAGTTCAGGTAATCCTTGTCTTCCGGCGCATAGCGCGAGGCCCAGAAGGCCACGTTCGTGTCTACCGACTCCGTGAGCACGATAGGCGCGATGGCGTCGTAGAAGGCCAGGGCCTCCTGTCCCACGATCGCGGCCAGGTCCGCCGACAGAGGGTCGCTGGCCAGGGGGCCGGCGGCGACGATGACGGCTTCGTGTCCTAGCCCGTCAAGTTCGGCGAGGGAGGAAATTTCCCTTCGCTCCAGAGTGATGCGCGGGTGTTCTTGAATGCGCCGGGTGATTTCACGGGCAAAAAGTTCCCGATCCACGGCCAGGGCCTTGCCCGCGGGCACGGCGGTGCCCCTGGCAACGTCCAGGACCAGGCTGCCCAGTTCGGTCATTTCGAGTTTCAACAGGCCGATGCCGGTTTCTGGCTCGGCCGAGCGAAAGGAATTGGAGCAGACCAGTTCGGCCAGGTTTTCGCTGTGATGCGCTGGGGAGAAGCGGTGAGGTTTCATCTCGTAAAGCGTCACGGCGCATCCGGACTGGGCCAGTTGCCAGGCGGCTTCGCATCCGGCGAGTCCGGCCCCGACGATTGTGTAGGATTTGCTCATCTCGTGTTCCCGTGATGGTGGTGAAAGGCGGACTTGTGGCCCATGGCCGAGCCGTGGTCAATGGTTATGACAGGTGCCCGACCCATTTTTCAGTGGATCGGGCGCCAGGGGGAAAAGAGGAGGCCGGACTTTTCAGGCTTCTGTTCCAACGGTTTGCGCAGGGCGGTTGCGGAGCCATTTTTCGATCTCGATGACGATAAAGGCCAGGACCGAGACCCCGAGGATCTTGAGCCAGGCCAGGACGCTGAGGGGCGCGCTGCCAAAAAGGACATTCATGAACGGAACGTAGGTGAAGGCGAGTTGCAGGAATACCGAGATGACGAATCCGCCTACCACCCACGGGTTTGTCCCGAGCCCGAGGGCAAAGGGAGAGCGGGAAAAGGAGCGGCTGTTGAAGAGGTAGAAGGCTTCGACCATGACAAAGACGTTGACGGCCACGGTGCGGGCCTGTTCCTGCACGCCAGTGGTTTGCAGCTCCCACTCGTAAAGTCCGAAAGCGGCGATGAGGAGCAGCGTGCCCACCAGCAGGATGCGAAAGTAGAGCGCCGTGTCCAGGATGGGCATGCGCGGGTCGCGGGGGGCGCGGTCCATGATGCCCGGCTCCTTGGGCTCGAAGGCGAGCATGAGCCCCAGACATCCGGCCGTGGTCATGTTGATCCACAGGATCTGCACCGGCAGGATGGGCAAGGCGATCCCGAGCAGGATGGCGACAAGGATGACCAAGCCTTCGCCCACGTTGGTGGGCAGGGTCCAGACGATGAATTTGAGCAGGTTGTCGTACACCCCGCGGCCTTCTTCCACGGCGGCCTCGATGGTGGCGAAGTTGTCGTCGGTCAGGATCATGTCCGAGGCCTCCTTGGCCGCCTCGGTGCCGCCCCTGCCCATGGCCACCCCGATGTCGGCCTGCTTCAGGGCCGGGGCATCGTTGACCCCGTCGCCGGTCATGGCCACGATTTCGCCCTGGCTTTGCAAGGCCATGACCAGCCTGAGCTTCTGGTCCGGGGAAACCCGGGCGAAGACAGAGGTGGGGGCGGCTCGGGCCACCAGTTCCTTGTCGGTGAGCGCCGCCATTTCCGAACCGGTCATGACCTGGCAGGTGGGTCGACCGGGGCAGGTCTTAATGCCCAGGCCCAATTGAACACCGATGGACGCTGCCGTGGCCGCGTGATCGCCGGTGATCATCTTGACGTCGACTCCGGCGTGGCGAAAGGCTTGCACGGCTTTGATGGCCTCGGGGCGTGGCGGATCGATCATGGCCGTGAGGCCGATGAAGATCAGGCCGGAGGCCACGTCTCCGTGGTCAAGGGAAGAGGTTTCCTTGGGCAGTTCCTTGCACGCCATGGCCAGGACGCGCATGCCGGAAAGCGCCAGGCGTTCGACCTCGGCGCGGAGGATCTCCGGATCGAGGGCGGCAAGGCTTCCGTCAGGTTGTAGCTCCATGGCCGCGCGTGCGAGCACGGCTTCCACCGAGCCCTTGAAGAAGGCCAGACGCGGAAGGGTAACCCCCTGATCGTGCAGGGTGGCCATGTACTGGTGTTCGGATTCGAAAGGCAGGGTGTCGAGTCTGGGCAGGCTGCGCGACTGTGTCTCAAGATCAAGGCCACCTTTGGCCGCCGCCACGGTCAGAGCGGCCTCCGTGGGATCGCCGATGACTTTTTCCCCGCTCTCCAGGTATTCGATGCGGGTGTCGTTGCACAGGAGGCCGGCCAGAAGCGTGGTGCGCAGGGCCTGATTATGGTCGTTGAATCCGTCTATGTTTCCTTCGGGCCGGTAGCCCGTGCCGCTGACATCGTGGTTTGCACGGCCGGTGTAGATGGCGGTGACCGTCATCTGGTTTTCGGTCAGGGTGCCGGTTTTGTCCGAACAGATGACCGAGGCCCCGCCCAGGGTCTCCACCGCGGGCAGTTTGCGGATGATGGCCCCGCGCGCGGCCATGCGCGAAACACCCATGGCCAGGATGACGGTCACGGCGGCGGGCAGGCCTTCGGGGATGGCGCCCACGGCCAGGGCCACGGCGGCCATGAACATGTCCGCGGCTTTCTCGCCGCGCATCATGCCGGCCGCGAAGGTCAGGGCGGCCAGGGCGAGGATGGCCCAGAGCAGCAGGTGGCTGAAGCTTGCGATCTTGCGAGTCAGGGGGGTGGCCAGTTCGTCGGCCTCGGAAACCATGGTCGAGATGCGGCCGATTTCCGTGCAATCGCCGATGCTCACGACCACGCCCATGGCCTGGCCGTAGGTGATCAGGGTGGAGGCGTAGGCCATGTTGCGCCGGTCGCCCAGAACGGCGTCCTGCGGCAGGGGGTCCGTCATCTTGCCCACGGGCAAGGATTCGCCGGTCAAGGCCGATTCGTCCACGCGCAGATCCTTGACGGAAAACAGACGCAGGTCGGCCGGGACCTTGTCCCCCGAGCGCAGGACCACCACGTCGCCGGGGACCAGTTCCGACGCCGCCACGCGTCGCGTGGCCCCGGAACGGATGACCACCGCCTCGGTGACCATGGATTTGGCGAGGGCTTCCAGTGCGCCGGCAGCCTTGGCTTCCTGGATGTATCCGACCAGGGCGTTGACCAGGACCACGGCGACGATGACGGTGGAATCCACCACTTCGCCCAGTGCCGCGGTGACGATTCCGGCCGCGAGGAGGATGTAGACCAGGGGCTGGTGGAACTGGAGTAGGAAGCGCTCCAGTTTGGTCTTGCCTCGGCGCGTGGTCAGGGCGTTGGAACCGAATTCGTCGGTTCTCCACTTGACCTGCAGGGTGTCCAGACCCTTGTCCGGGTCGACCTGGAAAACCGCCAGGACTTCCTTGGAAGGCAGGTGATGCCAGAGTTTTCCGGTAAAGCAGTCCATGTGGGCTCTCCTTGTAAGCGAGGTGCAATTCTTTCACAGCCGACTGGGAAAAACTAGGTATTTACTGAGTAGAGGACATGGTGGCAAACTTCAAGACGGGAAGGAATGCATTTCCTCCCGTCATGGAAGGATCATGTCGGGACATGCCAGGCCTTCCGCAACCCGAACCAGGGTCTACCTCATGATTTCGACATCCTGCAAAGCATTCACACGATGGCACGCCCTGGCCGGGGTGCTTGCCATTCTGGCCGCCGTTCTGGGGTTGATCGCCGTCGCCACGAATCTGGCTCCTTGGTACGCCCTGGTCCGGGAGCCTGTCCTGACCGTGTCCCTCGGAGCGCTCAGCCTGGGTCGCCCTCTGGCGGCCTGGATCAATCAGATGTTCATGACCGGGATTCTTTTTCTGACGGGCCTGGAATGCAAACGGGCCTTTGTGGACGGTGAGTTGAGCGGACCGGAGCGGTTGCGTCTGCCCCTGGCCGCGGCCCTGGGCGGGATGACTGTGTCGGCCGCGATACATTTTGCCTTTGGGGGCGGCGATCCGAACCAGCAGACTGCGTGGGTTGCGACCCTGGGCATGGATATGGCCCTGGGGCTGGCCGCGTTGTCCTGGCTGGGAGATCGCGTGCCCGGAGCGTTGAAGGTTTTTTTCGCCACCGCGGCCATGTTCTCCGTCCTTGCCGGGGCGGTTCTCATGGCCGTGGTCCTGGCTCCGCCTTTTTCTTGGCCAGCCATGGCCGTGGCTGGACTGTGCCTGGGCCTGCTTGCATGCATGAACCGTGGGGGGGTGCGGTCCGTCTCCCTGTATCTGTTTCCCGCGGTCGTGGCCTGGGTTGTCTTGGCCGACTGCGCCGTGCATGCCGCGCTGGTGGGGCCCTTGTTGGCCTGCTGCATCCCGGCCCAAGGCCGGGACGGGACCGGATCCGTCCTGCACGGGTTGGAACGGGACTTGCTTCCTTTGGTGTGCTTGATAAGTTATCCAGTACTTGTCTTTGTCAACATCGGGGCTTTGTCTGGAGAAGAGCCTTGGGATGCGTCCGCCGGGATCTGGTTCATGCAAGCCGCGCTTGGTCTTTTTCCCGGCAAAGCATTGGGGGTTTTTGGAGTGATTTGGGCCTTGGTCCGGTTGCGGATCTGCGCCCTGCCCGCCGGGGTCGGCTGGAAGGAAATGGGCGCGACGGCCACGCTGTGCGGTGCGGGAATGGTTCCTGGACTGTACGCCCTGGCCCTGGTCCCAGGGCCTGGCACAGCGCAGCTTGAAGCGGCCCGGGCGGGAATTGTTGCAGGAAGTTTTGTGTCGATGGCGTTGGGTTTTTTCTTGCTGCGGCAGGCATTGTCCCGACGCCGCAACAAGGTGATGCAACGTTTGTGAATGGAGGTTTTCATGCGCATCAGACATTGGTTGACCGTGATTGTGACCCTGCTGGTTCTGCAGGGCTGTATCGTCGCCCCGGCTCCGCCAAACCGTTACGAACACCGGGGGTATGACCGGGGCTATGGGCACCGGCATATGTACCGGTACTACTATTATCCCGATGCGGGCGTGTATTTCGACCTGGACCGACGGCTCTACTTCTATCTTGACGGGGGCTGGCGAAGGTCCGAGCGCCTGCCGCGCGACCTGCATGTCCACCTGGACGGTCCCGTGACCCTGGAACTGGATCTGGATGAACCGTATCGCCGCTATCACGAACACAGCAGGGAATATCCCCCCGGCCATTACAAGCAAAAGAAAAAGTACAAGAGATGGTGAGGCCTTGGCAGGGCGTTGCCCTTCTCGCCGAAGAGCCCGGATTCCTTGTCCTGGACAAGGGTCCGGGCCTTGATTTTCATGACCGCGACGGGTGTCCCGGGCTGTGCAGTCTGGTCCGGGACTGGCTGGGCATGCCTGTCTTTCCGGTCCACCGCCTGGACAAGCCCACGTCCGGGATCGTGCTGCTGGCCAAAACCCGGGAATGGGCCGCGATCTTGGCCGGTCTGTTTCGGGACCGGGCCGTTGGGAAGTACTATCTTGCGCTTTCGGACCAGACCCCGCGCAAGAAACAGGGGCTGGTGGCTGGAGACATGGTCCGCTCCCGCCGGGGGAGTTGGAAGCTGGTCCGGACCATGGATCGCCCGGCCCGAACCCGTTTCGTGACCCGCTCCATCGCGCCGGGCATGCGTCTTTTCGTTCTCAAGCCTCTGACAGGGCGTACCCACCAACTGCGTGTGGCCATGAAGAGTCTGGGCTCGCCAATTCTGGGCGATGCCCTCTACCACCCGATGGTTCCGGACTGGCCGGACCGCATGTACCTGCACGCCCACACCCTGCGCTTCGCGTTGCTGGGGCGTGCCTTTGTCTATCGTTGTCCGCCCGTGGCGGGCGAATTGTTTCTGGACGCGCGAGTTGGCGAGGTCCTGGCGGATCTGGGCCCCCTGGATGACCTGACGTGGCCGGCAGGGGGCGTGGACAGTGCGCCGGGATGATTCTGCGCCGCATTGGGCCAGGTCGTTTCGCATCTTTTGGAGCAAACCGTCCCGGCCCCTGCGCGTGAACAAATTGTTTCCGGAATCTGTTTCGAGCCTTTTGTTGGCATGTCCTGGCGGTTGCTGTTGTTTTTTTCAGCGATATCCCCCATCCGCCCACAAGGAATGGTTTTCACCCGCATTGGTTCTTGACACCCCCCCGTCACGGTACGCTACCCGAAGTCTTCCGCCTTTGGTCATCATGCGTGCGCGGTGCCGTCGGCCTCCTGCCCCGGCAATCCTCATCCGGCCCCTGCCGCTGGTCTGTCATGGAAACACGAAAATCGCCTGAAATCCTCGCTCCTGCCGGCGACACGGACAGCTTTTTGGCCGCTATCGCGGCCGGAGCGGACGCCGTGTATTGCGGGCTCAAGAATTTTTCCGCGCGTATGGAGGCGGAGAATTTCTCCCTGTCCGAACTCGCGGCCCTGACCGAACTGGCTCATGCCCGCGGCGTGCGGGTCCATGTGGCCATGAACAACCTCTTGAAATCCGGGGAACTGGATCAGGCCGGCAGGCTCATCCACCGTCTCGCGCGACAGGTGGGTCCAGACGCGCTCATTGTCCAGGACCTGGGCTTGCCAGCCCTGGCCCGGCAAGCCGGCTTCACGGGGGAATTGCACCTCTCGACCCTGGCCAACGGCGGGACCGTCGCGGGTCTGCCCCGCATCGCGGCCCTGGGCGTGGACCGTCTGGTTCTGCCCCGGGAACTCTCCATCGACGAGATCAAGGCCGTGGCGGCGGGCTGTCCCGAGAATCTGACCCTGGAAGTCTTTGTGCACGGCGCCCTGTGTTACGCGGTTTCT
The DNA here is from genome assembly GCA_964589645.1 of uncultured Desulfovibrionaceae bacterium. Lineage (GTDB taxonomy): Bacteria > Desulfobacterota > Desulfovibrionia > Desulfovibrionales > Desulfomicrobiaceae > Desulfomicrobium. The sequence continues at coordinate 89,332 of CAZPSN010000002.1, forward strand.
GGCCGCTGTTACTGGTCGAGCTACCTGGGAGGCAAAAGCGGGCTGCGTGGCCGTTGCGTGCAGCCCTGCCGCCGACAGTATCAGCAAAAGAGTCACAAGGCCGCCCTTTTTTCCTGCGATGATCTGTCTCTTGATGTCCTGGTCCGACCCCTGGCCGGAGTGGACAAGGTGGCGTCCTGGAAGATCGAGGGCCGCAAGAAGGGGCCGCACTACGTTTTCTACACGGTCACGGCCTATCGGATGCTTCGCGACGAGGGGAACGATCCCGTTCGGCGCAAGGCGGCCTTGGAACTTCTGGACATGGCCCTGGGCCGACCGTCCACGCATTACAATTTTCTTGGCCACCGGCCCTCGAATCCCGTTGCCGATCGGGAACAGACCGCTTCCGGACGCATGGTCGGCAAGGTTCAGGGCGGGTTCAAGGCCGCGCACGTCTCTCCTCGGGAGGCGCTCAAGAGCGGGGACCTCCTGCGCATCGGCTACGAGGGTGATGCCGGTCACCAGACCGTGAAAATTCGCCGCGACATCCCCAAGGGCGGACGCCTGGAGCTGCCCAAAGGCCAGGGGCGGCCAGCCCCGCAGGGTGCGCCGGTCTTTCTGGTCGACCGCAGGGAGCGGGAGTTGCAGACGTTGATCGCGGACCTGAAAAAGGATCTTGTTTTCGATCGGCCGACCCCGGAATCAACCTTTGTTCCTGCCTTGCCCAAAGGCGTGCGGCGCAAGGGCAAGGCCCGCGAGATGGATGTCTGGAGAAGCCTGCCCGCCCGGCTCGGCAACCAGAGCGAGCAGGCGGTCTGGCTCACGCCCGGAGTGGAGCGGAACATCTCGCGCACGATTTTTGGCCGCATCTGGTGGTGGTTGCCGCCCGTCATCTGGCCGGGCGAGGAAAAGGCCTGGGTCGACTGTCTGGAAACCATGACCCGTTTGGGGGCCAAGCTCTTCGTGCTGGGCGCGCCGTGGCAGGCCGGCCTTTTTGCCAAGCCCGAGCGCCAGACCTTCTGGGCCGGTCCCATGTGCAACACGGCCAACCCCTTGGCTTTGGCCGAACTGGGCCGCATGGGCTTTGCCGGAGCCTTTGTCAGCCCGGAATTGGACCGGGAAGGGTTTCTGGAGCTGCCCGCCCTCTCGCCCCTGCCCCTGGGTGTGCTGGTCAAGGGCATTCATCCGCTCTGCGTTTCGCGTATCCGTTCGGAGGCGCTCCGTGAACGAGAACCCGTGCAAAGTCCCAAGGGAGAGCAGTTCTGGTCCCGGACCTACGGTCAGCTTGTCTGGACGTTCCCCAACTGGGGCATCGATTTGAGCGAGAAGTGGGTGGAGCTGGAAAAGGCCGGCTACGCCCTCCTGGCGCGTCTGCACGAGCCCGTGCCAGATAAGGTCGCGCTCAAGGAGCGCCAGGGCCTGTGGAACTGGGATTTGAAGATGTTGTGATTCTGCCGCATGCTCGTGAAAGGCCGGTCTGTAATTTTGGGTCGGCTTTTTTTATCTCATCTCACCATGTTCAGCCGGATAATCAAAACAATTCTGATTAATTTTCAGTATTTTTTATTTTTGAGCGAATGTCACATCTTTATTGTTTGTAGTACAATTTTTTTATTGTACTACAATAAAAAAAGTTGTTTTGAAAAATAAAAGTATGCTATACGGCGCGCAAAACCAAAAAGGAGGTTTTGCGATGAAGAATGTGCTCAAGATGATGGTCTGTGTGCTTCTGCTGTGTTTTCTTTGGGCCGCGCCCTGCTTGGCCCAGGATGCCATCAACATCAACAACGCAACCGTGGAACAGTTGACTGAATTGCCGGGCATTGGCCCGGCCATTGCAGCCAAGATTGTGGAGTACCGCACGGCGCATCCCTTTGCCACGGTGGAAGAAGTCATGGAAGTAAAGGGCATCGGGCCAGCCAAGTACGAAGCCATCAAGGACCGCATCACCGTGGTCGCGCCGCCGACCAAGAAGGAATAATCCTGAGGTTTGCGAACGTCTTCCGGCCTCAGTTTGGACGGCTCTTGTCATATCGACGGGAGCCGTTTTTATATTTTGCTTGTGGCACAAAGACGCCCTTGGCTTATGAACGGCATCGGGGGCAGATTTCCGAATACGGTCGATCAAAAGCCCATCACCCGGCGCGAGAAGCTTGAGCTCATGCCCGGATCACGAAATTTCAAAAAACCATGCAGGCCGGGATAACCGGCTTCAAACAGATCCCGTGGCATCCTGGCGTCCTTGGAAGGGTTCAGACGTCCTTTGACCTCGCGGACAATGGCGTCGAGGCGTTCGAAAAGAGCCAGCGTTGTCGGGCCATTGTTTGGAAAATCAAGCGCCAGGGTTATGCCCGGCTGGGCGAAACTCATCATTCCCACTGGTGGGACGTCTCCGAAAGTCTTGAGCACGGCCAGAAAGGATCCCATGCCGTGTCTGGCGATTTCGGCAAGCATGGTTCGCACGGCTTCCTGCCCTCCGGTATCCGGAACAACACACTGGTACTGGTAAAATCCCCGAGGGCCGTACATCCTGTTCCATTCCAGCACGTTGTCCAGAGGATAGAAAAAGGGTCCGTAGTGCACCACGGCCCGGCCGGCCCCTTTCTTCTTGAGAGTGTAGTAGAGAGTGTTGAACGGCTTCAGGGTCAGAGGATTGACCAGGGAAAACGGCGGCACGAAAGGCACGGTCAGGGCTCGGTTTCGCGGGAGCTGTCTTGGTGGCGTATCCGCGTACTTGCCGAGCATGAATATGCCGCGGGTGTCGTCTCGCCTCGTGCAATCGATCCAGGCCACGGTGTGTTCCCAGTCTTGCGAATCATGAGCCAGATGGAAGAAGTCGTCGAGGTTGGCAAAAGGAATGGTTTCCGTTTCCAGCCACGGTCCGGTCACGCGTTGCAACTGCAGTTCCGCATGGAGGATAAGTCCCGTCAATCCGAGTCCCCCGACCGTGGCGGAAAACCATTCTGGGTTCTGTTCCGGCCCACACTCCAGACGCTGACCATCCGTGCGCAGGAGGGTCAGTCGGCGGACATGATTCCCGAACGAACCTGTCTTATGATGGCTTTTCCCGTGCACGTCGTTGGCGATGGCGCCGCCCACGGTCACGAATTGCGTGCCGGGAGTGACGGGCAGGATCCAGCCCTGCGGGATCATGACCTGCTGGATGTCGCGCAGCAACACACCCGCTTCGCAGGTCAGCCTGCCGCTAGTGGCGTCGAAGCGCACGAAATGGTTGAGCCGGGTCGTATTCCAGAGCACGCCGCCGGGATTGAGGCAGACGTCTCCGTAGCTGCGGCCCATGCCGTGGGCGATGCCTTTGCCGCCTTTGATCTGGGCCATGGCGCTGAAGGGGTCATTCAAGGACACGAGGTCGTGTGCTTCCGCATTCAAGCGGCCCCAAGAGGAGATTTTTTTCATGCCTCACCATGTATTTTTGAAATATGACGTTTGAATTCCATGTTCATTTTACCGAAATGACACATATTTGTGGCCAATATAGCTTGTAAAGGCCGGGACCATCACGCCGACGGCATGCGAGATTTCGGGAACGAGTCGCGTGACATGCATCGCAGGCAAGACGTACATGGACAATCCCATGCTGATCAGCCACGTCTGCAGCACTGCCGCCAGGTTGACCAGAGTGAAGAACAGGGCCGAGCGTCGCAACGGCATTGTGGAAGCGGTGAACACGAATCGACGCGCCAGGCAGAACGCTGTGATCATTCCGATGAGATACGCCAGAATGATTGCTTCGGAAAAACCCATCCACACATTGAGCACAATGCGGGACGAAAAATTGACCACAGCCGCAAGGCCCCCGGTCAGCAGGAAATACAGGAACTGGCGGGACGCGAACAGCCTGGTCATGCCCGGCCCTGCCGTGTCGCCATGCGCGCCATCATCCGGCCGAAATCGACGCTTTCCGAGATGCCGCGATCCTCGGGGTAGTACGAAGACGTGTCGGCCACGAACAGGCCTTTTATCGGCAATGCGACCGGCGGCAGCCTGTCCAGATATCCGGGGGGGCAGATGGGCTGGGCAAAACGATACCTGCTAACGGACATGTCCACAAAGTCCGTTTCGGTCAGGGATGGGTTGATGATCTTGAGGCACGCGCGGACTTTCTGCAGGAAAAAGCTGTTTTCTTCGGCATACATCGGCGACGTCGTCGGCATGTAGAACGGGACATAGACGATATGTCCGCTCAAGGGGCGCAGGTTGGTATACTCGACCAAACCCGGGATATCCATGCGGTCGTCATTGATGTTGAGCCAGAAGTTCTCCGTCACGGCCTTGCGCAGTTTCGCGACCACGCAGACCACGCCTATGTTGTCCACGAGGCGGTATTGATCCCTGATGGCTGCTGGCAAGTCCGGAATGATGTCGGGGACGTACGGCAGGGGAATGGTGCTGATCGCCGCGTCGTAGGGCTCCACCCCGCTTTGCGTTTCGATGCCGCGCACCCTTCCGGCTTCCAGCAGGATGCGTTTGACAGGCGTGCGCAGCCGGATTTCCCCACCGCTGGCTTCGATGGCCTCTTTGAGCCTATGCAGCAACGCCTGCGAGCCGCCCTCCAGATAGCCCAATTGCTCGTGAAACAGGCTCGACCGCGACCGTCCGATGCGGCGGATCCGGCTCCAGATCCAGGCGGCCGAGAGGTTCGTGGCGAATTCGTGGAACTTGAATTGAAACAATCTTCGCCACAACACGTCGTACGCTTCCGTTCCCACCCATTTTCTGATCCATGCCGTGGCTTCGACATGGTCGAGATCCCGCCAATCGGTGCGTTTGACGGAAGCGAAGGCGTGCAGTCCATACCGGATTTTGGCGGAAAGGCTCAGGCCCTGAAAGCGCAACAGCGCCACTGGATTTCCCCACGGCTGGACTTTGTCTCGATACCAGAAGCCCATTTTCGTCTCGACCCAGCGCATCGAGCCGGCCAGATCCAGTTCGTCGAGCAGGCGCAGGAAGGCATGGTCGGATGTGCAATGAAAATGGTAATACCGCTCCAGAGTTTCTCCCGCGAAATCAAACGACGCGGCCATGCCGCCGATGCGGTCGTCGGCTTCAAAAACTATGGGCTTGAACCCGTCCCTGGCCAGTTGGTAGGCGGCGGCGAGCCCCATGGGCCCTGCGCCTACGACGGCGATTTTCTTGCCTGCGTTGTTCAAAATTTTAACACCACCTTGCTGTAAACCGGATCCGTGAAGGTTTCTTCGATGGCCTTGGCGAAGGGTGTGGCTGTAACGCCAAAAATACCTGGCCAGTCGATGACTTCGAATTCGTCATGGGCGACCAGGGCGTGCAACTGATCGGCGGTGAACGGCGGGTTCTTGTCGAACAGCGCCCAGGTCTTGAGCAGAAAGGAAAACACGCCGATGGGGATGGAGACGAGCAGTGTCCTGGCTCGGGTCGCGCGGCGGATCTCCCGGATGATGTCGATGTAATCGACCTTCTCCATGCCCGTGATGTTGAAGACCTGTCCCGCGATTTTGCGCTCCAGGCAGGAGACGATGATCCTGGAGAAATCACCGGCAAAGAGAGGCTGGCGCATGAACCGTCCGTCCCCGGGAATGGGAAAGACCGGGATGCGGCGCATGAAGCGGGAGAGCCATCCAAGATGTTTACGGTCGAACCAGCCGAACATGAGCGTCGGCCTCAGGACGATATGCGGGATGCCGCTTTCCAGGACAAGCCGTTCCTGTTCCTTCTTGGTATTGGTGTAGAGGTCGTGAGCGGCCGACTCCACGACCGAGGAGCTGACGTGCACGAGATAGGGTACGGCGTGGGCTTTCATGGCCTGCAAAACCAGCTTGGTTGACGTGACATTGTTGCGCAGAAACGGTTCGGATTGCAGATCGCCGATCTGGGCCTGGAGCATGACCACGGCGTTGGCTCCGGAGAAATGGTGCTGCCAATCCCCCGGGTCGGCCAGATCAACGTGCTCGGCGACGATGTCCGGGTGGAAGCGGCGCAGGATGGCCAGGTTCGCGTCGTGCTTGTCCAGGACCACGAGGTTGGAATAGCCGATCCGTTTCAGGTTCGCGACAAGGTTCTGGCCGACCAGACCGGCGCCACCAGGAATGATGATTTTGTCTTGGTGTGTGTTCACGGGCGTCACTGTTTGACGGTTGGGAGTTGAATGCTGAAACCGGGGTGGCCCTGGGCATCGCGTATTTCGACAATTTGTCCCAGCGCCGAGGACAGCAGATAGCCCTTGAAGCCCGATTCCGCCGCCTGCGGATCGACTGCCCCAGCCACGTCCGAACGGGGCTGGCCGGTCAAGGCCATGCCGACAATGAGATTGTCCTGGTTCACGAAGTCCACCGTTGCGGGCACACGCTTGGCCTCGCGGTCGAAAAACCAGCCGCGCACGCCAATGAAATCCGGCTCTCCGGGGATCAGGTACAAGGCGTCTATATTGCCAATGTTGGAACGCGTCTGGGATTGGGGGGGTGCCGGGGCGCCAAGCCGGTCTCGTGCGTCTTTGATTGGTGGCAGGCCGAAGATGGAGAGGTTGAGCTGTGAAGGCGTCTTGGCAAGGGAGAGCGCCCAGTCAGGAAATGGGAATGCGTTCATGATCTGCTGATGGTCTTTGACGTTCAGTTCCAGGGACAGCGCGGCAACGGTACGCTCGAAGAGAACATTTTCTTTTGTGGATAATGCCTTGGTTTGCATCGGTAGCGCAGCCAGCAGCAGGGCGAAGAAACAGGTCCAGGGGGGCAGGAGCCATTCCTTCTTTGCCCCATGGAGCTTCGGGATCATGATTACGAAGAGTGCCGCCCAGGCCATCAGGGCCGGTGTGGAGTAGCGGCTTTCAAACGCCTGATTCAATCCAAAAGTCAGCCGGCTTCCTGCCGTGCCGAATGCCGTGCCTCCAATATATAGAACGAATGTCAGCAACGAAAGACGAAGCGAGGAGCGTTCAGGTGTTGCCAGTTCTTTGCATGCCATAAACGCCGCGACACAGATCAGAGAGAATCCGGAAACCATGGCGATCCAGAATCCGACGTCCCCTCCACCCGTGAAATGAAAAAATGGCCCTCCGAGATACAGCGCAATGAATTGAAAACACGGCAATGGCGCCGTTGCAACTGTCTTGAACAATGAGCCATGGCCTCCTGGATGAGAGTAATCCAGAAAGTACAGGGTGACGGCACAGATCGAGGTTGCAATCAAGATAACGTGGCGTTTCCATGACATGCGCAAGACCATGGCGAGAAGCGTCATCAATGGCAGGACCAAAATGCCGTTGGCCATGGTGGCGATGGACGCCAAGCCGAAGGCCGTGGCGAGGAGGAATTTGGCGGTATTCCGCTCCGGCCCGGCGGCCCGATGCAGACAGTAGAAGGCTGCCAGGGGAATGAGTTGGGCCATGATGAACTGGCTCTGGAATCCCCAGGTCAGGTTTTGATGCTGCGACCAGGAGAAAAGCCACGCCGTGACAAAAAAGATGGGCCATTGTCCGCCTCGGTCCGTTTGTTCACGGATGGCCAGGGAAAAGACAAGGCACGTCATGCCCATCAATGCATAATTGACGATCAGAAGAAACCATATCCGGCCTGCGAAGAAGTGCAGATCAAGCCAGAAAAAGATCCTGGTCAGCAGGATGCGGTGCTCGTTGTGCTGCGCCCACCACGCGCTCCAGTTCCCATTTTGGGCCTGGATGTAGAAATCGAGATAGCCGTTCCACATGTCGGCAAAGGGCACAGGGGAATACGAGCGGACCCCGCCGATGACCGCCAGGGCGACGAACACGGCCGTGGCCACAAAGAAAAATGGCGTGGGTCGGTCTTTGTAAGGAAAGCGCATGGTTCAGATGTTCAATTTATTGAAGATGAAGCGAGGGAGATGCCTGATGACCAGCATGATCAGCTCCCATTTGGCGGGGGCATAGACCACGGCTTTCCCTTTGGCCGCCCCATCCACGATCCGGGCCGCGACAGCCTCCGCAGAGGCAAGTTTGGCCCCCTGGCCTTTGAGATGGGCCGTCATGGGCGTGTCGGTCGGGCCGGGTTTGACCAGAGTCACCGAGATATTCGTGCCTGCCAGGCGGTGCTGCAATCCTTGGGCATACCGTTCGACCAGGCCCTTGGCCGATCCATAGACATAGTTGGTTTTGCGCCCGCGATCCCCGGCCACGGATCCGATCAGGATGAGTTGTCCGCGACCGGCCGGCTGCAGGCGGGCGGCGAAAGCCTCGGCGATGAGAGCCGGGGAGATGGCGTTGATTTCCAGCGCTTGGCGGGCCTCGTCCAGGTTGTGCTGGCAGGCCGCCTGGTCAGGCAGGGAGCCGTGGGCGACGAGAACGATGTCAGGAGTTGAGCCTGCACAGGCCGCATCGACCAGTTCCCTGATACCAGGTAACTCCGTGAGGCTCGCGGTTAGGATGCTGATCTTGCAGCCGGGATGCCGAACCATCAGATCCGCGCGGACCCGTTCGAGCCGTTCGGCATTGCGGCCGATGAGGAGCAGTTCGCTGGCGCCCCGTTCCAGCCACAATCTGGCGCAGTGCTCGGCAATGGCCGAGGTGCCGCCAATGATGACGATTTTCTGAGCGGTGGTCATGCCTCAACTCCTGTGTGGTTCAGGTGAGATACGTTGCGTGTTCAGATGGTTCCGACGGCCAGAAAGGCTGCGAAGCAGGCCCCGGCCAGGAGGCTCGGGCCGTCCTTGATGGCAAAGACCAGGGGATCGTCGTGCATTTTTCCCCGGTGCGCACACAGCCACATCCAACTCACCCAGTACAGGACTGCGAGGACCGCGCCCCAGACCCACTCCGGCCTGGAGTACAGCCTGACGACATCGTCGCTGCGCAAGTACAGGGCAAAGACCACGACCGCCGCGTATCCGGCGACCACGCCCATGGTCTGGACCAGTGGGGAGTCATCGGTGACGTAGCCCCGGCCGTGCGCCTTGTCCTTTCCGGCCTGCTGGTGGACCTGCAGTTCCGCGTAACGCTTGATAAAGGCCAGGGACAGAAAAAGAAAGATCGAGAAAGCCAGCAGCCAGAAGGACATATCCATCTGGATTGCCGCCGCCCCGGCGAGGATGCGTGTTGTGTAGAGCATGGCCAGGGTCAGGCAGTCGATGAGCACAAGTCGTTTCAGTCCGAAGGAATACAGTGTCGTCAGCACGAAGTAACCGGTCAGCCATTGCCAGAGCGTTCCGTCCACCAGCAGCGCGAGATACAGTCCCGCGCCAAGGAGTGCCGGAGCGAGCAATGCGCCCTGCCACAGAGGGAGGGTGCCGGCGGCGAAGGCGCGGCGTTTTTTGCGGGGGTGGCGCCGATCACTTTCAAGATCCAACAGGTCATTGCAGATGTATACCGAGGACGCGCACAAACAGAATGCGGCAAAGGCCAGGAGCAGGGTCGGGATCAGCCCGGGTTCGTCAAGCCTGTGGGCGGCCAGAATGGGTATGAAAATGAGGAGATTTTTGAGCCATTGATGGGGGCGCAGGGCCTTGAACCATGCATCAAGGCGGGGTGTTGGTTCGGAAAGGTTCTGCTCGGTCGTGGCAATACTGCGAACTCTGCGTTGCAGGCGTCTGGATGCGTTGACCGTGATCGCGCGGCGCGCCTTTCTCCAGACGTGCAGGTCGGGTTCGGCGTTTCCAGCGTAGTCGAATCCCTTTTCTCCGAAGCGTTCAACAAGCGTCCGGGCCTTGATTTGGCCGCCCAGGTTGGTCGTGCCGTCGCTGGCAAGTACTTCTTCAAAAATATCAAGGTGGGCGGCAATGCTTTCGGCAATGCGTTTGTCGGCGGCGGTGCAGAGAACCAGTTTTCGCCCCAGGGCGTGTTGCGCGCGCAGCCAGGCAAGGAATTCTTCGTTGTAAGGCAGATTGGCCGGATCAAAATCGTGATTTGTCGCCGCATGGTGCTTGAACCGCGCTTTTCCTGAAAAAAGCAGAAATGGCATTTTGGGCAGGGCCAGGGGAGAGATGCGTATCCAATGCAGGATTGACTCATGAAGCATGTCGGTGAGCACGAGAGTGCCATCCAGATCGACGCATAAGGGGACGGACGTTGTTTCCGGCATGAGGACCTTGCGATGAAAGTGTTCGTGATTGCTGGGCAGTACCGTGATCGTGGGGGCTTTGTCGACACCTCCGGACAGCTCAGAATGCCTTGGACTAGTTTTGTCGCCAGCGTTCATTGTGACTGTACGGAAAACGGCTAGTTGGTCGGTAAACTTTTCCATCTGCTTGCGTATCGTTCAAAATTGCTGTACGAAATCGCCATGCTCTCGCAACTTTTCACGTCCAAGACCCGCATTCAATTGCTGCTCAAGCTCTTTCTCAATCCCGACGTGTCCTGTTACCTGCGGGAGTTGGCCACGGAATTCGCGGTTTCGCCCAACGCGGTCAAGGAAGAACTCGATAGTCTGACCGAGGCCGGGTATCTGGAAAAGAAGAAGCAGGGGCGCTCCCTGTTCTTCCGCGCCAACACGGCGCATCCCATATTTCCCGAACTGCACTCCATCGTGAAGAAGAGTCTCGGCATTGACCGGGTCGTGGACCATGTGCGCGAGGACTTGGGCGATGTGCAGGCGGTTTATATCCTGGACGATTATGCCCTGGGCAAGGACTCTGGCCTCATTGACCTCTTGATCGTCGGCGAGGTCAAGGCCGAACGGTTGCAAGAGTATGTCCGCATCACGGAGGCCAAGATCCGACGCAAGCTGCGGGTCATGGTGCTGGAGCCGGATGAGTTTGAGGCTTCGCGGCACGTGTACCTGCAGCGTCCGCACTGGCAGGTGCTGTAGTGGCGCTGACCTCAAACAGTGTTGTAGAATGTTTGGATGTAGATTTCGGGCGGATAGGCTCTGAAGAGATGCGCCCTTAGCGCAAGGAGGGGATGTGCGCATTACCGAGAAAGAACGCCTGGTGCTGCGTGACGAGGCGCGAGAGGTTTTTGGCGCGGATTCCAGGATTTTTCTTTTCGGATCCCGTGTTGATGACTCGCGCCGAGGCGGGGACATCGATCTTTTGGTGGAGACGGGCAAGACAGGACATGCCGCCGTGCTCGAAGCCCAACTCCGTTTTCTGGCCAGGGTCAAGCTGGCCCTGGGGGAACAAAAAATAGATGTGATCGTGGATTATCCAGATCGAAAGAGCCGACCTGAAATTTTTCGCATCGCGCGGGCCCAAGGGGTGCAACTATGATTTCGGCACGCACCCAGACCAACGCCTTGCGTTTTCACGACGCGTGGCAGGAATGTCGTACTCACCTGCTCCACGCCCGGCATGCTCTCAAGTCAATGGCAGCGCATCTGCCGTTGGACGGGCATAAATTGGCGCTTCTCGACTTGGAGGCCATTCAAGATATTGATCAGCTTGTTCTGCGCTACTCCAAGTTGCAGGACAGCATGGGCAGCAGGCTTTTTCCGGCTTTGCTCAAAATTATGATGGAGCCACTGGAAGACAGCCCCATGCTGGACAAGCTCAATAGATTGGAAAAAATGGGTGTTCTCCCCAGTGTTCAGCGTTGGCAGGAACTGCGGGAAATTCGCAACAGGTTTGCACATGACTATCCCGAGGATGATGAGATGAAAGCTGCGGTGCTGAACGCGGCGTGTTCCGGCATTGAAGAGATGGCCGAAGTCTTGGATCGCGTAGGCAAGGCCGGTGCAGTGTGAACTGCCCGCCTCGTTTTGAATTACTTTTCGGGATGATGCGACAGTGTTTCGACAATTCGGTCTGATTTTTCCATCGCACGGATGGGGAACACCTTTTCATGAGCAACAGGAGTGGCGGGAGAACGCATGAGTGCACAGTTTGCAGGAAAAAAAGCCCTGATCACCGGCGTAACTGGCCAGGATGGGGCCTATCTGGCCGAGTTGCTGCTGGCCAAGGGATATGAGGTTCACGGAATCAAGCGACGGGCGTCGCTCTTCAACACGGGCCGCGTCGACCATCTTTATCAGGATCCGCACGAAAGGTGCCGGCGTTTTTTTCTGCATTACGGGGACCTGACCGACGCTTCGAATCTGATCCGTATCATTCAGCAGGTCCAGCCGGACGAGATTTATAACTTGGCCGCCCAATCCCATGTGCAGGTTTCGTTCGAGACGCCGGAGTACACGGCCAACGTGGATGCGTTGGGTGCTCTGCGTCTGCTGGAAGCCATCCGCATCCTGGGCCTGGAGAAGAAGACCCGCTTCTATCAGGCGTCCACGTCGGAGCTGTACGGTTTGGTGCAGGAAGTCCCCCAGACCGAAAAAACCCCGTTTTATCCCCGTTCACCCTATGCCTGCGCCAAGCTCTACGCCTACTGGATCACGGTCAATTATCGTGAAGCCTACGGCATGTATGCCTGCAACGGCATCCTTTTCAACCACGAGTCTCCATTGCGCGGCGAGACGTTCGTGACCCGCAAAATCACCCGTGCTCTGGCGCGGATTTACCTCGGGCTCCAGGACTGCCTCTATCTGGGCAATCTGAATGCCTTGCGCGACTGGGGACACGCCAAGGACTATGTGGAGATGCAGTGGCTCATGCTTCAACAGGACTCGCCCGACGATTATGTCATCGCCACCGGTGAGCAGCACTCCGTGCGTGAATTCGTCCAGGTTGCGGCTGCGGAACTGGGCATGACTATCGAGTTTTCCGGCCAAGGCCTGGACGAGAAAGGCGTCAATCCCGCCAACGGTAAGACCGTCGTGGCCGTGGACCCGCGTTATTTCCGCCCCACGGAGGTGGAGACCCTGCTTGGGGATCCGAGCAAAGGGAAAGAGAAGCTCGGCTGGGTGCCGCGCATCGCTTTTCGGGATCTGGTCGCCGAAATGGTCCGGGCGGATCTGGAGGACGCGAAGAAGGAAGAGCTGTGCGTGCGCGCGGGGTTTGCGATGAGTTCCCCTCAGGAGTGACGGTGAGGACAGTGACGCTGGCTATGAAAACAGACAAAATTCTCGTGGCAGGAGCGGCCGGAATGGTTGGCAGCGCCTTGATCCGCGCCCTTCTGGCCCAGGGTTTCGAGAATATCGTCGGCACCATGCACCGAAATGCGCCTGATTTTGGCCCAGGGGTCCAAGGCCGCCTTCGTCTGGAGCGTCTGGATCTCATGGACCAGTGCGCTGTTCGTGCTTTCCTTGCCGAGGAACGGCCAAGCCGCGTCTTTCTGGCCGCGGCCAGGGTTGGGGGCATCCACGCCAACAACACATATCCGGCTGAGTTCATTCACGCCAACCTGGCCATGCAGACCAACGCCATCCACGGCGCCCATCTGGCCGGGGTGCAACACCTGCTTTTTCTGGGCTCCAGCTGCATCTATCCCAGGCAGTGCCCTCAGCCCATCCGCGAATCCTACCTGCTGACCGGTCCCCTGGAGGCCACGAACCGTCCCTACGCCGTGGCCAAGATCGCTGGCATCGAGATGTGCTGGGCCTATAATCGGCAATACGGCACCAGGTATCTGGCGGTCATGCCGACCAATCTCTACGGCCCGGGCGACACCTATGATTTGGAGTCCGGTCACGTTCTGCCAGCCCTGATCCGCAAGGCTCACGAAGCCAAGATGCGGGGAGCGGACAGCTTCACCGTCTGGGGTTCGGGCGCCCCGCGCAGGGAGTTTCTTTACAGCGACGATTTGGCCGAGGCCTGCGTCTTTTTGATGAACAAGGAAAAAGAGGCGGATTTGTTGTTCAGCGACCAGGATCCGCCGCTGATCAATATCGGGTGCGGAAAGGACGTGACCATTGCAGACTTGGCCCGATTGGTGGCCAAGGTGGTGGGATTTGGGGGCGAGGTCGTTTTTGATCCAAGCAGGCCGGATGGGACACCACGCAAGCTGCTTGATGTTTCGAAGCTGAGTGAAATGGGTTGGCGGCCGCACGTGGAGTTGGAGGATGGAATCGGGATGGCGTATGGGGATTTTTTGGCGCGAGGATTATTGAAACCATGATGTCGAATCAGAAGCCAAATAAGTCATTCCCACGAAGGCGGGAATCCAGTGCTTTCAGCAAATTGGAACGGCACGGATCCTCTTCTTCAAGGGGATGACGACTTTTTGCAGGCGGATCTGTGATCAGGGACGTGAAGAAATAGGTTCTTCGGGCAAGTGGGATTTCCGTGGACAGGGCGCTGCTTTTTGGATCTTGGCCCAAGGGTACGGCACGAGAAGAAAGCGATGTCGATGTAGTCCTGGTGCCCTCGGTTTTCACGGGTGACCGCTTCATGGACAGGCGAAGAATCGTGCCCTTTCGCAGAGAGATTTTCACCAGCATTGAGCCGATGTCTTTTCGCCCCGAGGATTTTGCGGCAGGCGGCATCCTGGTGCAAGAGATCAGGCAGTATGGAGAGGAGATAGTGTAGGGAGATGATGATGGAAAACAGCTTGGATGTCCGTTGGTTACAACGGTTTGCGAATTTCAAGAAGGCCTTGTCCCAGTTGAAAAAGTTTGTGGACAAGGGGACGTTGTCCGAACTGGAGGAGCAAGGAGCGATCCAGGCCTTTGAGTACACATACGAACTGGCCTGGAATGTCATGAAGGATTTTTTGGAGCAGCAGGGGCAGACAGACATCTACGGATCTCGGGACGCCATCCGCAAAGCCTTTCAGCTTGGGCTTGTCAAAGACGGTGATAAATGGATGGATGCCTATGTGAGCAGAACCAAAACCTCGCATACCTACAACGAGGAAACAGCCAGGGAAGTGGTGGATGCCATCCTGGGTGTGTACTATGGGCTTTTTGAGGCCTTGCGAGAGAAGATGGCGTCTCTGCTTGACCGCGATCAGAAAGCGGGATCTGCGATTCGCTTTGGCATCGAAAGTTCGGTGTTTGAGCGGATCATCGACGTGTTGCGCGAAAATCCCTTGATCGAGGAAGCGATTCTCTACGGCTCACGGGCCAAAGGCGTGCATAAATCCGGGTCTGATATCGATGTGGTGCTCAAAGGGGAAGAACTTACGTTGCAGGACTTGAACCAGGTCAGTCTAGCATTAGACGACCTGCTCCTGCCGTATACCTTCGATCTTTCGCTTTTTCATCATATCGACAATGCGGATCTGCTTGCTCACATTGTCCGGGTCGGGAAAAGCATTTTTCGCAGGCACGGGTAGCGGGTGGGAAGACTGTGACAAAGATGAGCTCGTATGAACGAAACTGAACTCACTGCCATCATTGCCAGAGGCGAGGATAGCCGCCACCAATTCAAGCGAGGTTTCAGCAATATCGACTCGCTGGCTGCGGAACTGATCGCTTTTGCGAATACAAACGGGGGATTGCTGTTGGTTGGCGTCGATGATGGCGGACATGTCCGCGGGTTGGACTCGGCGGATGTGTCCCGACTCAACCAGTTGTTGTCGAATGCATCCTCACAGAACGTCCGTCCTCCCATTAATCCGACAACCACGAACGTTATGACCGAAAATGGTCTTGTCGTGGTGATTGATGTGGCCGAGGGCTTGAATAAGCCCTATGTGGACGTCCAAGGCCGGATTTGGGTCAAGAGTGGAGCGGACAAACGCCATGTGACCGCACGAGAAGAGATGCAGCGACTGTTTCAATCCTCTGGACTCGTGCACGCGGACGAGGTTCCGGTTCGGCCGGCCTCCGTCAACGATCTTGATCAGGACGCCTTTGGTAAATATTTTGGCAGGCGCTATCAGCGAACTGTCGAGAGTACCGGACTGCCCCTGCCGCAAGTGCTCGAAAGCCTCAACCTGGCACGTGATGGAGTGCCCAACCTGGCGGCCCTGATGCTGTTCGGCAAGTCTCCGCATGTGTACAAGCCATCCTTCATCGTCAAGTCCGTCGCTTTTCCTGGTACAGTGCTGCATGACAATCGTTACCTGGACAGCGAGGACATAGACGGCAATCTGCCCGAGCAGTATCGCCGCGCCATGGCCTTTCTCAGACGAAACCTGCGTCATGTTCAGGGTGATCAAGGTTTCAACAGCCCTGGATTGTTGGAGATACCAGAGGAAGTTTTCGAAGAGCTGCTTGTCAACGCCCTGGTGCATCGGGATTATTTTCTGAGCGCTCCTATTCGGCTGCTGATTTTTTCCGATCGGGTCGAGATCATCAGTCCCGGACATCTGCCCAACCATCTGGATACCGAAAAGATACGCCATGGCATTTCAAACCTTCGAAATCCATCACTGGCATCCCACGCTTTCCACATTTTGCCCTATCGTGGCCTTGGGAGCGGCATTCCGCGAGCCCTGGCAAGTTGGTCGGAAATCGAGCTGATTGAAGATCGTGCAGGCAATCAATTCAAAGCCGTCGTCCTTCGGACGGACAAAGACAAGTCACAGCCAGAGTCACAGCCAGAGTCGCAGCCAGAGTCACAGCCAGAGTCGCTGGAAAACGCTGTGCTGCGAATTTTGGCAGAAAGGCCGGCAGGCAAGGCCGAGATTTCAGTTCGGCTTGGGCAGAAGAAAGTATCGGGGCAGCTCAATAAAGTCGTACGCGCCTTGCTTGACGCTGGAATGATAGAACACACCATTCTGGGGAAGCCCACAAGCCGTCTGCAAAAGTATCGCATTCGTTCGAAATGATGGATGAAAAGAATGAAAACGGAAGAATTCTATAAGTTATGTATAAAAGCAGCCTGATTTTACACAGCACGGACGATTCTAGGGCTGGAAAATGGGCCTTTTTTGAGAAAAAGTATATGAAATTGGGGCGTTCTTTGTCTCAGAGACTCAGGCGAGGGTAAATGGGTTGCAGTGGTGTCCAGCATGGTCGGTTTTGAGATCAAGAGTACCGTCAAGAGAAGACCCGTCCAGGCAGGACATCTCAGTCTCCATCTGTCTAAACGAGGGCGAATTGTTGGTGGGGACACTGGACGGCTTGGTTTCATGGAAAAGGCCACATTGAATGGGATGGTAACGAAGGCAGTGGGCTTCGCGGGCGTGGTCATTTTTGATCCAAGCAGGCCGGATGGGACGCCACGCAAGCTGCTTGATGTTTCGAGGCTGAGTGGAATGGGGTGGCGGTCGCGCATGGAATCGGCGGTCGCGGTTGCGATGGGGTGGGGGAGCAGAGGTGGCTGCGATGATGAGAAGTGATACGATGTGTCATTTGTGAAATGATTTAGGAAGATGCTGATGTATATGGTATAATATAGGTATGTTATGATTTGTAGGATATGCAAAGAGAACTTGGTTGCGAGCTATTTTGTTCAAAAAAATAACGAATCAGAGAAAACGTGCATATTCTACTGTAAGTCATGCGATGCATTTTTTCTTAATAAAGAAAGTGTTAGGTATGACGATGATGATCTGATTGGTCACTATGTTTGCCACTCGTCGCATATCAAGAATAGGTATGGCTTGATGTTTTCGTTCATCGAAAAAATTATAAGTCCTTCAAGTTTTTTAGATATTGGGTCGGGAATGGGTTATTCTCTCGAAGTCGCTGCAAATAGAGGGTGGTCTGCTGTGGGGTTTGAGCCAAACAGCGTTTTAGCAGAAAACTGCGTTCAGAGAGGGCTTACTGTTTATAACAGATATTTTACGGGTGAAGATAACGGAAAACATAATTTAATATTGCTTGATAATGTTTTGGAACATGTTTCCGACCCGGCAAGGTTTGTTCTGGATGCTTCAAGGTTGTTGGAAGATGGTGGCCTTTTAGTAATCGCGGTGCCGCCAGTTGATTGGTTGAGAAAGTTGTTCTGTTCTATATCGATAATTAGGAATACGATAAAAAAACCGCAGATTAACATTTTTTATGATGTTGATCAGCACATAAGTTTTTTTAGCAGAAAGGCTATTGGCCAAATTGCAAAATATGTCAAAATGAATGTGCTGCCGGTCAGGCATCATCATAGTATATTTTATAGTAATTACTTTTCTAGAATGATCAAAATAAACGATGGTGTATTTTTTTTAAAGAAAATATAATTTTTTGCTGTTAAATACACATGACTTGTTTGCCGGTCTGGCGCGGATATTCATCAAGATGATGGGTTTTGACGGTGGGGTGATGTTCGATGCGAGCAGGTCGGATGTGACGCCGTAAAAGTTGCTTGATGTTTCCCGGCTTCACTCGCAGGTATGGTATGTGTGTATGTGTCTTGTCGACGGTTTGGCGCTTGTTTGTCAGGATTTATACGCAGAGTGAGGACGTCTCGTTGCGATGAACTATGCATCACCTAAATTGCCTGCACTCATTCGAATCCTGCCTGGATTCGTCCAGCGTCGGATTGCTGGGCGACCGAATTTGATCAAGGTTTTGGATAATATTGGCTGGCTTTTCTTTGACAAAATTCTGCGCATGGGTGTGGGGTTGATCGTTGGGGTTTGGGTGGCCCGATATCTTGGGCCGGAACAGTTTGGTTTGTTTAATTATAGCGTAGCATTTGTTGGGTTGTTCGGAGTAGTGGCAGGACTGGGATTGCAAAGTATCGTAGTGCGAGACATTGTCCGCAATCCTTTAGGCAAAGCAGAAACAATAGGTAGTGCAGCGGCTTTGCAGTTTGTAAGTGGGCTTATTGCCTATGGTTTGACTTTGATTACCATCTTTTGGCTGCGCCCTGATGATGCCATAGCCAAGGCCATTGTTGCAATTCTTGGATCTGTAATGATGGTCAAAGTCAGTGATGTAGCTGTGTACTGGTTCGAAGCGCAAGTGCAGTCTAAGTTTATAGTATGGGTGCAGAATAGTGTGTTTTTAATTTTTGCATCTCTCAAAGTGTTTTTTATTTTGCAAAATGCTTCGATTTTTTCTTTTGTTTGGGTTGCGATGGCAGAAGCTGTGATCGTTGCTGTGTTAATGCTCGTTATGCTCGGCTTACACGGGCCACATTTTCGCGAGTTGCGTGTGTCAATAAGCAGGGTTAAAATATTGTTGATTGATAGTTGGCCGTTGTTTCTCTCTGGTATTGCTGTGACAGTATATATGAAAATAGATCAAATAATGATCGGTCAAATTTTGAATGATCAGGCCGTAGGGATCTATAGTGCTGCTGTTCGAATCAGTGAGTTGTGGTATTTTATCCCTATGGCCATTGTCACTTCTGTGTTCCCTTCAATACTAGAAGCAAAGAAGTTGAGTGAAGATATATATTACAAGCGCCTTCAGCGACTTTATGATCTTATGGTTTGGCTATCGCTTTGTGTCGCAGTGCCGATGACTTTTCTGTCCTCATGGTTGGTCACCTCGTTTTTTGGCGAGGCTTATGAGGCAGCGGGAGCTGTTTTGGCGGTCCATATTTGGAGCGCTGTTTTTGTTTTTTTGGGTGTCGCAAGTGAAAAGTGGTTCCTCGCTGAAAATCGTCAGGCTTTGAGTTTGCAGAGAGCTGTTTTGGGCGCACTAGTAAATGTAGTTCTGAATGTTGTGCTGATTCCTCGTTATGAAATATTGGGTGCTGCTTATGCTACAGTTATAGCTCAATTATTTACAGCATTGCTTTTTGACCTAGCTCAACAAGAAACACGACAAATGTTTGTCATGAAAATGAGTTCGTTGAATGTGTATTTTATGGTACGACGCATTATTTTTATATGTAAAGATTCTAAGTGAATTATTCATTAGTTGGTACTGAAAAACTCAAAAACGGCCCGTCAGGCATAAATCTATGCTGGTCGAGCATGGGGTTGAATATCATGTCCAAACAATTTGGGGCACAAAAATATTGATGTCTGCAAGCGCATTAGTAATATGAATGATGAAATTTAAATAGTAATAAATACGAATTTAGGTCAATACGATATGTGTGGAATTTATGGTGTTTTGAAGCGTAAGCCTTCTGTTAAGCGGTGGGTGACTCCTGTTCATATGTTGTTGTTAAATCATCGCGGCCCTGATGGTAATGGTTTATATGCGGACGAGCTGGTAGAGCTAGGTCACTCTCGCCTTTCCATACTCGATCTTTCTGAATTGGGTTCCCAGCCAATGTCCACTAGTTGCGGGCGTTATGTCGTCACATATAACGGTGAAATTTATAATTATCTTGAATTGCGCGAAGAGTTGGAGGCTTTGGGCGTTTGTTTTACAAGTCATTCTGATACTGAGGTTGTATTGGCTTCATATCGATTCTGGGGAAGATCTTGTGTTGAGCGCTTTCGTGGTATGTTTGCCTTCAGCTTGTGGGACAAGGAAGCGCAAACTTTGTTCTTGGCTCGTGATCGTTGCGGCGAAAAGCCCCTTTTCTTTTTCAGGGATTCAAAGCATTTTTATTTTGCCTCAGAATTAAAAGCTCTTGTGCCTTTGTTGCCAGCATGTCCGACTCTGAACCTGTGTGCGGTCGACATGTATCTTCATTTTCAGTATGTGCCTGAACCTCATACCCTTTTACACGGTGTCCACAAGCTTCCAGCAGCCCATCACCTCACATTGGGGCCTGATAATTGGGACGCTGCCCCTATGCGCTACTGGTCGTTGTCAGACGCCCCGCCTTTGAATGATGATCCGGTTGAGCGCATCCGACAGGAGTTGGATGGGGCTGTGCGACTGACTCTTCGTTCTGATGTGCCTGTAGGAGTTGCTCTTTCTGGAGGGATTGATTCCGGAGCAATTGCGACCCTGGCCTCGCGTTATTATCCAGAGCCAATGCATGCCTTTGCCGTAGGGTATCCTGGTCGCCCGCCTTACGATGAACGTATTCAAGCCAAAGAGTTGGCGCAGCGTTTAGGAATGATTTTTCATGAGGTTGAGTTGCCTGTGCATAACTTCGTGGATTTCTTTCCTTCTTTAGTTCGTATTATGGACGAGCCAATTGCTGATCCAGCAGCTTTTGGTCATTATGCGATTCCAAAGGCTGCTGCTGATCAGGGCATCAAGGTTTTGCTTTCTGGGATAGGCGGGGATGAACTTTTTTGGGGTTATTCTTGGACGACACGTGCTGTTTCTTCGAACAGGCTGAGGACTAGGCTGAAGTGGGCTCCTCAATGGGTTAAGCAAGCCTTAACTTCCAGATACGTGGATTTATCGCTTAGGGTTGTTCGGAAGAGTTTACCTCATGCGATATACGACAATCTGAGTCTTTGGCGGGACGCCTTGTGCCCGCTTACTCCGCCTGATCAGCTAGTGTTTATGGCTGTTAATCAAGACTTTGTTCAAGCCTTCTCTTTAAAAGCCCGATCCTACGGCTGGGCAATGAAAGAGATTCCTTGGGCGAATCCTTTTGTTCCCTCTTCTTTGAGTGGAGATTTTTCCCATGATTCCGAGTCTGAACTGGCTGTTCAGGTTCTGCAACTTTTATACAATACTTGGTTGGTTTCCAACTGTTTGACCTTGGGAGATAGGGTTAGCATGGCTGTTGGTGTTGAGACACGCATGCCTTTTTTGGACAAATGTCTTGTTGAGACTGTAATGGGGTTGCGTCGTGTGCAATCTGACCACAAGCTCGGTCATAAAGCTTGGTTGAGGAAAGCTTTGGTTAACACCTTGTCGGAAGAAGTATTGATGCGTCCAAAACGCGGTTTTCAGCCTCCGGTTGAGGCTTGGTTAAGTGGCGTGATTGCTCGGTATGGTGAAAATCTTAGGGGGGGGAGATTGGAGAATGCAGGAATTCTTTCTCCGCTTGGAGTTGAGCAATTGTTGACAAGATGTCGATCATATGGATGTATTTTTTTTGCATATAAGCTAGTTTTGTTGGAGCTTTGGATTCGAAATATGGAGAGTTCATGAGTAATACTGCTGTTCTTTTTGCGGTATTTAATCGTCCAAACGTTACTGCAAGTGTTTTTGACGCTATTCGCAAAGTGCGTCCACGGCGGTTTTATGTAGCGGCTGATGGGCCAAGATTAGACATTCCGGGTGAAGCTGAAAAATGTGATATCGTGCGCGGCATAGCTACTGCTGTTGATTGGCCATGTGAAGTAAAAACATTGTTTCGTGACGATAACCTTGGTTGTAAACGAGCGATGAGTAGCGCAATTACGTGGTTTTTCGAACAAGAAGAGTCTGGAATTATTTTAGAAGATGATTGCCTTCCGCATATAGATTTTTTTGAATTTTGCAGAAATCTTCTCGACTATTATGCGAATGATGACCGTGTGTTTGTCATCACGGGAAATAATTTTCAAAATGGCCAGCACAGAGGCGAATCTAGTTATTATTTTTCTAAGTACAATCATTGTTGGGGGTGGGCGTCATGGCGACGCGCTTGGAGATGCTATCAGGGCGACACTCCTTTTTGGCCTGAGTGGAAGCAATCGAATGAGTGGCTAAATATCTGTCCTGAGGGCGTTGAGCGTCGTTACTGGGAACGCATTTTTAATCAAGTATATGTCGGCAGTATAAAAAGTTGGGCGTATCCATGGACTGCATGTGTTTGGAGGCACGGCGGTTTAACAGTAACACCAAACGTTAACCTTGTGAGCAATGTCGGATTTGGGGGGGATTCAACTCACACCGCAGCGGTCAACAGCCCGCTGGCGGCGATGGCTACTGGAGCGCTAGGTGAGCTTCGCCATCCAGCGACGGTTGTGCATGATGATGCCGCAGATCGCTATGTCTTCGATCATGTCTTTGGAGGCCGAAGTCAGCGTTTCCCTTGGCTCCTACTGAGTCTGTCGCGCCGTGTCGCGGGGTTCGTTTACCGGAAGATGAAAAAGGCCATTGGCAAATGACGGAAACTTTCATTAATCTTGGTTGTGGCCATGTTTTTGTCGACAGCCCAGAGTGGATCAACCTCGATTTTTCATCAGTAGCGCCTTCTGTGAGGCGGGCGAATTTGCTCGCACGTTTGCCTCTTCCGTCTGAGGGCGCGAAGTTGGTCTATGCGTCTCACTTTCTTGAACATATTCCAAAGCCTGATGTTGCGGCATTTCTGAAGGAATGTCACCGGGTGCTTGAGCCCGGTGGTGTGCTGCGCTTGGTGCTGCCCGATTTGCAGGAAATGGCTTCAAGCTACCTCCGATATCGGGAGGCTGGCGACCATGTACGCGCTGATTTTTTGGTAATGGAAATAATTGACCAGTGTGTCCGTCGTACGGCAGGCGGTGAGTTGGGTCGTTTCTACCGCAGTCTGCGCGTGGAATCATTGGTTGATCAGGCGGAGATGAACGCCTTCGTTCGCGAGCGCAACGGTGAGGATCTGGAGGCGCAAGCGGCATCGCCGCAGAAGCCTATAATGAAATTGCGGTGGGGTGAGCTTGCCTTGCTGTCATATCGTCTTTGCAATCGCTTGCAGCGGGCTTGGCTCCAGCTCTGGTTGCTGGGCTTGCCTGCGGTCTTTCGGTCGCAGAATGTCAGTCTGGCGAGCGTCGGCGAGCGTCATCACTGGCTCTGGGACTTTTATCAGTTGCAACAGGCGCTCGAGGTTGCGGGGTTCACTGCGATCGAACGGTGCAGCGCCCAGACGAGCGCAATCGCAAATTTTCCTTTTTATCCACTTGATGTGGATGCCGAATGTAATCCGCGCAAGGGAGTGGGGTCGATGTATATAGAAGCCATTAAACCCAGTTTGTGAAATTATAATGAAAATCTTAAATTACCTCAAAAAATTAGGCAAAATTGTAGCCAAAGAATCTGTTTTGTACCCAGTCGAGGCTTCTGCATTAGATCGTACGATCATAGATCGTTGCAAACCATTTAGTATGACAAGTCGAGAACGACTTTGGGCAACAATATCAGCAACGAAATATATCGTAAACAATAAAATATGTGGTGCTTTTGTAGAATGCGGCGTTTGGAGGGGCGGAAGCTCTATGGCGATGGTGATGGCATTAAAGAGTTTGGGTGTTACGGATAGGTTTATATTTCTTTTCGATACTTTTTCTGGGATGACAGTTCCTACTAAGAAAGATCTGGATAACTCAGGGGCGCTCGCAAAGACGCTTCTGATTCAGGCAGATAAATGTGGCGGTAATAATATCTGGTGTATTGCTAGTCTTGAAGATGTACAAAATAATATTAATAAATTAGGTTATCCAGAAGACAGGTTAGTATTTGTGAAAGGTGATGTCGCTATAACACTTATGGATAAGTCAATTTTGCCGGATAAGATTGCATTACTTCGACTTGATACTGATTGGTATGAATCTACAAAAATTGAAATGGAAGTTTTATTTCCAAGATTAGTCAGGGGGGGGGTTTGTCTAATCGATGATTATGGCCATTGGCAAGGTGCACAGCAAGCAGTAGACGAGTACTTAGAAGAAAATCGTATTTATCCATTACTTCACGTTACGGACTATACGGGTAGGGCTTTTATCAAGACTTGATTTATCATTATGAAAGTTCTCCACCTCAACCATTCCGATATCCTTGGCGGTGCAGCCCGTGCAACGTACCGAATTCATAACGCGCTTTGGCGAGCTGGTTTGGATTCCTGGATGGGCGTCGATCATAGGGCTTCAGACGACTGGAAAGTGTTCGGTCCGCGCAACAGGCTTGAGAAGGCTCTTGTTCGTTTTCGTCCAACTATAGGGGCGGCTGCAACGCGTTTGCTGAAAACGGGAAACCAGATTTTGCATTCCCCGGGTCTCCTTTCCACCTCCTGGCCCAAGCGGTTGAAGGAGTTGAAGCCCGATATTGTTCATCTGCATTGGATTTGCAATGAGATGCTTTCGATTCAGGATATTGGCCGTTTGTCGGGACCCATTGTCTGGACTTTGCATGATATGTGGGCATTTTGCGGAGCAGAGCATTATTCGTGCGATTTCCGCTGGCAAGATGGCTATATGCGAAATAATCGTCCGCATCATGAGTCAGGGCTTGACCTCAACCGTTGGGTCTGGGAGCGCAAGCGCAAACAATGGGAGCGTCCGATTCAAATTGTTACACCCAGCAAATGGTTGGCAGAATGTGTTCGTAAAAGTATGCTGATGCGCGATTGGCCTGTTTCAATAATTCCCAACCCCATAGATACTGATGTATGGGCTCCTGTTGACCAGCGAATTGCGCGATCCCTCCTCGGCCTGCCCTTGGATGTGCCCCTTGTTCTGTTTGGTGCGATCCTAGGTGGGACGCAGTCAATAAAGGGTTTTGATTTGCTCTTAGAATCGCTTCGATGTCTTGGAAAGACTCGGAAAGACTTGTGTATTGTTGTCTTTGGCCAAAGCGCTCCGCAGAAATCACTATCCCTGCCTTTTATAATCCACTATATGGGCCACATCCATGATGATATAACATTGCGCATTTTATACAGCGCTGCGGACGTGATGGTCATTCCCTCGCGTAAAGACAATTTGCCAAACACTGGAGTTGAAGCACTTTCTTGCGGAATACCTGTGGTCGCTTTTAATACCAGTGGGTTGCCAGATATCGTTGAGCATAAAAAAACGGGGTATTTGGCAAATCCTTTTGAACCTGAAGATCTTGCAGCAGGCGTTTGCTGGGTTCTGGACGCAAGTGATAATCTAAATCTGGCTCGAAATGCTCGAAACAAAGTTCTTAGTACATTTGCTGCTCATCGAATAGCGGCAGAATATATTAAACTTTACGATAAAATTTTGTCAGATCATTTCTGAAGAATATCGCCTTTTGATGAAAATAATTAAGCCTAACTCGCTTTTAAGAGGTCGTGTATAATGGAGTTAATATTAATATATAAGGGCAGTTTATATTTTTATGTCTGAGAGCATTAAGAAAATTGAGGGCGGAAAGCGTTTGTTTTGCTCAGAAAGCAAGCTGATTAATGCTAGCCCATTGGTTTCTTATGTGACTATTTCTCTAAATTCAGAAAAAACTATTTCTAGAACAATTGAAAGCGTCTCAAATCAAACGTATAATAATTGTGAATATGTTATAGTAGATGGAGGATCTAGAGACGATACGGTTGAAGTTATTTCTAAATTTGCGCTTAATATTGATTATTTTATTTCAGAAAGAGACGACGGTATATATAACGCTTTTAATAAGGCACTTTCTTTTGTTCGTGGGGATATAGTATGTTTTATTAACGCGGATGATTGGTTGTGCCCAGATGCTGCCCAGACTGCTGTGGATTTGTTGCGTAATTGCGATAATTTGTCTGTGTTGGTTTCGAGCGCTATTGTCTACGATTCCCTTCGAGGCTCATGGGTCTGGAGGCCTCGGCCTATCAATGCTGGTTCGTATTTCACAGGGGCCAATGTGTGTCATAATGCCATATATGCGCGACGTCGTGTGTATGAGGTCGTTGGGGTGTACAATGAAAGCTATAAAATAGCCGGGGATTTCGAGTGGTTGATGCGATGTTTTGAAAGCAATGTAAATTTTATGTATACTGAATCTCCAACGGCAAATTTCAGTTCTGGTGGTGTTTCGTCAAATATTGCATCTCATTGCATGGAAAGCATGCGCGTACTCAGTGATAGGTATTCATTTTTAAATGAAGACGAAGTGAAAGATTTGATATTATGTTTTTATGATTTGTATAAAGAGGCTGGTTTGGCGTCAAAATTGAGTTATATGGGCTCTCGTACTGATTTTTTAAAACATATACTTGGAAAGTATTCTGATAACGAAAATTTTGCTCGCTCCGTTGCTTTTGCTTCAATGGAAAAGTTGATACATCCAATGGATTCTCGGATTTTTGCTTTGGTCGAAGATGTCAAATACTCAATGAAAAACAGACTGCTTTCATCATCCCCTGTCCTGTTCAGATTGTTAAAGCGGATCATCTATAGGTAGTGTTTTTTATAGGTTTGCAGTTTATATGTGTAAATTATCAATTATTACTATTGTATTTAATAATAAGGATGGTCTTGAAAAGACATTCAATAGTATATTTTGTCAAACTTATGATGATTTCGAGTATATTGTGATTGATGGCGGTTCAACTGATGGGAGCGTTGAATTGGCCAATAGCCTTATGGACTCAATTGATTATTATGTGAGTGAAAAAGATAATGGTATTTACGATGCAATGAATAAAGGCCTTTCTGTCGCTAGTGGTGAGTGGGTTTCGTTTATGAATAGCGGAGATGCTTTTGCGGATTGCAATGTCTTGAGTAAAATATTCTCTGATGATTTCAACGCAGATTTTATATATTCAGATGTTTTTTTCTTGCGAGGTGGTTTGTTTGTTTGTTCAAAACAAAGTCGGCGTATTGTGCACCAATCTTTGCTTTATAAGCGATCAATGCATGATATTTACGGCAATTATATAGTTTATCCTGGATTTACTTGCGCTGACTACTTTTTTTTTCAATGCGCTTCGAATGCGCGATGGGTTAAAACAAGTACTGTGATTGCTGTTTATGACGATTCCGGTGTCTCGACATCCTTAAATCATTTTAAGCAGCGCATTGCCATTGATATTGCTTTAGGCTCTGTTGGTCGGTTGTCCGGCGCTTTTATTTTATTAATCCATCCTGTTTATAATTTTTTAAAGAATAAAATTAGGTCATTATATGGTTTCTGTTTGCGTCGCGACATATAATGGCGGGCGTTTTATCTCTGAGATGCTTGAGTCTGTTTTGACTCAGATCGGTTTAGACGATGAGATTATTGTGTCTGATGATGGGTCAACAGACGATACCACAGCAAAAATTGAGGGCCTGAAAGATTCAAGGATTCGGATTCTCCATCATGATGGAAACAAATCAGTTGTTCGAAATTTTGAAAATGCTTTGCAAAATTCTTCAGGTTCGATCATTTTTTTAGCAGATCAGGATGATGTGTGGTTGCCTGGTAAATTACAAAAGATGGTACGGATTCTTGAAAGTTGTGAAGTAGCTGTTTCAGACTGTCATGTCGTGGACACAAATTTGAACATAATAAAATTCTCTTTGTTTGATACTCTTCAAAGTGGTTCCGGATTATTAAGAAATTTATATAAAAATTCATATATTGGATGTTGCATGGCAATGCGGCGCGAAGTTTTGGATCGCGCGTTGCCATTTCCGGCAGACTTACCCATGCATGACTGGTGGATTGGTTTGGTCGCTGAGGCGGCCTTCAGAACAGAATTCATTGCCGAGCCATTGATGCTGTATCGGCGACACGACACCAACGCGTCGTTGACAGGAGACAAATCTTCATTCTCCGTATTTCGGAAATTGGTTTGGCGTCTTGTGCTTGTCAAAAATCTCGTATGCAGGCTGTGGGCTGCATGAACAACCGCATATCGATCTCGCTGATCAGCCATGGTCAGATTGCCTTGGCCAAGCATGTATTGGACGACCTGCACGCCTACTGCGCAGATGATATTGCTGAGGTCCTCCTGACGATCAATATGGCTGAGACTGTCTCACTGTCATTGGAGCATTTCGCCTTTCCCATCCGTGTCCTCCGCAACGCAAGTCCCAAGGGCTTCGGCGCGAATCACAATGCCGCCTTCAGGCTGGTCAAAGGCGACTTCTTCTGCGTGCTCAATCCCGACATTCGGTTGACCGATAATCCGTTTCCCGCCCTTGTCGAGCTGGCGGAACGAGAGCGGGTCGGAGTGGTCGCTCCTCGCATTTGCAATGGCGCGGGAGAACGTGAGGACAGCGCCCGGAGCTTTCCGACGCTTCGCGAGCTTCTCGGCAAGTTTTTCGGCGGCAAGTCGGCGGCAGTCCCGGACACGGCCGGGGTGTGCGCGCCCGACTGGGTGGCGGGCATGTTCATGCTCTTTCCAACCTCCGTGTTCCGCGAAATGAACGGCTTCGATGAGCGCTACTTCCTTTACTACGAGGACGTGGATCTTTGCGCCCGTCTGGCTCTCGCCGGATACAAACGCCTTGTCTGCCCGGATGTTCGTGTCGTACATGAAGCGCGCCGCAGCAGCCATCGCGACGTGCGTTACGCGTGGATGCATGTGCAAAGCATCCTGCGTTTTTTTTCTTCCGACGTGTACCGGCGGGTGCGAAGGCTCCGGCAAGATTGAATCTTCCAGGATGTTGGCAGCGGCGTCGCAGTCCACAGAAACAGCTCAAGGCGGCATCATGACATCTTCTTCCCCGCGTTTCACACTCCCTTTGAACGGTGAATTCTGGCTGGCCTGTCTGTTGGTCGTCTTCGCCACGGTCAGTGTCCGGTTGGCCGAGTTGCCGCAGTGGCTCGATCCCGCTTTTTTCGTCGGCGACGAGCATCTCATGGCCACCCACGACGCATATGTCTGGCTGGCCGGGGTCAAGGGCATCGGCAATTTCGTGCACGATCCGTTCACCCGCATCCTGGGTTTCATGCACGACATTTCAGGAGTGCCCCTGGCCACCATCGGCTTCTGGTCCCCGATCATTTTCATTCCAGTCTTGGCCGTCCCGATCTGCTTGCTGGCCCGTTACCTGCTTCTTCCCGAAGGCGGCCTCGTCTTCGGCATCCTGGCCACGACGGGCATTGGCTTCCTGGTCCGCACGCGTCTGGGTTTTTGCGACACCGACGTGGTCAACCTCGTCTTCCCAGTGGCCATGGTCAGCACCCTGGCCCTGTGGCTGAACGGCATGGCCGAGGCGAACCGTTCGACCGAGGCCGCATACCCGGCTCGCCAGATGGCCTGGGCCCTGCTTGTCGGAATTCTCGGCAAGGCCTCGGTCTATGTCTATCCGGGCAGTTCGAGCATCGTTCTGCCGGCCTTCGGCTTGGCGGTCATGATCGGGCTCTGGCAGACGCATCGCGATGACCGCTTCCTCTTGGGCGAGGGGTTGCTCCTTATTTTTGCCGTGATTTTCGCGGGTTGGAAGGGGGGCTTGCTGATCGGAGCCTGGGCCGTCTTTGGCCTGTCCAGAAGAGACATCCCTCCGAGGGCGAGACTGGCCGGACTGGCCGTCCTTTTCGTGGCCGTGATCGCGCTGGGCAATTTCTGGGAGGTCGTGCAGGCCCTGCTGTACAGGCTCTATCTCTACACCAAGACCGGCACCCCGGACATGGTCGTCAACGCCACGGGCATGCGCCTGCCCGACATAGCCCAGAGCGTGCGCGAGGCTCAGAACCTGGACTGGAGCCTGGTCGGGCCGCGTCTGGGTGGGAACTGGGCAGTCTTTGTACTCGGGATGCTCGGGTTTGGTTTCGTGGTCTGGCGAAAACCCGCCCTGGCCGTTTTTCTGCCCTTTCTTGCCCTTGGCCTGGCCAGCATCAAGCTTGGCAACCGCTTCGCCATGTACGGCACCGTGGGCGTGGGCATGGGGCTGGGCCTGGGAGTGAGCGAACTCATGCACATGTTGCGGCAGAGTCAGGGCCGGAAGTGGATCGTGCAACTGGCCATGGCCTGCGTGGCTCTTTGGCCGTCAGCCGACTTCATGCAGTACATGGCCCCGGTTCCGGTCCTGCCGCGGGTCTTTGCCCAGACTTTTGTGGATCTGCGCCAGATCGCGGAGCCGGACGCTCTGCTCTGGCAGTGGTGGGACTATGGCTACGCCGGTCAATACTATGCCGAGCGGGCGACCTTCGGGGACGGTTCGCGGCAGTCCGGGCCGTGGCTCTTTCCGTTGGCCCGGGTGCATTGCGCAACCTCGCCGCGTCAGGCCGCGCAGCTGATACGCTATTTTGGCCAGACCATGCTGGAGACCGCTCCCGCGAACACCACGGACATTCGTGCGGCCCTGCTGGCGGGCGATCCCGTGGCCCGGCTCCGGGAGATGGACGCGTCTGCCGCCCGCCAATTCGTGGCTGACGTGGCCCAGGCGGAAGAGATCCAGCCCACGACCATCCCGAACTATTTCGTGGTCTCCTGGGAGAACCTGCGTCTGGCCGGGTGGATCGGCTATTACGGAAATTGGGACATCGTGTCCGGCGTCAGCGCTCCGGGCAAGATTCAGCAGATGCAGGGCGAGATCCGCATTGATTCCGCTTCGGGGGGGCTTGTGGTCAACGGTCAGGCCACGCCCCTCAATTCGCTGGACGTCATGGAGGAAAGCGGCGTGCGTCATTTTGACTGGCCCAACGGGGCGGGCATGCACGCGATTATCAATCAGTTATCGCGGCAGGTCTTTCTGATGGATGCCAAGATGTACCGCTCCATGATGGTGCAGATGCTCGTCCGTCCACCCCAGGATTTCGCCGAGGACTTCACATTGGTCGTGGACAACTATCCGTGGGTCCGGGCTTACAAGGTCAAGGGCTAGGAATGTTCGGAACTGCTCGGCGTGTGCTGGTCACAGGGGCCTCGGGGTTCATTGGCCGCATCTTGTGCCAGGAGTTGACGGATAAGGGTTTTGATGTCGTGGCCTTGCTGCGTTCCCCGCTGCAGGGCCCCTGGCGTTCGGTCTTGCAGGCGGACCTGGGCAGGACCGGAATTTCCGGGAGCGACCTGCATGGAGTGGACACGGTTTTCCATTTGGCGGGGAAAGCCCATACGCGTCCACGGACTGCGGATGAAGAAGCCGAGTACGAAACCGTGCATGTGCGAGGCACCCAAACCCTGCTGGAGGCTGCCCGCATCGCCGGAGTGCGCTGTCTTGTCCTGCTCAGTTCCGTCAAGGCCATGGGCGAAGGTGGGGACACGGTCTGGAACGAAGAGACGCCCTGCCTTCCTCAAAATTCTTACGGCATCACCAAGCTGGCCGCCGAGCGTCTGGTGCTTGGCTCGGGCCTGTCCTGTCCGGTGGTGTTGCGGCCAACCCTGGTCTACGGGCCGGGCAGCAAGGGCAACTTGGCCCTAATGCTGCGCGCGGCAAAAAAGGGATTGTTTCCGGCCATCACGTTTCCACCCAATGCGCGCGCCATGATCCATGCTTCCGACGTGGTGCAGGCCTGCCTGCTGGCGGCCACGCATCCGGGGGCTTGCGGACAGACCTACATCCTGACCGATGGCCAGGAATATGCCACCGGCCAGATCCTGGACTGGATATGGGAATGTCTGGGCAGCGGTTCTCGCGTGCGTATTCCGTTCGGATTGGTGCAGGCAGCGGCGTTCTTTGGAGACATGCTGGAAAGGCTTGGTGTGCGTGCCCCGCTGAACCGAGACATGCTTGCCAAACTGGTGGGTACCGCACGGTATTCGAGTGCAAAGATCCGCCAGGAATTGGGGTTCGCGCCGGCCAGAAATTTGCGTCAGGGCATTCGGGAAATGCTCGACGCGATGGAACAACGCTGATGGACGCCGCGCTTTTTTTCTGTGTTGGGGTTCTGCTGAGCATCCCCTGCTGCATCGTGGTCCCGAAGCTTCTGACCCGCAGCGGCTACCTGGATCTTCCCGAGGAACGCAGTTCCCACATTCGACCCACGCCGAAAGGCGGTGGGGTGGGTATTGCTCTGGCCTTTGCCGTTGCAGGCATGGTTTCCGGTCTGCCGCTTTGGATGTGGCTCCCGCTTCTGGCGCTGGCCACTGTGAGTTTCGTCAACGACCTACGCGGTATCTCTCCTGGTCCGAGGCTGGCTGCGCAGTTCGCGGCCGGGGTAGTAACGCTCGGATGGGCCTGGTTGACCGGCATGGTGGCCTGGCCCGGTCTTCTGTTTGTGCCAGCGTTGGTGTTCGTCGCGGCCTGGGCCAACTGCTACAATTTCATGGACGGAATCAATGGCATGGCCGGTATCAGCGGGCTGGTCGCCTTTGCATGTCTGACTGCGTTTCAGGTGTTTGGGGACGTTTCGCGCGACATGCTGCCGCTCACGGCAACGATCCTGGGCGCGCTCCTTGGCTTTCTGCCTTTCAATGTGCCCCGGGCCCGGTTGTTCATGGGCGACGCCGGCAGTATTCTGCTGGGCTTTTTCTTCGGTCTGTGCGTGGTGCTCCTGGCGCGGACCTGGACCGAGTTTCTGGTTCTGTCCTCCTTTTTGTTTCCGTTTTATGCCGACGAATCCGTGACCATGGCCGAGCGACTGTGGCGGGGCGAGTCCCTGCTTGTGCCGCACCGCAGGCATCTGTATCAATTTCTTGCCAATGAACGCGGGCTCGCGCACTGGAAGATCAGTGTCGGATACGGGCTGATCCAGTTTGCCGTGGCCTCGGCTGTGGTCATGGCCAGCCGGTACGGAGTCTGGGCCGTGCTGGGCGTCAACCTCGCCGGGCTTGGGGTGTGGATAGCCGTTCACTCCGACCTTAAACGCAGATACGTCCCGAACACGAAGGGAGTGTGATGGATTCACGTCGGTTTTCCCTGTCCCTCTTCGCCAACAAGAATCTCTACCTCATGCTGGTGGGCGAATCCGGGCTTTTCGCCCTGGCCTTGATTCTTGCGTATGCCTTGCGTTTCGAATTCGACATCCCAGCGGAATTTTCACGCCAGATGTTCGGGCTTTTGCCTTTGGCCGTGATCTTGAAGCTTGGTTTTTTTCTTGCTTCCGGTCTGTACCGGGGCATGTGGCGCTACACCGGCCTGCCGGATCTGTGGCGGATCGGCCGGTCCGCGACCCTGGCCGGGGTTGTCCTCATTGCCTATGTCGCCGTGACCACGCGGTTTCAGGGTTTTCCCCGTTCTGTCTTCATACTTGATCCGCTGCTGGCCTTTGTCTTTGCCTGTGGCGCACGGGTCCTGATCCGTTCTGCCTATGAAATCGCGGCCCGTCCCGGTGACTGGCTGCAGGCCTTTCGTCCGGGGCAATGCGTCACGCCTCCCGGCATCAGGGCCCTTATCGTCGGAGCCGATGACGAAGGGGCACGGATCGCCAAGGAAATTTTGGAAGCACGCGACTCGGGATTGATCCTGGTAGGATTTGTGGACGATGACTCCGGCCGGATAGGGCGCAAGATCCATGGTCTGCCGGTGCATGGCACGCTTGGGGAATTGGGCCGGATCATTGTTTTGAACGCGGTCGATGAGGTGCTGGTTGGCGCGGGACAGCAGGGTGGCCACTTGAGGCACATCATGGAGGCCTGCGAAGCGACCCAGGTGCGCCTCCGGAAGTTGCCAGCCCTGGCAGACATCGCGTCGGGCAAGGTCACGGTCAAAGCCCTTCGGGACGTGCGCTACGAGGATCTTCTCGGACGCGAGGAGGTTCGTCTGGATGAGGCTGGAATCAAGAGCTATCTCCAGGGCAAGATCGTGCTGGTGACCGGCGCTGGCGGCTCCATCGGCTCGGAACTTTGCCGCCAGATTCTGCGCTTTGACCCGGGCCGGCTTGTCCTCTTCGACGCCGGCGAGGAAAATCTCTACTCCATTGAAATGGAACTGTTGCACCAGCGCGGATTCACCCGTTATGTCACGGTGCTGGGGCAGGTGCAGGATGCGGCCCTGGTGGAATCGGTCTTTCAAACCCACCGTCCAATGGTGGTCTTTCATGCCGCGGCCTACAAGCATGTGCCCATGTTGGAGGGCAACCCGTGGCAGGCCGTGTCCAACAATATTCTGGGTTCGCGTATGGTCATGGAGGCCGCGACCCGGCATGGAGCCGAGCGGTTCGTGCTCGTCTCCACGGACAAGGCGGTGCGGCCGACCAACGTCATGGGCGCTTCCAAGCGGGTGGCCGAACTGATCATGCATGGCTTTGTGGGCGGGCCCACCAGGTTCATGGCTGTGCGTTTCGGCAATGTGCTGGGCTCGTCGGGCTCGGTCATTCCGCTTTTCCGGGGCCAGATCGAGCGAGGGGGGCCGGTGACGGTCACGCATCCGGAGGTGACCCGCTATTTCATGACCATTCCCGAGGCGGCCCAACTCATTGTCCAGGCCGGGGCACAGGGCCTTGGCGGAGAGATTTTCATCCTGAAGATGGGCCAGCCCGTGCGCATCGTGGATTTGGCCAGGGACCTGATTATCCTATCAGGGAAGGACCCGGCCGAGATAGAGATCAGATTCACGGGACTTCGGCCCGGCGAGAAACTGTACGAGGAATTGATCACCGAGGGCGAGGATGTGCTTGAAACCGGGCATGAAAAGATCATGGTTTTACGCGCCGGACATGATCCGGAGATCGGGGCGGATGCCCTGTTCGCCCTGACCGCGGCCGCGTTGTCCTTTGACGCCGCCAGCGTCAAGCGGGAGCTTGAGCGGCTGGTTCCGGAATACGCTCCGGCGTCGGCGCGCAGGGCCTAGGGGGCATGACAAAGGGTTTTCCTTCAATCTTTGCGAAGATCGAAAAGATGTGGATTCCGTGAGCGCATGGTGTCGGTAAGTGGACCAAGCCAAGCGTCCTTGTCGCGGGACGCGACATAGGAGTGAAGGAAGGTCAGCAGTTCGTCCTTCGTCCATTTGTAGCGTTTGGAACTGGTGTAGTGTCGAATCGCGTGGTCGGTCCGGCGGAGCGTGGGATATCGCCAGGGATAGAAATTGTCGAAGTCGAAATAGTGGAGCCTGAAACGGCTGCCTTCTCGTTTTTCCACCATCATGTTCTGGTCAGTATCTTCGGTGTAGATGCCGAGAGCATGAACCCGACCCAGGGATGCCCCCAGCTGGTGGAAAAAATCCAGACGCACGGCATCATCCAGTTCCGCGGCGTTGGTCTGGAATTGTTTATAGGGGACACAGTCGAGAGGCAATCTTTCTTGAAAAAGGATTGAATCGGTAAGGTAGCCGCACGTATAAGAATTTAGCACTCCAAGTGGAACTGGGACATCCACTCCATTTTCGTGCAAATATGCAAGGGTTGCGCTGTTTCGTTCAGCCTCTGAAAAGAGTACCGCTGCGATATTTTGCCCAATCTTTCGAACTTTATATATTTTCGGGATGAATATTCGTTCGTTAATCTTGAGTTTGATGTCTGTAAAGACAAACCTGTATCTTTTTGATTTGAAACATTCCGGGTTGATATGAATTTCGTTCCATTGTGAAAGAATGTTGTGTGCGTCTTGGTCCGAAAAGAAGGGTGTTCTCCAGAAGATGGTTTTTTTCCAGGGTGATGCGCGGTGTATGACCGTTTTGTCCAGTTTGAAGTACTGCCGGGTTATGTCAAGAATCGTGTGTCGCATGGCTGGAGATGTTCCTGCTGTGGATTGATGTGGTGGCTGGTGCCTTCTGGATACAGCACGTCCCCATAGCTCGTGAAGGATTGGGCCGCAATGATCGCGAGGCGGGAAAAGCCAGCCTGCGCGCATTTCTTGAGGATGCATTCGTGTGGAACTGAGTCCTCAAGGCCAGTCATCGAAATTTTAAGTTGTCTCGTCTTGGCAGCGGCCTTGTATTATGGGCTGACCATATGTGTTATTTCAGATCACTACAAGCATTGTGCAGTTTTATATAATAGGGTGATGATTTGATAAGGGTGTCGTGAGTGCCAATGTCAACGATTTGGCCCTTGTTCATGACCACGATTCTATCCGCCGAGACAATGGTGGAAAGTCTGTGCGCGATGATCAGGCTTGTGCGTCCGCGCATGAGATTCTCCAGAGCATGCTGGACGATGCTTTCGGACTCGGTGTCCAGGGCAGAAGTTGCCTCGTCCAAAATCAAGAGTGACGGATTTTTCATGATCGCTCGGGCAATTGTCAGGCGTTGCTTTTGCCCTCCTGACAGTTTCACGCCTTTTTCACCGACGACCGTGTCATACCCCTGGGGTAGTTCCAATATGAATTCATGTGCGTAGGCCGCTTTGGCGGCGGCCTCGATGGCCTGCAGGTCAGCATGATTCTGACCATAAGCGATGTTATCCCGGACCGAAAGATTGAACAGGAAGGGATCCTGGGACGCGATGCCGATGCCCGTGCGCAAGCTGGTCAACGAATAGTCCGCCAGAAGATGCCCATTGATTGTAATGCATCCGCTCTGGCATTCGTGAAATCTGGGAATAAGGTGGGCCAGAGTCGTTTTGCCTGATCCGCTCTGGCCTACGAACGCGACGCGCTCTCCCGCAGTGATATCCAGACTGATGTCGCGCAGAGCCGGTTCCTGGGTGCCCGGATAGAAGAAGGTGACGTCTTTGAAGGATAGGGACTGAAAAGGGGGAACATATTCCCGCGAGCCGCCGGATTCTTCCATCACTTCTTTTGAATCCAGGATTTCGAAGACCCGTTCAGCTCCGGCCAGTGCAGCCTGGAGTGTATTGTTCGCCTGGCTGATGGATTTGAAGGGGTCGTAGAGCATGACCAGGGCGGTCATGAAAGAAAAAAATTCACCTGGGGTTTTGTGTCCGGCGATGACTTCCCGACCTCCATACCAGATGACGAGTCCGGCGCCCACGGCTCCAATGAGTTCCATGATCGGGGAAGAGAGCTGATTGTAGATTTTTCCCTTGATTCCGATGCGAACCAGGTTGGAAACGGCGTCCTTGAACTTATTCTTTTCCAGTTCCTCGGTGGCAAAAGCCTTGATTACCCGCAGTCCGTTGAAGCTTTCCTGAAGGTGAGAGGTCGCATCGGCGATCTTGGCTTGTTGTTTTCGACTGTTTTTACGAAGTTTTTTCCCAAAATAGATGACCGGATAAACTGCCAGCGGGAAGACGAGGCAGGCCCAAAAGGCAAGCATCGGATCCCGATAGATGATCATGCCCGTCAAGCCGACCATGGTCAGGGAATGCTGCACTATGCGGATCAGTTCCGGCATGCTCGAACTGATGAGGTTCACATCGCTGATGATCCGGGACATGAGCATGCCGACCCGCGTTTCACCAAAGAAATCGAGAGGCAGGCAGATGATTTTGGCGTAAAGTTCGTAGCGCAGCCGTTCGAGCACCTTGATGGCGCAAAATGACATGATGAACTTCTGCACAAAAAGGCCGGCTCCCTTGACGACAAAGAGGCCGATCAACATAAGAGGGATGAAGAGCAGGGCGGTCTCATCCTTGTCGATGAAGATTTTGTCGAGGGCGGGTTGGACGAGGTACGCGGCTCCGGCCGTGCATAGAGCGACAAGGCCGAGGCTTGCAAGGGACGCGATGATATGCATTTTGAACGGCAAGAAATAGCCAAGGCTTCGCCGCAGGAGTTGTATGGTATGCCTGTCTTGAATTTTCATGAGTACCGTTCAGGGTTGACGCCCATTTCTGAATACAGATTGCGAAAGCAGCGGTTAACTTTTTGTTTTATGAACCAGGGATGACGCAGCCAGAATTGTCCGGGAAAGCGCTCCCTGCCTGTCTGGAAATCGAGGAGGACCGGATCCTCCGGGCTGCGTACGAGGATGTTGCGGCGCATGATGCCGAAATGGTCAATGCCGTGGGCGATGAACACCTCTTGGCGGATACGCTCCAGGGTGGTCCAGAACTTCGGGAGCAGCGTCCGCGTGTTGTGCACCAAGTTGGGCGCAATTCCGCCGCTGTCGTCCCGGACCACCTCCATGACCAGGGCCTTGCGGCCATCCGTTACAGTCTGGATCCCGTGGATCGAGACGAAATGGGAACGTAGATTTTGTGGGCAGCCGGCCATGATCTTTTGATAATTAGCCATCTCATATTCCAGAAAATCTGAAATTCCGTATTTTGCGCGGACAATGATGTCTGGTTCGGGCTTGGTGCCCTTGTAGCGCCGTTTCGGGATGAGCACCTTTGCGCAGAGTTCTGGTTTTCCTTTAATGCCATATATTAGGCACCAGCCACCCTTGACGAGTGGCGCGTCGAGTTCGAGCATGAGAGTATTCCTGTGTCTTCGGAGTGATGGGGTCATGCGTTGCGCGCCAACGACGTCTTGTGCTCCTGAATAATGCGTCGAATTCCAGCTGCGGTGGCAGCGCTGTTGGTCGAGACGAATGTCGGACCTTTTTCAAGTGTGTATGGAACCGCCCCAAGCATGGCATGCAGCACCCGGGCGATGCGGGAGTAGCGAAACTGGGTGATGCAAATGTTGTGAGCAAACGCGTGCTCCAACATTTTCATGTAGCCAATTTTGGAGAATCTGCGCACATGGGGATCGTTCCACTCTTCAGGAAGCGACTGTTTGTGGAAATTGACGGTCGTTTTTCTGCCGAGCATGATTTTGCTGAGTTTGTTTAATGAAAATTCATTGGGGACGTGAGAGAAGAGAAGCCCATCCGCGGTTAAAATATCACGAAGGTTGTTCAAGGCAAACAAGGGGTGAAGCAAGTGCTCGAAAACATCGGAACAGACGATGACATCATGCACGCCCAGATCGCCCAATGTGTCGACATCAAGGTTTTTGACCGCGAATGTTATGCCCAGGGACCGGAACGCCTCGGCGTGGTCATCTGCAATATCCACAGCCGTTTTGCGGGCCATGGGGCAGGCCGCGAGAAAGGCCGGGGAGCCCGCTCCGGCTTCGAGTATGGATTCGGCAGGCATGTGCCGCAATATTTGGAGATAGAGCGAGCGCCACAAGCCCAAACCGCGTTCGCTGTGATAAGTTTTCAGATAGCTTTCATTTTTCATATTTTTCGGTGCGCGCCATGTGCTTGATTTTGGCGTTATTTTTCGAAGCGTCATGGACCAGTTGGGAGGCGAACAGCTCAAATGCCTCGACCATGTTCGTCAAGCTGTTGGCCTTCGCAGTGTTCCAAAAAGAATGGCTGAGTTCCAGAAATTCAGGTTCGGACAAATCCTGGAGGGTGGTCAGGACACGGGCAAAGTCAACGGGAGACGCCTGCCTTGGCAGAAGGAGATGTCCGGCCCCTCCGGGCCAGACTTCTTCCACCCCGCCCACGTTCCGGGCGATACAGACCAGCCCTTCAGCCATGGCCTCCAGCAGAGCGTTCGGCAGTCCTTCGACGTGTGACGGGAGAACAAAAATATCGAACTGGCGAACGAAGTCGCGCACATTTTTTAGAAAACCGTGCCAGATGACCTGACTGCCCAGCCCGAGATCCGACGCGAGTTCCTTCAGCTCCTGCTCGATTTTGCCCGTGCCAGCGATATGGTATTCCAATATCCGGCCCTGTTTGCGGAGAATCGACAACGCATGCAGGACGTCGGCATGCCCCTTGTCCTTGTTGAGTTGGCTGGTGGAAACGAGCCGAGGCGGAGTGTTTTTTGATTTGGGCGAGAGCGTGCCAGGTTCCTTGCCGGTTAAGATGACCGCGATTTCTTCCGGTGCGATGAGGGGCAGTTTGCGCAGCACTCCGGTCTTAACCTGTTCGCAGGGAGCGAGTAGTCTGGGTGCGATCCACTTATGCATCGCGCGCACTTTGAACGTGTTTTCCATGTCCCCGGCCAGCCCAACTCGGTGCATTACGGGAATGCCGAGCATGGCGGCCGCGATGCCCGCGGTCCGCATATCCTTGCCAACATTGACCACGACGAGGTCGAAGCTGTGGCTCGTGAACAGGCGCAGAAATTTGGCGATTTGTATCGGGCTGAAATCCATGCCGAATGTGCTGGCCTGACACGGAATCCCGACGTGAGCAGCTTTCTCCAGAAATGGTCCCGGGCGGCCAACCACGAGTATCTCATGGCCGCGCTGGCCCAACACTCGGGCAAGATCAAGAGTCCAGCTTTTGACCCCACCCCATTTATGCGTGGAATTGACAAAACAAATATTCATGTTCGATATCCGCGTGCCTGCGATTCAGAGGATAGTGATACTCTCCTTCCAAATGCAGTCTGGGCCAAGATCACAATGCTCATCTTCTAGCCTGCTTGGCCAGTGTATTGTACAACGCGATGGTCCGATCCCGCATGGCCGCGATGGAAAATTCCCTGAAAATCCGTGTTCGATCAGCCTCTGGAGTAACCATTGTGCGTTCCAGCGCCACTGCGGCAGATTCACAGTCATCCATGAAGACAATGCGATCGTAAAACTCCCGGATTTCCTCTACGGGTGCGGTTTTCCTGGCCAGAACAGGCAGACCATGGGCGCATGCTTCCAGCAACACCCCAGGCATTCCCTCGATTCCGGGCTCTGAACAGAACGCCAGACAGTCCAACGCCGCGTAGCAGCGGTGGATATCGCGTCGTTCACCCAGGAACGTGATTTCGTTGGCCAGATTGTGGGCGTGGACCCAGGAGCGCATCTCGCGGAGCCCACTTCCGTCGCCGATTATGACGAAATGAAACCTGCCTGGTGCCTGCTCCGTTGCGCTGCGGGCCAACTGGAGAAAGTGGTGTGCGCCCTTGCCATGGGCGATCCGTCCGACGAAACCGATCAGTTTTTTTTCTGGCGGCACTCCGAGTTCGGACCGGGAAGCGGGCTCGGCCTCCGCGGGCAGTTCCAGACCGTTGTGTATGATGGCCAGCATGGCATCAGGAAGGCCGGTGTGCTTCTGGAAATAGTCACGGGATTCCCGCGAAACAAAGAGCACCTTGTGGGAAAAGAGTCTGTGCACGAGGCGCTCTTCCAGCATCTGTTTCTTGCGACGCCAAGGCGTCGAGCCGTACCAGTGCAGTTCGCTCAGGTGCACTTGGCCGATGCGCACCGGCACCCGGGCCAGGGCCGCGGCCAGGAGGCCGAAAATATTTCCCCCAAAGGAATGGGTGTGCACAATGTCGGCCCGATGTCGCCGGAAGAGGCGGGCTAGGTTGCAAATGGCCAAGGGACTCCAGTGTCCCTTGCGCGGCAGAAAGTGTGTTTGGACGCCAAGATCACGCAATTCGTCAAAAAAGATTCCTTTGTCTTTGTACGTCACCACATGGACATCGTAATGCTCGGTGAGCAGCGGCAAGAGCGCGCGCAAGCGTCTCTGGATGCCGCCGATCTTAAGGTTGTTGGTCACTCGGAAAAGTACCGGTTTACGCATGCTCATGTATCTTGGGACAGGATCTTCTTGGCCAGCACGGCCGCGCCGAAGCCGTTGTCGATGTTGACCACGGCCACGCCAGGGGCGCAGGAATTGAGCATGGCCAAGAGCGGGGTCAGGCCCGCGAAGTTGGCCCCATAGCCCGTCGAGGTCGGAACCGCAATGACCACGCCTTTGACCAGGCCGCCCAGCACGCTCGGCAGCGCCCCTTCCATTCCGGCCACGGCGATGATGACCCGGGCCTGCCGCAAGGCTGGGAGGTGCGGCCCGAGGCGATGGATTCCCGCCACGCCCACATCGGCCACGAGATTGGCCGAAAGGCCAAGAAAGCGGGCCACGCCCAGGGCCTCGCGGGCCACGGGCAGGTCCGAGGTTCCGGCCGTGACCACGAGGATGTCCGAATTCGGAGCTTTGGGGTCGGGGGACAACAGGTCGGCCCCCAGGCAGAACAGCCGGGCCTCCTCCCACAGGCAGCCCTGCGGAAAGATGTGCTTTAATTCCCGGCCGTGCTCCGGCGTAATCCTGGTGGCCAGGACCGGATGGTGTTGCCCCAAATCCGTCAGGGACGTCCGGATCTGTTCCAGGGTCTTGCCCTGACCGTAAACCACCTCGCCCACGAGCGTTCGTTCCCTGCGCCAACAATCGAGATCGAGTTCCTCGTGTCGAGGGCTTTGCAGGAGGGCCTGCGCGGTTTCGGGGGATACGGTCCCGGCCGCGACGGCGCGCAGCATGGAGTGGAGGTCGTCTGGGGTCATTCGTTGGGATCGTGGACAGAAGTGCCTGGTTAGAGAGTGGGCCGGAAATGCGAAAATCGGTTCAACCCTAGCAGATGGGCCAATGGCGGGCAAGCGGCCCGCAAACCCCCAGTATTGCAAAGAGCCTTTGGAACAGATAGCGTTCAACACCATGGCCAACAAGCGCGTCCTTTTCATTTCACGATCCGAACTCGTGTCCCCTCTCCATGCCGAATTCAAAAAGCATGACTGTCAGGCCATGGTTGTCGAGGACCGGGTCTCGGCCCTTAAGGTGATTGAAGCCCGCCGGCCGGATCTGATCTTTACCCTGCCGTCCATGCCGGGATACCGGGCCCAGGATCTCCTCGAATCCGCGCTGTTTGCGGACAACCCCGTGCCGATCATCGTCTTCACGGAAAAAGGCAGCGCCGAAGAGGCGCGCATCTATATGGAAATGGGCGCGCAGGACTACTGGCTCTGCCCCCTGTCCTGGGAAAAAATCCAGGCCGTGCTGCCCGTCGAGGCCCCCGCGCCGGCGCCGGTCACGGAGGGAACTCGTTCCCGGGCGGTATCCATCATCGGACAGCATTCGTCCGTGTCCCGTGTCTTGGCCCTGGCCAGGCAGGTGGCTCCATCCAAGGCCACGGTACTCATTTCCGGGGAGTCGGGCACGGGCAAAGAGATGTTCGCCCGCTTCATTCATGTCCATTCTGGCCGGGAAAACGGCCCCTTTGTGGCCGTCAACTGCGCGGCTCTGCCCGAGCATCTGCTGGAAAGCGAGCTCTTCGGCCATGAGAAAGGAGCCTTTACCGGAGCCATTGCCCGCAAGCTGGGCAAGTTCGAACTGGCCAGCGGGGGCTCCCTGCTCCTGGATGAGGTTTCCGAAATGGCCCTGGCTCTGCAGGCCAAGCTGCTCCGGGCCCTGCAGGAAGGCGAGATCGATCGCGTGGGCGGCGTCGAGACCGTCAAGGTCGACGTGCGCGTGCTGGCCACCACCAATCGCAATCTGGAGGACAGCGTGGCGCGGGGCGAGTTCCGGCAGGATCTTTACTACCGCCTGAACGTCATCCCCCTGCGCCTGCCTCCCTTGTCCCAGCGCGGCGAGGACGTGCTGCTGCTGGCCGATTTTTTCATCCGCCGCCATGGCCGGGAATACGGTCTGG
This sequence comes from uncultured Desulfovibrionaceae bacterium, assembly GCA_964589645.1. GTDB lineage: Bacteria > Desulfobacterota > Desulfovibrionia > Desulfovibrionales > Desulfomicrobiaceae > Desulfomicrobium. The sequence goes on from CAZPSN010000002.1 coordinate 132,441, forward strand.
GTGAGCTGCGTCTGTCCGAGGAGGCCAGGGATTGGCTCAGGGCCCATCATTGGCCGGGCAATGTGCGCGAGCTTCAGAACCTGATGGAGCGGGCCGTGCTGCTGGCCGGCGGCGGCCCGATCCGGCCGGTGCATTTCCTGCTGGACGGCCAGGATTGGTCGCCGGAGGCATCCGGAAACGATGCGTCGGAAGCCGGGTCCGGAATCGCTGCCCCGCCTGCATCTGTCGCTTTTGACCCGGGCGGCCGCATTCCGACCATCCAGGAGATGGAGATGCACCTCATCATCAAAAGTCTGGACCAGACTGCCGGCAACCGGACCAAGGCTTCGGAACTGCTTGGAATTTCCGTGCGCACCCTGCGCAACAAACTCGGTGAATACAGAAAGATCGGCCTGGATATTCCCTGACCGGGCCGCACATGGAGAGCATATGATTCTTTGTTCGCAAGTCGAGGGGTATCTGGCCAAGTCGTCCTGGATTCGACGCATGTTCGAGACGGGCATTGAGTTGAAAAAAAAATACGGGGCTGAAAACGTGTATGACTTCAGCCTGGGCAACCCCGATCTGGCCCCGCCGGCAGTGGTGGCCGAGGGTCTGCGCGAACTGGCCGACGCGGCCGACAAGCCCTTCGCCTTTGGCTACATGCCTAACGCCGGTTATCCGCAGGTGCGCCAGCGCCTAGCTGAAATCGTGTCCACGGAGCAGGGCGTGCCCGTGGCGGCCGAAAACCTGGTCGTGACCTGCGGGGCGGCCGGGGGGATCAACGCCCTCTTCCGGGCCGTGCTCGAACCGGGCGACGAGGTGCTTTGTCCGGCTCCGTACTTCGTTGAGTACGGATTCTACGCCGAGAATCATCGCGGTGTGCTGAAGACCGTACCGTCCAAGCCCCTGACCTTTGAACTTGACCTGAAGCTTCTGGCCGCGGCCATCACCGGGCGGACCCGTTGCGTGCTGATCAATTCGCCCAACAATCCCACGGGCCGCATCTACACGTTGGATGAGCTGGGCCAGCTGTCCGAAATTTTGCGGCAGGCCTCGGCGCGTACCGGGCGGCCCATCCTGCTCGTTTCCGATGAGCCCTACCGCTTCCTGGCCTATGACGGCGCGCAGGTACCGGCCATTTTCCCGCTCTACGAGCACAGCGTGGTCATCAGCTCCTTTTCCAAGAATCTGGCCCTGGCTGGAGAGCGGGTGGGGTACGTGGCCGTCAATCCGGCCATGCCCGAGGGCGATCGCCTGCTCGCAGGCGTGATTCTGACCAATCGTATTCTTGGTTTCGTCAATGCTCCGGCCGTGGGGCAGAAGCTGTTGGCCAAGGCCTTGGGCCACGAGGTCGATGCTTCGGTCTACGCATGCCGTCGTGACGCCATGGCCGAAGTTCTGCGGCAGGCAGGCCTGCAGTTTTCACTTCCCCAGGGCGCGTTCTACTTCTTTCCGCGCATCCCCAAAGGCGGGGACGATGCTGCCTTTGTGGGCCTGCTCATGCAGGAGCAGATCCTGGCCGTGCCCGGTTCGGGTTTCGGCTATCCCGGCTATTTCCGTTTGGCCTTTTGCGTGGACGAAGCGACCATCCGGGGCGCGGCTCCCGGATTCGGGCGGGCCGTGGCCGCGGCCCTGGCTTGATGCGTCTCGGGGCGGTCCCCGGGACCGTCCCCCGTCTTACTTGACGCTGCCGGGGCGACCCTTGACGGGTGCATCGAACTTGTCTATGCATCCCTTCTTCTTTTCCCGAGCATAGGTACCCGTTCATGTTTGACAGCTTATCCGACCGGCTTGAATCGGTCTTCAAGAAATTGCGCGGCCACGGCCGCCTCGACGAAAGCAACATCCAGGATGGCTTGCGCGAAGTGCGCATGGCTCTCCTGGAAGCCGACGTCAATTTCAAGGTCGTCAAGGACTTTATTGAGCGGGTCAAGGGCCGCGCCCTGGGTCAGGACGTGCTGGGCAGCCTCACTCCGGGACAGCAGGTCGTCAAGATCGTCCACGAGGAGCTGATCGAGCTTCTGGGTGGGGAAAGCTGCGCCTTGGATCTGAGCGGCAAGCCGCCGTATGTGATCATGATGGCCGGCCTGCAGGGCTCGGGCAAGACCACCTCGGCGGCCAAGCTGGCGCTTTTCCTGCGTCGGCAGAAATACGCGCCCTACCTGGTCCCGGCCGACGTCTACCGCCCGGCCGCCATCGACCAACTGACGAAGCTCGGCGCCGAACTGGGGGTCCCGGTCTATGCGTCCACCCCGGACATGAATCCGGTGGACATCTGCACGGCGGCCCTGCGCGATGCCGAACTCAAGGGCTGCTCCGTGGTCATTCTGGATACGGCTGGCCGCCTGCATATCGACGAGCCCCTCATGCAGGAGCTGGTCGGCATCAAGGAGAAGTGCCGCCCCCAGGAAATTTTGTTCGTGGCCGACGCCATGACCGGCCAGGACGCGGTGACCGTGGCCGAGAAGTTCAACGCGGTCCTGGACATCACCGGCGTGGTGCTGACCAAGATGGATGGCGACGCGCGCGGTGGCGCGGCCCTGTCCATCAAGTCCATCACGGGCAAGCCGCTCAAGTTTGTGGGCATGGGCGAGCGGCTGAGCGAACTGGAAGTTTTTCATCCGGACCGCATCGCCTCGCGCATCCTCGGCATGGGCGATGTCCTGACCCTGATCGAGAAGGCCCAGTCGACCATCGATGCCAAGGAAGCCGAGGCCCTGGAAAAGAAGTTCAAGAAGGCCCAGTTCGACCTGGAGGACTTCCGCACCCAGATGCGTCGCATCAAGAAGCTCGGCTCTCTTGAGGGCATCATGAAGCTGATCCCCGGCATGGGGCAGATCCGCAAGCAGATGCAAGACGTGCAGATGCCAGAAAAGGAGTTGGCCAAGGTCGAGGCCATGATCAACTCCATGACCATGGCCGAGCGTCATGAGCCCAAGATCATCAATTCCAGCCGCAAACAGCGCATCGCCAAGGGGAGCGGGACCTCGGTCACGGAGGTCAATCAGTTGCTCAAGAATTTCGAACAGATGCAAAAGATGATGCAGAAGATGATGAGTGGCAAGATGCCGGCCATGCCCCAGGGCGCGCGCATGCCCTCCATGCCTGGCATGGGCGGCATGCCGGGTATGCCCGGCGCCATGCCTGGAATGCCAGGCCGCGGGGCCTTGCCGGCGGGGGGAAGGAGCGCGGCGGAAGCCGCCAAGCTCAAGGAAAAGCGCAAAAAGGCCAAAAAGCAGCGTAAGAAAAAATAGCCGGTCGGCCCTGGTTCCGATACGCTTGGAACCAACGCCGTTCGTGCACTACATCCAGTTCAGGGAGAACAACAATGGCTTTGAAACTCAGACTGACCCGTATGGGCTCCAAGAAGAAACCTTTTTATCGGATCGTGGCCGTGGACAGCGAAGCCCGCCGCGATGGCCGGGCTCTGGACTATGTGGGTTACTACAACCCCATGACCGAACCCGCGGACATCAAGATCGACCAGGAAAAGGTCAAGGCCTGGATGGAACGTGGCGCGCAGCCCACGGATACCGTTCGCTCCTTGCTAAAGAAGTCTGGATCCAGTAATTAATACCTCCAAAGCTCGTCGTGCGATCCTGCAGATCTTCAGCGGAGGTGCCCCATGCTCAAGGATTTGATCGAATTCATTGCCAAGTCTTTGGTTGACAACCCGGACAGCGTATCCGTGTCCGAGGTCGAAGGGGAGCAGACTTCCGTCATAGAACTCAAGGTTGCCAAAGAGGACCTGGGCAAAGTCATCGGCAAGCAGGGCCGCACGGCCCGGGCCATGCGAACCATCCTCGGCGCGGCCTCGACCAAGATCAGGAAACGCTCGGTTCTGGAGATTTTGGAGTAGCATGTCCGGCGAGAAGATGGACCCGGCCAGGCTCGTTGAGCTGGGGCGGGTCCAGAAGCCGCATGGCCTCAGGGGGGAGCTCTGCATCGAACTCTATGCAGACTCCCCTTTCATCTTTGAGGGCCTCAGCCGCGTCTATTTGCGGCTTCCGGGCAAGAAGCCACGGCCTTGCGTTCTTGAGGGGTGGCGTCCCCACCAGGGCCGGGCTCTGTTGCAGGTCGACCGCAGCCAGGGCCGGGATCAGGCGGAAGACTGGCGCGGTGCCGAGGTGCTGGCCAGGGAGCGCGATCTGCCTCCCGTGGATGAGGATGAAATCTTGCCCGAGGCCCTTATCGGTCTGCCGGTCCGGCATGTGGACGGTACCGCCATCGGCCTGCTCGCCGACATCCGGGACGTGGCTGGTCAGGAGATGTGGTTCATCCGCGACGAGCTGGACAATGAGATCCTGCTTCCGGCCGTGGACGAATTCGTGAAAGACATAGACTTGGAGGCCGGGGTCATCGAGGTCGATCCCCCGGACGGCCTGCTTGAATTGTATCAACAGCCATGATCGCGATTGGTTAAAGGTAATAGCGCACAGAATTGTCGATACACAATGTCGTCATTCCCGCGAAGGCGGGAATCCATCGTATTCCGATCAGTTATTTACAATATGGGATGGATCCCCGCCTTCGCGGGGATGACAGTGCGCGGTGCCGCGCACGTATTGCAGTATCCCTCCTTAATGCGCCGGCCGGATTGTAGTGGAACCAGGAATGCGATTCACCGTAGTCACCATTTTTCCTGAATTTTTCGAGTCCCCCCTGTCCTGCGGGCTCTTGTCCAAGGCCCGGGAAAAGGGGCTGGTCGAGGTTGTCTGCGTCAATCCGCGCGATCATTCGCAGGACAGGCACCACAATGTCGACGACCGCCCCTACGGGGGCGGACCGGGCATGGTCATGGCAGTCGACCCCCTGCGCCGGGCTCTGGACACCCTGGGTCCGGGAGCGCGCGTGCTCATGCTCAGTCCCAAGGGCCGGCCCCTGACCCAGGCCTTGGCCCGGGAACTGGCCCAGGAACGCGAGTTGGCCCTTGTCTGCGGGCGCTACGAGGGTATTGACGCCCGGCTGGAGGAATTGTGCCCCATTGAGCCAGTGTCCGTGGGCGACTTCGTGCTGAATGGCGGAGAGGTCGCGGCCTTGTGCTTGATCGAGGCCGTGGGCCGCCTGGTTCCGGATTTCATGGGCAAGGACGAGAGTGCCGACGAGGAGAGTTTCAGTTCTGGCTTGCTGGAATATCCGCATTACACGCGTCCAGAGGAATATGAGGGCCTCAAGGTGCCGGATGTGTTGGCCTCTGGCCATCACGGCAAGATCGCGAGGTGGCGGCGGGAGAAAAGCCTGGAGACGACTTTGGCCCTGCGCCCGGACCTCCTGGACAGCGCCCGGCTGACTGACGACGACATAGGCCATCTCAAAATTTTGGAGCGGACACGGCCGGGGCGCAATCTCTTCGTGGCCCTTGTCCATTATCCGGTTGAAAACAAATCGGGCCAGACCATCACAACGTCTTTGACAAACCTGGACCTCCACGATATTGCACGCGTTTCGTGTACCTATGGGTTGGGTGGTTTCTATGTCTGCACGCCGGTGGCGGACCAACAAGACCTGGCCCGCATCCTGATCGACCACTGGCGCGCGGGACACGGATTGACCGCCAATCCCGACCGGAGCACGGCCCTGGGCCGGGTGCGCGTCGTGGATCTGCTGGACGCGGCCGTGGCCGAGATACAGGAGTGCACGGGCCGCCGACCCAAGCTGGTGGCCACCAGCGCCAAGGCCGGAAACATGACCTGCACGCAGGTCGCCGGGTGGCTCCGGGATGAACCAGTCCTGCTGGTTCTGGGCACGGGACACGGCCTGCGTCGGGAGGTCCTTGAAGGGGCCGACGGGATGTTGCGGGCCATACGTTTTATGGATAGGTACAACCACCTTTCCGTCCGTTCAGCCGCGTCCATCATGGTGGACCGCCTGCTGGGCGATGCCGGATAGGGCGCACACGCGGCGGCTTTTTGGCCGCTTCAGATAAAGGAGAAGAGCATGAACATCATCCAGAAGATTGAAAATGAGCATCTGCGTGCCGACGTTCCCAAATTCCGGGCCGGCGACACGGTCAAGGTGCATACCCGCATCATCGAAGGGGAAAAGGAGCGTATCCAGGTTTTCCAGGGCGTGGTCCTGCGTTTGAAGCGAGGTACCACCGACAGCACCTTCATCGTGCGCAAGGTCTCCGACGGCGTGGGCGTGGAACGCATCTTCCCCCTGCATGCCCCGAGCATCGACCGCATCGAGGTGATTTCCGAAGGCGTGGTCCGTCAGAGCCGCATCTACTATCTGCGCAGTCTGAAGGGCAAAGCGGCCCGCATCAAGACCAAGAAATCCTGGTAGGGTCAATGTGCTCAGCCAAAGCGGCTGCACACGGACCAGGGGCCGGATAAAGGCCGGGATCGACGAGGCCGGGCGAGGTTGCCTGGCCGGCCCCGTCGTGGCGGGCGCGGTGGTCCTGCCTCCCGGCTTGGACCTTCCGGGCCTGACGGATTCCAAAAAGCTTTCTCCGCGCCGACGCGCGGTCCTTGCACAAGCCATAAAGGCCCAGGCAGTGTCCTGGGCCTTAGGTTTTTCCTGGCCCGGTGAAATCGACCGCGTGAACATCCTGCAGGCTACCCTGAAAGCCATGGCCCGCGCCCTGGACGCCCTGCTGGTCCGGCCCGACTTGGTGCTGGTCGACGGGAATCGGGCCTTTGCGTCTTCCGTGCCCGTGCGTACCGTGATTGGCGGCGACGCACTGCTGCCCTGCATTTCCGCCGCGTCCATCCTGGCCAAAACTTTTCGGGACGATCTGCTCATGCGCATGGACGAGCGCTACCCTGGCTATGGTCTGGCCGTGCACAAGGGATATGGCACCCGGGAGCATCTCGCGGCTTTGCGCGCCCTGGGCCCCAGTCCCGCGCACCGCGTCAGTTTTCGGGGGGTCATTTCCGGACCGCGGGAGACACGGCTGTGGCTGCCCGGCATCTGATCACGGGCCGGGCCGGCGAGGAACTGGCCGGCCTGTTTCTGGTCGAAAAAGGATATCGGATCGTGGCGCGCAATTTTCGCGGTGCCGGTGGTGAGATCGACCTGATTTGCGAAAGCCAGGGAACCCTGGTCTTTGTCGAGGTCAAGACCCGCTCCGGCGCTGAACGGGGCGAACCCGGCGAGGCTGTGGGACGGGCCAAAAAACGTCGTCTGTCCCGGGCCGCATCGCTATACCTGAGTCAAAACCGTGCCTGGAGCCGACCCTGCCGGTTCGATCTGGTCAGTGTGCTCTTCCTGGACGGAGAAACCGTCGTGGAGCACTGGGAGGATATCATCGATGTACGGGACGGTCTGGATCGTGGCCACGCCCCTTGGCAACCTTGGTGACCTTTCGCCCCGGGCCCGGCAGACGTTGGAGGAGGCCGACCTGATCCTGGCCGAGGACACCCGCCGGGCCGGACACCTTTTGCAGTTGGCCGGAATTGCCGGCAAGCGGTTTCTGAGTTTGCATGAGCACAACGAGGAGGGCCGCATCGACGAGGTTCTCGCCCTGGTCAGCCAGGGAATGCAGGTGGCCTTGGTCTCCGACGCGGGCACCCCGCTCATCGCCGATCCTGGCTACCGCCTGGTCGCGGCCTGTCGCCGACAGGGCGTTCCCGTTGTGCCCGTTCCAGGGCCCTGCGCGCCCATCGCGGCGCTCATGGCCAGCGGCCTGCCTCCATACCCCTTCGTTTTTTTGGGCTTTTTGCCCCGGAAGGCCGGCGACGCACGGAGCCAACTCGCGCGCTACCGGGATTTCGGGGCGACGGTCGTTTTTTTCGAGCGCAAGAACCGGGTGCAGGCCACGCTGTCTCTGGCCCACGAGATTCTGGGAGAGAGGGAATTTTGTCTGGCTCGGGAATTGACCAAGAAACATGAGCAGTTTATCAACGGAAGGCTTGGTCAGGCGTTGGATCTGGCGGATGAACTCCTGGGCGAGGTGACCGTGGTCATCGGCCCCCCTGCGGAGGTTCTCCCCACGGCCCAGGACGAGGTCCTGGCCCTGACCCTGAGGCTGATGCGGGAAGGGATGCGGCCCAGGGAAGCCGCCCGGGCGGTCCGGGAGCGGACCCGCGGATGGTCCGTCAAACGGATCTACGAGTTGATCGTGGAACAGGACGCGGAGTAAGGGTGGATACGCGGATCTTGCTGCGGGTTTTCCTGCGCACCTACCTGGTCGGCGCCACGTTCAACACCAAGGGGATGCAGAATGTGGGGCTGGCCTATGTCATGGAGCCGGGATTGCGTGCGCTCCATGCCGACAACCCGGCCCTTCTGAAGCAGGCCCGGGGCAGATACCTGAAGCACTACAATTCCCATCCCTTCTGGACCCCGCTTTTGGCCGGAATCTTTTTGTCCATGGAAAAGAAAATAGCCCTGGGGCTGCTTTCGGGGGACATCCTGCCCAAGCTGCGTTCCACCACGGTCTACACCCTGTCCGCTCTGGGCGACTCGTTCTTTGGCGGCAGCTTTCTGGTCCTGTGGTCCCTGGTCTGCGCCAATCTGGCCGTGGCGGGCCGGATCTGCCTGCTTGCGATCTGGGTATGTCTTTGTCTTGGTGGTTTGCAGTTCTTCAAGGCCTATACCTTCGGGCGCGGCTACGCCCAGGGCCTGTCGTTCCTGCAGCGGCTCAAATCCTGGAATCTCATTGATTGGGGCCGGCGACTCAAGTTCGCCAATGGACTCCTGGTGGCGCTTTTCGTGGTCCAGGTCGCGCCCGGGGGCGGGGCGTGGATTATGGTCTGGGCCTTTGGCGCCGGGCTTCTGGCCCTGGCCAGCGCCCTGCGGGCCAGAGATCGCATTCTTGTCCTGGCCGTCCTGGCCTTGTTCGGCCTGACGATTCCCTGGGACAGAATCCTCGCTTTCATATCCAGCATGTAGGTGATGCGTATGGACGACGTGCAGGAAAAGATCATCCGGGTCGGCAACAGCCTTGGGCTCCATGCCCGGCCCGCGGGCAAGATTTCCCAGGAGGCCCAGCGCTTTGCCTCGGCCATCACGGTTCATTCCGGCGGCATGGAAGCCGACGCCAAGTCCATTCTGGATCTGCTTTCCCTGGCCGCGCCCCAGGGCACGGAGCTTCGGCTGCGGGCGGACGGTCCGGACGCGGTGGCGGCCGTTGACAGCCTGACCCGGCTTTTCGAGGACATGTTCGGAGAGGACCGCTGATGGCATCGCGCACGCTGTTCGGCATTCCCGTTTCCGCAGGCGTCGCCATTGGCCGGGCCTACTATCTGAATAAGAGCCATTTTTCCGGCACTGTGCGCCAGACCGTGGATGACGCGGACGTGCCGCTGGAAATGGAGCGGCTGACGCGGGCTTTCGAGGCCGCCTTGCAGGAGTTGGAACGGATTCTGAGCCTGGTGCCGGAGGACTTGAAAGAGCATTCGGCCATCATTGAGTCCCATTTGATGATGCTGCGCGATCGCAAGTTTCGCAAAAGGGCCCTGGACCACATTTCCACGGCCAAGGTCAACGCCGAATGGGCTCTGGAACGGGCCGTGGGAGATGTGCAGGAGATTTTCGCGGCCATTGCCGACGAGTATCTGCGCCAGCGCATGCAGGATGTCCGCCTGGTCGCCGAGCGGGTGCTGGACAAGCTGGTGGGGGGCGGCAACGGCCTCAAGGCCATCACCCACCGGGCCATCCTGCTGGCCCACGATCTGTCTCCGGCCGACACCATCGAACTGGACGTGAACAAGATCATGGCCTTTGCCACGGCCCAGGGCGGCAAGACCTCCCACGCCGGCATCCTGGCCCGGTCGCTGCAAATTCCGGCCGTGGTCGGGGTCGAAGGCTTGGGGGATGATCTGTTCGAAGGCAGCATCATCATTCTGGACGGGTTCCACGGGCGCATCATCCTCGAACCCGACGAGGACGAGCTGGCGCGTTACACGGATCTGCAGCTCCAGTTCGAGAGTTACCAGGCCACCATCATGCGTTCCTGCCACCTGCCCGCCGAGACCATCGACGGGTACCGGGTGCAGGTTTTGGCCAACATAGAGCTTTTCGAGGAGGTCGTGGCCGTCAACGACAACGGCGGCGAGGGCATCGGCCTGTATCGGTCCGAGTACAGCTATTTGAGCCGTGACGGAATGCCCAGCGAAGAGGAGCTGACCGAGATCTACATGGACATGGCTTCCCTGGTCGCCCCCAAGAAGCTGGTCATCCGCACCCTGGACGTGGGCGCGGACAAGCTCATGCGCTCCCAGGCCTCCACGGAAGCAAATCCCGCCCTGGGCCTGCGGGCCATCCGCTACTGCCTCAAGCACCGGGCCGTGTTCCGCACCCAGCTGCGCGCCATCCTGAAGGCCAGCGTGCTCGGCAACGTGTCCATCATGTTTCCCATGATTTCCGGTCTGCAGGAACTGGTGGAGGTCAAGAAGTTCTACCGCGAGGTGCAGGCCGAGATGCACGCGGAGGGCATCTGCTTTCGCGAGGACATGCCCATGGGCATCATGGTCGAGGTGCCCAGCGCCGTCATCACCGCCGATTTCCTGGCCCGCGAGGTGGACTTCTTCAGCATCGGCACCAACGATCTGATCCAGTATTCCCTGGGCATCGACCGCACCAACAAGGACGTGTCCTACCTCTACCAGCCCTTGCATCCGGCCATCGTCCGTTCCATCAAATGGGTGGTCGACTCGGCCCATCGGGCTGGCATCGAGGTCTGTCTCTGCGGCGAACTGGCCTCGGATCCGTTCTGCATTCCCATTCTCATGGGCATGCAGGTCGATTCCATCAGTCTCGGGCCCCAGGCCATCCCGGGCATCAAGCGCATCGTGCGCCAGGCCTCCATGGAGGAATGCAGCGCGCTTTTGAAGCAGGTCATGGCCAGTCATTCCGTGGCCCGCAACAACAAGCTCGTCCGGGAAATGATCTTCCGCCGTTTTCCCGAGGAACTCATGTTCTATTCATCCCTGCTGGACGACTAGATCTCAACGTCAAGGATTTTTCATGTGCGCCAAGCCCACGGGCATCAAGATCATCGCGACCAACCGCAAGGCCCGTCATTTTTACGAGCTGCTTGACTTCGTCGAGGCCGGCATCATGTTGACCGGGTCCGAGGTCAAATCCCTGCGCGAGGGCAAGGTCAACTTCATGGACGGGTATGTGCGTATCAATGATGGAGAGGCCTTTCTTTCCGGGGTGCACATCTCGACCTACGCCAATGCGGGTTACGCCCAGCATGTCCCGGACCGGGAACGCAAATTGCTGTTGCACCGGCACGAAATCGGGTCCCTCAAGTCCAAGATGGAGCAGAAAGGGCTGACCCTGGTTCCGACCAAGCTCTATTTCAAGGACGGCAAGATCAAAATCGAGCTGGCCCTGGCCAAGGGCAAGAAGGTCTACGACCGCCGCGATGATCTGAAGCAGCGGGCCGTGAACCGCGACACGGAACGGGAATTGAACAGGTACTGACCCTTTTGCCCCGGCCGGCTCCAGGACAAAACCCTTGTTCAGCCCGCTATCTGGCGCAGAAACTGATCCGTGGCCAGGCAACGGATGCCCACGTCGCGGATGTCCTGGATGTTGGCCTGGTGGATGTCCTGGGTGCGCGAGGACGATGCGTCGGTCAGCAGCGTCATGGCGTAACCCAGGCAGAGGCCGTCGAAGAGGGTGGTCCGCAGGCAGAACGGGAGCTGGGTGCCGGTCACGACCAGGTCGGTGACGCCTTTGCGGCGCAGCATGAGATCCAGCTCCGTGTTCATGAAGGCGCTGAAGCGCTGCTTGACGATGCGGTATTCGCCTTCGACGGGCTCCAGGCCCGGAGCGATGCGCGCGCCCTGGGTTCCAGGCACGACCATGGGCGTACGTTCGAAACCGTGCAGGCGGGAAATTTCCACATCGGAGCCGTCGGAGCGGTACTCACGCACGACGTGAAAGACCGGCCAGCCCAAATTTCGGAAACGGGTCAGGACGCGGCGGATGACCGGGATGGTGGCGTGGGCGCCGGGTACTTCGCAGGCCCCGCCGGGCACGGCGAAGTCGAATTGCATGTCGATGATGAGCAGCGCCTGGCGCGGCATGGTCCCTCCAGTGCGGTTGTCTTTGCAAGGAATCTGCCCTAGTGCGTGAGCGCGGGCATTGGCCCGATATCTAAGCTGGAGACCCTGGCCTCCGCAAGCTTCATTCATCCCCAAGACCAGCGAGTCGGGAGCATTCATGATCGGTTATTTGACCAGAAAAATATTCGGATCCAGAAACGACAGATATCTCAAAACGCTTTTGCCCACTGTGGAGCGGATCAATGCCCTTGAACCGGACATGCAGCCCCTGGCCGATGCCGATTTTCCGGCGCGCGTGGCGGCCTGGCGCGAGGAAGTGGCTGGAGGACGGGAGGTCGACTCCCTGCTGCCCGAGGTTTTCGCCCTGACCCGGGAGGCCAGCCGGCGGGTGCTGGGCATGCGTCATTTCGACGTGCAGCTCATGGGCGGCATGATCCTGCACCAGGGCAAGATCGCGGAAATGAAGACCGGCGAGGGCAAGACCCTGGTCGCCACCCTGCCCGTGGTCCTGAACGCCCTGAGAGGCAAGGGCGTGCACGTGGTCACGGTCAACGATTACCTGGCCCGCCGCGACGCGGCCTGGATGGGCAAGCTCTACACCTTTCTGGGCCTGTCCGTGGGTGTCATCGTGCACGGTCTTTCCGATGCCGAGCGGCAGGCCGCCTACGGCGCGGACATCACCTACGGCACGAACAACGAGTTCGGCTTCGACTACCTGCGCGACAACATGAAGTTCTACAAGCACCAGCTCGTGCAGCGTCCGCTCAACTTCGCCATTGTCGACGAGGTGGACTCCATCCTCATCGACGAGGCCCGAACCCCGCTGATCATTTCCGGCCCCGGCGAAAAATCGACATCCCTCTATGGCCGGGTCAACGCCATCGTTCCCAAGCTGGTCCGCGAAGAGCATTTCTCCATCGACGAAAAGGCCCGCACCGTGGTGCTGACCGACGAGGGCGTGGTCCGCTGCGAAGAGATTCTGAACGTGGCCAACCTGTTCGATCCGGCCAACATCACCCTGCAGCACCACATCCTGCAGGCTCTGCGCGCCCACTACCTGTTCACCCTGGACGATCACTACATCGTCAAGGACGGGCAGGTGGTCATCGTCGATGAGTTCACGGGCCGGCTCATGCCCGGGCGTCGATTCAGCGACGGATTGCACCAGGCCCTGGAGGCCAAGGAAGGGGTCAAGGTCGAGGCCGAGAACCAGACCCTGGCCAGCATCACCTTCCAGAATTTTTTCCGCATGTACGAGAAGCTTTCGGGCATGACCGGAACGGCCGATACCGAGGCCGTGGAATTCCAGCAGATCTATGGCCTTGAAGTCATCGTGGCCCCGCCCAACAAGCAGATGATCCGCAAGGATTTTCCCGACGTGATTTTAAAGACGCAGGCCGAGAAGTTCGTCGCCATCGTCGAGGAGATCAAAGGCCTGCATGCCAAGGGACAGCCCGTCCTGGTCGGCACCACATCCATCGAGAAGTCCGAGTACATCTCGACCCTGCTCAAGAAGAAGGGCGTTCCGCACGAGGTGTTGAACGCCAAATACCATGAGAAGGAGGCCGAGATCGTGGCCTTGGCCGGGCAGAGGGGACGTGTGACCATCGCCACCAACATGGCCGGCCGCGGTACGGATATCGTCCTGGGCGAAGGCGTGCGCGAGCTGGGCGGCCTGCACATCCTGGGTTCCGAGCGGCACGAGAGCCGGCGCATCGACAATCAGTTGCGCGGCCGCGCCGGCCGTCAGGGCGACCCCGGTTCCTCGCGGTTCTATCTGGCCCTGGACGACACCCTCATGCGCCTCTTCGGCTCCGAGCGCATCGCCGGGATCATGGAGAAGCTCGGCCTGGAAGACGGCCAGACCATCGAGAACAACCTCATTTCCCGCTCCATCGAGAACGCGCAGAAGCGCGTCGAAGGGCACAACTTCGAGATCCGCAAGCAGCTTCTCGATTATGACAACGTCATGAACCAGCAGCGCGAGGTCATCTATTCCCTGCGCCGGGAATTCATGACCACCGAGAATCTGCAGCCCACGGTAAACGAGTTCGTCGACGACCTGCTGACCGACGTCTACGAACCGCTGGACAACAGAAAGGGCCAGTCCGAGACTCCGGATGAAATCCGGGGCATGATCCGCTCCAAGCTGGACGAGATATTCGCCATGGAACGCATGGTTCCGGGCGGCCAGTTCGTGGGCAAGGACGAGGCCAGCGCCGCCATCCTGGCCGTGCTGGCCGAGCATCGGGCCGCGGCTCCGGACCAGTACCAGGAAGTGCTGCGTTTCTTCCTGCTGGACGCCTTGGACCGCAACTGGAAGGATCATCTGCTCCAGATGGACTACCTGAAGGAAGGCATCGGCCTGCGTGGCTACGCCCAGCGCGACCCCAAACAGGAGTACAAGCGCGAGGGGTTCGAACTCTTCGAGGATCTGTTGTTCCGCATCCGCGAGAACACCATGAAGGCCCTGACCCACCTGCGCATCGAGGTGGTCAAGGACGAAGAGCTCAAGCACGAGGAGCAGGACAACGTGAAGTACGCGGGGGGCAGCGAGCCGGTGGAGACGAAACCAGATACCGTGCGTCGGGTCGAGCCAAAAGTCGGCCGCAACGACCTTTGTCCCTGCGGCAGCGGACAGAAATACAAGAAATGCTGCGGCAAGCTGGCCTGATGAGAAAACCCCGGTGCGAGCCGGGGTTTTCTTCTGTGGATGGAGAGAAGTCCTCCGGCGGGTGGACGCATCCCAGGGGGCTCGCCCCCTGCTCCCCGTTCAGGTCGAGGGGTTGATTTCGCGAGGATCTGTCGCGAAAGAGCAGATGGATCCCCGCCTTCGCAAGGATGACGTCGAGGGCGTGCAGAATCATTCGCATGGGCACCCGGTCATCCTGTCCGCCGCCCCACGGCCGCGTCATTCCCGCGAAGGCGGGAATCCATGTCTTTTTCCGTGCCAGGCCGCATGCACGGGGCCGAAAAGAAAGCGCAGGCCGGGGATCACACCCCGGCCTGCGACGTCTTGCGCTGTGTTTCAGACCGCTGTTACTTGCCCATCCAGCCCTTCACGGTGTCCGGATGCTCCTTCAGGAAGCGCTTGGCGTTCTCTTCGGGGGTGCCGCCGTCCTGATTCCAGGCCATGACCATCTGCAGCTGGGCCGGGGAATCCCACTTGAAATTGGAGAAGAAGGCGTGCACCTCGGGCATGTCCTTGTCCAGCCCCTTGCGCACGATGGCTTCGATCCGCTCTTCGCCGCCCAAGACGCCCTTGGGATCTTCCAGGTACTTCAGGTCCCACTTGCCGAACATCCAGTGCGGGGACCAGCCCGTGACCACGACCCACTTCTTGTTTTTGATGGCGTCGGCCAGGGCCGCGGTCATGGTCGCGCCGCTGCCTTCCATCAGTTCCATCTTGTCCAGACCGTAGTCGGCGACGGCCTGTTCGGACAGCTTCATGAGACCCGCGCCGGGGTCGATGCCGATGATCTTGCCGTCGAACTTGTCGGCGTTGGCATTGAGTTCCTCAATGGAGTCGATGGTCACGTACGCCGGTACGGCCCAGCCCAGCTTGGCACCGCCGGAGACGACGGACACCTTTTCGACCTTGTCCTTGACCTTGGCGTAGTAGTCGGCGTGCGTCACAGGCAGCCAGGCCGTGACCATGGCGTCCACGTCCCCCGTGCCCAGGGCCTGCCACATGGCTGCGGCGGCGACGGGCAGGGTTTCGACGTCATAGCCCATCTCCTCCAGCGCGGCCTTGGCCGTCATGGTGCTGGCCGTGGCGCAGTCCCACTCCACGTAGGCGATGCGGACTTTGCCTTTGGAAGCCATGGCGGGCACGGCGATGAACATCAGACAGATCAGGGTAAGCAGGATTTTCTTCATTCGTTTCTCCTTTTTTATATATCTTTGCGGGTGCCCAGCTTCTGCAGCACCCGATCCAGGATTATGGCCACGATGACGATGGCTATGCCCGCTTCGAAGCCGCGGCCCATCTGAAGGCGCTGGATGGCTTTCCAGACCTCGCCGCCCAGGCCTTTGGCGCCGATCATGGACGCGATGACGACCATGGACAGGGCCAGCATGACCGTCTGGTTGACGCCGGCCATGATGGTCGGCGCGGCCAGGGGCAGGTCGAGTTTGAGCAGACGCTGCATGCGCGTCGCGCCGAAGGCCGTCGAACATTCCACAAGCTCAGTGGGAATCTGGCGGATGCCCAGGCAGGTGAAGCGTATGGCCGGGGGCATGGAAAAGATGACCGTGGAAAAGATGGCCGCGGTCTTGCCCAGGCCGAAGAAAGGGATGGCCGGGATGAGGTAGACAAAGGCGGGCATGGTCTGCATCACGTCCAGCACGGGCATGACGACCTGGTACATCCGTTTGCTGATGGCCGAGAGAATCCCCAGCGGCACGCCGATGGCGATGGCGCACAGGGTCGCCACCACGACCAGGGCAATGGTGCTGACCGTGGCGGCCCACAGTCCCATGTTCCAGATCAGGGCCAGGCCCAGAACGCTGCCCAGGGTCAGCTTGCGGTCCCTGGTAAGCAGCCACACGCCTGCCCCGATCAGAATGATGAAGACCGGGGTAGGGATCAGCAGCAGTCCGTGTTCCATGGCCCCAAGCATGGTCTCGACCACGGCGGCGATGGCCTTGGTGATGAAGGACAGATGTTCGACCAGGAAATCGATGCCGGATTCGATGAGTTCGCCAACAGGCAGTTTGTACTGGTTCATGCGGCCCCTCCTCGTTCAGCCAGGGCCGCGACCAGTGTGCCGCGCACGATGACTCCCTTGAATTTGTTGTTCTCGTCGACCACGGCCAGGGGATAGGGCAGATCGGCCATGATGGTGAAAAGATCCTGAGACGGGGTGTTCGGGAAGACGGTCTTGATATCCGTGCACACGGCCTCGGCCAAGAGTTCTTCGCCCCGCCCGGCAAGGGCGGCGGCGGCGTCTGCCGAAACGATGCCGACCAGGCGGTGGTTGTGGTCGACCACGAAGAGGTGGTCGATGTTGTGTTTGCGCATCTTGCGCAGGGCCGCGCGCGGCCCGTCGGTGCGCAGATAGGCCACGGACTCGCTGCGCTTCATGACGGACTCGGCCGTCAGGACCTTGGTGATGTCCACATCCTCCACGAAACGGGCCACGTATTCGGTGGCCGGAGACGTAAGGATCTGTTCGGGGGTGCCGATCTGCACGATGGCGCCGTCCTTCATGAGGATGATCCGGTCGCCGAGTTTCAGGGCCTCGTCCAGGTCATGGGAGATGAAGACGATGGTCTTGTGCATCTTCTCCTGCAGGTTGATGAGCTCGTCCTGCATGTCGCGGCGGATGAGGGGATCCAGGGCGCTGAATGCCTCGTCCATGAGCAGGATGTCGGGGCTCAGGGCCAGGGCCCTGGCCAGACCCACGCGCTGCTGCATGCCGCCCGAGAGCTGGCGCGGATAGGATTCGCTCCAGCCGTCCAGGCCGACCATGGACAGGGCTTCCTCGGCCAGCTTGAGCCGCTCTTCCTTTCCAACGCCCTGGATTTCCAGACCAAGGGCCGCGTTTTCGAGCACGGTGCGGTGCGGAAACAGGGCGAAGTTCTGGAAGACCATGCCCATTTTGCGCTGCCGGAGCTGTCTGAGCTCGTCGTCGCCCATGGTCAGGACATCCTGGCCGTCGATGAGGATTTTGCCGGCGGTGGGCATGATGAGGCGGTTGAGGCAGCGCACCAGGGTGGACTTGCCGCTGCCGGAGAGGCCCATGATGACGACGATCTCGCCTTCGTTCACTGCGAAGGAGGCGTTGTCCACGCCAACCCCATGGCGGATGGCGGCCATGATCTCGTCTTTTGTCTTGCCCTGGGAAAGCATGTGCATCGCCTTCTTCGGATTCGGGCCGAAAATTTTATAAAGTCCTTCCACATGTATTTTAGCCACTCAATCTCCTTGGCTTCGGGTTCAGAGGCGCGTCGCCAGACGCGGCGGGCCTTTTTTCAGCATTGGATAGGTTAGGCGAAAGGCAGGGGGGCGCAAGGGGAGGGGGCGGGGATGAATCGGGTATGCACACATACCCGATATCTAGAGCGGGGGATGCTGCTGGAGAAAGACGGAGAGGGAGACGGGCCCGCCTTTGAGGCCGAGCTTGCGGCGGATGTTCTTGCGATGGGTTTGCAGGGTTTCGAAGGAGATGCCCAGTTGTTCGGCGATGGCGCGTCCCTGCCAGCTTTGCTGGATGAGTCGGCAGATGTCCATTTCCCGCGGGGACAGCTTGGCGAAGAGGCTGGCCGCGTCGGGAGGGGTTTCAACCATGTCCGCGATCTTCTCCTCCAGGGCGGATCGATACGCCTGACGCACCATGTGGGAGTCTTCCTGAACGATACGCTCCACCGTGGGCAGAACCTCCTCGCGGACCTGCTGGACCAGGCCGTCCTTGAGTTCCTGGCGATCCTCCTCCACGTTGCGCAGAACCTGCTTCAGGGCCGTGTTCATGTCCGCGACCTGCATGCGGCTCCTGGCCAGGTCGCGCTCGAGGGCCATTCGTCCGCGCAGGTCGCCCAGCATGAACTGGTAGAGGCGCACTTCTCCCACGCTGAGGCAGCGGACGGTAACCCTGACAGGGGTCTCATGTCCGTCAGGTCCGAGGGTGGTCAGGCGGCCGCGCCAGGACGCGCCGCTCTTGAGGGCCCGGGCCTCGGCCAGGATTATGGGCTCGTCCGCCGGGCGCATAATGCGCGGGAGGGCCGAACCGGCCAGGCACTCGGCTCCCGCTGCATAGAGGGCGTGTGCCTTGCGGTTGGCAGCCAGGATGCGAAACGTGTCGTCCGTGAGCAGGATGGCGTCCTGGGCGTCGTTGAAAATTGCGTTGAACACGGCGTAGTCCAGGGAGGACGCCGAAGGGGGGGCGTTGTCGGAGGTCGGTGGTGCGGCGAGGGTCAGGGGGGCCAGGGTCAGGGCCGCGACATATCCGCCCGCAGGAGAAAGCGCGTGCGGGAAGGGGATCAGGCGCAGGATCAGCGGTTGCCCGTGGGGGCCTGTCAGGCTGTGGGCGTTGCCCGGAGGAAACCGGGTCAACAGGGCGTCCATCTCGACCTCGTCGATGCCGAGGACCTCCCGCAGCAGCGTGGCCGGCTGGCAATCCCATTCAGGCGCTTGCTCTGCGTGGGCCTCGACGATCCGGCCCGTTGCGTCGCAAAAAAACATAACCGTCGGCATCGGCGAATCCTTTATGGCTTGGGCCGTTGGCCCGGCTGGCCGAATTCCGGCGGGACCGGAGCTGCGGGGGCCAGGGCATGGCGTAAAAAAGACAACCGCCGTGGGCAGCCAGTCCTCTTGCCGGCCGTTGCAACAGAGGGCCGGGAAATTGGCTGCGATGACACCTCTACTTGTTCCGTAACCCGATTTCCTGTCCGTTCACATTCGCAAGGCGGTATTCCTCCAGCTTGCGGTACAGGGTCTTGCGTCCGATGCCCAGCAGCTGGGCCGCCCGGGACTTGTTGCCCTGCACGGCGTGCATGACCATGCTGATGTGCGACCGTTCCATTTCCTCCAGGGTCGAGAAGCCGTTCTCGCGCGGGTTCTGACAGCTCTTCTGGCAGAAAGGGAGGGCCTTGACGTTGATGAGGCTGTTCTCGGACAGGATCATGCCGCGTTCGATGATGTTCTTCAGTTCGCGCACATTGCCCGGCCAGGGGTTGTCCATGAGCTGCTGCATGGCCCGGGGCGAGATCTTGTATTCCCGTCCGTCCTTGGCCAGGGCAACGAGAAAGAACTCGACCAGGGCCGGGATGTCCTCGCGGCGTTCGCGCAGGGGAGGAAGTTCAATGTTGAAGACATTGATGCGGTGGTAGAACGCGTCGTGAAAGCGGCCTGCCTCCACCTCCTTGGCCAGGTTCTTGTTGGTGGCAAAGATGAAACGCACGTCCACGCAACGTTCCTCCTTGTCGCCCACACGCCGGAAATGCTGGGTCTCCAGCACCCGCAAGAGCGCGCCCTGCA
>CAZPSN010000002.1:152373-159323 GCA_964589645.1 uncultured Desulfovibrionaceae bacterium
AGCTCCAGGGTCAGCTCTCCCACCTCGTCGAAAAAGAGCGTGGCCTTGTGGGCCAGGGACAACAGGCCGTCGTGGCTGCGGTCCGCGCCGGTAAAGGCGCCCTTGCAGTAGCCGAAGAGCTCGCTGCGGAGCAACTCCTTGTCGAACGTTCCGCAATTCTTGATGATCAGCGGCTGGTCCGCGCGCCGGCTCTGGGCGTGCAGGGCCGCCGCGGCCACATTTTTGCCCGTGCCCGATTCCCCGGTCAGCAGGACCGGCACGTCCGTGGGCGCGGCCTTTTCGATCAGGAAGCGGACCTGCTGCACGGATTGGGAGTGGCCGATGAACTTGGGCATGGACTTGTGCTCGGAGTTGTGGCGCAGCAGTTCGTTTTCGCGCTGCAGTCGCACGCGCTGGTAGGCCTTCTCGATGACCTGTTCCATGCGGTCCAGGGAAAATGGCTTGGTGATGTAGTCGTAGGCCCCGTTCTTCATGGCTTCCACGGCGTTGTCCACGTCGGCGTAGCCTGTGATGAGGATGATGGCCACGTTGGGTACGGTCTCCAGGAGCCGGCTCATCAGTTCCAGGCCATTGGCGTCGGGCAGGCGGATGTCGAGGATGATGATGTCGTAGTAGTGTTTGCGCAACTGTTCGAAGGCCTCGGCCGCGCTGCCCGCGGTGTGGATGGTCCGTCCCGTGGCCGCCAGTTCCTTGGAGAAGAGCTTGCGGATGTTGGATTCGTCATCCACGACCAGGATTTCGATGGAATTGAAGATGCTCATTAGACGTGATCCTTGGCGTTTTCGGAAAAACCGGTCGGAAGCATGACTCGGAAGGTCGAGCCCTTTCCGGGTTCGCTGCAGACGTGGATTTCGCCGCCGTGCAGCTTGATGATGTTGTAGCAGATGGACAGGCCGATGCCGATGCTGTGTCCCTTGGTTTTGGTGGTGAAAAAGGGAATGAAAAGTTTGTCCAGGGTTTCCGGGGCAATGCCCTGACCCGTGTCCTCGACGATGAGAGCGGCGTGGTCAAGCCTGTCCAGGCGGGTGCGGATGGTGATGACGCCCTTGGATTCGATGGCGTCCATGGCGTTCAAGACCAGGTTCAACAGCACCTGCTTGAGCTCACCCTGGGCGCCTCGGATGGTCACGGGATGGGGACTCACGTCTTGGACCAGGGTGACGCCGGGATGGAGTTTGATCTGGTGGTGCAGAATCTTAAGAGAGTCCGCGACCAGGGAATTCAAATCTATTGTATTGAATTTGCATGTTTTTTGGCTGCTGAATGACAACAGGTTGCCGACGATGTCCCGGCAGCGGTTGCACTCTTCGAGGATCGTGGTCGTGTAATCCGTGAAGTCTTCCAGGATGACCTGGTCCGAATCCCTGTCCAGTAGGGTGGCCAGGTACGGGAGGCGGCGCTTCAGGGCCTCGGAAAAGCCGCTGATGGCCGCCAGAGGATTGTTGATCTCGTGGGCCACGCCCGCAGCCAGGAGCCCGATGGTGGCCATCTTTTCCGCTTGATAATATTTGGCTTGATATTCCTTCTCCATGGTCACGTCGCGCTTGGAAATCAGCACAGTGCGCACCCGTCCCTTGTCGTCGAACATGGGTGAGGCCACGACCTCGAAATGCAGGCTGCGGTCGGGCCGGGTGTCGATATACGAGGCCCGGTCCGGCTTGCCGGTCGTCAGGGCCGTGCGCAGGGGGCAGACTTGGCATGGTTCGGAGCCTCCCCGAAAGACCTGGTAGCAGAAGAGGCCTTCCGGATGCGGGATGTCAAAATAGTCGTTGAAGACTTTGTTGACGTAGACAATGCGGTAATCCGGTGAAACCACGGCCAAAAGATCCATGATTCCGTTCAGGATGTCCTGGATTTCCTGTTTTTTTCTTTCAAGCTCCGCGTTGTAGGTCTCAAGCTCGATCATTTTTTCCTGCACTTCGCGGAAAAATCCGAGCTTGGTATAATCCGGCCCGACGATGTCGCTGAGCGTTGTCTTGCCCATCACCAGACCTCCTGGCAGATGGCCAGCAATTCCTCGGCCGTGGCCGGGCGGGGATTGGTCAGCAGGCAGGCGTCCTTGGTGGCCATTTCGCAGATCTGGGGGAAAGCGGTCTCGTCGTCCACAATTTCCCGGAAATGAACCGCCGTGCCGAGTTCCAGAAAAATTTCTTTCAAGCGTTGGATGCCGCCTGCAGCGGTTTGCAGGGAGGTGGACAGGCGTTTGCCAAGGACAATTTCTCCGATGGTGGCCATCTTTTTTTCGCAGACAGGCAGGTTGTAACTCATGACTGCCGGGAGCAGGACCGGGTGAACCATTCCATGCGTGGTATCGAAAAATCCGCCCAGGGAGTGGGCGATGGCGTGGCAGGCCCCAAGGCTGGCATTACTGAAACTCATGCCTGCGCACACTGCGGCCATGGAAAGGTTTTCCATGGCCTGGGGGTCGCGGGTTTCGAGCGCGGGTTTGAGGTTGTGCAGAATGAGATGCATGGCTTTTAAGGCCTGGGTTTCGGTCAGCGTGTGGGCGATGAGTGAGACGTAGGATTCCACCGCATGGGACAGAGCGTCGACCGCGGATGTCACGATGAGGTCGTCGCTGGCCGTGGAGAGCATCGCCGGATCGATGATGGATACGTTGGGCGTCAGGGAGCGGCTGATCAGCGACATCTTCACCTTGCGCGCCACATCGGTGATGATGGCGAATTGGGAGATATCCGAACCGCTCCCGGCCGTGGACGGCAGGAAGATCATGGGCGGCAAGGGCCTGACAATCAGGTTTGCGCCTTCATAGTCCTGAATTATGCCGCCGTTGCTGGCCACCGTGGCAACGCCTTTGGCCATGTCAAGCGGGCTGCCTCCGCCAAGACCAATGACCACGTCCGCGCCTTCCGCTTTGTACAGGTCCGCGCCGAGATGCACTTCGTAGTCACGCGGGTTGGAACTTACATTTGAATAGTACACCCATTTCAAGGCCGAAGATTCAAGAACCTCAATGAGTTTGCCGACCCAGCCGCTGCGTTCGAGGCCCGGGTCGCTGACAAGGAAAACCTTCTTGGCGCCGAGCTGTAGAGCGTACGATCCGGTATATTCCATGCTGCCGTGCCCAAAAATGATCTCCGGCAGTGAAAATTTTCGAATGTCCATGTTTCATCCTCGACAGGTTGTGTTCAAGTTCCGGCCCCGGCGGGAGACGTGCGTGACATCGGGGCGTGCAAAAATACGACCGCTTTCGAGTCATGGGGGCGCTGCGCAGCGCTGCTGGCCCCATGGCCCGCGAGGCCCCGGAAATCAAGAGTTGCGACCGGAAATCCAAGTCGATGCTAGCGCACAATACCCGGGTAGGCAAAGGGACACTTCCGGGGTGTGGAGGCATAATGACGCTTTTTGACCCAGTCTCATGCCCAGGCCCAGGCGCATAGTGATACAGGAGCGGTCAAGCGTTGTCCCCACCCGGACCTTCCGTTTTTCGCCAGGTTGGTCATGGTCTGGATAATTTTCATGATTTCGGACTGTTGCCCACGGATATGAGAAGATTTTGTGACGTTTTGCCATTCTGGCCTCGTTTTTGCCTTACTCAGAATCACGAGAGTCATTTGTGTGGATCGAATTTGCGTCCCAAACATTTTTTAGCGAGGTACGAGTCATGGCTGTTCAAGAAATGGTGTACGGATTCTTCATTCCCAGCGTTACTTTGATCGGTATTGGCGCTTCCAAGCAGATCCCCGAGAAGATCAAGGCCCTGGGCGGCAGCAAACCCCTGGTCGTCACCGACAAGGGCATCACCGGCTGCGGTCTGACCAAACAGATCACGGACCTGCTGGACGCCGCCGGCATGAAGTACGCCGTGTACGACGACACCATCCCGAATCCCACGGACAACAACGTGCATGCCGGCGTTGATGTCTACAAGAAGAGCAAGTGCGATTCCCTGATCTCCCTGGGCGGCGGCTCCTCCCATGACTGCGGCAAGGGCATCGGCCTGGTCGTGGCCAACGGCGGCAAGATTCACGATTTCGAAGGCGTGGACAAGTCCACCAAGCCCATGCCTCCATATCTGGCCGTGAACACCACCGCCGGCACCGCCTCTGAAATGACCCGTTTCTGCATCATCACCGACACCTCCCGCAAGGTGAAGATGGCCATCGTGGATTGGCGCGTCACTCCCGGCATCGCCATCGACGATCCGATGCTGATGGTCGGCATGCCCCCGGCGTTGACCGCCGCCACCGGCATGGACGCCCTGACCCACGCCGTGGAAGCCTATGTGTCCACCATCGCCACTCCCATGACCGACGCCTGCGCCCAGAAGGCCATCGAACTCATCGCCAAGTACCTGCGCAAGGCCGTGGCCAACGGCAAGGACATCGAAGCCCGCGAAGGCATGTGCTTCGCGCAGTACCTGGCCGGCATGGCCTTCAACAACGCCAGCCTCGGCCACGTACACGCCATGGCTCACCAGTTGGGCGGCTTCTACGATCTGCCCCACGGCGAATGCAATGCCATCCTGCTGCCCCACGTGGAGCGCGCCAACATGAACGCCAAGCTGGAACGCTTTGTCGACATGGCCAAGTTCCTGGGCGAGAACGTTGAAGGCCTGTCCATCCGTGCCGCCGCTGAAAAGGCCCTCGACGCCATCAAGCAGCTGTCCACCGACGTCGGCATTCCTTCAGGCCTGATCGAGCTGGGCAAGCGCTACGGCAAGAACGTCAAGAAGGAAGACATCGCCATCATGACCGGCAACGCCCAGAAGGATGCCTGCGGGTTCACCAACCCCCGTTGCCTGAAGGACGCGGATGTCGCGGCCATCTACGAGGCGGCCCTGTAGTTTCCATACGGTTTCAGAGCGCGCCGGACATTGTCGGCGCGCTTTTGTCCTTGCGGTCCATGCGGGAAAGGAAATCCTTTATGTGGTTCGATGACGCTTCGCTGCTCAGACTGGAAGAGGTCGATTGGAAGATCGGCGCCGAGCGCAATGAGCTGGGCGCGACCATGCGCGACGAGGATTTCCTTGAAGCGGCGAGGTTCGATGAAACCTGGCATGGGACACTGGAGGCGTGCGTGAACAGTACGTGACCATACATCCGGAACGGATCACCGCGATCTGTGTCACCCATGGGACTGCGACGTTTTGATGCAGATTACCGGGGCAGGGCTGGGGGGCATTTCTCCCAGGCCTGCCCTTTTTTTTGTATTGTGTCTTTGTTGGCGACATGTGTCGTTTGCCCTAACCCTCACGTGGAAGGAGAACCCATGAAAATTCTGCGCATCAATACCCGGACCAAGACATTCACCTTCGAAGAGCTTGGCGGCCTGGCCGGCCTGGGCGGCCGCGCCCTGACCTCACGCATCGTGAATACGGAAGTCCCGGCGGACTGTCACCCGCTTTCCGCCAGCAACAAGCTGATCTTTGCCGGCGGCGTGCTGGCTCCGACCAACGCCGCCAACTCCGGCCGCGTGTCCGTGGGCGCCAAGTCGCCCCTGACCGGCGGCATCAAGGAGAGCAATTCCGGCGGCCAGTTCGCCCACACCCTGCCCAAGCTCGGCCTGCAGGCCATCGTGTTGGAAGACAAGCCCGAGGCCGGTTCTCCCATGCAGGAGATCTTCGTTTCCGCCGACAAGGTCGTGTTCAAGGATTCGGCCGTGGCCGGCCTGCGCACCTACGCGGCCCAGGAAAAGCTGTTGGCCGCTTATGGTGACAAGTCCGTCACCGCCATGGTCGGACCTGCCGGGGAGCAGTGCCTGGCCGCCGCCACCATCCAGTTCTCCGATCCCGAGGGCCTGCCCTCCCGTTCCGCCGGTCGCGGCGGCATGGGCGCGGTCATGGGTTCCAAGGGCGTCAAGGCCATCATCCTCGACGGCGCGGCCAACGTGAAGACCGTGTACGGCGACGAAGAGCTGTTCAAGGACGCGCGCAAGGAATGGGTCGACATCCTGCGCGGCCATCCGGTCACCAGCCAGGGTCTGCCGGGCTTCGGCACGGCCGTGCTGGTCAACGTCATCAACGAGGCCGGCGCCCTGCCGACCAAGAACTTCCGCCTGGGCAAGTTCGACGGCGCGGAGAAGATCTCCGGCGAAACCCTGGCCGCCAACATCGAGAAGCGCGGGGGCAAGACCAAGCACGGCTGCCATACGGGCTGCATCATCCAGTGCTCCCAGGTCTACCACGGCAAGGACGGCAAGTACCTGACCACGGGCTTCGAGTACGAGACCATCTGGGGTTTCGGCGCGAACCTGACCATCGACAACCTGGACGACATCGCCCAGATGGACCGCACCTGCGACGAAGTGGGCATGGACACCATCGAGATGGCCAACACCATGGCCATGGCCATGGAGGGCGGGGTCATCGCCTGGGGCGACAGCAAGGGCGTGCTGGCCGAGCTGGCCAAGGTCGGGACCAAGGATCCCCTGGGCCGGATCTACGGCAACGGCACGGGCTTCACGGCCCAGGCCTTTGGCGTGGACCGGGTGCCCACGGTCAAGAACCAGTCCCTGCCGGCCTATGACCCGCGCGCGGTCAAGGGTGTTGGCGTGACCTACGCCACCACGCCCATGGGCGCGGACCACACGGCCGGCTACGGCGTGTGCCAGAACGTGCTCAAATGCGGCGGCGACGTGGACGGTCACAAGAAGGAAGGCAACATCGAGATCTCCAAGAACCTGCAGGTGGCCACGGCCGCCGTGGATTCCCTGGGTCTGTGCCTGTTCGTGGCCTTTGCCGTGCTCGACGACGCGCGCGGCGTGCCGTGCATGGCCAAGCTGGTGTCCGGCCTCATTGGCCGCGAATACAGCGTGGACGAGTTGGTGGGCATGGGCGTGCAGTGCCTCAAGGACGAGCTGGACTTCAACAAGCGCGCCGGCTTCACCGATGCCGACGACCAGCTGCCCCGCTTCTTCCGCGACGAACTCCTCCCCCCCCACAACGTGGGCTGGGACTTCACCGCGGAGGAACTCCAGGGCGCAAAGGT
>CAZPSN010000003.1:0-59108 GCA_964589645.1 uncultured Desulfovibrionaceae bacterium
CTGTGCGGGGGGTGCCGGGTAACCGGCATCCCTACCGCGACTTGAATCTTGAATTGTTGCGATGAAGGCAGCGATAGAACCAGCGACAAAGGCAACGGGAGAGGCAGCGATAGAACCAGCGACAAAGGCAGCGGGAAAGGCAGCGATGAAGGCAGCGATGAAGGCAGCGATAGAACCAGCGACAAAGGCAACGGGAAAGGCATCGGGAAAGGCAGCGATGAAGGCAGCGATAGAACCAGCGACAAAGGCAACGGGAGAGGCAACGATAGAACCAGCGACAAAGGCAACGGGAAAGGCATCGGGAAAGGCAGCGGGGGGAGACGACAAAGGCAGCGGGGGGAGACGACAAAGGCAGCGGGAAAGGCGGCGGGAGAGGCGCGAGAGTCGTGGGGTTGTTTTTTTGACTTGTTTTGTCAAATTGATTTGTAATTCTCGATAGTTATTCTGCATAGGCCGAGTTTCTGAGGCCAGGAGTGCGGTAGCGCATTGGTCAGCTCCAGAATAAAACGCTTACGTCAGCTGCACGATCTGGTTGAGCACCGCGCAGGCTTCGGTGAACACGTTATCCGGAAGCCTTTTCATGGAATGAGGTTTGGCGGCCCGCGAGCGCCAGTCGAAGGATTTCGGTTGGTGGCAGAGCACGTAGGCCTCGACAGTATCGCGCCCCTTCCGAACCTTGCCGACAGGCAGCGCGAACGGGTTGTCCTGGTTGTATGCCGCAGTGGTCATGGGCAAGCCGACGACCAGGGATGTGCGATCGTTAAAGGCGCGGGTGGAGAGCACGAGAAAGGGATGGATATCGCGCATTTCTCGTCCGGCCTGGGGGGAGCAGTCAATCCAGATGATGTCCTTGCGATCCGGAACCCAGTTGGCGGCCGATTTCACTCCTGCCATTTTTCGGCTCCAAGATCCGCGGTCGTCAGCATGGCCTCGCCGCCGTGCCGGGATGGATCAAATCGCGCCAACCGCTGCTCCAGGGTCAGTTGCCCGTCGTTCAGGGGCGTTATGGTGATCCGTCCGTCCTCCACGCAGATCCGTACCCGCTGATCGGCATGCAGCTTCGCCTCGCGGGCCACAGCAGCAGGCAAGCGGACGCCAAGGTTGTTTCCCCATTTTTTTATATCCAGAACTGCTTCGGTCATGATGTATCCTCCAGGAGTTTAAACAATGTATAAACATTTGGGCGGAGCGTCAATGGTGGTGCGGGAGAGGCGGCGGGGGGAGACGACAAAGGCAGCGGGAAAGGCAGCGACAAAGGCAGCGATAGAACCAGCGATAAAGGCAGCGACAAAGGCAGCGATAAAGGCACGGGAAAGGCAGCGGGAAAGGCGCGACAGAGGCGGCGGGGAAGGCAGGGACGGAGCAACGATAAAGGCAGCGATAAAGGCAGCGGGAAAGGCAGACGGAGGCAGCGGGAAAGGCAGGAATAGCGACTGTTGGATTAAAGGGCCGCGATAAATTCGTCTGCGGTTATCCCGGCCTGGCGAAGAATTCCCGCCAACGTCCCCACTTTGATTTCCGCATGTAGCGGGACCACGCAACCTTGGGACCCTCGGCGCATCATGACGTGGCTGCCTGATTGGCGAACATTTTCGAATCCAAGACGCTGAAAGGCCTTGAGGGCATCAGCGCCGGAAATTCGCGGCAGTTTAGGCATGGGCAGGAACGTCGAAGGACGTGACGAGAGGATAAAGAGTTTTCTCCAGCGGGAACTCGGTCAGATATAAAATGGTGGCTTCTCGCAAGTTGGCCACGGCTTCCTCCACCGTCTCCCCTTGGGTAGTGGTTCCGGTTTCTGGATTGAAAGCCGTGTACCCTCCTTCTTCGGCTGGAATCAATACCGCGGTCAGTTTCATGAAAGCTCCCCCTGCTTGTGGCCCACGCCAAAGAACATTTCTGATGTACTACTCCTAGTGAAGCGGGCACCCGTGGTCAAGGGAGCCGTCAGGGAAAGGCTGGGGGGAAGGCACGGGAAAGGCAGCGATAAAGGCACGACAAAGGCAGCGGGAGAGGCAGCGATAAAGGCATCGGGAGAGGCAGCGATAAAGGCATCGGGAAAGGCAGCGGGGAAGGCACGGGAAAGGCAGGGGGGAAGGCAGCGGGAGAGGCACGACAAAGGCAGTGGGGGGAGACGACAAAGGCAGCGGGAAAGGCAGCGGGGATGGCACGACAAAGGCAGCGGGGAAGGCGGCAAGGGGCAGCTGGGTCTCTGAGACCAAGAACAACTCGAAATGATGGATTTAATCTTCTCAAAAAGGGCTTTTCCCGGCGTTGGAATCGCATGGGTCGCGCCGAAAGGGCCTTGTTTATGTTTATCTATCCGAAATAATGATTGAAAACTTGTGTATTCACATGGCCGAGGATTTTCCCGGCGGGGTCTCTGAGTCTTGTTTGGCTGGACTGTGTTGCGGAACGGTTCTTGCTCATGGACACGAGAGTACAAGAGTAGAGAGCCCTGGGTGGGCGTGTGTCAATCCCGCATGCCAAAGGAGGTCGGAGTGAAAGTCGGACAGAAAGTCTGTGTTTTTTGGATACTCATGATGATGCTGACCGGTCATGCGCATGCAGCTGTTCACGACTCGGTCACAAAACTATTACAAGTTGATTCTTCTTTTTTGCTGGCTGAAAATCCTACGTCTGTTACGCAGTTGGATGGTGTCTTTAATTTTCAATATATCGGATCAGATACAAAGTACACTGATAAGCTTGTACGTACTTCAGCCGGAGGGGTTGTTTTCAACAGCAAAAGTAGTGAGGCTGGAGCAATAGAATATTCACTTGATATTTCTATGTTAGGCATCACTACTCCGCAAGAAACGAACAATGCATATGTGCCTATCGACGTATGGGGTGATCAGGTGAAAATTTATCTCCTGCAGCATGATGTAACTATTGCCACTGTTGCACTGGCAGCGGGTTCCTACCTTTTTGGATTTGATGATACGTACAAAAACAGTCGGGATGGCGACTTCGATGATCTCGTCTTCGCTGCCCGGGCAGTCCCCATTCCCGGAGCCGCCCTCCTCCTCGGTTCCGGTCTGCTCGGACTGGTTGGACTGCGCAGGCGGCAGATCGTCTGATCGGGCAAGACTGATTCAGGCATCAGGCGGGGTTATCCCGCCTTTTTTTTGGTCTGAAGACCTGCTGGCTGTCTTGTCCGATTGGACTTGAGTGGGAAAATGTATGTCGAGATGTCCGCAAAGGGGCTTTCCTCGGTGTTTGCTGGCCTTGGCCGGGCACGGGTGGATTTTCGCCGTGGCTGGCGTTCATATTGCAAACACGGGGAGGTTCATTTTTTCAAGGACACCTAGCCGATCCGGTACTGCATGCACGCATCATCCTCCTCCGCCTCCAAGACGCCGATCCTTGTGCGCCCCCAAGTGCTTTTGCCCCTGCTGGGTCTGGCCCTGGCGGCCTGGGGCTGGCTGTATCGCACCTATCTGCCCCTGTTGGTCGGCTCCTGGCAGGGCGAGGACCATTCCTATGCCTGGTTCGTTCCCCCCGTGGTGGCGTGGCTGGGCTGGACCCTGCGCGAACGCCTGCGCAGGCTGGCCGACGGGCGCTTCTCGGCGGCCGCGCTCTGGCTCCTGGTCGCGGCCCTGTTCTTCCTGGCCGGGAAATTCGGGTCCATCAAGATGCTGGTCTTTGTCTCCATCTGGGCCTCCCTGGTGGCCTTCACCGGATTTTTGGTCGGCAACGGGGGCCTCAAGGCCCTGCGCATGCCCGTCATCGTGACCCTGTTCGTCATCCCGCTGCCTCCGTTCCTCTACAACACCATCAGCTTCCAGTTGCGCCTGCTCTCGTCCGCCCTGGCCGAATGGATGCTGCGCCTGGCAGGAGTGCCCGTGTTCCGTGAAGGCAACATCATCGACCTGGGGCGCATCGCCCTGGACGTGGTCGATGCCTGCAGCGGGTTGCGCTACCTGATCCCGACCCTGCTCATGGCCCTGCTGGTGGGCTGGATGTTCCTGAACAGGAACCGGCTGCGCGTCGTGCTCTTTGTGCTGGCCTTTCCCATCTCCATCTTCGCCAACGCCTTCCGCATCATGCTCACCGGGGTGCTGGCCCGCCTCCTCGGGCCTTCAGTGGCCGAGGGTTTTTTCCACGATTTTTCGGGCTGGCTGGTCTACATGGTGGCCCTTGTCGTGCTCTTCGCCTGCTGCCGCCTGCTCACCTGCTGGGACAGGCCCCAGGAGGCCCTCGCGGAGTCGGAGCAAACCGGCCCGACCCTGTCCAGGCCGCATCCCGCCTGGTTGGGCGCGGCCGCCCTGTGCCTTTTTGCCCTGAGCTTCATGAACGCGGCGGGCAACGCTTCCCTGCCGCCGCGCGCGAGCTTCGCGCTGTTCCCCATGAAGATGGGGGCCTGGGAGGGCTCGCGGCAGATCCTCGAGCCCGGCGTGCTGCGCAGTCTTGGCGCGTCGGACTACGTGCACGCCACCTTTCGCAACGTCGAGTCGGGCAATCCGCTGTACCTGCTTGTGTCCTGGTACGCGGCCCAGGACGGAACCAATTCCGCCCATGCCCCGACTTCCTGCATGCTCGGCAGCGGCTGGAGCGTGACCGGGCGGTCCAACCTGCCGCCCAAGAATGGCGTGCGCGATTTCTCCGTGGGCCAGATCCTGCTGGAGAAGGGCAACAACCGCATTGTGGCCAACTACTGGTTCGAGCAGCGCGGCCGGGCCGTGACCAACGAGTATCAGAACAAGTGGCTGCTGCTGTGGGACGCCCTGACCCTGGGCCGCACGGACGGCGCCCTGGTGCGCGTGGAGGTTCTGCTGCGGCCCGGCCAGAGCGTAAAGGACGGCCAGGACCTGGTCGACGACATGGTCTCGCGCATCGTCCCCCTTCTGCCGGAATACGTGCCGGGCCGCGCCGCCGGGAACAAAGGTTAGGAGGGCAACATGTTCAAGGAACAGATTCTCATCATCACCAATCTGCTGCTCCTGGCCGACGGCCTGATCATCATCACGGGCGCCTACGCGGCCTGGCACGTCTGCTGGGAGATGTCCGGCGGAGATTTCGGCATGTCGCAATGGGTTTTCGTGACCATGGTGCTTTCGCTCATGTTCCTGAACAGCTTCGTCATGGGCCGCCTGGGCTTCTACAGCGACCGCTTCGCCGTGGGCTTCCTGGAGGGCTTGCGCAAGGTCGTTTTGGCCGTGATCGTGGATTTTTCCGTGCTGACCCTGGGCATTTTCATGCTTGAACCCAAGGGCATAAGCCGCCTGTACATCGGCATTTACGGCGGGATCGTGTTTTGCGGGCTGTTCATGGTGCGCATGCTGGCGACCAGCTTCGTGCGCCAGCGCACCCAGCACAGCCCGCAGGTGGAGCGGGTGCTGCTGGTGGGCAGCCGGGACCGCGTGCAGGCCGTGAAGGACGCCCTATTGGCCCAGCAGGGCTGGGGACACCGGCTGGAAGGCTGGCTGTCCTACGGCGACGTGCAGGAGGTCGACGGCGTGCCGCATCTGGGCAATTACGACCGCCTGCGCGAGGTGCTGCTCCGGCATGAGTTCGACGAGGTCATCTTCGCCCTGCCTCCGGATGCGCCGGTCAAGCTGCGCGACAAGGTCGAGAGTTGCCGCATGCTCGGCATCACGGCCCGCATCGTGCCCGGCATGTTCGACCCCGACGAGGCCGTGCGCGGGCTCACCGTGGAACATGTGGGCAATGTGCCGACCCTGGCCGTGTACGGTTCGCGCATCAGCACCTCGGGCCTCTTCTACAAGCGCATCCTCGACATCCTGGGCGGCGCGGTGGGCTTCGCCATCCTCCTGGCCATCCTGCCCTTCGTGGCCCTGGCCATACGGCTGGATTCGCCCGGGCCGATCTTTTTCCGCCAGACCCGCGTGGGCCGCAACAACCGCCACTTCTCCCTGTTCAAGTTCCGCACCATGCATGTCGACGCGGAGGCCCGCAAGGCGGAGCTCATGTGCCGCAACGAGATGCAGGGCTGCATGTTCAAGCTGAAAAACGACCCGCGCATCACGCGGGTGGGACGATTTCTGCGCAAGACCTCCCTGGACGAGTTTCCGCAGTTCATCAACGTGCTCTGCGGGGACATGAGCCTGGTGGGCACGCGGCCCCCGACCCCCGACGAGGTCAACCTCTACGAGCCCTGGCAGCGCCGGCGTATCTCCATGAAGCCGGGCATCACGGGACTGTGGCAGGTTTCGGGGCGCAATCGGATCAAGGATTTCCAGGACGTGGTCGCCCTGGATCTGGCCTATATCGACGGCTGGCGGTTCATACACGACATCGAGATACTCATGAAGACCGTGCGGGTGGTGCTGGCCCGCGACGGCGCTTCCTAGTCAACGAGGAGTTTGCATGCGGCGGATTTTTTGTTTCCTACTGGTGGGTCTGATGCTGTGCGCCTGCGCGTCCAAGGAGGAGCGCAAGGCGGAGCTGTTCCAAAACGGATTGAAACTGGAACAGGAGGGGCGCATCCCCGAGGCGCGGGTGGAGGCCAAGAACGTCATCAAGATCGATCCCAATCATGCCGGGGCCTATCTGCTGCTCGCCCGCTGCGCGCTCAAGGACCAGAACTGGCGCGAGGCCTATGGCGGTTTCCAGCGCGCGGCGGAACTGGAGCCAGACAACGTCGAGGCCCTGCTCGGCCTTGGCCGCATGTATCTGCTTGGGAACGACGCGGCCAAGGCCGAAGAGGTTTCGGGCAAGGTTTTGCGCCTGGAGCCGGGGTCCCGGGACGGCAAGCTGCTGCGCGCCGGGGCCATGTTGCGGGCCAGGCGTTTTGGCGAGGCCCGGGCGCAGATCGCGGACATCCTCGCGGCCGATCCGGCCAACGAGGACGCGCTGGTCGCCCTTTCAGTCGTGCATGCCGGAGAGGACCGGTTGAAAGAGGCTCTGGAAGTGATTTTGGGTGGCATCGCGGTCAGGCCCGAAAGCCGGGTGCTGCATTTCCGGGCCGCGAGCCTGGCGGCCGATGCCGGTGAGATGACGACGGCCGAGAGCCACCTCCTGAAGCTCAGGGCGTTAGACCCGGAGAATCGCGGGGTTCTGGTCCTGCTGGCCAGCCTGTACGAGCGCATGGGGGATAAGGGACGGGTGGAGGGGATTCTGCGCGATCTGCTGCGGGAAGATCCGGCCTCGGAAGAGGCGCGACTGCGGCTGGTGGACTATCTGATGCGTAACGGCAAGGCCGAGGAGGCCCAGAAGCTGATTGCGGAGGCGCCCAATGCCAAAACGCCCAAATTGCGGCTGGCCCTGTCCGGGGTCCTGGCCGCCATGGGCAAGGCCGAGGAGGCCGAGGCGGAACTGGCGAGCCTGGCCGCGGACACCCAGGCCGGTCCCGACGCCATTGTCGCGCGTCTGCGTCTGGCCGAGACCATGCTGCAACGGGGGGACCGGGCGAAAGCCATGGCCGAGGTGGACGAGGTGCTGCGCCAGAACCCGGCCGATGTGCAGGCCCATGGCCTGCGCGGGCGGATTTTCATGTTCCAGGGGCGCTTCGAGGAAGCCCTGACCGAGCTGCGCATCGTCCTGCACGACGCGCCCGACGATGTGTCCGCGTCCGTGCTCATGGCCCGGGCCCAGTTCGCCCTGAACAACACCCTGTCCGGGGTGGAAGCCCTGCGCTCCGTCCTGGCCCGCAAGCCCGAAACCGTGCCCGTTCGTCTGGAACTGGCCGCCCACTACCAGCGCCAGGGCCAGGTCGACGCGGCCCTGGCCACGCTGCGAGACGGGGCGGTCAACGGGGACATGCCCCCCGAGCTGCTGCTGGCCATGGGCGACATCGAGGCCCAGCGCGAACATTTCGATGCGGCGGGAGCCTTTTTCCGGCAGGCATCGGCCCAAGGAGAGGCGCGGGTTCCGGCCTTGCTCCGCTTGGGGCGCATGCATGGCGTCCGCAAGGACTGGGTCGCGGCGCGCAGGGTCTTCGAGGAACTGCTGCAAGGCAACCCCGATGCCCACGGCGGAGCCGAAGGCGTGGTCGCCGTGGAACTGGCGGCGGGCCATGTCCAAGCAGCCCTGGCCTGGGCTGTGGCGCGGGCCGAGTCCCGTCCGCAGGACGCCTTGGCCGCGGACCTGCTCGGCCGCACGGCCCTGCGTGCGCAGGACGTGGACCGGGCCGAAAAGGCCTTTCGCGAAGCCCAGCGGCGCGCTCCCCAGTGGGCCGTGCCCTCGGCGCGGCTGGCGGGGCTCTACGCGTCCACGAACCGCGTGGGCGTGGCCATGAACGAGTGCCGGGCCGCCCTGGCCAAAAACCCGGACTCCGTGCCCGAGGCCCTGCTGCTGGGACAGATGCTGCAGCTCTCGGGGGAAGGGCGGGAGGCCGAAACCATCTACCGCAAACTTCTGGCCCGGCACCCGAACCTGCAACCGGCGGCCAACAATCTGGCCTACCTGCTGGTTTCGGCCGAGGCCCCAGCCGCGCAGCAACTGCGCGAGGCCCTGGACCTGGCCACCACGGCCAGCGCCGGCGGCGACCCCGCTGCCCTGGATACCCTGGGCTGGGTGCACTACCGCCTCGGCGACAAGGACGCGGCCCTGCAATACCTGCGCAAGGCCCACGAGTCCCTGGCCGCGGAACCGTCCGTGGTCTACCACCTGGCCCGGGTGCTGGTCGATGTGGGCCAGACCGGCGAGGCGCGCAAGCTGCTCGCCGCCCTCCTGGAGCGCACCCGCGACTTTGCCGAATACGCGCAGGCCCGGGATCTTCTGGACCGCATCTGATGCTGTTTCCAGATCGCAACCGCAGCATCCGCCAACCACGCAAGGCGTGACCCTCCGGACATGGCGATTCCCCCTTCCCTGCGGCACCCCCCGCGGGGAGGGGTTGGATGAAAACGTGCACCTTGCTCACGCCGGGTTTCCACCATTTGAACTCGGAATCGTATGCCTTGATTGGACCGGGCCAACGGTCTCGGTCTTGTCCGGCTGGACGCGATCCGTGCAGCGTCCGAGGGAGTTGGACACGCGGTAAGTCGGGCGCCAAGTCCGATCCGGTTGGACGCTCCGCCCAGGGGATCCAGCGGAATCGGACCCTGACCCGGCCAAGGCCGCCTCTGCACGGGCATGCGGCCGCGAAAGGGGGGTGGCCGATCCAACGGGGTTGGACAACCCGTGGGCCAGGGCCGGCCGATCGGGTCAGACTTGTTTTTAACTGACTGGAATCAAAGAAATAACATTCCATGGCACAGAATTTCCATAAGGCCCCCTGTCCTGGGGCGCAGACCCCGCAAATTTTTCTGGAGGAACACATGAAAGCGGTCAAAATGTTTGTCGGGATGATGGTGTGTCTTGTGATGCTGGCGGGTCAGGCTTGGGCGACAGTCAGTGGGGACGTACTTGATTTTGAGGGAGTTAATGACGCAACAATCGCAACGTATGGAAACGACATGGGTGTCGAATTTGTAAATTGGCGCACTGTTGATGTTGGGGTTGATGAGGTAGACATTGAAGCTTGGAAGTTGAGCCCAAGAAAAACATCGACAGTTGCATCCATTACATTTGACAGCGCCTCTGCTTATCGCCCTCAGTTCAGCGCTTTGGATTACTTTACTACTGGATCCGTAGCAACGTATGTCATGAATTTAATTAATGGAACTACTTCTTCTGGTCTTTTATCTGATATGGAAGGCACGTTGAGCTGGGCGGGTATATTTGTTGAATCCATTGTGTTTACAGTTCCAACATCGACTACTTTTTACATCGATAACGTTGCCATCACCTCCACCCCCATCCCCGGTGCCGCCATCCTGCTTGGCTCCGGCCTGCTTGGTCTTGTCGGCCTGCGCCGCCGCGAGATCATCTAGCCTCGCACCGTTTCCGTGTTCCTTCCTGGCTTGGAAGAGGGGCCCCCAGCCTCTCTTCCAAGATCCACTCCAAGACCGCCTCCTGGGCGGCTTTTTTTGGGTTCAGGTCCGGGATAAGTTGAATTCAAGGCCGCTTGCTCGCGAGTCAGTACCGTTATTTGCCATGTATTATTATTGGATCGGCACAAGTCGGCAATTTCGGGTGTGTTTTGCAGAATACGGGAATAGTTTTGGATGCCAGGCGGCTACGTGAAAAGGAAAAAGATGGCCGTTTCGCCACGGGAAGAATGGGCAGAATGATGATCCGTGCGGGGAATGGTGCGGGGAAAAGGTTTTTGCAAAACAAAAAGGGTTAGATTTTGATATCTAACCCTTTGTTTTATTTTGGCGCGCCAGGGAGGACTCGAACCCCCGACCGATTGCTTAGAAGTACGTTGCCCCGTTCACGTTGGGAATCCTGTGTATTGCAAAAACAGGCGGTTGAGTCTATCTGGTGGTCACTCTCTCGCGTTGGGAATCCCCCCAAAAGGTGCGCGATTGGCAACCCATTGGCAACCAGATGAGCAACGACAGAAGCTGGAAAACTATCCCCGGAAAGAAAGGCGTCCAGGTCCGTGACCATCCCACTCGAAAGCACGGCAGGAAGCAGCAGGACAGGTGCTTTTGCATCCGGCATACCGTTGACGGGAAGCGCATTGTCGAGGTGCTTGGGTGGGCAACCGATGGCTGGACCATGGAGATGGCCGAGGACCAGGTGCGTGAGTTCCGGCGCAACGCCAAGACAGGGGAAGGGCCGCGCACCTACGCCGAGAAGAAGGCGCTGAGGGCGGCCAAAGAGGAAGAGGCGGAGCGACAGGCCGAGCTTGCCCGCCGTGTTGCCGAAATGGAGCAGGCCAAGGACATGACCTTCGCCGAACTCTCCTCGTACTACCGCATCTGGGCAGACGGGCACCGTACCAGCGCCGCCGACGTCGCCAGGAATCTCACCCTCCACATCTTGCCGCTCATCGGCCACATGAAGGCCTCTGAGGTCAGCGCGGCCACGATCAATGAGGTCAAGGCGGCGCTGCTCAAGAAAAAGCCAGCCAGCGGCAGGAACAAGACCCTCAGCCCCCAGACGGTCATGCACTGCTTGAAGACGATCCGAGAGGCCTACAACTTCGCCAGGGAGACTCCCCACCCCAAGTTTCCGGAAACCATGCTCTTTGTCGGCCCAAACCCCGCCGTCATGCGCAGGAAGGGCAGGGGAGTGAGGGCTCCCCTGGTCGACAACCGCCGCCTCCGGATCTTGAGCGAGGCCGAATGCACCAGCATCCTTGGGTACAAGGCAAAGACGGAGCAAGACACCGAGAACATCCGGGCCATGGTGCTGCTGTCCCTGGACACGGGCATCCGCGCCGGAGAGCTTGTCCGCCTGCGATGGGAAGACGTGAACACCGATACCGGAGCCCTGCACATCGTGCTTGGCTCCGACAGGGGTACAACAAAATCCGGCCTCGGGCGAATCGTCCACGCTGGCCAACTGTACCCCGAGGCCCTGCTCATGCTCAAAAAGAGGCCGCGCACAAGCCCCCTCGTATTCCCCGGCAAGGACGGGGCGGTGCGAGATGGATCCGCCATCAGCAGGGCCATGGTGCGCATGTCCGGAAAACTCGGACTCAATGACGGGGTCACCGACGACCGCAACCGGGTTGTCTGGCATACCCTCCGTCACACATATGCCACGCGGATGCTCGAAGCCGGGGTGGACATCTACATCCTCAAAGAGCTCATGGGGCACCACAGCGTGACCGTGACCGAGCGCTATCTGCATCTGTGCGACAGGTCCAAGCGCGCGCACGCTCTGGCCGCAGCAGCTACAGGACGGGCACATCAATCACCTCCAGGCCTTTCGAGAGCAGATACTGCACAAACTCTTCCCGAGGATAACAGACCTCCCCTCCAATGATCGCCCTATTCTGTGGCCCTTTGCCCAGCTTGTCTTCGTTTGCCAGGGTCTTGGGGGAGAGACGGCCGCCCGTGAACCAATCCACCCGTTTGCGCGCGATCATCGGTGGCATGTCCTGCCGCAACTGCTCGACGAAAGCTTCCCGCAGTTTGAGCTTGCGAGTCTTGTATGGATCCATGATCAGCCCCTTTGTGTCTTGAGAGTTTCCTGCAGCTGCTCGGCAACCGCCGCGCGTTCCGACGCATCGCCATCCCGAAGGACGTTAAGTGCCAGGCGCAATGCGCCTTCGAGCTTGGCCTGGTAGGTCAGGTGCTCGCTGATCTTGCGCGAATGGCTCACGTCCTGCTTGAGCAGGGCCATGCCGATTGATTGATTCCCATCCCCGCGCCCAAAGAAAGCCAAATCCAACGAAAATGATTGTTCGCCCATGCCCATCACTGATTCGCCTCCTGTTGACGTTCCCATTCTCCGAGATAGCCCACGGACCCGGTCACAGGTCGCATTGTTTGCCCCAATGTGGCGCGCAGGTTGTTGTTCTCCACTGCCAGGGCGATGTTCTGCTCGCGCAGCACTTTGTTGCCGGCGCGCAGGTCTTTGATCTCGCGTTTAAGGTCGCTGATTGTTTCCCATGCCATGGCATTCTCCTACGGCCTGGTTTTGACAACACACGTCATATCTTGCGCCATTCGCGAAGATTGAGCGTTGTCAATTTATCCCCGCTCCAATCCCCGTCGCAGTCATAGTCCCAGCGGCACAGGATGGCGTCATGCCCAATCGCGGTGATCTTGATCCTTTGCAGGCCATAGCCATCGTCACCCTCCAGTACATCGCCAACTTTCCAACCGTTCAATTCGACCGTTTCCCGGTCAGTTTTCCCACGCTTCATGCCGCAACCTCCAAAACCACATCAACAACCGGCACTGCGGCGCTCCACATGCTGGCCTCTTCCTCGGGGATGTCGGCGAGCATAAGGGTCAGGAGCTTGGTGGCTGTCTTGTCGAGATTGATCCAGGGGCGCGTGCGCAGGCGCATGGTGCGGATCAGTTCGGACATGGCCGCGTGGGCGGCGAAGATTGCCGCACAGGCGCTCATGCCGCTGTCGATGGCCAGATGCGGCCAGTGCGCGCGGTAGCTGTGATGGTGGGCCTCGCAGACGCGGTCGATGTTCTTTCGGCCCTTGGCGCTGGTGATGCGCGGCAGGCTGTCAATGACCGCCTGTGCCCAACGCTCGACCTTGAGGGCCTGGGCAACGCCCGGCCCCATGAGCGCGCCGGCCGTGCGCATGATGCGGACCTGGTCCAGCAGGATGCCCACGGCTATGCCGCATGCTGCGTTTCGTGATGCTGTTTCGCGGGCTGTCATCACAGCACCGCCTGCATTTTGGGGATTTTGCACAGGCCGTTTTCGGCCAGGGTCATGATTTGAGGGGTGTTTCTCATGCCTCGGCTCCCTGGATTTTCAATGTCTGACACGAAAAATCCATCGTCATCATCGCCTTGACGCCAAAATCACGGGAGCAATTTGGGCATGTCGATATATTGCTCATGCGCTCCCCGTCCTTAAAAAAATACGCACCTTCAGCCTCCGACGTGAACGGTATTTTTTGACCACAATATGGGCACTCAACGATTGGCATTTCTACCTGGAGATACGCACTCATGCCGCACCCCCAACCCTCACCAAATCCCTGGGGCTGGTTCCTTGTAGCCAGCCGTGGCGCTCCAGGCTGGTCTGGACACGCACCAGGGCCTGAGCCTCGTCGGCCTGGCCCAGGAGGACGGCGACACGCAGGCCGGCGACCTGCAGGGGGATGATCCGCATGACTTTCGGTAAATTCGCTTGCATGTTTTTCTCCTGTTGTTTTGTTGCAACCCCGGATCGGCCCGCCAGCCACCGGGGCTTTTTTGTGGCCCTAGATGTACGCCTCTCTCTCGTCCTTCCCTGGCAGCCCCGGGCTGCTTTGAACTTTGACGCGCAGTTCAAGGCATTTTCCAGACAATTCGTCCAGCGCCTTCACCATTCGCATGCGCTCAGTTCTGGTGATTTCGTGATCTGTAAGCGCGTCGAGGATTGACAGCGTCGCGTTGCAGCAATGCCTCGCTAAGGACATCTGCTCATCGACGAGCGCGCTTGCCTCGATAGGCTGCATTTTTTCGTACTCAAGCCCGCAATCCAGCGCCCCTTCGACGATCCACTGTATGATCGGGTTGCTATAGATCGCCTGCTTGTCCTGCTCGTAGTTACCAACTCGGGGCGGCGATGTAAGACCCACAAGCTCCTGCAAGTGTTCCATGTTTGGCACATGATGGTCTGCGCCGCTGGCCCACCTGGAAACCTGTCCCCGGCCAAGATCCATGTCCCTCTCAATCTTCTTTCTCGTGACACCCCACGTTCTGGCAGACGTCACCGCCATATTAACTGCGGCGTCGGCGCTCATTTTTCTCAAGATGTGCGGAGCCATATAAAACCCCCTGTGATTAGTGCCCGACATAATCCCCCAACCTCCAAATTTTGCTATAAAAAAACCGCGTCCGACTATAAAAAGTTGGAAACGGCGTCTAAATTTTTGGACTGGCTCCTGCTTCCTGCCCCTCATAGATGACCCCGGCCAAGTAACTTGTGCAGTTTGGCAGAGGGATCAAATGGGATGGAATCTTGGCGGCGACCAGTGCGGTCCGGATCGGCTCTGTAGCAACGCCGGCATTGATCGCGCGGGCCAACGTCGTGTGATCCAGACCGGCCTGGGCGGCCACGTCGCGGATGGACGACTTGTACTGCTTGAGCCACTTGTCCCAGCGGTTGCGGAGGATTCCATTTTTGTTTACGGTAGCGCTCATTTTGGTCGATTTTTTTGTTGGAGTGTTGCGCGACGGTTTTGTCCGTTGCCATTGATCCAACTTTTAATCTGATTTTTTAGATTCTGTCAACGGGAAAAAACAAAAATGAGCAGAAAAAAAACAAGTCCTGATTTCGCCCCGCCAGATTCAAAGACAATAGGCGGACGCCTTAAAATATTTATTAATGATAAAAACATGTTAGCTGCTCATCTCGCCACGGAGACGGGCGTTCATCCTTCGACTGTCGGCAGCTA
The DNA here is from genome assembly GCA_964589645.1 of uncultured Desulfovibrionaceae bacterium. Lineage (GTDB taxonomy): Bacteria > Desulfobacterota > Desulfovibrionia > Desulfovibrionales > Desulfomicrobiaceae > Desulfomicrobium. Next base: position 14,819 of record CAZPSN010000003.1, read on the forward strand.
TTTGAAAAACGAATCCACCCCGAAAAAGGGTTTTTTGGAAAAATTATCTGAAAAATTCAACCTCAACCCAGCTTGGGTAGAATATGGGGTCGGCCCCATGTACCAGGCATGCGCCCAATCATGTTCGCCAGCCCTCCACGAACCCGCCGCCACGGACTATGAGCAGGAATGCCTGCGGCTCAAACACGAGTTGGCTGACAAGGACAGGGAGTTGGCCGCAATCGAGCTGGCCATGGGCAGACAGCAGGGCCGGATTTTTGAAGCGGTAGTGGTCACCTGCCGGCGGCTCGGGATGCCTCCGGACCAGACACGCATCCTGCAACTGGCTGTCATGGACTATGAAACCATCCTGGCCGAAGCGGACGGCCACGAATCGCGTCAGGCAGCGGCTGGAAACAGTTAAGAGGTGCGCGGGTGGCTGCCAGGCCTGCCCGCGTGGTGCGCCGCTGCGGGTGATCCACGGCGCGGGAAAGAGGACTGGCCTCTCCACCGCCGATCTCAGGATCTTGGATGCCCGCAGCCGCAGCGAAAATGTATGACGGGGCCGGATGCAAAATTGTAGATTGTAGGACCGCCGCGAAAAGGTCTGACAATTTTTTTTGCGGACACAGGCGCGGAACGGTGGTAGGGGAGGCGGGAAAAAGTGGGGTGGCATCATGGGCAGAGTGGACGACGACGGCCAGCCGTTTGCGCGCAGCGTGGCCACCAGGGCGCGGCTACTGGACAGGGGCATCGACGAGCTGGTTGGCTTTTGCAAGGGCACCATTGCAGACGGCATCCTCAACCAGCAGGAAGTAGAGTCGCTCCTGACATGGATTAATCGGCACCCGGACTTGGCAACCACATTTCCGGCCAACGTGCTTTTTGCCTGGCTCACGGACGCACTGGATGATGGCCAGCTCGACAGCGACGAGGCCAAGGACGTTTTTGAGTTGATAGCCGAGTGCGTTGGCGCAACCGGAGACGTTAGTATGGAGGTATGCACAAGCACGCTTCCACTCGACAACCCGCCGCCAGAACTCGTTTTCCGCAACCGCAACTATGTCTTGACCGGCCGCTTTGCCTGGGGGCCTCGACAGGACGTGCAAAAAATAATCGAATTTCTTGGCGGGAACGTAAAAGGGGCTGTAAGCGGAATTGTCGACTACCTGGTGTGCGGGCACTTCGGATCAAACGACTGGGTCCATTCAAGCCACGGTAGAAAGATTGAGGCCGCAATGAGGTTCAAGGACCAGGGGTATGGTATTTATATTGTTTCGGAGCGGTATTGGGCGGAAACAATCAAAGGCGTGATATGATGAAGCGTGTCTCTATTTTTTTATGCGGCATTTTTCTGGGGGCCTGTGCCCCAATGCGAAACCTCGAACTCGGCGACCTGCGGACAGAGTCGAATTTGCGGCAAGTCGGAACATTGCAGATGACCGTTCAGGCCGCCCGCGCCTGCGCGATCGCCACGAATTATTGCCAGCCGTCTGGCGGAGCAGGTGTTGTTGATGACCCTGCAGGGAATGGGTTTTCCCTCATGATTTACGGCATGGGACTGACCAAGATGAATCCTTACCTTGTAATCGACTTGCGAAATGAAAACGGCATGGCCGCATATCGTGGGTATACGGCCATGCCGACGTGGAACAGCGCAATTACAGACCAACTCACGCGGATTTCCGCGTGCGGCGATTGCTCAAAACTCTAATAGCTCGCTCACCGCCGCCAGGGCCGCCCGCCCTGCCGCCTCGTCAGTCTCTGCCAGGATGAGCGCTGCCGCAACTTCCTGCTCTCTGGCGGCCTGCCACGCGAAGCAGGTAGAGATATGCGCCTCATAGGCCGGCTGCAGCGCCGCGAAAAGGGTGGCGTCCATCGTGACCCACACACCAGAAGAGGCTTTCCACGGCGTCGAATATAACGAGTCCATCCCGAGCTTGGTGGCAAACTCAAGGTAGGCAAGACGCGCTCCGGAATCGCTGTCGAAGAGAACTCCGTCATGCACGAATCCGGCGTCACGCGCCGTGTTTTTACCTTCCTGGATCGCCGCCAGCTTTGCCTTTGCCAGAGCATCCATAGTCGGCTGTTCCAGCACATGTGGAACAAACGGTGCAATCGGCCCAAACTCACCGGCCGCGACTCGGGCCAGCAGCGGGCCGCTATCCACAAACAGCGTCCCGGAATCGTCATCATAGTCGAGGAGCACGCCGCGATGCTGCGCGTTAGCAAATCTGGTGTTTTTCATTATACGGCCCCGTATGGTGTCTTTTGCTGATAGGTGTTCGAGCCAGTATAGCTCCAATTATTCAACGTGCTGATCCCGCTGGCATTGCTGACCATTGTCTGCCATTCAAGCACGTCGCCCGCAGAAACAGACACATCAACAGACCTTTCTACGGCAGTTGTCGAGGTAGTCGTCCATTCCTGCACCAACGATCCGTTTTTAAGCAGCTTTAAATAACTCGTGTATGACGCATTGCTTATCCTGTGCGTATTTTTCGCACGAACCGTCCCATTTGCACGCGACATTGTGTGGCCATAGATGGTGACATATGTAGTGCTGCTGGATGTCGGCGCGCCTGCAAAAAACGTATAGTCAGCAAGCCCCGGATACAAATTCAATGCATCACTCGCAGACACAGTCAGGGCCGGGAAGGCGGCCAGCGACTTGACGTGCCGCCCCTCGATCTGCCCGTCGCCTACGCCGCCACCCATGGTCAGCCAGGCCGTCCCGGTACAAACGATGATTTGAGACGTGCCCGCCGCGACCGCAATGGTTGCCGCGCCATCAATGGTCTCCGCGCCACTAGGGTCAATCGTGATGACTCCCGTTCCTGTGTTCGCTACGGCCACGGCAAAACCATCTCCAAGCGTTGCGGCAGCGGTCAGCGACATGGTCCAGCTTCCTGTGCAGGACAGGACTTTTCCACGATCCGTGGAGATGACCGTGTATGCGCCGGATTTTGCCGCTGTCCCGGCGCCAAAAATCACGCCGAGCTGGGTCAGGGCGGTGGCAATTGTCCCGGTTGTCCCGAGTATGTCGGCCAGGAATGCGCGTACATCGCTAAACCATGTCTTGGCCTGCGCCTCTGAAGTCGATGCTCCGATCAAGTCTGATATTGCTCGTAGTGCCATCAGTACCTCCACATCTTGGTTGTATCATCCGCGGCCCACATCAAGGTTGTATCATCCGCGGCCCACATGTACCCGGCGGTGTCGCCGTAGGCGATAATGGCCCACGGGCCGCGAGCCGTTCCGAACGCCGCGATCCGGATCAACGTCGCCGACCCGTAAAATGCCCTGGTAGTGAGGTTGGACGCGCTCGTTTCCGCCACACGCGACCACGCCACGCCATCAGAACTGCTCTCGATGATGTATTTTTCAGCCCACGGGCTCGGCTCCCAGGACAGCATCATCGTGCCGATGTCACCGGGTGCGGACACGGCGATGAGTCCGCGCACCACAGGGGCGGCTGTGTAATTGGCGATCTGGCTTGTCTGCGCGGTCGGGACGGTCTGGCCGATCTCTGCCGTGTGGACATTGTCGTCTTCACCGACGCAGTGTATCTCGACCTGGGTCATGCTGCGCGGAACGCATTGCAACACCCTGGCCCGATGGCCGTATGTTGCGCCCCACCCAAACGCGTACCGCGTGCGTTCCCGGGCGCTGCTCGTGTAGGGCGTAAAGCCGGCCTCCAGCGCCTCCAGCAAAATAGCCTGGGTGGCCAGGGCACCCGCCGTGCAGAGGTACGGTCCACTCATCGAACCGTCAGCTTTGGCGAACGCAATATAATGACTCTTGCCATCCTCCCACGTCAGTGGCTCCGAGCACGTCACAGTATTGGTCCCACCGTCCCACGTCGTCACGTCGCCACCCTGGCCCCATGCGGGCATGTCGTGCTGGACCAGGATCAGGTCGCCAAAGGAGGGGATGAACCCTTCCATCTCCGTGGTGAACTTGATGAGCTTGCGCCTGTAGCGATTGCATGCAGCCTCGTAGACGCCTTCTCGGAATGCCTGGGCGCGGCTGGTAACAAGGCCCATGTCGAGCTTGGCGGGCTTGTCTGCAGTCGATCCGGACAACTTGGCCTGGACCCTTTTGATGCGCCATGCGCCAGAATCAAAATACGACACGCTGACCGCGTCCGCCGTCTGCTGGCTCGGCATGATGTAGTCAATACCAAACGAACCCTTGACCATGTTGCGCATGGTGAAGACCGCCACGGGCATGGTCACGGCCGCGTCCCGGAAAAACCGGACCACGCCAGCCTGCATATAGGGCTTGCAGCGCCCGACGCGCCCTATGCGTTGCAACGCCTCCCAGAACGACAGGCTTGAATCGATGCGGCCGTCGCAATAGTCACCACGCGCCGCCCAAGTCGCGTCCAGGGCGACAAGACTTGCAGTGTCAATCTGCGCGTCTGTCAACCCCATTTGTTTGCAGCAATACCCCATGGCCCAGGCGATGGACCGCGTGGACGTGTTTGCCGACCAGGCCGAGCCGGTCCAGGTCGGGAGTTTGCGCGTGGCGATGACGTTGATCTTGCGGCTCGACAGGCTTGACAGCTGGTCGTTGGCCCGCATCTTGAGAGCGATCATTGTCGTGTCGCCGTATGTCGCGTTGTCCACCAGATAGGCTCGCAGGCCGCCCCAGACCATGTCATGCCCGACTCGTGTCCCCGTCTCTTCCGTCGTGGTGCGCTTACACTGGACCTCGTACCGACCCGGGGTGACGGAATATTTCTGGCTGTAGCGCTGCGGCGTGACAGTCGCTGCGGAATAGGTGTGCGTGCCGACAGTAACCCACAAACCTATTGCGGCGCCAAGATAGTCGATTTCTCTGGCCTGGACCTCGACAGTTACCGACCGCGTGGCCAGCGACCCGTCGTCGTTGGCGTAGTAGAGCCCGCGCGTGGCCACGAAGTCCACGCCAAGGTAGTTTGCAGTCGTGCCAGACGCGTTTGCCGTGAACGGGCCAATAAATGTGTTGTAGGTCAAGTCCTGGCCCGCCACTTCTGCCGATGTCGCAACGCTAGACGGGAACAGCGTCACCGCTTCTCTAGGGCCGTAAACCTCGTAAGTGATGTCATCGAAACTGGATATGTCGGTATCCTCGATGCGGATTTGCTCAACGTCATATTCGCCCCGGCCGAGACACAGAAGCTGATAAAGAAACTGATCGTTGCCGGAAAATTCCTGATAGGGGTTACTGGCAAAGTCAGGATAGGTCAGACAGCGCCCAAAGTGCTCCGGAATGGCCTGCTCCAGCCGGGCCGCGTTGCCCTGGGCTTGCAGGTTGTACGTAGGTGATGCCTGGGGGATGGCCTGCTGCCCGGGCAGTGCGTTGTTGGCCGGGAGCAGCGCATTGACCAGGGCAGAGCCGACAAGCATGATGCCTGCGGAAACCATAGCTCCGGCCATGGTGACGCTCGTCACGCCTGCGACAGTCGCGGTCAGGCCCCATGCGGCTGGCGCTAAATATGGGGCTGCAATCGACAGAGCCACAACCGCCAGCATGGCGATCATCCTGACCGGGTTCGATCCGCCTCCACCGCCAGATGGCAGCGCCTCCACGTCGATAAATACGAGGATGCGCCCGTTCTCGACGTATATATCCCAGTCCCTGCGCATGACCGGCTTGCCGTCCAGCAACGCCACATAGGGCCGCTGCCACTGCGGGTCCAGGTCGGCGATGGTCCGCCCGACGGCCGCCTCCGTGCGCCGCTTGCTCGGCACCAGGACATGTTGCTGATAGATGACCGTGGCGTGGCTCAAAGTTTGCTCCTGTGCCGCAAGTATTCCCGCCGCCCGAATCCGGACACGCGCCAAGCGGCCTCTGGGGTCCAAATGACTTGAAACCCGGTTATTGCGTGAAGCACACCGCCACCGTCCGTCTCCAGCCACACACCGACATGGTACGGCCTGCGCACAATAACGATGTCCCCGTGACGCGGCGGAGCCGGTACAGGCTCCCATCCCTGGGCCTCGGCTTGGGTGCGGATTAGCCCGACCACGGCCTGGCCGTCGTCGTAATCCGGGGCAATGACCTCCGGCATGGCGATGCCGAACTGTTCCATCTGCACGGCCCGCACCAGGCCGCCGCAGTCGAAACTATCCGGACCCTGGGCGCCGCGTTCGTATGGCCGGCCGATGTACCGGGCAAACGCGCTCATGACACCAGCCCCGGAAACTCTTCGGCCGTGTATTCCAGGGTCGGAAATTTGCGGTTGAGCAGGTCCGGGAACCCGGCTTGTGCCGTGACACGGAACACGTCACATGACACGCTCAGGATCTGCATGTGGATCGGAGGATCGTTTTGCGGGCCGGACAGGTCCGTGCTCAGATATTCGCGGTAGGTCGCCTCGATTGGCGCTGTGCTGGCCAGTGTGTTTTCAATTGCCGCCGTGATGAGCCGGGACACATTGTCGATGGTGATGGCCATGCGCGGCACACCGTCAGGCCCGACCTCGGGCCGCATGAAGTCGAAGGCATAGGCCACAAACGTGACCGCTGCCCCCGGGTCTTCCGGTGCGTCGGCTTCGAGGTAGGCCGTCAGGTCCACATAGTCGCGGACCAGTCGGATAGGGACCGTCATCGTCGGGTGCCGCAACTCCAGCGTGTGATAAATGATGACCCCGGCCGGCGCGCTGGCGTAGGCCTCTTTGATGGCTTCGGAAAGGCTGGCATCAGGCATAGCGCACCTCAAGCGTGCCGGTCACGATCCAGCGGTGGTTGCCATCCATGGACCATTTGGGTGTGCCGATAAATTTTGCCGTGGCCGCAGTCGCGCCGGTCTTGCCAACCCAGAGCGAGACGGAAAACGAGTCCGAGCCGCCGGCAAGGTCTGCGTAAAACCAGGTGCGAAACGTGGCCATCTGCGCGTCAGACAGGTTGTAGCTGACCTGCACATGGTCGATCTGGGCAGCGGTGCGCCGACGGACGCGGGACGAACCCACCTCCATCTCTGTGCGAATGGTCTGGTCCAACGGCTCAATGCCGTACCCGGCCATCAGCGGCGCGGGGAGCGTTGTGGGCCACGTCGCCATTTAGTAGCTCCCTGGGCTGCGCGACAGCCCAAATGCCTGCTTGTTCGCGGCGTAGAGCGGACCCTGGCCGCGCATGGTGTTGCTGGCCAGCTTGGCTTCGATCTGCTCCACCATGATGTCGATGATCGTCGTGCCGCCTTCCTGGCGCTCCTGTCGCTGCCCGCCCTTGCCGGGTGATTCGTGGATATTGACGACGACATTGGAGCCACCGCCTCCGCGCACGCCAAGCGTCCCGTCCGGGCCGCGCTTCAATGGCATGATGGCCTCCGGGCCGGCCTCGCCCATGAGTCCGACGCCACGGGCGAAGGGAAAGATTGTCGGGCGGTCCACGACGCTGTTGGCGTAGGCGTGGAGGCCTGGCGAGGCAAACACGTTGCCCTTGGCGCTGGAGATGCCCAGTCCGCTGGTGACATTGTTGACGGACGACCCGCCGCCAAACAGATATTTGAAAAAATCACCGCCAGCGGCCGCCAGCGGCCCGGAAACCTGATCCAGCGCCATGTCGAGCAGTTTGTCTGTCACCCTGTCGAGGACATTCTCCACTGCGTCGCCCCACGAGTTCCAGTCCATGATGCCTTGCTTGAGGCCGTCCTGGATTGCCCCCATAGCGTCCGTGACGAACGACTCTGTATGCGCGGCAGCGTTTGTTGCCTCGTCCGCATACGCCTGCAAGGCCCTGGTCGCCCCGTCCTGCCAGTCGCGGGACACGGCAAGCTTTTCTTGGGCTACCCATTGAGCAAGGGCCACTTCGTCAGCCCCGGCTTTGCGGAAAATTTCAGCCTGGCGATCGATCTGCTCTTTCTTGAATTCCGTCTCGCCAAGCACCGCCTCTCTGTGCCTGTCGGCAAAATCAAGTAGGATTCGTTCGTTCTCCTCTTTGGCTCTCTCTGCTTGGGCCGCGGTAGCGGCGTATTGCTTGTCTATGGTTTCGAAATAACTTGTCAGTTCCTCCCCGACGGACTTGCTCCGGATAAGCTCAGCCTCTTCGCGCCGGAGCGCTACCCACTTCTGCAACAGGGGGTGCGCTGCCCCAATCTCCGCCGCAATCTTGGCAAACTCCTGGTCTATCTTGTAGTGCTCGAAGTCGGCCGCGGACATGGTCAGCTTTGCGATTTCGCCCTGAAGCTTGGTCAGCGCGGTAGAGGCGGCCTTGCTTTGCGCGACCACGTTGGCAATGGCCACATTTGTTGTGCCCGCAACGGCTTGGACTCCAGTCGCTACCGCCGCCACTCCTTTCATGGAGTCTCGCTCAATCGCCTGCCACGTGTCGGAAAATGTTTTTTCAACACCGACAACTTTTACTTTTGCAGCCGTCAGCCTGCCGATCAGCTCCATCTCGTGGTCGATGTCTGACTGTGCAGACTGCAGCGCGCCAGAATTGTTCCCTGGCAATTTTTCTGCCTGGCGCAAGCGTCGCTGGGCGGCCTCAAGCCTGTCTTCTGCCGCAGCCAAAACACGACCAATATTCTCTTCTTGTTTTGAGGCGGCCTCATTGCCCCAAAGGTCATCAAGCGCCGTCTTAATGCCGGCGATTGTAGCCCCTATCAACGCCCCTTTTGGCCCCAGCAAAACATAGCCTATCAGCCCCCCCCCTACAGCAGACTGATAATCTTCCGGGACCAGGCTCAGTAAATCGTTTGCGCTACTGGTGATGCCAGCAATGCCTGGTATTATGGTCTGGGTTAGCGCATCTCCTACGCCCTGCAGAGCAGGGACTAGGCTTGTCCCAATTTGTTGGCCGAACTCGGCCATTTCCCCAAAGACACCGGCAATCTCGTCATCATGAGTGCTGACGAACTCTGCAAATTCTCGCACAGCTATATTGACCGTCGGCATGACCTTCTCGCCGATCTTGACCAGCGTGTTTGTCAGGGTGTTCCGGAGTAGATCGTCCACCGCCTGAGTGGACTTTTGCCATTCGGCAAAGGCCTTGGCTGCAGATCCTGCCCGGCCATCCATGGCCTGCAGGTTGGCGTTGTACTGCGCGAACTCGCCGCGGGAGAGCGCGGCTACGGCCAACAAGGACTCTGAACTTTCGAAGAGCTTGGCCACGGACTTGCCGGACCGGTCTGCATAAAGCTGGAGCCGCTGCAGTGTCCCGGAAAGTCCGAATTGTTCGATGGCCGCTTTGCCGGAACTGACCCCCATGGCGTCAAGCGCGAGCTGCATCTCCTTCGTGGGCTTCATGAGGTTGACGAGCATCATGCGGTACTGCGTCGCGGCCTGACTGGTGCTGCCTGCGGTCAGGGTCACTGCGGCAAGGGCCGCACCCATTTCTGTTTGTTCAACGCCAAGCTGCTTGGAGATGGCGGCAACGTCGCCGATCACGGGGATGAGTTCGGCAAAGGATGTCTGGCCTTGTTTCTCTATTGTGAAGAGCAGATCAGCAGCTTCGGCTGCGGATTTTACGTCTCCGGCATACCCGGCCATGACCTTCGTGATACCCTTGATGACTTCGGCCTGCTGGACATGGGCGGCCTTTGCTGCCTCGGAGCTGCTGACCAGCGTCTCCATGGCCTTGATCGGGTCGGTCACGCCGGCGGAAATCACCTGGTAGTAGCTCCGGATCAATTCCGCCGACGTGCCCAGTTCTGCCGGCACTTCTCGGATCTTGGCCGCGATGGCATCCATGGATTCGTCGGTGACCTTGCCCATGTCGCGCAAGGCCGTGTCGTACTCTGTGAACGACTGACGGATTTGATTCAGCGCGACGGCCCCGGCAAGGCCTACAAAAGCGTTCTGCAGGCTCAGCACATTGCGCTGCATGGCCTCTAGCTCGGTGCCCATCCTGCGCCCGGCATCAGCAACCACTTTTGACAGATTGTCTTTGCCGGCGATGATGATTTGAGTCGTTGCAGTGCTCATGTGTTTTCTCGCAGATGGTTGAGTGCGGCGCGCTCCAGCGCCCGGATGCGGCCGAGGTTAGCCGCGTGCATCTCGATGCCCATGGACTCGGCCACCAGCCAGACGGCAGGGTAGTCCAGCCCGACCGGACCGGCCCCGCCAACGCGCCACTGGGTCTGGCACGCCGTCCATAAGCGCCAGGCAGGGGTGTTCTCTGGCAAGAGGTCCAGGCACCGTGAGGGGCACGCTGTGCAGTCCAGCACGACACCGGACTGCGCAGCCGCTTTTGCGCAGGTCTGGCAGTATTTTAGCCCGTCGCCGTGCCACTGCCAGACCTCGACCAGTTTTTTACGGCGCTCGGCCCTCCGATGGAGTAGTCCACAGTCACGCGCACCAGGTGCGCAACGTCGGATCCCGGCCATGCTTCGAGCTCCTGCATGTCAAGATCAGGGTAGACCATGCCCAGGATCTGGTCCTGATACGCAGTTGCTGCCAGTGCGCCCGTGAACAGTCCCCGGACCATGGCTTCGTTTTCCCGGACCTGCGTCCTGGTCATCGAACGCACTTCGAAGGTCTTTTTGGATTCCGGCAGTTCAATTTCAAAGCCCATGTGTCGCTCCTTATGTGATTCGGACGCGGGGACGGGGAGCGACTACCGCCCCCGCGTCCGCCACCGCCCGAGAGTGATGGTTACGCGTAGCTTTCTACAGCGTTGACCAGTGTGACGATAAAGGCCGAGGCACCGGCGGCGTTGTCGAGGAAACCCTGGAAGGGCAGTTCCTGACGCACGCCCTGGGGGCCGGTGATGCCTGGAGTGTTCCACTGGTAGAACAGCTCGGGGATCTCAAACTTGAGGCTGTGCGCACCGCTGGTCAGCGTGATTGCCAGGCTCGACTCAGTCACCGCAGCCGCCTTGGCTAGCAAGGTGTTGTCCGCGTAGAGGGCGGTGAGGGTCCCCGACACGCCGATGATGCCTTCGGGGATGTCGCCCAACTGCCCGCCACCGCCGATGACGTAGTTTCCGGTATCGAGTCCGAACTCCAGATTCATGGCCAGATCGGTGACGGTCGCGATGCTTGCGCCCCCTTCGAGGATCGCGGCCTGGAAGTTGTTTACTCGGTTCAAGCTGACGGCGGTGACCGTTGCGTCATAAGGGCTGGCCGAAGGCGCGGCCTCTTTGGCCCCGACAATGCCGAGGTTTGCGACCAGCTCGCCATCGCCGCCGAAGTTGAGGCCCAGCGACGAAATCTTGATGCCGTTCTGTTTGACGTAGGATTGAGAGGTCGCGAAATCGAATTTCTTCTCGGCGACCATGCTCGGCTGAGTATCGCCGATTTTGAAGACGTGCGTGTACGGTCCTGTCCCGGTGGTCACAGGCGCGCCGAACATGCCCCGGAGCCACCAGCCAAACGCGATCAGATCGAGAGGCACGACCGCCTGTCCCGCCACACTGACGTTGCCCTGGAAAGGCTGGACAGGATTACGGGTGCCCGTGAGTGTCTGGGCCGTGTTGAGGTTTCTGGACGCTTTGACGTCCCACGAGTTGATCGGCATGCCTCGCCCGTTGACGGACGCAGGATCGACACCGAATGCGGTTTCGAAATCGATAACTACCTGTCCTTTGTAGCCGCGTGCTTGTGCCATGGGGCACCTCCTAGAGGGTTATTTCCGCCCCGATGAGCTGGGGCACGTTGATTGTAATATCCATCCCGCCCAGGAGCAGCGGGAATCGTTCCACAGTTTCGAGCACATATTCAGCCTGATCCATGGCCACGTGGCTTGATATTCCCGAGCACAGAGCGTCCCAGATTAATCGTCCCATCTCGTCGACGCGGCGCACTCCCGTGTATTCCGTGACGCCGCCAGTGGTAGTCACGGCGTCATCGTGCACCGCCCAATCGATCTGAACTCGATGATCGATCTGTCCCGAGCTCTGTCCCAGGCCTTGGCCGTCTGGCCTGATCAGGATCAGCGGGCACGACTCCGGCCCGGGCCTGTTGCGCTCGTCGAGGCCAACAAGGATGGTCAGGGTCTTGTCGTATTTTTCGTCCACCCATGCCGCGAGATCCGTGTCGGACGCGAGCACTGCAGACATCTTGTCGACTATGGCCATCAAGCTTATGCCGCCCATGAAAACCTCCCGGACTTGCGCACCAGGTCGTGCACTTTGTTTTCAATGTACCGCTGGATAGCCTTCTCGCGGTGTCGCATGACCGTGTCGAACAGGTCGCGCCCGGGCGTCTCGATCATGGTTGTGCCCTTGGCTATCGGCACTCCGATGGCCCAGAAAAAGCGGCGCATCATCTTTGTCACGCGGGTCCGGAAACCTCGCTGCAGCTCCGCGCCACGCTTGGCCGCACTGTGCGAAAGCCAGCCGACACGCACGGACTGCGACGATCTGTCGTAACGGTAGCCAATGGCCCGCACGAGCTGGCCCATGGGATGCGTGCGAGGGACGCGCTGGATGCCCTTGGCGTCATCGAAGACGCGGCCAGCGTGCGGCCCTGACAGAGGGGACCACCTGGCCTCTCCAGGGCCGCCCTTGTAAATGTCATCCTGGAGATCCTTGCGCAGCGCCCATCCTGCGGACTTGATGGCTTTGGCGAACTCGCGTGGAAATTGCGATGCCAGCCGTCGCAGGTATCGACCGCCGCCGTCGTCAATGGAGAGGTGTACGGGCTGGCCTTGGGGTCCGCCATTAAGGAAAGGATAGCGGCGACCCGCGCTGGTTGTAATGGTGTCAGGCATCAGAACGAACCCCTCACGCCAGTTTCAACGATCACTCGCCATGTCCCGGCCGCACGGTCATTCGTTACCCTGTTGGCGCCGACCACGGTCCAAACCGTCCCGTCGGCTTCCGTGAACGTGTCGCGGTATGTGATCGACGGGACGTCTGCTTTGCTGACCCGAATCTGAGCCACGCGCTGGTTGCGGCCAGTCACTTCCGTTTTGCCTTCGGGCTGGTCGGTCATGAGCGCAGGGACGCCCGCTTTCGCAACTCCAGCCGCCGTCGTCCACGTCACTGGCTGCCCTAATTGGATCAACATGTTTCGAACATCGTCGGGTATCGCCATCTGGTCTATCTCCTGTCTGTCCGCACCACCGAAACTTCCACACTCTTCCTTTGCCCATCCTTGATCCGCTCCCACACCAGGCGCGTGATCCCCGCCGCTTTGAGCAGGCAGAGGATGTCCCGCTGTGCCCTGCGTGGCATCGCCCCGCATCCGCCGGACAGGTGCGCCGTGTCGCCGATCCGCTGCACGGTCAGGATGGCTTCGTACGGATCGCCGTACTTGCTGTGCTCGGAGCCAAGGCGGATCTGGGCTTCTGTCCAGTGCAGGGAGGCACCCATTATTGACCCCCCTGCGCCCGGTAGCACTCAAGGGATGAGCGCAGGCCCTGGATGTATGCTCGAAACATGTCGTCCCGGATCATGAGCGCCTCGACGTTTGCCGGGCTGTCCAGGGGCAGGGCAGCGTTGACCTCTGGCATGACCGGTGCGGGCGGCGCGGGGCACTGGACCACGGGTACGGTCACCATCACCGGGGCCTGTTTGGGCCCGCAGCTACAGAGGCCGGTTAAGGCGAGCAGCAACAGCAGCGCGTGTCGCATCGTCGACAACCTCCAGGGTTTCCGGCTCGGCTCTGGTCCGGGTCCGCATCTGATCCAGAATCTGTTTGCGCGCCACGGCGGCGGTCACGGCCTCAGCTTCGCGGGCCAGGGCGTCGCGCAGGCTGTCCTGCACGGCGTCCGTTGAATTGCGCGCGGCATCGAGCGTGGCCTGCAGGCGGACGATGTCCGCCCTTGCCTGGGTCAGCTCCCACCTGGTGGCGTCATGCGCGGCCTGTTCGGCCTGGACCTGCCTGGCCGCGTCGGCGCGGGCGACATCGAGGCGCAGGTCCTGCACGTGGATCCATGCGCAGGCAGCCAGGAGCAGGGCGGTCATGACGGCCAGCGGAATCCAGCTCCGCTGGCCGGTGAGTAGAGACATCAGGGCCTTAATCATCACAGGCCCCCTTTCCCCAACCAGCCGCCCTGTATAAGTTTGTGAGCGGTCCGAGGATGCGAGTGGGGTATCCTCGATTTTCGCGGAAATTTGCTGCGCTGCGGCCGGCGTTGTGCATGGCCACATGCGTGTACGTGTTCGGGTCCATGCCCTTGGCCCGAGTCACGGCCTTGTCCCGCTGCACCCAGCCGAGGCCTCCGTTGTACGCGCTCAAGGTGAAGGCCCAGCGGTCGCAATCCGTCCACGCTCCGATGCGGCGAAACAGCCAGCGGTCATAGGTGACCAGTGCGCGGATGGCCCAGCTTGGCGAAAACGGGAGGGGTTCTCCGGTCTCTGGAGCAATCTGCGGCATCCACGTAGCCGTTGCGGGCATGAATTGCGCCAGTCCCTGGGCTCCGGCCTTGGACACCGCGTCTTCACGCCAGGCAGATTCCTGGTGGATCTGCGCGGCGAAGGTGGCAACCGGCGCGTCCATGCCCCACTGGGCCCGGGCTTCGCGCGTCAGCAGGGCGCGGTGCTTGTGCGCCTGCTGCGGGATGACCGGCGCGGCCAGGGCCACGTGGTAGAGCGCCGTCCAGAAGATCAGGCAGATTGTCAGGCAGAGGACCAGCCGCCAATTCATAGACCCATCCCCACGGCCAGCATGGCGCATCCGACAACGATGGCTCGGCAGATCAGCGCCGCGGCAAAGACCCGTTTATGATTGACCATGACCGTGCCGTCGCGGGTCAGAAATCTGTCCGGCCGGGCGTAGGGAAACGTCCAGCGGTGGACCCAGTAGCCGGTGAAAGCTGCCAGCATGACCAGCGCGAGCTTGTAGGCAATGACCGGCCCCTGCTGCGGGGACAGCACCCAGACAAGGGCAAGCAGGATCAGCGCGAAGAGCGCACACCAGAACATACGGACCTGCAGATTCAGTTTCATTTCGAACCCCTGTCGTTAAGAGTTGCTTCCTTTTCTTCGTCGGTCATGTCCTTGTTGTGGACGATCAGGGCGCGGACCATACGGAAGAGGATGTTGTTTTTCTGTGCGAGATCGGATGCAAGCTTGTCATGACTCAGAGCCAACTCGATGCGCTTGGTTGCCTCTACCTCGATGCGTGCGATGATCTTTTCCTGGCACGCGCCTTGGCATTTTTTACACTCGGCCACGCTCATCTTGCCGCGGGCCCCGGCCGCGTATGAACCCCAGGAGCAAAGCAGGGTGATGACGAGACCGAGCAGAAACTTGACCCAATCCGCATCACTCATGCCTGCGCTCCTTGATATTCGAGTTGCTTGCCGATCTTCTTGGCGTAGTGGTATTCGGCCATGGCCCCTTCGCTTTGCTCCCAGCCCCGCAGCAGATAGACAGTGTCTGCGCTGCGGATCATAGCCAGGCAGATGTCCATGTACTCAGCCTGGGTCAGCCCATCCGGCAGAGTGGCCGGGTTCAGCACGACGCGCCCGAGGCTTTTGCGCAGCTGCGTGGCTGCATCCAAAAACGCGGGGCGGTTAAGCTTGGGGTGCCCGGTCATGGGGCCTGCGATGTATGTCTTGATCCGCACGGCGATCACTCCGGCAGGTCGACCATCATCACGTCTTCGGGCGTTGTTGCCGCGTCGACCATCGCCTTTGCCGCAAAGTACCCAAGCACAACGTGCTGGCCGATCATGGCCTTGTCGTACTCGAGCACGTCCATGATCGCCTCGGCTCCGCCGTATCCTTCGACCATCTCCTGAACGTAGGTGCGCAGCCGGGCGATGACGGCTGCGTCGGTAACGATCCCGGCCTGAATCGCGTGGCAGAGCAGCACGGCGCGCAGCACGTCGGTGATTGTGTCCGGGGCGTCACCGATGGCGACGGCCAGAGGTTTGCGCATCTTGAGTTTCAGGTACCTGATGCGCGCGAGTTTGGCTTTTTCAAGCTCGGTCTCTTCGCCGGTCAGCAGGCGGCCGTATGTCTGGAAATCCATTTCGAGCTGTGTCATGCAGCGATCCTCGCCTTGTGCGCCTGCGGGAGGCGGTTGAACATTTCCTCATTTGCAGCCAGCGCGCGGCCGATGTGGCCGATGCTGGCCGTGTCCTTGGCGTGCGCGATGTCCAGCGCAGTGAGTGTCGTCTTCTTGTGGTACCGTTTCATTCCCTCGACGATCAGATCATAGACCGCGTAGGCCGTGGTCCGGATCCGCGCGCACAGAGCATAGCGCTCGTGCTTGGGGAAGTGGTTCAGGTAGATATTCATGAGTCGCATCGTCTCCATGAACTTTCTGATCAGCGGTGCCTGGTTGATTTCGATCTTCATGTATTATCCTGTGGCGCTATCGCGCCACCTAGCCAGGGTAACAGGCGCAGCGAAGCCCGCTGCCGCTGCTCGCGGACGCCCGGCCAAAGTTCAAAAAGAGCGCGCACACGCCCGCACTCGAGCCATTGCTCCAAGCGCCGCCAGAGAGAGCACACAGCTCGTTGCGGAAATGCTGGTACAGTTGGTCGGTGCCGAAAAGGTTCGTGCCTGCGGCCGACATGCCATTCACGTCCTTGGGCAATCCAAGGCCCGTGAGTTTGTGCCCGGACCCGGAAGCAGCCCCGGAGAGAGCTTGGTTCGAGCCGTTGCCAAACTTCATGGACATGGATGTTCCGCCTGCGGCGGCGAGAACAGGCATGGACAGTGCTTCCATCATCGCAGCCACGCCAACTGCGCCCCAATGGTCCGTTGCGAGGGTCGCGCCGGATGTAAAATCGCGCATCCTGGCCGCTTCTTTGGCAACATAGAAGGATCCGTAGGAGGTACTTCCGCCGGAAACGTATGTGGTGTAGGCGGTCGAATCGACCCCATCGAGGCTGATTGTATTCGGGTCGATTACAGTACCCGTGAAGAGCTTGTCGTTCAGTTCGACCATTCCCACGACGCTTGCGACCTGAAAGATCTGGCCCGTGGCGAGTCCGTGACCGGGGATGGTGAGCACGCACGGATTGGCCTTAGTGGCCGCAGTGATGCTTTTGGTGGTCGCAATACAGGTCATGCCGAGCGATGCTTTCCACATCAATCCGTTCAGATCGGTGATTCCGCAGAGTTGCCCGTTATGGGTTGTCTTTTCAAACGGCGTCCCGCTGCCCGTCTTGCCGCAGTTCGAATACCCGTCGGACTGATACGAGACCTGCGTGTCGTTCGTGTCTTTGAGCGCGTTATTGTTGCAGCCCTTGGGGAAGTTTATGACCGCCGCCGGATCGTACCAGGCTGCGGTTGAAGGAGATACGCACGCCTGGCCATGGGCGATAGACAAGAGCGCCAGCGCCGCAAAGATAAACCGCGAGCAGCAGAAGAACCTGGACGTGGCGTTTGCGGCCCCGTCCACACCGTCACGCGCTTTGGCCACGTCAACAAATGCCTTGAGCTGGTTGACAGCCCCGGATGCGGTCAGTTCGGCGACGGGGTTGTGCGCAGGATCTGCGGACAGCGGCAGGCCATTTTTGATCGACGAGCCGACAAAGCCAGCACCCATCGCATTTTTACTGCACAGATACTTGTCGACGAAAAATCCGGGCTGCTCCACTCCGCCGTCAACGAAGGCGCGGTGCAGGGCGTAGCCGCCCAGCTCCGCAGCGGCCCGGCTGGCGAAGGTCTCGGCCCCGACGACATGAATGTCGTTCGGCGTGAACCGCGCATAGGTCGGATTGGCCGCGCTGTTGATGCGGTAGTAGAACGCGGGCACCCAGACCATGACGCTGCCGTCGCTGAACTGGTAGTTTCCGTAGTTCGGACTGGCCGGGTCGGCGTAGCCAGGCATGGGAGTGAAGCCCGCCGGAAGGATTCCCGCCGGGCAGACGCCAGCGCCAAAGCCGAGTTGGCCGGGGATGCCGATGTGCAGCGCAGAGGCCTGGCCAGACGCCGGGAGCCAGCCAGCGACGTTGTCCGCATCAACAGCAAGGATCTTGGCCCCGATCGGGGAAATGGGGTCTTTTGAAAGCTGGATATCAGGCATTGCGCACCCCCAATTCGACGCCGTTCACCGTAAGCGGAGCGCCGTTGATTGTGATTGGAGCGGGCCCTGTCGGTCGCCACGAGATCGCGCGGCAGAGCGCGCGGGAAATGCTGCGTGCGAAGCTGATCATTACTGCCTCACATAGATGGTAAGAGCGGACGGGCACGGATCCGTTGCGTCAATACCGACCACGTACGTGCCTCCGTCCGGGGTATCGATAACTTCACACAGCACTGGCCCTGAAATTTTAAGCACGGGGACAAGGGCGGCGTCGTCCATCTTCTGGCTGACGGTCACGATGTGCGTGGTCATGCCGACAAAGATGAGCTTGGCTCGGCCCGGGGCTCCCATCTCGATGGCGGAATCGCGCTGCAGGGTGATTTCTCCCGAGTCGCCAGCGGCCGCTAATTCAATCTTGCGTTCCATCTTGCCTCCAGATCACGCGATCTGCCTGTCGTAGTATTCCTGACACCCGGTGCACCTGGTGCACCCTGGCTGCGCCTTGCGCCTGGCCTCCGGGATCGGATCCCCGCACTCTTGACATTCCTTCGCGGTCGCTCCCGGAGCAGGCGCAGACCTGCGGGCTGCCAGCGCATCCGCTCTGATCTCGGCCTCTCGTGCCGCAGCTATGTCCGCGAAGTCTGCCATGGTCGTCCTTTAAGGGCGGCCCGAGGCGAAGGAGAGCGCCCCGGGCCTATGTCAAGGGGGTTGAAGGCTACTTAAGCAACACCTTGATTTTTGCGCCAGCAGCAGCCTTGGCGGCGATAGCGTAGCCGATCAGCGTGTTATCGGTTGCTGTCGCGGTGGCAGCTCCGGACCCGGCGGTTCCGCCAACGGGGTCGCCGTCGGCGTCCCAGTAGACAGGAGCGCCGACCGTGATCTCGGCGGTGGCGGCGGGGATCTCGACCACGCCCTTGACGATCAGTTCGCCTGCCGCGCCGTTTGCCACGTCGCCGGCTGCGACGCCGACGATGGACCCGACCACAACGACCTGGCCGGAAGTCTTTGCTCCGGAGGCCGTGAAGGAAATAACCTTTCCTTTCTGAATGTAATTTCTAGCCATGACTGTATCCTCATGCGGGGCGGAGAGCCGCCCCGTCGTTATGGGTTCTTGTTACCCGGCGTTCTTGTAGAGGCCGCGATGATCCAGGGCGCGCACGCCGACATCGATGCGGACCTTGAACTCGCGTCCGTCGATGTTGGACTGTTCCATCTCTTCGATGACCGGGGCCTGGTTGCCGTCCAGGAACATGACCTCGACAGTGTCGATGACCGAGGGGTCGGCGGCCAGGAAATAGGCCGTGGCCGAGGTCGCATCGAGACGGGCCTCGACAACCGGGACAAGGGCGTTCTGCCAGGGGTTGACCACGCCGGAGTTCTTCTCGCTATCGGTGCTGGCCACGGAGCGCAGGAGCACGTCGGCGGCCATTTCCAGGGCGGCGGGTACGAGCAGATACCTGGGCGCGATGTTGAGGGTCGTGCCGTTGGGGCCGGTCTGCTTGCGCATGGCCGTGCGAGCCGTGCCCAGTGTGGCGGAGGCCAGCGCTGCGGGACTGCCCGCCAGGTTTCCGTGGTCGGTATGGAACAAGGCCTTGTTGTCATAGGCCATGACCTGATTGCCGGTCAGAATTGCGTAGACAAGTTCATTGATGCGACGTGAAGCAGCCGAGCCAAACGCGCGCGGGATGCGCTGCAGGGCGCCAAGGTCGTCGTTGATCAGGGCCTGGCGGGTGATGGCGAACTTGCGCCCGTAGGTGCGGATCTGGTTCGCTTCCTTGAAGTCGGAGAACCCGCCGTAGGTGTACTCGCCATGCTCGTTGATGAGCTCAAGGCTCGGGGCCTCGGAGAGCTGCGGGCGGTCAACGCTCTTGAAGTCGTTGCCGCTGGCCGTGGCGCACCACGCCTGCCAGGTACTGGGCGCAGTCTCGTAGGCCTTCTGCAGGATCTTCTCGGCTGTGTTGGCCAGGATGTTTGCAAAGTCGCTGGTGGTGTGCATGCCGCTCATGCGCACGATGCCCAGGGCCACGCCTGCCAGGGTCTGGTTGTCCAGCCCGCGCACGGACACGCCGCAGCGCTCCAAGTGCTCCTTGGCGAGTTCGCGCAGGGTGTAGCCGCGCAGTTCCATGGCACCGGGGGCGGGCTTTTCCATGCTCAGGTTGCAGCGCATGGCCAGCGCGTCACCGGCGGCAGCGGTGAACTTCTCCAGCTCGGTCTTTCCGGATTCGAGGCGTCCGCCGCCAAGGGGCTGGTTGGTGAGGGATACGAGATCCACCATCTGCATGGTGGCGTCCTCAAGGGTGGCGCATTCGCTGGCCAAAGTCTTCAGCTTGTCCTCGGACACACCCAGGCGCTTGCCGCGATCCATCAGGACCAGCACGTCCTGACCGGACAACTCGGCTTTGGGCTGCGGAGCAGCAGAGGCATCAGTTGCGGGCGCGGCCAGTTCTTTGGCGATGACATCAGGATCCAGGCCAGCCATGAAGACGGCCGCTTTCTGCTCCGTGGCTGCCGGGTCGAGTCCCAGCTTCTCCAGGAGCTTTCTCAATTTTGTGTTCATAACAATGACTCCTTGCCCGTCCGGGCTCGTTGTGTTGGCGGACATGCTTACAGCCGCCGTGTCGTCATCCGCCCCGAACGGGCAGAAAGATGTTTCGATAACGCTTGATTCGGTCCATACGTCGCACGGTCCGGTCACGGTTTGGCCGTTGACCTGCATGGTCGCGTCCTTGGCGAGCTGCACGATCTTCTTGGCCTGCACGCCGATGGAGGCCTGCCAGGGGAAAGACTCGTCAGCCAGGCCAAGGACTTGCTGGGCGGCATCGGTGATCCTCGAAAATGCACCGGCCACGTAAAAACCGTTCTCGTCTCCGGCGCCCTGATCGATGGTGCCGACGATCTGGCCACGGTCGTGGTTGAGCAGGGCGGGCACCTTGGCCTTGGCCAACTTCATCCCGGCAAGGTCAATGACAAACCGGCCCCAGTAGCCCCAATCGATGATCTTGCCGGTGTAGGCGAGGATGGAAAACCGGCGCGGCGCGGACTCTTCCTCTGCCTGCGCGGCCAGTTCGACGGGCGCGGACAGGGTCAGCACGCCCTCGTCCACAAAAGCGGCCAGCTGCTGCTGATTCCAGGAGGCAGTGCACCCGGCCATGGCCTGGGCTTCGGCTGCGCCGTCCTGGACCGCCTCGGCAGCGCAGCGCTTGAGATAATCCTGCTTGGATTCACCGAGCTTTTTCTTATTTTTCTTGGGCATCGCCTTCTCCTATTTTTTCTTGCGGCAGGGCCTTGGCTATGGCCGCCTCTTCGCGCGCCAACTGCTGGATCACTTCGTCAAAGTCGGTCCCCATTTCCGCACAGATCGCGCGGCGCGTGGTCACGCGCATGGAAAGTTTTTTCTCTGCGGCGGTGGCGTCCTTGGTCGGATCGACCCAGGGCCAGCCAGGGGTCTGCCACGAGACCTCCACGTCATCAGGGTTCACGCTCATGCGGCCAGTAGCCCACTCGATCTCCAGCCATCGGCGACAGATCGGATCGCACCAGCTTTCAACGAGGAAGTCCTGCTGGCCTTTCCACCCGCGCCGTTCGTCCAAGGACGCGCTGCGCTCGGAAGAGAAGGACGACTCGGTGTAGTCGTGGGAATAGTTGCCGTAGCGCAGGCCAAAGCCGACGCTGGCGTCCTTGTTGCTGCTCTTGACGTAGCCTTCGTAGGGGCTGGACGGGCGGGAAGCCTGGGCGACCTGGACCTCTGTCCCTGGGGGCAGTGTCTGGATACGACCCGGATCAATGTATTCGGAGACAGGGGCGGAACTTGTACCCGGCTGAAATTGGGAAGCACCCATCTCAGGGAAAGCTGACTTGATGAATATTCCAAAAGCGGAGGCGAGACGGGCGGCCACGCGTTCATTTGTCTTATACTCGGACAAGTCTTTGATTTCCTCGACCAGGGGGGCAAGACGCGAGACGCCGCGAGTCTGCGACGCCCGTAGCGGGAGCCACATGTGCACGATGCGCGCGGCCTCGATACGCACGGATTCAACGCCGACGCCATAGAGGTAATCGCCGGGGTGGGCAGTCAGGACCCAGTAGGCGACCGCGTCGCCAAATTTGTCGAGCTCTACGCCGCGCCGCACGGTGTGGCCGTTTTCCAAAACGCCGTCCTTGCTGGAGTCGATCAGATCCTGTTCCAGCATCTCTACGCGCAAGGGGTTGACGCGGGGGAGGCGACGCGGGTCAACCCAGAGGTTGCCGAACACTTCGCCGTCAACCCAAAAATGTCGGAGCGCCAGACGCTGCAGGATAAGATAAAAGTGATTGATCCTGGCCCATGCGTTAAAGGCCGCCTCCTCGTTATCGAGAGGGGCCTTGGTGCGGGCGTTGACGAACTGCGGGCGGATGCCGGTGTGCACGACGTTGTTGCCGATCTTGTCCAGCGCTCCAGCCACGAGCACGTTGTTGCGTTCAAGAGACCTGGCTCTGGCCACGAGGGATGCGGCGTCGGTGCGCAGGATGGCGTCGGCAGACTTGCGGGTAGGGCGCCAGTGCGCGTTGTGATCGGACCCTCCGGCTCCGATGTACGAGGCGAGAGCAACGCGGGATGCGGCAAAACGCATGGCAGTCTTGGGTGCGATGGTCCCGATGGCGCGGGCCATGATGCGTGTCCAGAGGTCGTGGCGCTTCATCCCCGGCCCCTGAAGACTGCGGATGTATGGTAGCCGCCGCCGGGCGTCATCATGGCGATGCGGTGTTCGAGCTTTTCGATTTCGCGGTTGATGGTTTCCAGGGCGGCGGAAGACCTGGTCGTGCCGTCGACGCCGTAGCTGGACCCGGATGTCAGGATGCGGTCCCGTTCGGCCTCGTATTTGGCCAGTGTCGCCTGGAGAGATTCAAGAGTTGCCATTGCCCATCCGTAGTGTGCGTGGTCGGGGAGTTTGTGCCAAACAAATCACGCAGGGACGGCGTCAGGGCAAAAGAAAAATAGACTAGCTGGTAAATTACCAGTCGAAAAAATGGAAAATGCCAATCACTTCATTGTGTTGCAGCAAAATCGAAAATCAATTTGCAAAATGCTAAACCAGTTCAATGTCCGAGCACAAATATTCTTTCACCCCTCCATACACGAGCACGAACGCCCGCCACCTACCGTCCACCCCTTGAAAAGGCGGCGTGGTCACAAAGCCCCTCTCAAGGCGATCCCGGCCGAATTCGTCCACCCCGAACTTGACTCTCACTCGGTCATGATGGCGGACCTTCGGGGCGGGCTGTTCCTGCAGGCCAAGGCCCGCGGATCTGGCCGCGAGCTCCAGAGCGGCGGAAGGCGTCAGGAACAAATACTTCTCGGCCTCGGAGCGCATCCATTCCCTGTCGACCTTGACCCGGTACAGGCCGACCGGCCCGCCGAAATGCGTGGCGTCATAGAGCCGCAGCTTCACGGACGCGCCGCCGGCAGTCTTCACGCTGATGCGCAGTTCCGGATTTTGCTTTTTACTTTTCATTTTTTAACCCCTGTTTTGCGTAAATTTTAACGCATCGTGGACAAAAAAAAGGGCGGGTGCAAGCCCGCCCATCCACTTCTAATTTAGCAGACGCGCCCCTCGGTAATGGGATCTGCTGCTTTTGAAGCGCTCGAAATACTTTCCTATCTGCTTTCCGAACCAGATCAGGGATCGCGCCTTGTGCCCATTTTCGTCGCACCACGCGCAATAGGCGCTGTACAGACTGGCCCCCTCTACCACGTCGGCGTCGTCCGCTGACTCCAGTCGTTCGTCCACAAACCGGCGCACAAGCTCTTCGTCCGCCGTGGACACGGTCACGGCGGACTTTCCAGCCACGCTTTCGCACAGGGAGATGTACCGGCTGAGAACATCCACTTCGCAAGCCATCCCCTCCGCCTTGGAAATCTGCAGTGCGATGTTCATCATCTGCACCCGGTGCGTTGCCCGCAGTGAGATGCCCCGCGCGAGAGCCTTGAGGCCTTCAATTTGCGCTTCCAAATCTCTGTCCCGTTCCTCGGCCGTGGGAAGTTCGTAACGGCCAACCTTCCTGATTGTCGGGAGCACCTCGGAAGTTACCCATTTGCGGAAGGCTTTGGCCTGGGGTTTGCGACTTTTAAAAATCAAAGCGTATAAACCCGACTCGGAAACGACGGTGAAAGTCCTTTCCTGTTCGACTCCGTTAGAGCTGAGGTCGGTAATACCGACCCCAGCTCTTTCGTCTTCATCCAGCCTGGCAACGGCGTCCTTGTGGTTCGCGATGCCAAGCACTCGGCAGACATCCTTTGCCACAAACCACGGCTCGCCATTGTTATCTTGGTGCACTCGGACCATTTCGTCCTGGAAGATATATGGTGTGATTCCTGTGTTCATGGCCGCACCTCCTTCCGCAAGGGATAGCGAACCTTGATGTTTTCTTCCTGGAGGCAAATGGAAAGTTCCAGCAGCATGCGTGTGGCGAAGGTAAGGCTTGACCCGGCCAGCTCTTCGAGCATGTGTGGAGGGGCTGTCTTGGCCGCTTGGAAAATGGCAGAGATTACGGCGCGGGCCTCGTCAACGACCTGGGCGGCGTCCACGTAACTCTGGTTTCTGTTCGGGCGGTTGCTGATCTGGGGCGTTCCGCGCAGGGCGCGCGGCTGGGGCAGGGCAATGAGTTTGGCGGGCATGGGATACTCCTTGAGAACTTTTGAAGGTTCTTTGGCATCTCCCGAAATGGAAAATGCCGGGTGTTCAAAACAGCTCAAGGAACTGCTGGTCGCCTTTAGGCTTACGCCCTGGACATTGCGACCACACCCGGCAAATAATTTGCGCTTCGCCCGCTGGTTACCGGGCATAAAAAAAGGCCATATCTGTCGGGTGGCGTTTCCGCCTTGAGGTGTTTTGAAGCACCGTGGCCAATAGATATGGGAAAATTCACATTGATGTCAAGAAGTGGCTGTTCGCGCATCATTCCTCCTGCAGGCTCTTGATCCCTTCGCCAATGGCGCACAGCAGACACTCTGGATTCGAGCATTTGTGGTAGCGGACCCTGAGCCCTCCGTCCTCGGGCATGACCTTGTACGCCCGCAGCCTGGTGGCCCCGCAGCCCGGGCAGACCGCACCGTCCCTTCTGTCGTAGAGCACTCCTGTCCGGGCCATCTCCACAATGAGGACAAACCGCTTTGTGGCCGCATTCATGCGCTTCTCCCAAACATCTGCCTTCCTCCTGTGTACGGGTTGACGGACGGCGTTGGCGGCGCAGCAGGGAGCGGTGCCGGCTCGCGCTCCCACATCTTGATGCCGAGGATGTCGGCCGCGATCAGCGCATAGTGCGCCACGTCCCATGCGTGGTTTGCCTTGCCCTTGGGGCAGACCCAGTGCCCTGTCTTTTCATCCTTGTATTCGGCGCACATGCCCTTGGCCCAATCGTCCGAGATCTCGCCATGATAATGCCACGCGCCCGGGTCTGTCGGAGCCACGCGCAGGCGCGTGGACAGCTTGTCTTTCCAGAATGTCGTGTGCCCGCGCAGGAGTTTGAGGCCGCCAGGGAAGGGCTTGTTCGTCCCCGGGTAGCGCAGGATCGGAGAATAGGCATACTTGACGTTCATGCGCTGCACGCCCTGGTAGGGCAGAATGAGCCCGCGGTGCGCAGAACAGAAGTCGTAGACCTCTGTCGTGTAGTGACCCATGGCGTCGATGATCGTCAGCTGCACCGGATAGATCACCCCGTCTTCGTCCGAGTATGCCTCTTCCCAAAGTACCCGCCTGAGCGAGTCGAACGCAGGGTGATAGCGCCACGGGGAATCCATCCCCTGGGGCCGCGTCTTCACCTCCCAATCAACGGGAAGGAAGCCTTCGCGCACGGACCACGTTTCCTCCGCAATGCCCCATCCCTGGGCGCGGATCTCGTAGACAAAGCCGTTGTCCTGGGTGTCCACCGTGGCCACCAGCGCGGCCACCTGCCCGCCGCCGGGAACCAGCCCCCTGGGCCGATCGTCCTTGAGCGCAAGGATCGAATCCTCGGCACGAATAGAATGACGCTCTTCCCATGGCTCCCCTTTGAAGTTGTTCTGAAGATCCTTGGCAATCGATTCATCCTTGCTCTGCTGGAAAGCCAGCGCCTTGGACGCAACCTTTGACAGGCTCGAAAAAGGAGAGATCCACGCCGGGATATGAAAAGCGATGACCATGGGCGAAGCGGCCCGCAGGTGCTCTTCCAGCTCCGTCCCGGTGACACCCTCTCGCCACACGCCACGGCGCAGGGCCATGTCCCGGTCTGCGTCGGACCATTGCGCGTCGCAGTGTTGGCACTCGTACCAGGCCAGGGCGCCCGATTCCAGCTTGACCGGATCGGTCACGGCGTCCGGCCATTTGATGCGGTCAAACTCCATCAGGAGTTCAGCCCCGCAATACGGGCAGACCACATGATATCTGTACCGCGCCTCGGCTGCCTTCCATGCCGCGTGAATGCCGACGTCTTTGAGTGTGGGGGTGGACAGCTTCCAGATCCGCGCCTTGCGCCTCCAGGTCGTGACGCGCTTTTCGGCCAGATCCTCGGAGGACGCTTCGCGCTTGCTGGACTGGTACTTGTCCAGTTCGTCCATGATCAGGTAGCGGATTGGCTTGTTGCCCAGGCGCGCGGGCGATCCGGACCAGGCCATGTGCAGAGGCATGTGGCGCAGATTGATGCGCATGGATGACAGATCGTCCGCAGCGCCGGTCAGGTATTCGGACAGCCTGGCGCTGGCCTTGAGCATCGGGATGATCCGATCCACCGCGTTTTCGCGCGCGGTTAATTCGTCCGGATATACGTAGAGGGCAGGGCCTGGTGCGCGGTCAATGGCGTAGGCGACGCAGTTGTGCACGGCCTCTGTGCCGCCAATCTGCGGGGCCTTCATCATGACGACAGTCTGCACGGACGGGTGGTACGAGGCGTCCATGATGCCAGCCAGGCAGGGGTTGGCGGCGTTCCTCCACTTGCCCGGCAAGGATGAGTTGTGCACCACGCGGTGTCCTTCGGCCCACACGCTGACGCGCATCTGGTGGCGGCGCCTGAAAACAGCCCGCTCGCCTTTGCTCATGGCGAAGTCCCAGGACTTCCTGCCCAGGGCCGCGACCTGTCTGGCAGTGTCCGGATGCAGCCAGGCGGGGAGCGTCGTGCAGATGCGTCTATTCTTCGACATGCTCTTGCGTCTCGCTGAGGCTGACCGTGAAATTGATTGGCCGTGAAAACTCGTTCAGGGCTTCGTCCAGGTGCTTCTCGATTTCGCGCATGAGATCATCCGCACGGTTCTTGTCGCCGCCGGCGGCCTGGACAAGCTCAGGTGATGCAACCTGCAAGGCGCTGCGCAGACCTATGGACAAGGCCATCGCGCGCCCGGCCAGTTCCAGGGCGATTTCATCACGCAGGACGTACTTGCCCTGCTTGACCTCTCGGTCGAAGACAACAGACTTGCGCTTCTCCTGCAGGCTCAGCACGCGCTCTTCCTGCTCCTGCTTGGCCAGCGCGGACAGGTCGTCCGTCTGCCTCTCGGGCAGGGCCACGGCCTTCAGGCTTGCGGCGTAGCGGTCCACGTCCGAGCGCCGGAATGTCCCGTCTTTTTGCCGACGAAGAAACCCGGCTCGCACGTCCTTGTAGAGCTTGGCCTGCTTGATCTGTCGCGACTCCTGCAAGTAGGCGAGGACGGACTTGATGTCCTGGAGCGCGTTGCCGTCTACCATTCGTCATCCTCCGGGTCACCGGCCTGATGTCCAGATATCGTGTCCAGGCCGGAAACGACGAGCTCGTCGCATCCGGCCTGGAATTCGTGCGGCTCTATGTCGCGGCGGATCTGCCTGTCCGCGAGCTCCGAAAGCAGGTTCTCAATCATGCCCGGCAATTCAACCATCGGCGCGTCCGGCAAGGCGGTAGCTGAGCGGATCTCGGAAATGACGTACTCCTGTTCGGAAAGCCGCTCCACGATCTTGCGAGACAGGCGCGGCGTGATGGCGCATCCTTGCCGCAGAGTGTTGATCAGGTCCTGGGTGGTCATTGCTGCTCCTTGTTCTTGCGGCGGCTTTCGGCATGATGCTTTGCGTCGTAGCGCAGGTGACACGGAGCGCAAGCGCAGATCAGGTTTTCCGGCCTACAGTCCATCTCAACGTGATTGAGGTGCGCGACGGTTGCCGTGTTTCGATGCGTGTCAAACGGCTCGCCTGGGCGGCGGCACTGCTTTCCGCAGATCTTGCATTTCCAGCCGGCTTCGCCCTTTACGGCCATGGCAATGGCCTTCCATCCCTCTGGGTATTTTGACCAGTCGACGGGCATCAGAACCCCTCCGCACGGCGCGCCGATCTGCCGCGACCTGGCTTAGTCCGGATTCCGGCCTTCGCTTCGACGCGGGCCAAGGCCATGATGGATGGCTTCAACTCTTCCGGCGCGTCCTTGTAGCCGTGCAGGTTCATGACCAGGAGTTCGGCGCGAGTCACAAGCACCAGGTTGTCCGAATCAAAATTGCGGCTATCCCCGTCCTTGAAGATGACCGCGTGGCCGGCCGGGACTTTTTCCCCATGATGCTGCTCCCAGAGCCAAACATGCTTGTGCTTGTACCGGTGCTTGTATCCAGTGTGCGGATTTGTCTCCGGCACCTGGATCTCGACATACCCGTCCACGTTGACCCGTTCGTGCCAAAGTTGCTTGGTGTTGTGGGGCGTGCGCCCAGGGCGGAAGCTCGTTCGGTTTACGGAGATCGATCCTTTGAGTCCGTCGTTCCACGCCTTTTGCCCAGACTCGAAGCGGCCAGTGCGCGAGCACCTGATCTTGTGATTTTTGAGAGCCGCGACGACCTGTTTGTACGTCACGTCAAGACCAAACACAGCGCGCACTTCCTGGGCAAGTTGAGACCTGGACATGACCTGGTAATTTTCGCGCAACCACGCGAGCTGCTCTTGAGACCAAAAGTGCTTATTCATCGGCGATTCCAATCATCGGGGGCATCTTTCGGATCGAGTTGTCCATGGCCTTCTGTGCATCGAGGGCCAATCTTGCGTTGTCGATTATTTGCGCCGCGACGGTTGATATCGCCCTGGACCTAAGAATCTCTTCTTTAAGGGATTCGCCCTTTATCTCCTCGTCACTCAAGCGTTCAAGCTGGGAAAACAGGTGGTTGTTCAGATCGATAAGCTTGTTCTTCATATCTGGGCTCCATGGTTGACGTTTGCTTTCACTCGGAGTTCCGGATGCGCATCGAGCTGCTCCATGGATTCCCTGAGCTCTTCCGCCCAGTCCGCCATGATTTCGGCCAGCATCTGCTTGCGGAACTCCTGCGTTGCCACGGCGGTCTCAAAGTCGAAGTAGTCTGCGTCCTTTTTTTCGCGCAGTCGACTTTCGACCAGGTCGCGGCCAAGGGGAAGCATGCCCGCTGTCTTCTTGGCGACCAGGTTCTTGAACTTCGTCTGGCGACCCTTGTGCACAGTCTCCGGGGCCGCGACCCTGTGCGGGGTGCACATCATCAGGTATTGCCCGTACCCCTTGGGGATGTCGCCAATCTGCAGGGCATCGTCTCGATACCCGGGCAGGATGCACGCTGCGAACAGGATGTAGGGCTGGCCGTCAGGCGGCTGCGGATAGCAAGCGCCCCGAGGGCGGGTCCACTGGACGCGCTTTTCGATCCATTTCTTTGGGGCGTTCATTCGTCCATGTCCTTCATTTCGTTTTTGAGCCGATTTGCGAGAGCCTTGATCGCCTCATATTTTGCGGCGGGACTAAGACATGATCCCCGCTCCATCCAGGTGCACTCCTCGGACCCGTCCGGAGGCATCACGGGGCAGAGCGCGAACTTGCAGACCTCAACGCCGACACAGTCGAAGCTCAGTTGGAAATCGCCCGGGTACAGGCTGGAGTACACGCCAGGCATCTTAGTGGCTTTCTTCGCAGACATTGCACGCCTCCACGGTGTCGAACTCTTTCCCGCAAAACAGACAGCGGAACTTGATCGCCTTGATCTCTTTGATCGTAACCGACCCCGGCAGCACAAACCCGCCATCGAGGCGCGTCGGCGTGCCGTGGCAGCGCTTCCAGATCCGGGCGCATGTGCCGCAGCGGAAGTGATCCATGGGCATATCCTGGACGGCGGCGTCAAAATCCGTTTGTGCGCCGCAGTGGGCGCAGGTGATGGTGATGCCGTAGCTCATATTTCGTCCTCGGGCTCTTCGACCGCCGCCGGATATTGCGAGATGTTCCCCTCTGCCTGGGACGATCCTTTGATTTCTTCTTGACGTATCAGCGGCGCGTCGTGGAACTCGATGACCTCGAACTCTGTAGGGTACAGCCCGAGACGATGGTCTCCAGGCAAGACCGCCGACACCGCCCCATGTCTGTTGACCCACACCGGGTAGTCCTGGCCCTTGACGGCGACCAGACCGCGCAATTCGGGATTGACCATGGCGAGGATATGATCTGGGACCGCGGTACTGAGCATCGGGACTCGCTTTGGGACTCGGTCCCATTTCTTCGGCCAATGCGCAGATACGCCGAAGAGTGCAGGGGATTCCATCGCCTTCATCTTCATCATCTTCATCATGTTCATGCTGCCTCCTGCTCTTGCTGCTTAGCCCGCCGCTTGCGCTTCCGCGCTGGGACATCCACCCACACGCCGTTTTCACCCCTGTGCGTCATCGGATCCATTTCGCCGCAATCCCACGTTTCTACCCCAGGAGGCAGTCCCGCTTTGTCGAGCGTACCCGGAGTCGCCCAGGGGCAATTCATGGTGTCCCGCCCCGGCCTGGACGAACCGCTGTCGGAGCGCGGCTTTGACTTTTTCGCTTCCGGCTCATGAGCGGGCATTTGTGGTGCCGGCGGGGCCCCAACTTTCAAGGCCCGCTTGCTCGCAATCTCGGCAAGCACCTCTTCGCGGATCTGTTTGACCCAGGCTGACGTCGGAACGAACGCGATCTCCCAAACCTCAGCCATCCCCAGACGGATTGTCAGGCTTGTCTGTGTTCTGGTGCGAGGATCCCAAAGCTGATATTTTGACGTGGCCGCGCTGGACCCGTTGACATTCGGGCTCATTAGCCCCCTTGCAGAGCGCAGCCTGCCCTGGTTGGACAACATGTACCGCGGCTGATCAGGCAGTACCCGCCACTCTTCCGGAGTGGACAGGTCGACGAGCGCGAGGCCCGTCTTGCGTTTTGCCGGAGACACGGCGTTTACACTTTCCGAATTTTCGCTGACGTCATCCGGCAATACGCTGACAAGCTCCGGCGAGCCGGTGACACTATCGTCCTCACGGTTGACGTTTTCGGCTGCACGCTTGCGCCTGGCGTTGGCCGAGGCCTTCGCCGCGCGCTTTGCCGCCCTGCGAGCTTCCATTGCCGCCATGACTTCAGCGCGCACTTCGCGCACCCATGCCACTGTCGGCTCGAATTTTACTTTCCAGATCTTGGCCATGCCGTCCCGGACGAGCAGATAAACACGGCGACCCCTGCCAACCGGCACGGCATAGCGTGCGGCTGCAACAGGGCGGTTACTCACGTCCGGCATGCACAACGCGCCATCCGGCCCCCGCAGCCTGCCGGACCTGGACAGTTCGTACTCGGGATTTTCAGGCACCTTTCTCCAGGACTGGATCATGGGTTGACCTCCGTTGCGCAGAGTTCCACCATTATCGGCTCGAAACGCTGAACCAATATCTCCCCTCCGAATTCATCGAGAGCATCGATGTCTTTTTCGAGAGCCAGCAATTCCGGCGACATTGTAGCGTCTGGAACGATGCCAAACATATTCAACTGCGAGGTCACCCACCGCTCAAGGGCAGCCGCGGAAACGTCAACGTCCACGGAAATTTCAAGACAAATAGTGGTCGCCATATTTACCCCCAGATAAAAAGAAAGTTTTTCGAAGTGATCACGTCCGCTTCGTGCTCATCCAGCCAGCGCCACACGTCCGCCGAATCACCCATGGTCAAAAAATCATGAACAGACTGTGGGTACTTCACCGCCCAATCCGGATCAAAGTGCCAGCCGCTCCCGCCATCAGCATCCTTGCGGAACTCCACTGGCTTGCCGCGCCAGAACTTTGCCAGCTCCACGATCACCGCCGGCGGCATCCAGTCCCCGAAATTTTCCGGCCACGGCCGCACCGGCGAACATTCCACCGCAGAAGCAACCGCAGAAACGCCCCGCCCCCCGGAGGGACAAACAAAAGGAGCAGTGCCCATGGTCCCAACTTCGGGCGCAGGCGTAGAAGGCGCGGCCACGATCGGCATGCCGGAGCGAACCCAGTCCCAGAGGTTGACCCCCTGGGCGTACGCCTCCCCGGGATCCTTGCCCTTGGGCACCGGCCAGAGGCGGGCCTGAGGGTATGTCGCCTCCCACCATGGCCATGCCTTGGCGGTGGGGACTGGCTTGCCGTCTTCCCGCACCTGGTCAAAGTCCAGGGCCACGAGGATCCGCGCGGACGGGGCCAGGGCCGCGTGCGCCACCGCGTCCGGATGAACGGACACGGTCAGCACGGCCACGACGCCGACGCGGCCACCGCAGGCATAGTGCACGGCGTAGGCGTCGAGTTCGGCTTCGATCACCACCCAGGTGGCCAGTTCCGGCGAAACGCCAACCGGAGGGAGCACCAGCGGAGCGGAGTAGATGGGCTCTGGCTGCGGCACCAGGCGATACTTGGCGTCGCGAGGGTTCGTCTTGTCGATGTCCTTGTTGGGGCGGCGGATCCGCAGACGCAGGCACTGCCCGTCCTGCGCCCATGCCGGAACGGTGATGCCGCGCGGGATGCAGATGACGCGGGTTTCCTTGCCGGTCTGCTGGTCGACCTTGGGCGGGAGCCCGAAGGCGGCGCGCTGCCGAAAGACCTTCGTGCCAGTCTGCTTGTCCTCTCCGGCCAGCCACCCGAGGCGATACTCCTGGACGGCTGACAAAGGGAGGCCGCGGTCATCAAGCCAGCGCAGGGCCGAGGGCTCGCGCAGCAGGGCGGCGTGGGCCTCGGTGGCCAGCTTGGTGGCGTGTTCCCGCCAGGTCTCGGAGGGCGCGGAATAGACGATGGGCTTGAAAGTGGCAGAAGCGGCCTGGGGGCGGCGCAGCGGGCGCATGGCCCTGGGAGCGTTCGAGCTCATAATGCCGAGCTCGGCGCAGGCCTCGGCAAAGGACATGCCGTCGAACTCCTGCAGGAAGGAGATGATGTCCCCACCCTTCTGGCAGTGCCTCGGACAGGACCAGGTTCCAGCCACGCCGTGCTGCTGCGCAAGATCGCCGCCTGGCTGCTCCGAGAAGACCATGAACCGGTCAGTCCCGCCGCAGGCCGGGCAGGGGGAGTGGTACAAGCCGCCGTCCTTGCCGGACACGCGCACGACCTTGTCGCCGCCGACGTGGCGGCCAAGGAGCTCCAGGATGGTCGCCGTCATGCGATCCTCCCAGTGTTCAATCCTCCCTCCCAGACCACGACCGCGCCAAGTCCCCTAAATCCTTTATTACCTTTATCCCTTTGGGAGTATGGGAGGATAGAAGCATATATACGCACGCGCGCGCGACGCATGGGTGTACGTGCGGGGTAATAGAGAAAATCCTCCCATCCTCCCAAACCGCTTGAGAATGTCAATGAACGCAAGGGCTTGCGTGTTGGGAGAAGCGGGAGGAATGCCGGGAGTACGGGAGGATTGAACGCTACCATATGCGCTCCTCCTTCTTTCCGGTCGTGTCGTCCTGGAAGTCACGCATGACGTCAGGCAGGACGGACAGGCCCATGTAGTGCATGACCGAAGACTTGTGTGTGGGGATCCCCTTCTTTTCCAGCAGGGGCGTGACCTTTTTTGGAGTGTAGTCGTAGGCGTTGCCGAGCTGCTTCTTGCACCACCAGTTGCAGACCTTGAGGAACTCCGAGACGGGGATCTTCGTCTGGTAGGTGCGCTCGCCTGTCGGCGGCTCTTCGACGTCGCAGCACTCTCGGATGAACCGCCCGATATCGTCCTGGGCGTCCATTTGCTCTTGGGTGTAGCGCAGGACCCTGTCCGGAATGCGCAGCCCGTTGGCCAGCACATCCTGACAACCGCGCACCAGGCGGGCCAGTATGCCCGAGGCCTCGGCCTCCAGGCGCTTGCCGATGTTGTAGTCAATCTGGCGCTCCCAGGGGCGCGTGGGGTTCTGTACGAACTTGACGGGCCACTCGATACAGATCGTGCGGGCCTTGAAGCCGTCGTCGTCGGCGTTGAGTTTGGGCAGGTAGTTGGTCAGCATGAGCACCAGCGCGGACTGTTTCCACTCGGACATCTCCTTGTCCTGCAGGCCGCGGGCGGTGATGTAACCTCCGCCGGTCATGTCTTTGATCTTGGCCTGGTCCAGGGCCATCTTGGTCGAGGCCTCGGAGGCGTAGGCGATCCTTGCCCCGCGCAAAGCCATGAGATCAGGCTCTGCCTGGGCGGACTGCCGGGCAAAGCGCTGCTCCATGAGCATCTGGACGTTGACGCGGACGTGCAGCCGATTCCCAAGGACGTGCTTCAGGGTGTTCATGCACGTGTCCTTGCCGTTCCTGGAGAGGGGCCCAAAGAAGATAGCCCACACCGCCAGGTGCTTTTCGCCCAGGAGGCCGTACCCCAGCAGGCGAACAAGGAACTCAGCCATCTCCTGATCGTCCGCCATGCAGTCGAGCAGGTACTTGTCGAAGGTCGGGCAGGGGGTGTCCTTGCCGGTCCATGGCGTCGGGCATGGGTTGAGCAGGTATTGGGACTGCCTGCCAGGTGCGCATTCGGCCGTGCGCAAGTCGACCACGCCCGTGGGCGTCGGGAGCAGGTGTGGCTGGGCGTCGAGCTTTGCCTGGGAGATGACCGGAGGGTCATAGATGGAGATGGCGCAGGCCAGCAGGTTTTCACGGCCGGCGCGGTCGCGCAGCAGGTTGCAGCGCTTGCGGACTGACTTGACCAGGTCCTCGTCTGCGTTGTCCTTGAGCCGGACAAGCATCTGTTCGTAGGTTTCACAGACGCGCTCGATGTCGGCCAGGGCCGACTGGCACCCTGGATCAATGTCCCAGTGCTGGCCATTCCAGATCAGGAACATGCGCCACTCGCGCACCCAGATGTACTTGTCCCCGAACAGGGCCACCCAGAGGTTGGCGTCGCCGACACGGTTGTGGCTCAGACACTGCCGAATGAACCCAAGGTCCAGATCCTTGATCTTTTCCTCGGTCGTCTTTGGCACCTGCGCCGTGATCTGCTCTGCCCGGGCCCTGACCGCAGCGGCCATTTCCGCCAACTGATCCTCCGCCCGTTTCTGACTGGCCATGTCGTCCAGGTCCAAAAACGAAGGCGTCCCGTCCAAGTTTGTCGGGCCGGATCCGTCCTGCCGATCCATGCCCTGGAGCTGCTCGTTGTCACGCTGCGACATCGGTCACCTCCAGCGAACACCCCAAAAGCGGGTTTTCTATTTTTCTACGGAAATCTTTATATTTATGAGCGGCCATTTCCCGCGCCCATAGCGACCCCTGCAGGTTGGGCTGCTGGAAGGACCCGCGCCGCCGTTCCCGCTTGGGACCATTTGCCTGAACCTCTGGGATAGGGGGGAGGGGGAAGCGGCGCGCGCCAGCCTCTGGGAGGGCTGCGCCCCGAGATGAAGCGTCCGCCGACGCGTTGACCATCCCACACGCCACAGCCCTGAGCGATGCTCCGGGGGCAGGGCGGGCGGACGCGCCAATAGGATGTCGAACAAGATGAAGAGGGGAGTGCGCTGCGAAATTGGCAACCCAGTGGCAACCAGCGGGGGCATTTGAGGGCCAAAAAAGAAAACGCTCCCAGGTCGGAAGACCGGGAAGCGTTGGTATCAGTGGCGCGCCAGGGAGGACTCGAACCCCCGACCGATTGCTTAGAAGGCAATTGCTCTATCCGCCTGAGCTACTGGCGCGCAAAAGGGAAGCACTGCGTATTTTCTCCGGCCGCGAAAGTCAAGCCGGACCGGGGTTTTCGGTTGCTCCCGGCCCTGTAACCCTCTATGAATCCACTCCGGACGGCCGGCCTGGGACCGGCTGGCAGGAGCGCCTCTGTTCTGCCCGCCGTCCAGGAGCCATTGTTTGGCCTTCCGCCAACCCGTTGCCCAGGAACCCATGACCTTTCCCTCTTTCGCCCATTTTCAAGCCCATCTGGACAGTCTGGGGCTTTTTTCCATGCGTCTGGGCCTTGAGCGCATGCACGAGGCCTTGAAGCGTCTCGACCTGGTTCGACCGCGGGCCGTCGTGGCCCATGTCGTCGGCACCAACGGCAAGGGCTCGACCTCCGGATTCCTGGAGGCTTTGGCCCGGGCCCACGGTCTGCGAACCGGCCTCTACACCTCGCCGCACTTGGTCGGCGTGCGCG
Source organism: uncultured Desulfovibrionaceae bacterium (assembly GCA_964589645.1). Taxonomy (GTDB): domain Bacteria; phylum Desulfobacterota; class Desulfovibrionia; order Desulfovibrionales; family Desulfomicrobiaceae; genus Desulfomicrobium. The sequence continues at coordinate 50,945 of CAZPSN010000003.1, forward strand.
AACGCATCCGTGTTGACGGCCGCATGCTGTCCGAAGAGCGTTGGACCCTGGCGGCAAACGCGGTCATGGCCAGGTGCGCGGATGTGGGGCTGACCTATTTTGAGCTGCTGACCGTCATGGCCTTGCATCTTTTCAATCAGGAAGGACTCGATCTTGTCGTGCTGGAGGCGGGTCTGGGCGGCACCCACGATGCCACAAGCGCCGTGGCCGCAGATCTGGTCGTCATGACCCCCGTGGGCATGGATCACGAACAGATCCTTGGACCAACCCTGGCCGATATTGCCCGGGACAAGGCCGGAGCCATGGGGCGTTGCCCGGCCGTGATCGGCCTTCAGGATCCGCAAGTACTGGACATCTTGGGGCAGGCCGGAGCAGGCCAGCCCCTGGCCTGCCTTGCGGACTGTCGTGCCGGGGCAGGGTTTCTCGTCCCCATGGACCCGGCTCCCGTGCCGTTGACTTCCGCGCGGCTGCCAGGGCATCCGCCCTATCAGCTCCAAAACGCAGCCCTGGCCCTTTTGGCCTGGAGCAAAGTGGCCCGCGAGCAAGGCTGGAAATCTGATGCGGCCCTGTGTACACAGACCCTTGGCCAAACGCGATTCGCCGGCCGCTTCCGCCGCCATGGCCGCGTGCTGGTGGACGGCGCCCACAACCCCATGGGGCTGGCCGCTTTGTGCGAGGCTCTGGAAGGAACGGGGGAGCGCTTCGAGCGGCTGGTCTTCCAGTCCATGCGCGACAAGACCCTTGCGCCGGACATCCTGGCGCGCTTGCGGGCCCTGGCCAATGATGTCGTCATCCCGGCCCTGCCCGGCCTGGAGCGGGCCTGGGACCCGGCCGGGCTGGCCAGCCGTTTCGGCCCCGCGGCGAGGGTCGCTGCCGGGCTGGGGGAGGCCCTGGGCCAGAGGGGCGGCGTGCTCGTTTGCGGCTCCCTCTACCTTGCCGCGGCCTATTATGAGCTCTATCCGGAACATCTTGAATTGTAAGGAGATCCCGGTGTCATCACTCTTTCGGCACATCCCGTCCGTGGATCGTTTCTTGACCGACCTGGAACAGGACCAGACCCTGGCGCATCTGCCCAGGCTCCTGCTCAAGGATCTCCTCGCCGAGTTTCTGGATCTGTGCCGGGAGGAGATCCGCGCCGGGGCCATCACCGACGAGGCCGCCCTGGCGCTGCCCGTTCTGACCGCCAGGGCCGGGGCCTATGTCCGTGCCCGGTCCCGTCCGCATTTTCGGCGGGTGGTCAACGCCACGGGCGTGGTCATCCACACCAATCTCGGCCGCTCCATTCTGGCCGAGGAGGCCGTGCAGGCCGTGACCCGGGGCTGCAGGCACTACTCCAACCTGGAGCTGGACCTGGCCACGGGCCAGCGCGGCAGCCGCTATTCCCACGTCGAAAAGCTGCTCTGCCGCCTGACCGGGGCCGAGGCCGGCCTGGTGGTCAACAACAACGCGGCGGCCGTGCTGCTGGTTCTCGACACCCTGGCCAAGGGCCGCGAGGTCATCGTCTCGCGGGGGCAGCTGGTCGAGATCGGCGGATCCTTCCGCATCCCCGAGGTCATGCGGAAGAGCGGGGCCGTGTTGCGCGAGGTCGGCGCCACCAACCGCACCCACCTGCGCGACTACGAAGGGGCCATCGGGCCGGACACGGCCATGCTCATGAAGGTGCACACCTCCAACTACCGCATCATCGGGTTTCATAAGGAGGTCGGTCTGGAGGATCTGGTGGCCCTGGGACGCCAGCGAGGCCTGCCCGTGTTCGAGGATCTGGGCAGCGGCAACCTGTTCGATTTCTCTGCCTATGGGTTCATGCCCGAGCCCACGGTGCAGCAGGTCCTGAAAAGCGGGGTGGACGTGGTCACCTTCAGCGGTGACAAACTTCTTGGGGGCCCTCAGGCCGGAATCATCGTAGGCCGCCGGGAACACATCGAGGGCATCAAGAAGAACCAGCTCAACCGGGCCCTGCGCATCGACAAGATGACGCTGGCGGCCCTGGAAGCGACCCTGCGCCTGTACCTGGACCCGGAAATCGCCCGGCGCCGGGTGCCGACCCTGGCCATGATCACGGCCCGTCGTCCGGAGTTGCAGGCCCGGGCCCGGCGTCTGCGGAGCAAATTGGCCGGCGCGTTGCAAGGTCTGGCCGCGGTGGAGGTCCGTTCCGGGTCTTCACGGGTGGGTGGCGGCTCCTTTCCGGAGCAGAACCTGCCCACGGCCCTGGTGGCCGTGACGCCCCTGGGGCAGGATGTCGAATCCCTGCGCCAGGGACTCCTGGACGCCGACATTCCAATCATCGGCAGGGTGGAGGAGGGGGCGTTCTGTCTCGACATGCGCACCCTGACGGCCGAGGAGTACGGCCTCGTGACCCGCGCCCTGTTTGCTGTCCTGTCCAGCGGGAGCGGACAATGACATTTCCGGCCCCGGCGGCCGACACGGTTTGTTCCAAGGAGACTTTATGACCACGATTCTGGTGCGGCCGGAGATGGAGGGCTTCAAGCCCTACGCCCCCGGTCTGTCCATCGACGAGATCAAGAAACGCTTCGGCCTGTCCCGGGTCGTCAAGATGGCCAGCAACGAGAACCCCCTGGGCGTGTCGCCGGTGGTCCAGGAACGCCTCCGGGTCGCCAGCGCCCTGGCGTTCCGTTATGCCCAGGCCGGTTCTCCGGCCCTGACCGAGGCCCTGGCCAAGCATCTGGGCGTGCCGGCGTCCTGCGTGGTGGCCGGGAACGGGTCCGATGAGATCATCGACCTGCTGCTGCGCGTGGTGGCCCGGCCCGGAGTGGACAACGTCGTGGCCTTCAAGCCCTGCTTCAGCATCTACGACGTGCAGTCGCGGCTGTGCGGGGTGGAGTTCCGCCAGACTCCGCTGAACGCGGATTTCTCCTTTCCCTTCGACCACCTGTTGCGTTTGATGGACGAGAACACGGCCCTGGTGTTCGTGACCAACCCGGACAATCCCTCGGGCTACGCCTGCAGGGCTTCCGACCTGGTCGAGCTGGCGGCGCGGATTCCCCCGCGCGCCCTTCTGGTCGTGGACGAGGCCTACGTCGATTTCGCGCAACCCCTGGATGAATTCACCATGCTTCCCCATTTCGGGCGGATCCCCAACCTGGTCATCCTGCGCACCTTTTCCAAGATGTACGGTCTGGCGGGCCTGCGCCTGGGGTATGGCCTCATGCCGGAGTGGCTGGCCGACCTGCTCCTGCGCGTCAAGCTGCCGTTCAGCGTGAACATCCTGGCCGAGCAGGCCGGGCTGGCCGCCCTGGACGACGACCTCTTCGTGTCCGAGACCCTGCGCGTGGTGGGCGAGGGGAGGGAGATGCTGACGCGGGAACTCACGGCCCTGGGCTGCACGGTCTGGCCGTCCCAGGCCAATTTTCTCATGTTCGCCCCGCCCATGGACGCGCGCACGCTTTTCGAGGCCTTGCTCGCCAAAGGGGTCATCATCCGCCCCCTGGCCAGCTACGGCATGCCCGAGAAGCTGCGGGTCAGCATCGGGAACGGGGAGGAAAACCGGGAGTTTCTGGCCAAGACAGCGGAGGTGCTGCATGATCACGATCGTCACTCTTGATGGCCCGGCCGGGGTGGGCAAAACCACCGTGGCCCGGCAGCTGGCCCAGAAGCTGGGCATCGCCTACCTGGACACCGGGGCCATGTTCCGTTCCGTGGCCCTGACCCTGGGCGAGGGGGCCTGGGAGCGGCCCGTGGACCGCCTGGTGCCTGAGCTCAATCGTCTGGATTTCGACCTGGAGGGCGTGGGCGGCACCTCGGAACTCGTCTTGAACGGGCATCCCCTGTCGCCGAGCATCCGCAGCGAGGAGGTCGGCCTGTGGGCTTCGCACATCGGGCGCATTCCCGTGGTCCGCGATTTTCTGCGTCGCAACCAGCAGGCCATGGGCCGCAGCACCTCCCTGGTCGCCGAGGGCCGGGACATGGGCAGCGTGGTCTTTCCCGAGGCTCCGCATAAATTCTTTCTGGACGCGTCCATCGACGTGCGCGCCCAGCGCCGTTTCGATCAGCTGAAAGCCATGGGCATGGAGGAGGAGCTGGAGCGCATCCGCGCCCAGATGCGCATCCGCGACGATCAGGACCGCAACCGCCTGGTGGCTCCCCTGCGGCCCGCCGCCGACGCCGTGCTCATCGACACCGGCCTGACCGACGCGGACGGCGTGCTGGAGCATATCCTGGCCGTCATCCGGGAAAAGGATCTTTAGGAGGCCGTCGGCCGGAATCGTGCCTGGGCGTGATGCGGCGGGACAAGGAGGAGGGCCGCTTTGCATCCGTGTCGCGTCGTCACGGAGTCATCCCCGCGCAGGCGGGGATCCATCTTGCTCCCATGCCTGCGGCACAACGCATTTCAACTCCCCTCCTGCCAAGGAGGGGTGGCCCGAAGGGCCGGGGTGGTTTGTTCCTCACAGGCTCAAAGATAGTTCAGGCTATCAACCTGTCATGAGTTGAGCGTACCAGAAAATACCCCCTCCCCCTGCGGGTACTCCCCCTTGGCAGGGGGAGAGTCTGATTTGGTGCAGGATGCAGTCCTGCCATCTGCCTCGGCCCTTCCAGATCCGTGCAGTCCCGGCCGGAGAAAAACAGAGTGTAAAGTCCTCAGCGGCCCGCCTTGATCTCGTCCCAGAGCGCATCCATCTCGGCCAGGGACATGTGGTCCAGCGCCAGGCCGCGTTCCCCGGCCAGTTTTTCCATGGCCTCGAAGCGCCCCAGGAATTTGGCGTTGGCCAGGGCCAGGGCCGAGTTGGCCTTCAGCCCCCGCCTGCGGCCGTATTCGACCAGGGCAAAGAGATAATCGCCGAACTCCTCTTCCTTGGCCTGTGCGTCGCCTCCGGCCAGGGCCTCCTGCAGTTCCCTCCACTCCTCGGCCAGCTTGGCTTCCTGATCCGTGTCCGTGGGCCAGGTGAAGCCGGCGCGGGCGGCCTTGGAGTTGATGCGGTAGGCCTTGAGCAGGGGCGGAAGGCTGCCGGGCAGGGAGGCGAAGACACCGGGGTCGCGTTTTTTCTCGGCCTTCTCCTGTTTCTTGATCTGTTCCCAGTTGGTGACGACCTCGGCCACGCTGGCCGCCTTTTCCCCGTACACGTGGGGGTGGCGGCGGATCATCTTGGCCGCGTTGCCGGCCAGGGCGGTCTGCAAGAAGTCCGGGATGTCCCGGTCCATGCAACGGCCGATGAAGAGGAGCAGGAAGAGCACGTCGCCCAGCTCCTCGGCGACCTCGGCCGGGTCGTTCTGGCGGATGGCTTCGACCAGCTCGAAGCATTCCTCGATCAGGTAGTCGCACATGGTCAGGGGCGTCTGCTCCTTGTCCCAGGGGCACCCGCCGGGTCCGGTCAGGGTGTCGATGACCTCGACGATGCGCGCGAAATTATAGTTTTCCACCGGGTGTAGCCTTTATTTCCTTGAGTTTGTCCATGATCCGGGCTTCCCATTCCTGCCGCAGTTCGCGGCTGCGGATCAGGAACTGGTCGCGCATGTCCTTGGGCAGGGCCTCGGCGAGCATGGTGTTGAAGACGTTGACGTAGGGCACGATCTGGGACTGGGTCAGGATCTCGGCCTTGGACGGCAGGAACGCGGTCAGGGCCAGGACGATGATGCTGCACAGGAGCGCGCCCTTGAACAGGCCCAGGGCGCCGCCGCCGATGCTGTCGATCCAGCCCAGCATGATCATCTTCAGGATCTTGCGGATGAGGGTGGCCAGCACGAAGACCACGGCCACCGTGCCCAGGAAGATGCCCAGGTAGGCCGCCAGCCCTGCCAGGCCGGGGCCGCCCAGGGGTTTTTCCAGCAGGGGCGCGAGCTGGGCGTGGAAGGTGTTGGCCAGAATGAAGCCCAGCAGCAGCCCGAGGATGGAGGCCACCTCCTTGACCAGGCCGCGAAAGATGCCGCGCAGTCCCAGAAAGCCCAGAATCACGCAACAAACGATATCCAGAGTGTTCATGTTCCCTCCGTCCGTGTTGTGGGTCGGCTACCACAAAGGCTCCTGCCCGGAAAGGGGCGCCGGGCGTCCTTGACAGGGCCAAGTGCAGTCCGTAGACACGAACCCTCGGCGTGGCTTTTGCAGCCAGGTCGGGCCATAACATTTCGAGGTGAGCATGTACGATATCAGATTGGTGAAGCTGGTGAACGGCGACATGGTGCTTGGCAAATGGGATCAGGACAAGGGGCTCGTCAAGGACCCGGCCATCCTGCAGACCATCCCCACCCAACAGGGCGGCATGCAGATGCTGCTTTTGCCCTTCGGCTATCCTTTTGACCAGAACATTGACGGCGAGATCGACGTCCGCCACGTTCTCTACCAGTACAAATCCGTGCCCGAGGAACTCAAGACCAAGTATCTTGAGGCCACCACCAACCTGACCCTGTCCGCTCCAGGCGGCCTGCGCAATCTGGGCGGTGTGTCCGATTTCAGCAAACTTTTGAAGAAATAACGCCGCGTCCGCTCCGGGACCCGGCATTCCGCGCCGCGAGCCGCCATGGCGCGGCCCCGGCGCGGCTCTGTTTTGAGCGCCCGGAAGAGCGCATCGGCAAGGACCCATGAAGGATCTGCTCCCCCTTTTTTCCCGGCCCAGCCATTACCTCGGCACCGAGATCAACAGCGTGCACAAGGACCCCCTCCTCGCGCGCGCCCACGTGGCCCTGGCCTTTCCGGATCTCTACGAGCTGGGCATGTCCTACCTCGGCCAGAAGATCCTCTACAACATCGTCAACTCCCGCGATCAGTTCTACGCCGAACGGGTCTTCGCCCCCACCGAGGACGTGGCCGCCGTGCTCCGCGCCCATGCCCGGCCCCTGGCCAGCCTGGAAAGCGACACGCCCCTGGTGGACCTGGACGCCGTCCTGTTCAGCCTCACCCACGAACTCTGCTACACCAACGTGCTCTACATGCTCGACCTGGGGGGCATCCCGCTGCGCGCCTCCGAGCGCCGCGACGGCCATCCCCTGGTCATCGCCGGCGGCGGGTGCACCTTCAACGCCGAGCCCCTGGCTCCGTTCCTGGATCTCATGGTTCTGGGCGACGGAGAGGAGATCGTCCTGGAGATGCTCGCCCTCGTGGCCCGGGCCAAGGACGAGGGGTGGAGCCGCGCGGCATTGATCGCCGAGCTGTCGGGGTTGACCGGGGTGTACGTGCCCAATCCCCTGGAAAGCAGCGGCGATGTCCTCGTGCCCGGGGCAACGGTCCCGGCCATGGTGGAAAAACGCGTGGTCGCGGACATGAACCCCACGCCTTTTCCGGCCCGTCAGATCGTGCCCTTCGGCAAGCCCGTGCACGACCGCCTGTCCGTGGAGATCGCGCGCGGCTGCACCCGCGGCTGCCGCTTCTGCCAGGCCGGCATGATCTACCGGCCGGTGCGCGAACGCGAAGTGGACGTGCTGGGGGACATCATCGAGCGGGGCCTGGCCGAGACGGGCAGCGAGGAACTGTCCTTCCTGTCCCTGAGCACCGGCGATTTCAGCGCCCTGGAAGCTCTTTTCCTGTCCTCCTTCAGCCGCTGCCGCCAGGAACAGGTCTCCATCTCCCTGCCGTCCCTGCGCGTGGGTTCCGTGTCCGAGGACCTCATGCGGCTCATGAGCCGCATCCGGCACACCGGCCTGACCCTGGCCCCCGAGGCCGGCACCCAGCGCCTGCGCGACGCCATCAACAAGGGCGTGACCGAGGCCGCCCTGCTCGAGCACACGGCCACGGCTTTCCGGCAGGGATGGCAGCAGGTCAAGCTCTACTTCATGATCGGTCTGCCCACGGAAACTCCCGAGGATCTGGACGGCATCCTGGACCTCTGCCTGAAGGTGGCGCAGAGCGCGGGAAAGGGAGCCCGGCGCCTGCAGATCACCGCCGCGGTCTCGCCCTTCGTGCCCAAGCCGCACACCCCCTTTCAGTGGGAGCGCCAGATCACCATGGCCGAGATCGAGGAGCGGGTGGGGTATCTGCGTTCTATCTTCAGGCCCTACAAGAAGCTCAAGCTCAAGTGGCACCACTCGCACATGACCTACCTGGAAGGGATCTTCTCGCGCGGCGACCGCCGTCTGGCCCCGGCCCTGGAGCTGGCCTACGCCAAGGGCGCGCTCTTCTCCAGCTGGTCGGACCATCTGCGTCTGGAACCGTGGCTTGAAGCTTTTGCCGAAACCGGCATCGACCATGGTCCAGCCGTCGCCGTCCTGCAGGAGGTAG
>CAZPSN010000003.1:59118-82324 GCA_964589645.1 uncultured Desulfovibrionaceae bacterium
TATCTGCGCGAGCGCGACCCGGACCAGCCCCTGCCCTGGGATCACCTGGCCTCGGGCGTGAGCCGAAAATATCTCCTCGCGGAGCGTCGCCGCGCCCTGGAAGGGATCGTCACCCCGGACTGCCGTTACGATTCCTGTCGGGCCTGCGGCGTGTGCTCCCTGGACGGCCGACCTTCTGAACTGTCCCGCCAGGCAGCGGCGGGCGGGATCGTCCCGGTCCTCAATCGGATCAGCCGGGACCAGGAGGGCGACCACTGTCTGGAAGAGACGTCGGAACCGGCCGTGGACCTGCAGCACAAGGAACAGCGCTTCCGCCTCTGGTATTCCAAGACAGGGCCGGCCATGTACCTGAGCCAGCTCGAACTGCAGCGCCTCTTCGAGCGGGCCTTCCGGCGGGCGCGCCTGCCCCTGGCCTTCAGCGGCGGGTTCCACCCCCAGCCGCTCTTGTCCTTTGCCCGGGCTCTGCCCGTGGGCGTGGGCAGCGAGGGTGAATGGATGGATTTCTTTGTGCGCGAGCGCCTCGACGCCTTGGAGTTGCCGGCGGTGCTGGGTGCTGAACTGCCCCTGGGCATGCAGGCGCTGCGCGTGGATGAACTGCCGTGCCAGGGCCGCGCACCCGTGGCCCTGCGGGAGTCTTTTGCCCTGCATTTTTCGCGCGCCGAGGACAAAGATCGCTTTGCCGGCCGTCTGGAAGAATTTTTGCGGGCCGGGGAGTGGAAAGCACCCAAGCTGACCAAGAAGGGCGAGCCCGGCGAGATCGACGTGCGGCCCATGATCCAATCCGCGAGCCTCGACGCGGACGGTTTCGTGCTTTCTTTCAATTGGCGGGATCTGTATGTGAGTCCCGTGTTCGTGCTGCAGGCCGTGGACCGGGATTTTTCCCTGCTGCAGGCTCGGCTGGTCAAGACAAGGCAGTTTTTCGACGACGCGCCATGAAAAAGGGCGAATCCTTGCGGATTCGCCCTTTGTGCTGTGGTGCGGCCAGGGGCGGGTCTATTTTTTGACCCGCTTTTCCCAGAGCTTCATGTCCTGCATTTTTTTGCGGCGGTCGCGAGCCAGGGACTTGGCCACCAGGGACGTGCCCTTCTTGTAGCCCCACTTCTCGCGGTACTCCTCGGGGGTCAGCCCGTGAGTGGCCAGATGCCGTTTGGTCAGCACCTTGAAGGATTTTTCGCACTCCATGCAGATGATGCTTTTCTCGCGGATGGCCTTTTTGGCCTCGTCAGCGGATGGAGTTTTGACGGGATCGGGCTGGTTGCCTTCGGCTACATTCTTGATCCCTTCAGTCAATGAACGAATCATTGATGTCAGCTCTTCCTCGGTCATGTTGCGCACACTGGCTTGTGCTTTGACGATTTCGAGCGCCTGTTTTACATAATCTTCCATGACGTAACCTCCAACTATCGCGTATTTGTAGGACGAATTCTTAGGTTGCCTCAGTAATTTTGTCAACATGAATCCAAAAAACTTTGTGCTGCATCAAAAAATGTGTCCACAATGACATTTCATTCACAAACTATCACTGTCAATCACGCTACAGGGAGAAAAAAATGGCAATTCCGCATAACGCGCTGATCGAAACGGCCAAGGTTTTTCATTTCGAATTCTGGCTTCGCTACTACTTTATCGAGGAGCGGGACGGAGCGCTTTACATCAGCCTGACTGCCGAGCAGCTCAAACAGATGCAGGCACAGTTTCCCGATTACTGGGAACTTGCCGAGCGGGTCCAAAATTCGCCCCTCTCGCCGGAGCTGTCCCAGCAGGCCGTGGTGGAATTTTTGCAACTCAATTACGAGGGCAAGCGATTCCCCGGCGACACAGTGGTCAAGATTCTGGACAGCAAGGATTTCTCCCTGGAGATGTACGTATTCAACACCTGGGTGGACCTGCATGAGGACCAGCTCATGCAGAAGATTTTTGGTTTCGATTACTGGATGCGCGCGTATGACGAGTGGAAGACCACGGACAAGGCGCAGCAGCTTTTGCAGTCCCTCAAGGTGCAGATGCAGGACGAACGCGGCGCCATGAACTAGCCCGGGGTTGAACCGTCGAGACAAAATAAACGAAAGCCCCCGCGAGACATCCTGGCGGGGGCTTTCGCGTGGCTGCGGGCGGATGGGCGCTATTGGAAGAGCGCTCCCTGGCTGGCGAAAAAGACCTCGGCGTTGGAGCCGGTTCCCTCGGTGTTCTTTTCGGCCGTCAGTTCCATGCGGTAGCCAAAGGAGATGTACAGGGGGCCCGAGGAGCCCAGGGCTTCGGGGGTCAGGTGGAATTCGAAGGGCACGCCCTTTTCATGGTCGAGATCCATGGGCAGATACAGGCGCAAATCCTTGGCCAGAACCCGGCTCTGGTCGTCGCTCAGATAGATCTGCATCCACAGGTCCTGGACCCATGTCGCCCACGAGGGAATGGCCCCGGCCACGGGCTTGGCCACGCCGGACACGATCAGTTTGTTGTCCTCCAGGCGGCTCGTGTACGAGAACGACCAGCAACGCATGGCCAGGGTGTTTTCCTGGCCGAGAAGCCATGGGTTCTTGTCCAGGTGGATGACACTCAGGTGCGCGCAGGACACCATCATCAGACACGACACCAGTACCATGGCCAGCATCAGGCGTGGGCGCATATTCATCTCCTCGCGATTCATGAACGTGGTGGACCTTGCACTATCATTTCGGCCAGGGTCAAATCAACCCGGGGCAAAGAGCGAATCCTGGCCGGGCCGACGAACTGCACCTCCAACTCCATGAGCCGGGTGTACAGCTGGGTGCGGTCCAGAATTGGAAAGGAGTCCGACCCCGCGCACAGTTCCTGGCTGCGAAAACAGCCCGGGAAGTCGAGGGTGCGGCCGTCGGGGTAGCGCAGCCGGTTGGGCACGCCATGCAGCCGGCAGATCATCAGTCGGTGCGCGTACACGCCGCAGCGTCCGTCATCGTTCAACGGGCACATGATCCCGGGGCGTTCCCCCTGGGCCAGGGCCTGTTGCGCCATCCGCACGTAGTCCCGGGCCCTTGCCTCGTAGGCGGCCCGGCGCTCCGGGGGCAGTTCGGACAGGCCCTGCAGCAGGTAGGCCCATTCCACACGCGTGTGGTGCTGGAAATAGCTGGTGCAGCAGTTGTCCGTGCAGTTCTCGCAGGTCAGTCCCAGGGATTGGGCATGGATTGCGTAGCGTTCCTGCATGTCGGCATAGAGCGCGGCCAGCTTGCGGAAGGCCTGGGCGGGAAGCAGTTTTTTGGTCACGCGTGGTCCTTTTGGATGCGGGAAATATCCTGGATGATGGCCTCGCAGATCCCCTCGGGCGTGGCGCCGTCGGTGTCCACGGTCACCTGGGCGTAGCGGGCATACAGAGGCGCCCGCTCTTCGTAGAGGTCTTTCAACGTCTGTCCGTGACCGATGGCCAGCCCCCGGGACAGGGGGTTGGTCAGGCGGCGGGCGATGTTCTCGTAGGACGAGGCCAGGCAGACGATGCGGCCGAGAATCTGCAAATGGGCCATGGCCGCCTCGGAGTAGACCACGCTGCCCCCCGTGGCGATGACGCACTGGTTCAGGTGCACGCGCAGGATCTGCTCGGCCTCGGCGCGCAGGAACGCGGTCAGGCCCAGGTGATCCCGGATCTGCTGCAGGGAGGCGCCCCACCAGGCCTCCATGAGCAGGTCCGTGTCCACGAAGGCCCAGCCCAGTCGCAGGGCCAGATGCCTGCCGAGGGTCGATTTGCCTGCCGCGGGCATGCCGATGAGGATGATGTTGACGTTGTGCATGAGTGGTCCGGAACCCTGGAGAGCCGATGCCCGCTGCAGGGTGAGGGTTCTCTAATGGAGAACGGAGGAAAATGAAAGGCGCCCGGTGCGGGGAAGTCCGCCCGGTCTGCGGACCCTTTTGCCGGGCGGCCCGGGGAAGAAACCCTTGCCAAAGGCCGGGGGGGAACTTACAAACCGTGGTCCTGTTCAATGAGCATTGGAGGTGTCCATGACCGAAAGGGTTCGACGGATCATCACTGATCACGCCCAGGACGGCGCCAGACTGCGGATCGCTTTTTTTGACCAGAACGCCGATCTGGTGGCCGGGGCAGCCAGGGCCATGGCCTTGTGCCTGGCAGGCGGCGGCAAGATCCTTTTCTGCGGCAACGGCGGCAGTGCGGCCGACGCCCAGCACTGGGCGGCGGAATTGGTCAACCGGTTCATGATGGAGCGTCCTCCTCTGCCGGCCATTGCCTTGACCACCGACTCCTCGGCCCTGACCGCCATTGGCAACGACTATGCGTTTGACCGCATTTTCAGCAGGCAGGTGCAGGCCCTGGGCCGTCCCGGGGATGTGCTGGTCGGGATTTCCACCTCGGGCAAGAGCGCGAACGTGAACGAGGCCCTGCGGGTTGGGCAGGAAAACGGCCTGGTCACCGTTGGGCTCGGCGGCGGGACTGGCGGGCCCATGCTTGCCCACTGCCACCACGCCCTGATCGTGCCGGACAGCCGGACTCCGCTCATCCAGGAGACCCACGCCGCCATCGGGCACATGCTCTGCGGCCTGATCGACTATTATCTGTTTGAAGCGGTTGCCGAACTTGAGCCTTTTCTGGGTTCCGAGCAGCCCTGAAGGAGAGAGAAATGCCCATTTTCGAATACGTCTGCAACGCCTGTCACAAGGAATTCGAGGAGATCGTCCTCGGCGGCAAGGAGCCTGTCTGCCCGGCCTGCGGGGCCGCGGACACGACCAAGCTCATGTCCAAGGGATTGTTCCGCACCGGCGGCCCCATCGTCATGGGTTCGCCCAGCGCCAACGCCATCACCACCCGGGGCAAGAGCGGCTGCGGCAGCTGCTCCGGCGGGAACTGCTCCACCTGCGGCTAGCCCGGAAAGGATTTTCATCAGATGAACATTATTCGCATCGCCACCCGGGGCAGCAAGTTGGCCCTGTGGCAGGCGCATCACATTTCGGACCTGCTCCGCGCCCAGTATCCCGGCATCACCGTGGAACTCAACATCATCAAGACCAAGGGCGACAAGATCCTGGACGTGCCCCTGGCCAAGATTGGCGGCAAGGGCTTGTTCGTCAAGGAAATCGAGGAAGCGCTCCTGGCCGGGGAAGCCGACATCGCCGTGCACTCCATGAAGGATGTGCCGGCCGAGCTGCCCGCGGGGCTCAAGCTCGGCATCATCCCGGAGCGCGAGGCGCCCACGGACTGTTTTCTGAGCGCCACCTATCCGTCCGTCGACGCACTGCCCGCCGGCGCGCGGGTCGGCACCAGCAGCCTGCGCCGTCAGACCCAGCTCATGGGCCTGCGCCGGGACTTGTGCATCCTGTCCCTGCGCGGCAACCTGGACACGAGGGTGGGCAAGCTCATGGCCGGCGAGTTCGACGCCATCATCGTGGCCATGGCTGGTCTGAACCGCCTCGGCCTGACCGCGCCGCACATGCAGGAGCTGGCCCCGCCACAGTTCTATCCAGCCGTGGCCCAGGGGGCGCTGGGCATTGAGTACCGCACCGACCGTCCCGAACTGGACACGCTCCTGGCCTTTCTGGATCACGCCCCCTCCCGGGTCTGCGTGGAGGCCGAGCGGGCCTTTCTGTTCGGTCTGGATGGCGGGTGCCAGGTGCCCATCGCGGGCTTCGCGACCCTGTCGGGTTCCGAGGTCACCCTGACGGGCCTGGTGGCCGATTTGTGCGGGGAGCGGGTCATCCGCCACGAAGCCGCGGGATCGGCCCAGGCGGCCGCGAGCCTTGGCGCGGAAGTGGCCCGGGTTGTGCTGTCCCGCGGTGGCCAGGAGATCCTGGACGCGGTCTATCGCAGCGGAGCCGCGGTCTGACGCGGCCCCCGGCACGGACGGGCGCACAAATTGAAAAAAAGGCTGGCAGGATTCGCCAGCCTTTTTTTATTCTCCCGTGCTCACCCCGGCAGAGGCGAAGGTGGCCATGTCCGTGAAGAGGTTGGCCGCGCAGCGCAGGATGAAGACGCCCATGGCCGCGCCAGTGCCTTCGCCCAGGCGCAGGCCCAGGTTCAGGAGGGGGGAAGCCCCGAGGCTGTCCATGACCGCGGCGAAGCCGGGTTCGGCCGAGGCGTGGGCAAAGAAGCTGTACTCGGCCACGGTGGGGCAGATGGCCCTGGCCGCGACAAAGGCGCTGGTGGAGATGAATCCGTCGATGACCAGGGGCATGGACAGGCTGGCCCCGCCCAGGAGCATTCCGGCCAGGGTCGCGATCTCGAATCCTCCCAGGCTGGCCAGGATCTCCACCGGGTCGCCCTGGGCCACGGTCGGGAGGTGCAGTTTCAGGGCCTGTTCGATGACCTGGATCTTGTGGCGCACGCCTTGGGCCGGCAGTCCCGTGCCCGGCCCGGTGATGTTTGCCGGGGCGAGCCCCAGATGGGCGCAGAACAGGGCCGTGGCCGGAGTGGTGTTGGCGATGCCCATCTCCCCGGTGCCCAGGGTGGTGATCCCTTCCCCGTGGGCGGACCGGGCCAGGGCGATGCCGTTTTCCAGGGCCGCCAGGCACTGCGCGCGGGTCATGGCCGGGGCGACGGTGAAATCGGCCGTGCCCGGGGCGACCTTGCACTGGACAAGGTCGGGATGATCGGGGAACTTTCCGCCCAGGCAGCCCGCGTCGACCACCTTCAGGCCCACCCCCGCGGTGCGGGTCAGGACGTTGATGGCCGCGCCCTGGTTCACGAAATTGGCGACCATCTGACGGGTCACTTCCTGCGGGAACAGGCTGACGCCCTGGGCGGCCACCCCGTGGTCCCCGGCGCAGGTGTAGATCCGGGCCGGGTCGACCCTGGGCGCGCCGCCCTGGGCGATGGCCACCAGCCGGGCCGCGATGCCTTCCAGGGCGCCGAGGCTGCCCCGGGGTTTGGTCTGGGTGTCGAGGTGGGCCTGGGCCTGGGTGAACCATTTGGACTCAAGGGGGCGGATCAGGGCCACTGTGGATTCGAGCAAGGGCATGAACTCTCCGGAATTTCAGGTTTTTTATGAATATCGACGGCCCAAGGGCTACCCGATGGAGGTGCGGATGACAAGACTTCCGTTGCAAACGGGCACTCCGGTGCTGGTCAGCGCCTGCCTGCTGGGCCTCTTCTGCCGGTACGACGGAGGCATTGGCGCCGATGAACGCCTGTTGGCCCTGGCCCGGGATCACGTGCTCGTCCCGGTCTGCCCCGAGCAGATGGGCGGATTGCCCACGCCGAGGACGGCCGTGGAATTGTGGCAGGGCCGCGCCCTGACCAGAGACGGCCTCGATCTGACTGAGGCGTTCGAGCGCGGCGTGGACCAGGTCGTGCGCATAGCCTCCCTGACCGGGGTCCGGGCCGCGATCCTTCAGCCCCGCTCCCCAAGCTGCGGCGTCGGCGAGATATATGACGGCACCTTCAGCGGGCGCCGCGTCCCGGGGGACGGATTGCTGGCAGCGGCCCTGCGCGCTCGTGGCCTTGTTCTCCTGCTTCCCGACGAGCTGGATAGTTTGACCTGACCGGCCCTTTCCTTTTGGCGGTGCCGCCTTACACCATGTATATGGATGTGGACACCGGGAGGACGCGATGAGCAGCTTGACCGAAAGGCGGGATTTCACGAGGAGGCGGAAGGGGTCGCAGGTGCGCTACAGTTTGCTTGGCAGCGAGGACTATCATGACGCCCGCCTCGTTGATCTCGGCGACGGCGGGTTGTGCATGGAGTCCTGTGTCTCCTTGAGGACTGGGACGGCCATTTATGTCGAGGTGGTCGGCCTGGATCCCGATGTGCCGGACAGCCGCCGCAGTTTCCGCGGGCGGGTGCGCTGGACCAGGGATCTGGGGGACCTGGAACGGACTCGTTACGGAATCGGTGTGCAGTACACGCGGCCGGTTTCCCATTGCAGCAGGACAGGAAGCATTCATGACCCCCTTTGAACAGGAACTGCAGGCCAGCGTCGAATTGCTGGGACATGAAAGAATCAGCAAGGACCAGGCCCGGGTGCACGCGCGCTCCCTGGTCTGGTTCATGGACAACCGGGCGGCCCTGGAGAGGGCGGGTTGGACCGTAGCCGAATTGTACCGCATAGGCACCCTGCCTTTTCCCTATTCCGAATGGGGGCCGGGCTGGCTGAATCTGTGGAACAACGAGAAATGCGAACCCCGGCTGAACAGCCGGGGCAACATCGAGTTCATCCTGCACGAGGCGGGAGGGGACGTGGTCCAGACCTGCTGGCGCGAAAAGGGATTCGTGTCCTAGCAGGCCGCCTGGCAAGGGTGATCGTTATGCGTCGCCGGAAACGTTGCAGGGGACAGGATCATTGCTGCCCCGTTGTTCCGTTTCCGTCCATGCGTTCCTCCAAGTCCGGCCTGGGCTGGCGGGAACGTTCCTCCACCGCGTCCGCGACACGGATCAACAGGTCGCCGACCTTGGCCACGGCGGCCACGTTATGCGGGTTTTCCAAGCCCCGCCGATACACCCACTGGGCCAAATAGACCAACTCCGAGGCGTCCATGCCCTGGGGCGCGCCCGCGCCGACGATGGTCTGCAAGAGGCGCTGGCGGGAGATTTCCCGGGTCTGGATGGTTGTCTTGATGCGCGTGCCGGCCTCGTTCGTGGCGGACAGGGACGCCTTGGCCGTCTGCAGGTTCCAGAAGGCCAGGTGGGCCTCGCTGACCTTGTCGGTGTCTTCCAGGTACTTGCCCACCAGGGGGCGGATGGAGTCGGTCGTGGCCAGGGTCACTACGGTCTTGCCGATCGCCTGGAGTCTAGCGGCGAGCAGGCCGAGCATTTCGGCGCGCTGTTCCGGGGTGATGGCCGCGCTCTGGCCCGAGGTCAGTGTGTGCGTGGCCCCTTGCAGTGCCCGTTCCAGGCTGTCCAGGAACAGGGGCGTGTAGGCCGCGTGCAGGTACTCGAGAACAGGGCCCTGCAGGATGTGGTCGAAAACAATCCTGCGCGCGCCCAGGATGTCCGCCGGGTCCACGTTCAGGCCGGGAAAGTCCACGCCGTAGCGGATGTTCACGGACTTGACGTTGAGGTCGAAGCGTCCCCGGGATTCTGGATTCTTCTTGGTTCCGCCGGGCAGGTAGCGGGAGACCAGATAGGCGCTGGCGTCCTCCACGAAGTCGAGACGCACGATTTCGTCGGCTGCGGGCGGGGTCTGGGTGGCGTTGCCGTCCTGGGTGGCGTTGGACGCGGCGGTGGCGTTGTCCGTCAGGGTCTCGTTGGTCGCGTTGAACAGGGGCGGGGTTTCAGCTGGATTTGTCCGGGCGTCACCGACCTGCCAGCGCTGGGGCGACACTTCCTTGGCCACTGGTTTGGGAAAGAAGCGTTCCTGGTTCAAGTACAGCCAGGCGCCGCCGGCCAGGACCGCGATGACGAGCAGGACGAGCAGGCGTTTCATGTCTATGCCTTGTTTATGCAGTTGAACATGGACTGGGGTTGTCCGGTTGATTCCATGACCGAGCGCCAGTAGTTGGAGAGCACGTTCAGCTTGCGCCGCCTGGAGGTGACCAGATGCAGGGGCAGGTAGAGATAGCGCTCCTGCAGTTTGGAGACGACCATGCCCGTCTTGCCGGCCATGGCCGCGTGCACGGCGTGCTGACCCAAAAAGCCGCAGTAGATGCGGTCGTTGGCGTTGGCCGGGATGGAGCGGATGATGTAGCTCGGGTCGATGTATTTGAGCGTGTAGGGGATGTCACAGGTCGCGAAATACTTCTTGATCTCCAGGCGCAGCACCTCGCAGATGTCGCCCAGGATGGGATTCCCCGAAAGGTCTTGTCCGTCGTTCGTCCGGCAGAGATCCTGGCCCGCGCCCTCGGCCACGACGATGACGGCGTGCTGGCGGTGCTGCAGGCGCTCTTTGAGCTTGACCAGGAAGCCGTTGGGGCCGTGCAGGTCGAAGGGCGCCTCGGGCACGAGGACGAAGTTGACTTCTTTCAGCGCCAGACTGGCCTGGGCCGCGATGAAGCCCGACTCCCGGCCCATGAGCTTGACCATGCCGATGCCGCCGGGAGCGCCCAGGGCCTCGATGTGCGCGCAGCGGATGGCCTCGGTGGCCTTTTCCACGGCCGTGTCGAAGCCGAAGGACTTGGTCACGAAATTGATGTCGTTGTCGATGGTTTTGGGGATGCCGATGACCGCGATCTTCAGGCCGCGTTTCTGCACTTCCTGGGTCACGGAGGCCGCCGCCTTCATGGACCCGTCCCCGCCGATCATGAAAAGAATGGAGATGTTCATGCGCTCCAGGGCGTCGACGATCTCTTCCTGTGGTTGCGGGCCGCGCGAGGAGGACAGGACCGTGCCGCCGAACTCATGGATGTCACGGACGCTGTCCGGGGTCAGTTCCATGACGTCGTGCTTGTATTTGGGGATGAAGCCCTGCAGCCCGTAACGGATGCCGAAGACGCCGGAGACGTGGTAGTTGTGGTGGGCGCCCATGACGATGGCCCGGATCACGTCGTTGATGCCCGGGCACAGTCCGCCACAGGTCACGATGGCGCATTTGGTCTTGGGCGGGTCGAAATAGATCTTTTCCCGGGGTCCGGCCTCTTCGAATTCGCAGATCGTATTCGGAGCGATGTCGTCCTCGATGACGTTGTTGGATAGAAACAGGCGCATCTTGGCCGTGTCGTCGATATGGTGGCAATAGACGATGGGATTGTCGACCCGGCACGCTCCGAGGGAGGTGATGGCGGTGTCGAAGGTCGGGTTCTGGGACATGGTGGCTCCTTGGGGCGCAGTCAACGAGAAGTAGGGACAGCCCTTTGCTACGTCAGGGGCAGGCAAAAAACAAGAAGCGGGGCGGGTTCTGACGGATCAACCACGGCGGCCCATGGAGCTGCCAGGAGAGGGTGGGGCGACGATGTCGTGCAGGGCCGGCCCCAGCTCCGGGTGTTCGAAGGAGAATCCGAGGCGTGCGAGAGCCTCGGGGATGCAGCGCTGGCCGGTCAGGAGCATGCTCGCCGCTTCGCCCAGGACCAGGCGCAGGACGGGTGCCGGCACCGGCAGGATGGCTGGCCGCCGGAGGGTTTGACCCAGGATGCGGGTGAACTCCGCGTTGGTCACCGGACTCGGCGCGCAGGCGTTAACGACACCCCGGGCCCGGGGTTCCTCGATCAGAAAGGTCATGACCCGGACCAGATCCCGCACATGGATCCAGGAGAACCACTGCCGCCCGGACCCGAGCCGCCCGCCCAGGCCCAGGGAAAAGGGGGTGAGCATTCGGGTCAGGGCCCCACCGTCACCCAAAACCACGGCGATGCGCGGGATGACCACGCGGTGTCCGAATCCCTCGGCCCGCAGGGCTTCGGCCTGCCAGGCCGCGCTGACCTCGGCCAGAAAGCCCTGGCCTTGCGGGGCATCCTCGGTCAGGACCAGATCGCCCCCGTCGCCGTAATAGCCGATGGCTCCGGCGCAGAGCAGGGTTTTGCCCCCGTCCGCCACCCGGGACAGGGCATCGACGATGTTGCGGGTGCCAACTGTTCGGGATTCGAGGATAGTCTTCTTGCCGGCCGCGTTCCACCGGGTCATGACCGGGGCGCCGGCCAGGTTGATGACCGCGTCGTACCCCTTGACCAGATCCTGCCACGGGCCGGGGATCGTGGGATCGGCCTCGACGACCTGCACCGCTGGTCCGAAGCCGTGCCGGCCCGAGCGGGCGGCCACGGTCAGGGCATGCCCGCGCCCCAGCAGATGGGGCACCAGATGCCGGCCCACGAATCCCGTCACGCCGAAAGCCAGAATCTTCATGTCCACCCCTTGTGCTTACAGGCCGAAGTGCTTCTGGATGTATCCCGAAAGGACTGTCTGGGCGTTTTCCTGACATTCCCCGCAGCCCGTGCCGATCTTGGTCATCTCCTGCAGTTCGAAGAAGCTCCGGGCTCCGTCCAGCACGGCGTGCTCGATGTCCTCGTCCGTGACCTGCATGCATTCGCACACGATCTTGGCGCCCTGGGTGGTGATGCGGTCCTGCATGCCGTTCTTGGCGTAGTAGTCGTCGATGGCGGCCCGCAGGGCCTTGTCGCCGAGCACCGAGCAGTGCACCTTGTTGTCAGGCAGGCCGTCGAGCTGGTTCAGGATGTCCTTGGCCTTGATGGCGTAAGCCTGATCCAGGGTCATGCCCTGGACCATCTCCGAGAGCATGGACGTGCTGGCGATGGCGCTGGCGCAGCCGTAGGTGCGCCACTTGCAGTCCGTGATGGTCAGGCGGACCGGGTCGACCTTGATGTAGACGATCATCTCGTCCCCGCACTTGATGTTGCCGGTCTGGCCGATGCCGTGGAAATCCGCTTCGTTTTCCTCGCGCAGGATGTTGCGCGGATTCATGAAATGGTCCTTGACCTTGTCTGAATATGTCCATTTGGCGGTCATTATCGTCTCCTGTAGAGCGTAGACATCTCGCGGATGCGCCCGATGATGGGCGGCAGGTGTTCAAGCATGTAGGCCACGTCGTCCATGGTGTTCTCGCGGCCCAGGCTGATGCGGATGGAGCCGTGGGCGTTCTCCACGGGCACGCCCGTGGCCATGATGACGTGGGACGGGTCCAGGGAACCGGAGGCGCAGGCCGAGCCCGTGGACACGGCGATGCCGGCCAGGTCCAGGTACAAGAGGATGGCTTCGCCCTCGGCCCCGGCAAAGGACACGCTCAGGGTGCCGGGCAGGCAGTGCTCGGGATGGCCCATGAACAGGGCGTCCGGAATGGCCTGGGCGATGCCGGCCTTGAGGGCGTTTTTCATGGCCAGCAGGCGCGGTTCCTCGTCGGCCATCTCCAGGGCGCGCATCTCCACGGCCTTGCCCAGACCGATGATGCCCAGGGAATTCTCGGTGCCGGCCCGACGGCCGGATTCCTGGTGTCCGCCCAGGATGAGCGGGCAGTAGGGCGTGCCCTTCTTCACGTACAGGGCGGCCACGCCCTTGGGGCCGTAGATCTTGTGGCCGGACAGGCTGAGGAAGTCCACGTCCAGGTCGAGGACGTCCACCGGGATCTTGCCCACGGCCTGCACCGCGTCGGTGTGGAAGAGGGCTCCCCCCTCGTGGGCGATGCGGGCCGCAGCCTTGATGTCCTGGATGGTTCCGATCTCGTTGTTGGCCATCATGATGGAGACCAGGCCGACCGTGTCCGTCACGGACCGGCGCAAATCGTCCAGGTCGATGCGCCCGTGGCGGTCCACGGCCAGATAGGTCACCTCGTGCTTGCCGCGGCCGAGGTTGCGGGCCGTGTTCAGCACGCAGGGATGCTCGATGGTCGTGGTCACCAGGCCGTGACGGCCGCTCATGGTGCAGGCGCAGGACGTGCTTTCGCAGCGCAAGAGCGAGAGGACCGTGTTGTTGGCCTCGGATCCGCTGCCCACGAAAAGGATTTCCCTGGCCTCGGCGCCGATGAAGGAGGCGACCTGCTCGCGGGCCTGCTCGATGTGTTCCCGGGCCTCCCGGCCAAAACTGTGCATGCTCGATGGATTGCCAAATATCTCAAGCCCTTCGATCAGGGCCTTTTTCACTTCCGGATGCAACGGAGTGGTCGCGTTGTTGTCCAGATAGACAGTGCGATGTTCCATGAAGACTCCTTTGTTCATATGACGATTCAGACTCTAATCCCTAATCCGGAGCTGTCCACCCCGAAAAACAGGAATCCGTATCTTCTCCGGGGTCTTGCGCCTCGCTCCACGTGTCTGCGCTCCAGGAATAGAGTTCATGGGGCCTGAAGGCCGCCTTGTAGGTCATGCGCGGGCATCCGGGCACGAGATAGCCCAGATAGTAATGGCTCAGTCCCAGGCGTCGGGCTTCCTCCATCTCGCGCAGCACACTGTACACTCCGGGACTCAGGCGCGAAATTTCTGGATCGAAGACAAAATAGACCGAACTGAGGGACGTGGCCCCATGATCCAGATAGCCGGCACCGACCAGACGGCCGTCGAGCTCGTAGCTGGCCAGCAGGGTCGGGCAGGACGGGGAATGCAGGTTGGCCGCGAATTCCTCGAAGCTGCACTCCTGTCCGAAACGGACACGCGAATGTGTTTGATACAGCTCAAAAAGCGTGTCGTCGTAGTGGATCGGGCCAAAAGTCACCCGCATGGCCGCACACTTGGCGGCCACGCGGCGCTGGCCGCGGGTGGGGCGGAAGCCCTCGACAGAAACGCGCAAGGGGGTGCAGGCCCGGCACTCGGGGCAGGCCGGGCGGAAATAGTAGTGCCCGAATTTGCGCCAGCCCCGGGACAGGAGCCAGTCCAGCTCAACGCCGTCCAAACCACCGGCAAAGAAGAATTCGTAGACCAGGGTCTGGTCCGGCAGATAGGGGCATGCGGTGGGCGACGTGAATTCCGGGCGCTGGTAGATGATCATGATTTCCCCGGACGCTGCCTATTCCCTGTCCTACCCCGCTGCCTTGGCCCAGGAGTCCCGCAGGGTCACGGTACGGTTGAACACCGGCCGGCCTGCACTGTGGTCGCGGCGGTCGGCGCAGAAAAAGCCCTGCCGCTCGAACTGGAAGCGCTGTTCGGGGGTGGCCTGCGGCAGAAAGGCCTCGATCACCGCGCCCGTCAGGGTTTCCAGGGACTGGGGGTTGACCTGGGTCAGGAAGTCCGCGTCCTTGCCCGGCGACTCCACGGTGAAGAGACGGTCGTACAAGCGCACCTCGGCCGTGGCCCCGTGGCGGGCGCTGACCCAGTGCAGGGTGCCCTTGACCTTGCGGCCGTCGGGGGCGTCGCCGCCGCGCGAGGCCGGGTCGTAGGTGCAGATCACGGCCTCTATGCTGCCGTCGGAGCGCTTGAGCACGTTTTTGCAGGTCACGAGATAGGCGCCGCGCAGACGCACTTCCTTGCCCGGGGCCAGGCGGAAGAATTTGGCGCACGGGTTTTCCATGAAGTCGCTTTCCTCGATGTAGACCTCGCGCGCAAAGCCCACCCGGCGGCTGCCCATGTCCGGGTTCTTGGGATGATTGGCCAGCTCGAAGAATTCCTCCTGGCCTTGGGGATAGTTCTCGATGACGACTTTCAGGGGCCGCAGCACGGCCATGGCCCGGGGGGCCGTGGCGTCGAGGTCCTCGCGCACGCAGTTTTCCAGCAGGCTCATGTCCACGCAGCTGTCCGAGCGGCTGACGCCGATGCGCTCGCAGAAGTCGCGCAGGGCCGCCGGCGGGAAGCCGCGACGCCGCAGGCCCGAGATGGTCGGCATGCGCGGGTCGTCCCAGGACGCAACCACGCCGTTCTCGACCAAAAGCTTCAGCTTGCGTTTGCTGGTCACCGTGTAGTTGATGTTCAGGCGGTTGAATTCGTACTGTCGGGGCCGACCGGGCACCACGAGCTGGTCCAGGATCCAGTCGTAGAGCGGCTTGTGGTCCGCGAACTCCAGGGTACAGATGGAGTGGGTGATGCGCTCCAGGGCGTCGGACAGGCCGTGGGCGAAATCGTACATGGGGTAGATGCACCACGTGTTGCCCGTGTTCTGATGCTCCTGGTGCAGGATGCGGTACAGGGCCGGGTCGCGCATGTTCACGTTCGGTGAGGCCATGTCGATCTTGGCCCGCAGGATGTGCGCCCCTTCGGGGAACTCTCCGGCGCGCATGCGGGTGAAGAGGTCCAGGTTTTCCTCCACGGAACGCTCGCGATAGGGGCTGTTCTGGCCTGGTTCCGTCAGGGTGCCGCGGTAGGAGCGGACCTCTTCGGCGGACAGGGAGCAGACATAGGCCCGGCCCTGTTTGATGAGGTCCACGGCGTACTGGTACAACTGCTCGAAATAGTCCGAGGCGTGGTAGAGGTGCTCGCCCCAGTCAAAGCCGAGCCACTGCACGTCCTCTTTGATGGAGGCCACGTAGACCGGATCTTCCTTGTCCGGGTTGGTGTCGTCGAAGCGCAGGTGGCAGCGGCCGCCGTACTGCCGGGCAAGGCCGAAATTGAGGCAGATGGACTTGGCGTGGCCGATGTGCAGGAAGCCGTTGGGTTCCGGGGGAAAGCGGGTGAACACCCGGCCTTCGTTCAGGCCGTTCTTCAGGTCTTCCTCGATGATCTGCCGCAGAAAATTGGATGGGGAGGGAGTGTCCATAGGCGTCCTTTACTGGTTGTCTGGGGAATGCTCAGCCGGGATGCATACGGTCAGGGGCCTGGGTTGGCAAGTCCTGCCCTGAAGGTGCGCCTTGAGGGCGTCGCGGGTGCTCGGGAAGGCCAGGTTGTCCCAGGGGATGTTTTCTGGCGCAAAGAGGTCGAGGTCCTCGGTTTCCTCGCCGGGCCGGGGCTGGGCCTGGTCCAGGCTGGCGCTGAAGACGATGATGACCGGCGGCCAGCCGGTGTAGGAAAAAACACCGACCAGCCCGTCGAGTGTGATGTCGAGCAGCACTTCCTCCCGGATTTCACGGATGGCGGCCTGCTCGACCTGTTCTCCCTCGTCCACGTAGCCGCCGGGCAGCAGCCAGCGCTCCAGACCGCCCGGGCGTTTGCGGCGCATGAGCAGGATCTTGCCGCCGATTTCGAGGATGACGCAGGCCACGACCTTGGGGTCGAGGTAGACCACGCCGGCGCAGGAAGAGCAGACCAGCCGCGCCGGATCGCCCGGATGCAGGAGCCGCCGGTGGAGGGGCGCCCCGCAGGCCGGGCAGAAGCGGTAGCGGTCGTGTCGGATGGGGCCGGTCGTGGATGTCATGCGTAGACGCCGGCCTTGATTTTGTGGTCCTTGAGGCTTTCGCGCGGGTGGGGTTTGGCCGCTTTGGCCGGGTGCCCGATGCTCATGATCGAGGTCACCCGCCATGTGTCCGGGATGTTCAAAGTCTGCCGCACCCGGGCTTCGGCGCACGTTCCGGCCTGATCCTGGCGCAGACGGATCTGCACCCAGCAGCTGCCCAGACCCAGACTCTGGGCTGTCAGGTGCAGGATGGTGGCGGCGATGGAGCAGTCCTCGATCCAGGTGTCGGCCAGGGATTCGTTGCCCAAAACGACCACTCCCAGGGCCGCATCGCGCAGGAAATGGGCGCCGTGGGCCTTGGCCGTGGCCAGCTCGGCCAGCAGGTCGCGGTCCGTGACAAAGATGAATTCCCACGGGTCGAGGCCTCGTGAGGAGGGGGAACGCAGCGCGGCCTCCTTAAGCTGGTCGAGTAGCTCCGGGCTCAGGGGTTCGGCGGTGTAATGGCGGATGCTGCGTCGCTTGCGGAGGATGTCGAGCATGGAAACTCCAGGGAAACCGGGGCCCGCAGGGGTGGGCCGGTATGGATTTGTATTGTCCTTGATCAGCTGCACGGCTTTCCGTATCAAAGCCCTGTGGTGGGGGCAATCCTGGGCTCTGGAGGACCGATGGACGCAGTCATTCTCATCTTGACACTGGTTGCCGGGTGTCTCATGCCGGTCCAGCCGGCCATCAACGCCGTGGTCGCCCAGGGCATGAACAGCCCGTATCTGGCCGCTTTCTTTTCTTTTTTGACCGGAACGCTGGCCCTTGGTCTGCTTTGTCTGGCCTTGCGTCTGTCCTGGCCGGACGGCCGGCTGTTGTTCGGGCTGCCCGGGTGGGTCTGGACGGCCGGGCCCATGGGCGCCTTTTTCGTGACCATGACCATCCTGGCCATCCCGCGTCTGGGGGCCATGAGCGTCATGGCCCTGCTCGTGGCCGGGCAGATGCTCATGTCTTTGGTCCTGGATCATTACGGCTGGCTGGGGATTCCGGCCCAGCCCGTCAGCGTGCCCCGGATTCTGGGCGCGGCGATGCTGCTTGCAGGGGTGGTGCTCATCCGCAAATTCTAGGAGGCGGGATATGAAGGTGGCGCTTTTCGTTTTCAACGGCGATCCCATGTGTTTCATCCACGTGCTCTTGAACGCCCTGGATCTGCAGGCCAACGGTCACGAGGCACGGGTTGTCATGGAGGGCGCCTCGGTGCAGCTCGTCCCGGCCCTGGTCAAGCCCGAGCATCCCCTGGCCAAACTTTTCGCCCAGGTCCGGGAGAAGGGGCTGCTGGACGGCGCGTGCAAGGCCTGCTCCGTCAAACTCGGCGTGGAAAAAGGCGTGCAGGAAGCGGGCGTGCCGCTCATCGGCGACATGAACGGCCATCCGTCCATGCGCGGCTACATGGACAAAGGCTTCACGGTCATTACCTTCTGAGTCGTCGCGACCAGGACTGATCAGCGAGGATGACGATGCCAGGGACGATACGGGTGCGCCGCATGCATGTTCCCCGCCAGGAAGGAAGCAAGTCGCTGGTCTGCTGGACAGGGGCGGTGCGGCCATGATTATTCGGGTCGGGTCTCTCAATCCGGTCAAGCTCAGGGCCATTCGCGCGGTCATGGCCGTGCCTTTTCCCGCGGCCGAGTTCTTGCCCGTGGCCGTGGAGTCCGGGGTTGGGGTCCAGCCCCTGGGTCTGGAGGAAACCCTGCGCGGGGCCACGAACCGGGCCCGGGCGGCCTTCGCGTTGCCGGGAACTGATCTGGCCGTGGCATTGGAATCGGGTCTGGTGCCCGTGCCCGGAACGTGCAGCGGACATATGAATCTGACGGCCTGCGCCATTTTCGACGGTCATGAGATGTATCTGGGCCTGGGGCCGGCCTTCGAGTTGCCGGTCGAGGTCACCCGCCTGGTGGTGGAGGACGGCCTGGAGCTGGATCCGGCCGTGCGTCTGGCCGGGCTGACGGACAACGCGCGCATCGGCTACGACCAGGGCATCATCGGGGTCCTCAGCCGTGGCCGGGTCACCCGCGAGGACTACAGCCGGCCGGCGGTATCCATGGCCCTGGTGCGCATGGGCCTTTGAATCGTTTTTTTTGTAACCATTTGTCAAAGAGGATGTCATGTCGCGTTCATATCTGGTCTATCGCTGCATGGAAGGCGAGGTCATCAAAAAGCCCGAGGCCGTCATCGCCCTGTGGGATGACGATCTGCCCCGGTTTTCGGAAATTCTGGACGAGGCCACCGCATCACGGCCGTCCAAGGCCCGCAAGCCAGGAGAATACTGGGAGATCGTGGTCAAGGACAAGGCCGACCCCTATGACTGGGACAAGGTCGTCGCGCCGGTGAAGAACAAGGAACACGATCCCCTGGGTGACATGTGGAAGGAACGGGCCAGGGTCGAAAAGCTCCTGGCCGAGGGCGCGACCCTGGAACAGGCCCTGGAGGTCATGACCCCCTTCAGCCACACCTTCCGCTATGAATCCGAGGAGCCCAAGAATCATCTCCCCCGCATGGACGAGATCAAATCCTGACACTGGCGGGGCACCGACCCCGCAGGGAGGCAATGATGCGCTGGTTTGTGCTTTTTCTCATCCTGCTGCCTTTGCCCGGCCTGTGCGGCGAGCCCGCCTTGTCCACGGGCCAGCTCCTGTACGTTCCCGTGTATTCCCACATCTACATCGGCGACCGGGAGCGGCCCTTCAACCTGGCCGTGACCCTGTCCATCCGCAATGTCGACACCAGGATCGGAATGCGTCTGACGGCGGTGGACTACTACGACACGGAGGGACATCTGGTCCGACAGTATCTGGATGGCCCGAAGATCATGGGGCCATTGTCCTCCATCCGTTTCGTGGTCGCCGAGAAGGACGTCAAGGGCGGCTCGGGCGCCAATTTTCTGGTCCGTTGGGATTCGCCTTCGCCCGTCAACCTTCCGGTGGTGGAGACGGTCATGATCGGAGCCCAGTCCGGGCAGGGCATTTCATTCACCTCCCATGCGCGGGAGATCAAGGAGTAGGTGTTCACGAACGTATGGAGAATACATCAGAACTTGAAGTTTTCGTGGCCGGGTGGGCGGACTGCTCCGCCAAGACGGCATTCCTGAGTTTTCGGCAGGCCCTTGAGTCGGTCACCGGGGCGGCCTTGGAGTTCAAGGCCCGCCCGGGCATCACCTATTCCCTGCGCGGGCTCAATCCGGCCCGCTCCGAGCGGCCGCTTTTCGCGCTCGTGGACGTCATCGACGACGATCCGGATGTGCGCTGGCTTTCCGTGTGCTTTTACGAGGGTGCGGTGGCGGATCCGGAAAGGCACGGGGATTGGATTCCCCTGGGCATTTTGGGCGAGGATGCCCGCTGCTTCAACGTGGACGAAGAGGACGAGGATCTGGTGGCCTACGTGGCCGAACGCATCCGCGAAGCGGGCCGGAACGCTTTCGCCTGACCTGTGTTGCTTCTGTTGATCGGAAGCGCGTTCCGTGCGTTGGGAGAGCGCAATGGCAATCATTCTGGCGGCTGACATCGGCGGGACGAACTGTCGCTTCGGCTGGTTCGAAACCGCTTCGGGAGAAGATCCGAGGTTGCTCGAATCGCACGCCATTCCCACGGCGTCGGTCGGGTCTTTCGTGGAACTGGTCCGACGGCTCAAGGCTTCCGGTTTCGGGCTGGATCCCGGGGCCGCGGACCAAATTGTCCTGGCCGTGGCCGGGCCCGTGCGCGACGGCCGCGTGCACAAGCTGACCAACGCGCCCTGGGGCATTGATCCCCGCGATGCCGAAAATTTGTTGCCTCCCGGCAGGACCGTGCTCGTCAACGATTTCGTTGCCCAGGCCCTGGGCTGCGGGACACAGGCGGTCCGGGCCTCTGCCGTCACGGTTCAGGCGGGCGAGGTTCGGCCCGGGATCGTGGCCGCGGTGGGGGCGGGCACGGGGCTTGGGCAGTGCGCACTGAGCCCTCTGCCGGACGGCGGGGTGCTCCCCCTGCCCTCCGAGGGCGGGCACGCGCCCCTGGCTTTTGTCACGGCTGCGGAATTTGAGTTTTTGCGTTTTCTGCAGGTCAAAACCGGCCATTCCCACGCTTTCGGCGACATCGTGGTTTCGGGTCGCGGGCTTTCCGCCTTGCACCAGTTTTTGACTGGGCAAAACCTCCTTCCGGCCGAGGTGGCCCGCGAGATTGGTCCGGACAGCGAGACCACGGCCTGGTTCGCCCGCTTCTTTGCCCGGGTTTGCCGGGCTTATGCCCTGCACATCCTGGCCTGGGGCGGGCTTTATCTGTGCGGCGGGCTGGCGGCCAGGAACCCGTTTCTGGTCACCCATCCCGAATTTCTGCGCGAGTTCCGGGACTGCCCGGCCTACGGGCAACTGCTGGCCGCGATGCCCGTGCGGCTGATCACCGCCGCCGATACCGGGTTGCACGGCGCGGCCCGGCACGCCGGGATGCTGCCAGACACACCTGGCATCGGCGCATCCCACGTTTTTGTCGCGTAGGGTCTGACGAAAATGTGGCCTTCGAGTATGTCTTTTCTTTGAAAATCAGCTAGATAAAAATGGCATGGCCCCTGCTTTGGGCTCCTCAACAGGAGGCTGCCATGCCGACCATCCAAACCCCGTTTGGGACTCTCGACGTCCTGCCCGGACCGGAATTTTTCCCCGACGGTTCCCCGCGTTCGTGCATCGTTGCGGGAGCGTGTCCACTCGCCACCCCCCTTGGACCCCTTGTTCCCCAGTTCACCGCCAATGCTCTGCGCAAGCGGCAGCTCCCGGCCATTTCCTTTCACCAGAACGGCATGATCCGCAATCTGCCTCTGGAAGAAAGCACAGAGGTTGCCACGCCCCTGGGCCCCATGCCCGCCGAGCAGGTCACGTTCTACGATACTGGCGCCTTGAAGCGGGTTTTTCCCTTGAATGGCACCCTAAGCGGATACTGGGCCCAGGAGGACGAGGCCGCCCTGGCCGAACCCATGACCCTGGACACGCCCATTGGCCCGGTGGAGGCCCTGATCGTCTCCGTCTACTTTGGTCCACGGGGGGCATTGCGCAGCCTGACCCTGTGGCCGGGGCAGACCGTCGACGTGCCCAGCCCCGTTGGCGCCGTGACCGCGCGCATCGGCGTGTCCTTTTTCGACAGCGGCGCCCTCAAATCGCTGGAGCCGGCCACATTGTCGGCCGTGCCCACTCCCGTGGGAGAACTTTTGGCTTTCGACCCAGACGCCGTGGGAATCTGCGGAGACGAGAACTCCCTGCGCTTCCGGGAGAACGGAGCCCTGAGGGGGTTGAAGACCCATGCCCACGCCTTTGATGTCACCCTTGAAAACGGCCGGGTCTGCCGCGTCAATCCGTCCTTGCGCCGGCATCCCTGTGACGGCGAACGCCTGGAAGCCGCCCCATTGAGCCTTGAATTCGGCTCCGGCCGGGTCAGTCTGGCCGGCGCGGGAGGGGTGCGGATGACCGCGCCGGTCCAAGAGGTCCAGGCCTCGCGATTCTTCCTGCCCATGCAGCCGTTGGCGCCTCGCTGTGCCATGGGCGCGGGCAAATGGTAGATTTTCCCAACCCGAACAATAATGGAGAACGCATGAACACGAACTGTCTTGAAAAAGTGGTGGAATATGCGTCCATGCCCCTGCATGGCACGCTTTCGCGCAAGCTCCGGAAGGGGCTCAAGATCCAGATCAACGAAGGGCGGGTCTACGAAAAGGCCGTGCTCTTCCTGGGCACGGATTTTCTGCGCGTGACCGAGAAGGAGGATGGGATGGCCGTCAATACCTACTACGGCTGGGAGGAGATCGCATCCATCCGCACCTACAGTTCGGAACCGGAGGAGTGAGACCCGGGGGCCCGGCCCCCGGCCCTTGGTGACGTCGCGTTCGAGGTCTGGGGGTGGGTGGGGCGGATAGTGACCGCATATTCGAATCGGCAATGCATGGCAGGCCGCGCGGTGCGTCCCGGAGATTATGTGCCGTGACTTGCGTCGGGATTTTCGGCGTCGAGCATGACCAGATCGACGATGTCGTGACAGCCGGGGAGCGGCCGCGTCCGGGCCACGATATCGATGACCTTGGCCAGGCCCGCGGCGTACGCCGATTTGCCGAGGACCCGCGTTTCCAGACGGATCTCGACTTCCGGGTCACTGATGACGATCTCGTGATAGGCGTGGCGGTCCAGGAAGGACGGCGGAATTCCAAGCACCTCGTGCTGCACCCGCGGATCCCTTTCCGAGCGGATCTCACTCTCGGGAACGCCCAGGGACCGGGCGAGATGGACGGCTGTGCCGGGGCTGGTGCTCTTGGAGGCCTGATGGGATTCGGCGATGCGGATGTCGAGATCCCGGAAATGTTTGGCGGCATGTCGGACCATGGCCATGAAGGACAGCATGGGCATGTTCACGTTCGGGCAGACGATGAGCGGAAACGCGGGCATGGCCGGAAGGGCGGAATCCGCCGTGGACAATTGCAGCAGGGTCGTTCCGGTTTCCGCGCAGAATTGTGTCACAGCGTCCAACTCCCGTCCGGAACCGGCATGGACGACGATGCACGGTCCGCCCGCAAGAGACCCGCGCTCATCCCAATGGGCCACCCGAGCTATCAAGGATCCGCCAAGCCCCTGTAAAAGTTCCTCCGCGAGCTTGCCCTGGCCGACGACCTGTTCG
>CAZPSN010000003.1:82334-152193 GCA_964589645.1 uncultured Desulfovibrionaceae bacterium
ACGACGAGTACCGTGAATGTGTCCAACTCCGTTCTTCCTATCTGGCTGTCGGCGTGGGCCGCATCCTGGTTGCGGGCCGTGCCCGGATGATCCTGCCCGCGCAGGAAATATGCTGGCCGTTCGTTGCCGCAAGCGTGGAAAAAAGCAAGGGTCTGGGTGTCGCGTGTCTCGGGCCGAAGAAGCGCGATCGGCTCGCGGGAAATGGTCCGACGGATCGCGCCTCAAACAGAAGGCCGGACTGCAACCAGCTCTATTTCACACAAGAGTTCGGGGCGACAGACGTCCGTGTCCGTGAGAAGGAGCATGCGCCGTGTAGGGAAGCCCCTGGCTGCCAGGATGTTTATGCAGGCATCCAGGTCGGAATGGCGTTTCAGGTAAACAATGGCCTGGGCCGTGTCCGCGAGCACGGCTCCTTCCTGCTGCAGGAGGGCCTCCAAGACATCGAGGGTCGTCAAGAGCTGGCGGCCGAAGTCGTCGATGTGGACGCTGTGTCCCTCTTTATTGATTGAGGCTGTTCCGCTGATCATGATCAATCTATTTTGAGGAAAAGAAATTTTGACCGCTCTGCTGAAAAATTTGCGATACTCTGTCGGTTCATTTTGAAGAGGTGAGCGCAGTTGCTCAATTCGAACATTTTGTCCAGAAAATGCGCAAAAATCAATCGAAAGCGCGGCCTTGTGCGGCGTGATCCCCTGGATTCCCGTGCTTGCTGGTACAAATGTGTTTGATGAGGAAAACCATTCCTTGAAATACATGTCGCGTGCATCATTTAATTCTTCGTATGAACTCAGTATGGACGCAGCGTAGAGCCAGGTTCGAGTCAGGTCCGATTCTGTCATCCCGGCCTGAGACAGGATTTGGCTTATCTTGGTAAAGGATGAGTAAAACGTTTGCGTGTCTGGCTGTGGATCACTGTAGACAGGAAAGCCATACAGTATATTGATCATCGCGTCGGAAAACTTCACGCCTGATTCCAGCCTGGAAATGGTGGCGGAGGCCCTGGAGGGACGAAGGACTATGGCGGATCGTTGCACGGGCAGTTCGGGATGGCTGACCAAAACGAGTTGTCCCGGAGTGAATTTGCCAAGGATGTCAGGGTCGGCCTTGTGTTTCGGCAAAAGAATTCTTTCCTGAAGGATCACGCCTTGCTCGCCAGCGTGCTCTGCAAGGAGGGTGTCCCACCTTTCGGTTGTCTGGTCATGGGGCGCGGTTATGTAGGTCAGATCAAAACCTTTTTCACGCAACGCATACGTATCCAAGATATATTTCCTTAAAGTGTAAAATAGCCGATATTACAGGACTGGCAGACAGCCCACATGGCCTGTAAAACACCATTGATCCGCATCGGGTGCGTCCGTGTCCCACCACGGATTTAACCTGCCGTCATGGATCGTGGCAACCGACATCTTGCCGGACTGCGCCACGAACAAGTGCTCCCCATCGCTGGCAGGGAGGATCCCGTAACTGTCCTTGGCACAGATGTGCGGAGGGTGTGCGAGTTCGATATCCTCCGTGACGCCCAGATCAATGGTTTTTGCCAACGCCATGGTTTGAGGATCTATTAAAAATATTCTGCCTGGATATCCCGTCACTGCCAGCATTGTTTTGCCCCGATGCACAAAGGGGACGTGCGTGGTGATTCTGAAAAAATCGTCTTTGGAAAATTCACCGTCAAAAACAGGTCCGTCAGGCGTCAACGTGCACGCACGGATTTTCCCTGGTCCAAAAATACCGACCTTGCCGTTTATAAGACCTATGTTATGGCTCGACAGATAACACCTTGACGGTTCCATGGGGTCAAATTCGACGTGAGCTGCTGTTGGTACTGAGATATTCCACTCCCGACCCTTTACCATGTCAATAATCAGGTATTTTGACGCGTACAGTTGCTTCACAGGCGATGCGTCCCGTGCGTGCAGGCCTATTTCACATATGACCGCATATCGTTTGTCTGGGCTGATTGATACCTGATGCAGTGAATCCCCTGTCTCGCCCTGCCAGATTTGGGCTAGAGAACCGGTCTTGAAATCATATTTCCACAAGCTGCCTTGAACCACCATGTCTGGTTTTGCCGCCCGGAGAAACGTATCTTTCATGGCCCAGGAGGCAAACCACAACTCCCGGGTTTGGGGATCAACCCAATTGGTTGTCGATACGAATTGGTCGCCGATTTCAGGATCAACAAGGTCCGCCGTGCCGGCATGAAAATCAACGTGCAAGAACTGACCGGCAATGTTGAGTCCCATCTGGACCTTTTGTTCTCCTATCGACTGGAATGAATGAGGAGCGAGGCAATAAGCCGACCAATTTTTTTCCGTGCATCCGTAGGGAAATAAACCGCCTGCCAGGCCAGTCTCTTTTTGCAACTCCTTGCTTTTCTGTGCAAGACTTGCAGCAGCAGGACTCATGTCGATCTCAATGCACTGAATCATAGCCATGTTCGGATTTACGAGATAGGATTGTTGTTTATATTCTGATTTATGCACTGATGGTATGCAGATTGGCGTTGCTCTCCAATTTGAAGTATGTATAGGCGTCTGTGTCAGGTCTGATTTCAGTTTGTATGTTTTCATGGTCAACTCTTTGCTCGATTTCAGGTGTGTCTGCGGCAACGCATGGACGAAAATATATCTGAAATGATTACCTGTTTGTTGAAATTTGCAGTCTAAAGCAAATTTTTTGTAATCGGGCACGGTGTCGCAAAATTAAAACGTTTCGCATGGTATAAACAATACAGCTTGCTTGCAACCCGCGCCAAGCACATGCCGCGCTCCATCGCGCAGGTGCAGGAGTGCATGGAGTGGTCTGTCGTCATGGCGGGTACGGTTCGGGAGAAGCGGAGCAGTGGGCTCAGAGGCATAGGTCGGAGGTATTGCAGTGTTTCCGCCATGAACGAGAAGTTCACGAGCCCGAAGGCCCGTCCTGTCCCGCCACCAGGCGCAGGGCCGACAAAAAACGCGAACGCAGGGTCTCGCTCAAGATGGCGCGTTTGATTGGCGGCAGTTTCAGGAATCCGCCGACCAGGGCGCGCATGAAGGCCTGGGTGCGACTGCCCGGGTTGTCGAAGAGAAATGTCTGAAAGGTGTCGCGCTCCAGGGCCTGGAGCATGACCCGCTCGAAGCTGTCCTCGGGATGATAGACCTGCTGGGGCCGGGGGTGGAGCTTCAGGGCCCCGGTGGGGCATTTCAGGGCGCAGACGCCGCAGCCCAGGCAATGCGTCTGCATGACCGCACGTTTTTCTTTCGTGCGTGTGGTTTGTGCCGAAAGCGTTTCCAGGCTCACGGCGCCCACCGGGCAGGCCTTGGCGCACAGACCGCAGCCCGTGCACAGGCTTGCCTCGACCACGGCCACCACGCTGGCGGTGACCAGGATGCCCGTGTACCCGGTTTCGCGCACGCCCTGCAGCAGGTTGCAGCAGCAGCCGCAGCAGTGGCAGATGAAGCCCGCGTCGCGTCGCACGTTGTCGGCCGAGAGGGTCAGGCCCTGCTCGCGGGAGCGGTCCAGGATGTCGCGCATCTGGTGCTTGTCGATGGGCCGGGCGAAATTGTTGCGGATCAGAAACCGGGCGCCCGTGCCCATGGACGTGCAGGTCTCCATGGGCGTGCGGCAGGGCGGATGCCCGAGATGGTGCTTCTCGTGACGGCAGGAGCACAGGCCCAGGGAGAATTCCGTCTGCTCCTCGATCAGGGCCGAGGCCTTTTCGTAGTCCAGGATCTCGACATGCTTTCCCAGGGCCTGTTCGTGGGGCAGGGCGCGCATGACCGAGGTCTTTTGCCCGTCCCCGAAATTGGCATGCAGGAAGTCCTTTTCCCCGAACATGTAGGCCTGGAAAAGCTCGGCCCAGCGTTGGCGCGGCAGGTCCGGGCCCGTGCGCATCATGGTGAACTCGAAGAAGCCGATGACGATGGGGCTGACCATGAAGCGGTACTGACCGCCGTCCCAGATGTCGAGGACCAGGCCCTTTTCGCACAGGCCCTCGATCAGGGGGCGAAGCCCCTCCGACTTCTCCCCGAGCATGGCGGCGATGCGCTCCAGGGTGGAGGGGCGGTAGGGCATGCGGATGACCAGTTCGGCCTCGGGGCGGGAATAAAGGGCCTCGACCAGTTCCCTGAAGACCGGGGTCCAGGGCGTGCGCACCGGGGCCTGATCCAGGCGCTGGCCCAGTTTGCGATAGATGTCCTTGGCGGCGATGTGTCCCATGCCGCGAACATTCCCCGACAAGGCCGCGATTGCAAGGGCCAATCGTTCCGCCCTGCCAATTCGATTGTTGACAAGCGGCGGGCAGTGGTTCAGAAATTGGTCCTACCAATTTACGTCGGGGCTCCTGCATGGCCCTGGCAGGGAGCACGCATGTTTGAACTTTTTGCCTTGTATCTGGGCGTTGGCGCCGTGGCCGGGGTGCTGGCCGGACTGTTGGGCATCGGCGGAGGGCTCGTCATCGTGCCCATGCTCGTCTTCTGCATGGAACTGCAAGGGCTGCCGCAGGAGCTCATCATGCACCTGGCCCTGGGCACGTCCATGGCCAGCATCATGTTCACCTCGGTGTCGAGCTTCATGGCCCACCACAGGCGGGGCGCCGTGGACTGGAGCGTGGTCCGGCGCATCGTGGCCGGCATCCTGGTCGGCACGTTCCTGGGCACCTACGTGGCCGCGAGCCTGAGCACAAAAAACTTGAAGATCTTTTTCGTCATCTTCCTCTACTACGTCTGCTACCAGATGATCTCGGGCAAAAAGCCCAAGGCCTCGCGGCAGCTGCCGGGTCTGGCCGGCATGTTCGGGGCGGGGGGCGTCATCGGCGTGGTCTCGAGCCTGGTCGGCATCGGCGGCGGAACGCTGTCGGTGCCCTTCATGGTCTGGCACAACATCCCCATTCATCGGGCCATCGGCACCTCGGCGGCCATCGGCTTCCCCATCGCCGTGGCCGGGACCGTCGGCTATATCGTCAACGGCTGGAAGGCCGCGAACCTGCCTCCCTTCAGCCTGGGCTACGTGTCCCTGATGGCGCTGGCCGCCATCGCGGTCATGAGCGTGTTGACCGCGCCCCTGGGCGTACGCCTGGCCCACAGCCTGCCCGTGGACAAACTGAAGCGCGTTTTCGCAATCATCCTTTTCGCGGTCGGCACCAAGATGTCCGTTTCCCTGTGGTGAGGCGCGACGGGATCCGTGGGGACATCCTGCGACGCACGCGTTGATCTTCCTGTCCTTTCGGCATTGTCAGTCCCCGCAAGACAGGGCAGAATGTTTTCGTGTTTTGGGGCCATCATGATCCGGTCGCATCCGTTCCGGTGGCAACGATTCGAGAAACAATGACAACGTACCCGCCAACCGCCCGTTTGCGTCTGCGCCGTCTGGCTTTCACCGACGCCGCGTTCGTCGTCAGGCTTCTGAACGAACCGGCATTCCATCAGCATATCGGTGACAAGGGCGTGCGCACCCTGGACGAGGCCAGGCACTATCTGGCCCACGGTCCCATGGACTGTCACGTCCGGCACGGCTTTGGCCTGGACTGCGTGGAACTTTTCTGCGGCACGCCCGTCGGCATCTGCGGATTGGTCAAGCGCGCGGCACTGGAAGTCCCGGATCTCGGATACGCCTTTCTTTCGGAGTTCTGGGGCCGGGGATACGCGGCCGAAGCCTTGAAGCTGGTGCTGCGGGACGCCAAGGAAAGGCTTGGGCTGTGGCGCGTGGCCGCCGTGGTCGCGCCCGGCAACACGCGTTCGATCCGGCTGCTGGAGCGGGCAGGGTTTGTTTCCGGCGGACTGATCCGCCTCGCATCGGACAGCCCGGAAATCAGGCTGTTCAGCGTCGATCTATTTCAAAACGAGACCCCGTAACTCATCCGTATAACATCCATATACGTCCGGTGCAGAGGAGACAGGCATGTGCGGAATCGCAGGGATGGTCAGCTTCCGTGACCGGCTCTCGGCCGAGGAGGTTGAGGAGATTCCGGGCATGCTGGCCGCGCAGCAGCATCGCGGCCCCGACGCAGATGGGGTCTGGCAGTCCCCGCGCGTGGCCCTGGGTCACCGCCGGCTGGCCATTTTCGACACCGCGAGCCATGCCGACCAGCCCATGGTCTCGGCGGATGGCCGGGGAGTCATCGTATTCAACGGGGCCGTCTACAACTTTCGGGAATTGAGAACCGAACTCCAGGGCGAGGGCCTGACCTTCCGCACAGAGTCGGACACCGAGGTTTTGCTCGCCGCCCTGCACCACTGGGGTCCGGACAAGGCCGTGCCGCGCTGCAACGGCATGTTCGCCCTGGCCTATTTCGACTTGCGCACCCAGACACTCTGGCTCGTCCGCGACCGTCTGGGCATCAAGCCCCTGTCCGTGGCCGTGCTGCCCCACCGGATCGTGTTCGCCTCCGAGGACAAGGCCCTTTTGGGCTGCCGGGGCGTTTCCGGCACGATCGACGCGCGGGAGATCACCCTGCGGCTGGCCTTCCAGGCCCGGGCCGCCGCGGCGAGCCTGTTCAACGGCCTGGAGCGCCTGCCGCCTGCCGCCATCTGGCGCATTGAGGACGGCCGTGTCGAACGGCGGATCTACTGGCACGCCCTTGACGCCCTCGACACGGATCGCATCCTCCAGCCCGTCGATCTTGGCGGACTGCAATCGACACTCCTGCATCACTTCGACCGCAGCGTGGAATTGCATTGTCGGGCCGACACGTCTCTGGCCGCGGCATGCAGCTCGGGCGTTGACTCGGGCCTGATCACCGCCTTTGCCCGGAAACGGCGCACGGAGTTTCATGCCTATGTCGTGGATCCGCTCGTGGGCGGCAGCGAAGCCTCGGATGCCGAGGTGACGGCCCGGCACCTTGGCGTGTCCATGCGTCGCGTGCCACTGGACCAGGAGCGTTTTTTCGAACTGTGGCCGCGCGTGGTATACCATCTTGAAAGCGACGGCTGGTTCGCCAGCAACATAGGCATGCTCGTCCTGGTCGAGCGTTGCCGCGCCGACGGGGTCAAGGTGCTGTTGACCGGCGAGGGCTCGGACGAGCTGTTTGGGGGCTACCGCTGGCACGCCGAGGACGCCAAACGCTGGCGACCCCTGGACAGGCCGCGTCGTTGGCTGATGAAACCGGCTCGTCGCCGCTCCCTCGAGCGCCGACTCGCGGCCGGGCCGTTCAGCCGCTCCTTTGGCCTGGCTTCGGAGCTCGAACGGCGCATCGTGACCAGCAGCCTGGCCCCGGAGCAGAATTTATTGCAGCAGAAGATCATGCGCCGGCTGGAAGCCATCGCGTCGCCGTCCGAACGCGCCTTTGTCGGCAGCTGCATCCACGATCTCTACACCCACATGCAGGAAATCCTTTACCGGCACGACCGCCTGAGCATGGCCCATGGCGTGGAGCTGCGCGTGCCGTTTCTTGAGAATTCCCTGATTGATTTCGCCCTGCATCTGCCTTTCCGCGCGCGCCATCACCGCAAGCAGGGCAAGTGGCTGCTGAAACAGGTCGCGGCGAAGCATCTGCCAGCCGAGAACGTCTGGCGGCGCAAGCGCGGGTTTCCCATCGACAACACCTTTACCTCCGGGACGCAGGGCGTGCTGCGGGACGGGCTGTTGGCCGACGCCTTGCGCTGGTCGAAAAGCGAGGTCTCGGATCTGATGGAACTTGCCGCCCAGGAGGATCGGATCCGCATCCGGCTTGTCGGCATGGAAATGTTTTTGCGCCTCTTTGTCGGCCGACAGTCTCCGGAAAATCTGACCCTGGCCCTGCTGCGGGCCAGGAGCGAGTCCGCCAGCTCCAAGCCCTGAAGGTTCTCGCCGCCATTGGGTCACATGTACCAGCGCCAGCTTTGGCCGGCCCGGAACAATTCCCGCAGGGTCAGGGGATTGTTGCGGGCTATTTTTTTGGCCAGATACAGGAAGAGGTAGGCCGTCTGCAGGGCGTCGCCCAGGGCGTCGTGGGCCGGGAAGCGGGGCAGGCCGAATTCCTCGGCCAGATCGGTCAGGACATAGGAGATGTTCAGGTTGAAGCGCTCGTAATGGGACGGGGTGCGCTGCTCGCGCCAGAGCATGGCCATGCGCATGGTGTCCAGGCAGGGGTTGGCCATGGGCTGTCCGAATTGGGCGCGGCAGGCGCGGTTCAGGAATTCCATGTCCAGTCCCACGTGATGGCCGATGACGAGGGTGCCCCGGCAGAATTCGACGAAACCGGGCAGTACGTCGGCCAGGGGCGGAGCTCCGGCGATGGCCTCGGGCGTGATGCGGTGGATGAGGGTGCTGACCTTGGGCAGGGGAATGCTTGGCCGCACCAGGGTGGTGTAGCTTTCGCCCGGAACGACGGTCAGGCCCCGGATGCGCACCGCGCCGATGGAGACGATTTCCTCCTTGCGGGCCGAGAGCCCGGTCAGTTCCGTGTCGACCACGGTGTAGACGTATTCTTCCAGGGGCCGGTTCTGGTCCAGGTCGCGGCACAGCCGGTTGTTCTCGTCCAGGAGGGGCAGCGAGGATGTTTTCGGCCCACGGCCGAAGAGGTTGCGCAGAGCGTTTGTGATGGAATGCATGGTCGTGTCCGTGTTCAGCCCATGTTCAAGCGGAAAACTTCGCGCAACACCCCATGCAGGGCGCTGGTCACGCCGAAGGCTTCGCGCAGGGTCCGCTTTTCCAGAGAGGACAGGGTGCCGGGATCGATGCGGTTGTCGGGCTTAAGACCCTGTTCCATCTGTTCCAACTGATGCATGAGTCTGGCGTGCAAAAGGAATTCGAAGGCTTCCCTCGCCTCGTGGTACAGGTCGCGCGAGAGGCGGCCCTCCTGGTGCAGGAGGTCCAGGCGTCCGAGGGTGTTCGTCTCACGGATCCCGTAATACAGGGACATGACTCGGGCGAAATCCATGAAAGGCAATAGTCCGCGGGTCTTGATGTCCAGGGTGTTTTTGTGTTCGCCGTCTTTTTCGACCATGAAGTTCTTGAAAAAAGTCAGCGGCGGTCGAGCGTTCAGGCAGTCCGCGGCCAGGTAGCGCAGGAAGAGGTCCTTGCCGGCGCAGGCCTGGGTGACGTGCTGGCGCAGGTTCTCGGCCAGCTCCTTGTTCCCGAACACGCCCCGGAAATCGAAGAAGACCGAACTGGCCAGCACTCGCTGAGGCTCCGGCGCCGTGATCCAGGTGTTGACCCGTGTCTTCCAGGTGTCCAGGGTGCCTCGCCAGTCGGGATTGGAGGCCATCATGTTGCCCGGACAGCGCGGGAATCCGCAATGGATGAGGTGGGCGACCATGCGTTCGGTGAAGGCCGAAAAATAGGTTTCCGCTGCCCGTTCCAGAAAATCCACGCCGCAATTTTCGATGATCAGGGCGTTGTCCTGGTCTGTGGCGAAGGTCTGTTCGCGTCGGCCCTCGCTGCCCATGAGCATCAGGCAGAACCTGACCGGTGGCGGCCCGAGTTCCTTCAGCATCAATTCCAGCAGCCGGGACATGATCTGGTCGTTCAGGATGGCGATCATGCGCGTGATGTTGCCCGCCTTGGCCCCCTGCTGGACCAAGGTGCGCACCACAGGGGTGATGCTGTCGTGCAGAGGGTAGAGGCCGGGAATGGTTGTGCGCGAGGCGATCTCGCGGAATACGGACATGGGCGAGCGGCCCTGCAAGAGCATGATGTCGTGGGAGCTGATCACGCCCTGCAGTCTGTTGTTGGATTTGACCACGAGGTGGTGGATGTTCTTGGACATCATGGTCAAAAGCGCGTCGAAGCACACGGCCGAGGCGTCGATGTTTTCCACGGGCGTGGACATGATGGTCTCGGCCGGGGCCTGCAGATCAAGGCCCAGGGCCATGGCCTTGCGCAGGTCCGTGTCGGTGATGATCCCGCAGATTTCCCCCGATGGTTCGCGGAAGAGGAGGGAGCCCGTGTTGTGGCGGATCATCTCCCTGGCCGCGGCCTG
Organism: uncultured Desulfovibrionaceae bacterium; assembly: GCA_964589645.1. Taxonomy (GTDB): domain Bacteria; phylum Desulfobacterota; class Desulfovibrionia; order Desulfovibrionales; family Desulfomicrobiaceae; genus Desulfomicrobium. The sequence continues at coordinate 92,215 of CAZPSN010000003.1, forward strand.
GATGCTCAGACCAAAGGGTACGCAGACCGGCTCGCGGCTGACCAGTCCGCCGACCGGATTGCTGAACAGATGCAGATTCGGGTCCTCGTGAGGCGAGGAAGGCTTGCAGCGCATCTCCTCGAAGGCCTTGGAGAGAAAGGTGTCGGCAAAGGATTTGAGGTAGAAACGGGGGATGGCCGGATTCTGATGTACTGCCTCGAAAAAATGGACGCGTGGGATCTTGATGAGGAAGGTGTCCTCCACGGTTTCGGCGTCCAGGGCCGCCTTTTCCCCGTTGAAGAGGGACAGGGCACCCAGGGACGCCCCATCGGTGCGGATGTCCACCAGCCGGCCCTCCTCTTCCATGAACAGGCGGATGGCCCCTTTCTGGATCAGATAGAGGCCATCGACCTCGCTCACACCCCTGCGCAGCAGACGGGTGCCGGCTGGAAAAAAATCGACCAGGCAGTGCCTGGCGATGCGCACCAGACTCTGCCGGTCCAGTTCGGAAAAGGGCAGGGTGTCCTGGAGGAACTCTGTGATGCTGTCGTATCCCGCAGGCTGGATTCCCGCGTTCATGGCGTCGTCCTTTATGAACGGGGCCGGTTGCCCGGCCCCGGTGGGGGTTAGTGATCCACAGCGGAGCCGGCGCCGCGGGGAATGCGCACGCTTTCGACCATTTCCTGCACGGCGGCCGGAGGCGCTGCCGTCATCAGGGAGACCAGGATGGTCACCGCGAAGTTGATGAGCATGCCCACGGTGCCGATGCCTTCGGGAGAGATGTCCATGAACCAGGGAGCTATGCCCATGAACTTGGTTTGCACGATGTAGACCATGGTGAAACCGATGCCGGAGATCATGCCGCAGATGGCTCCTTCCTTGCTGGCGCGTTTCCAGAAGATGCCAAGCACGATGATGGGGAAGAAGGAGGATGAAGCCAGGCCGAAGGCCAGGGCCACCACCTGGGCCACGAAGCCGGGCGGGTTGATGCCGAAGTACCCGGCCACGCACACGGCGATACCCATCATGATTCTGCCGATGGCCAGGCGCTTTTGCTCCGAGGCCTCGCGGTTGATGATGCGGTAGTAGAGATCGTGGGAAATGGCCGAGGAAATGACCAGTAACAGACCGGCCGCCGTGGACAGGGCCGCGGCCAAAGCTCCGGCCGCCACCAGGGCGATGACCCAGTTCGGGAGCTGGGAGATTTCGGGCGTGGCCAGGACCATGATGTCGTTGTCGATATACAGCTCGTTGGTGTTGTTCGTGGCCTCGTTCTTGAGCATGCGCTGGCCCAGAGGGCCGGTCTCGCCGCTGAAGGTTGGCTTGCCCTTGAAGGCCGCGCCGGCGCGGTAGGTAATGACGCCGTCATTGTTCTTGTCCACCCAGGCCAGCAGGCCGGTCTTTTCCCAGTTCTTGAACCAGGACGGGGCCGTGGCGTAGGAGGCGTTGTTCAGCACGTTGGTCAGGGTGTAGCGGGCAAAGGCGCCCAGGGCCGGAGCCGTGGTGTACAGAATGGCGATGAAGATCAGTGCGTAGAAGGCCGACAGCCGGGCCGCGCGCACCGTGGGCACGGTGTAGAAACGGATGATGACGTGGGGCAGACCGGCCGTGCCGACCATGAGGCACATGGTGATGGCGAAGACGTCGATCATGGGCTTGGCGCCGGGGCCGGAAAAGGCCGACGTGTACTCGGCAAAACCCAGGTCCACGCTGATCTTGTTCAGGGTGTCGAGCAGATACGCGCCGGAGTGCGGGCCATCGATCAGGGTGCTGCCGAAACCGAGCTGGGGAAAGAAATGCCCGGTCAGTTTCGCGGAAATGGCGATGGCCGGGACCAGGAAGGCCGTGATCAACACGCAGTACTGGGCGACCTGGGTCCAGGTGATGCCCTTCATGCCGCCGATGCCGGCGTAGAAGAAGACCAGGACCATGCCGATGATCACGCCCGTGTTGACGTCCACTTCCAGGAAGCGGCTGAAGACGATGCCCACGCCGCGCATCTGTCCGGCCACGTAGGTCAGGGACACGAAGATGGCGCAGACCAGGGCCACGATGCGGGCTGCCGAGGAATAGTAGCGGTCGCCGACAAAGTCAGGCACCGTGAATTTGCCGAACTTGCGCAGGTAGGGAGCCAGGAGCAGGGCCAGGAGCACATAGCCGCCGGTCCAGCCCATGAGGTACATGCAGCCGGCGTAGCCCATGAAGGCGATCATGCCCGTCATGGACATGAACGAAGCGGCGCTCATCCAGTCCGCGGCCGTGGCCATGCCGTTGGCCAGGGGCGGGACGCCGCCGCCGGCCACGTAAAACCCCTTGGTATCTTTCACCCGGGCGCCCCAGGCGATGCCGATGTACAGCGCGAAGGTTGCGCCGACGATGAGATAGGTCCAGATTTGCAGTGACATATGCGTTCCTCGCGATTTTCTCTCAGATTATTCGTGCACGTCGAATTTCTTGTCCAGCCGGTCCATGAGCAGGAAGTAGGCGAGGATGATTAGGACGAAGACGTAGATGGAACCCTGCTGGGCGAACCAGAAACCCAGCGGGAAGCCGCCAAGATAAAAGGCGTTCATCTCGTTGACGAAGAAAATGCCGAAGACGTAGGAAACCAGAGCCCAGATGGTCAGGAGAATGACCATGTAACGCTGGTTCGCTTTCCAGTACTGTTGCATCGATTTTTCCATGTTGCCCTCCTTGTGCGGACTGCGGGGTTGCAAAACCAGTTTGATTGAAGTTGATTGTCTTCTGACACGCTTTGAGCGCCAATGCATCTCATTTCCGGTGAATGGAGAGGTGATCCGGTCATTGGCAGACAATAGGCCCGGTCCTCGTGTCAATGGCGCGAACATGCCGCTGACCCGGGTTCATGCGCCGTTCGGCCGCGGGCGAGCGGGGCGGCCATGAGTCGGGAGTGTGTTCGTGCCGGCGACCCTTTGGCTCCCGGCGCGAGGCGTGTCCGGGCGGGGAACGGGCCGGACAGGGGAGCGAAACGCGTCTGTCGTCCGGTCAACGGTTTGCAAGAAGCAACAGTCAAGGAGGCTTCGTCATGATCGAAGTTCGAATCGCCGATATCACCACCCTTGACGTCGACGCCATCGTCAACGCGGCCAACACCACGCTGCTGGGCGGAGGTGGCGTGGATGGGGCCATACATCGTGCCGCCGGCCCCGGACTCCTGGCCGAATGCCGCACCCTGGGCGGCTGCCCCACGGGTCAGGCCCGCATCACTGGCGCATACCGGCTGCCGGCCCGGCACGTCATTCACACCCCAGGTCCGGTCTGGCGGGGCGGCGGACATGGGGAGAGGGAGTTGCTTGCCGCCTGCTACCGTTCCTGCCTGGATCTGGCCAGGAAGCACGGAATTGACAGCGTGGCCTTTCCGGCCATCAGTTGCGGGGCCTATGGTTTCCCGCCCGAGGAGGCTTGCCGGATCGCGGTGCGGGAAGTCCGGGAATTCCAGGCCCGGCACAACGTGCCCGCGCGCGTCATCCTGGCCTGTTTTTCCGAGGAAATGCGCGAACTGTTCGCGAGGAGTCTGGAGGCGTGAAGTATTCCATTCTTTTCGTCTTATGCGCGGTTTAGGTCCGGACAGACGCGAATGCGAATGAAGAAAATATAATTCCGATCCGTTGCGGTCGGAATCAAGAATTCTTATTTTGTCTCATTGCACTGTTTTCATTATTTTTTTTTACAAAATGAACTGTGCGCATGCCCGTGGCGTGAGATGCGGCCATGTTTTGAGGAATCAAGGTCCGGCGCCGCGCACTCCAAGTCGGAATAAAAAATTCCGTTTGTACGGTATTTCTTCGGATTTAGTTTTTTTTGCTAGTAAAAATGGTGTGTTGCGCTTTTGGTATGGGTGATGCTTTCGGGACGGAAAGTGGTTGCGGGGTCACAGGCCCGCAGCCCGATCATCATACGTACACGAAGAGGAACATCATGAATGTCGTCAAACTCGCCTCGGAAGAACCTCCCGAAGCTGGCCAGGAACTGGCCGAGCCTCCTGCCAAGTCCGGGCACGCCTATCTTCACCAGGAGCTGACCTCCTGGACTCCACACTCGAATTTTCTGGCCACCCACTTTCCCGGGGCCTCGCAAAAGGACTGGGACAGCTGGCGCTGGCAGCTCAAGAACCGCATCACCTCTCCTCTGCGTATGGCTGCAATCCTCGGCCTGCGCGACGTGTCGGGCCTGGGCATGATCGGGGCCTTCCCCGCGGCGGTGACCCCGTATTACCTCTGGGTGGCCTCCCGGAGCCAGTCCGTGGCGCGTTGCATCCTGCCCGATGCGCGCGAAGCCGACATCCGGCCTTTCGAGATGGCCGATCCCTTGGGCGAGGAGGGGCACAGCCCGGTGCCGGGCATCGTGCATCGCTATCCGGACCGGGCGCTCTTCCTGGTCACGGAATTCTGCTCCACCTACTGCCGGTATTGCACGCGTTCCCGGCTGGTGGGCAAGAGCGGGCACCGTTCCGACCTTGGCTCCTGGCAAAAGGCCCTGGAATACATCCGTGCCCATCCCGAGGTGCGGGACGTGCTGCTTTCGGGCGGCGACCCCCTGACCCTCCCGGACATGAAGATCGAGTGGCTGCTCTCGCAACTGCGCGCCATTCCCCACGTCGAGATCGTGCGCATCGGCACCAAGGTTCCGGCCGTGTTGCCCCAACGCATCACCCCGGCCCTGGTGCGCATGCTGCGGCGCTACCATCCCCTGCTCATGAGCCTGCATTTCGCCCATCCCGACGAGATCACCCCGGAAACGTCGGCGGCCTTGGGGCGGCTGGCCGACGGAGGCATCCCCCTGGGCAGTCAGACCGTGCTACTGGCCGGAGTCAACGACGACGTGGCGACCATGAAAAGCCTGGTGCACGGGCTGATCCGCAACCGGGTCCGGCCCTATTACCTGTACCAGTGCGATCCCATCCCCGGCTCGACCCATTTTCGCACTCCCGTGGCCAGAGGGTTGGACATCATCCAGGGTTTGCGCGGCCACACCTCGGGCTACTGCGTGCCGACCTACGTCATCGACGCTCCGGGCGGCGGGGGCAAGGTGCCTCTCCAGCCGGACTATGCCCTGGGGCTGGACAACGGGGATGTCGTGCTGCGGAACTACGAGGGGCGACTCTTTCGCTATCCTGACGCCGGGTCGGGACCGGAGGCGTGATGCATATCGGCATGACCTATGACCTGAAGGATGAGTATCTGGCCGCCGGGTACTCGGAACTGGAAGTCGCCGAGCTGGACAGTCCGGTCACGGTGGAGGCCATCGGCCGGGCCCTGGTTTCCCAGGGGCACACCGTGGAGCGGATCGGCGGCGTGGCCAGTCTGGTCCGCCTCCTGGCCGACGGCCGGAGCTTTGATCTCGTCTTCAACATCGCCGAGGGCATGCGCGGCCTGGGCCGGGAAGCGCAGGTCCCGGCTTTGCTCGACGCCTGGTCCATCCCCTACACCTTTTCCGGCCCGGAGATTCTGGCCCTGACCCTGCACAAGGGCTGGACCAACGCCGTGGTCCGCGCCCACGGCGTGCCCACGGCCGATTTCTGGATCGTGAACAGTCTGGAGACGGTGGAGGAGATCGATCTGCCCTATCCTCTTTTCGTCAAGCCCGTGGCCGAGGGGTCGAGCAAGGGAATCAGCGCCCGTTCCCTGGTTCGCAACCGCAGGGAGCTGCGCGATGTTTGCGCCCATCTGCTCGAAACCTACCAGCAGCCCGCATTGGTCGAGACCTATCTGTCCGGCCGGGAGTTCACCGTGGGCCTCTTGGGCAGCGGCCGGGCCAGTCGGGTGCTGGGCGTGATGGAGGTGCTGTGCACCGAAGACGGGGACCAGAGCGCCTACACCTACGCCAACAAGCAGGACTGGCGGGAGCGGGTCCGATACCAGGTGGTCGGTGACGAGAAGGCTCTGCAGGCCGCCGAGGTGGCCCTGGCCGCATGGCAGGCCCTGGGCTGCCTGGATGCGGGCCGGGTGGACGTGCGCCTGGACGGTCAGGGCCGGGCCCGCTTCATCGAGGTCAACCCCCTGGCCGGGTTGAATCCCGAAAGCTCCGACCTGCCCATCCTCTGTCACCATATCGGCCTGGAATATGACATGCTCATCGCCCAGATCGTGGAGTCGGCGGTGCAGCGGGCCAAGGCCCGGGGTCTGGGGCCTGCCCTGTGACGTTGCGCCGCGCCGTGGTGCTGCGCGAGGAGATCGCCGAGTTTGCGGCCCTCGACGACCAGGACACCGTGCGCCAGGCCGAGTGCGTGCGCGAAAGCCTGTTGCTGGCCGGGTGGGATGCCAGTCTGGTCGTGCTTGGACCCGATGCGCGGACCCTGGAGCAACAGTTGGGGGCCTTGAAACCCGATCTGGTCTTCAATCTGGTCGAGTCCTGGAGTGGCTTGGCCAGCCTGGCCTGCGTGGCCCCGGCCCTGTGCCGCAAGCACGGCGTGCCCTGCACCGGTTCTGACGAAGGGGCTCTGGCCCTGGCCGGAGACAAGGCCCTGGCCAGACGGCTCATGCAGGCCGCGACCATTCCCGCACCAGAGGGCGTGAGCCTGGAGGAGGTCCGGTTGGGGAATTTTCCCGGTGCGGGGCGCTACATTGTCAAGTCCCGCTTCGAGGACGCCTCCCTGGGCCTGGGACCTGACTGCGTGGTGGATGCGCATGGCCAAGACGAGCTGCTGCGGATCATGGAAAACCTGGCCCCGCGCATGGCCGGTGACTGTGTCGCCGAACGCTACGTGGACGGGCAGGAGTTCAATCTGGCCCTGCTGGCCGGGCCTGACGGCGGCGTGCAGGTTCTGCCCCTGGCCGAGATGGTCTTCGAGTCGGGCCTGTCCGGGCCTGCCATCCTGCACTTCGCGGCCAAATGGGAAGAGGGCAGCGCGGCCTACGCGGCCTCGGCCCGCCGCTTCGAGCCAAGCCATCCCCTGGCCGGGGAGATGGCCGCCATCGGCCTGCGCTGCTGGGACGTCTTTGGCCTGGCCGGATACGCGCGGGTCGACTTCCGGGTGTCAGGGGCGGGAGACATTTTTGTCATCGACGTCAACCCCAACCCGTGCATCACGCCGGATGCGGGCTTTGTGGCCGCGGCCAGTCAGGGCGGGCTTTATCATGTGGAGGTCGTGCGCCGCATTGCCGGCGACGCCTTGCGTCGGGCTGGCCGTCTGGAGATGTTCTGTGTCTGAGTGGATATTCAGGGACCGGGTCCTGCCCGCGGATGCGGGAGAGGTCCGGGATATCGTGGCCTCGACCGGATTTTTTTCCGCCGAGGAGACCGATGTGGCCGAGGAACTGGTGACCGAGCATCTGGCCAAGGGCCCGGACAGCGGATATCTCTTCGTCTTCGCTGAAACCCCTGCCGGACAGGTTTTGGGCTATGCCTGCTACGGGCCTGTGCCATGCACCGCGCGCACCTTCGACCTCTACTGGATCGCGGTGCGGGCCGAGGCCCGGGGCCTGGGTCTGGGCCGGGCCCTCCTGGCCGAGGTCGAGATGCGTTTGGGTCTGGCCGGGGGCGGCAAGCTCATCGCCGAAACCTCTTCCCGGGAGCAGTACGCCCCGACGAGAAGCTTCTATCTGGCCTGCGGATTCGGGGTGGAGGCGCGCATCGGCGACTACTACGCCCCGGGCGAGGACATTCTCTACTTTACCACGATTATCGATCCGCATTGCTCTTGCGACTCCTGATCCGGCACCGTATATCCGGTGCCGATTCAGTTAACCGTAGCGTCGAGAGCACCATGAAGCGCATTATTCCTGTCCTTTGTCTGCTGATCCTGTTCGCCTGTGTCAAAAGTCCCGAGCCTGCTCCCGAGCCTGCCCAGTCCCAATTTTTGCCGCAATATGAGGAGCTAGTCGTTATGTACCGGGAATTCGAAGAATTCCGGGCGGATGAGCTTTTTCTGCGGCACGGGTTCACCGCCAATTCACCCTATGCGGACTGGCTGCAACGGGTCCGGCGCCTGGAGGAAAAGCCCGATCTGGCCAAGAGGGCCCGGCTTCTGGCTGGATTGGCCGTGGCCTGGCGCCAGCAGGGGGAGGACAGCGAGGTCACGAAACGTTTCGTCAACCGTTTCGAGGCTGGCCTCAAATACCAGCCCGCCGAACTGGCTCCGGATGGCAACGCGACCAGCCAACTGGGCGGAAAGGGATTCGTCGGCATCGTGTTCACCGGCGATACCCAGGGCGTGCTCGCCCCTCAAAAAATCAAGAAGAAAGAGGAAGTGGGCGGGATTGCCAGACGCACAACCCTGATCAACGCCATCCGCAAGGGATATCCCAGCGCCCTTGTCCTTGATGCGGGGGACACCCTGGCCTCGGGATTTGCCGGGGCGGACCGGAACAACCGCACTCTCGTCATGTCCATGAATTCCATGCAGTATGACGCCATGGGACTGGGTGCCCTCGACCTGCGTGTCGGGGAAGGGCAATTGAAAGAACTGGCGTCCTTGGCCACATTTCCCCTGGTCTGCTCCAATCTGGAATTTTTGGGCCCGGCATGGCCGTGGGTCAAGCCGTATGTTCTGCTTGAGCGCGATGGCCTGCACGTCGCGGTACTTTGCCTGGCAGCCGAGGCCGGACAATCCGTCGGATCAGGGGCGCGGATAGCTCCTGCCCGGGAAGCCCTGGCCAAGATCCTGCCCGAGGTCCGGGCCGTGTCGGATTGCGTCGTGCTGCTGACCCAGATCGGGCGCGCGGAACTGGCAACGATCCTCGCACAGGATGGCGGAGTGGACGTGGTCCTGGGTGACGCCAAGGAAACTGTGGACGCCCGCGGCTGGTACCTGCCGACGGAGGCCAAGGGCATGGGCGTGGGAGTGGTTCGGTTGCAGCGATCGGGCCAGGAGATCGCGCCCGCGTCGTGGACCGTGATCCAATTGGGCAGCCACGCCTCTGTGGCGCAAGCGCTCAAGATTCTCGAAGAAGGCACGTTGCAGGAAAAAATGCTTGCCTTTTGAACGCGCTTTGGGCAGTAACCGTTTTCGCGTTGTGGGGCTGTAGCTCAGCTGGGAGAGCGCTTGAATGGCATTCAAGAGGTCCGCGGTTCGATCCCGCGTAGCTCCACCACTTAAATACCTAAAATTCCTATTGAATGCCGAAACGAAAAAGCCGTCAGAGATGACGGCTTTTTTGTTGTTCGCTGTGTGTCTGGCATGTATTCGTTGTTTGTTATGCTGAGGAACAAATCGATATGGGATCGTCTTTTCGGATATTTTCAAGGGGAATGAAAGGTGACGTATTTGTCAAGAATTCATGAACATTTAGCATTGTAATTATTTATATATCAACCCTGTGTTTGAGGCGTACATCCAAAAGCATATGAATAATATTACGACGGACCAATATTGGAGTGGAATCAAAAACATTGAATGAATCGTTTTTATCTCAATCCGCTCGTTGCTTTCGGGGTCAATCAGTATTCTCCCCGGCTTCGCATTGAGCGAGTAGCCAATAAGCCCTATGGGAATCGATGATAATCCAATAGTCAGCGGCATCGCCCAAACACTATTTTTATAAAAATCAATTCCATACAAGAAGTCAAAAATAGCACTTGCAGTCCATGAGCACGCCAGGGGAACAATTAAAGCAAGAATCCCCCATCCTTTCCATATGATCATAGTATAAATCCTCCTATATCGCTATCAAAGCATTTTATTTACTTCTCTCGAAAGGTTCAATTTAATTCCTGATTTTATTACCAATTCAAATTTCAATTTGTCAATGCACAAATTTGTGTTGTTTCGAACAGTGTCCACTCATCCTTGTTCACCGCTTGGCTTTGAATTACGCTCATGACCAGACTGAACACGCCTTTTTACGTCAGTCATGCACGTATCCGGAGAAAATACGCCATGGGTGAAGCAGCAAAAATGGGGTCCGCAGGGGCTCCTTTTTCCGTTTATTCAGGGGGGCCGGAAAGCCTGGGCGCAGATTTGAGCCAGGCTGCGCAATGATATGTTTGACGCCACATTGAACGGGACCAGGGAGAATACCAGCGTGCTGTTTATTTTTTGTACCATGGCGTGATGTCTGTTTGCGTGGCCCTGGTTTTTTGGTATGCCGGCGTTGGAGACGCTTCAGGGCAAACCGTTTCGGGCTTGCCGCTGGCCGTGGTCTTTTTTTCCGAGGGAGATGGACATGCCGCGACTGGGATTTGCATGGCGGAGATGAAAACCGGGCTGAAGCTGATTCTCGACTGTCTGCGGGAGCGGCACGGCTTCGACTTTAATGGCTATCATCCGGCCATGCTTGAACGCCGCATTGGTCAGCGACTGGCCGCCGTGGGGTGCGATGATTACCAGGACTACCACTCCCACCTCCTGCGCAACGAGGAGGAACTCGATGCCCTCCTCGATGCCATCACCATCAATGTCAGCCGTTTTTTCCGCGATCCACTGACCTTCGAGTTCCTGGCCCACAAGATCCTGCCGGATATCGTGCAGGCAAAAGCCCGCCGACAGGAGCCCTCCCTGCGGGTCTGGTCCGCGGGTTGCGCCATGGGCGAGGAGTCCTATTCCGTGGCCATCCTGATCCGCGAGTTGCTGGAGAAGGACACCCCGCCCCTGAACCTGCACATCTTCGCCACGGATATCGATCCCAAGGCCCTGCAGGGGGCCCGCGCAGCGGTCTACCCGCGGTCAAGCGTCATGAATGTCAAATACGGGCTCCTGACCAAATACTTCACTGCAGCAGGCGATGGCTTCCGTCTGAACCTGGATGCAAGAGCCTTGGTGACCTTTTCCTCCCACGACATGCTCGACACGAAGCACAGTGTGCCACCAGACAGCATTTTTGGAAATTTTGACCTGGAGCTGTGCCGCAACCTGCTCATTTATTTCAATACCGAGCGCCAGCTGGATATTTTTTCCAGACTGTACCACGCCCTCGCCCCTGGTGGATATCTGGTTCTGGGAGAGGCGGAGGCGCCGGTTCCGGAATATCGGTACGCGTTCAGCCGTGAGACGGATTTCTGCCCGATCTATCGTAAACGGTAGGAGATGACGGTTCATGAAACTGAAGGATCTGAAGGTAGGCACGCAGCTGCGTCTGAGCCTGGGAATCATACTGGCCTTTGTCCTGCTTCTGGGCGGGTTGGCCTGGGTGCAGACGGACCTGATCTGGCAAGGGACCAGGGGGCTCTACGACCATGCCCTCGTGGTCCGTCGTGCCCTGGGCGAACTCAAATATGACGTCATAGCCATGAGTCGCGGTCTGAAGGATCTGCTCCTGGCCGAAGACGACGCGGAATTCCAAACCACGCTGGTCCGCCAGGAACGCTACGAGGTCGACGCCTATCAGCAGTTCGAGGTCATCTTCCACCACTATCTGGGGCCGCGCCAGGACGTGGAGGACGCTCTTGAAGCCTTCGCGCAATGGAAGGCCATGCGCAGGGAGACCATTCGTCTGCTCCAGTCTGGACAGCGCGTCGAGGCAATGCGCCGCAGCAAGCCTGGGGGGGTCGCGAGTCAGCAAGCGGAATTGACGCTGGATCGCATCAACGTCATCAGCGGTTCCTCCCAGGACCGGGGCGACGCACTTTTCAAGGACGTCACCGCGCACAACCAGAACTTGAACGGCCAGATCTTTTTCGTGACAGGCGTCATTATTATGTTCACGTCGTTGATCGGCTATCTGCTGGCCCTACGCATCCGGGGGCCACTGGACGAGCTGGCCCTGGTCGCGCGGCGATTCGAAAAAGGTGAGCTGGGCGCCCGCTGCGGGTACGTTTCCGGGAACGAGTTCGGGGTGCTGTCCGCCGCGTTCAACCGCATGGCCTCGTCCATTGCCTCGCAGATGCAGTCGCGCGACACGAATCAGAGAATCTCCGAATCCTTTCTGGCCGCTGCCGATTTGCCGACATTCAGGCAGGCCCTGCTGCAACAACTGGTCGAGATCACCGACTCGCAGATGGGCGCTTACTATCTGCGTCGGCCGGACGATGTCTTCGAACCGTCTGTTTCCATTGGCGTGGACTCTGGCCGCTTGCAGCCGCGGGACGCCTCCTCTGTGGAAGGGGAATTGGCGCGGGTGCTGTTGACCAAAAAGACCGTCCATTTGCGGGACATCCCGGCCGATGCCGGCTTTCGGTTCAAGACCTTCACCGGCGAGGTCCAGCCACGGGAAATCATCAGTGTCCCCCTTGTCAGCAACGGCAGCGTGCGGGCCGTGGTTTCCCTGGCCAGCATTCGGCCATACTCGGCGCAGGCCCTGGCCGTCTTCGACCAGCCCTGGGTCACGCTGGTCGGCACGGTGCTGGCCAACCTTCTGGCCAACGACGAGACACGGCGCCTGGCGAGGGAACTGCAGGACACGAACCAGGAGCTGCAGGCCCAACAGGAGGAGCTGCGGGCGCAAACCAACGAGCTGCGCAAACAGGCCGAGGAAATGCAGGAGCAGAACGTGGAACTGGAGCAGCAGCGGCTGGCCGTGGAAGAGGCCAGCAGGCTCAAAAGCGCCTTTCTGTCCAACATGAGTCACGAACTGCGCACGCCGCTCAATTCCGTGCTGGCTCTGTCTCGGGTGATGCTGATGCAGTCCGCTTCGAAGCTGAGTGCCGAAGAAGTCAATTATCTGGAGATCATCGAGCGCAACGGGAAGAATCTTCTCGCCCTGATCAACGATCTGCTCGATCTGGCCAAGATCGAAGCCGGGAAGATCGATCTGCGTCCGCGCATCTTTTCCCTGCGCCTGACCCTGGACAACATCATGGAAAGCATGGCCCCCCTGGCCGGTGAAAAGCAGATATCGCTGGTTCGAGACATCCCCAAAAAGACCGTCCATTTGCGGGACATCCCGGCCGATGCCGGCTTTCGGTTCAAGACCTTCACCGGCGAGGTCCAGCCACGGGAAATCATCAGTGTCCCCCTTGTCAGCAACGGCAGCGTGCGGGCCGTGGTTTCCCTGGCCAGCATTCGGCCATACTCGGCGCAGGCCCTGGCCGTCTTCGACCAGCCCTGGGTCACGCTGGTCGGCACGGTGCTGGCCAACCTTCTGGCCAACGACGAGACACGGCGCCTGGCGAGGGAACTGCAGGACACGAACCAGGAGCTGCAGGCCCAACAGGAGGAGCTGCGGGCGCAAACCAACGAGCTGCGCAAACAGGCCGAGGAAATGCAGGAGCAGAACGTGGAACTGGAGCAGCAGCGGCTGGCCGTGGAAGAGGCCAGCAGGCTCAAAAGCGCCTTTCTGTCCAACATGAGTCACGAACTGCGCACGCCGCTCAATTCCGTGCTGGCTCTGTCTCGGGTGATGCTGATGCAGTCCGCTTCGAAGCTGAGTGCCGAAGAAGTCAATTATCTGGAGATCATCGAGCGCAACGGGAAGAATCTTCTCGCCCTGATCAACGATCTGCTCGATCTGGCCAAGATCGAAGCCGGGAAGATCGATCTGCGTCCGCGCATCTTTTCCCTGCGCCTGACCCTGGACAACATCATGGAAAGCATGGCCCCCCTGGCCGGTGAAAAGCAGATATCGCTGGTTCGAGACATCCCAGAGGATCTTCCTTCGCTCTGCAGCGATGAAGTCCGGGTCGTGCAGATTCTGCAGAATCTGTTGGCCAACGCGGTCAAATTCACGGATAGGGGCAGCGTGATTGTTGCGGCGGAAAGTGACGGGGAACAGGTGTCCATCCGCGTCATGGACACGGGCATCGGCATTGCCCAGGAGGCTTTGGGCTTCATCTTTGACGAATTCCGGCAGGTGGATGAGTCCTCTTCCCGGCGACACGAAGGCACGGGCCTGGGGCTGGCCATCGCGCGCAAGGCAGCGCGGATGCTCGGCGGAGACATCGAGGTGCAAAGCGTCCTGGGCGAGGGTTCGACGTTTATCCTGACCCTGCCCCTGGCCTGGAGGGACACGGCGCCAGGAAGCGGGTCATTTCCCCTTGGATCTGCCGCCGAAACCCCGCCGTCCCGTTCGCGCCCTTGCGGCAGATCGGGCGGAGGCAAGCCCCTGGGCAACATGCGGATCCTGCTCGTCGAGGACAACGAGGCGGCCGTGATCCAGGTCAGAAGCGTGCTTGAAAGCGCCGGCTACGCCGTGGACGTGGCGCGCACCGGCCGTGAGGCCATTGCCTTCGTCGCCAAAACCGTTCCCGACGGCATCGTCCTGGACCTGATGATGCCGGAGGTGGACGGTTTCGAGGTTCTGGAAGAAATCCGCAACCGTCCGGAAACGGCAACTCTCCCAGTGCTCATACTCACGGCCAAGGACCTGGGCGCGGAGGATTTCAAGCGTCTGAGCGCGAACAATGTCCAGCAACTGGTACAAAAAGGGGACGTGGACCAGGCCAGTCTGCTGCGTCAGGTCGGGTCCATGCTGGAGTCGATCCACGCGCGGAAGCCGGGGTCGGTTCAGGACCAGGCCGGATCCGAGGGGCTTTTCGCCGGACAGCCCGTGATTCCTGCCGCCTCCTCGGGCCAGCCGACTGTTCTGGTCGTCGAGGACAATGCGGACAACATGGTCACCATGGAGGCCATCCTGGGCAACCGCTTCAGAATCATCCCGGCGGTGAATGGTGAGGATGGTCTGCGCTTGGCTGCCGAGTTCAGACCGGATCTGATTCTTCTGGACATGGCTCTTCCCGGCCTGGACGGGATGGCTGTGGCGGCGCGTCTCAAAGCCGACCCGGGATTGCGACACATCCCGGTCATCGCCCTGACCGCCCAGGCCATGAAGGGCGACCGGGAGCGCATTTTGGCCGCGGGCTGCGAGGACTATCTGTCCAAGCCCATCGATCCGGAAAGGCTGCTGCGCGTCATCGACAAACGGTTCAAGGGGTGACCGACATGCCCGACATCCTGGCCATCGACGACAAGGTTGACAATCTGGTCACCCTCTCGGCCCTGTTGAAAAATCTTCTGCCCGCCTGCCGCGTTCTGACGGCTCTGTCCGGTCCGGCCGGAATCGAGTTGGCCAGGGCCGAACAGCCCGACGTCATCCTGCTCGACGTGAAGATGCCGGGCATGGACGGCATCGAGGCCTGCCGCCTGCTGATGGCCGACGAGAGCACGAGCCACATCCCGGTCATCCTCATCACCGCCATCAGAACGGACACCCAGAGCCGCATCCTGGGTCTGGAGGCCGGGGCCAACGCGTTTGTGTCCAAGCCCATTGAGCCCGACGAACTGGTCTCCCAGGTCCATGTGGCTTTGCGCATCAAGAGAGCCGAGGACGCCTTGCGCCAGGAGAGGGATTCCCTGGAGCGACGGGTCGAGGAGCGCACCGCCTCGCTGCGGGAGAGCAAGGCCCTGCTGGATACGGCGGCGCGCATTTCCCGGTTCGGAGGGTGGAGCCTGGACCTGACCAAGAACTGGATGAAATGGTCCGACCAGGTCGCGGTCATCCACGAGATGCCGCCAGGATATTCCCCGTCCGTGGAGGAGGCGTTGCGCTTCTATGCACCGGACTGCCGGGAGCGCATCGCCAAGGTCTTCGGGGATTGCGTCAGTCATGGCGCTTCCTATGACGAGGAGGTGGAAATCGTCACGACGCGCGGCAAGCGGGTCTGGGTGCGGACCACCTGCGAGGCGGTGCGCGATGAGTCGGGAGCCGTCGTCAAGGTGGGCGGGGCCTTCCAGGACATCACAGAGCGCAAGCGGGCCGACATGGCATTGCAGGGCGCTCTGGCCGAGCTTTCGGCCGTTTACACCAGCGCTCCGGTGGCCATGCTGGTGTTTGACCCGGACATGCGCATCACCAAGATCAATTCGGCCGCATCGGTGTTCGTGGCCGGGACAGAGCGAAACGTGATGGGCCAGCGCTGCGGCGAGGTGCTGCGCTGCGGACATCGTTTCGATGCCAGGCAAGGCTGCGGATCCGGGCAGGCATGCCGAACTTGCGTTCTTCGCCAAACAGTTCTGGACACTTTCGGAGACGGCCAGAATCGGCAGGGGCTCGAATTTTGGATGGATACCGGCGACAGCGGCGAAACCCACGAAATCTGCCTGCTGGTCAGCACGGCATTCCTGCCCACCGCCGAAGAGCCTCGGGTTCTGCTCTGCGCCCTGGACATAACAAGACAGAAAAGCACCGAGAGGGGGCTGGTCCTGGCCAAGGAATCCGCCGAAACCGCCAATCGGGCCAAGAGCGAATTCCTGGCCAACATGAGCCACGAACTGCGCACCCCTCTGAACGGGATCATGGGCATGATGCAACTGTTGCAGGGCTCGCTCCTGGACGAGGAGCAGCGTCAGTTTGTGTCCATGGCCATCACTTCGTCGGACCGCTTGACCCGGCTGTTGACCGACCTTTTGGACATTTCCCGCATCGAGGCCGGAAAGCTTGATATTCTCGAGCAGGAGTTCAGCATCGCAGAGGTGAGCGATTCGGTCTTCGATCTCTTCACCCCCACGGCCCGGGCAAAGGGAATCACCTTGGAATGCGCCGTGGATCCGTTCCTGCCGACACGTCTGATTGGCGACGACGCCAGATTGCGCCAGATTCTTTTCAATCTGGTCGGCAATGCCCTCAAGTTCACGGAGACGGGCTCTGTGCGGGTGGAAATGGTTCCCCTGGCGGGACGAGACGATGGCATGGTGCGCGTCCTCTTCTCTGTTTCGGACACGGGCATCGGAATCCCGGAGGCTCGGATCCAGGAGTTGTTCAAGCCCTTCGTGCAGGTCGACAGCTCCTACACCCGCAGGCACCAGGGAGCAGGCCTGGGCTTGGCCATTGTGCGTCGGCTGGTGCACATGATGGGCGGTCACGCGACCATGGACAGCGAGCTTGGCCAGGGAACATCGGTGCATGTGGTGCTGCCCTTCAAGCTTCCCGCCAGGGAAGCCGCGGCCAGGGCGCAGGACGGCGCCGCGCCGCCTCCTCGCGGTCTTCGCCTCCTGCTGGTCGAGGACGAGCCGTCCAATGCTTTTGTCATCCGCAGACTGCTGGAAAAATCGGGACACGAGGTGGTTCTGGTCGAGAACGGCCGACAGGTTCTGGACATTCTGATCCGGGAAGATTTTGACTGCATCCTCATGGATGTCCAGATGCCGGTCATGGACGGGGTCGAGGCGACCAGGGCCATTCGGAGTTCGGAGACTCTGGGGGCCAAGTGCCGCATCCCCATCATCGCGCTGACCGCCTATGCCATGGACGGGGATCGCAAGAAGTTCCTGCAGGCCGGGATGGACGACTACCTGTCCAAGCCCGTCAGTCTTGAGAAAATCCACGCCGCCCTGAAACAGGTTCTGGCAGCCAAGACCGGATGAACCAAAGAAAAGCGGTTCACAGGTCTCGGGTGTGTCCGAAAAACTGCAAACCGCTGTCTGTACTGGTGCCCCCACCATGACTCGAACATGGGCAAACCAGGATTAGGAATCCTGTGCTCTATCCACCTGAGCTATGGGGGCGGTCCATTTGTGGAGCAAATCCATTAGGCGAGGCGAGGGTCAAAATCAAGTGAAAAGTCGGTTTGAACGGCTTTGGACGGGCCGTGTTTCGACCTGCCGTGCGGAATGCGCACGTTGAACATCCGCGCCGGATTGTGTACCCAAGAACCATTGCCTTCCCATTCGGGAAGGTCGTTTGGAGAGAATCATGGCGGAAAACAGATGAACACGGTTGGCACGGTTGCTGACACAGGCAAGGACACCATCGGGGCGACAATCTTTGATTTCGTCATGGACGGCGGCCGGTTCATGGCCGTGACCGAAGACGCTGGTTTTGTGGAACTGATCAAGAGCGTGCTCTTTCAAACCCTGGGGGTGTCGCGTAAATCCTTGAGTCACGTCACCCGTCTCGACGATCTTTTTGCCCTGTTGCATCAGAGCGTGGAGGCCCGTTGCATCGTTTGCCTGGAACGAAGCGTGGCCGGGACGAATATGGCCCAGATCATGGAGAGCACGAAACGGATGTGCGCTGGTGCGAAAACCATTGTCTTGACTCAGGAAGTGGATCAGTACACCACGGCCCTGCTCGTTGAACAAGGGGCGGACAACATCATCACCAAACCCATCTCCGTGGCTTCGGTGGCGGAGAAGTTTGCGTTCACCATCGCCCCCCAGGGACAACTCAGCAAGCTTATCGATACGGGCAAGAAGCTGCTTGGAGAGGGCGTCTGGGGCGAGGCCATGCTGGTCGCCGACGAGATCCTGGCCATGAAGCCAGGAAGCGCCGCCGGCTTCATGATCAAGGGTGACGCCTACAAGGGGTTGGACATGTCGGCCCGGGCCGAGGAGATGTATCTGGCGGCGGTCCGGCACGCCGAACTCTACCTCACCCCCCTCAAACGTCTTGCGACCCTGTACGAACAGACTGGCGATCCGGACAAGCGGCTCGCGTACTTGCGGCGGCTCAACGAAATAAGTCCCCTCAACACCCAGCGCATTCTGCAGATCGGCGAACTTGAAATCGTCCGGGGTGAAGCCGCGGTGGCCGCGGAGTTGTTCGAGCAGGCGATGCGCGTGGCCCAGCGCGAAGCGGCGGAATTCGTGTCCAACTTGTCCAGCAAAATCGCTGACATTTGCGTCAGTCGGAACTCGGAAATGGCCATTCGCTATTCCAAGTTGGCCCTGGACCTCAAGGGCGGCAACCTCACCGCCGAGGATATCGCCACGGTCAACGTCCTGGGCATCTCCTTGCGCAAGCAGGGAAGGTGGCGGGAAGCCGTCGCGGAGTACAGCCGAGTCCTGGCTGTTGTTCCGGATAACGCCGGGCTTTTGTACAACACCGCCTTGGCATACAGTGAGGGCAAGGAGTACGCACAGGCCCTGCACACGGTGCAGAAAGCGTTGGAACAGAAGCCTGAACTGCCTGGGTCGAATAAGAACGTCGCCTACAACATCGGCGTCATCTTTCAAAAGGCGGGTCGTGATGGCACGCCCTATTTCAAGAAGGCCTACGAACTGGACCCCAACGACAGGGCCGTGTGGGACACGTACAAGCGTTCCCAGGCCGCTCACGGTGGCGGGAATCCAGTTCCGGGCGCCAAGACGAACTAACCTCGGGAGCAATCATCCCGGTCGCAAGGAGCATTCATGGCCCTCCATCCCCTTGCCGGCGCCTCTGTGCCGGAATCTTTGCGCATCAACATCCCGCGCTTGATAGCAGACTACTATACCCTCGCCCCCGACCCGCACGTTCCCGGCCAGCTCGTGGCCTTCGGCACGTCCGGACACCGCGGCTGCGCCTTCAAGACTTCCTTCAACGAAGCACACATCCTGGCCATTGCCCAGGCCGTGTGCGAGCACCGCAAGGCCAAGGGGGTCGACGGTCCTCTTTTCGTGGGCATTGATACCCACGCCCTGTCCGAGCCGGCCCTGCGCACGACCCTTGAGGTGCTGGCCGCCGCCGGCGTGGACTGTTGTTTTCAGCGGGGCTTCGGCCATACCCCGACCCCGGTCGTTTCTCACGCCGTGCTGACCTATAACCGGGGTCGGACTTCCGGCCTGGCCGACGGCATCGTCATCACGCCGTCCCACAATCCTCCCGAGGACGGCGGCATCAAGTACAATCCCCCCCACGGCGGCCCGGCCGGGACCGACGTCACGGGCTGGATCGAAAAGCGCGCCAATAGTCTGCTGGCCGCGCCAGGCCAGGTGCGCCGCATCGCCCTGAGCACGGCCCTGCGCCAGGGGCTGTGCCGCGAGCACGATTTCATCCGTCCCTATGTTCTGGACCTGGGCAGCGCCATCGACATGGACGCCATCCGGGGCTCCGGGATCAGCATCGGCGTGGACCCCCTGGGCGGCGCCGGGCATGCGTACTGGGAACCCATCGCCGAACAGTATGGACTGAACATTTCGGTGGTCAGCACTGTCCTGGACCCGGCCTTCATGTTCATGAGCCTGGACAAGGACGGCAAGATCCGCATGGATTGCTCGTCGGCCCATGCCATGGCCAAGCTCATCGCCATGAAGGACTCCTTTTCCATCGCTTTCGCCAACGATCCCGACGCCGACCGTCACGGCATTGTCACGGCCGGGCATGGGCTCATGAATCCCAACCATTACCTGGCCGTGGCCATCGACTATCTCCTGGCGCACCGTCCGGGCTGGCCAGGGGCGTCCCAGGTCGGCAAGACCCTGGTCACCAGTTCCATGGTCGACCGCGTGGTCGCGGCGCACGGCCGCATGGTGCGGGAGGTGCCCGTGGGTTTCAAATGGTTCGTGGACGACCTGCTGGCCGGAACCTGCTGCTTCGGCGGCGAGGAAAGCGCGGGTGCGTCCTTTTTGCGCAGGGATGGCACGGTCTGGACCACGGACAAGGACGGGATTCTTTTGAACCTATTGGCCGCCGAGATCACCGCCGTGACGGGTCGGGATCCCGGCGACCTGTATCTGGACCTGGAGCGGCGGCACGGATGCCCGCTCTACGAGCGTCTGCAGGCCCCGGCGGACATGGCCCAGAAGAAGCTTCTGGCCTCCCTGCGGCCAGAGCAGATCGTCTCGTCCGAACTGGCCGGAGAACCCATCCTGGCCAAAATCACCCACGCTCCCGGCAACGGGGCGTCCATCGGCGGGCTGAAGGTGGTCACGGAGAACGGCTGGTTCGCGGCCCGGCCCTCGGGCACCGAGGACATGTACAAGATCTATGTGGAAAGCTTTTTGGGCCGGGAGCATCTGGAGCGGATCAAGGCCGAGGCCCAGTCCATGGTCGATGGAGTCCTGGCCGGGGCGTGAGGCCGCTGAAAAATCCCTTCTGGACTGCGTTGCACGGCTATTTTGAAGTGCTCATGTAGACGGCTACACTTCGCCCTTCAAAATTAGCCGTGCGCCTTGCCAGAATGGTTTTTGAGCGGCCTCAGCATCTGAACATGTCCCTTCGGACTGTGCTGTCCACGGCCCATTTCAGGAATACACAATAAATGACGCCCGCCATCGTTTCCGAGGGCGGGCGTCTTGCCGTCATTGCCGAGAGATCACTTTTTCTTCTTGGCCCGCTCCCGGCGCAGCCACTCGTACCAGGCATCCATGCCCTGACCCGTGGTGGCCGAGAGGGTGAAGATCTCGATGTCCTTGTTGATGGAGCGGGCAAAGGCGCTGGCGCGTTCCACGCTGAAATTCACGTACGGCAGCAGGTCGATCTTGTTCAGGATCATGACCCTGGATTCGGCAAAGATGAAGGGGTACTTTTCGGGCTTGTCGTCGCCCTCGGTCACGCTCAGTATGGTCACCTTGCAGTCCTCTCCCACGCTGAACTCCGCCGGGCAGACCAGGTTGCCGACATTTTCGACCACCAGGATGTCGATGCCGTCCAGGCCGAGCTTTTCTGCGGCGTCGCGGACCATGGAGCTGTCGAGGTGACAGCCTCCGGCCGTGTTGATCTGCACGGCCTTGGCGCCCGTGGCGGCCACGCGGCGGGCGTCGTTTTCGGTCTGGCAGTCGCCTTCGATGACGGCCATGGAGAATTCTCCTTTCAGGTCCGTCAAGGTTCTCTCCAAGAGGGAGGTCTTTCCAGATCCCGGAGAACTCATCAGGTTGAGGGCCAGGATGCCGCGCGCCGTGAAATGAGCGTTGAGTTCCGCGGCCACGGCGTCGTTGGCCTCCAGGATATTGCGTACCACATCGACTTTCATGCGTTCCTCCAGATTATTCGGCTTCGATATGTTCGATGTACAGTTCCCGGCCGGAAATGATCTCATGCCCCAGTTCCGTGGCGCAGCGCGGGCAGGGCATGATGATGCGCTCTTCGTGGCTGGGGCTGAATTCCTGCGCGCACTGCCGGCAGCGCACGACCATGGGTTTGACCTCGACCTCCATTTTCGCCCCCTGCATGGGGGTGTTCACGGTCAGGATCTCGAAGGCGGTTTCCAGGGCCTCGGGGACGATGGCCGAAATCTGCCCATAGACAATCTTGACGGTCAGCAATTTCGTGAGGCCATGTTTGGCCATTTCCTCGCCGATAATCTTGATCAGGCTCTCGGCAATGGACAGTTCGTGCATGGTGTCTCCTTGAGGCTAGGTGCGGCGCTCCGATGCGTAAGCCGTGTCCAGGGCGTTGTCCAGGAGGATGCGCGCGCGGGTCAGGGTTCCATTTTTCAGGGTGCAGCGGAACATTTCCCAGTCCTGATGGTTGATGATGTCGATGACGCCGCTCACCTCCGGGCCGATCAGGCGCAGGAGGCCATCCAGATCGCCGTCCACATCCACGAATCCGCCTTCATGCACGAAGTCGAGGACATGGCCGCTGACGGCGCATTCATAAGAGCTCAGGTGCGCGAGGCAGGATCGGAGCTGGACGTCATTCAAGCCGGCCAAGTGGCCGTAGATACGGAAAGCGTGGGGCATACGGGGTCAATCGGGAAGGACGAAACAGGTGTAGCCCTCGTGGGAGAGGACGGAAACGAGGTACGGATCGGCGAAACGGCGGTCCAGCAGGGCAATCTGGTTTTCGCTGCCGGACACGGTCCAGGCCGGGACTTGCACTGCGATGCGGTTCTGCAAGCCGCCAACCCAGGAAGCCTGGACCATGCCCTGGTGCAGCAGATCCTTGTCGCGCAACAGCTGCAAAAGAGCGTTCAGGCTGCCCGGGAGGGATTGTCCGAAGAACTCCTCGGGGTTTTTCGGGTTTATGGCCCGGATCAATTCCATGTGCGTGGCCACGGGGACGTAGATGGATTCCCGCGGGCGGCTCGGCAAACGGGACAGCTCGTTGAAGGAATCCAGTTCGATGATTTTCACCTGAATTGATTCGAGCACCTCGGGCAGTCCCTGCGGCAGGAACGGTTCGTTTGGAGATTGCCTGGCCCAGATCATGTGGATGCTTTTTTTTCCGCCGTGTTCCGTGATGGCGATATGGGGAGACAGCAAGGTCAACCCGATCCCGTCACGGGTCAGAACCAGCTCCTGGGTAGCACTCCAGAGGCGGAAACGGTCCGGGAATGAGGATGCCAGCTTTTCCAAAATTTCATGCAGGGACCAGTTGGGAGAGACGGTGCAGACCCGCATGCCCAGCTTGCCGGCATTCTCGATCCATTCCGAGTTCTTGGGCACGGGGCAGAGCAGCGCCTTGCCGCCCCAGGGTGTTTCAAGCAAGGGCGTTTCGAGGAGCTTGACGTGGAGCCAGCCCGAACCCGGCAGGGGAAACATGCTCTCGTCTCCGGGCGTGAACCGGAAACGCATCTGCTCGAGCACGGTCTGGACAAAGGGGAGACCTGTGCGCGGAGCGCGCTCTGGAACCGCATCCGTTTTTGTGGAGTTGGTCGAGGATGCGTTTTCATTTGCGGCTTGTTCCTGTTGGGCCGGTGCAGGGGCCGGGGGCACCGTTGCCGGCTGGACAGCGGGAGCCGTGAAGGAGGATGGCGGCGTTTCGGGAAACGTTGCCGCGGGAGTCTGAATCGGTCCTCCCACGGAGGGGCCCGGCTGGACCCCTGTTTGGGGACTGGCAATTGCCGGCTCCGGACTCGCGGGGAGTGGCTGGGCCGTCTCTGTCTTTTTCAATTTGACGATGGGCAGGATGATCTCCTGCCCGGCCTGCAAGGTGTCTGTGTCGGGGATGCTCGGGTTGAGCTCCAGGAAGAGATTCATGTACGTGCCGAAAATCAGGCTGGAAGGAACGCCCCTGGCTTGCAGCACCTGGATCAGGGTGTCCCCGGGGCGCACCACATAGGGTATCGTTTCATAGGAGTCTGGCGGGATCGGGCTTGTTTGCAGCGCCGGAGGCGCAGCCATGGTCGTGTTTTCGGGAATGTGGATGATCTGGCCGGGCTTGAGACGGTTCACGTCAGGGATGTGCGGGTTCAGAGCCTGGATAGCGGGCATGAGTTCCTCGATCCGGGCTCCGGAATAACCCTTGTTCTGAAGGATCTTGTACAGCCACTCACCTTCAAGGACCGTATGCTCTTCCCCGGGCTTGGCCTCTACCTGAATGTTCTTTTCAAAAAAAAGACGCAGCGGTTTTTCCGTGAATCCCGGCCCTGCCCCGCTGAAGAGCAGGCAGAGGCCCAAAGCAAGGGAAGCGGAGCGTCTCATGGGTTTTGCAATGGATAGCCTGGTTTTATGGTGCAAGTATTTCAGACAATGGAAACAAAGAGATAGCAAAAAGGGCAGAATCTGTCACGGCACTTCAGCCATGCAAACCGTGTCCGCCCGCATGTTGTCGCCAGGGCCTGTCGGAGATCCGGCACGCAGGTCGTCGGTTCAGGTTCAGGCCGCCCGGCACGGCCTGAACGAGTGGGGCAACCCGGGCTCCAGGGCTCAACCGAAAGAGCAGCAATAATCGGTCAGGCTGCGGACCTTGAGGGAGAATTTCGAGTTGGCCGGAACGTCGAAGGCCGTGCCCGCTGTAAAGTGCCGCCATCCCTGCGCTTCTGGCAGCAGCACGTCCAGGTCCCCGCCAAGAATCTCCATGACTTCCTTTTCCGTCGTGCCAAATTCATATTCTCCTGGAAGCATGATCCCCAGGGTTTTCTTCGTGCCGTCTGCAAGGACGATGGTGCGGCTGGTGACCTTGCCGTCAAAATAGACGTTGGCCTTCTTGATCACGGTGACGTTGGTGAATTCGTTCATGTGGTTGCACCCGGTAGTTGAGGTTTTGGCGGTGCGCTCCGGGCCAGATGCCGGGCGATTTTTGCCGTCATTGCAGCTTGGAGGTGATGTTGTCCTTGATCCAGTGGGGATCCCACCATTCGATGGGCTGAACTTCCAGGCCGGAGATGAGCATGCCGAAATGCAGGTGGTCGCCACCGGCCATGCCTGTGGCGCCGGTCTTGCCGATGATTTGTCCGCGCTGAACGTTTTCGCCCTTCTGCACATGGATTTCGCTCAGGTGCGAATACAGGGATTGCACGCCAAATCCATGGTCAATGATGATCATGTTGCCGTAAATGCCCATGAATTCGGCCTGGATGACCCGTCCCGAATTGGCTGCAGGCACGGGGGATGTGGCCAGAGATGCCAAGTCCACCCCGAGGTGGGTCTGGTTGTCCACGGCCTGGCCCTGATAGAGATAGGTGCGATTATCGGCGAACCCGGCCATGGGTGCGCTGTTGGGCAGGCGGAGAAACGGTCCTTCCCAAAGCATCTGCGGGACAGTGTCCTTGCCGGACTGAAGCAGCGAAGCCACGTTTTTGGCCCGCAGCTCCGAATTGACCTTCCGGAAAATATCGATGGGCTGGATCGACTCTGGATAGAGTTCCGTGAATTGACCCATCTTGGATTGCAGGAACGAGTCGGAAATGTTGATGCTGTCCTGCTTGAATTTTTTGGGCAGGAGGCGGAAAAGAAATCCGATAGAGACTTCGTTGCCGGCCAGATCGCTGGCAACCAGGGTCGGTTTCACTGACGCAGGATCGAGATTGTAGGGAGTGGCGAAAAAGCACAGATACTTTCCGGGCTGATACGGATAGCCTGGAAAGAAGTGTTCACCTACCCGGACCCCGCTGACAGCGAGTTCCTCGTCAGTACTGTAGACCGCGAGACCGGTTCCTCCGAAGTTAACGTAGTGTTGTCCGGACAGAACGGAGACCACGGGAGGTTTGGAGTCGATCTCCAGTTCGCGCACTATCTGAGCACGGTTGCCATGGCCAAAGCGATGCCAGGAGGTGTCCTTGACCGTGATCGTCAGGGTAAGAGGGCCATTGGACAGGCCCGTCCGGGGGATGGAGAACTCTTCGCGCAGTTCCGTCATTCCTTCGGGCAGGGTCTTGCTCACGAGGTCCACACTTTTTCCACCCTGGGTGGCTACGATCTGAAGGCTGCGCAGGGCCGAGTCCTGATCGGCGGTCGTGACCGTAAAGACGGTCCGGGCGCTGACCTTGGAGTGCTCGGGGGTCAGAGAGAGGGTCGGAGGAGTCCACTCTGCCTTGATGTAATACAGGGCGCCCAAGGCGCCGGCCAGAAGAAGGAAAACAAGAGAGACGGCTACCGAGATACTGCTCTTCATATGAAATGCTCGTTGTTTCAGGTCGGGATGGAAGTATCGATCAAGGCCGTGCGGACAGGCGAGTCCATACGGCGAACACTTTAGAGAGCGCCGCAGCGCATAAACATGCTACGGACGAGGGTTGTTTTTGGCAAGCGTGTGTGGATCAGGTTTTGAGCAGGCGATCGGTCAATTCTTCCAGAATATCGAAATGAACCAGACTGTCACGCCAGGTTTTCGGAATCCCAGAGAATCCGTACCAGGCCCCGGCAAGCTGGCCGTATGCAGCCATGGACCGCGGGCCGTTGGGAAAGCAGATCAGGGCTCCTTCGGCAAAAGAGCGGCTGTTGCGGAAGGCGTTCATGGCCGTTTTCAGGGATACGCAGACTGCGTATTGGTCGCTGGGATCACTTTCGGTGCACAGATCTGCGACTTCGGGGCAAAGGTCAGCAGGAAGTTCTGAGCAGACGACCTGGGCCTTGTCCGTTGAAAGCAGTGCGTTGTGGACCATGTCCGCGAGCAGCAGACATGCATCAAGACTCTGCTGGCCGGAGTGGGTGGTTCGGGTCGACTGGGCGCAGGCATCAAGAACCGCGTGACGGGAGCCGGCAAAAAAGATGGGCACGGGTGCCACGCGGGAGAGACAGGTATCGCCTTGTATCCCCTCGTGATCCTCGGGATCCCAGGTTCGCTCAAAACGTAAGGTGGCCTGTTTGACCGCTTCGTCGATGTATTCGCAGGTTTCGGTGGAGCTCAGGTACCCGTACCGGAACCAGCTTGTGTAGCGGATCATCTGGTCGCGCTGGTTGACGCCTTGGCTTTCAATCAGGCTCTCGGCCAAGCTCAGGGCCATGGCCGTGCCATCACCCCACAGTCCTTCTGGCAACGGCGACTCCGGCGCAGGGAAAGAAGTCCTGGCCAAAGCCTCGCAAACGGCCAGACCTGTCAGGCTCCCAAGCCCTCTGTCTCGTTCAGGCCTTGGCACGGTCCGCCGCCTCCTGGTCGTACTTCTGCTGTACCTCGGCATAGGCATTGGCCAGATCGCGCAGGATGGTCAGGGATTCCTGGGCCTCTTTGAGGTCCAGCTTGCGGATGGCGAAGCCGGCATGGATGATGACGTAATCGCCCAGAGTCGCCTCCTGGTCGAGGAGCATGAGGGACGCGTTGACGAAGGTTTCACCTTCGCCGACCCGGCACGAGGCAACGCCGTTTTCAATGGATTCAATTTTTGCGGGAATGGCCAGACACATGGTGTCCTCCTTAATTGGGGGTGCAGGTTCCGCCAGCAGTTTCGATCTCCGCAATGACCGATCGGATCATCACGGGCATGGATTCCAAGGCCGTGGGCGAGAGTTCCAGCGCCATGGAATCATAGTCGAAAGGTTCCATGCCAATGACGATGGCCTCAGGGCGGTTGCCGACGATTTCACACATGCCGAGGGTATCGACCAGGTCGGTCTGGTGCATGGAGTCGCGAAAACCCAGGCTTTTGCGCAAATCATCGCCGATGAGCCGATACACCGACCCCGGCTTGTCTCCGCATAGCACCGCGTCACAGACAATCAGAAAATCCGACTCCATGATCGGGCCCATGAGCCGGGTGCCCAGAGTCCCTCCGTCCATGAGGGTGACGTTTTCCGAAAAGGTATACTGTTGCTGCATAGTTTCGATGCAACGTACGCCAATGCCTTCGTCGGTGTACAGAATATTGCCAACGCCAAGAACGAGAATGCGAGTTTCGGTCATGCGCATGTCCATGTTGAAGGGATTTACCCTGCTACGCAAAAAGAAGGGCTGATTCAAGAAAAGAAAAGGGCCCCGAAACCGGGGCCCTTGCCAATTAACAGATCTTGAACTTGCGGACCTGGTTGGTCCTGGAATCGATGACGTGCACGCCACAGGCGATGCAGGGGTCAAAGGAGTGTACTGTGCGCAGGATTTCGACCGGGCGTTCCGGATCAGCAATGGGGGTGCCCATGAGAGCTTCTTCCACTGCGGACATCTTGCCACCGGCGCAACGAGGACCAAGGTTCCAGGTCGAGGGCACGACCAGCTGGAAGTTCTCGATCTTGCCGCCCTTGATCTTGATCCAGTGGCTCAAAGCGCCGCGAGGAGCATTGACGTATCCAACGCCTTCTGCTTCATCGGGCATCTTCCAATCCTGGTAGATCTTCGTGTTGCCGCTTTTTACGTTCTCGGCGAGTTCGTTGACCCAATCCATCATCTTGTCAGCGATGACCTTGGTCTCAATGCCCTTGGCTGCGGTGCGGCCCAGGGTCGAGAAGAGGGCCGGAGCGCCGACGCCCAGGTAGCTCAGCACGTAATCAACGAGCTTCTTCACTTCCGGGTGTCCCTTGCCATAGGCGACCAGGACTGTGGCCAGAGGGCCGGTTTCCATGGATTGGCCGTTGTAGCGGGGGGCCTTCATCCAGGAATAGCGATCACGATCCTCATAGGAGGTGTACTTGGGCTCGGTCACGCCCTGATAGGGGTGGTGAGCTTTGTCGCCCTGATACCAGCTGTGACGGACGTGCTCCTCGATCATTTTCGGGTCGAAGTTGTCGACCTGACCGAGGTTGCGGTTCATGATGACACCCTGGGGCAGCCAGCGGCTGTTGATGTCGCTTTCGACGGCCGGGAATTCACCGAAGCTCATGAAGTTGGTCGTTCCGCCGATGCCGGCCCAGTCTTTGTAGTATGAGGCCACGGCCAGGAGGTCGGGGATGTAGCACTCGTCGATGAACTGCTTGGTCTCCTGGAACAGGCCGACGAACTCGGCCATGCGTTCGTTGGTCAAGCTTTCGTAACAGGTCACGCCGCCGACCACGGTGAACTGGGTGTGGGGGTTCTTGGCGCCGAAAACGGCCATGGCTCGGGCTGCCTTGACCTGCAGGTGCAGGGCTTCCAGGTAGTGAGCAGTGGCGATGAGGTTGACCTCGGCGGGCAGATAGTAGGCCTTGTGGCCACCCAGGAAGTAGGCGTTGGTGAAGATGCCGAGCTGGCCGGAATCAACCAGACCTTTGACTCTGTCCTGCACGGCTTTGAGGTCTTCAGCCTTGGTCACGCGGGTGGAAATGGAGTTGGCGATGGATGCGGCTTTTTTGGGATCCGCAGTCAAGGCGCCGGTCACGTCGACCCAATCCAGAGCGTGGAGGTGATAGAAATGCACCACATGATCGTGCAGGAACTGGGCGGCCAGCACCAAATTGCGGATCAAACGGGCGTTATCGGGCAGATTCTTGTCCACACCGACGGCGTTGTCCACGCAACGAGTAGAGGCCAGGGCATGCGTGTAGGTGCAGACGCCGCAGGCGCGCTGAGTGAAGTGCTGAGCGTCGCGCGGGTCACGGCCTTTGAGGATCAGTTCCAAGCCGCGGAAGAGCTGGGAGCTGGACCACACGTTGGTGATCTTGCCCTGGTCCACTTCGACTTCGATTTTGAGGTGCCCTTCAATACGGGTCACCGGGTCCACGATAATGGGCCCCTTGAAGGTTGTATCCATGGGGGTGGCGACGACACCCGGGGCTTTGTTGGGTTTGCAACCGGACATAGGTTATCTCCTCTGGATTCAGTAATGGTTAAGTCTTTCGCAACAACTGACTACGCTTCTTCGTAGAAAGGAGATGCGGTATCCCAGAAATCGGGCTCGCTGCACCCAATGCAGGGATGGCCAGCACCGACCGGCCAGTTCGTCTGGTTGAACTTGACCTTGGGGCAATTGTTGTAGGTCGTGGGGCCTTTGCAGCCGAGTTGCGCCAGACACCAGCCCTTGCGAGCTTCTTCCGAATCAAAGGAGGGTGCGAACCGGCCAGCCTCGTAGTGGGGCAGGCGTTCACATTGTTCGTGGACGGTCTCACCGAAGAACATGGTTGGACGGTTGATGTCGTCCAGTGCCGGGATTGCCAGACTGTGGGTCAGCAGATGCACAATGGTGCCAACCAGGTTGTATGGGTTGGGCGGACAGCCGGGAATATTCACGGCATTGACGCCCAGGCTTTTCAAGGCATCGTTGACGCCCTTGGTGTCTGTCGGGTTGGGCTTGGCAGCCTGGACGCCGCCATAGGTGGCGCAAGTGCCGTAGGCGATGACGGCCTTGGCCTTGGGCAGGATCTCGGAATTGATCTCAAGCATCGTGCGGCCGCCGACCTTGCCGTAGAGGCCATTGTCTTTCAAAGGAATGCCACCCTCGACCACTGCCAGAAATCCGTTGGGCGAATTCACGGCCTTGTGCAATGCTTCTTCGGCCTTGTGGCCGGCGGCAGCCATGATTGTTTCATGGTAATCGAGGCTGATGGTGTCCAGGATCAGGTCGTCGATAAAAGGCCGGACTGCGCGGAGAATGGACTCGGAACAGCCGGTGCACTCCGCGTTGTGCAGCCAGACTACGGAAGGACGCTGCGGCGAAGTCAACGCCAGGGCGATTTTGTTGGCAAAAGAAGCCTCCATTCCCATGACCGCGGCGATGGTGGAACAGAACTTCATGAAATCTCGACGAGAGACTCCACTTTTTTCCAGCCGCTCCTCGGCCCCGGGTTTGCCTAAACCTACAGAAAACTTCATAACACACCTCCATCAGTGTATGAATAAAAAGACAGCCGACAATTTTTGCCGATCTGTCATGACCTCGCGCGTCTTGCAGCTCCCAAGATTGGCCTTTCTTTCCCGTAGCATAGGTAATTGTTCTGGGTCAATCTGTATTTGAATAAAAAAGGACTTGTATTGCTCTTATGGATTAATCGAGGCGAATTGAATTGCTCAAATGTATTTGATTCTCCGTGTTCTTATTAAATTTAAAAGTGTGCTACCAAGGGTCTCGAAATCTGAGGGCTGATAGCACGCGGTGGATTGTTCCGCTCCTGTCCGCGCTTGTGGCAAAGAAAAGACTTTCCTTGACGATGGCGTCAAACCAACATGGGGCCATGGATATTCACCCATTCTTGAGTTTTGGACAAAGCCTGCGTAGTGAATCAGTGAATTGTCGTGGCCGCGGCAGTTATCGTCGGACAACCATTCCAGGAGACGCTCATGGACAAGCAGATCATCCTCGACGCTTTCATGTTTCGTCATGCATGCAAGGAATTCGACCCCGGGGCCAAAATTCCGGACGAAGATTTCCTGTTCATTCTGGAAACGGCAAGGTTGTCCCCCAGTTCCTTTGGATTCGAGCCGTGGCAGTTTCTGGTCGTTCAGGACATGCAATTTCGCATGAAGCTTCTGCCCCATACCTGGGGAGGGAAGAAGCAGATCCCCACGGCCAGCCATTTTCTGGTCTGTCTGGCCATGAAGACTCCGCTTCTCAAATACGACAGCGTTGGCATTGCGGACTTTATGCGCCAGATTCAGGAATTGCCCGAGGAACGCATCACGGCCCGCACCGAATACTACGCCACGTTCCAGCAATCCGATTTTCGTCTGCTCGACAACGATCGGGCCATGTTCGACTGGGCCTGCAAGCAGTGCTATATCGCCCAGGCCAACATGATGACGGCAGCCGCCTTGATAGGCATCGACTCCTGTCCCATCGAGGGGTTTGTGCAGGACAAGGTCGACGGGGTGCTGGCAGAGGATTTCGGTGTGGATCTGGAAGAATACGGAGTAGCCTATATGCTGGCTTTTGGTTACCGGACCCGGCCGCCAAAACGCAAGACGCGAAGGCCCATGGAACAGATGGTGCGCTGGTTCTGAACGCAAGAGCCGGGAGATGTGTGACGGCTGGCGTCCAAACGCCTTTGCAGGATTCGTCGGACAGTCTCGACGGATCAATGCCCGTTGCGCAGTTCGTAGACGCCAAGTCCCAGGAGCAGCACAAGCATCGCCAGTCCCGTTCCTGTCACCCCGGCCCAGCCAAACAGTTTGAACGCCTGTCCCATGACCGTGATTCCCGCCGACCCGCCCAGATAGTACCATAAGATATAGAGCGAATTCGCCCGGCCCCGGCTGGCGGACAGCTTGCGATTCATGCTGCCCACGGCTGCGGCGTGGATGGCGAAGAATCCGGCGCAGGCCATGCCGAGGCTCAGGCAGATCATGCCCAGGTGCGGCACGTGGGTCATGAGCAGGGCCGCGCCCAGGGTCAGCGAACCCAGAATCATGGTCAGGCCGTTGCCGAAGCGGTTGCTGAATTTGCCGGACAGGGGCGCGATGATGACTCCGACAATATAGGTCAGATACAAAAGAGTGATCAGGTTGGTGCTCGCGAAAAAGGGTGGAGCGCTCAGATAGAAGGGCAGATAGTTGAAGGTGGCGCCGAAGACGAAGAGGGATCCGAATCCGACCATGAAGGTCCGCAGCAGGTCGGGTCTGGTCATGAGTTCCGCGAAACCGGGATCCGCATCGGTTTTTTTGGCCGGACGCTCTTCCCGGGGCAAAAGCCGCACGGCGGCCACGGCCGTGACCAGGACCATGGCCGAGGCCGTGACAAAGGCATAGCGCCAGTGCAGGGGGGGGTGGATGAACCCGCCCAAAAGGCGTCCGCCCAGCCCTCCGACCACTGTGGCCGAAACATAGGACCCCATGACCACGTTCAGGCGTTCCACGGGCAGGTTTCGGGCCAGATAGGTGGCCAGACAGGTGGTCAGGGCCGGAATGAAGAAGCCCTGAATCAAACGCAATCCGATGAGGATGTTGATGTCGTGCGCCAGGGCGCAGAGCAGACCAGCCCCGGACACCACGGCTCCGCCCAGGATGATGAACGGCTTGACCGGGTACATGTCGGCCAGGCGGCCAAAAATCAGAGTGGAAAAGGCCACGCCCAGAATGACCATGGACACGGTCTGGGCCGCCTTGGAGATGGACACTCCAAACTCGGCCTGCAAGACGGGCAGTACGGGCTGGACCAGATAGATGGTCGTGAAGCTGGCCGAGACCAGGGCAAAAACAAGGGCCTGCAGGGCCAGGGAGGAGAGTTGCTTCATGACATACGATCCTTGCGCGGGATTTCAGGCGGCACCATCTGCCGCGCTGTGCCGGAATGCAAGCGTAAAACCGTGGCCGCGCCACTGGCCTGGCCAAAGAAAAAGCCCTCTGCACGGCGAGGGCCATTTCAAGAGAAAGAAGGTGTCGCTCTTCGTCTCTGGCTGCAATGCCTGCTTATGGGCCAATGCGAAAGGCGTCAGCTGGAAACAAAAGGCCGTGACGCAATTGCCCTGCATCGTTTTCAGCATCGGGGAGCGGGGCCTGGATCAGGGCCTGGGCATCGGCGAGCCGCCTCATTTGGTCGAGCCCCTTGGAGCCGGTTGGCCGACGGGTTCCGGCTGCGTGACCACTGGCGCGACGTTGGATTGGGGGCGGGCAAGAGCAGACTGCACGCTCGCGGCCAGCTGCTGGATATAGCCCTTGTCCCAGGCCATGCCCAGAAGCACGAAAAGAGCCAGCAGAATGGCCCAGCGTGTCCACGGTGTGTTTTTTTGGGCAAAAGGGTCGCGCATCATGGACCGCTGCGCGCCCTTTGGTAGCTCGGCCAGCCTGGTCAGGCTCGCGCCAAAGGGGATGTTGATGGCGGCCCTGGTGTTCACGGCCCACCCCCCGGCGTCCAGGATGGGGGCCAGGTTGCGCTGGCGCAGTTTGAGGTAGGCGATGAGCATGGCCGGTCCGGAGACGAGGAGCATGACGCCGCCGACGGACAGGGGCATCTGCCACAGGGGCAGGTTCATGAAGCCGGCCAGGACCGAGGCCACGGCGGTGCCGATGGCGCCCAGGGCCAGGCCCATGGCAGCGAAGATGCCGGCAAACTTGCCGACATCAAAGGGCGTCGGGGCCTTGGCTGCTTCGGGCTTGGCCGAGACGTCGGCGATCTTTGCCCCGGCAGCGCCGCCCACGGCATTGTCTTTGGCCTGCGCGAATTTGACGATCTGCTCTCCGATCATGCGGGCGATGCGCTTGTAGGGCGACCAGAAGGCCTGTCGCACGCTGATGGGGTGCTCGATGATCTTGACGATGGTCGCGTCCCAATCCTGATCCAGGCGGTCATAGAAGATACCGTTGCGTCCAACCATCAGGTTGTCGGAATCCCCCCCGGTCAAGGCCGCGGCGATGAGCATCTGTTCGGTGCTGCCCCGGCGCGTGCAGCGGCAGTAGGCCAGATAGGTCTGGCTCAGCGGGGCCAGGGCGGCGTGGGCGTCAAGGTTTTCGACCCGGACGCAGAGTTCGCAGGCCCGTCCGTCGAGATAGAGGGTGCCGGCCTGGAACACGGCCTTGCGGTCCTGTACATAAAAGTCGCGGAAGGTCACAAAATTGTTCAGGAGCACCAGCAGATCGCGGGTATAGTGCACGAGTCGGGTAACGTCCTCGAAACTATCGACCTGCTCGGCCAGGGCAAGGTCCTCGGCGATGATTTTTTCCAGTCGTTTGCGGGTGTCCGAGGCCAGGATTTCCTCGACCCGCCCGAGGCCCAGGCCCTCGACTTCGGCTCCGGCCTTGGCGTCAAGCCAGGCCTCGTGCGGCTGGAAGATTGTCTTGATTTGTTCCCATTGTGCAGCGTCGAGAGCGTCCAGCTCGCCGCAGAGGGGAACGACGACCCGTGTCTTGAATTCCTGCAGCGCATCGGCCCAGGCCGGGTTGCAGCCGCTTCCCAGGGGCAGGGGACGATCGGCCTTTATGCGGCCCAGAGGCAGACGCGCCAGCTCCGTTCCGAGGCTCAGGTCCTGGGGAGCCATGGCTTCATAGGTCGCCAGGGCCGGACTCAACGCGTCGGCGGCCTTGGGATCGAAGGCTGCGAGGCTGCAGCGCGTGAAGTAGTCGTCCAGCTTGCCCCGCAGGGCCTGGAGGCATTGGGCTGCAACCACGGTGTCGTCGCCCAGTGGAAGGATGTCGTCGCTGGCCTGGGCCACGGCCCACCAGTCGGCATAAAGGCGTGCGGCCTCGAAAAATCTTTCGGTCAACGCGGCATCGACTCCCGGCGCGCCGCTGCGATCCGGCACGCCCTGCAGGCACGCCAGGATATTCTCGATCAGATGTTGCGTCGCCCCGTCACGGGCTGATGCGGGGGTGACGACCCCGTCCCCGTTGAACGGGGAATCCTGGAGCAGGATCTGGGTGTCGGTCACGTCCTCGATGGTGATGGCCTCGGCCCCGCTCCGGTTCAGAAAGCTCAGGATATGCCGGGCCGAGTCGAGCAGGCGTTTTCCTTCGGGATGGACATCGTCGATGGCGGCCAGGGGCAGGGCCGGGTTGCCAGCCAGCAGGGGTCGCAGGTCGCGCAAGGCGACACAGACCCAGTCCACGGCGGCCAGGATTTCCGGAACCCGGACCCGGCCGTCGCCATCGGTGTCGAGGAAGGCCAGGGTGCGGGAGGGGAATTCGAGACCACCCACCGGACAGCTCAGGGCCGCCCACAGCTTCTGGTCCAGTTGGCGCAGGTATTTGAGGTCTTCGGCACTGTCGAGGCGGACCTGATCAAAGCCGCCGAGACGAAAGAAACGCCAGCGGTGCGGGGAGGTCGAGTCGGTGTCCATGCCATGCTCCTTGTGCGGTGATGAATCGCGGTTTCAACCTGTCCGGCATTTCCTTACGCGCAAGAGGGAATGAAGATCAAGAATCACGGCTTCGTGTCCTGTCCGGAGGCGAACCGTGGCTTTCGAGGATCCGTTGCAGCCTGCGGATGGTTGTTCCCATATCCTGCGCGCCGACGATTTCCGTGACCAGGGCCGTACAGCGTGCGCCATGGGCCTTGACCTCGGCCAAATTGTGCTCCTTGATGCCTCCGATGGCCACGCAGGGCAGGTCGATGTTGTGCGCCACGAAGTCCAGGTAATGCAAGCCCACTGGCGCGCAGACATCCTCCTTGGTCCGCGTGGCGAAAATCGGGCCCACTCCGATGTAGTCCGCACCCACGGTCATCGCCGCCCGGGCCTGGTCCGGTGAATGGGTGGACAGGCCAATGGCCACGTCCGAACCGACCAGTCTGCGCACGGCTGCTACCGGCAGGTCCTCCTGGCCCACATGCACGCCGTCAGCCTCCACGAGCAGAGCCAGATCGATGTCGTCGTTGACGATGAAGGCGGCCCCGTATTCGCGGGTCATGCGGCGCAACAGAAGGCATTCGTCGAGTTTCATCCCCATTTTTTTCGTTTTTTCGCGGTATTGGATGATGCCTATGCCTGCGTCGAGCATGGCCCGAACCACTTCGGTATTGGTGCGGCCACGGGAGAATTTTTCGGCGGTCAATCCGTAGAGGCCACCCGTGCGGATACGATCCGTGACGAGGGTGCGTCCGTTCATGGTCTAGCGCTCCTGAAAAAGGGTGATGAAATGGTGGAGGACGGCGTCGGCCTGCATGGCCGCGGCCATGCCCACCCCAGGCGAGAAGGGTGGCGTGGCCGAGTCGCAGGGCGTGGTCAGGTCGCCAACGAGAACGAGGTTGGTCAGGGGCCGCCTCACAAGCATCCTTCCGGCGAGGCCCGAACCGCCGATGCCCGACGCGCTGACCACCAGACAACCAGTGGGGATCAGGCTTTCGACGATGCATTTTTTGCTGCGCGCGTCGTCCACTGCTTCGACCACGGCCTGACAGGAACCGAACAGCACCGCGATGTTGTCGGCATTGATGGCCAGCAGGTGCGTTTCAATCCTGGTTGCCGGGTTGATGGCCAGCAGATTGTTTTTGAGGGCCTGCGCCTTGGGTTCTCCGATCTGGGCCAGGGTGAAGTGCTGCCGGTTCAGGTTGGAGGGTTCCACCGTGTCCGGATCGGCCAGGACGAGGTCCGCGAAGCCCGATCGGACCAGGTGCATGGCGCAGTTGGAACCCAGGCCTCCCGCGCCGATGACGCCAATTCTGACGGTGCGCAGAAAGGCTTGCAAATCTGCTTGCAGGTAGCGCGCGAGGCCTTTCTCGAAACGGTTCACAGGTTTTCCTCCAACGGTTCCCAATCCTTGAAGACAGGCTGGTAGCCCCGTGCATGGAGCATGGCGCAGACCTCGGCCACGCTGCGCGGGTCAGAAATCTCGAATTGTCCGGTGCCGGCCGATTTGGCGTGTCCGCCCACGGCCGTGCTCACCCCGGCGGACATGCGCGTCACGCCCAGAGGCAGGATGTTGTCGCGCAACACAGGGGTCTCCCGCGTGGAGATGGTGATGGACAGGCGGGGGAGGAAGATGCGCAGGGCCGTCAAGGCCTGGACCAGTTCGCGGTCGGACACGGGGCGGGCTGGCTGGAAATCTCCTGCATGTGGGCGCATGCGTGGCAGGGACACGGCCACGTCCACTCCGGGATAGCGCCGCTGCAGCCAGGCGGCGTGCAGTCCCGTGATATAGATTTCCCGCCGCCAGTCGCTCAGGCCCAAGAGCGTTCCGATGTTGACCAGACGCAAGCCCGCCTCGGCTCCGCGCATGGGGGTATCGAGGCGCCAGGCATAGTCGCGCTTGGGCCCGGCCGGATGCAGTTCGGCGTAGAGGACCGGATCGTAGGTTTCCTGAAACACGGTCAGCCCGTCCACGCCCGCCGCGGCAAGGCGCCTGTATTCATCCGTGCCCAGGGGGTACACCTCGACGGCGATGGACGGGAACAGGGGGCGCAAGATCCCCACGCAGGTTTCCAGGTAGTCCATCCCGGCCTTGTGCGGGGCCTCGCCCGTCAGAAGCAGCACCTGACGCAGGCCCGTGGCCGCGATGGCCTGGCCCTCGGCCCGTACTTCGTCCGGGGTCAGGCGGGAGCGCGGGATGTCGTTTGCTGCCGCGAAGCCGCAGTAGCGGCAGTGGTTGGCGCAGTGGTTGGAGACGTAAAGGGGGGTGAAGAGGCTTATGGTGCGGCCGAAGTGGCGCAGGGTGAGGTCGTGGGCGCGTTTGGCCATGGCTTCCAGGTGGATCGCAGCGGCCGGGGAGAGCAGGGCCAGGAAGGCCTCCTCGTTCATGTGCTCCCGGCCCAGCACGCGCAAGGCATCGTGCTCCGTCACGGAGGCCATCCGCTCCTCCAGGGGTTCCCGGGACAGGCGCAGGGCCTCGGGCAAAAAGCTCATGCCTCGCCTCCAGAAGCGTCCAGAAAGCCGGTCAGGGGCGAGGAGGCCCGGGCCAGATGGCTCACCGGGCCGAGACCCGCAAGATACGCTTCACGGCCTGCCGCCACGGCCCGTCCGAAAGCCCTGCCCATGCCGATGGGGTCCGCGGCCGTGGCGATGGCCGTGTTGACCAGGCAGGCGGCGGCGCCCATCTCCATGGCCTGGCAGGCCTGGCTTGGCGTGCCGATGCCGGCGTCGACGATGATGGGCAGACTCATTTCCTCGATGAGGATGCGGATCATTTCTTCGGTCCGCAGGCCCCGGTTGGTGCCGATGGGCGCGCCCAGAGGCATGATGGCGGCCGCGCCCGCGTCGGCCAGGGAGCGGGCCACGTACAGGTCCGGATTCATGTACGGCAGAACCACGAATCCCTCCCGGGACAGGACCTCCGTGGCTTTGGCCGTGGCGTAGCCGTCGGGCAGCAGATGGCGGTTGTCGGCGATGACCTCGATTTTGATCCAGTTGCCGCAACCCATGGCCCGGGCCAAGCGGGCGATGCGCACGGCCTCGTCGGCGGTGCGGGCCCCGGACGTGTTGGGCAAGAGGGTCATGTGCTTGGGAATGTGGCGCATGACGTTGTCCGCCACCTGGTCCAGGTCCACCCGGCGCAGGGCCACGGTGATGACCTGGGAGCCGGAGGCCTCGCAGACGGCCGGAATGAGGCTGTCGTTTCCGTACTTTCCGGTGCCGGTGAAAAGGCGGCTCTGCAAGGCGTTGCCGCCGAGTTCAAAAAGATCGTCCATGGTGTTCCTTGTTTGCTGTAACGTTCAAACGGGCGGGGTGTGACCGCGCGGTTATCCGCCGCCGACAAAACTCATGATTTCCAATTTGTCATTTTCCTGCAGGACCGTTGCGGCAAAGGCGGATCCGGGAACGATGTCCAGGTTGCGTTCGACCACGACCACCTCGGGATCGAGATCCAGCGAAACGAGAAGGGCGAGCAGGCTCTGGCCCTGTCGCGTGTCCAGGGGACGGCTGTTGACGATGATGCGCATGATACCTCGCGAATGGTACGGCTGGGCGACGCATAAAAAAAACCGCGCCAGGGGCGCGGTTCTGAAGGGCGGAGATGTCCGGAACCAGCTTCCCTCCGGCAGCATGAACTGCGTCAGGTTCAAAGGGTCGGGACGATGTCCCCTCTCAGCCCGGTCGGGCTCCCCCAGCGTGTTAGCTCTGTCTATGTCGTGAGCGGCGAGGTTGTAAAGATTCCTTTTAGTCCGCAAGACCCATCAGCTTGAACACGAAGAAGGACAATCCGGCGATAAAGGCTGACGCGGGAATGGTCAGAATCCAGGCCACGATCAGGTTGCCGGCAATGCCCCCGCATACGGCGGACAGACGTTTGGTTGCGCCAACGCCAAAGACGCGGGCGCTGATGGTGCGGGTGGTGGAGATGGCCGCGCCCATGAGACCGCCGGTGAGGGCGTGGGCGGAAGAAGATGGGATGCCAGAGTACCTGGTGATCAGGTTCCAGGCGATGGCCCCGATGAGCGCGGCCAGAACCAGGGGCTGGCAGCCCATGACCATGTCCGTGTTGACGATGTCCGAACCCAGGGTGTGCGCCACATCCTCGCCCAAGAGCGCCCCGAAGAGGTTGAGTCCGGCTGCCATCATCACAGCGTTCCTGGGGGACATGACCTTGGTGGAGACCACCGTGGCAATGGCGCTGGAGCAATCGTGGGCTCCGGTGGTGAAGTCGAAGACCAGGGCCACCACGATGACGGCGAAAAGGAGCGAAAACTCAAGCAATTATCAGCGCCACGTCCTCGATGGCGTCGGTTAGGTCGTCGATGCGTTCAATGGCCATTTCGAACCGGTCCTAGACCTGGGTCCAGCGCATGAGCTGGGAACCAGTCTTTTGTCACAGACTAAACGGGGTAGGAATTATTCTAAAACAGAAGATGTTGGAGTCCGGACATGAGGCGTCCCCCATGCCCGGCCGGGGGTTATTTGGAGTGTTCGTAACGTTTTGTCACGCGGTCCGAGAGCTGGGCATGGGCAAAGCCGGCCTGGCGGGACTTGGAAAAACGCTCTTCCGCCTCCTGGCTGCACATGTCGCAGCCCTGAACGGGGACGTGCAAACCAAGACATTTGGGTGTCTGGGCCGTTTCGCTTTCCACGATGATCAGGCCGGGGCAGTGCGGGCAGTCTTTGAGGCGCTCGACCTGGGTTTCGGTGATGTCGTCGGTATCGTAGTAGATGGATCGGCGACGCACGAAGTAGCCCGCTTCACGCACGGCATCCGATGGCCTCGGATTGAAATAGATTTCTGGCAACTGGTCGCAGAGCGCGGTTAGGTAGTCGATGGTGGATTTTTGTTCCTTGATCTTCTCCCGGTCCAGATCCGGCTCCTGCACGGCGGAAAAGTCCACCCCGGCAAGGGCCAGGCTGATGCCCAGGTTGACGTAGGGCAGGGCGCCCTTGATGGCGTACCCGCCTTCCAGCACGGCGATGTCCGGCTTGAGCATGGCCGTCATCTTGGCATAGCCCTGGGCCGTGAAGTTCATGTTGGTGATGGGGTCCGAGAAGTGGTTGTCCTGGCCGGCCGAATTGATGATCAAATCGGGTTTGAAATGGTCCAGGATGGGCATGACGATCCGTTCCACCGTCATGAGGTATCCTTCGTCGGAAGTCCTTGGTGGCATGGGGATGTTGATGGTCCGGCCCAGGGCCTTGGGCCCGCCGGACTCCGACGGGAAACCCGTGCCCGGGTACAGGGTGCGGCCGTCCTGGTGCAGGGAAATGAAGAGCACGTCCGGGTCGTGCCAGTAGATGTCCTGGGTGCCGTCGCCATGGTGGCAGTCCGTGTCGACCACGGCCACGCGCAGATTGCCGTAGTGCTCGCGGATCCATTCGATCATGACCGCTTCGATGTTGATGTTGCAGAAGCCCCGGCTGCCGTGGACCGTGCGCATGGCATGGTGCCCGGGAGGGCGGACCACGGCAAAGGCGCGGTCGCGTTCTTTCTCCATGACCAGTTGCGCCGCGCGAATGACTCCTCCGGCCGAAATGAGATGGGAGTTCGTGCAGACCGCGGGAACGTTCGGGAAACAGAAGTGGGGCCGCATGATGTCCTTTTCCTCGGCGATGAGGGGGCGGTACTCGCGGATGCCTTCAATATCGAAGATGCCTTCTTCCCGGAACTGGTCCTGGGTGTAGAGCAGGCGCTCCTCCCGCTCGGGGTGGGTCGGCGAGATGGCCCAGTCGAAGGCCGGAAAAAAGATGATGCCGAGTCGTGATTGAGCGGTGAGCATGGTTCCTCCTAGGACTCCAGGGTGGTGATGACACCGGGCCGCATCTGGCAGCGGACGCGGATGTTGCGGCCAATGGTGTAGTGGCCTTCGACCATGTTGAAGGCATCGGCCTGGATGACCTGGATGTCGCCGTCCTCGGCCGGGATGCCCTGGCGGTCCAGTTCGGCCCGCAGCATGGTCGTGGCGTCGTGCACGGCTTCGTCCAGGGTGTAGGTGCGCTTGACGGTCTTGTGGATGCCCAGTCCCGGCACGGTGAAGCTGCCCCGGGAGGTGTCCACGGTCAGCACCAGGGACTGGGTCGGCCGGGTCAGGCAGGCGCCGATGGCGTTGGCCACCTGGCTGAAGGCGGGCGCGATGACGGGCAAGCCAAAGGCCTCCTCCAAAAGCGGGGCCATGGCCTCGGCCGGGCCTCCGATGGCCAGGATGCGCCTGGGCCGGACCATGCGGTCCTCCAGGATCTCCTGGATGGTGTAGACCGGCCGGGAATTGACGCCGTTCAGGAAGGCGTCGACCTTTTTCTTGATCATGCCCACGGCCATGACCACGGCCTGCTCGGCGCATTCACGGGCCGAGAGGCCTTGGGCCATGGCCACTTCCTTGAGGCCCTTGGCCGAGCGTTCGCGGTCTCCGAAGCCGGCGTGGCCGAGGACGTTCATGGCGTCCATGAGGGCCGGAGCCGGGCCGCCAGCGGCCATGCACGGACCGTGACGGTCGGGGCCGACGTTCAGCTGCCCGCCCCGGGAGCTGATGAAGGAGTCCCCGCCGATGCCGATGGATTCGACCTTGAGGGCCCGCACCAGGGTGGGGTGCTCGCCGATGGAGATGCCGTCACGTTCCAGGAGGGGAATGCCGTTCAGCAGCACGGCCATGTCCGTGGTCGTTCCGCCGATGTCGAGGATGAGCGCGTCCTCGGTCTGCGGGGCCGTGGCCAGGATGCCCATGACCGAGGCGGCCGGACCGGAAAAGATGGACTGGACCGGGATTTCCCGGGCCAGCTTGAGCGGCATGGTCCCGCCGTCGGCTTTGACGATGTTGATGTCGGCCTGGATGTTCAGGTCTTTCAGGCTCTGTTCCAGGGCGTCGGCGAAGGCGTTGAAGGTCCGCCAGACCGCGGAGTTGTAGTAGACGGTGCTGATGCGGCGGCCAAAATTGAGTGATTCGGACACCCGGTGTCCCTGGGTCACGAAATCGGCCTGGGCGGCCAGGGCTTCGGCGATGACCACCTCCTGTTCAGGATTGCGGGTGCAGAATTTGCCAACCACGCCGTAGACGCGGATGTTCTCCTCGCGGCAGCGCGCGGCCATGGGCTTGATCTGGTCCGTCCGGGCCTTGGCCGATATTGCCCCGCGATGGTCCACGCACCCGCTCAGGAGGTGGTACTGGCTGCCCAGGGCATAGGCTTTGGCGTCGATGCCCGGTCCGGGAATGACGAACATGCCGACTTTTTCCGTGCGGCCGGTGACGATGGCATTGGTGGAAAGGGTGGTGCTCAGGTTGATGGTGCGGATTTCCGTACCTTTGCAGTCCTTCAGGATGAGGCACAATGCTTCGGAAATGGTCGCGAGCAGGTTGTCGTGATCCGTGGGGACTTTGGCCATGGCCTCAACCCGGCCATCGCGGATGCACACGCCATCCGTGTGGGTTCCTCCGACGTCGATTCCGATAAGCATGGGTCCGATCCTTGGCTGACTGTTGGCCGTGGCGGGAGCCAGGGCTGTCCGGGCGGCTTCAGCCGGTCCTGCCGGGCGGTGAGGGCTGAAGGCTTCGGGCTTGTGTTTTTATCCCGCATGCCGCACCCCTGTTTGCGGAAGGGGCCGGCCTGGGCGGGGCTCGAAACACAAGTTGCTTTTCAGCCTGCATATTTACCGGACTGCAAGCGAAGCGCAAGCAGAATTCCGTAAACGGAGGGAAACGATGGATAAACAGCTGGTGGACGGTTTCTTGGCCTGCGTGCGGCGGGCCGGACAGGTCGTGCGGGATCAGTGGAACGATGCCAAGGAGATCGAACTGAAGGGGCGCATCGATTTGGTCACGCAGACCGATCTGGCCGTGGAGCGGTTGCTCAAGGCCGAACTGCCCCTGCTTCTGCCCGGCTCCACGGTACTGGCCGAGGAGTCGCACGCGACCCTCGCCCCGGGAGAGTTGACCTGGGTCGTGGACCCTGTCGACGGTACGACCAATTACGCGCATGGCCTGCCCATGGTCGCCGTGTCCGTGGCCTTGTGGCAAGGGGGCCGGGTCGTGCTCGGGGCCGTGCATGCCCCCATGCTCAAAGAACTGTTCTGGGCCGTGCGCGGTCAGGGCGCGTTTCTGAACGGGACGCCCATCGGCGTGAGCCAGGAGCGGGTCATGCAGTCAGCCCTCGTCGCCACAGGGTTCCCCTATTCCTTTTACACGGAGATCGATCAGGTCATGAAGCGCTTGCGGCGGGTCCTGCTGGCCTCCCGGGGCATCCGGCGCATGGGCTCGGCGGCCATCGATCTGGCCTACACTGCCTGCGGCCGCTTCGACGGCTACTACGAAACCGGCCTCAAGCCCTGGGATACGGCGGCCGGTTGGCTGCTGGTGGAAGAGGCGGGAGGCCGGGTCGAGGGCCTGGACGGGGCGTACGCCCTGGACAGCCACATGATCGTGGCCACCAATGGACGCATCCACGAAGATTTGCTTGGGCTGCTGCGTCTGGATGAGCAGCAGTCCTAGATGCTGATCTTCAGGGCTCCGGATGGCGGCAGCAGATCCCCCTTGGCGTTGTAGAGCGGGGCGTCTTCCGTGTCCGACTCTTGTCCTGCGTGCTGATCCGCGCCCTGGTTCCGGTGCTTTTTCTTTTGCTGTCCCATGTCCCAGCTCGGCAGCCCGTGGCCCCATGTCTGTCTGGTCTGGGTGTTGTCCACACGTAAAGCCATGATCGCCTCTCTGGCCGTCCCTGGCCGTGGTGAGCGTTGAATGAGGGCGTCCATGCCCTCCTGCAAGGAGTATCGGACAACGGGCGAAAAACTTGAATGAATGGTCGCGCCGTGGTTTCCGAGGCGATGCATCGCAGGAGGCGAAAGATTTTTCGCCCCCACAGAAATGAACGGATCATCGACATTGTGTGGTCGTGCAGACGGGACTAGACGAGTGATCGTCAGGAATCAAACCAGTGCAGGGCCGGCATGCCGTGGAGCAGGCCCTGGCGCGTGCAACGCTTGCCAAAAAGAGCCAGTCCGGCCTGTTCGCGGGCCCCCAGATCGTAGCCCATGGCCCGCCAGTAGCGCAGTAAATTCGGGCTGGTCAGCCAGCTAGGCAGGTCAGGCAGGCGGGAGAGGGCTTCGAAATGATCGCCCAGGTTCGCGGAAATCTCCTTGATGCTGGCCTGCAGCCGTCTCAATTGGTTCCGGGTCGCTTCAGGCAGACCACGGCGCACGATCCAGACCGCGAAGACAAAGGGCAGCCCGGTCCAATCCGCCCATTCGGTGGCCAGGTCGACGACTTGGTAGCCTGGGGGCGGGTGCACGAAATGGCGCAGGGCCACGTTGCCGATTTCCATGAACGGCCGTCCCGTGGCCAAACCGCCGCCTGGTTCGGTCTCGTGCCACAGGGGCGCGGGCAATCCCCATTTCTGGGACCAGAGCACCTTCAAGAGGGCCGTGGACGTGGCCGAGGCCGCGCTCAAACAGACCGGTCCCGGATTGGCGGCCATCCAGGCGGGCAATTCGGCCAGGGGGGCCGGGGAGAGAAAGAGCACGCTCTGGACTTCGGTCCGGGCGCAGATTGATGCGCCGGGCAACAGCTCATAG
Organism: uncultured Desulfovibrionaceae bacterium; assembly: GCA_964589645.1. Taxonomy (GTDB): domain Bacteria; phylum Desulfobacterota; class Desulfovibrionia; order Desulfovibrionales; family Desulfomicrobiaceae; genus Desulfomicrobium. The sequence goes on from CAZPSN010000003.1 coordinate 137,001, forward strand.
CCTTCGGCGTGGAGCAGATATTCGAAGGACGAGGACGGCGAGATGTCCAGGGCTCCGGCGGCCAGGGCCTGGTTCAGTTCGTTCGGATGGCCGGGATGATACTGGAAATCAGGACCTTCCGGACAAGTCTGTTCCAGCAGGTGGAAGACATGCCAGATGTTCAGGTAGTCGATGCGGCCGATGTGGAGTGTCATGGTGCGAAAAAAAGGCGGGGCAATCCCCGCCTTTGTGCTCGTTCGGTGCGGACCGGATTACAGCTGGGCCATGAGGGTGGCGCGGATGTCGTCGATGGAGCCTTCGCCGTCCAATTCGATGTACTTGAAGCCAGCTTCCTTGGCCAGGTTCTTGTAGTAGTAGGAAGCAGCCAGGGTGCCCGTGGTGGTGTCGTAGTAGATGTTGTGGCGCTTGTCGATGGCGTCTTCGTCCTGGTCGTCGGCGCGGGCGGAAAGCTCGCCGCCGCAGACACGGCAGACGTCACCGTTGGGCTTGATGGCATCGATGAAGATGTTGTTGGGGTGGTTGTTGTCGTTCTTGCACAGGCGGCGGCCCATGATACGGTTCTTGGCCACTTCGCGGGGCAGGAGGATCTCGATGACAACGTTCAGTTTCACGCCGTCGGCCTGCAGGGCTTCCCACAGCTTCTGGGCCTGCACGATGGAGCGGGGGAATCCGTCCAGGAGCCAGCCGTTGGGGCTGGAGTTCTTGAGCACGTCGAGGACCATGGGGATGGTGATGTCGTCGGGCACGAGCTCGCCGCGGTCGATGAACGCCTTGGCCTGCTTGCCCAGTTCGGTGCCGCCGCCGATGTGCTTGCGGAAAATGGCGCCGGACTCGATGTGATCCAGGTCGTACTTCTTTTTCGCCAGGGAGCCCTGGGTTCCCTTGCCACTGCCGTTGGGTCCGAAAATCAGAATATTCAAGGCGTAATCCTCCTGTAAAAAATTTCACAAAGTACTATAGCCAGCCCCAAGCCGTGTCAATCACAGATCAGAAGCGCACTTGTCAGGCGTGGTGGGGGTGGATAGGGTCGATTCAAATCCGGGTCGGCAGGGGGATGCATGGGGCTTCTGGACGAGTGGGGCGATGCCCTGGTGGAAGAAGGTCTGCGCGAGGCGGCGGACACCTTTTTCGGTGCGCGCACGACCCTGGAGCGCGAGATCACGTTTTTCGAGGCCCAGGTCGTCAAGCTCCAGGCCCAGGCCCGCGAGATCCGGTCCTGGTTCGCGGGCCTGAACTGCCTGCTCGGTTCCGAGGAAGCCGCGAGGCTGCTCTTCGACGCCCTGGGCGTGACCCTGAACGATCCCGAACTGTACACCATCCAGGTCTGCAGCCTGCAGTTCCGTCGGCCGCGCAGCTTCACCCGCAAGGGGCTGTTCGCCAAGACCGTGTGGGAGATTTACGAGCCTTTGGCCGGTTTGGTCCAGGCTTACATGCACGGCGCCCACTACCCCGATCCGCTGCAGCCGGGCCGCATGCGGGTCAGCATGCATCATGCCCTGCTGGCCCGGCATTGCGAAGAGATCAACGGGCGCATCCGCTCCATCAACGAATCCAACCGCCCCTCGGAGTCCCTGGCGTTCGCCAAACGCATGGACCAGGCCCAGGTGTTCAAGGAATCGGTCACCGGTGGCGGGGGCCAGACCTGGAACCTGGATTCGGCCCTGGCCTTTCCTTTGCTGGATTTTGGTTCCTTTGATTTGCCGGTCTTTCCCGACCTGCCCGCCGACCCCAAGGCCCGCGTCGTGATCGAGGACTGCTGCGGCCGGATTTTCAGTCGGGAGCGGGCGCATGTGGACGCGGTGCTCGGCGAGATCTTCGATCCGACGGACAAGACGATCTGCGTGCTGGAGCGCGGCGAAAAATAGGAATTCGTCCCGGCACCCGCCGCGTCATCGCGCATTTGGCCGGATATGGGCGCTTGCGGTTCTTGCGGAGCCGGAGCGCCTTTTCGCGCAAATCCTGGGCGTTAGCCCTTGCGGCCGCCGCGCGCGATCATGGAGACGCCCCAGAGCACCAGGGCGCAGCCGGCCACGAACAGGGCCGAGAGGCGTTCGCCGAGGATCAGGTAGGCGAAGAATCCGGAAAACAGGGGAATGAAGAGGGAGATGGTCGCGGTGATGATGGCGGGCAGGCGTTTGGCCGCCATGGCGAAACCCAGGGTGGGGACGGCCGTGGACAGCACGCCCAGGGCAAGGAAGACGGGCAGGTCGCCGCTCTTCAGTTCGGCCAGCCCCGAAGAGGTGGGCGCGAGGCCTGCCGCCAGGGTCAGGATCGCGCCGCCCATGGCAAAGGTCAGCACGGACACGCCGCTGGTCTGCGGGGCGCGTTTTTGTTCCGCCAGAACGCGGTACGTGTGTGCGTAGATCGCGGTCGATGCCGATGCGCAGATGGCGATGACGTTTCCCCAGAAATGCAGGCCCGACTGCTCTGCGGAAAAAGACATTCTCGGCGCCAGGATGAGCGCGATTCCGCTCACGGCCAGCACGGCGCCCCGTATTTCGCCAGGCGATGACGGTTCGCCCCGCACCGCGCGGATGACGAGCACGAAGAGCGGCGGCGTGCTGAGCAGCAGGGCGACTTCCGCCACCGGGGCCATCTGGAAGGCGGTCGTGGCCAGCAGGTAATATCCCGCGAGCAGCAGGGCGAGAACAAAGCTGCAGGGATAGCGCAGCGCGTTCCCCAGGCCGTGTCGCGTGTCGGGGGACAAGGCGAGAACGGGCAGGACGGCCGCCAGGGCGATGACAAGTCTTCCGGCCGCGATGGTCAAAGGCGGGATGGCTGGGAGCAGACGCACAAAAACGCCTGTCAGGCCCCAGGTGAGGGATGTCGTTGCCGCACAGAGCAGGGCCTGGCGCTCGGTCATGGCGCCGCCTTCGGGCCTGGCGCGGGCCACTTCGCGGGACATGCGTGGCGTGCCGACACCTCAGTACCAGCTCTGCACGGGCAGATTCACGATCCGCTCGAACTCGCGCAGGTTGCGCGTGATGAGCGTTCCCTGGTGGGCCAGGGCCGTCCCGGCGATCAGCGTGTCCATGGGTCCGATGCCTTCGCACCGGAGTTCCAGATCGGCGCGGACGCGCGCGGCGCATTCCGCCTCGCCCTGTCCGAAAGGAAGCACGCGGGTGCAGCCAAGAAATTGCCGCAACTGCATGAGGCGTTTTTGCGGGTGGGTTGATTTGGCGATGCCAGCGTGCAGTTCGTACAGCACGACCGCGGGCACGGCGATTTCATGAGGAGGAGTTGACCACAGGTGTTCCGCGACGCGGCCTTCGCCCTTGAAGAAATAAATGAGCGTGTTGGTGTCGAGGACAAACATCAGAAGTGTTCCCGCTCGCAATCCTGCCCCGCGTTTTCCCGCAGTTCATCCAGGTCTGGAAAATCCTGCCACGAACCGGCCAGGGCGCGAATGGACGCTGGCCACTCCTGGGCGACGTGCGACCGGATCAGCTCCGCGATCCATTTGCTTTTGGACAGGCCGGATGCGTCAACGGCGGCTTGCAGCTTTGTTTCCGTGTCCGGATCAAGATAGATGGTGACTTGGCTCATGGCGCCTCCTGGGCATATATGTGCGCATATATGTGCCTTCGGGGCAGTGTCAAGGGAGGAGGTTCGGTCACGGCGCCGCCTTCGGGTCTGGCGCGGCGTTCATTTCGCGTAGCGGCGGGCCACTTCGCTGAAAACGCGCGCCGTGGTGTTCAGGGCGTCGAACTGCTGGTAGAAATCAAGCTGGAACTGTGCCTGCATCTCACGGCCGGTGCGATTGGTAAACATCCATGTCTGCCCATTGGGATTGATTTCGAGCACATAGATTTTGCCGGTGGTGGCGTCGCGCACGAGATCCTGACCCAAAAGCGGTACCTCCGGGAACACGGCGTGAACGCGGCGGGCGATTTCGAGCATTTCCTCATCGCGGTAGAGGCTGATGGCGCAGCCGTGCCGCGTGGCCACGATGGACCTGCCGCCGCCCGAGGATTTGAAGTCAGCCGAACTCGGCAGGGGCGGCATGTCGTGCGGCGCTTCATAGCGAATTGACAGCATCGGTTCACCGAACAGGGTCAGCACCCGATGCGAAACGGGCCACGGCCCGGTGTAGATGAACTGCTCGGCCATCATGGCGCCCTTGCGCCCGGGGTGGTCCCGGCTCAACGTGGACGGTTCCTTGTAGCGGACACGGCCTGTGCGGTGGATCAAGACATAGGCCCCGCGCCCTCCCAGGTCTGGCTTGACGACCACATACGGCCCCCACACAGCGGGGTCGAGAACGGTCTCCCGGGTGATGACCTCGAATTTGGGCACGGGCAGGCCCGCTTCCCGCGTCACTCGGTTGGTGTAGATCTTACCTTTCCGCAACTGCCGCAGGCGTTTGGCGTTGAGCGGGTGGAAGCGCCATGGATGCGATAATTCGATGGTGACGCTGGGTCGGGTCAGCAGCTTGAGCGGCGTCAACAGGTGCGAGTGGGCGGTGGAATAGGCGCGGAACCGGATTCCGGGGTCCAGTCGCTCTCCGATCGCCGTGATATCGGCGACGGTCATGTCCTTGGGGTTGTAGAAAAGCGCGAGATTGATATCCATGAGCGGGGGTCAGGTCTCGTTTTGACTTTTCTTGAGCAGGACGCGCACCTTTTCCAACCTCTTTCTGAATTCCTCGTCCTGCGCCAAGCGCTTTTCGACCCGGGCCAGGGTGGTGCTTACGGTGCTGTAGGTGCGCACGGACAGCAACTCGGCGATCTGTTGCAGCGGCTGCCCGCAGAGAGTTCGCAACAGGTAGATGGCCACGTCGCGGGGTTCGTTCGTGGCGCCCCGGCGGGAAACGGACAAGGTCGCCTCCTCGGCTGCGTAGGCCGAGAGGACGGCGTCCAGGACTTCCCGCCCGGTCGGAGCCAGATGCCGTGCAGTGGGCACTTCGCGATTGGTCTTGGCCAAAAAGAACCGGTCCTTGATCTTTTTGATGAATTCCTTCCCGCCCAGGACTGCGGGCAGATTCTGCCGTGCAAAGACCTGTTCCACTCTCTCGTCATCGTCTCGGGCCATGTAGCGGAGGTAGCCTTTGCGGGCCGTGTCCAGGCGACTGGAAAATTCCTGCAGCACCGGCTTTCGGTACAGCCACTCCCAGGCGTCACCATCGGAAAGATACCCGTGGTGGCTGGTCCACTCGTAATCTTCGAGCGCATCGACCATGCCGGCCTTGAGGGGATTGTGGTGGATGTAGCGGACAAGACCGAGCAGGTATTCGCGCTCGTCCACCAGGATGGCCTTGTACCGCCCGCGAAAGAGCTGGCCGTCATGGCCGTGCCGCCGGTTGAAGATCTGCGTGTAGATGCCGCCGACATGGCGCATTATGCGGTTGATGTTGGCTTCGGGCGTGCGCAGCAGCAGATGGTAATGGTTGGGCATCAGAGCATAGGCCGCGATCTGGGCCTTGAACATGTCAGAGACGGCTTTGAGCAGGTCGATGAAGGTTTGGTAGTCCTTCGAATCCAGGAAAATCGCTTCATGCCTGCGGCCACGATTCATGACGTGGTACCAGGCGTCGGGGTATTCGATGCGGAGTGGTCTGGCCATGGGGTTTTTCTAAACGAAGGGGGAGTATAAGTCAACGCGAGACTTGACCCCCAAAATGACGTGTCCAGGCGACTGGAAAATTCCTGCAGCACCGGCTTTCGGTACAGCCACTCCCAGGCGTCACCATCGGAAAGATACCCGTGGTGGCTGGTCCACTCGTAATCTTCGAGCGCATCGACCATGCCGGCCTTGAGGGGATTGTGGTGGATGTAGCGGACAAGACCGAGCAGGTATTCGCGCTCGTCCACCAGGATGGCCTTGTACCGCCCGCGAAAGAGCTGGCCGTCATGGCCGTGCCGCCGGTTGAAGATCTGCGTGTAGATGCCGCCGACATGGCGCATTATGCGGTTGATGTTGGCTTCGGGCGTGCGCAGCAGCAGATGGTAATGGTTGGGCATCAGAGCATAGGCCGCGATCTGGGCCTTGAACATGTCAGAGACGGCTTTGAGCAGGTCGATGAAGGTTTGGTAGTCCTTCGAATCCAGGAAAATCGCTTCATGCCTGCGGCCACGATTCATGACGTGGTACCAGGCGTCGGGGTATTCGATGCGGAGTGGTCTGGCCATGGGGTTTTTCTAAACGAAGGGGGAGTATAAGTCAACGCGAGACTTGACCCCCAAAATGAAAAACTCATTCAGAAAAAGCAAGTCCAACATACCGGTATCATTGATTCACAAGTATTAAATGTTTCAAAACTGTATATTCAATGCAACTTTTTCACGGATTTAGGATGTTGTATTATTTTGAGTAATCGGCTCTTTTAACCAGAAATCTTCGAAACTCCTGATGAGTATATGTATTAAGGAAGATTCCCGCTTTGAATCAGACTATCCCATTTTTTTTCCAATGTTTCATACTCACCGCTGTTTTTGATGTTGACAATTCCTTGATTTAATAAATCGCAATATTTCTTCCCGTACGGATGCTTTTTGGAGAAAGAAACAAAGAGACCTCCGTTGGATATGCGACCTACTATTTTGATTTTGCCTTCCAGTTCAGATTTATTTCTTGATATAGCCAGCAAAGCCACCTTTTTTTCCGCCGCAGCAAATTTATAACGCCCACCGACCAGCTTTTTAAGTGTAAGTGTAACGGTTCTGGCAACATCTTTTTTGATTTTCTCATTGTAATCGAAATTCACTCCGGGACCATCGTAGTTGTAACCATGAGTAATTCCGACTGTTTCTCCTGTTTCAATCAACTTTTCCAATGTCATATTGCCTTGATAATCACTCAGTGCCCAAAGGACGAATTCACCTGTAAACAATGGTTCGTCAGGAAAGTGATGTTTTTTCAGATTTATTTCATCATTGTTTGTATTATAACAACCAATTTCTATATTGTTTTCAACCAAGTGCATTCCGTGAGCGTAAGGCAAAACCTTAAAATTAACATCAACTCCAACAGATTTATATGCTGCAATGATAATATCTGTTGAAAAACCTGAAGCTTCACCATTTTTAGACTCATAACCATATGGGGCAAAATCATTTTCGCAAACGAGAGTAACTGTGTCCAAAGCAAAAGCATCAAAAGATACAAATAAAGAAGTAGTAATATAGAATATTATTATAGATATTCGATACATATATACTCCTTTCATGAAAACGACATTAATTAAACTCTAACAACAAGTAATCAAAGGTCAGGAGATGGGTCAAGTTTCGGGTTGACCTTACTTCTGCGCGGCGCGCACGTTCTCCTCTTTCTTTCTGAATTCCTTCTTCCCGGGCCGCTTCTCAACCCGGGCAAAGTGGTACTCACGGTGCAGTAGAGCTGACCGTCATGGCCGTGTCGCCGGTTGAAGATCTGTGTGTACACGCCGCCGACATGGCGCATGATGCGGTTGATGTTGGTCGGGCGTGCGCAGCAGCAGATGGTAATGGTTGGGCATCAGGACATAGTAAGGAAATAAGCGTTGAGGACGTCCGAGCGAAGTGTTTTTAAGGCTCTCTCAAAACTGGGATGGCGCCATTAGGGGTGCCCATGAGGTGGCGCCATTAAGGGTGCCCATCAAATGGCGCTATTAGGGTGCCCACGCTTTGGCGCTATAGGGGTGCCCGTTCACGCTCGACAAAGGCGACTCCAGGTGTTACATGAAACGCATTGTGTAAGGAGGAATCATGGCTGTTGCAGAACGAGTACAACGACATCGGGACAAGTGCCGGGCGGCGGGATTGCGGCTCGTGCAAATCTGGATTCCTGACACCAAGCAGCCGGACTTTGCCGAGGAATGCCGCCGACAGTCCGCGCAGATTGCCCTGGCAGATATGAATGACCCGGCCTTGCTGAGCTTTCTGGACAGCGCCCTGACGGATGTTGAGGGCTGGCAGAAATGAAACGCGGGGAGCTCGTGACCATTGCCGGACCGGGTGATTTCGGCAAACCCAGGCCAGCTCTGATCATCCAGGCGGATTACTTTGACCTCACGGCCACCGTCACGGTGCTGCTGATGACAAGTACCCTTGTTGATGCCCCGCTCATGCGGGTCACGGTTGAGCCATCAGGGGAAAATGGGTTGCAGAAAACGTCCCAGATCATGGTCGACAAGGCCATGACCGTGCAGCGGGGCAAGGTCGGAGCGGTGTTCGGCACCCTTGAGGCAGATAAACTTGTGGAGGTCGGCCGGTGCCTGGCTGTGTTCTTCGGTATTGCGTGAACCGACGCAAGCGTGATTTCACCCGGTATGGAGGAGCTTCAGGGGCGTCAGAGAGAAAGACTGGCCAGATATTTGCGTAAAACAGGGGTCACGTCTCGCGTTGACTTTTCTTCAGCAGGGCGCGGCCACAAGAAAAGACTTACTTCGTTTTGTGGTTTGGGCCAATTGGTTGAGTTAAAGAACGCCTATCGTCAGATAGGCGCGGTGACTGTACTCGTTTTTTCTCCTTTATTTGTTTGAACACATTGAACACAAGTCAAAGTCGATATTTCTGGAGGCGACTGGTTGTTTTGCCGGGGATTGTGCGTTCGATCCAGGCGATGGCAAGAAGTGGCTCGAAAATTTGGATTTTGTCTACAGATAATCTGGATTTTATATGCTGATAATCTGGATTTCAAAAAAAGAAATAGGCCCCCCGCCATACGATGCTCAGACGGATGGCGGGACATGGTAGAGTGGGGATTCTGAAGGCCAGCAAAGCGAGTTTTAGTTAATGATATTTGACTATTAGATAGAAAAATGGGCTTATTTCCGGCAGTAGATGCGATTTAGGCCGAAAAAAGGGCCTTTTCGGCAAAAAAAGTAAATTAAATTGGATGGTTTTTTGGTTTTTGGTCTCAGAGACCCAGGCGAGCAGCATATTCCCGATCCGGCACTGGACCGACTCGAAAATCAGATGTCACTTCTTGAGCTGCATCATCGCCCTGTCATATCTGCGACTCGTTGAACTGAAGCTGGAAGATGCCGGAATCCACATGACCGCACAGCGGACCATGGAACTGATGCGCAATCTGCATTCTTGCCTGTGCTGGAATGGGGAAAAGGAAAAGGCCTTGCGTATGATTGAGGAACCGTCGTCGGAACAGGCCAAAATCATGGCCGCATTCGGCTACGAAGTGACACGTGGGGTCTTACAAAAAATCAAGAGCTAATATGCTGTATTGCTTTGAGTAATCGGCTTTTTTGACTAGAAATCTTCGAAACTCCTGTTGGAAGTGGCCAAGGCGACCGGGGTGCACGAAAAAACGCTCTACAAGAGCCTGTCCGGCAAGGGCAACCCAACCCTCAAGACGCTGATCGGCGTGGCCGGGGCGATGGGAATGCGTATCGCGTTGGTCCCGGCGGAAAAACATCACGAACACATGGCTTGAACCCCAATGAGCCCAGGCCGGCAAAAGCGGGGTGACGGAGGAGAACGCGAACAGGCTTCAAGGCTACAAAAGTAAATTAATCACGTCTCTTTTTCATTTCTGCACGCATTCCTTGACATGGAGCGTTGCGGAGCACGGAAACACGACCAGATCTTCAAGGTCGGCTCGGATGCCTACCCGGTGTCCGACCGGGTGGTCATGATGACTCGGAATTTGCACGAGAACCACTTCCCCCGTGTCGAGTTTCAACGAGTACAGGATAGTCGAACCGCGGAAGGCGCGTCCGACGACTTGCGCCTGCAACGGACTGGCGTCCTCGTGCAGGATGTCTTCGGGACGCACAAGAACTTTGACGACGGAGGCGTCGGCAAGGTTTTTTGATGCGAACTCCCCGAGGGCGCAGGTGAGGGTGTGTCCGGAGACCTTTCCGTCGATGAGGGAGCCCTCGCCAACGAAGCCTGCGACCTCAGCGGACGCGGGACGGTGATAGACGGCGTGGGGCGTATCCCACTGGTGCATGGTGCCACAGGAGATGACACCGATTCTGTCCGCCATGGCGTAAGCCTCCTGCTGGTTGTGGGTGACCAGCAGGGCCGTCGTGCCGCGCTGCTTGAGGATGGAACGGACTTCCATGGACAGGGATTCACGCAGGGATACATCGAGGTTCGAGAACGGTTCGTCCAAGAGCATCAGCCGAGGCTCGGGTGCCAGGGCGCGGGCCAGGGCGACACGCTGCTGCTGGCCTCCCGAGAGCTCATGGGGGTATTTTGCGCCCGCATCGGACAAGCCCACAATTTCCAGCAGGGATCCGACGGCGCGGGTGATCTGCGCCGAGTTCAAACCGGAAAGACCAAATGCCACGTTCCGCGCCACTGTCAGATGCGGAAAGAGGGCGTAATCCTGGAAAACCATGCCGATCCGGCGGCGTTCCGCAGGTACGAAACGCGGTCCGGAGACGACCTCGCCGTCGAGGACGATGCTGCCGGCCTCGATGTTCTCGAAACCCGCGATGCTGCGCAGCAGAGTCGTCTTGCCGCATCCGCTGGGGCCCAGCAGGCACCCAATTTCTCCTCGGTCAAGGGAAAAAGTGATGTTGTCGACCACCGGGTTGGAGCCGTAGCTTTTGGACAGCGCTTCAACACGCAGGAATGTCGTCATGATTTGTTCCGTTTTTCGGTTTTACCGGTCAGGAGCATGATGGGCAGAAGCCCCGCCGCGATCAGCAACAGCGCTGGTGCCGCTGCCATTTTCCACTCTCCTTCCGAAGTGAATTCGTAGATTTTCACTGCCAGTGTATCCCAACCGAATGGACGCATCATGAGGGTCACGGGGAGTTCTTTCATGACGTCGACGGACACGAGGATTGCGGCAGTGAGGAGGCCGGTCCGGGTCATGGGCAGGTGGACGCGCCTGACGAGGGCCGCGCCGTGGCAGCCCATGGTCCTGGCCGCATCGACGACCGACGGGGTGATGCGTTGCATGGCGCTGTCCACGGAGCTGAAGCCTGCCGCCAGGAAACGGATCGTGTAGGCCATGACGAGCAGGGCCAGGGAGCCCTGGATGAATGGGCGCATCGGCACTCCGGTCGCGGACGCAATGAAGTCGAGCATGGTGTTGTCGATAAAGGCGGCCGGAATGAAAATGCCCACGGCGAGGATTGTCCCGGGCATGGCGTAGCCAAGGGTCGCGATGCGGATGATCCAGTCCGCTCCTTGGGCGCTGCGCTTGGCGTAAGCCAGCAGGAGCGAGGCTGCGGATGTGGCCACGGCCGTCATCAGTCCGAGGATCAGCGTGTCTTTGCCGAGCAGGAGGTAACGCGCCGCGTTCGGTCCTGCCTCCTCCCAGGTCCAGATCAGGAGCTGCAGGCAGGGGATGGCGAAGGCAAGGGCGAAAACCAGCGAGGAGAGGGCGAAAGCCAGCCATTTGCCTGTTCCGGTCAGGCGCAGCTGCAGTGCCGTCGTGCCTGACCTTCCGGCTTCAGTGAAACGGAGACGGGCGCGGAGACGCTGCTCCAGGACGAGCATGACGAGGACGAAGGCGACGAGCACCGCGGAGAGCTGGGACGCGGCCTTCAGCGAAAACAGACCGAACCAGGCCTTGTAGATCGCGGTGGTGAAGGTGTCGAAGTTGAATATCGAGACCGCTCCGAAATCGGCCAGGGTCTCCATGCCGACGAGCATCAGTCCTGCCGCGATCCAGGGGCGGGCCATGGGGATGGCCACGCGGAAAAACGCCCTGGACGGCGAGAGTCCGAGAGTCCGTGCCGCTTCGATGGCGGTTCTGCCCTGGGTCAGAAAAGCGCTGCGGCACAGCAGAAAAACGTAGGGATAACATGCCAGCGAGAGGATGGACGCCACGCCGAAGACGTTGCGGACGTCCGTGAAGCCCGCTCCGGGAAAGAACTGACGGATGGCGTTCTGCAAGGGTCCGGCGAAATCGAGCAGGCCGAGATACACAAAGGCGTAGACGTATGGCGGTACTGCCAGGGGAAGCGTCAGTGCCCAGGAGAAGAATCTCCTGCCCGGGTAATCGCAAACGGCCGTGAGCCAGCCAAGGCCGATGCCGAGGACGGCGGTCATGGGGATGACCAGGGACAGAAGGGCTGCCGTGTTTCCCACGAGGCCGGGCAGGACATGCTCTGCCAAATGACTCCAGATGTCCCGCTCCGGAGTCAGGAATGAGTACAGAAGGACCGCGACCGGAGTTGCTGCCATGGCCGCGAACGCCACCGCGGCGACGAGCGAGCCGGAAGGCCGTATGCGTAAGGTGTGGCGGCGGGGTAGGCCCCCCGCCGCGCACGTGTCCCGATGAAGGGATGTCATGTTATTTGTAGCCGACCCGGTCCATGAGTTTGATGGCCTGGGCCTGGTGTTCGCCGTATTTGGCCACGCTCAGGGTGCTTGCCTTGAAATCGCCCCAAGCGGCCACAGCCGCGTCGGCCGGCACGGCGGGGTTTGCGGGGTATTCCATGTTCAGCGCGGCGAACATGGACTGCGCCTCGCCGGAGGAGAGCCATTCGAGAAGCTTGACGGCCTCGTCCCTATGCTTGGCGTGCGTGGTGACGCCGGCTCCCGAGACGTTGACATGGACGCCGGTCCCGGCCTGGTCGGGCCAGAAAATGGCCAGGGGCGTAGCGGGTTTCTCCTGCATCAGCTTGCCGAAATAATACGTGTTGACGATAGTCACGTCCCCAACTCCGGCGGCGACGGCCTCCATGGCCTGGTTGTCGTTGGCGAAGGGCTCGACGGGAGTGTTGGCGACCCATCCCGCGACGATCTTTTCCGCCTCGGCCTCGCCATGTTCGGCAATGAGGGCCGCCACCAGGGACTGGTTATAGACCTTCTTGGAGGTGCGCAGCAGCAGCCTTCCCTTCCACTCCGGACCTGCCAGGGCGGCATACGAACTCAGTTCGGCGGGCTTCACCTTTTCGGTGTTGAAGACGATGGTTCTCGCACGCAGCGACAGACCGAACCAGCGGCTGCCCGGGTCGCGCAGATGGTCGGGGATGTTCGCCGCGAGGGTGGGCGAATGCACGGGTTGAATGACACCGGCCTCTCCTGCCAGCCAGAGGTTGCCGGCGTCGACGGTGATCAGCATGTCGGCCGGGGTGCGTTCGCCCTCGGCTTTGAGGCGCTCAAGGAGCACAGGCTCCTTGTCTGTGACATACTGGATCTTCACTCCGGTCTTGGCGGTGTACGCGTCGAAAAGGGGTTTGATGAGCTGTTCCGCGCGAGCGGAGTAAACCACCAGCTCGTTCGCCGTGGCAGGGAGGGCGGTCACGAGGGTCAGGACAAGGGTCAGCAGGGAGGCCAATTTTTTGTTCATGATAACTCCATTAAGTGCTTTGCATCTTGGTTTTGATATTTAATCAAATAAATTTAGATGATTAAAAGTTGACAAAACAATTTTTCCGATCGCATTGTTCGGCATGTTTAACTTTTATGGCGCGTAAATGTCGTCCTGCCATGCGTGGTGGGGATTATATTGTGAAAAAAGTTAGACGATGTCAACTTTTTTCTTTGCCGACGAAAGCGGTTTGGGGGAATGGGGTCAAGTCTCGCGTTGACTTATCTTGAACATCATCTTCAGTGCCCCTGACAGTACCTTGGGCTGGGTTTCTGAGACCAACAATTGATTCGTGTTCAACCTAAGTCAGACAATCCCCTGCTCTCCGTATTCCTGCCCCACGACGGATGGATCGAACAGCGACGGAAAGAGAAACGGCAACGCCTCTCCCGGCATGCCCAGCGCCACCGGCCCCTTGGGCGTTTCCGATGTGAGCAGGTTGAGTCGCTCCAGTGGCGCGGTCACCCTGCGCCGGGCCGTGCGTTCGGCCATGCCCACGATTTCCGGAATCCGGCCCCGGGGGACCAATCCTTCCCGGAACACGGCCCGGAGCAGACGTTCCGCCTCCGGAGCCAGATCCGTTTCCCTGGTCATGATCGTGGTCCGGACCAGCCATTCGATGCGGCGGTCGATTTCTTCCAGGCGGAGCAGGTCGCGCATGAAGCTGATCTGATCCAGGCAGATATCGAAAAAGAACCGGCAGAAGTCCGCGGTCAGGGCCTCGTCGAAAAAGTCCTGGCCGCTCGCGCGTTCCGGACTGTCCGTGGCGCGCAGATTGAGCATGTAGCCGTCCTTGTTCCGGGAAAAGCCGCGTGACAGGGACCACAGATTGCATTGGTTGACGTTGATGCCGGCCAGATACAGGCCCGTGTGCAGACGGGAGATGCGGCCGTTGCCATCCCGGAACGGGTGCAGCCAGGTCAGGCGGTGATGGCTGATGGCGGCGGCGATGAGCTTTTCATCTCCATGGAAGGCCCGTGGGGTGAAGGCCTCGCGGAAAATGGCCATGTGTCGCGGCAGGGTGTCGGCCCTTGGCCCATGCTGGGTCCGGCCGTCCACGGACACCTCGCTGTCCCGCAGCGTGCCCGGCATGACGGGAATGCCGGTGAAGCCGCCGGCATGGTGCGTGGTCAGGTGTTCCGCGGGCAGGTGGCTGTAGAAGGTGGCGTGAATCCGTGACAGGACGTCCGAGCTGCACACGTCGAAACCTGGGTCGTGTTCCGACTGCGCCATGAATTCCCGTTCGGTCAGGACGTGCGCGGCGCAGAGTTCCTGGGCATAACGCCGTTCCGGCTTGTCGACAAACCGGCTGGCCAGGGCGGCTTCGATTTCCGGGATGGTGGTTTTGTGGCCTTCGATCAGATTGGAATAGTAGCTGTTGATCAGGCGGAGGCGTTCGCCCAGGGTGCGGGCCGTTGCCCTGGCGATGCTTTTTTCCAGCCCCGCCGACGCCGTGGCCACTTCCGTCGCCATGTCCTTGAGCGGACCGATCAGTTTCTTGCCCGGCAATATGGGCGTGAGGGGCGGGCGATTCCAGTCGTAAGTCATGGCTGCCTCATGTGGCCGATCTTATGGCCGCATTGATTTAATTATAATAGCTTATAATCATGGCATAAATTAATGATAAGCCGCTCTATTCGCCCTGATTTTGGCCGATCATATGGCCGATCGTGAACAGAGGCAAGCGGCACGTGCGGGATGCTCGTTTCTGGTTCTTGGTCTCAGAGATCCAGGTAGGAAGACTAAGGCTGGTTTATCTTTTCTGCGCAGAGTGAAAAATATTCAGTATTTCGACAATGCCTTTTCTGACACGGTATGGAATCACATACGGCGAAACAACCACTTCGCGGGTCAGGGGTATCCTGCCCGGTCGGCCACTATCTGGGAATTGCGTCAATCGTTGGCAACTCTCCCAAATTCTGGTTCTTCGACGTTTAATGTGGAATTCATGAGGCCACCAAGACCTGAATCGGAG
>CAZPSN010000004.1:0-55109 GCA_964589645.1 uncultured Desulfovibrionaceae bacterium
TGTATTGCTTTGAGTAATCGGCTTTTTTGACCAGAAACCTTCGAAACTCCTGTCAATACTTTCAGCACGAATTCCGCTACTCGGTCTTTTCGTCCAAACCCAGAATGCGCACCACATTCTGCGCGGCCTGCATCGTGAAGTCGTCTTCGGGCAGCCTGTCCTTGTCCTCCTGGGCAATGGCCAGTAACGGCGCGTTGGACAGCTGCTTGTTGGGCGCAATTTCGTATTCCTCCCCGAAACTGCCCTGAAAATACATGTCCTGAAAACCCGAGAATTTCAGGGCATGGGCCGTGGCGTCCAGGATCGCCAAGTCGTCCCTGGCCAGCAGTCCTTGTTCACGCGCCACCACAAGTCCGGCCAGGCATTCCCCGCCCTGCGTGCAGGCTATGTGGCCGTGCCGGTTGGCCAGAAGCATGGATTCGATGATGCTTTGCTCGCTGACCTGCACGACCTGAAATGAATCCGGACCGCCCGAGCGGACGTACTGTTCCGCGAGGTGGACCACGCGCGGAAAGGACACGGGATTGCCGATCATGGCCGCCTGGGCCACGGACGGGCGGACCTTGACCGCCTCGTAACGCCTGTCCGCCCTGTCCTGCGCATAGTAGCGGAAGACCGGATCAGCATGTGCGGACTGCACGCCGATGATGCGCGGCAGTTCCTCGACGATTCCCAGACGCAAGAGCTTCAGAAAACCACTCATGATGGCCGTGATGTTTCCAGCATTGCCGATGGGCACGAAGACCGCCTTGCCCCGCATGTCCCAATCGTACCACTGAGCGACCTCGAAGGCGTAGCTTTCCTGGCCCAAAATGCGCCAGGCATTCTTGGAATTCAAAAGGGCCACCCTGTAGTGATCGGCCAGATATTCGACGACCTTCATGCAGTCATCAAAAACACCTGGAATCTCAAGCACGCGTGCCCCGCTGCCAAGGGGCTGGGAGAGCTGCTGGGCCGTGACCTTGCCCTTGGGCAGCAGGACCACCGACGTCAAGGGCTCGCCCACATAGGCCGCATAGAGGGCCGCCGCAGCCGAGGTATCGCCGGTGGAAGCGCAAATGGTCAGCACGCTGTCCCAGCCATGCCGGGCCACGAGATGGCGCAGATAGGAGAAGGCGCAGGCCATGCCCCGGTCCTTGAAGGAGGCCGACGGGTTCTGCCCGTCGTTCTTGAAGGCCATGGACTGCCCGATGAGACCTGTCAGGGCCACAGAGGACTGTGTCACGGGGGTGTTGCCCTCGCCCAGATAGACGATGTGCTCTTCATCCAAGACCGGGGCCATGAGTTCGTAGAAACGGAATATTCCGCGCAAGGCCGGGTTCTTGGTCGCGGCGCGGCGGTCGAAAATATCCCGCCAGACAGCCCCGGACGTTTTTTCCAGTTCTTTGAACCGTATGTCTTCCAGCAGAAACACACCCTTGCACTTGGGGCAGGTGTAGTGGAGTTCGTCGATGGGGTATCTGGCCGCGCATCCGAGGCAGACGTACTCCATCTCGCCACGATAGGTCGGAAAAATATCGGCTTCGCGCATGGGGGCTCCCTGATTATTGAAAGATCGTATCCGCAACCGCGCCCGCAAACAGCAGGACCGCCACGAACCCGTTCATGGTGAAAAAGGCGAGATTGACCCGACTCAAATCCTGGGGCGAGATCAGACGATGCTCGAGCATGAGGATCGCGGCAACGGCCAGACAGGAACCGGCGTACACGTAGCCGGCACCGGCTGCCCAGCCGGCCAGAAGAAAAAAGATGCCCGTGACAACATGACTCATGGTCGACAGCGCCAGGGCCGCCGGCACCCCCACGCGGGCAGGCAGAGAGTGCAGCCCCTCGGACTGGTCGAATTCCGCGTCCTGACAGGCGTAAAGAATGTCGAACCCGCCGACCCAGAACGTCACACCCAGGGCCAGCAGGACCGGCGCAAGGTCCGGCTCGGGGGTAACGGCCAGCCATCCGGCCAGAGGGGCCAGGCCCAGCACCGTGCCCAGAAAAAAGTGGCACAGGGATGTCACCCGTTTGGTAAAGCTGTACAGAGCGGACCAGATCAAGGCTGCAGGGGAAAGGAGCAGGCAGAGGGAGTTGAGCAGGGCGCAGGCCCCGATGAAAACGAGCGCACTGGCGGCGATGAAAATTCTGGTTTCAAAGACGCCCAGTTCCCCGGTGACCAGGGGCCTCGTCTGGGTGCGGGGATTTCTGGCATCAATGGGCAGGTCCACAAGACGGTTGACCGCCATGGCGTAGGACCGCACGGAGACCATGGCCACGGTCAAGGCCAGGAAAACCCTCCAGCCTGGCCAGCCACCAGCGGCCCAGAGCATGCCGAGATAGGCGAAGGGCAAGGCGAAGATGGAGTGCTCGATCTTGACCATCCGCGCGAGGAGCACTGTCTTGCGCCACATGAGCTGCACCACGTCACGAACCTCCTAGGCCACGACCAGCTTCAGGAACCGTTTTTTGCCAATCTTGAGGACGTACTCTCCGGCAACAAAACAAAAGGACGCGTCATCCTCCTTGCGGCCGTCGATGGTCACCGCGTTCTGCTTGCACATCCGCCGGGCATCTCCCTTGGAGGAACAGACCCCGCTTTCGCTCAGCACGTCCACCAACACGGCCCCGGTCGCGACGGAGAAAATTTCAATATCCTCGGGAATGCCCTGTCTGGCAAAGACCGCGTTGAACCCTTCGCGGGCAAGGGCGCCGGCTTCGGCACCGTGAAAACGCGTGGTGATCTCTTCGGCCAGATCCTCCTTGACCGTTTTGGGGTGCAGAATGCCGTCCTGAACCTGGATGCGCAGAATCCGGATTTCGTCCAGGGATTTGTCGGAGAGGAGCTCGAAATATCGCCACATGAGATCGTCGGAGATGGACATGAGCTTGCCGAACATATCGGCGGGCGTCTCGTCGATACCAATATAATTGCCCAGGGACTTGCTCATTTTTTGGACACCGTCGAGGCCTTCCAGGATGGGCATGGTCAGGACGATCTGCGCGGCCTGCCCGTGTTCGCGTTGCAAATGACGGCCCATGAGCAAATTGAACTTCTGATCCGTGCCGCCCAGTTCGACATCGGCCTTGAGGGCCACGGAATCGTAACCCTGCACCAGGGGATAGAGAAATTCATGGATGGCGATGGGCTGATTGCCCTTGAACCGCTTCTCGAAATCATCGCGCTCCAACATGCGGGCCACGGTATAGCGCGAGCAGAGTTCAATGAACTCGGAAGCCTTGAACGCGTCCATCCAGGTCGAGTTGAAGGCGATCTCGGTGCGCACCGGATCCAGGATCTTGAAAATCTGTTTCTTGTAGGTTTCGGCGTTGCGCAGCACTTCCTCGCGGGTCAGTTTTTTCCGCGTTTCGGACTTGCCCGTGGGGTCGCCGATCATGCCCGTGAAATCGCCGATCAGAAAAATAACCTGATGCCCGAGTTCCTGAAAATGCTTGAGCTTCTGGATGAGCACCGTGTGCCCGAGATGCAGGTCCGGGGCCGTGGGGTCGAACCCGGCCTTGACCCTGAGCGGGATGCCCCGCCGCAGCTTGGCGGTCAACTCCTCTTCGTTGATGATTTCCACGCTGCCGCGCCGGATCTGCTCCAGCTGTCGTGCCAACTCGGTGTCAGTCATGTCCACGTCCCGTCTGGTATGAGGCTCTGTAGTGCCAGGCCGAAATGCTCCGGCATCGTCCGTCGTCCACATCGATCACGGCCCCGTTCAGCATGCACGGCCCTTTGGCCAGTTCGAAACGCTGGGGCAGACCGGTTTGAAATTTGCGTAGAATGATGGCGCTGTCCATGCCCAGACACGAGTCCTCGGGGCCGCACATGCCCAAGTCGGTGATGAAGCCCGTGACTCCGTCGAGAATGCTGGCGTCGTTTGTCTGCACGTGGGTGTGCGTTCCGACCACCGCATGGACGCGCCCACGCAGCATGTGCGCCAGTGCCCGCTTTTCCGAGGTGGCCTCGGCATGCATGTCCACCACGATAATTGCATCCTGCGGCGCTTCGCCAACCAGACGCTCGGCTGCGGCAAAGGGGCAGTCAATGGAATCCAGGAAGGTCCGCCCCTGAAGATTGATAACCACAAGCGGGGGCATGCCCTCGCGGCAAAAATATAACCCCATGCCTTTGCCCGGAGCCCCGGTCGGAAAGTTGGCCGGCCGCAGCAGCCAGGGCTCCTTGTCCAAAAGAGGACGGATATCAGGATATTTCCAAACATGATTGCCCGTGGTCAGCACATCCACACCGGCCCGGCGCAGTTCCTGAGCGCTCTTGGCGGAAAGGCCCAGGCCGCCGGACGCGTTTTCCCCGTTAGCCAGCACCAGATCCAAACCCAGCTCCTGTCGCAGGCCCGGCAGAAGGTCAGCGACCATCTGCCGCCCTCCCCTGCCAACGATATCACCAAGAAACAGGATCCGCATGAAACTACTTGGCAATGCCCACGGCCCGCTTCTCCCGGATGACCGTGACCCGGATCTGACCGGGATAGGTCATCTTCTCCTCGATCTGCTTGGCTATGTCCTTGCTCAGCAGATAGATCTGATCATCGTTGACCGCTTCACAATCGACCATGACGCGAACTTCCCGACCGGCCTGGATGGCGAAGGCCCGGCTGACCCCGTTGAAACCGGTGGCGATGCCCTCCAGTTCCTCCAGACGTTTGACATAGCTTTCCAGAAGCTCCTTGCGCGCGCCCGGACGGGCTCCGGACAGACTGTCCGCGGCCTGGACAAGCACCGCGTACACGGATTTGGGTGGCACGTCTTCGTGGTGTGCGGCGATGGCATGCACGATGTCTCCGGACTCGTTGTATTTCTTGGCCAAGTCAGCACCGATGATGGCGTGCGGCCCTTCGACCTCATGATCCACGGCCTTGCCCAGGTCGTGCAGCAGCCCGGCGCGTTTTGCCTTCTTGATGTCCAGACCGAGCTCCGCGGCCATGATCCCGCACAGAAAGGCCACCTCCAGGGAATGTTGCAACACATTCTGGGTGAAGCTGGTGCGAAAACGCAACTGGCCAAGCAGGCGCACGATCTCGGGATGAATGCCGTGCACGCCGAGGTCAAAAGTGGCCTGCTCGCCGATCTCACGGATCTGAACGTCCATCTCCTTTTCGACCTTTTTAACGATATCCTCGATGCGGGCAGGATGAATCCGACCGTCGCTGATGAGCCGCTCCAGGGAACGCTTGGCCACTTCCCGGCGCAGGGGGTTGTAGGCGGACAGGATAACCGTTTCCGGGGTGTCATCGATGATGAGATCAACCCCGGTCGCGGCTTCGATGGCGCGGATATTGCGGCCTTCTCGGCCAATGATGCGCCCCTTCATGTCCTCGCTGGGTAGTTCCACGGAACTGACCGTGTGCTCGGAAACATAGTCACCGGCGTAACGCTGCACTGCGCTGGCAATGATCATCTGGGCCTTGCGATGCGCCGTCTCCTGGGCCTCGACTTCGATGACGCGGACCATCTTGGCCGCTTCATGCCGAGCCTTGCTCTCGACTTCCTGCATGAGGCGGGTGCGAGCCTCTTCCGCAGTCAAACCGGAAATTTCCTCCAAGCGGACCTGCTGCTGGGTGACCATGTCCTGCAGCGCCTCCTCCTTCTCCTCGACGGCGCGCTCCTGCTTGGCAACCTTCTTTTCCTGGTTGACCAGTTCGCTTTCCTTCTGAGCCAGGGATTCAACCTTTTTTTCCAGACGCTCTTCCTTGGCCTGCAGGCGGGCCTCGTTCTTCTTCAGTTCCCGCTCGCGGTCCTTGGCGTCCTGCTCGATTTCCTTTTTCAGGGCGAAAACCTCGTCCTGGGCCTGAAGCAAAATTTCCTTCTTGTGCGCCTGTGCGTCCTTTTTCGCTTCATCAAGGATGCGCTCGGACAGCCTTTTCGCGTCCTTGACGTCCTTGTCAGTCAGATATTTTTTGAACACAAACCCCGCGATCGCCCCGATGCCGATACAAATGAAGGCAGTGATGATGATTTGGCTTACCATGAAGAACTCCTTGGCGCGATATATGAAATGGCTGCGCGACGACCATGGAGCGTCGCTCTTTGTCCTGTAATCGGACGCGAAGAGACGACCGCGCTTGCTGCATTGGGACGTGCAAGGAGTTTGGAGAGTCTGGCTTCTGGACAGGGCAGACTGAGGAAAAGCCCCGGAAGGCAGTGTTGGGAATTATTTTGAACCTCTTATGCTAAGAGGGGGTTGGCTACAGCCCATCAGGCTTCTCCGGACTGCCGGAGCATGCACACAAGGCCGTTGTAAGCTACCCTTTATGCGCTTTATTGGCTCAAAAACGCATCACCAATCACTGACCCCCCAGGGTTTTGGTCTGCTGTTCTTCGGGACTATCTATCTGCGTAAGAAGCTGCTGGAGGGTTCCCTCGAGCTGTGTCAGCTTCCCTTGATCATGTAAATAATCGTCGGCCAGACTCAGTGCCAGGTATGTCAGCAACCGCTCCTTGCTCATGTTGCTGACCCGCCCTTGGAGATCCTGGTAGCGCCGATGCACGAAATCGACCGCCTTGTGAATCCGCTCGGGAGGGACGTCGGCCGCGAAAGATAGTTCAAGGCCGAGCACTGTCAAATTGTATCCTGGCATTAGCTAGTTTCTATCAACCTCTTGCAGGCTGTTCAAGATATTTTCCACCCGCGCCAGGACAGCTTCCTTGGTCTGGCGCTCTTGTTCAAGGGACTCCTTGAGCTGCATATTCTCAATCTTCAGGGCCTCCTGACGTTCGAGCAGGAGGGAAATTTTTTCCGTAAGCTGATTCAGAATATCCATGGCGTGTACCCTATTATTGTGGTGAAATGTTCTTTTTCTTGCGTTCGATGTTTGTCTGCCTGGCCCGGGCCACGCACAAGGCCCCGGCCGGAACATCCTTGGTAACCACCGAACCGGCCCCGACTAGGGCTCCCGCCCCGACGGCCACTGGCGCCACCAGGGCGGTATTGCTGCCGATAAAAGCCGCTTCGCCGATGACTGTGCGGTGTTTTTGCACGCCATCGTAATTGCAGGTGATGGTTCCGGCCCCGATATTGGCTCCAGGGCCGATATCGCTGTCGCCCAGATAGGTGAGATGGCTTGCCTTGGCCCCGGCATGCAACACGCTCTTTTTCACTTCCACGAAATTGCCCACCCGAGCGTCAACACCGATGTCAGTCCCCGGCCGCAAGCGGGCAAAAGGCCCGACCGTCGCACCAGCGCGCACGTGAGCCCCTTCAATATGGGAAAAGGATTTCACTTGGCAAGGACCAAGAACCGTGTCCTTGATCCAGCAATGCGAGGCGACCCCAGCCCCTTGCTCAATGCGAGTCCGGCCATACACTTCGCTCGGACCGGTGATCTCGGCCCCTGGGGCAATTTCAACGTCGGGACCAATGACAATGGACTGGTGCTGACGCAGGATGACGCCGCGCGCCAGGTGCCTGGACACAATTTCTGCGCGCAGGAGTTCCTCGTACCGAACCAGTTCAAGGGGCGAATTGATTCCCCTGAGCAAATCAGGCCTGCCAAAAGGCAGTGCGACGACATCATGTCCGTGCTCCGCGCAAATTGCGACCATCTGGGTCAGATAGAACTCCTGCTGGGCATTATCCCGGTCCATGCGTGACAGCAGGTCTCCACTCAGACGCACGTCAAAGACGTACACGCCAGCGTTGACCTCGTGAATTTCACCGTTATGCTCGGAAGCGCGAAAATCCTTCTCCTCAACAACTCTCGCAACGCTTCCATCCCCCTTGCGCAACACGCGGCCGTACCCATAGGGGTCTTCGAGTTGCAACGTCAGCATGCCCATGGCCGCACTCTTGTCAGCGCACAGACGAGCCAACGACTCGATCGCATCCAGCGGAACGTGAGGGGTATCTCCGTTCAAAACGCAAACATGGGACACTTCCGCGGCCAGGACCCGCGGCCATGCTTGGACAAGGGCATGACCGGTGCCGAGCTGTGTTTCCTGGATCACGAACAGATCCCGCTGCCGGGGGAACGCCGACAGGACCTTCTCGGCTCCAAAACCGATTACGGGCCAGATCCGCTCCGGTGCGATACCTTGCAGCGCATCCAGAACGTAGCCCAACAGTGGCTTGCCAAGAACAGTCTGCAGCACCTTGGGCAAATCCGAGTGCATGCGCGTACCCTTTCCAGCTGCCAACAGGACATATCCAAGTTCCAGGGTCATCATTTGCTCCAAAGACTGAACAATCTGACGGTTCACGATGGGCGGGACAACCTTTGCAGAGCCGCCTTGCCCCCAGTTTGCAACAAACCGGACACTGGCCTGGCCCGCATGGGTCCAAGCTTCGAAAAGACTGGTCGCCCGCATTCGTGAATGCATCCTTGACGAGTCGGGCGAGAATATCAAGTCGCAACAGGAGACAAACAGCTCAAAAAAAAAGCAGGCTCCGGAGAGCCTGCTTCATGATCTGATTCAAAGGTCATTACATGCTGCAAGTGCCTTCACTCGCGGCGCTCTGACGGCATTTCATGCGGTGAAACGCCCTGGCCATCGCTGCCTCAACGGCGGCGTGATCCAGTTTCTCCTGTTGCTGTTTGGCACGCTGCTCTGCTCTTTCCTGAGCCCGGCGGGCCCGCTCCAGATCAATATCTTCAGCTTTTTCCGCCACTTCAGCAAGAACTGTCACCTGTGTAGGAGAGACTTCGGCAAACCCGCCGGCAACAAACACGAAGTACTTCTTGCCATTCAGTTTGTAATAAAGACTCCCGATGCCAAGTGCAGAGAGAAACGGGATATGATTGGGCAGGACGCCAAATTCGCCGTTGATGCCTGGAGCGCCGACATAGTCGACCTCTTCCTTGAGCACCATCTTGTCTGGCGTCACTATTTCAAGCGTAATTGTTTTAGCCATATCAATACCCCAGGGCAAGAATTACTGTTTCTTGGCGTTTTCGATCGCCTCGTCGAGTCCACCGACCATGTAGAAGCAGGACTCCGGAATGGCATCTTGCTTGCCTTCGATGATTTCCTTGAATCCCTTGATGGTGTCTTCAAGCTTGACGTAGCGGCCTTCCTTGCCGGTGAACTGAGCGGCGACAAAGAACGGCTGAGACAGGAACCTCTGGATCTTACGAGCTCGAGAAACCGTCAGCTTGTCATCGTCAGACAGTTCATCCATGCCCAGAATCGCGATGATGTCCTGCAGATCCTTGTACTTCTGCAGAATTCTCTGCACTGCGCGAGCAGTCATGTAGTGATCCGTACCAATGACATTGGGATCCAGAATGCGGGACGTGGAGTCCAGGGGATCCACCGCAGGGTAAATGCCCAACTCGGCAATCTGACGGGAGAGAACGAGGGTACCGTCAAGATGCGAGAAGGTCGTGGCCGGCGCGGGGTCGGTCAAGTCATCGGCGGGGACGTAAACGGCCTGGACCGAAGTGATGGAGCCGGTCTTGGTGGAAGTGATGCGCTCCTGCAGTTCACCAAGGTCGGTACCCAGGGTGGGCTGATAACCGACCGCGGAAGGCATGCGGCCAAGAAGCGCGGAAACTTCGGAGCCGGCCTGGGTGAAACGGAAGATGTTATCAACGAACAGCAACACGTCCTGGTTTTCTTCATCGCGGAAGTATTCCGCGGCAGCCAGACCGGTCAAGGCGACGCGGGAACGGGCTCCCGGAGGTTCGTTCATCTGCCCATAGACAAGGCAGGCTTTGTCCAGAACTCCCGCGTCAATCATTTCATGGTACAAGTCATTGCCTTCACGAGTGCGTTCGCCAACACCTGCGAAAACGGAAATGCCACCATGGTTCTTGGCAATGTTGTTGATCATTTCCATGAGGATAACGGTCTTGCCGACGCCGGCGCCACCGAAGAGGCCCATCTTGCCACCCTTGGGGAAGGGCACAAGCAGGTCGATAACCTTGACGCCGGTCTCGAGCACTTCGATCTTGGTGGACTGCTCGGTGAAGCCAGGCGCTGGACGGTGAATGGAGTAGGTCTTCTCGGCAGAGATGGGACCCTTTTCATCCACGGGACGACCCACGACGTTCAGAATGCGGCCCAAGGAGGCCTTTCCTACAGGCACCTGAATCGGCCGGCCCGTATCCTTGCCAATCTGACCGCGAACCAGACCGTCCGTGCTGTCCATGGCGATGCAGCGGACAACGCTGTTGCCCAGATGCTGGGCCACTTCGACAACCAGATTGTCTTCGGTCGCATCAATCGTGGGATTGGTGATAACGACAGCGTTCAAGATTTTCGGGAGTTTCCCCTCTGCAAACTCCAAGTCAACAACAGGTCCGATGACCTGCACTATTTTTCCGGTATTAACAGCACTCATGCGTTATGCCCCCTTATCCTTTTAGTGCCTCGGCACCGCCTACGATATCCATTAATTGGGTGGTGATACTTGCCTGCCGCGCCTTATTGTACACAAGTGTCAGGCTGCCGACCATTTCGTCGCAGTTCTTGGTCGCGTTGTCCATGGACGACATCCGGGCAGCGTGCTCGCTGGCCGAAGTATCAAGCAGGCCTCTGTACATCTGAACTTTGACGTATCGAGGAAGAAGTTCCGCGAGGAGACCTTCCACCGATGGCTCAAAGATATACTCGGAGGATGCTCCGCTTGCGTCATCAGCCTCGACAGTTTCCGCGGGCAGAATCTGAGCAGACATTGCTTCCTGTCTGGCGATGCTCACAAACTTTCCGTAGACGATATGCACTTCGTCAAATTGTCCGTCGAGATATCCGTCAATGACAATATTGCCTGTTTCGCTGGCCAACTGAAAATCAAAATGCGTCATGTTCTCAGTATACTGAACAACGATATCAAACTTTGCCTTGCGAATGAAATCGCGACCTTTCTTTCCAATGCAGATAAACTTGACTGTCTTGCCCTCGGCTTCCTTCTGCTTTGCCAGCTTGTTTGCGGCATTGCACAGGTTCGCGTTGAAGCTGCCGCATAATCCCTTGTCCGAGGTGACCAGAATAATTCCAATATTCTGGATCACTTCTCGTTTTTCGAGCAGGGGATGTGCGTTGGCGTCTGCGCGGGATGCCAAATCGACAAGAATGTCATTAAACTTATCAGCATAGGGACGAAAGCGCTCGATCCGGCTCTGAGCACCGCGCAGCTTAGCCGAGGCGACCATGTTCATCGCCTTGGTAATCTGCTTGGTCTTTTTTACACCGACGATTTTATTCTGAATGTCCCTGAGTGATGCCATTTACGACTCCTTGTCGACCCTAGGCTTTGAAACCGGCTTTGAACTCATTGATTGCTGCGGCCAGCTTCTTTTCGGTTTCGGCGCCAAGATCCTTGGTCTGGACGATTTCGGCCAGGATTTCGGATTTCTGGTTGCGCATGAACTCCACGAGCTCATTGCCAAAACGTATGGCGTCGGAAACGGCGACATCGTCGAGGAATCCGCGGGTGCCCGCGTACAGCACGGAAACCTGCTCTTCGACCGGCAGGGGCTGATACTGGGGCTGCTTCAGGAGTTCCACGAGACGCTCACCGCGAGTCAGCTTGGTCTTGGTCGCCTTGTCCAGGTCGGAGCCGAACTGAGCGAAGGCCGCCAGTTCACGGTACTGGGCGAGGTCAAGTCGAAGTGTACCGGCCACCTTTTTCATGGCTTTGATCTGGGCGGCACCACCGACTCGGGATACGGACAGACCAACGTTGATGGCGGGACGGATACCGGCCATGAACAGGTTGGGCTCCAGGTAAACCTGACCGTCGGTGATGGAGATGACGTTGGTCGGGATGTACGCGGACACGTCGCCGGCCTGGGTCTCAATGACCGGCAGGGCTGTCAGGGAACCCGCACCGAGACTGTCGTTGACCTTGCAGGCGCGCTCCAACAGACGGGAGTGGAGATAGAAGACGTCGCCGGGGAAGGCTTCACGCCCCGGAGGACGGCGCAGCAACAGGGACATCTGCCGGTAGGCCACGGCCTGCTTGGACAGATCGTCATAAATGATCAGGGCGTGCTTGCCGTTATCGCGGTAAAATTCCGCCATGGTGCATCCGCAGTAGGCCGCGATGAACTGCAGCGGCGCGGGCTCGGAAGCGGTGGAGGAGATAACGGTGGTGTAGGCCAAGGCGCCGTTCTTGCGCAGAGCCTCGACGACCTGGGCGACGGTGGAGCGTTTCTGGCCGATGGCGACGTAGAAACAATGGATGTCACTGTTCTTCTGGGCGATGATGGCGTCGACGCCGACAGCGGTCTTGCCGACCTGACGGTCGCCAATGATGAGCTCGCGCTGACCGCGGCCGATGGGCGTCATGGCGTCGATGGCCTTCAGGCCGGTGTACATGGGCTCATGCACCGACTTACGGGCGATGATGCCGGGGGCCTTGATTTCAACGTTACGGAACAGGTCCGTCTGGATCGGCCCGAGACCGTCGATGGGATTGCCCAGGGGATCGATGACCCGGCCCATGACCGCGTCGCCGACCGGCACCTGGAAAATCCGGCCCGTGCGCTTGACGATGTCGCCTTCTTTGATGTGTTCGGTCTCGCCAAGAAGAGCAACACCAACGGAATCCTCTTCAAGGTTCAAAACCATGCCCATGACGTTACCGGGGAACTCGAGGAGTTCCATGGCCATCGCGTTTTCGCAGCCGTAAACGCGGGCGATACCGTCACCCACTGACAGGACCACGCCAGTCTCGCTCATCTCGACCTTTTTCTCGTAATTCTTGATCTGGCCTTCGATGATCTGGCTAATTTCTTCTGCTTTGATCTGCATAGCCTCTACTCACCCCTTTTGATATTTTCTTTCAAAATTTGCAGTTGAGCCCGAATACTGGCGTCGAGAACCTTGTCACCAACCTTGAGCATGAGCCCGCCAATGATGTCCTGATCAACTTCATACTCCAGAACCACCTGCCGGCCCGACTCGCTCTGCAACTTATTGACAACATTCTTCTGCACGGCATCAGAAAGCTTCACAGCCGTCACGAGTTTGCCACGAAGAACACCCTGGGCCAAATCCAGAAGCGTTCCATAGGATGCGTTGATCTCGGGGAGAAAAGACAATCTGTTCTTGTCAGCCAGGAGCTGACAGAAATTCCGGACCATGGCGCAAGCAGCCACTTTGTCCAGAACCTTGGTGATCACCCCTCTCTTCTCTTCCGCCCCAAAAATTGGATTGCGAAAGATCTTCGTGAGCTCAGGCGCATTCTCCAGGACTTCAGCCAGCCTGGCCAAGTCGTCACCATATTGCGCGAGGGCACCCTTGTCGGACTGCGCCTGCGCAACGGCGAACAACGCCTTGGCGTACCGTCTTGCTACGATGTTCCCAGTCAATTGAGCACCACCTTTTTAAGATATTCGTTGACCAAATCCTCATGATCTTTCTTTTTGAGCTGACTTTTCACCAGATCTTCAGCAGCAGCAGCGATCTTCTCGGCCAGTTCGCCGCGAATGGCGTCAACGGCCAGCTTGGCTTCCTGGGCAGCGGACACTTCGGCCTGGGCCTTGATTTGCAAAGCCTGGGCCTCTGCCTTCTCGATGATCGACTGGCGCATGGTCTCGCCCTGGGCTTTGGCGTCGGCAAGAATCTTGGCTTTTTCCGCTTCGAGGTTGGCGATGCTCGCTTCTACTTCAAGCAACCTCTTCTCCGCATCTTCTTTGCGCTCGTCGAGATCACTCAGGTCCGCCTCGATCTGCTTGGTGCGACCGGTCAGCATGTCCGCGACACGCTTACCCGCGAACTTGTAAAGCAGAAATGCGACAATGCCGAAGTTGATAAAGCGATAGAGAAGGTCGAGCCACTTGTTGTGTCCCCCTCCGTCTCCCTCGCTGGCGAACGCTATCGCCGCGCAAAGAACCAGTGCTGCCGTCACCAATCCGACAGTCTTGAATTTTTTCAAAATTCCGCCCTCCTTATATGAAAAAGTACATCTATGACACACAAGGAAATAAGCCCTAGGCCCGGCTCAAGACCATCTCGGCCACGCTTTTGGCATAACCGGCAACCTTGCCCTGCAAAGCCTTGAGCGCAGCCTGCTTCTCACCGTCGATCTCCTTCCGGGCGGCGGCGATCTTGACGGCGGCTTCGGAGCCGGCCGCGGCCAGAACCGATGCTTCCGTCGCAACACCCTCGGCCTTCAGGGCGACACGCACCTGCTGCGCCTCGACGCGGGCCCCGGACAAGGCGGCCTTGTAGTTGGCGAGCTTGGACTCGGCCTGGGTCGTGAAAGCTTCGATGGACGCCATCTTCTCTTTCATAACCTCGGCCCGCTTCTTGATGACCCCGCGTATTGGGCGGAATAAAATCAGATTCAAGACCGTCAGGGTTACCAAAAAGTTCACAAGTTGAACAAAAAATGTGTAATCGAGATCAATCATGCCGCCCCCTAAAAAGGTTGTGAATTTTTGTTCAAAGTCACTGGGCCTCTATCTGATTCCCATTTTCGTGTCAAAATCTTTTTGGACAAAGATTCAGCACGATGACTAATAACGCCTTGATTGCCGCGCCTTGTTCAGAAATTCACGTGACCCGAGCAGCTTCGACACAGGGCCATGCCCTCGTCGAGCACCATCCCACGGCGGACAACCCGACAGCTATCCCTTTTTGAACACGAAACGGCGCATCGCCACGTTCAGCACGAGGCCAATCATGCAAAAATTGACTACGGAGGCGCTGCCTCCATAACTGACAAACGGAAGGGGGATACCGACCACTGGCATGATTCCGAGCACCATGCCCATGTTGATAAGAATCTGCCAGAAGAAGTAGAAGAACACTCCGGCAGCGAGATAGCTGCCGAAATCGTCCTTGGCTTCCATGGTCACGATGTAGACCTGGTAGAGGAAGGAGCAATACATAATGAGCAGGATCATGGCCCCGAAAAAGCCCCATTCCTCGCCGAACACGGCGAACGCGAAGTCCGTATGCTTTTCCGGTAAAAACCGCAGCTGGCTCTGGGTACCCTGCAAAAAGCCCTTGCCCCAGAATCCGCCGGAACCGATGGCTATCTGAGACTGGATGATATGGTAACCCGCACCCAGTGGATCACTTCCTGGATCAAGGAAGGTCAAAATTCGTTGTTTTTGATAGTCGTGCAGAAAAAACCAGCCAAAAGGCAACAAGGGCGGCAAGGCGACGACGAGTGTCCGAAAAACAGACGGGGTAATCCCCTTGAACAGGATCATGCCGCCCAGGATGAGCAGAATGTTCAATGCTGACCCCAGATCCGGCTGCTTGACGACCAATGCCGCCGGAACCAGCCCGACCAGCAGTGCTTTGCCCAGATTGCGCCAACCCAAGCGCCCCTCCATGCGAGCCAGTAGCCGTGCGCCGAGAATAAGCACCGCTATTTTGGTCAGTTCTGTGGGCTGCAGGTTGAATAAACCAAGATCGAGCCAGCGTCTTGCCCCATAAATGGTCTTGCCGACCACCGAGACCGCAAGCAGAAGAATCAGGCAACAAACAAACAATGGCCAGGAGACCGCTTTCAAATGACGATAGTCGAAGAGGACCAGCCCGGTCATGATGCACAAACCCGCGCCGCCAAAGAGCAACTGTTTGTTGAAATAAGCGTCCAGCTCAATACCCGAGACCACCCGCAAGGTACTGGCAGAATAGAGATTGACGGCTCCGACGACGAAAAGCAGGGCCGTCAGGGTCAAGAGCCCCCAGTTGATATGAAAAAGCAGCCTTCGGTCGAACATAAAGCCCCCTTCATTCCTGCGGCGGCGTCAAACCGAGCAGGGCGTCGAGCACCGCGCCGACCACTGGCCCGGCCTCTGACCCTCCGTGCCCGCCATGCTCGACCATGGCCACCACGACATAGCGGCGGCCGTCCTTTTCCGCGAAACTGGCCAGCCACGCATGATCCCTGTATTTGTATGGGATCTCATCGGTCTTCTTCTTTTCGTACTTGTCCATGAGCTTGACAACCTGGGCCGTGCCGGTTTTCCCACCAATACGGATTCCTGGCCGCCGGATGAGCCGGGCCGTGCCTCTGTCCTCATCCACGGTGGCCACCATCGCGTCGAGAATGAGTTTGCGGGTGGAGGCACGCATGGGCAACTCGCCCACAACTTCCGGAATCCCGGTCATGAGGAGGGTGGGACGCAGGATATGTCCGCCATTGGCCAGCGCGGCGACGAACCGGGCCACCTGCAGCGATGTGGTCTGGGCATGGCCCTGCCCGATGGCAAAATTCAGGGTTTCTCCACCCTGCCACTTCTCTCCAAAACGTTTGAGCTTCCACTCCGACGTGGGCATGTTGCCAGTGCGCTCATGCGGCAACTCGACCCCGGTCTTGACGCCAAATCCGCAACGAGTGGCGTAGTCGCTGACAGCATTCACCCCCATGCGCTCGCCCAGTTGGTAGTAATAGACGTCGCATGATTCGCGCAGCGACTTCTTGAGGTCCGTGACGCCGTGGCCACCCTTGTTCCAGCAGCGGAATTCCCTTTGGCCGAGCTTGTATTTGCCGGAACAGAATACCGTCGTCGATGTCGTCACCGCACCGCTTTCAAGCCCCAAGCCTGCCATGACAAGCTTGAAGACCGAGCCTGGGGGATACACGCTCTGCACCGGTCGATTCTGAAGAGGATGCAAGGGGTCTTCCAACAGTTCATTCCACTTGCCATGGCTGATGCCTACCACAAATTCGTTGGGGTCGTAGCTCGGCAGACTGACCTGAGCCAGCACTTCGCCGGTGTCGGCATCCATGGCCACAACGGATCCGACCCGATCCCCCATGGCCTTGGTCGCGACCTCCTGCAAAGGCAGAGAAATGCTCAACGTCAGATCCTCGCCCATCACCGGCTGGGAAACCACCCGCGAGGACAGCACCCGGCCTGCGGCGTCGACTTCGAACTCCTCGAGCCCTTTTGTCCCTCGCAACCGGCGCTCCAGGACCAATTCCACGCCCTGCTTGCCGACATCGTCACCAAGTTGCAGGTCGGGATCGTTGTTCAACTCCTCTTCATTGGCCCTGGCCACATACCCCAGGACATGAGCCAGGACCGGCCCCTTGGGGTAGGAACGCTTGGGGCGAACGGCAATGGTCAATCCTGGCCAGTTTTGGCGATGCGCCTCGACCAGGGCGACCAATTCAAAGGATATGTTGGGCACGATGACCTGTTCATCGAAATGTTTGACCCGCTTGCGGCCAATTTCAAAGGCCTTCTGCAACTCGGCCCGAGGCTGCCCTGTCCACCGACTGATCTGATCGAGGGTGCCGGGAATGTCCGGACAGTCCTCACGCACCAGGGCCAGGGCATAAGCCGGAGTGTTTTCGGCCAGAAGCTCGCCGGAACGGTCATGGATAATTCCGCGCGGCGAAAACATGGTACTCTGCCGGGTTCTGTTCTCCTGCGCTCGCCCCTTGTAGAACTCGCTCTTGTAGACCTGCAGATACCACAGACGAATGCCAAAGACGCAGAAAAGGACGACCACCAGGACAAGCAACAACGGCGGGCCGGAAAAAATTCGCGGACGTTCCGGCGTGTCAAACGCGCCCATGACCGCACCAACGCCGGAATGTGAAAAGGGCAACGCTCCAGGTGAACGCGTAGGCACCCCACTGCTTGGCCACAAAAGCCCATGGCCCAGGCATCCGCGCAGACAGTTCCTGGAAGGAGACAGCACCGCTCAAGGCAAGCCAGGACCAAACCGCCAACAGCAAGGAAAAGAAGAAGATGAACAAAGGGTTTTCGGGCTCAAGGAGCCAGCGCGAGAGCAAAAAAAACATAACCATGCCGGCATAAAAAAAAATGACCACGCCAAAGGCCAGATTGCCTATTCCTTCCTGAACGAGAACCCATAACGCCGCGGTCCAGGCTGCGGCCCACCATTGCCCTGACTGCAAACAGATGAGCAGGCCCGGAGCGAGAAAATCCAAACCGCCTGACATCTCCTGAGCCCAAAGAGCCGTGACGAGATAGCACGCCCACCAGACAAGAGCCGGAATCGGCCCCTTGCGCCCGTATTCGTGACGCGCGGGGGACAGTCTCACGGCTTTTTCTTCACGGGCTGGCGGGTTGCATTGGATGACCGCGTGCCGCCTGGAGACGCCGCCGATCCGCCCCCTCCAGGCGACGTCGCGTTGCCGAGCGCGGCATTGCCCGCGGTCACGTTCGCCTCGGGTGCCGCCACGACGGCCGACCCGGCATCATATCCGTCGGTACGGGAAAGGACCAACAGTTCTTCGTAGTAGCGCAATGCAAGCAGCGGCTCAGCATAGACTTTCTGAAAGAGGGACACATCGGCAGGCGTCACCTCCACCACGCGGGCCACGGGTATACCCTTCGGGAAGACTCCGCCTTGGCCTGAACTGAGCAGGACTTCTCCGGGGCTCACGGGATCGTTGCGTGGAATGAACCGAACTTCGAGAAAAGACCCAGCCCCCTGGCCCTGGACAATGGCGGGGATGCGTCCCTCGCTGGTCAGCACCGGGATACGGCTGGAGGGATCTGTGAGCAGGAGCACAGAAGAAAAGTTCAATCCAGGCTTGAGGACCCGTCCAACCACGCCCCGGGTGGAGATGACGGCGTCATTGGCCCGTACGCCCTGCGCTGAGCCGGCATCGATGAGCATGGTTTCCAAAACCGCCCCCGGTCCAAGCCTTTGCCCGACGACCCTGGCGCCACGTTTTTCCCATGGGAGCTCGGGGCTGAAGCGTAAAAGGGAGTTCAGCCGGTCGGCCGCCTTGGCTTTCTCGGAGGTCTGCGACAGCTGCTGTTCCAGTTCGCGCACGCGCAAAACCAGATCTTCGTTCTCCTGCCGCACTCCGACCAGATACACATAACGGGACCAGAGTTCATCGACGTTGCTTTGCAGCCAACGCCCAGGAGCCAGGATCCAGCCGGTCACCTCCAGGCCCGTCACGGCCGCCAGGCGATCCAGGTATCCCGTCTTCCAGTTCCACGTGTACATGGAGAAATAGAAAAACAGGGGAAGGAAAAAACAGAAGAGGAGGTATTTGAAGCGGGGGGACATCTCGCTACTCGATGGTGACCTCGCGCAGAACATCCAGATTGTCCAAAACCCGACCAGACCCCAGGGCCACCGTGGACAAAGGGTCCTCGACCACGGTGATCGGAAGAGACGTTTCCTCGCGCAGCAGGCTGTCGAGCCCCCTGAGCAAAGCTCCGCCGCCGGTCAGCACGATTCCCCGGTCGACGATGTCAGCGGCCAGTTCCGGCGGGGTCTGCTCCAGGGCCATGCGCACAGCCTGCACGATGGAGTCCACAGGCTCGGAAATGGCCTTGCGTACCTCTTCGGAGGTGATGACAATATTCTGCGGGATGCCAGAGACCAGATCCCGACCCTTGACGTCCATGTTCAGTTCGGGATCCAGCGGATAAGCGGAACCAATGGTCATTTTGATGTCCTCGGCCGAGCTTTCGCCGATGAGCATGTTGTATTTGCGCTTGACGTGCTGGAGGATGGCCTCATCCATCTTGTCCCCGCCGATGCGCACGGACTTGGAGTAGACAATGCCGGCCAGGGAAATGACTGCCACCTCAGTGGTGCCGCCGCCAATGTCCACGACCATGTTCGAGGTCGGCTCGGTGATGGGCAGGTCCGCCCCGATGGCCGCGGCCATGGGCTCCTCGATCAAAAAGACCTCGCGGGCGCCGGCGCTCTGGGCCGATTCGCGCACGGCCCGCTTCTCGACCTGAGTGATGCCCGTGGGCACGCAAATGACTATGCGCGGACGCACGAGGCGGCGACTGTTATGGACCTTGGAAATGAAGTGCCGCAGCATGGCCTCCGTCACCTCGAAGTCGGCGATGACCCCGTCCTTCATGGGACGGATGGCCACGATGTTACCCGGGGTGCGCCCGAGCATTCTCTTGGCTTCGCTGCCCACGGCCAACACCTTGTTGTTGCCACGGTTGTCACGCTTGACCGCGACCACGGACGGTTCGCGCAGCACGATCCCCTTCCCTTTGACATAGACGCAGGTATTGGCGGTCCCGAGATCAATGGCCAAGTCGTTCGAAAAGAACCCCAATATCTTATCCAAAATTCTGGACATATACTTCCTCATTTATCATGTTCGGCTCAGCTCGTCCGGGACTCCCGGCCCGCATCGGAGCAAACGCATCGAGACGTGCCCAGAAGCTTGGTCAAAGAGACGCATAACGAGCTGTTTTGTCTATCAGAACTTGAACGCGCAGGCAACCTCCGCGCCAAACGGGCACAATCCCCAATCATCCCAGGCATGTCACCCAACAGATTCTATCCCTTGTCGGTCTACTTCCAGAGGCGCTTCGGACAACGGGTGCGCAAGATCCCACTCGATGCCGGCAGCACCTGCCCGAACCGAGACGGCACCCTGTCCCGGCACGGTTGCGCGTTCTGCAATCCGAAAGGCTCTGGAACGGGGCTTGGACAATCCGGCCGGTCACTCAGGGAGCAGTATCTCCAACACAGGGCGCGGCTGCTGGCGGGCGGGCGGCAGACGGGCGCCATGGCCTATCTCCAGTCATTCTCCAACACCCACGGCCCGGCATCCAGGCTGACGGGGCTGATCCGGGAACTGGCCGGCCTGCCGGATCTTAAGGGGCTGGCCATCGGAACCCGCCCAGACTGTCTGGATGATGAGAAGCTGGAGATCCTGCGTGGCGCGCCATTCGATGAAATCTGGTTGGATCTGGGTCTGCAGACGGCGCATGACCACACGTTGCGGCGCATCAACCGGGGCCACGACACTGCCTGTTTCGCCCGCTGGGCACACAAAGCCGGCGCCGTGAACCTCAAAGTCTGCGTCCACGTCATCACCGGCCTGCCGGGCGAAGACTTGGCGGACTTCGAACAAAGCATTGCCTTTGTCAACAGCCTGCCCGTGGCGGGCATCAAAATTCACAATCTCTGCGTTTGCCGGGACACCCCCCTTGAGGCCGCGTGGCGCGCTGGCAGACTGAAGCTTTTGTCCAGGAGCGAGTCCCTGGACTGGCTTGTCCAGGGCATAACCCTTTTGCGCCAGGACATCGTTGTCCACCGCCTCAACAACGACCCGGGATCTGATGAACTGGTGGCTCCGGACTGGGCTGCGGACAAGACGGCTTTTCTCAACGCCTTCAAAGAACGGCTGCAGGAATCAAACACATGGCAGGGCAAAGCCCTTGGACTGGACCGCCCGGCATGGTTCAACCTTCATGAAGGGGAAACACGATGAATATCTTGGCAGAAACATTCACGAATCGTTGGTTCTCGGCGACCTTTCACTGGCGGGATGGTCTCTTGACCTCCATCGACTTGGACGCGAAAATCAAGCCCGCCACCTCTCCGCAATCCCCTCACGGCGTGAAACTGGCCCGAATCATCGCGGAATATGCGCAGCTCGAAGCGGACATTTGGCCGGAACTGCCCCTGGACACAAGCCGGCTGACTCCGTTTTCCATGCATGTTCTTAAAACCCTGCAACTCCACACGCCCCGTGGATGCCGCACCACCTACGGCCGGTTGGCCGCCCTGTGCGGCTCGCCCCGGGCGGCCAGGGCCGTGGGCGGAGCAATGGCCAGAAACCCCTGGCCCCTGCTCTACCCCTGCCACCGGGTCCTGACCGGGAGCATGGGTCTGGGGGGCTTCAGCTGCGGAGTCGCGCTGAAGCGGACCCTGCTCACTCTGGAAAAGGGGGCTCTTGCGGAATGAAGGCGGGACTGCGCAATTCGTCATCGACCTCGTCCGCGTCCTCGGCATAGAGGCGGACCAGATTACGCAAATGGGCGAAGCTCACCTCGTCCATGTGCACGAAATCGATGGCCCCATCCTGACCGGCCCGGATGATCCGGCCATGAATGTGCATGCGCACCCCGGACTCCAACTCCAGAGTCACCTCACAATCCTTGCCCGGCAAAATCCATTCCTCGGTCGAACAGGCGACCCCCTTGAGACTCAAATCATGGACCATGCCCCGGACCCGTTTCCCCTCAAAGGCGATGGTCAGGGGAAATGCCAAGTGGACCCGGCTTCTCTTGCGTCGCTCCTGTGTCATGGTGAATCCTCCTTCCAGGTGCCGGACACGGCCTGAACCTGTGACAGATTCGGGCGCAGCGGAAAATGGAACTGTTACCATACCGTATGTTGGCCGTCGCGTCGACAGCGAGGCAACGCCGCCGTCCTGGCCCGCAAGGCCCGCGACGTGCCGGCAGTCTCGACAGAAAGCCCCGGCGGGACCGGGGCTTTCACTTATTCCAGGAATATCTTTTTTCTGGGCTTGGACGGTTCAGCCGGGGCCTCGGCCGGCTTGCGCCCGCCGGACTTTGGCGTCTCCCTTGCGCGCGCCGGCTTGGGCGCAGGGGCTTCCGAAGATTTGGGCCGGGACTCGCGCCGATCGGGTTTTGGCGCCGGGGCCGGACTGACCGGTGGCGCCGGAGCT
This sequence comes from uncultured Desulfovibrionaceae bacterium, assembly GCA_964589645.1. Taxonomy (GTDB): domain Bacteria; phylum Desulfobacterota; class Desulfovibrionia; order Desulfovibrionales; family Desulfomicrobiaceae; genus Desulfomicrobium. Next base: position 22,307 of record CAZPSN010000004.1, read on the forward strand.
TCGCCCTGAACCATGGGTTCACCGCTCTCGGGCTTGGCACCAGAGGATTTGCGCGGCCGACGGCGGCGACGCTTCTTGGGCGCGGCCGGAGCCTGACCCTCTCCTGCCACCTCTCCAGAGACATCTCCAGCAATGTCGCCGGAAACCACGGACTCGGCGGCAGGCTCTTCCGGCTTTGGCGCGACCGCTTCCTGCTCGACCCGGGGAGTGGTTTTGGGCGGCCGCGCGGAACGGGGCTCCTGCCGGACACGTTCCGGTCTGGCAGGTTCCGGAGGTGATGCGGAGGCCATCTGCTCGGGTTCTGACACGGCCGGGACTTCAGACTCCGCAACCGCGTTCAGGACCGACTCGGTCCGGACCTGATCCTGAATTCCAACCTCCGCACTCCCTGCAGGCTTCTTGCGGGAGCGCTTGCGTCTGCGCTTTTCGCCTTCGGCCCGGCCTTTCGCGGGCGGCCCCTCGGGGCTGCTCTCCTGCGTCGGCAATGATTCGACCGGGATTGACCGGGCGGGTCGTGCCGGCTCGATCAGACGTCCGGAAGGCTGTTCCAGGGGAGCATGAAAGGTGCCCTGATAGAACTCGTCGATGAGCATGGCCAAAAGGGCTCGGGAGTCCTCGTTGGCGGCGAGCTCGCCCACGGTGCGGACGAAACGCTGCATGCGCTCTTTCTGAATGTTGTCGGCCTTGCGCAGCCGCGCTTCCAGGAGGAACACGGCGCGCTGGGAGACGAGCGTCTCCAGCTCCTCGTCGGCCGGAACCGTGCGCTCGACCATGGGAATGGAGAATTTCTTGGCGATCTGCTCCAGCTCGATCTCCTCCATGCCCGAAACCAGGGAGATGGCCACGCCCGCGGCCCCGGCCCGGCCCGTGCGGCCCGTGCGGTGCACGTAGGCCTCGTGATCCTGGGGCGGCTGGTACTGGAAGACATGGGAAAGCTCGTGGATGTCGATGCCACGGGCGGCCACATCCGTGGCCACCAGAAACTTGAGCTTGTTCAAGCGCAGTTTCTCGAGCACCTCTTCCCGCGCAGCCTGGGTCAGATCGGCGCTGATCTCGCCCACGTCGTAGCCGAACCGCCTGAGCACCACGGACACAAAATGCACGTCGGCCTTGGTGTTGCAGAAAATGATGGCCGAAGCCGGATTCTCGTGCTCGATGATCTTGACCAGGATGCGGCTCTTCTGCATGGCCGGCACCTTGTAGACCACGTGCAGGACGTCGGAGACGTGCACCTGGTCCTGGCTCAGGGACACGAAGATCGGATCCTTCAGGAACTGCTGGGCCAGACGTTTGACGTGGCCGGGATACGTGGCCGAGAACATGGCCGACTGCAGTCCCCGCGGCAGATAGCGCTGCAGCTGTTTCATGTCCGGGTAGAAACCCATGGACAGCATGCGGTCGGCCTCGTCGAAGATGAGCACCTTCAGCCGGTCCAGATTGAGGTTGCCTTTGAGCAGATGGTCCAGAATACGGCCGGGCGTGCCGATCACGAGCTGGGCTCCGTCCTCCAGTCCCTGGATCTGGGCCTTGTAGCCCACGCCTCCATAGATGGACACGGGACGCACCCCACAGTCCCGGCCCAGTTCCTCGGCATCGCGGGTGACCTGCACGGCCAGTTCGCGGGTCGGAACCAGGACCAAAGCCTGGGGCGCGCCCAGTCCGATCTCGATCCGGTGCAGGATGGGCAGCAGAAAGGCTCCGGTCTTGCCGCTGCCTGTCTGGGACTGGACCATGACGTCCTGTCCGGCGAGCATGAACGGGAGGGTCTGGGTCTGCACCGGCATGAGCTCGGACCAGTTCAGCCGCAGGGCGGCGTCCCGCAAAAGTACGGGCAGATCGGCCATGGCGAGGCGGGAGGCCTCGGAAACTTCGGGTTGGTCGGCGTCGGCCTGGGCCGCGCCTATTTCGTTTTTGTCTGTCATAGGTTTCCCGTGTCGTCGTGCACGCGATCCAGGTGATCGAGCACGAGTTCAATGATGGAATTGCTGACCAGCATCCCGGCGCGGGTCAGATAAAGATGGCCGGAGTCCAGGCGGACCAGGCCGCTGGAGCGAAGGCGCTCGACAGCGGGCCTGAAGCCCGGCGGAAAATCGTTTCCGACCATTGCCTTAAGTTGTTCCAGATCAAGCCCCCCAAAGGTGCGCAAGGTGAGCATGACCGTTTCCCGTCGGCGGACCTCCTCCGACAGGATTTCCACGTCCCGCTTGCCTCCCTGGGCGATCAAGGCCGTGTAGCCTCCGAGGTCCGCGGGATTGGTCCAGCGCCGATCCCCCCGGGTGGATACGGCCGAGGGGCCAAGTCCCAGATAGTCCTGGCCGGCCCAGTAGCCGGAATTGTGCCGGCTCTCCCGGCCAGGAGTGGCGAAATTGGACACCTCGTAATGCCGGAAACCCCGGGATTCCAGGTATTCGGCACCCATGAGATACATACGCACGCAATCCTCCTCGCCCGGCAGGGCCAAGGCCCCTGTCTCCACCCGCCCGGTCAGCGCCGTGCCCTCTTCAAGGGTCAGGCCGTAGCAGGACAGGTGCGTGGGCTCCAGGCTGGCGGCCGCGGCCAGATCCCGCATCCAGCGGGACAGATCCTGGCCGGGCAGTCCCCAGATGAGGTCCAGGCTCAGATTTTCGATGCCCGCATCCAGAATTGCACGGGCAGCCCTCCTGGCCTGTGCGCTATCATGGATGCGGCCAAGCATGGCCAGCAGATCGTCCTGCAGGCTCTGCACCCCAAGGCTCAGACGGTTCACGCCCAAAACGCGCAGGCCATCCAAGAAACCCTTTCGCAGGGCCGATTCCGGATTGGCCTCCACCGTGATTTCGACCCCTTTCGTCAGCACGAAACACCGGGCCGCAGCATCAAGGACAGCCCCAATCTGCGCCGGCTCCAGAAGCGAGGGGGTGCCGCCTCCGAAGTAGACCGTGTCCAGACGGGCCGGCCCCAGAATCAGGGCCAGATCCCGCAGTTCTCGCAGAACCGACTGCATGTATGCCTCGACGCCCTCTCGGGAAAAGGAGCCCGAATGGAAGGCGCAGTACCCGCACTTGCGCGTGCAGAAGGGCACATGCACGTACAGGAGCACGGGCTCAGGCCTTCCCGCGCGCGGTATCCTTCAGCCCCGAGGCGTAGCGCTCCGTTTCGGAGTACAGGCAGCCGCAGTATTGTTGCCGGTAGACGCCCCATTGCCTGGACAGGTCGATGCCCTCGGACCAGCCCAGACGAAAATCCTCGTAATGAAATCCAACAGCCGAACCCATGGCCAAATCCTGACCCAAGGCCCGGATCTGTTCGTGCTTCTGAAATTTGCTATAAAGAAGCGTGGTCGAGAACAGATCGAACCCCCCGCGCCGCGCGATGGCCAGGGTCCGCTCCAGGCGCAGGGCGTAGCAGGGCAGGCAGCGGTTCGGCTCACGGAAGGTCACGGCCCGAAAATAGGCCTTCGGATCGTATTCGTCATCCTTGTAGATGACCGGGATGCCGAGCCGTGCAGCCACCTCGGCCACGCCTTCACGGCGGCGCAGGTATTCCGTGAGAGGATGGATGTTCGGATTGTAGTAAAGACCCGTCACCTCCATCCCGGCCCCGGTCAGGGTCTGAATGGAGGTGATGGCGCACGGCCCACAGCAGAGGTGAACCAGAATTTTCATGCGTGGCCTAGCAGAATGCGCAGGTCATCGTTGCCGTGGGCATGACGAAAATCTTGCGCTCGAAGGTTTGCTCGAATTCCAAGAGTTTTTCGCGTTTGCGGTTGACCAGATATTGCATGAGTTCCTGGTCCGTCAGGTAGGTGAAGGACTCGGTGCTCTTGTCCTTGCGCAGTTCGCGGTAGATGTCCTTCAGGGCCTGCATGGAACGCCATTCGAGATTGCGGCGGGTGCCGGCGCCGGAGCAGTGCGGACAGGGTTCCAGGCTGCCAGACAGGGCAGAGGTGCCCAGACGCTGACGCACGATCTCAAGCAGGCCGAACTTGGAGATGCGGCCGATATCCGTGCGGGCCCGGTCGACCTTCAGGGCCTGACGCAACACCTTCTCCACCTCGCGGATATGCTTGCCGTCCTTCATCTCGATGAAGTCCACGACGATCTGTCCGCCGATGTCGCGCAGCATGAGTTGGTTGGGAATCTCCTGGGCCGCCTCGATGTTGGTGCGCAGGGCCATTTCCTTGAAATTCTTCTCTCCCCCGATCTTGCCGGAGTTGATGTCGATGGCCGTCAAGGCCTCGGTGTGGTCGATGACCAGCTGGCCGCCGCTGGGAAGATTGACACTGCGGTTGAATATCTTCTGCAGCTGGATCTCGATACGAAAGCGTTCGTAGAGGGTCCGCTCGGTTTCGGTGTGCACCTTGATGAAGGTCTTTCGGCGGGGAAAGAGCAGGGTCGCGAACTCCGTTATCTGCCTCGCGGTCTCCTCGTCGTCGACCCAGCATTCGGCGATGTCCGGGGTCAGGTAGTCGCGGATGGCCCGGAAGGCCAGATCCTTTTCCTCATAGACGAGGGCCGGCGATTCCGAGGCGATGCCCTTCTTGCGGATATCCTTCCACAGCCGCTTCAGCACCTGCAAGTCCTTGGACAGGCTGCTTTTGCTCTGGGCCTCGCTGACCGTGCGCACGATGACGCCCAGGCCTTCGTCGAGCTTGAGTTCCTCCACGACCTCCTTCAGACGGTCGCGCTCCTTCTCGTCCTCGATCTTGCGGGAGATGCCGAGCTGCTCCCGGCCCGGGGTGAGCACGAAATAGCGGCCGGGAATGGACAGATACGTGGTCAGAAAGGCGCCCTTGGAGCCGACAGGCTCCTTGACCACCTGGACCAGGACCTCCTGGCCGGGCTTGAGGACCTTCTGCAGGGGCGGATATTTGCCGCGGGTGGGCACGTCGCCCAGATAGTATTCGGGATGAACCTCGTCGACCTGCAAAAAACCGTTCTTTTCGCCGCCGTAGTTGATGAAGGCGGCCTGCAGGGCCTGGTCCACGTTGTGGATCTTGCCCTTGTAGATGTTGCCCTTGGTCTTGCTCTGATGGAGCATTTCCACATAGTACTCGACCACAACGCCATCTTCCATGATGGCCACTTCAACCTGTTCACCGGGCAACACGCTGATGAACATCTTGCGCTTCTGCTTCTCTCCCATGGATATCCTCGAATGAAATATGTTTCCGGCCGGGCCGGGGAAAAAATGAAAAAAATCGGGGGACCAAGGTCCAAAATTTATTCGATCAGGACGCGGCGCAGACGAAACAAGACAGAAACCGGCCATTGCCGGACGCACAACACGCCGAGTATCAAGCAGGCCTTCTACCCGGCCAAGAGCCCCAGCGCAAGAAAAACCCTTGGCAAGGCCGGACGGTTGCTTGACATCCCCATATGCCATGGCTACTCCCGCCCATTCACGTCACAGGAGGCCACATGCTCGAACCGGGACAGCTGGTAATGCTGCTCAACGCAAAGGACAAGCGTTATTTCGTGTCCGCTCAGGAAGGACAGGTCATGCACACCAACGAGGGGATACTCCACCTCGACGAGGTGCGCGCGGCCGGCTGGGGGCAGCAGGTGTGTACCCACAAAGGCTATGCCTTCACGGTCATGCGGCCGACCCTCTACGACCTGGTCAAATCCGTCAAACGCCGCACCCAGATCATCTATCCCAAAGAAATCGGCTACATCGCCATGAAACTAGGCATTGGCCCTGGTTGCCGCGTGGTCGAGGCCGGCTGCGGTTCGGGCGGACTGACCACGGCCCTGGCCTGGCTGGTGGGTGATACGGGCAAGGTCTACACCTACGAACGCCGTGAGGAATTCTTCACCCTCTGCCGCCAGAACCTGGAACGCATCGGCCTCTCCCACCGCGTGGAGCAGTTCCACCACGACATCGCCGACGGGTTTCATCCCCACGAGGCCGACGCCCTGTTTCTGGACGTGCGCGAACCCTGCGACTACGTGCAGCACATCCCGGGCGCCGTGGTCCCTGGCGCGCCCATCGGTTTTCTGCTCCCGACCACCAACCAGGTGCAGGATCTCCTGAAGGCCATGGAAAACGGCCCTTTCCGCCAGATCGAGGTTCTGGAAATCTTTCTGCGACACTACAAGCCCGTGCCCGAACGCCTGCGCCCCGACGACCGCATGGTCGCCCATACGGGTTTTCTGGTCTTCGCCCGCACCTTCGCCCGCCTTGAAGAAAAGGAAAGTCCCGCCCCGGAAGCCATCCCGGACCAAGACCTGCCGGACGAGCCCTTGGCCGAAGACTGACATCGCCCCTGATCTCACACTATTTCAAGGATTTGCAAACAGACGCTTGCAAATCCTTTTTCCTTTCATATAGAAAGGCTTTTCCACCCAATTCCAACCCCGCCACCACAAGGAGGAGCGCTGATGACCCGCAAGGATCGTACTGAAGGCATTTTCAGCCGGCGCGAAGTTCTGGATGCCACCGAGCGCCAGAAATATTACCAGATCCAGCTCAAGGAGCTGCTCTCGTACGCATACAGATATTCCGAGGACGTCAAGAAGCGCTTCGACCGCGCCCAGTTTTCAGTGGAAAAATTCCGCGATCTCATTGATCTGAAACATGTGCCGATCCTGAAGAAGAAGGAACTCATCTTCCTGCAGTCCATGGGCCCGCGCCTGGGAGGCCTCTTGACCAAGGATCTTGGCGAGTTGCGGCGAGTCTTCCTCTCCCCCGGCCCCATCTTCGATCCCGAAGACAGAGGGGACGACTACTGGGGTTGGACCGAAAGCTTCTACGCCGCGGGCTTCCGCTCCGGCGACCTGGTCCAGAACACATTCAACTACCACATGACTCCGGCCGGCCTCATGTTCGAAGAGCCGCTGCGGCAGTTGAACTGCGCGGTGGTGCCCACGGGCCCCGGCAACACCGGGAGTCAGCTCGACATCATGAAGAAGCTGCGCGTGACCGGCTACGTGGGCACGCCGAGCTATCTCATGCACCTGGCCCAGAAAGGCGAGGAAAAGGGCCTCAACCTGCGCAAGGACCTCTACCTGGAGGTGGCCTTTGTCACGGGCGAGAAATTCTCTGAAAAACTGCGTTCCTCCCTGGAGAAGAAGTTCGACCTGATCATGCGCCAGGGTTACGGCACGGCCGACGTGGGCTGCATCGGCTACGAATGTTTTCACAAGAACGGGCTGCACATCGCCAACCGCGCCTATGTCGAGATCTGCCACCCGGACACGGGCATCCCCTTGAAGGACGGCGAAGTCGGCGAGATCGTGGTCACGGCCTTCAACAAGACCTACCCGCTCATCCGTCTGGCCACGGGCGATTTGTCCTACATCGACCGCGCCTCCTGCCCCTGCGGCCGGACCTCCCCGCGCCTGGGCACCATTGTCGGCCGCGTGGACACAACGGCCCGCATCAAGGGCATGTTCGTGTATCCGCACCAGGTCGAGCAGGTCATCTCCAGTTTCGAGGAGATCAAGAGATGGCAGATCGAGGTCACCAACCCCGGCGGCATCGACGACATGACCCTCCTGATCGAGACCTCGGGCTTCAAGCGCGAGGAAGAGCTGCTGCACATGTTCCGCGAGAAGATCAAGATCCGGCCTGCGCTCAAGATCCTGACCCCCGGCACCCTGCCTCCGCAGATCCGCTTCATCGAGGACAAGCGCAATTGGGATTGATGGGGCGGCTGATCCTGCCCGTGCTCCTGGCCATGCTGGCTGGCTGCGCGAAACCGACGGCGGTGGCACCCCCCTGGGTGTCTCCGCCGCCGGGATCCTTTCTTTCGGCCGACGGGAAGCCGCTGACCGACGCCCAAATCGTGTCCAGGAACGCGGACTTCATCCTCCTGGGCGAGAGCCACACCAACCTCTGCGACCACAGCGTGCAGGCCCGCCTGATAGAGGCCCTGGCAAAAACCGGCCGCCGTTTCAGTATCGGCCTTGAGATGCTGCCGGTCACGGCCCAGCCCGTGCTGGACCGTTTCAACGATCGCGCGATCACGGCCGAAAACCTGGGCCGCGAGATCGACTGGGAAAGGCTCTGGGGCTACCCCTACGCCCAGTACAAACCCGTTTTCGAACTGGCAGAAACCTGTAATCTGCCCGTGGTCGCCCTGAACATCCCTCGCCAGGTTTTGACCACGTTCCGGGACAAGGGCGAAACCGCGTTGAGCCCGGCAGAGCGGGCCGTTCTGCCCCGCCGGATCATTCCGGTCTCGCCAGCCCAGAAGGCGGCCTTGGCCGAGCAGGTCGGCATGCATCAATCCATGCGCCAGGCGGGAGCCAAAAATGACGCGACCGGCCCCGACGCGACACCAGATCTAGCCGCCATGACGGACGCGTTCTTCCTTGTGCAGGCCCTGTGGGATTCCACCATGGCCGAACAGGCCCTGGCCTGGCGCGAACGGCTGGGCCTGCCCATGCTCATCCTGGCCGGCGGCGGCCATGTGGAGCACGGCTGGGGCATCGAATACCGGCTGCGCACCCTGGACCCGTCCAAAAAGTGCCTGGCCATCATGCCCGTGCGCGACGAGAAGGATTTCCAGGAACAGACCGACACGCAACAGCGCCCCCTGCCCGGCGACATGGTCTATTTCTTCTGCGCCTCCCAGCACAAAAGCCGCCTGGGCATGAACATCGTCTTCGAGGACAGCGGCATGCGCGTGGAGGGAATCGAACCCGGATCACGGGCGGCCAAGGCCGGCCTCATGGCCGGGGACGTGCTGCTCAAGGCCGGGGGCAGGCCCCTGACCGAGGCCACGGACCTGCACTTCGCGGCCATGCACGCCTCCCGTCAGAAAAAACCTTTGCTCCTCACGGTCCGGCGCGGCGAGCAGACCCTGGACCTGACCCTTCCCCTGGACTGATGCCCGAACTGCCCGAAGTCGAAACCATTGCCCAGGGCCTGCACGCCCAGGTCCACGGGCGAGGCATCGCCGGCGCCCGTCTGCTGACGCCGAGCGTGTTGCGCGCAGGGAATCCCGACACCCTCGCCGGCAGGACAATCCTGCGCGTCTCCCGCAGGGCCAAGCTTCTGTTGGTACACATGGCCCCTGCGGGCGTGCTCGTCTTTCACCTGAAAATGACCGGCCGGGTCTGGCTGGCCGCTCAGGGCCAAGCCCTGCCCAAGCACACGCACTTGGTCTGCGACTTGGAAGGAGGCGACAGCGTCGTCTTCGAGGACACCAGGCGATTCGGATTTTGCGGGATATTCGGACAGGACGAGTTGACAGACTGGAATTTTTACGCGCACCTCGGCCCCGAGCCCCTGGAGACCGGAGCCCAGGAACTGGCGGCGCGCATCGGCGCGCGCCGCGCCGGGGTTAAAGCCCTGCTTCTCAACCAGACCGTTTTGGCCGGCGTCGGCAACATCTACGCCGACGAATCCCTCTTCGCGGCCCGCATCCATCCGGCGAGCATCGCCGCGAACATCCCGCCAGCCACGCGACTGCTGCTGTGCACGGAACTGCAACGCATCCTGGGCGAAGCCATCGCGGCCGGCGGAAGCACCATCAGCGACTATCGCAACGCATACGGCAAGAGCGGCATCTTCCAGGACTCTTTTCAGGTCTACGGCAAGAAGGACGCACCCTGCCCGGTTTGCGGCCGGCCCTTGCAGACCAGTCAGATCGCGGGCCGCACCTCGACGCACTGTCCGCGCTGTCAGCGGAAGTATTAGACGGAAAAGCGAATCAGGTTTCGGATTCCAAGATTGTGACACCGCAGAGGGGCTTCTCCTGGCTCTTTTTAGCCGTAGTCTTGAAACGCCTGTTTTTTTTCGACCGGGCCTCCCCTTCGCCATGCCCGTTGCCATGGCCGCCGCCATGTTTTTCCAGCATGGACCTGTAGCGTTCGGTGCGACTCAGGTTCAGGGACAAAACCACGTGCTCGCGCTCTTCCTTGAAACCCTTCTTGGTGAAAAACTTCAAGGCTTTGGCATTGCTGGGGTCCGTATCGGCGATGAGATAGCGCGCCCCCTCCTCCACCATGCGTTCCACCAGCCGGTCAAAAAGCCTGTGCGCCACGCCCGTGGAATGAAAAAGCGGATCCACGCCCAGCCAGACGATATAACCGTAGGTCCAGGACGCCTTGCTGATGAGGGTGCCGATGATGAAACCGGCCAGGGCGTCATCCACCTCGGCCACAAGGCTGAATTCGGGATCGGTGTTGTAGTGGCCGACGACCTCCCATTCATCCCAGGTGCGGTACAGAAATGGGTAGAGATCGCAGGTGAACAGCCTCTCGCCCAGGTGATAGACCGGAGCGAGATCGTCGAGTTCCATCTCACGGATGGTGACTTCGGGCCGGAGTGCGCGTTCAGATGTCATGTCGCGGGGGGTTGAAGGTCAGGGCATGCCGGTGGGTAAACGCCCGGCTGGCGAGTGTCAACGTCAACGAAGCGCCGGATCTGCAGAGCCCCACGCATGCACAACGGATCACGGATTCTGGCCAAATCAGTCGGATTTCATTTCATCCACCAGCCTGCGCAACTCCTGGGCCATGCGGGCCAGGTCGGCCACGGACTGAGCCGACTGAATCATGGCCTCGGCCGTGTCATTGGCCACCCGGTTGACCTCCTCCGTGGCCCGGCTGATTTCCTCGCTGGCCCGGGACTGCTCCTCCGAAGCCGTGGCGATGGTACGGATCTGGTCCGCCGTGGACTCGGCCCGCTCGACGATACGGGCCAGGGCCTGACCAGCCTTTGCGGCCAGATCCGCGCTGTCGCGCACGGACTCCTCCGTGCGGCTCATGGCCGCGATGTTCATCCGGGTACGGTCCTGGATTCCGGCAATGGCCGCGCCCACTTCGCGGGTGGCGTTCATGGTCTTCTCGGCCAGCTTTCGCACCTCGTCGGCCACGACCGCGAATCCCCGCCCCGCATCGCCAGCCCGGGCCGCCTCGATGGCCGCGTTCAAGGCCAGCAGGTTGGTTTGATCCGCGATATCGCTGATGACGTCCATGATCTGCCCGATGCCCGATGCCTGGCTGCCGAGTTGACCGAGGGAGTCCTTCATGGTCGCGGCCATATTCAGGACTCCGCTGATGGCCATGATGACCTGCCGTACTTCACCGGCCCCGCCCTGGGCCTGGTCTCGGGCCAGATCGGCGTTGCCGGCGGCCGTGGAGGCGTGACGGGCCACCTCCAGCACCGAGGCGCTCATCTCCTCAACGCCCGCGGACGTCTCCACTGTCCGTCGGCGCTGAATATCCGTGCCCCTGCGGGACTGCTCGATCTGGGCAGCCAGCTGTTCGGACGCCGCCGTGACCCGCGCGACGATCGTTTCGATGCGCGAGGCCGCGTCAAGCATGCCCTGTCGGCGGGCCTGCTCTGCCTGACGCCGAGCGTTTTCGGCTTCACGGATGGCCTCTTCGGAGCCGCGCCGAGCCTCTTCGGCCTCGCTGGTCGCCAATTCCGCATTTCGGATCATTTCCTTGAGCGTGACCACCATGCAACGCAACGCATCGGCCAGGGTACCGATTTCGCCCTTGGCCCGCACGTCAAGTTCCAGGTCCAGCTCCCCAGCCGCCACACGCGACGCATACCGCGTTGTGACGGCGATGGGCTGGGCCAGGGAGCGGGCGAACCAGGTTCCAAGGCCGATCATGACCAGGACCAGACCCGTGGCCACGCTCCATGTGGCCACGGTCACGTTGCGACTGGCCTGAAGGACGTGGTCCAGGGGTTTGCCCAGGAAGAGCATGCCGACCGCCTTCCCCGTCATGTCCCGGATTGGCCAGTAGGCCGTCTCGTAGGACTTGCCCAGGATGATGTTGGTGGAGAGAAAGACTTTGCCCTTGTCCAGCACCGTTTCGAGCACCTTGGGGTTATCCATTTTCGTGCCCGTGGCGCGCTTGCCGTCACGCATGATGGTCGTGACGCTCCGGGTATCCCCCTGGAAGATGGTCGCCTCCAGGCCGGTCCGATCCTTGATCTCGTCCACGAAGGCGTTGTCGGCCAGGGACACGCCGAGCTGGATTACGCCGATGTTTCTTCCGCCGTCTGTGACAGGACAGGCCGAGCGCAGGGAATAGCCGACCACGGCGCCCAACTCGGCACCGGCGTTGGGGAATCCCGACAGCGCCTTGGCCACGTTGGGCTGTTCGCCCACATTGTCACCCGTCTTGTTCGAATGGGCCCGGGCCAAAACCGTGCCCGCCTGGTCGCAAACGGTCACGAAGTGAGCGCCGCTATCGGTCATGGATTTTTTGATGATCTCGGCCACGGCCGTCTGGTCACCGCTGGCCATCGCCGCGACCAAACCCTTGTTCGCGGCGATGAGCAGCCCATGGCGCAGGTAGGCCTCGCGCATGGTTTCGAAACGGCTTTCAACCATGTTCATGGCCAACCGGATGTTGTCCTTCGCCTCGTGATCAAAGGCCTGTTCCATGAAATGCCTGGAGGTCAAAAAAACCCCGACGCTGGTCACGATGACTGACAGCACCACCATGGCCAGCACCTTGGTAAAAATATTCGTCTTCATCTGGCGGGTCCCCTGTCAGGCTTGAAGGACGGAGCAAAAGAGTGCATGATCTTGCTTACATCCGAAAGGCATCCCCATGTCAAGGGAACGCGGTTCTTCCCTCCCCGGCACGGCCTTGACGAGGCCGTCCGTCTTGCCCATGGAGTGTCCGTCACGCACGCACCCGAGGTATTCATGGACATCGCCCACGTCATTGAGCACGAGATTCCCTTCGACCGCTTCCTGGGCCTTGTGGTCGAGGAAATCCGCCCTGGCTACGCGCGCCTGCGCATGCCCTTTCGTCCCGAATTCATCGGGGATCCTCGCCGGCCCGCCCTGCACGGCGGGCTCATCTCCATGCTCGTGGACACCTGCGGGGGCTCGGCTGTCTGGGCGGCCTGCTCGGTTCGGGACCGGGTCGCGACCATCGACATGCGCGTGGACTACCTGCGCCCGGCCGACCCGACGGACCTCATCGCCATCGGCGAGGTCAAACTTCTGGGCAACCGGGTCGGCAACGCCACGGTGCAGATCTTCTCCGCTGGCAAGCCCGACGTGGTCATCGCCGAGGGCCGCGGCGTGTACAATATCCGCAAGGCAGGGACCAAGGCGCCGGACAATGTCTGCGTCCCCATGGCCCCCCACCCAAACCAGGAGGAAGACACATGAGCCCCTACCGCTTGGCCCTGGCCGTCATGGCCGGATTGGTTTTTGTCTGGCCCGCCATGGCCGGCACCATCGTCGAGGAATGGGGCGCGGTCCAGCCGCCTTTGCCCGTGGAACTGCGCAACGTGGAACTCAACGCCACGGACACGGCCTTCCTCGTGCTCGACATCGAGGAACGCACTTGCAACATGGAAGCCCGGCCGCGTTGCGTGGAATCGGCTCCGCGCATTGGAGCGTTCCTGGCCAAGGCCAGGGCCGCGGGCATGCCCGTGGTGCACAGCCTGACCCGCATGGGCACGATTGAGACCATCCTGCCTCCGGCCAAACCGTTGCCTGATGAACCCATCGTGCAGTCCACCGTGGACAAATTCTTTGGAACGGAATTGGAAGAAATCCTGAAAAAACTCGGCGTGCGCACGGTCGTCATCACCGGAACCACGGCCGAGGGCGCGGTGCTGCACACGGCCACGGGCGCGGCCATGCGGGGCTTGAACGTCGTCGTGCCCGTGGACGGGATGTCGGCCGGCACCCTCTATGCGGAACAGTACACGGCATGGCATCTCCTGAACGCCCCGGGCACCCGCGCCAAAACCACCCTGACCACCCTCAACACGATCACCATCAACCAGAAATGACATGGCCGCGGCTGGCTTTGGCCGCGGCATCGGATACCCCATGCAGACCATAAAAACGGAAGACCTGGGCATTCTGGATGCCATCAGCCAGGGCACGATCATCCTCAAGGGCCACGTCATCCGTCACGCCAACACCTGTTTCGCCGAACTCTGCAAGACCGGCCGGTCCGGGCTGGCCGGGCTGGTCCTGTTCGACTTCGTCATCCCCAAGCATCACCGCCGGGTCTCCAAATACCTGGACTCCATCCCGACCGCCGAAGGCGCGTGCTGCGCCACAAAGATCGAGTTCACCCTGCGGGACATCGACGGCGCGGAATCCTTCGTGGAGATGCAAGCCCAAAGAGCCCTTTTTGACGGCGAACCGGCCCTGCTGTGTTCCCTGACGGACATCAGCCAGAAGACAAGGGCCGAGAAAAAACTCAAACGCATCCTGGACTCCATCCCCGAGGTCATCATCGCCTTTGACCGCGACCATTCGCGCATCGAATCGGCCAACAGCGCCACCGAGGGCCTCTACGGACTGCCAGCGGAACAATTCACCCAGAACATTTTCCACCCCATCGACCTCGTCTTTCCGGAGGACGCCGCCAGGGTGCACGCCTTCTACACGGGCCTTGTCGACCAGGAAATCGACCGCATCGAATACCGCATCGTGCACGCCAACGGCGACATCCGCTGGGTGCGGGACGAGGGGGAAGTGGTTTACAAGGAACAGGGGCTGGGCCGGATCCAGCAGATCTACCATTTCATCAAGGACATCACTGATCGCAAGAACGACGAGGAAAGGCTGCGCATCAACGAGCAGAAATACCGTCGCATCTTCCAGAACTCCACGGACCCCATTTTCGTGGCCGCTCCCGACGGCACCTTCACGGACATCAATCAGGCCGCGGTGGCGCTTTTCGGATATGCAGACCGGGCACAGGCCCTGGCCGGAAACGTGACCGACCACTTCCCGGATTCCGCGGATCGCGAGGCGCTGATGGCCAAGATCAACGAATGCGCGGGGATCACGGGCCTTCCGGCCAGACTCAAGACGCTGAGCGGAGAAATCGTTGACGTGGCCGTCACCGCGGGATGCCGGAAAAACCGCAACTCCGGTTTGCCGGAAAGCTACCAGGTCATCCTGCACGACATGCGCGCCGTCATCGCGAAAACAGAGATCGAAACCTACCGCCGGACCATGGGCGGGCTTTCGGACCGCCTGAACAACATCGTGCAGGTCCAGCTCATGCAGCTGGGACTCATGCTCGACTACGTCGAAGCCCTCGGGGAGGCCACGGACGAGGCCCGCTCGGAACAGATCATGGCGAGCCTCTTGGGACAAATCCGCGAGGCAGAACAGACGCTGGGAGATCTGAGGCTGTTGGGGGACAAAATCCGCCGCATCTACCACGCACCAGAGCCTCCGGTGCCTGTTTCTGACGGAACGGGGGGGATTCTTTTTGATCTGAAATAAGCAGAGCTGGTCAAGACCGGCCCGGACCTAGCGCAGGGCCTCGGCAAAGCCGGTCCGGGCCTCTCGCACAAAGGCCCGCACCAGTTCGGAATTCTTGGAACCGTCCGGGTTCTCGACTCCGGTATGCACGTCCACGGCGGCCGGGCAGACCGCGCGAATGGCCTGGCGCACATTGGCCGGGGTCAGACCGCCGGCCAGAATGACGGGCCGCAGGGACACCCGGACCAGTTCCGCGCTGATCGCCCAGTCGTGGGTCCGGCCCGTGGCGCCGCTGGCGCCGCTGGCCGGATCGAAGGTGTCGGTGATGAAGGCGTCGCAATGGGGGGCGTAGGCCTGGACGAACCGCTCCGGAACCAGCGTCTCCCGGCCGACGACATAACTCTTGATGATTCGCAGGGTCGAGCGCGTCTTGATGCGGGCCAGGGTTAGCGGCGGCACGTCGGCATGCATCTGGACCGTGCCGACGTTCAGGAAGCGGCACAGGTCCACAAGACGTTCCGGATCCTCCTCGTAGGTGACGAGCACGCAGACGGCCGGCTCCAGACCCTCGATGATCTGCCGGGCCACGGCTTCGGACGTGTCCGCCGCGTGCACGGGCAGCCGCAGGGGAAACCCCAACAGATCCGCTCCGCACTCGAGCAGCATGAACGCCTCGTCCAGGTCGCGGATTCCCGCCACCTGCACCAAACCGTCAATGAGCATGGTTTCTCCTGTTTTCGGAGCTATTTTTTCCCGGCTTCCTTGAGCAGGTACCGCGCGGTTTCCAGATCATAGATCTTTGTCGGGTCGGCCTTTGTGCCGCGCTCCTCGAACATTTTGGCGCCACGGCGCACGATGTCCATGTCCAGCCAGCCATGACGCTCCCAGATCTCGGGATGGTCGATATTGTTGAGCCGGAATTCAATGACCCCTTCGTGCTCGCGCACGTACATGCGGATGCGCTTGTTCTGGGGATAGGGATAATAAAAAATGCCGTCCTTGTCCTGCACTGCTTGCCTCCAGGATTGTTTGCTTCGGGGACTTTCAAAGGCCGGGACAATTGTCAATCCCTGAACAGACGCAAGGCATCCCGCACGCGCTGCGCCGCCGTGAGGGCCACTGTCAGGGCAAAAACCAGGGTCACGGCCTGCATCCCCCGGGGCCACAGGGCCATGGCGGAGAAGAACACGAAGCCTTCGCTGCGCTCGGCCAGACCGGCCTGGTAATGAAAACTTTTGGCCGAGCCGTTGGGCAGGGCCGCGGCCGCGGTCAAAAACACCGTCAGGGACAAGATGATCATTCCGCTCAACACCAGAAGTTCCAGACGCGCGGCGGGAAAGCGCAGGCCAAAGGCGACGAGGACCGCCACCTCGACCAGCCGGTCGCAGACGATGTCGAGCATGGCACCGGCCCTGCTGGCCGCCCCGCCCTGGCGGGCCAGAGTCCCGTCCACGGCGTCGGCGAGCCCCGACAGCCACAGCAGAACGACAAAGGAAAACGTCCATCCCAGGGCCAGGGCCACGGCGGCAAGCACTCCCAGGGCCGCGCCCCAGAGAGTGACCCGCATCGGCCCGACGCCCCGACGGCAGAGCGCCTGCGCGATACGGTCGAAAAACGGCTGAAACAATTTTCTGGCATGGGTGTCGAGCATCAGCCCTCCTGGTCGTGACGTCTCAAATTATGTTTGACACTCAAACAATACCGCCCTACTTGTTTGGGCATCAAAAAACTTGACACTCAAACAAGAGGTTCTTTCATGCATCAGCATTCCTGTTCCTGCGGGCACGATCACGAAAACGACCATGGCGAGCGCGGAACCCGCGTCGTCTTCTGGCTGACCATGGCCACCATGGCCGTGGAAATCCTCTCGGGCTGGGCTTTTGGCTCCATGGCCCTGCTGGCCGACGGCTGGCACATGGCCAGTCATGCCGGGGCCATGGCCGTGGCCTGGTTCGCCTATGTCTGGGCGCGCAAGAACGCCGACAACCCGAATCTGGTCTTCGGAGCGGGCAAGGTCAACGCCCTGGCCGGCTTCGCCTCGGCCGTGGGGCTGTTCCTGGTCGCCGCCTACATGGCCGCCGAATCCCTTATGCGCCTCTTCGCGCCGGTGCAGATCGCCTTCGGCCCGGCCACCCTGGTGGCCGTCATCGGTCTGTCCGTCAACCTGCTCAGCGCCTGGTGGCTCCGGGACGAGGACCACGCCCACAGCCACGACCACAACCTGAAGGCCGCCTACATGCATGTCCTGGCCGACGCCCTGACCTCGGTCCTGGCCATTTTCGCCCTGCTCGGCGGCCGCTTTTACGGCCTGACCTGGCTCGATCCGGTCATGGGCCTGGTCGGAGCCGTGGTCGTGGGGCGCTGGGCCGTGGGGCTGCTGCGCCAGACCGCCCGGGTGCTTCTCGACCACCGCGCGGACAATGCCTTGCACGAGGACATCCTGCGCCGCATGGAGGAGGATGGACGGATCCGGGTCCGGGATCTCTACGTCTGGAACGTCGGGCCACGCCGCATGGTCGCCCACGTCACCCTGGAGGACCGGGACCCACAGCCGCCGGAACACTACAAAAACCTTCTGGCCGCCGTTCCCCATCTGGACCGCGTGACCGTGGAAGTCCACGCCTGCCCGTGTCCGGCCGAAAATCCAAACCGACCCTGCCCGGAGAACGACCATGCATGAACTTGAACGCCTGAGCGACCTGATCATCGAATTCTACGAAAAAATGTCCTCCTGGGAGCAGGCCGTGGTCCGCGACGGCCCCATCACCCTGCCCCAGATGCACACCCTGGAAATCCTGGGCCAGCAGTCCCCTTTGCGCATGAAGGAACTGGCCGCCACCATGGGCGTGACCACCGGCACGTTGACCGTGGGCATCGATCGCCTGGAAAAGCTGGGCCTGGTCGAACGCATCCCCCACGAGACAGACCGCAGGTCTATCCTCGTGGCCCTGACCAAGGCCGGCCAGGAACTGTACCAGGAGCACCACACCCATCACCTGCACCTGACCCGGGAAATCCAGGCCGCCCTGACCCCGGAGGAAACGCGGCAGTTCGAATCCATCCTGGCCAAGCTGACCCAGGTCATCTGAGCACGGCAACGGTCCAAAAACAACTGGAAGCCCTGGCCCTCTTGCGCTAGCGTGCCTCGCAGCGAAACCACTGCAGGCACCCGGCCTGCCAACCTTGTCCGGAAGGCCCCATGGACATCACCCCGTTCCCCGATCCCTATCAGTCTCCCGCGCGCCACGTCGGTCCCGTCTCCAGGCTGTTGCCGAGCCTGACCTTCTACGCGCGGACCTTCGCCATTGTCTGCCAGGCGGCCTGGCATACCCGCAATGGCTACTCCATGGCGCAGTGGGCCGCCGACAGCCAGACCTTCATGCGCCGGGCCGAAGCCAGCGGGCTACGCTTCCTGATCGAAAATGTGACGGCCTTCTCGGCCCTGCCCGGCCCCTGCGTGGTCGTGGCCAACCACATGTCGACCCTTGAGACCTTCTGCATGCCGGCAATCCTGGCTCCCCACCGGCCCATCGCCTTTGTGCTGAAGCGCAGTCTGACGGTCTATCCGGTCTTCAACCGGGTGGTGAACGCCGTCGAACCCATTGCCGTGGACCGGGTCAATCCGCGAGAAGACTTCAAAATCGTCATGGACGAAGGCCAGGAACGCCTCGCGCGCGGTATTTCCGTCATCGTCTTTCCGCAGACCACGCGCACGCCGAACCTGGACCGCGCGGCCTTCAACTCCATCGGCGTGAAGCTGGCCAAGAAGGCCGGCGTGCCCATCCTGCCCCTGGCGCTGAAGACCGACGCCTGGGGAACGGGCCGCCTGCTCAAGGACTACGGTCCCATCCGGCCCGAGATCCCGGCCCATTTCTGCTTCGGAAAGCCCATCATGGTCCAGGGCGCAGGCAAGAGCGAGCACGAGGAGGTCATGGAATTCATCCAATGGAAACTCGCGGCCTGGAGAATGGAGTGAAGAAGGTCTGCATCCTCTACACCGGCGGAACCATCGGCATGAAGCCGACCCCGCAGGGCTATGCGCCGGAGCCGGGCTATCTCGGCCGGGTCATGGCCTCCATGCCCGATTTCTCCAGCCCGGAAATGCCCGCCTACGTCATCAAGGAGTACGCGCCGCTCCTCGACTCGTCCAACATGGGGCCGCGCCACTGGCTGGCCATCGCGCGTGACATCGCCACCCACTACCACGACTTCGACGGCTTTATCGTCATCCATGGCACGGATACCATGGCCTACACGGCTTCGGCCCTGCCCTTCATGCTGGAGGGTCTGGCCAAACCAGTGGTCCTGACCGGATCCCAGATCCCCCTGTGCCGGGTGCGCAGCGACGGTCGCGACAACCTTGTCACCGCACTGATGGTCACGGCCCAGACGCCCATCCCCGAAGTCTGCCTGTGCTTCGGCAACCGTCTGTTGCGCGGCTGCCGGGCCACCAAGGTCGATGCGGCCGGATTCCAGGCTTTTGACTCGCCCAACTATCCGGACCTTGGGTCCATCGGCGTGACCATCCGCCTGCATCCGGGCCGGGTCCGTTCCGCGCCCGTGAACACGGAACTCGCCGTACACCCCCTGTCCGAGGCCAAGGTCGGGGCCCTGCGCCTGTTTCCGGGCATCTCAGCCGACCTCGTGTCCAACGTGCTGCGTTCCCCCCTGCAAGGGCTGGTGCTCGAAACCTATGGCATGGGCAACGGACCCGCAGATGACGCGGAACTGTTGGACGTCCTGACCGAGGCCAGCAGACGAGGCGTGGTCATGGTCAACTGCACGCAGTGCCTGCGCGGCACCGTGGACCAGGGCAAATACGCGGCCGGATCCGCCCTGGCCCGGGCCGGGGTGGTTTCGGGCCGGGACATGACGGCCGAGGCGGCCCTGACCAAGATGATCTATCTCTTCAGCCTGGGCCTTGAACCCGAGGACATCCGGCAGCGCATGACCCAGAACCTGCGCGGCGAGCTGACCACCGGCGATGACCTGCCCTGACCTTCCCGTCCTGTACCGCGACGAGCACTTCGTGGCCGTGCACAAGCCGGCCGGCCTGTTGGTACACCGCAACGCCCACGCCGGACGCGAGCCCTTTCTGGTCCAGCTGATGCGCGACCAGCTCGGACAGCGCGTGTACCCCGTGCACCGGCTGGACCGCCCCACCTCCGGCCTCATGATCATGGCCCTGACTCCGGAAGCTGCCTCGGACCTGGCCCGGCAGTTCGCCGGACGCAGCGTCGGCAAGACGTATGTGACCGTGGTGCGCGGTTTCACGGACGAGAGCGGCATCATCGATGCCCCGCTCATTGCAAAATCCGGGGCCGAACAGGAGGCCCTCACCCGTTATGTGCGCATGGACACGGTGGAACTGCCCCTGCCCGTGGGCCGCTATGCCACGGCCCGCTTCAGCCGGGTGCTGGTCACGCCCCTGACCGGACGCACCCACCAGATCCGCCGCCATTTCGCGCACATCCGCCATCCCGTCATCGGTGACGTACTGCGCGGCGACGGACTTCAAAACCGTTTTTTCCGCGACCATTTCCTCATCCATCGTCTCCTGCTGGCCAGTGTGGCGCTCCGCTTCAGGCACCCCCATGAACAGATGGACATGTTTTTGACCTGCCCGCCAGCCCCGGAGCTGGAAGACCTGTTCCAGCGGTTGGGGTGGGATGAACTGCCGGTTCAGCAGCGCAGTCCCGTCCGTGTTGACCCTGGCAGCCAAGAGCTTATTGTATCAAAATAGTTTACAAACACATCAGGAGGGAACATGGCGTCACCTGAGGAAATCTATCAATGCCAGACGGTCAATTGCGGCTATATGTACAACCCCGACAAGGGCGACAGGAAAGGCAAGATCCCTGCCGGAACACAATTCGCAGACCTGCCGGATGAATGGAGATGCCCCATCTGCGGGGGAACAAAAAAATGCTTCCGCCCCCTGGCCGGACCCGGATCAACCCGGGACGCTGGATGCGAACTGCCCACACGGGCATGAATGCTTCCGGCTGACGAAAACTGTGCGGCAGTACGTGGGATCTTAAAAAAGCAGAGCCCGGATTTCTCCGGGCTTTGCGACTTAACCTGCCAGAATCTCGATCTTGCGCGGCTTGAAGCGCGCCGCCTTGGGCATGAAGAGTTCAAGCAGCCCCTTTTTCAGGCTGGCCTTGATTCCGTCGCGGTCCACGCCGTCGGAGATGGTGAAGCTACGCACATATTCGCCATCTCCGAATTCCACATGCAGGGCCTTGGCCTTTTCCTCGCGGGGATAGACCGCGCGGCCGCGGATTTCCAGCTCGTTCTCGCGCAAATCGATGGACAAATCGTCCTTGCCCACCCCGGGCATGTCCACGAAAATATAAAAACCATCCTCGCGCTCCAGCACGTCCGTGTTGGGCCGGAAACGGGGCAGGGCCGGGGCCGTCTTCTTTTCCTGATCGTTGGTCATGATTCTTCTCCTGTCCGCCACTTACTTGGCGTCAATGGCAATGACTCGCGGATGACTTTCCGTGGCCTTGGGCAGGACCACCCGGAGCACTCCGTCCTTCATGGACGCCTTGACCGCATCCGAACGCACCAAGACATTGAGATTGACGATGCGCTGAAAGCTTCCGGTCGGACGCTCCTGTCTGTAGTAATTGCCCACCTCGTTCTTCTTTGTGCCCTTGATGACGAGACTTTTCTCGTTCAAAGTCAGCTCGATGTCTGAAGTATCCATTCCGGGGATCTCCGACATGACGATGATCTCTTCCTCGCTCTCACTGATGTTGACTGGAGGGTAGGAGACACGTCGCTGACTCAGGGAGCTGGGCCGCCACAATTCCTCGAAAAAACTGTCCATGTTGCGTGGCAAATCATAGTATGTGCTGAAATCGATAACCATGCGTCATACCTCCAAGCGTATTGATGGGCACAAGCTAAACACGATTGTCAGGCCGTCAAGACTGCTCTTTATTAGGAATAAATCCTATTAAATTGACTCCTTTCCATATTCCTGCTAGACATCGAAAACTTACACACACGGAGGACCATCCACATGTCGAAATCTTTGAAAGGCACGCAGACCGAAAAAAATATCCTGACCGCCTTCACCGGGGAATCCCAGGCCCGCAACCGCTACACCTACTTCGCCAAGCAGGCGCGAAAGGAAGGATTCGTACAGATCTCCGAAATTTTCGCCGAAACCGCGGACCAGGAAATGGCCCACGCCAAGACCCTCTTCAAGCTCCTGGAAGGCGGCGAAGTGGAGATCACGGCCAGCTTCCCGGCCGGCCGCATCGGCACGACCCTGGAGAACCTGCGCGAGGCCGCGGCAGGCGAGAATCACGAATGGGGACACATGTACCCGGATTTCGCCAAGACCGCCCAGGAAGAAGGCTTTCCCGCGATCGCGGGGATCATGAAGGCCATCGGCGTGGCCGAGAAGGAGCATGAGCGTCGCTATCTGGCCCTGGCCAGGAACATCGAGACAGGCCGGGTCTTCAAGCGCGAGAAAAAGATCACCTGGCGCTGCCGCAACTGCGGCTACGTGCACCAGGGCGAAAAGGCGGCCGAATGCTGTCCGGCCTGCGACCATCCCCAGGCCCATTTCGAGGAACTGGCCGAAAACTGGTAAGAAGCCCCCGGACCGGATGCAACCCAATTCCAGATCAAGCGTGTCGTATCCCGCCGTTACGCCAGCGAAGCTGCGGTGCTGAACTCTCCCCCTGCCAACCAGTCGGAGCTCCATAAAGGCAGGTATCCGGCGGGTGGAGACGGGATAAGCATGGACCACGAGCATAGCCCCGCGACGGCCCCGGCGAGTTGTGAATACGTTCAAGGGTGGCGGGAAGCAGCATTCCAACTCCCCGCTCGGGGCACCCTTCCTTGGCAGGAGGGGAGTATGATACAATTGTCGACCTGATCTGAACCTGAAATAAGGAGCCCCACGGCTCCTTTTTTTTGGGCTTGCGGACCAGAAATGGCCAGCCCTTTGGAACACGGGCCGCAAGCCCGTTCAGGCTCGCTTGCCGGGCAGGAAGGTGGAGCGCAAAAACCGAGGATGGAAAAAATACAGTGGGTTGGACACAATGACGTCGGGCAGGATGTGGTACCAGCGGTAACCGAGTTCCTGGAATACGCCGCGGGCCTGGGCCCGGCACCCGGTCTCGCGGGCGGCCAGAAGGGCCGCATCCCGTTGGCAGCGCGAGGATGCCACCAGCCGGAAAATGCGCGGACAAAATCCGTACCGGGCCAGCATCCGGCGCACGCGCTTGAATTCGCGGTAGCGGGACAGAGCGTCGGCCTGACAGAGTACCACTCCCCAGGCGAAGAGGACCGTCAGAACAAGCCAGATCCAGATCGCCCAGGTGCTGTCGGGCTGGGCAAGAACGTGGCGCGCCTCGACCCAGGACAACAAGGCCAGTCCCGACGCCTTGAGGGAGGTCAGGTGCGGAAAGGGGGCCGCCTGCAGATAGCGGAAAAATTCCTGAAGAACGAGACGTGTCATGGCGGCCTTAACGTGGCTGTTTCGTCCTGGGCAGTCAAGTCAGAAGCAGCGTCTGCCTCCTGCCGAAAGAGCCGCCGGATCTTTTCCCGTTCCACCCGCCACACGCTCCATGACAGGCCGCGTCCGATCCGATACCGTGTCGGCACCAGCACAACCCCATGCCAAGAGGAGGGAGCCATGAACAAGCTCGTGCTCGTCAGTCTGTTGGGATTAATCCTGTTCAGTCCCTTTCACGCAACGCTCTCCCCGGAACAGGATACGTGCCTGACTATCGCCTATGCCGCCGATTCCTCTCCGGTGCCCGACCCCATTGTCTTTGTTCGCACCCGCGAACCCAACGAGGGCGCATTCACCCTGCTCATCCCCAAGGGCTGGCAGACCATGGGCGGCATCTTCCATGTCGATCCGAACACGACCAACGGTTTCACCAATTCGGTGGCACCCAAGGGCAATTTCTTGGTGAAAAAAGACGAGGCCGGCACGGTCATGCTGCACTGGCTGCCCGACTACTGGTACTGCGACACCCGCCTGACCCCGGCCGGGCAGATGGGCCTCTTTCCGCAGGGCTCGTACTACAACGGCATGCTCGTCCTGCCCTGCCCCTCGGCGGCCGATTTTCTGCTCCGTCTCGTGCTGCCGCAACTGCGGCCGGATGCCGCCAACGTGCAGGTGCTGCAGGTCGAGCCCTTGCCGGGCGTGGCCGCCGCCTACCAGCGCCAGGCGGCAATTCCGGGCATCCGGCACGACGCCGCGCGCGTCACGATCAGCTACGTGCAGGCCGGCATCACCTACAAGGAGCAGCTGTCCTGCGTCATCGAGAATCTGGGGCAAGTCGGATCCGGCATGTGGCAGAACCGGCAGACGGTCTGCGCCAGGGCGCCCTTCGACGAATTCGCGGCCTGGGAAAAGGTCGGGGCCATAATTTACGGTTCCGTGCGCTTTGACCCGCAGTGGCTGGCCAGGGCCGCCCAGGCCACCCAGCAACGCACCCAAAACGCCCAGGACACCCAGCGCTACATCCAGGAGGTGGACCGCCAGATTGTGGAGCACCGCCAGAACACCAACGCGGAAATCCGCCATGGGGGCTACCTGCTGGTGACCGGCCAGGAAGACTACATCAACCCCTACAGCGGCGAGACCGAAATCCGGCCCGACGGCTGGAAGCATCACTGGCAGAACTCCGCCGGCGAAGTCGTGGTCTCCAACACCGGCGACTACGACCCCAACCACGACGACGGGCTACGGCTGGTCAAGGATTTCAAGCAGTCGCAGGTGCGGCCGAGGTAGCGGGGCTGTCTCGCGGCCGAGGCACTCATTGCCGCGCCCAGGCCCGGTCCACGATCGCCAGGGCGGCCATAGTGTCGAACACAGCCTTTTCCACTACAACCACCAGCAGTTCCTGGTACACCGGCGCGAGAATCCGCAGTGTATCCGCGCCGGCCTGAAACGCCGTCTCGCCGAAATGCAGGCCGGGCGTCCCGTAACGGCCGAATCCCGGGAACGACGTATGCGTCTGTCCCGTGGAGTATGGCGTGCGGACATGATGCCGTTCCCAGAACCAGTCCCAGGTGGCGGATTCGGGCCGGCCGTTCACGTTCACGATCAATCCCGGCCCCTCAAAGAGACGGGCGAGTGTACGCCGCGCGGCATCCTCGTACAATTCCTGCAGGGTCATGGCCGCGCGAACAGTCATGATTTCGGCCATATCAGCCGGACAAATCATGTCACGGAGCGCCTGGGGCACACGCGGCGATGCGTGGTGCTCAAAGCTGTCCTTGATCCACATGTCGTGATACACCGGGGTGACATGGGCGGGCGTGCTCATGTCCTGGATATGATGGACAATCCGCCCCAGGCACGGCCACGCGTCCTCCGACAGGGGCTGCAAGCGGTAGAGGGCGTCGACATGCGTGGCGAGCACCGCATCCGACGTCGGATGCACGGTGCAAAGCATGATTTTTCGCGGCCCAAGCAAGGCATTCTCCCGGAAAAAATGCCAGTTGGTCATCCGCCTGAAGGCAGGCGTCACGTCCTCGTCCCGGGCCCCCTGCACGATACGCTGCCGATGGATTTGCGCCGCCCGGGCCACCGCGCTGTTCGTGCATCCCACGTACAGATCCACAGCCTTGGCCGTGATCAACCCATGGTCTTCCGCTTTCACCCTCGACCCTCCAGACGCTCAAGACATTCTGCCCGGCTCGCTTTGAGCCCGCTCGCGGTGACCTCATACAGCGGGATATCATCTCGGCCAATGCCCAAGCCAAGCACAAAAAAGCCCTGGTCGCACGGCCAGGGCTCATGGGTTGGCGCAAGGGATGCATCGCGTCACACGCTGAAGTCCGCAATGGTCCCCCGCCCCGCCATGTACGCGCCCAGCACGTCCTTGGAGAAGTCATACGTCTGGGACATGTCTGAGCCCACGCTTCTCGTGGAACCTGAGTTCATGTAATCAAGCGTTTTGGAAACGACCTGCGCTCCAAATACCTGACGATCCGATGGAGCCGCCATCGTCGCCGAAGATGCCGCGTTCAATGAGTCCATAGGAATCCCCCCTGATCTTGATGTTCATGACGGCCACCGGCTTTCCGGCACAGTGCCGCCAACCGCCGTGCTTTGTGACCATCGTTACGTCTTTCAGAGTCACGGGGCAAGGGATTCAACGACGCGCGGATTTGGTCATGCGAGCACGAGCGGGCGGCCGGTCGACGCTCTCGATCCGCGCGCTCAAACCCGCCGCCTCGCGGTCTGACCGGATAGCAACACAGGAGACGGTGAGACCTCCCGCGCCGTTCAGAACAGACGAGGACAAAAGATCACTGTCGCTCCCTCGGTATTGAGTTCACTCGCCACCCCGGATACACGGACACAGAACACAGTTTTTTTCCAGGCCGTTCCCTGCAATCGTCACCAGAGGCCCCGCATGAATCCCGACATCCGATGGAAGCAACGTTTTCGCAATTACGAGCGTGCCCTGGCAACGCTGGAGCAGGCCGTGCGACTGGCTCAGGAACGCCCGCTGTCAGAGTTGGAACGGCAAGGATTGATCCAGGGGTTTGAATTCACCCACGAACTTGCCTGGAATGTGCTCAAGGATTTTCTTGAGGGCAAAGGCATCTCCGGTCTGATCGGCTCCCGCGACGCCACGCGCATGGCCTTTAAGAACGGTCTCATCGAGGACGGCGAAGCCTGGATGGACATGATTCGGGAACGAAATCTCAGCACGCACACCTACAATCAGGATGTGGCCGAACACATCGCAGGCAATGTCCTGACCCGCTATTATGCCCTGCTCAGCCATCTTGCCGAAACCCTGACCCCATATCTCGAAGAGGAGTCCTGATGCGACACGGCCTGCCTGCATCGGCAGTGGCCCGCATCCGGGCCGTGCTGGCCGCCCATCCCGAAGTAGACCGCGCCATTTTGTACGGATCGCGAGCCACGGGAAACTTCAAGCCCGGTTCGGATATCGATCTGACCCTGGAGGGGGAAGGCCTGACCCATGATCTGCTCCTGCGGATCATGACGGAACTCGATGACCTGCTGCTGCCATGGACCATCGACCTGTCCCTGTTCAAAGACCTGAATCATCAAGCATTACGGGAACACATCGAACGCGTCGGCGTCGTCTTCTTTTCCGGCGAAAAGCACACCCAAGCATGAACGTCCTCTACCTCGACCCGCTCATCCGCCAGTACCAGCAGATCAAACGGCAGTTGCCGGAATTTCACAGCCAACTGCTCGACACGATCAAGCCGGCAACCCTCCTGGCCGCCGCCAGAAAGCTGGGACTGGCCAAGCGAAACACGCTCTATCTGCCCAATGAAATCCGTGAATACCTGCTCTATGATTTCCTGCTCTATGCTTGGCCCGACAAAAGCAACAATCCGATCTTCCAAACACGCATCGCGGGATTCGAAGACATGCAGCCAAGCCTGCACCTCAACACACTCAGTGTCTTCGAAATGCGGGGCATGGGCAATGGACGCGTGTCCTGCCAGGACATATTCACGGAAGACGAACCGTTCGAGGCCGTGGATCTGACCCTGTCCAAGGAAGCCGGTTTGCGACTGCTGATCATGCGCACCGTGGAATTTCCCGATTTCATCAGTTTCACCGGCGTCGGTCTGCCCGTCCACACCGAAGATCTGTACAAGGCAATCCTGCGCGGGGCTGAACGCCTGTTCGTCAAATTCAACGCGGACACACTCTATGATTTGGACGAGGCACAGACCACGGAATTCGAGGCCATGCTCATCACCACCGGCCTGCGGCACAAAGCGGATGAATTGCTCCACGTGGGAGAAGTCTGAACCCCGGGGTGCTTGCGTAAGGCGTAAAATTCATAGAGAAATCGGAAAACGCATTTCTTGAAACCAATCGAGGCCCGCATGAAAATCGAATCCATCCGCCTCAAGAACTTCAAAGTCTTTCGTGACGTGGAGCTGAAGAACATCCCGTCGTTCCTCGTGGTGGTTGGCGCCAACGGGTCCGGCAAATCGACCTTGTTCGACGTGTTCGGATTCCTGCATGACTGCTTGCGCGGCACGGTGCGCCAGGCCTTGGACAAACGCGGCCGCTTCCGGGAGGTCATCAGCCGCGACGCCATTGGCGACTCCTTCCTGATCGAAATCCAGTACCGAATGAACATCACCGACGCCGACCGCCTTGTTACGTACTCACTTGAGATTGCAGAAGAAAAAGGCGCACCCGTTGTCAGGAAGGAAATCCTGCGCTACAAGCGGGGACGCTACGGAAGCCCGTATCAATTCCTGAAGTTCGAAGCGGGTGATGGATACGCCATCACCAATGAAGAGGATTTCGACAAGACCGACGAAGAACTGAGCCGCGAATATCAGAAGGTCGCTCCAGACACCCTGGCCCTCAAGGCCCTCGGTCAACTGGAACGCTTCAAGGCCGCCAATGCCTTCCGCCAGCTCATCGAATCCTGGCATGTTTCCGATTTCCATATCAATGCCGCGCGAGGCCGCAAGGAGGCCACGGGCGAATCGGAACACCTGTCCGAATCCGGCGACAACCTCCCCTTGGTCGCCCGGTATCTCCATGAATACCATCCGAAAACGTTCCAGCGTATTCTTGATATCATGGCCCGCCGTGTTCCGGGAGTGGCGGCCATCGAGCCCATACTCATGGATGACGGGTACCTGACTCTTCGTTTTCGGGACGGTTCCTTCAAGACACCGTTTCTGGATCGCTACGTGTCCGACGGTACCATCAAGATGTTCGCGTACCTCGTCTTGCTGTACGACCCCCGGCCGCATCCGCTGCTCTGCGTCGAGGAACCGGAAAACCAACTCTATCCGACCTTGATGGAGGAATTAGCGGAAGAATTCCGCCTATACGCCAACCGGGGCCAGGTGCTTGTATCCACTCACTCGCCGGACTTCCTGAATGCGACGCAACTGGATGAAGTCTGCTGGCTGGTGAAAAAGGACGGATTCACGGAAATACGCCGCGCCCAGAATGACGAACAAATTGTTAGGTACATGACCGAAGGAGACAAACTAGGCTGGCTCTGGAAACAAGGCTTTTTCGAAGGGGCGGACCCGCGATGAAGGAACTCGTCTTTCTGGTGGAAGAAACTTCGGCCAAGGCCATGCTGGAAAGCCTTTTGCCACGTTTGCTACCGAAGAACATTCTGCCACGTTGCATTCCTTTTGATGGCAAACAGGACCTGGAACAGCAACTTGTCCGACGCATCCAGGGTTATCTAAACCCCAAAGCCCGTTTCATCGTCCTGCGTGACCAGGACAGCGCGCCGGACTGCACCGTTGTCAAAGCCGGACTTCAGCAACGCGTGCACGTAAGCGGCAAAGCATCCCAAACCCTGATCCGCATTGCCTGCCGAGAGCTGGAAAGCTTTTACCTGGCCGATTTGGCAGCCGTTGGGGAGGCTCTCGCACTTCCCAACGTGGCCAAGGAACAAAACAGAGCGAAATTCCGCGCCCCGGATTATCTGGGCAGCCCAAGCAAGGAATTAGCGCGACTGACCAAAAACGCCTACCAGAAGGTCGGTGGATCGCGCGACATTGACCGTTATCTGGATCTCGACAACGCACGCTCACCAAGCTTCAAGAATCTGATTCGCGGAATCCGGCGACTGGCACAGGAATTGGATTCCTTACCTGACGACTGCGACAACGCGTGATTTCCACTGGATCATGTTCAGAGGAGTTCCGAACTGCCAATTCTCGTCCATCCGGGATAGCCTGACCCCGACTGCTCTTCACCCCTGCAAGCGCCTCGTAAACTCCACGGCCCAATGCGCCGCGTCCAGGCTCAAGCCCTCGCACATGTGCGGCGGCTGTCCTTCCACGAAGCCCTGGGGACGGAGCACCCGGCAGAGCAGGCTGCCGAAGCGCCTCTCGAAGCCTTGCGCATAGGCGTTGCAGGTCTCCGCGACCCAGGCCTCGCTCCTGCCCATCTCTCGGCCCCACACGCCCAAAAACATGAGCCCGCCCTCCACCAGACCGCACTGCGCGCCGTATCGTCCGGCCCCGTGCATGCCCGTGGCTGCGGCAAAAACCTGTTCATGAATCACCTGGCCTGTGAGCGCTCCGAGCACGCGGAGCATGGTCACTGCTCAGTTCACGTCATCGCGCCAGTAGGCCTCATGAACCACGTTCTGGACCAGATCGTTCATCGTCCACCTCCGCACAGGGCCAGCGTCGTGCGCCGTCCGTCACCCAACACCCAGATCGTCATCACGGCCAGCACCACCAAGACCGGCCAGGATGACATGGCCAGAATCCCGCCCAGGGCCACGGCCAGCAAACCGGCCAGACCGCGCATGAGCCGCGACCCGAGCACCCGCGTTCCGGCCAAGAGCGCCGTTATGGCGTTGGCCAGGAAGAACCCGTCGGCCATGGCGACCAGCTTTTCCACGCCCAGCACGCCTGCCACGACCAGACCCAGCACGGCCAGGTGGACCAGGCTCAGCATCGTGGCCGACATGGCCGGAGCGCCGACGCTGTTGCGCGCGGCCAGCCACCGGGGCAGCACACCCTCGCTGGCCAGGGCGGCCATCAGCCTGGCCACGGCGCCGGTGAAGGCCAGCTCCGTGACCAGACACAGGGCCACGGCCAGGACAGACAAAAGCACCGCGCTGCCCTGACCGAAAACAGGCACCAGGATGCCGGTCAATGTCTCGCCGCCCACGCTCTGCATGGCCGCAGCCACGATCAGGGTCACACTGGCGATGACGGTCACGCTCAAGGCCACGGAGCGGGGGATGGTGCGCCCAGGATCATGGATCTCCGCCGAATAGTTGCCGATGATCTCCCACCCGACCACGGTCCAGAACAGCACCAGGAGTCCGTACCCAAAGCGCATGGGCGCGATGGGCTCCACGGGCAGCGGCACCGGCCCCCCGCTGACCAGGCAGCCCAGGCCCCCGGTCAGCAGCAGGATGGCCGCGCCCGTGGACAGCACAAAGGCCACCCGCCCAAGGGAGGTGATCCGACGCAACAGCAACACCCAAATCACGCCGACCAGTCCGGCGGCCACGGCCGCGTCCGGAACGACGCGCTCCAGGCCCAGGTATTTCGCGGCGGTCAGGGCCACGGCCACGGGACCGAAGCAGACCGCGCCAAGCAGAAACAGGGCGGTCAGGGTCTTGGCGCGTGGCCCGAAGGCCCGGGCCACGCACTCGCTGACCCCGCTGTCCCCGGGAAAAAGAATGCTCATGCTTCCGAACACGGCCGCGAACACGGCACCGATGATGCTCATGACCACCCAGGCGGGCAAGGCCCAGTTGCCGAGCAGGCCGTGGGCCAGGGGCGGCAAGATGATGATGCCAGAACCCAGAATGGGTCCGATGATGAATCCGGTCAACAGAACCGGGCCAAGTTTATGCGCGACCATTACGCCTCCGTGAATCAGGAAAAAACAGGCCGGAAAAACGTACGCTCATAGCTGACGATGCAGCGCGTGTCCTCGGCAAACCGGAACGCGGCCTGGCAGTCAGCATCGGCGAAGGATCTGGCCCGGTACTGCTCGTACGCAGCCAGACTCGGAAAGGAAAACAGGGCCAGGGCAATGGTGTTGGCCCCTTCCGAGGGCAGAAAATAGCCGTGGTGCGTGCCGCCGAAACGGTTGACCAGGGGGATCCACATCCGGGCATACGTCTCGAATTCAGCGATCTTGTACGGATCGATAACGTAGCGCAAAAAACAGGTGATCATGTCGTCCTCCACTCTTTGTGCATGATGGGACCGACCTAGCTGGCTGTCATTGACAAATCCAATACGGATTTGCGAAACAAGAGTTCGAAAAAATGGAACGGAGCAAGAATGGAGCTTTATCAGCTGAGCGCATTTCAGACCGTGGCCCAGACCTCCAATCTGACCAGGGCCGCCGAGGCCCTGCACGTGAGCCAATCCGCCCTGTCCACCCAGATCCGCAACCTGGAAGAAGAGCTCGGCGTGAGCCTGTTCCTGCGCCAGGCCAAGGGCATGCAGCTGACCACTGCAGGCGAGGCCCTGCTCCCCCTGGCCCAGACCATGCTGAGCCAGGAAGAAGAACTGCGGCGGGCAGCCCGGAGCCTGCAGCACACGGTCAGCGGGACCCTGACCATCGGTCTGAACACGGATCCGACCTTTCTGCAGCTCAACCGGGTCATCCGTCTCATCACCACGGCCCTGCCGCAGGTCAGCCTGAATTTCTCCATCAGTCAGACTCTGAGCACCGAAGCGCAGCTCCTGCGCGGCGACATGGACATGGGCTTTGTGTTCGGCACGACGTTCTCGCCGGCCATCACCGTGCGCCAGCTGACAACCACGCCCCTCAGCGTGGTCGTGCCCCGGCATCTGGCCCCGGACCCGCGGGCCCTGACCTGGCAACAGGTCGCGGCCATGCCCTGGATCTGGACCACCTGCCAGTGCCCGTTCCATGTCCTGTGCCAGTTGCGCATGGACGAACACGGCGTGCGGCCGAACACGGTCACCGAGGCCGTGGACGAGAACATCGTCAAGGAACTGGCCCTGGGCGGCCTCGGCGTGGCCATCATGCGCAAGAACGAGGCCCAGGACGTGGAGCGTCAGGGCGTGGGCCTGATCTGGGAAGAGGGCGAACTGCATGTGCCCCTGGGCCTGACTTGGCTGGCCAAACGGGACGGAGAGCGCCTCATTGAGACGGCCGCGGATCTGGTGGCG
>CAZPSN010000004.1:55119-147330 GCA_964589645.1 uncultured Desulfovibrionaceae bacterium
AGCATGAACACATGCTTCCGGCTGTGGGACGTGTCCCACGGAGCGGCCCCCTCGCACCCCAAACATGAAAAAAAGCGCTCACGGGCGCTTTTTTTCATGTCCTCAAAACGGGTCCAGGGGCTGAGCCCCTGGCGGGGTGCGGGGCTGGCCCCGCATGCCGTTCAGACCGGCTTGACCTTGGCCCGGACCATGCGCGGGTGGGTCATCTTCATGGGATCCAGGGCGTCTTCCAGCTCATCCTGGGTCATGAGCCCCTTGGCCAGGACCAAGTCATAGACGGCCACGCCGGTACTTGCGGCCTCCTTGGCGATGCTCGCGGCCTCGTCATACCCGAGGTAGGGCACGAGCACCGTGACGATGCCCGCGGACTGCCGCACCAGCTGGGCGCAGCGCTCGCGGTTGGCCGTGATGCCGACGATGCAGCGGTCCTTGAGGATGCGCATGGCGCGCAACAGCATATCCATGGTCTGAAACAGGTTGAAGGCGATGATGGGCTCAAAGACGTTCAATTCAAGCTGTCCGGCCTCTGCGGCCATGGTCACAGTCAAGTCATTGCCAATGGCCTGAAAACAGACCTGGTTGACCATTTCCGGAATGACCGGGTTGACCTTGCCGGGCATGATGGACGAGCCAGGCTGCATGGGCGGCAGGTTGATCTCACCAAAGCCGGCGAAGGGACCGGAAGACAAGAGGCGCAGGTCGTTGCAGATCTTGGACAGTTTCACGGCCACGCGCTTGAACACGCCCGAGAGCTGCACAAAGGCCCCGGTGTCGGACGTGGCCTCGACCAGATTGGGCGACTTGACCAGGGGCATGCCCGTGATCTGGGCCAGCTTCTCGCAGACAAAGGCGGCATAGGCCGGCACAGTGTTGATGCCCGTGCCGATGGCCGTGGCGCCCATATTGATCTCCATCAAGAGCTTCTGGCAGTCCTGCACGCGCTGGACATCCTCGCCCACGGTCACGGCCCAGGCCGTGAATTCCTGACCCAGGGTCATGGGCACGGCGTCCTGCAACTGGGTGCGACCCATCTTGATCACATCAGCGAACTCGCAACCCTTGGCCGCCAGGGCTTCGACCAGTTCATCCATGGCCAGCACGAGTTCGCGGATCTTCCAGATGGCCGTGATGCGCAGCGAGGTCGGATAGACGTCGTTGGTGGACTGGGACAGATTCACGTGGTTGTTGGGGTGGCAGAACCCGTATTCGCCCTTGGAGTGACCCAACAGTTCCAGGGCGCGGTTGGCGATGACCTCGTTGGCATTCATGTTCACGGACGTGCCGGCCCCGCCCTGGATCACATCGACCACGAACTGGTCATCGAAGTTGCCCTCGCGAATCTCCTTGCAGGCCGCCATGATGGCTTCGGCGATGTCGGGCTCCAGGAGGCCCAGCTCCAGGTTGGCCAGGGTCGCAGCCTGCTTGATGCAGGCCAGGGCCTGGATGTGCAGGGGGTAGTGGGAGATGTGGATTCCCGTGACCTGGAAATTCTCCATGGCCCGCACGGTCTGGATGCCGTAATAGGCGCGGACCGGGACCTTGCGTTCACCGAGCGAGTCTTTTTCCAAACGAAAGCTCATGATCGTCCTCTTTACGAATGATGCCCAAGGAGCCTACACTGCTGCCATCCCCACTATCCGGAGGCACGGTGATGCGAAAGCTTTTTTTCTCCCTTCTGCTCCTGGCCGGTCTTTGTAGCGAAGCCCTGGCCACGGACCTGCGCTGTCAGGGCGACCTCATGACTCCAGGCACAAGCATGCTCAAGGTGCGGCGCAAATGCGGCGATCCGCTGTGGGAGGATCACGTCGGCGAAATCCGGGTCAGCTCCCGGGAGGGAGAAGAGCGCTACCTGTACATCACCGAGATGACCTACAAATCAGGCAGCGGCTATTTCGTGCTGACCTTCGAAGGCAGCGAGCTGAAGAGGACGGAATACGTCCCAAACTGACGGGAGGGGTTATGCATGTGCACATCGTCTATTGCGGCATCTGAGAGGGATTTGCTGCACGCGCCGCAAGTCTTGCGGAGCGCCTTCACACTGAGTTCGACGCCACGGTGACCCAGGAAGTAGGCTCCAAAGGCGCTTTCGACGTCGTGATCGATGGCCGTGTGCTCGTCTCCCGCGCCCAGACCAAGCGCATCCCGGACACTGAGCGGATCCTTGAACTGCTGCGCGCACCGTGAACCACCCGGATCAAGCCACGGCCATCCTTGCGAGGATTACATGGATTTCCTGTTCGAACGCCTGACCTATATTTTCGACCCCCTGCATCATTTCTGGGAACACGAGCGCATGCACCGGCGCTTCGCCCTCGGACTCATCGTCGTGTTTCTGGGCGGTCTGGCCGGCATCGAACTGAACCGTCAGGGCCTGTTGCCCGCGAGCCTGGCCGCGCACACCCCGACCAATCATTTTCACGCCGTGAACCTGGCCTTCACCCTGGTCTTGATCCTGGAAGTGATCAGCCTGATCTTCACCCTGCCCTGCTCCTTTTCCCGGTCCGTGGGCAAGCAGTTCGAGATCCTGACCCTCATCCTCCTGCGCGACGCCTTCAAGGAACTGTCCAATTTCCCCGAACCCATCACCGTGACCGAGCTGACCCCTGTCCTGCACATCCTGGGCTACGGTTTCGGAGCCCTGATCATCTTCGCCCTGCTCGGGGTCTACTACCGCATCCAACCGGTCAAGAAGCAGGACATGGGCCTGCCCCAGGACCTGTTCCGTTTCGTGGCGGCCAAGAAGGGCATCGCCCTGTTGATCCTGGGCGTCTTCGTGATCCTCGGCCTGACCAACTTCTACAACCGGATGGCCGGCCTGCCGCACATCGACTTCTTTCCGGTCTTCTACACCCTGCTCGTCTTCACCGACATCCTGGTTGTGCTCATCTCCCAGTGCTTCCGCCCTTCTTTCCACGCCGTGTTCCGCAACTCGGGCTATGCCCTCTCGACCCTGTTCATCCGCCTGGCCCTGGCCGCCCCGCCCATGTACGACGTGGCCCTGGCCCTGGCGTCCATCCTTTTCGCCATCGCCCTGACCCTGGCCTGGACCAGGGTCTTCGCGATCAGCAAACCCTGAGGGACGCGCCATGACCATGCCCGTTCTTTTCGTTGGCCACGGAAACCCCATGAACGCCGTTGAGGACAACGACTTCGGCCGCGCCTGGACCGACCTGGGACGCAGGCTGCCCCGTCCCAGGGGCATCCTCTGCATTTCCGCCCACTGGGAGACCGATGGCACATGTGTCACGGCCGCCCAACGGCCGGAGACCATTCATGATTTTTCAGGATTCCCGGCCGAGCTGAACCACTTCCAGTACCCGGCTCCCGGTTCGCCGGCCATGGCCCGCAAGGTCATGGACTGCACGCGCCTCACCCGCATCCGGCACGACCGCTCCTGGGGCCTGGACCACGGAGCCTGGTCCGTGCTCTGCCGCATGTACCCCCGGGCCGACATTCCCGTGGTCCAGCTGTCCCTGGACGCCGGAGCCCCGCCCTCTTTCCATTACGAACTGGGCCGGGAACTGGCCCCCCTGCGGCGGGAAGGCGTCCTCATCCTGGGCAGTGGCAACATGGTCCACAATCTTGGCGTCATGGCCTGGCAGGAAGAAGGCTTCGACTGGGCCGTGGAATGCGACCAGGCCATGACCCGGCTCATCCAGGCCGGCGACCACCAGACCCTTGTCGACTACGCGGACATTCCCCACGCCAGGCAGGCCATTCCCACGGAGGAGCACTACCTGCCCCTGTTGTACGTGCTCGGAGCCATGAACGAAAATGACCCGGTCAATTTCTTCAACGACCGGGTCACCCTGGGTTCGATTTCCATGCGCAGCGTGCGGGCAGGATAGCGCGACGTTCGCCGCCGGCCACGCGCCTCCTTCAACTGCCCATCGCGTTCTGCACGACGCGCAGCAACTCACTGACGCTCATGGGCTTGGACACGTAGTCGTCCATGCCCGCTTCCAGAAACCGCTCCCTGTCCCCGCTCATGGCGTAGGCCGTCATGGCGATGATGGGCATGTCTGCAATCCCGGATCCGGCTTCACCACCGCGAATGCGTCGGGTGGCTTCCACGCCGTCCATGTCCGGCATCTGCACGTCCATGAGGATCAGGTCGTACGGCTCCCGCCGCAACGCTTCCAGCACGCCCTGCCCGTCGCCCACGTGGGTCACCCAGGCTCCGCCCTTGCGCAGGATCGCGAGGGCTGCCATGGCGCTGACAGCGTCATCCTCGGCCAGCAGGATGCGCACCCCGGCCAGACCGAGAGCCACCTTCCCCGCCGCAGGGGGCACAGGAGGGGCCAGTACCGTATCCACCTCGAAACAGAGGGCAAAAGCCACGGTTGTGCCCGCCCCCTGCTCACTGACCACGGACATGTTTCCGCCCATGAGTTCCACCAGACGCTTGCAGATGGACAGCCCGAGTCCTGCGCCCTGATGGCCTCGGGCATACCCCTCGTCCATCTGTGAAAAGGGCGTAAACAGACGCCTGAGCTCCGCGTCCGCAATGCCGATGCCCGTGTCCGTCACCGAGAAAAACACCCGACACTGGCCGGGATCAGACGTGGACAAACGTTGCGCCGTGACCGTGACACGGCCGGACGGGGTGAATTTGCAGGCATTTCCGACCAGATTGACCAGCACCTGCTGCAACCGGATCGCGTCGCCCACCACCCTGACCGGAATGCTTGGATCCACATCGAAAACCACGTCGATCCCGCTCTCCGCCGCAATGGGCAGGAACAGGTCCTTGACCAGGCAAAAGACCTCTTCAATGCGCATGGAACCCATCTGGACGACCAGCTTTCCGGCCTCGATGCGCGACAGGTCCAAAATATCCGAAAGCAGCCGGGACAGACGATTGCAGGACTGGACGGCCGAGGCCACGAAGTCTTGCTGCTCGGGATCAAGTTCGCATCCTTGCAGCAGTTGCAGCATGCCCATGATGCCATTGATGGGGGTGCGGATCTCGTGGCTCATGTTGGCCAGGAAGCTGGACTTGGCCATGCTGGCCCCTTCGGCCACTTCCTTGGCGTCGGTGAGCGCCTCCTCGAAGCGTTTGCGGTCCGTGATGTCCAGGATCAGCCCCTCCAGGGCCGCGACCTCCCCTGTAGGGCTGAAAACGGCCTGGCCCTGCTCCCAGACCCATTTTATCTGCCCGTCAGCGGTCTGGATTTCGTATTCGACATGCACCGGCAACCGTTTGCTGATCCGATCGGCCCAGGTATCCCAGAGCATCTGCCGATACCGGGGCAGGATGAGATCGTTGAACGACAGGCGACTGTTGTGCATGAGGTCGGCGATGTCATACCCCGTCAGCTGGAGGCATCCCTCGGAAATAAATTCCATGGTCCAATGCTCGTCGTACCGGCAGCGATAGGCCATGCCCGGAAGGTTCTTGAGCAGCACGGCCTTGCTGCGCTCGGTCTCCCGCAAGGCCTGCTCGGCCAGGGTCCGCGCGGTGATGTCGCGCACATTGACCACGACCCCGCCAATGTCCGGATTGTCCAACTGGTTCGTGCCCCAGGCCTCAAGATGGGCCCAGGAGCCGTTTTTGTGACGGTGGCGGTACAGCACACCGCCGCCCCCCTCCCGCGCAATCGTGGCGAACGCCTCCCTGAAGCGTTCTTGGTCCTCGGGATGAATCATCTCCGCAATGACCGAAATGTTCATCAATTCTTCCGGCTTGAACCCGAGCATGCGCTCCGCCGCGTCGCTGACAAAAAGCTGCGCCCCATCCTTGCCCAGGATCATGATCAAGTCCGAGGAATTGCGGATCAACTCCCGAAAGCGGCGCTCGCTGGTTCGCAGGGCGTCCTCGGCCTGCCGGCGCTGGATTACCTCGCTGCGCAACTGTCGGTAGCCCAACAGAAGGATGATGAGGATCACCAGCGTGGGGACGCTCAGCAGCAAGGCCCATTTCCAGACCTGGGCAGTGTTCAGGCCGTGTTCGAATCGAACGGAAAGCCATCTGTTGCGGATTTCGGCATGCTGCGCCGGTGTCAGGGAGGCCAGGGCCTTGTCGAGGATGGAAAGCAGCTCGGGCCAATCGCTGCGCACGGCGAAATGCAGATCATAGTTGCCGTAGGTCGTGGGGGCGACGATTTTGAGATTGGCCAGGCCGTGCCGTTCGATCAGGTAACTGGCCGCGGCCAGATTCTCGATATGGGCGTCGGCAAAACCCAGGGAAACGGCCTCCAGGGCCTCCAACGGCGTGCCGACCTCATGGGGTTCGCAGCGGATGCCGTCCATGCGCAACCAGTCCTGCACCGCGTTGCCCCGCACGACGGCGACCTTGCGGCCGCGCAAGTCCTCTTGCCCTCCGATGAACAGTCCATCCTTGCGCCCGACGATGACCAGCGGGAAGGACATGACCGGCCGGGAAAAGAGCAGATACCTCTCCCGGTCCGAGGCCCGGGCCGCACAGGCGATGAGATCAAGATCCCTGGCTTCGGCCTTCTGGAGGACCTGCGGCCAGGGCAGGTCGCCCTCGACCCGCATGGTGAGGCCCAACCCATCCAGGATCAGGGTCAGGTAATCGAAGCCGATGCCTTGAGGCTGCTTGTCCTCGCCGTAGAAATGAAAGGGATGAAAGGCGCGCGGGCCACCCACGCGGATCACGGGATGCTCCCGCAGCCAAGCCTTTTCCGCGGGGTCGAGGAGGGCCGCCAAGGCGGAGGTGCCAGGGTTGGCAGACGCCACGGATTCGGCCAGCGCGACATCCGGCCGGGGCCGTGCGGCAAGTGCCAGGACAAGGAGAAAACAGGCTGCTGCGCCACGGGTGAGGCCCATGTTCATGGTCGGATTCCTGCCACGGGGTACATGTCGTGCCGGACAGGAACGAACGCCCCGGCACAGAAATGACGCTACCCTTTTTGGCGCGCGCTTTCAAATGATTCCGCCCACGGGTCCACGTCCCGCCAAGGGCATGACGCCGGGAAAAAAAAAGCGCCCCCGGACCGTATGTCCGAAGGCGCCACGCTTCAAACCGTGCCCGAAGGGCTATTTCTTGGGCTTGCGTTCCAGGGTCAGTGCGTGGGTCGTGCAGCCCGTGACGCAGGCTGGCTGCAGGCCGGCATCGAGGCGATCCATGCAGTAGTCGCACTTGCCGACCACGTTCGTGTCCTCGAACAGCACAGGGATATTCCAGGGACAGGCCGCGATGCAGGATTCGCAGCCAATGCACAGCTCCTGAATGACGTAGACCAAACCGTCGGATTCGCGGCGGACCATGGCTTCCGTCGGACAGGCCTCCACGCAGGCCGGCTCGTCACAATGGTAGCAGCTGCGGAAGGACGCCCTCATGGTCACCTTGCCGTCCTTCATCTCCGGCGCGCCGGAGGTGTGCACGGCGAACTTGATGCCCACGGGATTGGCGTTCTTGACCTTGCAGTGCACTTCGCAGGCCTTGCAGTGGATGCAACGCTTCTTGTCCAGTTTCATTCTGTAATCGCTCATCGTTGCCTCCCCTAGATTTTGCGCACGCCGACGAAATGTTCCTGCATGGACAGGCCGCCGCCGCCCTTGTCCCAGCATTCCAGACCGCCGGGCATGAGTTCGTGGTCCGCCGCGCCCTTGTCCCTGGCCCGGGACTCCACAGGCAGCTTGTGGCCGAAGCCGTGAACCATGAACAGGGCCTCGGGGTGAATGCAGTCGGTCACGAAGGCCTTGAGCCGGCCCTTTTCGCTCCTGGCGGAAAAGACCTCGACCATGTCGCCGTCAACAACGCCCAGTTCAGCCGCCCGGCTGGTGTGCATCCAGGCCACATTCTCGGGCATCTGCTCGGCCAGCAGGGGGTTGTTGACGGTGTGGCCCTGGGTGTGCACGGCGACCCGGCCGAACGCGATGCGGAACATGCCCTGGGGCGGGTGCGCCGGAGAAACGTACGGGGGCAGGGTGTCGTGCCCGGCCTTGGACCACTTGCCGCTCATCATCTCGATCTTGCCCGAAGGGGTGGGCAGTTTGACCTCGCTCATGGGCCGGTACAGGGGTGCGTCGGCCAGTTCGACAAACCCCTTGGCCTCGAAGTCGGCGATGCTCACGCCCGTGTCCTGCAACTGGTGGTTCCAGAGATCCTCGATGGTCTCGAAGGCCAGGGGATCGAGCCCCAGACGTTTCGCCAAGCCGCAGATGATCTCCCAATCGGCCTTTGAGTCAAAGGTCGGCTCCTGGACCCGGTGCCGGACAAAGAACTGGGGTTTCAGACCCGACTTGCCGGCAATGATGCTCTCCCGGGCCAGATAGGTGGACAGGGGCAGGACCACGTCGGAATGCCAGGCCGTGTCGGACCAGGAAAAGGTGATGCTGACCAGGAGGTCCAGGCCGGCCCACTTCTTCTTCAGGGCCTCGGGATCGGGCATGGCCATGAGGGGATCATGGCGGAAACAGAGATAGGCCTTGATGGGATAGGGTTCGCCCGTGACGATGGCGTCATAGGCCAGATTGACCAGACCCGGGCCGGCGTCGAACTGCGGATATTTCCAGCCCACGCCGTCGGCCCGCTTCTCCTCGGGCTTGGGGAAGAGATCGACCAGTTTTTTGAGGCCCTTGCGGCCCACGTCCTTGGCCGTGTTGACAAAGGGCAGGCCGCCCTTGGCCGCGAAGGCGCCGAGCAGGGCGTTGATGATGTAGGCCGTGCGGCAGACCTGGAAGGAGTCGTTGTAGCGGGCCACCATCCAGCCCGGGTGCCAGATCACGCTCGGGGCGGCCGCGGACAGCTGGCGGGCCAGATCGCGGATGCCTTCGGCCGCGACGCCGGTCTCGGTCGCGGCCCACTCTGGGCTGTAGGGCGCCACGAACTCTTTCAGCCGGTCAAACCCGTCCACAAACTGTTCGACATAGTCCTTGTTGTAGAGATCGTCGTAGATCAGGGCGTGGATGACGCCGAGGTTGAAGGCGTAGTCCGTCCCGGGCCGGATCATGAAGAAGTTGTCGGCCTTGCTGGCGCTGACCGTGCCCCGGATGTCGATGACCGTCAGTTTGGCTCCGTTCCCGATTCCGTCCAGAACCGCGTTGACCTCGGCCACGTTGATGGCTTCCATGATGTTGCGGGTCTGAAGGATGATGTGCTTGGCGTTGCGGAAATCGTAGGCCACCATCTTGCGGCCCACGCCGATGACGGACTGGGCGCCGTGCTGCACGTTGCGGGCGCAGGACGCGTCGTGGTTGCAGTAGTTGGGCGAGCCCAGGCCGCGCATGAAGGCCTGATGCAGATCCGGGAAGGGACCGCCGCGATCGGACCACAGCACGCTGCGGGGTCCATGCTCGGCCATGGTGCTCTTGAGCTTGTCCGCCACATAATCCAGGGCCTCGTCCCAGGACACGGCCCGCCATTTGCCCTCACCGCGTTCGCCGACGCGGATGAGTGGGGTCTGGGGTTTTTCCGCGTCCTGCTCCAGGGCGATGCCGGCTGCCCCGCGCGCGCACAGGCCGCCTTTGAGCGGAGAAAAGGCATTGCCCTGGACGCGCACGGCCTCGCCGTCCCGCACATCCACCTGGATGGGACAGCGCACGGTGCACATGCCGCACACGCTGAATACTGTCTTGGTGTCAGTCATGATCCTCTCCCACTCGAAGGTTCTTCGTTTGTTGGATACGCAATTCTGTCACTACCCGTTCATGGGTTGCCCGGGGAATACGCCGCAACTTTATCCTTTTTTTCACATTGCAAGCACCCTCTGACCTCTTCCCGGCGGCCAAACCCGAGCCAGCTTGTGCCAAACCGCGCCAGCCGTACACGCCGGTCCCGACCTGGCCCTGTTTGCCGGTTCGTGGCCAACACACGGCGCGGCTCAAGACCCGGCCCACAGCGGTATCGGGAGGCTCCAATCAAAACCGGACTTCTATGGCACCTGGCTTGGCAAGGTCAAAAATTCCTGCCGCTCAATGAACCCGCTGCCGTCACGATCAAAAAACCGGAAATTTCGTTCCACGTCCGTCACGCTTTTCCATATGGCGGCATACTCGTCTCGACTGAGACGGTCGTCATGGTCGGCGTCCACCGCGTCGAAGACCTCGGCCAGGCTGGGATCGTCCTGCCCCGCATCACTGGCCCACGCGCCCGTAAAACACCCCGCGACCAGGATCGTGACCGCGGCACACACCATCCACACCTGCTTCCTGTGCATCATCCGCCTCCAGAAGTGGAAAACACCGCGAGCCGGGTCAGCCCGGCATCTGGCTCGATCGGCGCACAAGGTTTGCCCGGATGCCGGACCAGGCCCTGCATTCAGAATGAAATTCTGAATGCAGGAACAAATACCGGGAAAACTCGGTGCTGTACATGCATGGGAAAGCAGCGGGATACGCGCCGGGCAAACGCGCTCATTTCTTCGGGGACGGGGCCGCGAGGATGGTCAGAGCCCGCACCCGCTCCAGGAAAGCTCCCCGACGCACGTCCGGGCGGTCCTCGCCGGGACGCAGGGTCGTTATGACCAAGCGCCCGACCACGGCCCGGCCTTCGGTGCCGTCGGCCAGAACCGTGCGCACGCCCCAGATGTTGTGCAGCATGAGAGGCTCGCCGCGCCCGTCCGTGCCCAGATAGAGGCCAATGTGTCCGGGCATGGAAATGAAGGAGGCGAAGGGCACGCCTCGGGTGCTGATGGCCGCGAGCTTGGCCGACGCGTCCATCTTTTCCAGAGACACGAGCAGGCCGCCTTCCCGGGCCTGCTGGCCCGAGTTGCGCGGCAGCCAGACCCCGAACGGCAAAAAAAGATCGCGCATGGTCGCGGAGCAATCCCGGTTTTCGAACATCCCTCCCCAGCCGTAGAGCTGCCCGGACATGGCGTCGGCCAGGCCGGCCACGGCCCGCGAGGTCAGGGGCAGAGG
This sequence comes from uncultured Desulfovibrionaceae bacterium, assembly GCA_964589645.1. Lineage (GTDB taxonomy): Bacteria > Desulfobacterota > Desulfovibrionia > Desulfovibrionales > Desulfomicrobiaceae > Desulfomicrobium. The sequence continues at coordinate 65,947 of CAZPSN010000004.1, forward strand.
CATGGGCGCGGCCTGCAGGGGATTCAGGGTGGCCAGCCCGATCTCGGCCCGGCCGTCCGCCCCCCGCACGGGTACCCGGACAATCAGACCCTGGGAGGTCTGCGCCTGCAGGGGGAACATGGCCCCGATATGGGTCTGGCCCAGAAAACCTCCTTCGCCCAGGAGCGGCGTGTCGTCCAGGGTCAGGGCGGCCATGGACAAGCTTTCGTAGCCGGAGCAAAAATCCGGTTCAGCCCGGGCCACGTCCTCGCTGCGCACCCAGCCGTTGACAACGGCCGTTTCCACGAAAAGCCAGGCCCGGTCCAGGGACTCGTGACAGACATAGACCGGCGTGCCCATCCACAAGGCGCTGTGCTGAAAATAGTCGAAGGGAAAGCCCTCGCCGGGCCTAGTCGGGTCGAGGAAGAACGGGCGCAGGGTGGGCAGGGAACGCATGGCCGTATTGCGCGTGATGATGGCCGGAAACCCCCTGGAAGGATAGGCCGCCATGTTCTGCAAGGCCACGACTCGCTCCCAGCGGTCCAGGGAATAGGGCTGCAGGTTCTCGGCGTAGCCCGGCTTGGAGCCATAGGCGCGCACGGCCCCGAAGGCCTGTTCCATGGACAGGGACGGCTTGGCCAGATGCCAGGGCGCGAAAAACCGCTCCAGGAGGCGCTGATGCAGCAGGGCCTGCTCGCCCGGGCCGAGCAGGGGTTGATCGTTCACGGGCACGGCTTGGCTGGCCAGCTGGGGCACGTCGAAAACAACTTCGGGCAGGATGTCCGGACGCTGGGGCAACTCGATCTGCCCGGAGCCTGGCGCGACCGGGGGCGCAACAGACGTGGACCTGGCCGTGCACGAGGCCAGCAGGAGCAGAATGCACAGGCTCCAGGCCCATGATTGAAACCGAGGCGTCATTGGTGATCCGTTGGTTGTGGACAGCCCTGCGTTATCCGGCCCGGGGCAGGGACGTCAGTACACCTTGCGCCGGGAAAAGCCCTTGCCGATGACGTTGAAGGTATTCTCGAAAATGACGAACGCTTCCGGATCCAGGGTGAAGATCAGCTCTTCGAGCTTTTTCTGCTGCATGTTGTTGACCACGGTCATGACCACCTGCTTGGGCAGATTGGTATAGGCGCCCCGGCCCTCCAGCAGGGTCACGCCCCGATGGGCCTCGTTCAGGATGGCGTCGGCGATGGTCCGGGAATGGTCGGAAATGATGAAGACCAGCTTGCGCTGGTTGAACATGCTCAGCACGTAATCCGTGATCTGGCCGGTGACGAAGACCATGATCAGGGAATAGAGGACCAGATCCGTGTCCAGGAGGGCGAAACTGGCCGAAAAAAGAACCGCGTTGAACAGAAAGCTGATCTGTCCGACCCGAAAGCCGAAGCGCTGGTGCAGGATGATGGCGATGATGTCCAGGCCGCCACCCGAGCCCAGGGAACGCAGACTCGTGCCCGCCCCGGCCCCGAGGATGGCCCCGCCGACGATGGCGGCCAACAGCTTGTCGTGCACGGGCAAGGTGAAGGCGATCAGCTCCAAGCACACGGTGAGGGCCAGCATCCCGTAGACCGTGTAGAGCAGGAAACGACGGCTGACCAAAAGCCAGCCGACAACGGCGATGGGGATGTTCAAGAGCAGCAGCCACAAGCCCGGGGTCAGGGTCTGGGTGAAATAGTAGATGAGCAGGCTGATGCCCGAAACCCCGCCCGAGATCAGCCCGTGTGGCACGGCCACGGACTTGATGGCCACGGCGACCAGAAAGCTGCCCACGGTCAGCAGAAACAGGTTCCAGGGAATGGAGAAGGCATAGCCGCGAAGTTTGGCGTTCATGCCCGGGAGCTTGCATCGTTCAGGAAAAAAGTCCAGCGCTCTGCGGCAGGTTGTAGGCCGTCGGCACGATATGATCCGCCAGCTGGGGTCAGACCCGGATAACCCCTGTGCAATCGGGATAGGCAGAGCATCCCCAGAACTGACGGCCCACGTTTTGGCCCTGCCGGGCCGTGCGCAGGGCCATGGGCTTGCCGCAACGGGGGCACGGGGGGATGTGCCCGGACACGTCTGCCTGCGCGGGCTGATCGGACTGGCCAGCCCGTTCCGCCCGTGCATGGCGTTTCCGGTCGCGTTCGGCCATGCGGGCCGCGGCAAGCTGCTCGCTGTAACCGCCCTCCACGACGAACTGCCGCTCCAGGGACGCGATCTGGCGATCGAGCAGGGTATTGGCCTGGTGAATCAAGCAGATCAGGGCGTTGGCCCGCGCGGCAGGCTCGGGGCTGTCGAGCCAGTAGGCATACTGGGCGGCCCGCCTCTCGTCGGCAATGCGGGTGGAGGCCTGCTCGACCTGATCGGTCTGATCGGGCCGATCCGTCCGATCAGACCGATCATTTCTGACCCGCCGCACGGCCAGGGCCTCGGCGCTCTCTGGATGCCATTGCGGAAGACGGCAGTGCCGCAGAAAATCCTCGTAGTCGAGGAGCAGTTCCTCCAGGCTGGCGCGGGCCACATTCACCAGGCGCAGCTCCGTGTGGGACGAAGTTGCCGCGGCCCGGCTGCCCTCGGCGATGTTCTGCCGGCCGCTGCGGGCGGCCTGCACCATCTGGTCGCGGGTGCGCGAACGCGGATCGATGAACTGCTCGCAGAAACGGCAGGTCGCATCATAAATGATCGTGGCGATCTGAAAGCTGCGCAAGTCGCGATATCCGCCGCTAGGTCGCATTTTAGGCATGTTGGCTCTCTTCTTTCAGAGCACGTCTTTGCCCAGGCGCAAGCGCGGCTTTTCGCCCTTTTTCCAGCAGATATAGAGAAGAATGCTGGTCAGGACGAACACGTAGAGCACAAAGGGGGCAATGAGAAAGGGCGAGGCCCGCAGAAAAAGGCCGCCCAGCGTCAGCAAGAGGATGTAGGACGCCAGGACGACCCAGCCCTGCCAAGCAACCGGCAAACCCCAGCCGTAGCCATATTTTTTTGCAGGGAACCAGATGGTATGATGGGCTGTTTTCATTTCGTGGGTATTTCGTGGTGCAAAGGACCGCCAACATGTTTACGTTTCAGCTGCGAAGGAGCGACTGTGCTTAAGCCTAATGCGTGCGCGAGTCGCCTGAAAGCGCTGGTTAGGCGTCGCCATGACTACAGTGTCAGATAGAGCGTTTGCTTTCGCATGCCATGCTGGACGGCTAGGTCAATCACTGAAATGGTACTTTCATTCATAAGCTTCCCATCTTGCCGAACGTTCAAGGTCAGGGGCGCGGCTTTTATCGCGCAGCGTCCCTGTTAGCCATTTTTGCTGAGAATTCGTAACCCGGACATTTTCCGGGACACCGTCACAAAATTTCTCTCAATATGCCATCTGGCCATACTCGCACACTCAACTTTCAACTGGATATTTGCCGGGATATGGCAAAGTGCTAACACAATGGGATCATTTGCCCCATCTGCCCCTCTGTCTCTCTCAGCACATAGCGGTAATACAATTTGCCACGCACCGTATCCGCAATATGAGCCTGATGCAACCGCCCTGAATGTCATACATTCTGTGTCTGGAGAGATGCGGCCGGGCTTGGCGGGCAGTTGCGGCATGGCCTCCCTGCCCACCTGTACTTCTCCTCACCGCCACGTCCTGGCAGCCAGCCGCAGTTTTCCCCTGAACCCCTTGGCGGTCTGCAGCGGGATGACAAACTCATCGCCTTCTTTGGTTGCCTCCTGCCCCCTGGAGTCGCTCCAGGCGTCGTCGGCCAGATTGAAGCGCACTCTCCAGCCATTGCCCTCGGGCGTGGCGCGGATGACGACCGTGTCCCGGAACAGGTATTCGCCCGGGATGCTGCGGTCGAAGAACAGGAACCCGTCGATCTCGTATTCGGTGCTGGAGACGCACAATTCCACCGCGAAGACCAGGGTCCGGCCGATGGTGATCTTGGCCGTGTCGAGAAAGAGCGAGAAGAGCACCGGCATGCGTGGCGCGGCCAGACCGTCGACCCTGCTGACCCGGAAAATCTCGTCGAAGGTGCGAAAGATGGCGGAGCAGGTCTCCTTGCGGCGTTCGGTCAGCTTGTAGTCCGAACCCCGCGGCGAGACGGAGGCCTCGAAATAGTAGGAACCCCGGACCTTCTTCTTCTCGTCATAGGCCTTCTGCACGGCCGGCGGGAGGGGCAGGTTCTCGACGTCGAGGGTGGCGTCCACCCGGACGTTGCCGAACAGGAAACGCGCCAGGTTCTGGTACCCTTCCTCGGAATTGACGATGCCGTACGGGCCGCTGTGGCTGCGGTGGACAAAGGCGCGCGGGGCATTTCGAATTGTGGCGTTCTCTATCTTGACCAGGCCGTCGCTCATCTCGCCGGCCATGACGCGGGAGGCGGCAACGGTATAGTCCTTGTGGTTGGTGCCGACCAGGCAGAAGAAGCGTTCGGGATCAAAGGTGCCGTTCAGGTCGTCCACCCTGTCCGAATTTTTCGGCAGGGCCAGGTATGTGGCCATTCTGTCGCGGTTGAAGTTGTTCATGTCGAACAGACCCAAAAACCCAGGCACGTTCAGACCGGCCATGTCGATGCCGTTGTGCGGCGTGGCGTAGGTGAAGACCTTGTCCACCAGACCCTTGATCTCGGGCTTCGAGACCCCCGGATTCTGCAGAAAGCAGCGGCAGACGAGCCCGCCCATGGAATGGGCCACCAGATAGACCCGAAACGCCCGGGTCGCCTCCTGGTCCTGGCCGCAGACCTGCCCCCGGAGCTTGGCGATCAGCTCGCCCAGACCCTCGGCCGCCTCGGTGATCGAGGGCACCTTGCCGGTCCCCAGATCCATGTCCGCCTGCTCGTAATAGCGATAAATGACGACGCTGCGCGGGGGAACGGTTCCGGTAGCCTCCTGGCCGCCCTGGTAGATATCCCGGTAGTCATAGTCCTTCATCAAGCGAACCAGGGGCGACTCGAAGACATGTTTGCCGACCGTGCCCCTCCAGTCCTGCCGGATCTTGATGGCACCCAGGTTGAAGCCCATGTAGGGCGTCGCGACCGTGGCCTCGATTTCACTCTTGGTCATGGCGTAACCGCGCACGTAGATGATCGGATAATACGGTGCTTTGATCGTCGGCATGTCATCCTCCTTGCAGGGTTGCCGTTCGTCGGCGGCCAGGACTCATTTGACCTGCCCGAAATACAGATCCTCCGCTGATTCCTCGGTCCTGATACCAGGCGAACGCCGCATATCGGACAACATCCTGGCATCGCAGTATTTGGATAAGGGCTGGTAGTTCTCTCCAAACCACAGAAACGTGGACTGGATTTTGGAAAGGCCGATCAGTGGAGTCAGTCCGCTCTGGGCATCGACCACATAGCCGACGTTTTTTTGCGCGGCCACGTTCAGCCCGACCGAAGCGTCAGCCAGATTGATCTTCTCGACGTCGCCTTTGGCCTCGAATACCACCGAAGCCTGATCGGCCCCGGACACGGCGATGGTGGTCGCTCCGGCCCGGACCAGATCCGTGACCACGGCCCAGCCCCGGTCCCAATCGCCGGATTTGTACCGCCGCATGATCTCGCGGCCCACGCCCGCCTTGTCCTGGATCATGCTGAATCGGCACTCGGCCGCATTGAAGAACACCCCTTTGCTGCTTCCGAAATGAATTTCCAGCGTGGCCCTGGCGTTGAGGAGACCGGACAGGTTCGCCGCTCCCTTCGCGTTCAGCCTGATCTCCGTCGATCCGGCGGACGAGAAGTATTTCCGGTCTGTCGATGCATCGTCCCGGACGCTGAACGGCATGCCGAGATCCTTGATGTTGCCGATGTGAATGAACGCATCCCCCGACAGGATGCCGTAATCCCCGAGTTCGACCGGCTTGCCCGGCTCCCAGTTGGCGAACAGCGGCTTCAGATTGGCGCGGACCGCGCCGGTGTAGATTTCAACGATAGACGCCATGAGTGCACCTCCCTCAGAATAATTACAATTTATAATCAATACGTTACAGCAACATCCAAATACAACACACGCAACACTCTATGCAAAATATGACTTCATGCAGCAGAGATGCACAAAACGCTGATTAGAACCAATCAACCATGCGAAATGAAAAAGATTTGAGCCGCATAGCAAGAATTTTACGGCAATGATTAGCCTCGCCATGAAAATAATGCAACACGATTTCATGTCATACATTCACTGTATTACATCAGAAATGCCTGGCGATACGACGAGTCGGGCCGGCCGCGCCGACACGGCGGAACAGCGCGGCCGGCCCGCTGGACATTGACTGGACGGACGGGACATGGTGAATTCCGGCAACTATCAGGCCCGCAACCAGGAAGCCCGACCATGCCTCAGAGCCAACCGCGCCCCATCCGCCCAGGAAAACTGACCCTCATCTGCGTTGCCAGCACCGTGATTCTCTTGATCGTCAGCCAGGCCCCCCTGTTCGACGGACCGGGCGGCCTGGCCCTGATCGTGCTCTGGCTGGCGCTGCTGGGCCTGCATCTGCTGGTCGGCCCGGTGGCGCTCCATGCGGCCTGGAAACGGGGACCGGCCCTGGCCAATCCACTCATCTATCTCTATTTCCTCATCTTTGCCGGCGCGAACATCTGGCTGTTCATCCATGGTTCCGGCCTCGACCGACAGGCGCAGACCTTCTGGCAACGCCAGAGCAATCCCCTGGAAGCGCAACTGCACACCACGCTACTGGAGCTTGAGATGCTCAAGGCCGGCGGAGCGGCGCCAGACCCGGCCAAAGCCGCCGTGGCAACGCAATTCGTGCGGCGCGGGGCAAACTGCAATTACCGCGCACTGCATCCCAAACCCTTCCTGCTGCGCGCCTGCGGCCTGGGCCTGGAAGAACTGGCTCTGACCATGCTGCAGCAGGGTGCCGATGCACGCGCCGTGGATGCATCAAGCGTGACCGCCCTGCATGCCGCGGCGGCGGAATGTTCGCCGGAAGTAATCAACGAACTGCTGCGCCTGGGCGCCGTGATCGAGGCCCGCGACGCCTGGGGCAACACGCCGCTGCTGCTGGCCGTGCGGGCCGGAAGGATCGCCAATGTCGCGGCGTTGCTGGAGCGCAAACCCGATGTGGACGCCGCGGACCAGAACCGCCAGACCCCGCTGCTGGAGGCCGTTGCCGCGGGCGACGTCCCCATGACCCGGACCCTGCTGCTGGCCGGCGCCGACGCCGACGGCAGCGACCTGCAAGGCCGCCCGGTCCTGGCCGTGGCCGCCGGGCTGCCCAACCTGGAAGTCGCATACCTGCTGCTGGCGCATGGCGCGACCCTCAATACCCCGCGCGAGGGGCACGACCTCCCCTTGCGGGAGGCCCTGCGCCGAGGCAGACTGGCCGAGGCCGAGGCCCTGCTGCGCATCGGCGCGGACGTGAATGCGACCACCCTTGCCGGGGACTCGCTCCTGGCCGAGGTGGCCGGCTACAATGTCCGCTTCAGCGGCGGCACGTCCGGCAAGCACGACCTGCTGGCCTGGCTGCTGCAACACGGCGCAAACCCAGAAGGCCGCGACCGCAAGGGCCGCACCGCGCTCGAGCTCGCGTCCGGCATGGCCGACGACGAGAGCGTCCGTCTGCTGCAGATTGGCGTCACGCCCTGAGCCTTGCCACCAACCGATCACACAACGGGGCGGACCATCGCCCAAGGAAGCGTCCATGACCCTTCACCCCAAGGTCACCACCAGCATCGACTTCGCGGCCATGACCCAGCTCTTTCAGACCGCCGCAGCCCAGGGGCGGCAGTTCCTCTTCGAGCACGAGGTCTACGCCCTGCTGCGGAACCTCGGTTCCGAAACCCCGCCGCGCTGCGTCCTGCTCCCGGCCGGAACGCGCCTACCCGACGAGGAACTCATGGTCCTGCCCGGCGACCGGGTCGTGCTCAAGATCGTCTCACCCTACATCGTACACAAGAGCGATGTGGGCGGAGTGCGCATCATCCCCAAGCAGCCGGACAAAATCCGCGCCACCTGGCGGCGCATGCTGTACGAGGTGGCCGAAAACTACGCCGACCGCATCGAGCGCAACCCCGGCCACGCGCCCGAGCGCTATCAGGGCCTGTCCGGCGACGCCCTGGTGGCGTCCATCTCCCAGGACATCCGTGGCGTGCTCATGGTCCAGTTCATGCCCCCGGATTCGGACACCTTCGGCAACGAGCTCATCGTCGGCCTGCGCGCCACGCGCGAATTCGGCATGATCCTGACCGCGGGCGTGGGCGGCACGGACACCGAACTGTTGGCCGACAACTTCCGCCGAGACCGTGGCATCATCTCGGCCTCCACGGAACTGACCGACGGCGAGTCCTTTTTCGAGCTCTTCCGGCGCACCGTGTCCTACAAGGTCCTGGCCGGAAAAACCCGTGGCCAGAAACGTCTGGTGGCCGACGAACAGCTCATCGAATGCTTCTCGGCCTTCATAAAGGTCGGCAACTTCTTCTCGCCGACCAGGCCGGACGCACCCTTTGTCATCGAGGAGCTGGAGATCAATCCCTTCGCCTTCCCGGACTTCATGATGGTGCCCCTGGACGGCATGTGCCGCTTCTCCCTGCCCGGCAAGAGTGTGGCCGCACCCAGGCCCGTGGGCAGGATCCATACCTTGCTGCATCCCCGGCGCATCGGTGTCATCGGCGTGTCCACCGGGCGGCAGAACTTCGGGCGCACCATCCTGCGCAACGTCCTGGCCCAGGGCTTTGACGCCGCAAGCGTCACGGTCATCCACCCCACGGCAAAAGAGGTTGACGGCGTGAAGTGCCTGCCCTGCCTGGCCGCCCTGCCCGAACCGGTCGATCTCTTTGTGGTGGCCGTGGCCGCTGAAAACCTGCCGGGACTCATTGGCGAGATCATGGACTCGGGCAAGGCCCTCTCCGTGCTGCTCATTCCCGGCGGCCTGGGCGAAACCCCGGACAGCAGGGCCATGGCCGAGGGGATCATGGCCCGGATCAGCGCAGGACACAGGCAGGGCGACGGCCCGGTCTTTCTGGGCGGCAACTCCATGGGCGTCATCTCCCACCCCGGACGCTATGACACCTGGTTCATCCCCGAGGAAAAGCTGCCCAAAAACCGGGCCGACCATTGCCGCAACTCGGCCTTCATCAGCCAGTCCGGGGCCTTCATGGCCACGCGCATGAGCCGCGTTCCGGATCTGGACCCGGCCTACCTCATCTCCATCGGCAACCAGAACGACCTGACCCACGGCGATTTCCTGGACTATTTCAAGGATCACCCGGACATGGACGTCATCGGCGTGTACTGCGAGGGGTTCAACGACCTCGACGGGGTGCACTTCACCCGCGCCGTGCGCCAGGCCGTGCTCAGGGGCAAGGAAATCGTCTTCTACAAGGCCGGGCGCACGCCCGAGGGCAAGACCGCCACGTCGAGCCACACGGCGTCCCTGGCCGGGGACTACACGGTCTGCCAGTCCTGCCTGACCCAGGCCGGAGCCATGGTGGCCAGGTCCTTCGGACAATTCGCGGAACTGTATACCCTGGCCAAGGGGCTGCACGACAGGACCATCGCGGGCAACCGCCTGGCCGCCGTGTCAACGGCCGGATACGAGGCCGTGGGCATGGCCGACAACATCACGGCCGATGACTACGAACTGCGCATGGCCAGTTTCCACAAGACGACAGGCGAACGCATCGGCCGGGCACTGGAAGCCTGCGGATTGCAGCGATTGGTGGAGGTCAAGAATCCTTTGGACATGAATCCGGCGGCCACCGACGCTCTCTTCGTCGAGGTCGTGGAAGCCCTGGCCGAGGACCCGGGAGTGGATGTGGCCGTCATCGGCATGATTCCGCTGACCCCGTCCATGTCCTCCCTGGACCTGGACCAGAGCCAGAATATCGCCGAACGGGTCGGGGCCGTGGCCCGACGCAGCCCAAAACCCATCGTGGCCGTGGTGGATGGAGGGGAAATGTACGATCCTTTCGCGACCATGCTGCGCGAGCATGGCATGGTCGTCTTCCGGGACGCGGACCGGGCCGTCAAGGCTCTTGGAATCTATGTCCAGGCCCGGCTGGGCGCGGAAAGCCTGCGGCGCGCCCAGGGTGGGGACAGCGACGCGCGCTAGTCCGTCGTCGTCCGGCGCGAGGCCTTGAGGCGGGAATGCACGCTTTTCGACGCCAGACGCCGCTCCTTGGACGCCCGGGTGGGCTTGGTGGGCCGACGGGGCTTGGGCCGCACCGCGGCCTGGGCCACCAGGGACGCCAGACGCTCCAGAACGGCTCTGCGATTGCCCTCCTGCGTGCGCTGCGCTTCGGCCCGCAGGATCAGCTCCCCGTCCAGGGTCAGGCGCTTGCCGGCCAGGAGGGCCAGGCGGGCCAGTCCCTCCTCGTCCAGCCCGCGAATGGCGTCCAGACGCACACGCAGCCGCACCGCCGTGGCCACCTTGTTCACGTTCTGGCCGCCGGGGCCGGAAGAGCGGATGTATTCGAGATGGATATCCTCGTCCTCGATGGAAATGCGGGATGTGATGTGCATGCCATGGGCAATAGCCAAAACGCCGGACTTCTGAAAGCAAAAAGGGCTGCCAAGGCAGCCCTCCTCCGTCGGCACCGGGTTTGACCTAGCCGCAGCTGCCTCCGCACCCGCACGAGGAGCACCCGCCGCCTGTATTTTCAGGGAATTTCATGTTCGATTGCACCGCAAAACCCATGTGCTGATCGAAATCCACGGTCACGGGACGGGCCTGTTCGAAAAGCGGCTCATCCATCAGAAAGGAATACCCTTCCACTTCAAAAATCTGGTCCCCGGGCTTTTTCTCGTCCAGGGCCAGGGCCAGACGCGGTCCGCCACAGCCCGAAGCCAGATAGATGCGGATCGGTTCCGGGCCCTTGCCAGTGAAATGTTGGTCCAGCTGCTGTTTGGCGGCTGGCTTGAGAACGAACATAGACGCCTCCTATAGATTGAATAGGATTTCTTGTAATCGCTCCGAGAGGCTTGTCAATCGATGGATCGGCGGAGGGATAAAATGGTCGGGGCGGCCCAGCCCGCCCCGAAATGATGACTTGGGCTCAGCGCATGAGGTAGAAACCCAGATCGCTGTCGTAGCTCTTCTGGTCAGCGAACTGACATCCGACATACCGCTCGTTCAGATACCGGACCCGCACCAGGCGGGTGACTTCCGTGCGCCGCGAATCGTCCAGGCGGAAGCGAACCTTGAGCATGGCGTTTTTGGCCAGGGAATGGCCCAAAAGGGTCGTGAAGCCGATCCCGTTCAAGGAGAGGTTCTCGAGCAGGAAATCGCCCGTATCTCCTGTTTGCGAGTTCTCGTACTGCCCGGCCAGCTGCCCGTTCTTGCGGTAGTATTGACGACGCTCCAGAGCCTGCTTTTCCTCGTTCAGGAGCAGAAAAAGATTGGCCGCCACGTTGCGGAACTTGCGGAAACCCTGGGAACTGGCCCTGCTCGTCTCGCAGATGCCCAAAAGCGGAGCGACATCCTCCTGGATGCCCGTGCGCACCTCCAGGGTCACGGTGAAATACGGCAACTGTCTGGCCGTGCCCTGCTGCACTAACCGGGAATTGATGCGCTGCCCGACATCCATGGCCGCGACCTTGACGGTGTTGGGCATGATGACCCCGAAACGATTTGAGGCGATGCGGCAGGGCACGTCGACCTTGCGCAGTTCGTCCCCCAGGACCGAGGCTATCATCTGGATGATCTTGTCGACAGTGGTGGCCCCGTGATCCTCGTTGAGCTTGCGCAGATTTTCGAGGGTCAGGATCAGAACGCTGGATGGCGTGCCGTAGCGCTTGCAAACCTCGATCTCGCGTTCCATGTAGCGGTCAAAGGAGCGCTTGTTGGCTAGTCCCGTGAGTTGATCGGTTTCGGCCATGCGGCGCATGGCCTGAAAATAATACGCCCGCTCCAAGGACACGGAAGTGACCTCCCCTATGACCGAGAGATCCAGCAGATCCGCCTGGCTGAAGAACGCCCCGCTGCGGGTGTCGATCAATTCGAGCACTCCGTAGACCAAATCCCCGCTTTTGACTGGCACGGCCATGAGCGTCGAGCAGTCCTTGGTTTTGGCCGTCAGAAACTGGGCGGCAAAACGTGGATCCGTGGCCGTGTCCTCGATGAGCAGGGGCTCGCCGGTATCAGCGACCCAGCCCGCCAGTCCCTTGCCCTTGCGCAGCTTCTTGCCCGTGACCATTTCGGCCAGGTCACCCAAAACGTAGTTGAAGGTCAGGTCCCCGGTTTCTGGCTCCACAAGCAGAAAGGCCATGTGCTTGGGCGCAAAATAGCGATCCACATGAGTGCAGATTTCATCCAGGGTCTTCTGGATGTTGGTCCGATGCGAAAGGCCCCGGGATATGCCAAGAATGATCTGAATACACGAGGACGGGGTATGCGGCTCCATGCTCGGCTCCTGCTGATTTGCTTCTGTATATCTCTATGTATGAAGATTATCGTCTGGAGTAAAAGCCAGGATTTGTCAAATATCTTCTATCTTGCAGACGATCACGGAGGTGTCGCGGTCCTTTGCCCAGGATTCCAACGCGGACAGCGTCGCGGGATAGGGATGACCGATGACCACGGCCAATCCAGTTCGTCTGGCCAGGGATTCGGCCTTCTTAAGTTGCAAAAGAACCGCATGCTCCGTGGCGCTGTTGTCGAGGAAAATATGCCTTCTGTAATAACGCATGCCCAAAGAACGGCTCACGTCCCGAACACAGCTCCTGGGGGTGGTCAGGCTGTCCAAAAAAAATTTCCCGCGGCCCTTGAGGTGGCCCAGCACAACGGCCATGGCTTTTTTGTCGCGCGTCAGCCTGGACCCCATGTGGTTGTTGACCCCGTCCACCTCGGGCAGGCGGCCCAGATTGTCCATCAGAGTCTGCTCCAGCATGGCCGGGGACATGTCCGCACGCAGAGTGCCGGGGCCGGAGTTGGCCGTTCTGGGATATCCGTCCGGCTCACAGGGCAGATGGAGAAGCAGCTCCAGACCCCGCTGACGCGCCAAGGCAGCCACTTCCCGCGCCTTTGTGGAATGGGGCAGGACCGAAAAACTGACCGGGAAGGACAGATTGGCCAACCGTCTTGCCACAGACGCGCTCTCGCCCAGGTCGTCGATGACGATGACCAGCCTGGCCGTGGCCGTGGCGGGCTCCACGGGTTCGGGAAAACGAGTCATGGGCAGGAAGAGATGATGGGTCGGCACTCCGAGAACCGAGATCTCGAGATCCCGGGGGTTGTCGCCCACCGTGGTCAGAACGGCCTCGGGGGCGAACTGGCCAAGGTTTTGGCGCAGGCTGGCCAGAAACGGAAAAACATCCTGACGCAACGTGATGGTCAAATTCTGGTAAAAAAATTCCTGGCCATTGTGGACCCGGGCTTCGACGGCCCTGTGGCGCATGATTGCCTGAACCTCTCCCTGGGCGGCCACGGCCTGCAGGATGGCCAGATCCACCTCTCGCACCCGCGCCTCGAAGTCGTCGGTCTGTGTTTCGTAGGGCAACGCCGGTTCCTGCCGGGCCTGTGAGCCGTGCCCTTGCACGGAAACCGGAAGCTGCTCGGGTTCGGGAGATGGCGCCGCCGACTGCCTGGGGGCCGAACCCGCGACCGGGGAACTGGGCGAGTCCGGAGACGGCTCCGATGACGGCCGCAATCCCACTCGCATGAACACGAAAAGGGTCAGGCCAGCCAGCAGGATGACACAACCAATGGCCAGGGACTTGAACAGGGAAAAACGAGACCGGCCCGAGGGCGTCTTCTTCCCGGAGCGTTTTTTGCGGGGCATGTCGATGCGTTTTCGGGGCGGCTGACGCCGCCCCGATCACGAAATCAGGGTATGAGTTGCATGAAGCGGGGCAGAGATTTGACCATGCTCAGGCCCATGCGCAGCTGATTGTCTTTGGCCAAGGCCTCTTTCCCGTCCACGGCCATGGCGCCGGTTTGCGACTCGCCATTGGGGTTGTCCAGGTGCTTGGACAGGCTCGCCTCGCGAAATTCCTTCTGCGCAGGCTCCTCTTCAGCCGCCGCCACGAAAGGCAATTCCACATCCGGATCGATGCCCGAGGCCTGGATGGAGCGACCGTTTGGCGTGTAATACAGAGCAATGGTCAGCTTGACCGCGGAGCCATCGGAGAGAGGCATGATGGACTGTACGGAGCCCTTGCCGAAAGTCCGCTCGCCAATAAGGATGGCCCGCTTGCGATCCTGCAACGCACCGGCCACGATCTCCGAGGCCGAGGCGGATCCGGAGTTGATCAGCACGACCAGGGGACAGGTCACGTCCGTGGATTGCCGACTGGCCATCTCGTCTTTACGGCTCTTGGAATCACGGCCCTGGGTGTAGACGATGAGTCCGTCCCGCAAGAACGTGTCGGTCACTGTCACGGCCTGATTGAGGAGCCCGCCGGGATTGTTGCGCAGGTCCAGCACGATGCCTTTGAGCTCCTTGCCCGTTGTATGCTCCTTGAGCATGCGATGCAGATCCTCGGTGGTGTTGGCCTTGAAATCCGTCAGTCGCACATGCAGATAGCCGGGCTCGAGCTCTTTGATCTTGACGCTGATGAGGGGAATGATCCCGCGCACGATGGTGATCTTTTCCGGGGCCTGGGAATCCTTGTGCAGAATGGTCAGGTCCACGGACTTGCCCTTGGGGCCACGGATCTTTGAGACCGCATCCTCCAGGGAAACATCCAGGGCCGAGACACCGTCGATTTCCAGGATGATGTCCCCGGCCTTGAGGCCCGCCCTGTCGGCCGGAGTGTCCTCGATGGGCGCGATGACGGTCAGGCGCTTGTCCCGAACTCCAATCTGGATTCCGATGCCACCGAATTCACCCTGGAACTCCTCCTGCATCATCTTGAACTTCTCAAGATCGATAAAGGTTGAGTGCGGATCAATGGAATTGAGCATGCCCCCGATGGCTCCGTGGATAAGATCCGTACGGTTGACCTCCTGGACATAGTTTTTTTCGATGAGATCCAGAACCTGGCTGAACTGCTTCAGGGCCTGGTAATGGTCCGTGTCGCGGGCCTGACTGGATGAGGCAGTGCCGCACAGGGCCGCCAAAAGAAGCATCGTGCCAAGGAGATGGCTGAAACGCATGATGTCCTCCCTGCAGGGAATGGCGAAAAATGATGAATCACGGGAACTGGATGCTGTCATGTGACCCGACTCGAAAGCATGACCCCATTATCACCCCGATTGTAACCATTTTATTGGATTAATGACTTTTTGCCTGAAACGCAATTCAAAATACAGGCCCTCGCCCTTGGCCGCCGGATAGAACCCGCAGACCCCGATCTGCTGCCCCCGCTCCACCTCTCGACCGACCGGCAACGGCGCGTCGGACAGGAATGCGTAGAGAGAGTAATAATCCTCGCCGTGGAAGACAATGACGACCTGCCCGAAACCGCGCAACTGATCGTTGTGCACGACCTTGCCCCAGGACATGCTGCGCACCGGGGTGCCGGCGGGCAGGGCCATGCCGATCCCGTTGCTGGCCGGGTTGCCCTCGGGGGCGAAGGATACCACCGTCTTGCCCCGGGCCGGCCAGGTCAGCTTGCCCTGCAACTTCGAAATCTGCTTGGAGGACTGCAGGCTGATCTTGTGCTTGAGGCTGGCGATGGAACCCATCAGCCCCTGGATCTCCTTTTCGCCCTGCTTCTTCTTGGTCCGCACCTCGGCGAGTTGCCGGGCGTATTGGGTCTTTTTCTGGTCCAGCTCGACCCGGGAGGCCTTGATCCTGTCCAGTTGCGCCGCGGCCTGCGCCGCGTTCTGATCAAGAACGGACTGCTGGTCCGCAAGGGTCTGGGTCTGGCGCTCGATATCCTCGCGCAGCAGCCGGGTCTGACGATACAGGGCCGCAAGCCATTCCCCCCGGCGGTTGGCCTCGGCCCATTCGTCGGGGGAGGCGAAGCCATCCTCCCGGGCCGTGAGGTAGATGGGCCACAGGGTCTGCATCAAAGCCGACAAACGCCGGGTCGTCGTTTCCCGTTCCCGAAGCAGGTTGTCCAGCCGCCTGGCCCCTTCGGCCTGCTCCTTCTTGAGGACGGCCAACTCTTTTTCGAGCTTGTCGAGGGACGAGGCCGCTTCCTTGACCGAGCTTTCGAGCCTGGCCAAGTCCTTGTGCAGCTTGCGTTCCTGCTCGGTCAGGCCCTCGATGGCTTTTTTCTGTTCGGCAAGCTGCTTGTTCTTGGCCGCCACCTCGTCTTCGAGCGAAGACCAGCACGTCGACGGCCACGCCGCCAGTCCGCAGACCAGTGCGAGAAGGATTCCAAAGCCAAGAACGAGGCGGCATGACGGGCGATGCATGGGTGAGGGATGCTGCTTTTTCCCAATCAGGTCAAGGGGCGCGGCCCCTGCAGCGAAAAGGACAAGGGGCAGGAGGAACAGAGCCCCCCTTTCTTGGCACACCACTCTTTGCCCGTGCGCACGATGAGGGCGTGAAACTCGTTGAAAAGCTTTGTATCGGCCGGGAGCGCGTCCATGAAAAAAGCCCGCAGATCCCCGTACCCAATGCGTTCGGACACGAGGCCGTGACGGCTCAGGATGCGCCGGGTATAGGCGTCGACCACAAAGGACGGCATGTCCAGGGCATAGAGCAGGATGGAGTCCGCGGTTTCCGGGCCAATGCCCGGGACGGCCAGGAGTTCCCGTCGCAACCCGGCCATGTCCCGCGAACGCAGCCCGTCCATGTCCAGGTCACAGGAAACGCGCAGAAAGGCGAGAAAATGACCCAACCGGCCGGCCTTGACCCTGAAGGCCCCGGATGGCCGGATCAGATCGGCCAGTTCCTCTTCGGACAGGGTCAGGAGCGCGGACGGCGAAAGGAGATCCCGGACGCGCAGGTTGTGCAGGGCCTTTTCCACATTGGCCCAGGCCGTGTTCTGGGTCAGGATGGCGCCCAGTGCGATCTCGAAGGGGGTCTGCCCCGGCCACCAGCGGCTTGGGCCCAGTGCGGCCAGCATGGCATGGTAGTAGTCCAGAAGCAGCGTTTGACGGCTCATGCCGTGAACACGAGCAGAGCCCATTCCCCGGAATGGGAGATGCGCGGCGCGGTCAAGCCCTGGGCAACGTACGCGGCTTCGACGCGCCCGGCCTGCTCGGAGAGGATGCCGGACAGGACCAGTACGCCCCCCGGGGCCAAATGCCGGCGGATGTCCTCGGCCATGTCGATGAGGGGATTGGCCAGGATGTTGGCCAGGATGCAGTCAAAGCGACGCTCGGGGGCCAGGGTGTCGATGCTGCCCACTCCCAGTTCCAGACGGTCCTCCACCCGGTTCAGGGCCGCGTTCTCATGGGCGTTGTCGATGGCCACGGGATCGATGTCGAGCCCCAGGCCGGACAGGCCCAGCTTGGCGGCGGCAATGCCCAGGATGCCCGATCCCGTGCCCAGATCCAGAAAGCTTTGCCCCTGAAGGATGAGACCCGCGGCACAAAGCTGATCCAGGGCGTTCAGGCACAGGGCCGTGGTCTGGTGATGTCCGGTGCCGAAGGCCATCTTGGGTTCGATGAGGATGGGTTCGGCCGTCCGCGCCTCGTCCTTGAGCCAGGCCGGCAGGACCACGAAGCGCGTCCCAATGGGAATGGGCGTGAAATACTGGCACCAGGCGCTGGTCCAGTCCGCGTTTTCCACGGCCTCCGTGGCCAGGACCACGGTCGGACAGGCGGCCAGGAGCGCGGCCTCGGTCTCGGCGGACTGCTCGGGGCGGTCGAAGTGCACGGACAGCCGTCGCAAGCCCTCGCGCACGCCATCGTCCTGCCAGCCCCAGGAGGTGTACAGATACAAGAGTCCGCAGACGAGATCCTCGTGGACGGGATCAAAGGAAAGATCCAGACGTGTCAGCTTACTTGCCATTGGTTCGTGCCTGATAGCGGGACATGGTTCGCTCGAGTCTGCGGCTGAATGCCGTCAGGGCCCAGCAGATGATGAAGTAGAGCAGGGCGATGGCCAAAAAAATCTCCATCGGCGCCTTCATGGTCCGGGTGTAGATGTGCCGTGCCGACAGGGTCAGCTCGTTGACATTGATGATCATGGCCAGGGACGTGTCCTTGGTGAGGGACACGAACTGATTGACGAAGGAGGGAATCATGTTCCGCAGGGACTGGGGCAGGATCACGTACATCATGGTCTGCACATGGGACAGGCCCGAGCCCCGCGCGGCCTCCATCTGGCCCTTGGGAATGGCCAGCACGCCGGCGCGGACGATCTCGGCCACATAGGCGCCCGTGAAGACGATAAAGGCCGCGATGGCGCTTTCGGTCTCGGGCACGGCTCGGCCCAGCAGGATGGGCGCGAAGAAATAGAACCAGAAAATGACCATGAGAAGCGGCGTGCCGCGGATGACCTCGATGTAGAAAAGGGCCGGCCAGGACAGCCAGGGGCGCTTGGAAAGCCGCATGAGGCCAACGGCCAGGCCGATCCAGAAGGCGCCGAAAATGCCAATCACGGCCATGATGATGCTCATGGCCAGGCCCCCCAGGGGGCCCTGTGGATAGGCGCCGAAAAGCAGATAGTCGAAATTCTTCCAGACCACGCCCCAGTTGGAAAAAAGGCCCACGAACCAGTGCACGAACGCGTCCATCTCTCCCCCCTACCGGCTGCTCACGCGCAGGCAGCGTTTGTTGTACTGGTTGATGCCCAGGGAAACGAGGAGGGACAGGGACAGATACATGAGCGTCGAGACGGTGAAGGCCTCGAAGCCGTGGAAGGTGTGGGCTTCCACCTGCCGGGCCATGTAGGTCAGCTCCATGACGCCGATGGTCATGGCCAGGGAGGAGTTCTTGATCAGGTTCAGGAACTGGCTGATGAGCGGCGGAATGATGATCCGGAAAGCCTGGGGCAGAATGACGTAGCCCATGGCCTGCAGGAACGAGAGGCCCGTGGCCCGCGAGGCTTCGAGCTGGGTCTTGGGGATGGACAGGATGCCCGAGCGCAGTTCCTCGGCGATGAAGGCCGCCGTGTAGGTGGACAGGGCGATGACGCCAGTGGCGAATTCGATGTTCTGCCGATACAGCCACTCCTTGAAAAAACCGGGCAGGAGGGGATCGGAACCGAAGTACCAGAAGAAGATCTGGACCACGAGGGGGGTGTTGCGAAAAAATTCGATATAGCCTGCCGCGGTCCACTCCAGGGGCTTGACCTTGGAGAGGCGCATGATCGTCAGCAGCGTGCCCAGCAGCAGGGCAAACACGATGGACAGCCCGGACAGTTGCAGGGTCACGGACAAGCCGTCAAGAAACCAGCGGCCGTACTCGCCGGAAAAGATCAGTGGCCAGTTAAACTTGTAGTTCATGCGCGCCTGTGAGGGTCTGGGGATGCTGGGTAAAAAAAGGCGGCCGGGCCCATGGTCCGGCCGCCTCGTCGACGGCGACGGTTACGGCCAGAGTTCCATCTTCCAGTTCAGCGGAATGGCGAACTTGGTGCTCTCGCCGAACCACTTGTCATAGAGCTTCTGGTATTCGCCGGACTTCCACATCTCCATCAGAGTGACGTTGACGAAGTCGCGGAGGTCGGAATCGTTCTCGGGCAGGCCGATGCCGTAGGGTTCGGCGGCGATGTCCTCGCCGACAATGGCCCAGGCTTCGGGATTCTCGTCAGAATTGCGGATGCCCAGGAGGATGGGCGCGTCCGTGGTCACGGCCGCGACCTTGCCCTGCTTCATGGCCAGAAAGGCCTCGGGGTAGGTTTCAAAAGAAACGACTTCGCAATCGGGCTGAGCCTTCTTGACATTCTGCTCGGACGTCGACCCCTTGGCCGAGCCGACCTTCTTGCCGGCCAGATCGGCCACGGACTTGATACCGCCGTCCTTCTTGACCAGGAGCTTCTGGGTGGCCGGGAAATAGGTGATCGAAAAGTCGATCTTCTCTTCGCGCTCGATCTTGTGCGTCATGGTCGCTGCGATGAGATCAATGGCGCCCTGCTCCAGCATGGGGATGCGGGTGGAGGAGGTCACGGATTTGAGTTCGAGCTTCACGCCAAGCTTGGCGGCCAGAGCCGCGCACAAATCGGGTTCAAAGCCGACGAGCTGCTTGGAGGTCTCGTCCACGTAGCCGAAGGGCGGCTGGGAATCCTTCACGCCGGCCACCAGGGTTCCGCGCGCCTTGATCTCGTCCAGCTTGCTCGCATAGGCTCCTGGCAGGGCCAGAAACAACGATGCCACAACCATCAACAAGGCCATCTTCCACATTCTCGTCATGACAGTCTCCTCACGCTGAAGGGTTTATGGATCTAGAGAATTTCTCTCAAAAAAGCCTTGGTCCGTTCGTGTTCAGGATTGGTGAAAAAATGCGCCGGCGTGCCGCGCTCCAGAATCTCGCCGTGGTCCATGAATATGACGCGGTCCGCGACCTCGCGGGCAAAACCCATCTCGTGGGTCACGCAGAGCATGGTCATGCCGTCCCGGGCCAGATCCTTCATGACGTTTAAAACCTCGTTGATCATTTCCGGGTCCAGGGCCGAGGTCGGCTCGTCGAAAAGCATGATCTGGGGCTGCATGGCCAGGGCGCGGGCGATGGCCACGCGCTGCTGCTGGCCGCCCGACAGTTCGACCGGATATTTGTGGGCCTGGTTGCCGATGCCCACCCGATCGAGCAAACGCAGGGCCGTGGCCTCTGCCTCGTCCGCGGAAGCCTTTTTGACTTTCATGGGCGCCAGCATGATGTTCTTGAGCACCGTCAGATGCGGGTACAGGTTGAACTGCTGGAAAACGATGCCGATTTCCGCGCGCAAGGCGTTCAGATCCTGGGATTTGTCGGTGATGCTGCGGCCATTGATGATGATCTCGCCCCGGTCGATGCTCTCCAGACGGTTCACGCAGCGCACGAGGGTGGACTTGCCCGATCCGCTGGGTCCGCAAATGACCAGAACCTCGCCCTTCTCGACGGTTTCGTGGATGTCCCGGAGGACATGAAATTCTCCGAACCATTTGTTGACATTACGAAATTCAATCATGGCCATGTGAAAATCCTGTACAGAAAAAGATTGTGTCAGCGTAAACGGCACGCATGGTCACCGTTCAACCCATGTATCCTTATTGAGGCATACCGTTTTTGTCAAATCCAAGGGGGTATTATCTAATATTCCAAGCAATTGACGGGACTTGTTTGAACAAAATGCTCTAGGCGGCCAGGAATGCGAAGAATATTCCGCCGCTGCAAGGGGCGATTGCGCGGGAACAGACGGACGGGACTCCGGGGGCCGCACGGCCCCCGGACAATCGCGGGATGACAAATTTGGCAATCAGACCGCGAGGAGAATGCGCTCAAAAGCGGCGAGGAATTCCTCCAGCTCCTCCTCGGTGATGACCAGGGGCGGCAGGAGCCGCAACACCGTGTCCTGGGTCAGGTTGAGGACGAAACCGGCCTCCAGCAGGGCCTTCCAGACCTCGATCCCGGGCCGGGTCAGTTCGATGCCGACCATCAGCCCGTACACCCGCACGTCGGCGATCCGCGTCGGGAAGCGGACCTTGAGAGCCTCCAGGCGCTCCCGCAGCCAGTCGCCCAGCCGGGCGGCCCGACCGCACAGATCGTCGCGCTGAATGATCTCGATGACCTTGCTCGCCACGGCGGAAACAAGGGCGTTGCCGCCGAAGGTCGTGCCGTGGCTGCCCGGGGGAAAGCCCTTGGAAACCTCCTCGGTGCACATGACCGCGCCCATGGGCAGGCCGCCGGCCAGGCCCTTGGCCACGGTGACCACGTCGGGCGCAAGGCCCAGGTGCTGATGGGCCCAGAATTTTCCGGTGCGGCCCACGCCGGTCTGGATCTCGTCGATCATGAGCAGAATTCCGCGCTTGGCGCACAGCTCGGCCAGACCCCGCGCATAGTCCGCGGGCAGAGGCTTGACCCCGCCCTCGCCCTGGATCATCTCGATCAGAACGGCCGCGGTGCACTCGGTCATGGCCCCTTCCATGGCCGCCAGATCCCCGAACGGCACGGTCACGAACCCTTCGGGCAACGGGCCGAAGCCGGTCTTGATCTTGTCCTGGCCCGTGGCCGTCAGGGTGGCCAGGGTCCGGCCGTGGAAGGAGCCCGTCACCGTGATGATCTCGAAGCGCTCCTCGCCCCGCCCTTCGCGCATGTAGCGGCGGGCCAGCTTGATGGCGCCCTCGTTGGCCTCGGCTCCGGAGTTGCAGAAAAAGACACGCTGCAGATGGCTGGTCGCGAGCAGGCGCCGGGCCAGCTCGACCTGCTCCTCCTGATAGAACAGATTGGAGACATGGATGAGTTTTCCGGCCTGCTGGCGGATGACCTCCACCAGCTCGGGATGGGAATGGCCCAGGTTGCAGACCGCGATACCGGCCAGCAGGTCGGTGTAGACCCGGCCCTCGGGCGAGAAAAGCTTTGTGCCCTCGGCCCGGCTGACAGCCAGGGGGTAGCGGGCGTAGGTCCGGCACAGGGCCGTGGCGTCGCCGTCCTTGATATCATCGCTGTTCATGGCGTTCTCCTTCGTAAAATGGATCAAACCGTGCCTGTATGGCCGAATCCTCCGGCCCCGCGCGCGGTGTCGGACAGACTCTCCCGGGGCAGGATCTCGGCCCGGACAACGGGCTGGAAGACGAGTTGGGCGATGCGTTGCCCCTGGGTCACGACCCGGGTCTGACCCGAGGTGTTCAGCAGGCTGACCAGGATCTCCCCCCGGTAGTCCGGGTCGATGACGCCCACGCCCTGGCTGACCACAAGGCCGTCCCGGGTCCCCAGCCCGCTTCGGGAATAGACAAAACCAGCCACTCCCGGCACTGTGCACTCCATGGCGATGCCCGTGGGGAACGCATGCCTTCCGCCCGGGGGGATACGCACCTCCGCTTCCGCCATGCAGGCCCGCAAATCGATACCCGCCGAACCGTCGGTGGCGTAGGCGAATTTATCCGGCGGACAGATTTCCGACAAAAAGCGGACCTTGACCGGCACGGTGACAATTCCGGAACAGGGATTCATTTCCACTCCTGGGCATGCTAGCCAGTGCTTCACGAGCGCAGGCCGGGATGCGTCATTCATTCACGAAGGGGGATTTATGCAACCATTGCATGTCTATACAGTTGTTCCCAAGCTGCCGGAAAAGCTTTTGCCCTTGAAGGCCCTGGCCAGCAATCTCTACTTTTCCTGGCAACACGAAATCGAAGAGTTCTTCGCCCAGATGGACCGCGAGCTGTGGGAAAAAAGCGAGCACAACCCCGTCTGGTTCCTGAACCATCTGCCCCAGGGCACCCTGGAAGAACTGGCGGAGGATGAGTTCTTTCTGGACCGTCTGTCAACCATCGTCGCGGGTTTCGAGAAATACATCGCCAAACGCGGCCCCATGACCGGACTCGGCCCCGTGGAGAACGGCCCCGTGGTCGCCTATTTCAGCGCAGAATACGGACTGGCCCAGTGCCTGCCCGTCTATTCGGGCGGCCTTGGCATTCTGGCCGGCGACCATCTCAAGTCCGCCAGCGACATGAATATCCCCCTGGTCGGCGTGGGCCTGTGCTACCAACGCGGTTTTTTCCGCCAGTACCTGACCCCCGATGGCTGGCAGCAGGAACGCTATCAGCCCAACGATTTCGAGCAACTGCCCCTCTTGCCCGTGCTCGACGCCGAGGGGCAGCCCCTGAAGGTGCGCATCGCCATGCAGGGACGGCCCCTCTATTTCCGTGTCTGGAGGGCCGACGTGGGCCGCGTGCCCCTGTTCCTGATGGACACCAACATCCCCGACAACGCCCCGGACCGCCGCGAACTGACCGCCCAACTCTACGGCGGCGATCTGGAAATGCGGCTCATGCAGGAATACCTGCTGGGCATCGGAGGAATCGTGGCCCTGGGGGCCATGGGCCTCTCCCCCCGGGTCATCCACATGAACGAAGGGCACTCGGCCTTTGCCGGCCTGGAACGCATCAGGGCCCTCATGCACGGACAAGGGATGTCCTTCGAGGCGGCCCTGGAACTCGTGGCCCAGAGTTCCGTGTTCACCACCCACACCCCGGTCCCGGCCGGCAACGACCGCTTTCCGCCCGATCTCATGGCCCTTTACTTCCAGGAATACGCCACGGACCTGGGCCTGTCCTGGAAGGTCTTCCTGGCCCTGGGCCGGGAGGACACCCGCGACGAGGGCGAACACTTCTGCATGACCGTTTTGGCCCTGCGTCTGTCGCGCTTCAACAACGGGGTCAGCCGCCTGCACGGCAAGGTTTCTCGCCGGATGTGGTCCAAGGTCTGGCCCCAGTATCCCGAAGAGGACGTGCCCATCGCCCACGTCACCAACGGCATCCACTTTCCGACCTGGGTTGCCCCGGAAATGTCCATGCTCTTCGACCGTTTCCTGGGCCAGTCCTGGCGCGAGGATCCGGATTGCGAGCGGGTCGGCGAAAAATTCGGATCCATTCCGGACATCGAACTCTGGCGCACCCACGAACGGCTGCGGGAGCGGCTGGTCGATTTCGTGCGGCGCCGGCTGCAGCAGCAGATCATGTCCCGGGGCGGGCGGAGCTGGGACCTGGAAGTGGCCGACAACGTCCTCAATCCAGGGGCCCTGACCATCGGTTTCGCCCGCCGCTTCGCCTCGTACAAACGGGCCTACCTGCTCCTGAAGGACGGCGAGCGCCTGAAGCGCCTCATCGCGGACCCGGCCCGGCCCGTCCAGCTCATCTTCGCGGGCAAGGCCCATCCCCGGGACAACGAAGGCAAGAAAATCATCCAGGAACTGGTCAATCTCTGCCAGTCCAAGGACGCCCGCGCGTCCATGGTCTTTCTGGAGGACTACGACATGCAGGTCGCCCGCTACCTGGTCCAGGGCTGCGACGTGTGGCTGAACACCCCGCGCCGCCCCCTGGAAGCCTGCGGCACCAGCGGCATGAAGGCCATGGCCAACGGGGTCCTCAACCTGAGCACCCTGGACGGGTGGTGGGACGAGGCCTGGCTGCCGGACAACAGCGTTGGCTGGGCCATCGGCAATGCCGAGGAATACGACGATGTGGCGTACCAGGATTTCGTGGAGAGCCAAACCCTCTCAAACATCCTGGAAAAGGACGTCATCCCCCTGTTCTACGACCGCCAGCAGGGAGCCTTTCCCCGCCGTTGGGTGCAGAAGATGAAGCAGGCCCTCAAATCCCTGGGACCGGTCTTCAACGGCCATCGCATGGTCGAAGAGTACTCCAAGCGCGCCTACCTTCCGTCGGGCATCAGCTTTGGCAAGCTTTCCGCCGACGGATACCGGCCGGCCATGGATCTGGCCGGCTGGCGCATGAACCTGCTCACCCACTGGGGCGGCCTCGGCATCCGCAATGTGCAGTGCAACACGACCCACGAGCTGTTTGTCGGAGAGGGCCTGGAGGTCAGCGCCGAGGTCCGGATCGAGGGGCTCGGCATCGAGGACATCCGGGTCGAGATCTACACCGGCCCCCTGGACCATACCGGCGGATTCGCCAGCCGTTCGACCTTTTCCATGAGTCCCGACGAGCGCACCTTCGACGGATGGTACGTCTACCGTGGCAAGGCCATGCCCATGGCCACGGGCAAGTTCGGGTTCACCGTGCGCATCCTGCCCCATCATCCCCTGCTGCGCGACGCCCACAGCCTGGGCCTCATCTTCTGGGCCGACCAGCACGAAGGTCAGGGGTAGGCCGTGGCCAGAAACGTGGAACGGGCCGACGTGGTCCTGGCCGAGCAGGGCCTGGCCGAAAGCCGCGAAAAGGCCAAGCGCCTGATCATGGCCGGCCAGGTCTACCTGCTCCAGGGCGGGTCGAAGCTTCCCGTGGGCAAGCCCGGACAGCAGATCCCGCGCACGGCCAGCCTGGAGCTGAAGGAGGCCGAACGCTTCGTGTCCCGGGGCGGCCACAAGCTGCTCACGGCCCTCGCGCATTTCAACCTGGACGTGACAGGCGCGGTGGCCCTGGACGCCGGGGCCTCCACGGGCGGATTCACGGACTGCCTGCTGCAGTTCGGGGCCGCGAAAGTCTACGCCGTGGACGTGGGCCACGGCCAGCTGCACTGGAAGCTGGTCCAGGATCCGCGCGTGGTCAACCTGGAGCGGGTCAACCTGCGCCACGCCGCCCCCGACCTCCTGCCCGAAAAGGTGGATCTGGTCGTGGCCGACTGCTCGTTCATCTCGCTCAAGCTCATCCTTCCCCCCTGCATGCAGTTCCTGCGGGACGGGGGACAGGTCCTGGCCCTGGTCAAGCCGCAGTTCGAGCTGGGCCCCGAGCACTCCGTCAAGGGCGTGGTCCGCTCCGAGGAACTGCAGCTGCGGGCCGTGGCCGACGTGCAGGCATTCGCCCGGGATGTCCTGGGCCTGACCCCCCTGGGCGCGGTTCCCGCCGGCATCAAGGGACCCAAGGGCAACCAGGAATACCTGCTCCATTTGCGGCGCTGACCCCGGCTTTGCCAAGGGCCGCCATTGCGGGTACAAGGCGCGTCCATCACGTCCACCTCAACCCCATACGCCCATGCCCGACCGATTTCTGACCGCCGAGCGCAAGACGCGCCTCAGATCCGTTCTGACCCAGCGCCAGCACGACCTGACCCTGGTCCTGAACAACATCCACGATCCGCACAACGTGTCCGCCATCCTGCGCAGTTGCGACGCCTTCGGGGTGTTCGGGATCCATCTCTACTACACCAAGGAACGCTTTCCGGCCCTGGCCAGCAGTTCCTCGGGCTCGGCCAAGAAATGGATCGAGCTGACCCGCCACCGCGAGGCCGGAGCCATGATCGAAACCCTGCGCGGGCAGGGCATGCAGATCGTGGGCACGGGGTTCAGCCCCCAGGCCAAACCCATCATGGACATCGACTTCACCCGGCCCACGGCCATCATTCTCGGCAACGAACACCGCGGCATGGACCCCGACGTCAAGATCCATGTCCCGGACGAGATTTTCGTCCCCATGTTCGGCATGGTGCAAAGCCTGAACGTGTCCGTGGCCGCGGCGACCATCCTCTACGAAGCCATGCGCCAGCGCCGGGCCGCCGGGATGTACGATGCATCCGGCCTGGACGCGGACCGATTCGAGGACGTATACGCCGACTGGTGCAAGCGCGGCAAAAACTACTAGGCGGGGGCACGCCCCGGGAGAGCATATGGCTGGAAACACCTTCGGCACCCTGTTTCGCCTGACCACCTTCGGAGAGTCCCACGGCCCGGCCCTGGGCGGGGTGGTCGACGGCTGCCCGGCCGGGATCGCCCTGGACGAAGCCCTGATCCAGACCGAGCTGGACAAGCGCCGCCCCGGCCAGGGCGGCCTGGCCGTGACCGCCAGGCAGGAACCCGACCAGATCCGCCTGCTGTCCGGAACCTTCGAGGGCCAAACCACGGGCACCTCCATCGGCTTTGTCGTCGAGAACACGGACCAGCGCTCCCGCGACTACGGCGAGATCAAGGACATCTTCCGGCCGGGCCATGGCGACATGACCTACCAGGCCAAGTACGGACTGCGCGACTATCGCGGGGGCGGGCGCTCCTCGGGCCGGGAAACCGTGGCCCGCGTGGCCGGAGGGGCCGTGGCCGGCGCCTTCCTGGACACCCTGGGCGTACAGGTCCGGGCCGTGACCGTGGAGTTGGGCGCTATCCCGGCCGGCCGGATCGATTTGGACGGTGCCGAGGAGCGGCCCTTTTTCGCGGCGGACCCGGACGCCATCGAGCCCTGGCAGAAACGGGTCAAGGAAATCGCCGGTCTGGGCGACACCCTGGGCGGCATCGTCGAGATCCATGCCCACGGCGTGCCGATCGGCCTGGGCGAACCGGTCTTTGACAAGCTCGACGCCCGCCTGGCCGGGGCGCTCATGAGCGTGGGCGCGGTCAAGGGCGTGGAAATCGGGGCCGGATTCCAAGCCGCGCGCCTGACCGGCAGCCAGAACAACGACCCCATGGGACCGGACGGCTTCTCCTCCAACAACGCCGGCGGCATCCTGGCCGGGATCTCCAGCGGCCAGGATCTCGTGGTCCGGGCCGCCATCAAGCCCATCCCGTCCATCGCCCAGGAGCAGCGGACCGTGGACCGCTTCGGCCAGGCCCGCACCATCCGTGTCGGCGGGCGGCACGACATCTGCGCCATTCCCCGCGTGGTCCCGGTGCTCGCGGCCATGGTCCGGCTGGTCCTGGCCGACATGATCCTCTTGCAACGACGCATGGGGCAAGGCGGATGAGCGTCCCTTTCGGCTTTCTGCTCAAGAAGGCCCTGGCCGCCATGGTCATGCCCCTGACGGTCTGCCTGCTTTTCTTCGCCCTCGGCATGTTCTACGTCCTGCTGCGCCGCTCCCGGGAGGCCCTGGCCCCCTTCGCCATCGGCAGCCTGCTGCTCTACGCCGTTTCCCTCAACACCGTGTCCGGCCTCCTGATCCGCCCCCTGGAACGAGCCTATCCCGCCCTGGAGCTGAAAAGTCCGGCCATGGCGCAAGAGTCCGTCAAATGGGTGGTCGTGCTCGGGAGTTCGCACTGGACCGACGGTCTTTTGCCCGCCTCGGCCATGCTCGGCGAAGCGGCCCTCTTCCGCTTGTCCGAGGGCATCCGCGTGGCGCACCGTTTGCCCGAATCCATCCTTGTTCTTTCAGGCGGAAAATTCCGCGACGAGCGGACCTGCGCCCAGGTCATGGCCGCCGCGGCCGTGGATCTGGGCTTTGATCCGGCCCGCATCGTCCTCTCCGACCAGGCCCTGGACACCCACGACGAGGCCGTGAACCTGAAAGAGATGCTCCATGGCGACGCCTTTGTCCTGATCACCTCGGCCGCGCACATGCCCCGGGCCGTGCGGCTCTTCCAGAACCAGGGCCTGCGCCCGATCCCCGCGCCCACCGACTTCCGGCACAAGGGGGAGCCCGAATACTTCCTGCCCCACCCGGCCAACATCCAGACCTGCCATCTGGCCGTGCACGAATACCTGGGCCTGGCCTGGGCCTTCCTGCGCGGGCAGATCGCCCTCGACGCCCCGTGATCGACATCCTCCCGACCCTGGCCCTGTGCACCTCCATGCACGATCCGGACGCCACCACGCTCCGGGCCTGGTCCCTGGTTTTGTCCAGCCGCAGGTTCCTATGCCGCGTCGAAAACGGCCGCCTCCTGGTCGCCCCGGCCCTGGCGGCCCGGGCCGTGGCCGAGATCACGGCCTACGAGGCCGAGAACATATCCCGGCCCAGGCCCGAGCCCCTGCCCGACAAAACGTGGGCCTCGCTTGCGGTCGTCGGACTCTTCCTCCTCGTCAACCTGTGGATGGACAGCCGGGGCCCGAGCCAGGCCATCTCCTGGCATCTGGCGGGCCGGGCCGACGCGGGCCTGATCCTCGCCGGCCAGTGGTGGCGCTGCGTGACCGCCCTGGGCCTGCACGCCGACGCCGGCCACCTGCTGGCCAACGCCGCGGCCCTGGGCCTGCTCGCGCCCCTCGTGGCCCGACGCATCGGATCGGGCCTGGCCTGGGGGCTTTTCGTGTTCTCGGGAACGCTGGGCAACGCCCTCAATGCCTGGGCCCAGGCTCCGCATCATCTGAGCGTGGGCGCATCGACGGGTGTTTTCGGGTTGATCGGGGTGCTGGCCGGCGGCGCCGGGCGTTCCGACCGAGGCGACAGAACCCGGACCCTGCTCCTGGCCCTGGGCTTCGCCTTCAGCCTGCTGGCCATGCTCGGAGCGGGAGATGACCCGCTCGACCGGGTGGACCTGGGGGCGCACTTCTTCGGCCTGTGCTCCGGCCTGCCCTTCGGGCTTTTGCTGGGCGGCTGGCACGGCCTGAAGGGCTGGAAGATCTGGCTGAATCGCCTGGCCGGAGGCGCGGGGCTGGGGCTGGTGCTCTGGGCCTGGAGGGCGGCCCTGGCGGGCTGAGGGGGGGAGGCGGTAGCAGACGGGGCGCTGCCCCGCACCCTGCCAGGGGCCATGCCCCTGGACCCGTTTCGCGGCCCGCGCAAGGCGCTGGCCGCATGATGGGGTGCAGGGGGAAAGCCCCCTGCTCGCCGAAGGCATTCTTCGCTGATGTCTAAAATTGACCGGTGCGCAGCATGACCAGGGTGCAGGCGTGCTGCCAGGGGATGCCGGCCTCGGTCAGAGACTGCTCCAGAGACGGGGATTCGGTGCCGGGGTTGAGGATGACCCGCCCAGGCTTCAGGGCCACGATGGCCTCCTGCAATTGGGCGCTGCGTTCCGGGCCGACATAGAGGGTCAGCGTGTCCACTGAACCCACGATGCTGCCCAGATCCGGGCTTACGGGCAGGTCCTCGATGACGGCCCGCCCCGGCGTGACCGGAAGAACCTCGTGGCCGTATTCCTTGAGCATGCGCACGGCCTGGTTGGAATAGCGCTCGGGCTTGTGGCTGGCGCCGAGCACGGCTACCCGCTGGCCCATCAGGCCCCCTCCTTGCGGCTGACCATGACCTTGGCCGGCCGCAGCAAGCGTTCTTTGAGCACATATCCCTTCTGCAGCATCTGACAGACCGTGTTCTCCTCCAGATCATCGCGCACGACCTGGCCCAGGGCCTCGTGCCGGGCCGGATCGAATGGCACGTCCACGGCCGCGATCTGCTCCAGGCCATGCTTTTTCATCGTGTCCAAAAAAATGCGCATGGTCATTTCCACGCCCGTGACCAGATCCTTGCAGGCCTCGGCCTGCCGGCCGTGGGCCAGGGCCAGATCCAGGTTGTCCATGACCGGGATGATTTCCTCCAGGATGGCCGAGGTGGCGAACTTGAAGAATTCATCCTTTTCGCGGGTCAGCCGCTTTTTGAAATTCTCGCCGTCGGCCAGAACACGCAGGTTCTCCTTTTTCAATTCCTCGATCGCGGCCAGGGCCTGGGCATATTTCTCTTCCAGGGTGGGTTCCTGGATTTCTTCCGCGGGGGTTTCGTCCCGCACCTCGTCCGGGGTTTGGCCCTCGGTTTCCATCTTGGACATGAACAACTCCTGATCCTTGAAATATTTGAGAATTCGCCTCACGACGATCCCTAGCAACGGGATTTGAGGCACTGACTAAGTATTTGGGCGGCAAAGTCAACCAGGGGCACGATGCGCGCGTAGTTCATGCGCATCGGCCCGAGCACGGCCAGGGTGCCGTGGGTTCCGGACGAGGACGTGAAAGCGCTGTAGGGAGAGGCCACCAGGGAACACCCCGCCAGGCCGGGCATGTCCTGGGCCAGGCTGATGGACACGGACTGGCCCGTGGCGGTCTTGTCGAGCAACTCCAGGAGACGGGAGCGTTCCTCGATGAGGCGCAACAACTCCTGGATGGTCTCCAGCTCCGTGAACTCGGGCTGGTCGGTGAGATGGCTGGTGCCTCCGACGAACACCTCGGGCTGGTCCTCGCCGACCAGGGCCTGGGCGGCCAGCTCCCAGGCCCGGCGGTAGGCATCGAGGGTCTGGCGGACACTGGCCAGCTGTCGCTCGATCTCGGAGCGAACATCGCGGGTGGTTTGACCCTCGAAAAGGGAATTCAGATAATTGCCATAGCGCACCAGGTCGTCGGCGGACAGGTTCGTGTCCATCTGCACCAGACGGTTGCTGACCAGTCCACCCTGCATGACCAGCACGGCCATGATCATGCCCGGCCGCAAAAGGACGAAGTCGATCTGACGCCAGCGGGCCAGATCCTGGCGCGGGGCCATGACCACGCAGATCTGACGGGACTGGGCCGAAATGGCCCGGGCCGCGCGGCGCAGGATCTGCGGCAGCTCCCCCTCTCCGGGCAGGATGTGCTCCTGCAGCCGGGACTGCTCCCGGCGCGGCAGGGGCGCGAGCCGCAGCACCTGGTCCAGGTAGTAGCGGAAGGCCTGCACCGTGGGAATGCGCCCGGCCGAGGTGTGGGGCTGCTGCAGATAGCCCTTCTCGACCAGGGCGGCCATGCTCGCGCGCAGGGACGCGGGACTCAGCCCCAGGCCAGCGGCCAGGGTCTGCGAGGACACGGGCTGGGCCGTTTCCACGTAGGTCTCGACCAGGGCGGCCAAGACAGAGGTTTCGCGCTTGGACAGGATCATGACGGGCAGTCCCGGGAGAACAGGAATTCGCGCAGAGCCTGCACCCAGGGACGGGGAAAGATGCCCGTGACGGCCGTGAACCGGCTCAGATCCAGGACCGAATAGGCCGGGCGCACGGCCTTCTGGGGATACTCGGCCGAAGTGATGGGCCGCACCCGGCAGGGCAGGTCCGCGCCGCGCACGGCCTCGGCGGCCAGTTCGCACCAGCTGGCCTGACCCGCGTTGGCCAGATGGAAGATGCCAGGAACCCCCGCTTCGACCAGGGCCAGGGAGTTGGCGGC
The DNA here is from genome assembly GCA_964589645.1 of uncultured Desulfovibrionaceae bacterium. Classification (GTDB taxonomy): domain Bacteria; phylum Desulfobacterota; class Desulfovibrionia; order Desulfovibrionales; family Desulfomicrobiaceae; genus Desulfomicrobium. The sequence goes on from CAZPSN010000004.1 coordinate 98,041, forward strand.
CAGGTCCGGAGTATAGGAGGGGCTGCCGACCTGATCGTGGACCACGGCCAAGTCCGGCCGGGTCTCGGCCAGTTCGAGGATGCGGGTCACGAAATTGACCTTGCAGGGGCCAAACAGCCAGGATGTGCGGATGATGGTCAGGTCCGGCAGGGCCAGGGCCAGCAGCTCCCGCTCGCCCTGAAGCTTGGTCTGGCCGTAGACACAACGCGGGTCGGGCTGATCCTCGGGCGTATAGGGAGTGGTCTTCCGGCCGTTGAAAATGAAATCCGTGCTGTAGTGGATCAGGCGGACGCCCGTGGCCAGGGCGGCCTTGCCCAGGATCAGGGGCAGCTGCCGGTTCAGGCGGGAGGCTTCGGCCGGCTCGTCCTCGGCTTGGTCGACCTTGGTATAGGCCACGGTGTTGAACAGAATTCGGGCCCCGGAGCCCTTTATGTAGGCCGAAACCGAAGCCAGGTCGAAAAGATCGAGTTCCTCGCGGCCCGGGGCGTGCACCGTCCAGCCGCGCCGGGCCATGGCCTGACTCAAAGCCTGACCCAGCAGCCCGGTCCTGCCGCCCAGCACGATGGCGTCCATCATGCCTGCCTCTGCGCGTACCATGAATCCATGAACTGGCGATAGGCGCCGCTCTGCACTTCGTCAAGCCAGGCCCCGTTGGCCTGGTACCACTCCAGGGTGCGGGCCATGCCATCTTCGAAGGAGAAACGCGGAACCCAGCCCAGATCCCGGGTGGAGCGCTCGAAGGCCATGGCATAGCGCCGGTCGTGACCGGGGCGATCGGTGACAAAGGTGATGAGATCCTCGCCGCGGCCCGTCAGACGCAAAATGGTGCGCACCACTTCAAGGTTCGTTCGCTCGGCGTCTCCGCCGAAATTGTAGACCGCGCCAGGTGTACCCTTGAAGAGGGCCGCCTCCACGCCCCGGCAGTGATCCAGGACATGGATCCAGTCGCGCACGTTCAGACCGTCGCCGTAGACCGGGATGGGTTCGTTTCTGGAGGCCTTGAGAAAGGTCAGGGGGATGAGCTTTTCCGGAAACTGGTACGGCCCGTAGTTGTTGGAGCAGCGGGTGACGAGGACCGGCAGCCCATAGGTGTGGAAATAGGCGCGGGCCAGCAGGTCCGAGGCGGCCTTGGAAGCCGAATAGGGCGAGTTGGGAGCCAGGGGCGTATCTTCGGTGAACTGCCCGGTGGGACCAAGGGTTCCGTAGACCTCGTCGGTGGAGATGTGCACGAACCGCGGGATTTCCCTTTGCCTGGCCGCCTCCAGCAGATTCTGGGTGCCCAGCACGTTGGTGGTCACGAAGGGAAAGGGATCGCTGATGGACCGGTCCACATGGGACTCGGCCGCGAAATTGAGGATCGCGTCGAAGGGGAAGCGCCCGAGCAGCTCCGGTACCAGAACTGGGTCGCAGATATCGCCGTGCACGAAATGGTAGCGTCGGCCCAGATGTCCGGCCTCGACCTCGGCCAGGTTGCGGCGGTTGCCGGCATAGGTCAGCTTGTCGAGGTTGACGATGACCAGATCGTCGTGGCTGGCGAGCATGTGCCCGATGAAGTTGGAGCCGATGAAGCCGCAGCCTCCGGTGACAAGCAGGTGCATGGTTTCTCCAGAAGTCCCGTCCTTGACGGACGCGGAATTGAAAGCCAAGTGGGGTGAGGCGTGCGGGCCCGGACCCGCGCGCCGCCGGAAAAATACGCAAAGAGAACCCAAGATGCAAATCACACTCTACGAGCCCGAGATTCCCCCCAACACCGGGACCATCGCCCGGCTCTGCGCCGCGACCACCACCCGCCTGAACCTCGTCGAACCCCTGGGTTTCAGCCTGGATGACCGCTATCTGAAACGGGCCGGCCTTGATTACTGGCCCCACGTGGACAAGCGGGTCTGGCCGTCCTGGGCCGCGTTTCTGGAAGGCCGGGGCCCGGGGCGGCTGGTCTGCACCAGCGCCCGCCAGGGCGTGGCCCACCACCGCTTCGCCTTCCGGCCCGACGACATCATCGTGCTCGGCCCGGAAACCCGGGGGCTGCCCCAGCAGGTTCTGGATGAAGCCGAAAACCTGATCCGCATGCCCATCTGGGGGCAGGTCAGAAGCGTGAACCTGGCCAATGCCGCGGCCGTGCTGCTCTACGAGGCGTACCGCCAGACCGGAGAGTTGGACCGGCGCGAAGCGCCCTGAGCCGGCAAGGACTCAAATCCATGATCGACCTCCTCTTCGACCTGCCCGTGAACCTGGCCCTTTTCGTCTTCCTGCTCGGCTGCGTGGCCCTGGATCTGCTCTTCGGAGATCCGCGCGACTGGCCGCACCCGGTGCGTCTTGTCGGCTGGGGCCTGCAGCGGCTGGAAGGCGCGGCCCGCCAGTTCTGGCTCGGACCGCGCATGGGCGGCAGCCTGGCCGTGGCGGGCCTGGTCCTGATCGGCGCCACGGTCACCCATGCCCTGACCCGGCTGCCCCTGATCGGGGAAATCCTGGCCCTGTACCTGGGCTACGCCGGGCTGGCCCTGGGCTGCCTGCTACGGGAAACGGAAGCGGTGCTGGCGCTGCTGGACAGCGGACGGCTGACGGCGGCCCGGGTCCATCTGGCCGGGCTGGTCAGTCGGGATACGGAAAACATGGACGAGCAGGACATCCTGCGCGGCCTGGGCGAGACACTGGCCGAAAATTTCAACGACGGTTTCGTGGCACCCTTCTTCTGGCTCTGCCTGTTCGGTCCGGCCGCCTTGTGGGGTTACAAAATTGTGAGCACGGCGGATTCCATGTGGGGCTATCGCACGCCGCGCTTCCGGGAACTGGGCTGGGCAGCGGCCCGCGCCGACGACCTCCTGGCCTGGATTCCGGCCCGCCTGTCGACGCTTTGCATCTGCATGGCCGCCTGGGCCCTGCTGCGGCCCGTGTCCTGGACCCGCATCGCGAGCGAAGCCCGGATCATGGACAGCCCCAACGCGGGCTGGCCCATGAGCGCGACGGCCCATGCGGCCGGAGTGAGCATGGGCGGACCGACGAGCTATGACGGGACCATCAAGGACAAGCCATTGCTGGGGCCGCGAGACGTGCCCTGGAGCGCGGACAAAGTCCGCGACATGCGCCGGATCCTGACCCTGGCCGCCGTCATCGGCGCCCTGCTCCTGTCCGCCCTGGGCAGCGGCCTGGCCTGGTGGCGTCTGGGGTAGGGGCGAAAAATTTTTCGCCCCTACTCCCACCGGCCCCAGGTTCCGCTGGGCAGGTCGAGAACGCCGTCACCGCCGCGCAAGAGCATCTCTCCGCAGGACAACACGCCCGGCCCGAAGGTCTGTTCCAGCAGATTCCTGAGCACGATGGGTGAAAAACCCGGGGTGTGCGAGGTCAGGATGACGAAGAGCGGGGTATCGCTCATGACCTGCCGGACCAGTTCCAGGGTCTCCTGCACGTTCTTCTCGACCTTGAAAAGCTCCCCGCGCTTGCCCCGGCCAAAGGACGGCGGATCGAGCAGCACGCAGTCGTATTTGCGACCGCGCCGCACCTCCCGCTTCAGGAACGCGCCGACGTCGTCCACGATGAACCGCGTGCCGCTGTCCTCCAGTCCGTTCAGGGCCGCGTTGCCCCGCGCCCATTCGACCATGCCCTTGGATGCGTCGAGGTGACAGCACTGGGCTCCGGCCAGGGCCCCGGCCAGGGTCGCGCCTCCGGAATAGGCGAACAGATTCAGGAAGCGCGGAGCCGCCTCCCGCTCCAGACGCGCGGCCCTGATCCTGGCCGCGATCCACTCCCAGAGATCGAGGGTTTCCGGAAAGATGCCCAGATGGCCGAAGTCCGTGGTCGAAAGGCGCATGCGCACTCCGCGCACACGAACCACCCAGTCCTCGGGCAGATGTTCCCGGCCGTGCCAGTTCAGGCCGTCAGTCCGATCAAAGCTGGCGTTGGCCGCGTCCCAGAGTTCCGGCCGACGGGGTTCCCAGACCGCCTGGGCGCAGGGGCGGGCCAGGATGACGGGCCCGAAACGCTCCAGCTTCCGGCCGTTGCCGCTGTCGAGAAGTTCATAATCGTCCTGCATGGGTACTCCCAAAGCAAAAAAAACCCTTCCGGGCGGAGAACCAGGAAGGGTTTTGTGGTCATGGTGGGCGATACGGGATTTGAACCTGTGACTTCCACCGTGTGAAGATGGCACTCTCACCACTGAGTTAATCGCCCGAGGAGATGCGTTTAGCCCTGGCCCAGGCTCCTGTCAAGCTCTTGTTCCGGCGCTGATCCGCCTGACATCACAGTTTTTTTTGCAATTCCACAAAGGCATAACGGCCTGGACCGAAATTGCGGTCCCCGCTCATGCCGCTGATGTGGGCAAATCCAAGGCGGATCCAGAAGCGCAAGGCGTTCCAGTTGCGCAGACCCACGCCCACGCGGACCTGGCTCATCCGGGCCGGCCCCAGCTTGGCCTCCAGGGCCAGGTAGGCCTCCCGTCCGAATCCCACGCCCTGAAACTGCGGCGCCAGGAAGAGTTCGCCCACATAGGCAATGTCGGCCTTGGGATAGCCCATGTACAGACTTGCCAGGCCCATGACGTCCAGGGAGAGGGTTTCGCGCAGGATCAGATTGTGCAGGTGGGCCTTCACCCCCCGGGACGGCAGGTTTCGGCCTTCGACGAAACGGCGGCTCAAGACGGCCGGGTCCTTCTCGCGGTCCAGAAGCGAGAGAAGGCTGCGGTTGCCTTCGTACACGGCCTCAATTTCCAGGGCCTCGGACCCGGTCACGGGCCGGGCCGTGATGCGTGCGCTCTGAAAGGAATACGGCATGAAAAAGGCGGCCCCCGGCCGCCCTAATCGGCGAGGTCCCGGCTGCGCTTCGTCGCGGCCAGGACTGCCTGGGAAATCGCGAATTTGAAGCGGTGCTCGTCCAGGGCGTTGAGCCCCGCGATGGTCGTTCCGCCGGGCGAGGTGACCATTTCCTTGAGCAGGGTGGGATGCGCACCTTCGGCCTCGGCCATGAGCGCCGAGCCGCCCACCAGCCCCGTGACCATGGCCGTGGCCTGGGCCCGGGTCAGCCCCAGGGTCACTCCGGCGTCGATGAGCCCTTCCATGAAAGCAAAGACATACGCCGGTCCGGAACCGATCAGGCCGGTATAGGCGTCGAAGAATTTTTCCGGCAGGACATGGGCCTGCCCGATGGAAGCGAAGGTCCCGGCGACCAGGGTCTTGATATCGTTGGTCAGCAGGTCATGGTCAAAACACAGGGCATAGACGCCCTTGCCGACCATGGCCGGGGTGTTGGGCATGACCCGCACCACCGGGCAGGCCTTTCCTGACCATTTGATCAGTTTTTCCAGCGGGATGCCGGCGGCGATGGAAATAACGCAGGTTCCGGGCTTGAGAGCCTGGGCCAGATCCGTGAGCACATGGCGCATGACCTGTGGCTTGACCGCCAGGAGCAGCAGATCCGCCTGCTCGGCCACGGCCCGGCCAGTGGGCAGAACGGTCATGATGTCCGCCTGCCTGACCCGCATGCTCTCGGTCGGATCAAATCCGATCAGCTCAAAGGCCTTGCCGGGAGCGAGCCCCCGGGCAATGGCCCCGCCCATGTTCCCCAGCCCGATGAACCCGAATCGTTTCATTATCCCACCAGCTCCAGTGCATTGAAGAAGTACGCGATCTCAACGGCCGCTGTATCCTGACCGTCGGAACCGTGGCAAGAGTTCTTCTCGATGTCCAGGGCGAACTTTTTACGGATGGTGCCTTCGGCCGCGTTGTCCTTGTTGGTCGCGCCCATCAGATCGCGGTATTTCTGCACGGCATTCTCGCCTTCCAGGCACATGACCACGCAGGGGCCCGAGCACATGTAGTCCGTCAGGCTGGCGAAAAAAGGGCGTTCCCGGTGCACGGCGTAGAATCCTTCGGCCTGGGCCTTGGTCAGATGGATCATCTTCATGCCCACGATGCGCAGCCCCGCGTTCTGAATCATGGCCATGATCTCGCCCTGCAGGTTGCGCTGCACGGCGTCGGGTTTGATGATGGAAAAAGTGCGTTCCATAAATACTCCTTAAAATGATTTTGGGGGCCTCCTATCCTTTGGACATGGAAAATTCAAGGCCAGGATGCAACGCGTCAACTGGTTGGTCATTCAATTTGCCGCGTCGCAGCCAAACCGAAATTTGCTTGGCCTCTGGCGCCGTTGTCGTGTATCCTGGCATGCAAATGTCGTCACGAACGGAGGAAAACATGAGCAACAAGCGCCATTATGAAATCATCTACGAGGTCAGTCGCACGGTCAATTCGAGCCTGGACCCGGGCGAGGTTCTGAACCGCATCGCCGAGCAGGTCACCCGGGCCATGGACGTCAAGGGCTGCTTCATCCGCCTGCTTGATCGCAGCGGCAAAATCCTGAAGCCCGCGGCCAACTACGGTTTGAGCCAACGCTACGCCAAAAAGGGCGTGGTCGAGGTGGCCAAAAGCGGCTTGGACCGCGAAGCTTTTGCCGGCCAGGTGGTCCAGATCGCCGACGCGGCCGCGGATCCGCGCTTCCAGTACGGTCGGGAGGCCGCGGAGGAAGGCCTGGTTTCGGTCCTCGTCGCCCCCATGTTCGTCGAGGGCCGCCGTCCCATCGGGGTCCTGCGGGTCTACACCGGGGAGCGCCGTGAATTCGACGCCGAGGACATGGGCTTTTTGCAGGCCATCGCCAACATCTCGGCCATCGCCATCGAGAACGCGCGCATGCACCAGACCCTGAAGCGCCAGATGGAACTGATCAATGCCTACGACTACCAGGTCTTCGAGGACTAGGGGGAACTTATGGGAAAGACACGCATCGGCATCAACGGGTTCGGCCGCATCGGCCGCCAGGTCCTGAAGACCATCTGGCAGCGCCATCGCGACACTCTGGAGGTCGTGGCCATCAACGACCTCTTCGACACGCAGACCAATGCCCACCTCCTTCGCCACGACACCTCCTACGGGCACTTTGCCCCGGAGGTCCTGGCCGACAAGGAGACCATCCGGGTCGGCGGCGAATGGGAAATCGCCAGCTTCGCCCAGCGCGACCCCAAGCTCATCCCCTGGCGCGCCCAGAAGGTGGACATCGTGGTCGAGTCCACGGGCATCTTCCGCACCGGGCCCACGGCGGCACTGCATATGGAGGCCGGGGCCAAGAAGGTCATCATCACCGCGCCGTCCAAGGACGAGGACCTGACCGTGGTCATCGGCGTGAACGAGGGGCAGTACGATCCGGCCAAACACCACATCGTCTCCAACGCCTCCTGCACCACCAACTGCCTGGCCCCGGCCGTCAAGGTCATGCACGCCCATTTCGGCGTGGCCAAGGGCGTCCTGACCACGGTCCATGCCTACACCAACGACCAGCGCATCCTCGATCTGCCACACAAGGATCTGCGCCGGGCACGGGCCGCGGCCTGCAACATGATTCCCACCTCCACCGGCGCGGCCAAAGCCGTGGCCAAGGTTCTGCCGGAGATGGCCGGCCGCTTCGACGGGTATTCCGTGCGCGTGCCCGTTCCGGCCGTGTCCCTGGTGGACTTCGTGGCCGTGCTGGAGCGCGACACCTCGGCCGAGGAGCTCAAGGCCGCCTTCAAGGCAGCCGCCGAGGGTGAACTGAAGGGCATCCTTGGCTACAGCCAGGAGCCCTTGGTTTCCTCGGATTTCATCGCCGACCCCCATTCTGGAGTCGTGGAGGCCGACTACACCACGGTGCAGTGCGGCAACCTGGCCAAGGTTTTCATCTGGTACGACAACGAATGGGGCTACTCCTGCCGCGTGGCCGACCTGGCCCACCTCATGGGGCAGAAAGGCTTTTAGCCAAAAACCCCGCAACCGCCTCCCTGACACGACCCCGCCCCAGGGCGGGGTCTTTTTTGTGCAAAAAATGGTGGAGCCGCCCTTTACAAGCAGTTTTTAGGCGTTAGTTTGTGCCCGATTTTTACGAGCATATTTTTTTAAGCCGAAAGGAGAGCACAATGGGCAAGATTATCGGAATAGATTTGGGCACCACCAACAGCTGCGTCTACGTCATGGAAGGCAAGGACGCAAAATGCATCACCAATCCCGAGGGCGGCCGGACAACGCCATCCATCGTCGCCTTTACCGACCAGGACCGGCTGGTGGGCGAAATCGCCAAGCGCCAGGCCGTGACCAACTCCGACAAGACCGTGTTCGCGGTCAAACGCCTCATGGGCCGCCAGATGGACGATCCCAAACTGAAGGACTGGATCGCCAAGAGCCCGTACAAGATCGTGTCCGGCGCCAACAATGACGCCTACGTGCAGATCGCCGACAAGAAATACAGTCCGGCGGAAATCTCCGCCCTCATCCTGCAGCGTCTGAAGAAGGACGCCGAAACCTACCTGGGAGAGACCGTGACCGAAGCGGTCATCACGGTCCCGGCCTATTTCAATGACTCCCAGCGCCAAGCCACCAAGGACGCGGGCCGCATCGCGGGCCTGGACGTCAAACGCATCATCAACGAGCCCACGGCCGCATCCCTGGCCTATGGCTCGGACAAGAAGGCCAACGAGAAGATCGCTGTCTTCGACCTCGGCGGCGGCACCTTCGACATCTCCATCCTGGAGGTCGGCGACAACGTCGTGGAAGTGCGCGCCACCAACGGCGACACCTTCCTGGGCGGCGAGGACTTCGACCACGAGGTCATCGACCATCTGGTGGCCGAGTTCAAGAAAGAGAACGGCATCGACCTGTCCAAGGACAAGATGGCCCTGCAGCGCCTGAAGGAAGCGGCCGAAAAGGCCAAGAAGGACCTGTCCACCTCCATGGAGACGGACATCAACCTGCCCTTCATCACCGCGGACCAGAACGGCCCCAAGCACATGACCATGAAGCTGTCCCGGGCCAAGCTGGAATCCCTGTGCGAAGCGCTGGTGAACCGCACCATCGAGCCCTGCCGCAAGGCCCTGGCCGACGCGGGCCTCAAGACTGGCGACATCAACGAGGTCATCCTCGTCGGCGGCATGACCCGCATGCCCCTGGTGCAGAAAAAGGTCGGTGAATTCTTTGGCAAGGAGCCCAACCGCTCCGTGAACCCGGACGAGGTCGTGGCCATGGGCGCGGCCATCCAGGGCGGCATCCTGGCTGGCGACGTCAAGGACGTGCTGCTGCTCGACGTGACGCCCCTTTCCCTGGGCATCGAGACCCTGGGCGGCGTGTTCACCAAGCTCATCGACCGCAACACGACCATCCCGACCCGCAAGAGCAACACCTTCACCACGGCCGCCGACAACCAGCCCTCGGTGTCCATCCACGTCTTGCAGGGCGAACGGCCCATGTGTTCGGACAACATGACCCTGGGCCGTTTCGAACTGACCGGCATCCCGGCAGCTCCTCGCGGCGTGCCGCAGGTGGAAGTGACCTTCGACATCGATGCCAACGGCATCGTCAACGTTTCGGCCAAGGATCTGGGCACGGGCAAGGAACAGTCCATCCGCATCACGGCCAGTAGCGGCTTGAGCGACCAGGACATCGAACGCCTGGTCAAGGAAGCCGAGGCCCACGCCGAAGAGGACAAGAAGAAGCAAAAGCTCATCGAGGTGAGGAACAGCGCCGACACGCTCATATACACCACGGAAAAATCCATCCGCGACCTGGGCGAGAACATCGACGCGGCCCTCAAGGCCGACATCGAGACCAAGGGCGAGGCCCTGAAGAAAGTCATGGAAAGCGATGACACCGAGGCCATCCAAAAATCCATGGACGAACTGGCCCAGGCCTCGCACAAGCTGGCTGAAAAGCTGTATGCCCAGAAGACCGACGCCGGAGCCCAGGCCGGAGCCCAGGAGGGGCAGCCCCAGGGCGGCGCCAAAAAGGACGACGATGACGTCGTGGACGCCGACTACACCGAAGTGAAGTAGACTGCGGCGCGACATGCCGTGTCTGGAGCCACGCTTCCCTTGACACGGCAATTTGCCCCTCCCTATACACAAAGCCTGGCCCTTGACGGGGCCGGGCTTTTTTGCGCGACCCCGAACCATCCACGTCAGCACCGGGCCCTCGGCTCCACACATTATGAAAAGAAGCTTGCTGTGCATCTGCATCCTGGCCCTGGCCCTGACCCTGGCCTCCTGCGCCCCCAAGAAAACCATCCTGTCCAGCCCGGGCACCGGACCGGCGCCCTCGGCCCTGCCTGGTCACAAAGCCCAGAATCCGCAAAAGGCGCTGCAGAAATACACCCGCCACCTTGAATCGACCCGCCCCGGCGACCCTGGCCGGACCGAGGCCTGGAAAAACACGGTGGGCAGCGCCGTGCAGCTCGGCGAGTACGATCTGGCGGAAAAGAACCTGCAATCCTGGCGCTCCGAAAGCAGGAACGCCACGGCTTCCTGGGACTGGAACCAGGCCAACGCGCAACTCCTCCTGGCCCGCAAGGGCAAGGACGCCTACGCGGCCTACCTCATGGACATGGTTGGCCGCGCGGATCTGGACTGGACCACGCGCGAGGCCGCCGGCATGGAACTGGTCGATCATTTCTGGGCCATACCCGAACATGGCCTGGCCTTCGACGCCATGGGGCTCGTCTACAGGTCCGCTCCCGACGACACGGCGCGCGGCCCGCTGGAAGCGAACGCCCTGGCCCGCGCCGAATCCTTGAGCATAGACGAACTGCGCACGGTCCTGGAAGGGTCCATGGGCGCGGATCCCAACACCTACCCCTGGTCCATGGTGATCTGGGCCCAGAGCATGAAGCTCCTGACCCAGGACAAGGCCCATTGGGCCACGGTCTGGCCCAGCCTGTCTGCCATCGTGCGTAGCGGAGGCCTTGCCAACCGGGACTTTTTCGCCGGCAACCTGCGGGCCCTTGAACAGGACATGGGCGTGGTCCGGCAGAGCCTGGTCCTGCTCCTGCCCCTGTCCGGTCCCTACGCCCAGGTGGGCTGGAAGATCGCCAAGGGGGCCGACGTGGCCTGGCGCGAAAGCCGGGCCCAGACCCAGGCCCCGGAAATCAAGCTCATCAACACGGAGTCCCCGACCTTTCTGGACGAACTGCGCCTCGTCAGCGGAGTGCCCATCATCGGAGGCCCCCTGCGCAAGGAGGTCTGGGAGCAAATCCGCCTGGCCGGCCTGAACCGATCTGCCCGGTTCATGACCTTCATGCCCAGCGTCGAGGACGAAGGGGTGGAAGCGTGGCGTTTCTTCAGCAATCCGGCGGACCAGGCTCGGGCCCTGATCCGAGGCTGCGAACAGCTCGGCGTGGCATCCTATGCAATCCTGCATCCCCAGGACCGCTTTGGCACGGCCATGAGCGAGGTCTTTCAGGAGCAGGCCCGGATTCTGGGGTCGCGCATCGCCCTGACCCGGGGCTACGACATCGAGAACCCTCCGGGCTGGAGCAAGGCCGTGGCCGCCGTGCTGGGCGCCAGCGGGGACAAGAACACCATAAACCCCGAGCCACCCTACCAGGCGGTCTTCCTGCCCGACTCCCTCTTTCGCGTGCAACAGCTGGCCCCCCTCTTCCACTATTACGAGGAGACCCGGCTCCTCCTGCTCGGACCCCAGCTCTGGAGCCAGAGCGTGGGCGAATCCAAACTGGAGCTCCAGTACTTCGATCTGGCCCTCTTTCCCGGAGCCTGGAACGCGGACTTGAACAGCCAGGCCGCCCAGAACCTCAAACGCGGCATGCAGGACGGCGGGAACGAAACCGCGGACCTGTGGGCCGCCCTGGGCTACGATTTCGTGCGTTTTTCGGCCCTGGTCGGAGGCGGACAGGCTTCCGCCGATGCCTTCAACCAGTCCCTGTCCCAGGCCGCCAGCCGCATGTCCTGGTGCCTGGCGCCCATGCACTACGACGGCGGCCGGGCCAGCCAGGATCTCTTTCTCTTCCAGCCGGCACCCTCCGGCATGATCCAGGCAGATCTGAGCAAGATCCGCATGATTCGCGAGCAGCGGCAGGTCCGCCGCGAGGAACGCCGCGTCCAACTCCAGCAGAAACAGTGAGGATCCCCGTGAAGATAAGTCCCGAAAAAGCCATGCACATCGCGGCCCTGGCCCGGCTGGAGATCAACCCGGAGCAGGCCGCTGTCCTTGCGGCCCAGATGGACGACATCCTGGGATACATGGACACGTTGAACGAGCTGGACACGACGCGCGTCGAGCCCATGTACACGCCCGTGGAACAAGGCGAGGCCCTGCGTCCCGACGAGGTCAGAAAACAGTTCCCCCGCGCGCGGATCCTGCAAAACGCCCCGGAAACCGACGGCCAGTATTTCATCGTACCACGCATCGTCTAGGCTCCGACACGCCAACCAGCCTTGCTCCACGAGGATTCTTCCATGTCACAGCTCGTCGACCAGTCCTTGACCCAGATCCGCGACGCCCTGCGCGAAAAACGGGTTTCCGCCCAGGAGGCCACCGCCGCCTGCCTGGAACGCATCGCCGCCACCGAACCCCGCCTGGACGCCCTGCTGCACGTGGCCGGGGAAGCGGCCATGGCCCAGGCCCGCGCCCTGGACGCCCAGGGTCCGGACCCATCCAAACCCTTGTGGGGCGTGCCCGTCACGGTCAAGGATGTGCTGGCCACAGTCGGCCTGCCGACCACCTGCGGGTCGAAAATTCTGGAACATTTCATCCCGGTCTACGACGCCTGCTGCGTGACCCGGCTCAAGGAGGCCGGCGCCATCATCCTGGCTAAGACCAACATGGACGAATTCGCCATGGGCTCGTCCACCGAGAACTCCGCTTTCAAGCAGACCAAAAACCCCTGGAACACGGCCCATGTGCCGGGCGGCTCCAGCGGCGGCTCGGCCGCCAGCGTGGCTGCGGGGCAGTGCTTCGCCTCCATCGGCACGGACACGGGCGGATCCATCCGGCAGCCCGCGAGCTTCTGCGGCATTGTCGGGGTCAAGCCCACCTATGGCCGGGTTTCCCGCCGAGGCCTGGTGGCCTACGGCTCGTCCCTGGATCAGGCCGGCCCCATGACCCGCACCGTGCCCGACGCGGCCCTCATGCTGCAGGTCATCGCCGGCCACGACCCCGAGGATTCGACCAGCATGAACGTCCCCGTTCCGGACTACGTCGCGGCCCTGGGCCGCTTCGAATCCCTGCGCGGCCTGCGCCTGGGCCTGCCGGAGGAATACTGGGGCGAGGGCCTCTCGTCCGAGGTGGACGCGGCCTGCCGCGCCGCCGTGGAACTGGCCGTGTCCCTGGGCGCCGAGGTCGTGCCCGTGTCCCTGCCGCACACCCGGTACGCCATCGCCACCTACTACATTCTGGCCATGGCCGAGGCCAGTTCCAACCTGGCCCGCTTCGACGGGGTGCGCTACGGCCACCGCAGCAGCCAGGCCCAGGATTTGGCCACCATGTACACCCGCTCGCGCTGCGAAGGTTTCGGCGAGGAGGTCATGCGCCGGATCATGCTCGGCACCTACGTGCTCTCGGCCGGGTATTACGACGCCTACTACAAAAAGGCCGCCCAGGTCCGCCGCCTCATCCGCCAGGACTTCGAGCAGGCCCTGACCCGCTGCGACCTGATCTGCGGCCCGGCCTGCCCGACCACGGCCTTTGCCCTGGGCGAGAACACGGCCGATCCATTGCAGATGTACCTGACGGACATCTTCACCATTTCCCTGAACCTGAGCGGACTGCCGGGCATGAGCCTGCCCGTGGGACTGGGCCGGGACACGGGCCTGCCCGTGGGCCTGCAGCTCTTCGGAAGCAGCATGGACGAGGAACGCCTGCTGGGCGTGGCCGCGGCCCTGGAACGGCACCTGCCCGCGCTGGCCGCGCCGCCGCTGGCATAAACCGGGCCGGATCATCCGGCCTTTTTTTTCATGCACACCATCGCGATCGCACTGAGCGGAGGGACCGATTCCCTCATGAGTCTGCTGCTGCTCCGGGAAACCGGGGTCCGGCTCATGGGCCTGCACGCCCGTTTTCTGGACCCGGACGACGAGGCCCTGCACGAGCGGTTGCACGACGTGTGCGCGCGGCTTGGCGTTCCGCTTGAGTGTATCGATCTGCGCCGAGAATTCGAGGACCTTGTCATCGCCCCCTTTGTGCGGGCCTATCAGGCCGGCCTGACCCCCAACCCCTGCGCAACCTGCAATCCGGCCATGAAATTCGGATTGCTCCTGGACCGGGCGCTGGCCCTGGGCGCGGACCGACTGGCCACGGGACACTACGCGCGGCTGGAGCCGACTCCTGCAGGTCCGGCCCTGTTTCGGGGCCTGGATCCGGTCAAGGACCAAAGCTATTTCCTGTCGAGAGTGCCTCGGGAGCGCTTCGCGCACGTTCTCTTCCCCCTGGCCAGCTGGACCAAGGTCACGGTACGGCAGGCCCTGGCCGCACGGGGATTCACGCCCCCGGCCGGAGGAGAAAGCCAGGAGATCTGTTTCATTCCCGCAGATTACCGGGAGTTCCTGCGTGGCAGGAACGTCCGGCTGAGCGGACCCGGTCCCATCGCCCTGGCCAACGGCATGGTTCTGGGCCGCCACGGGGGATTGTGGAACCACACCCTGGGCCAGCGCAAGGGGCTGGGCATCGCCTACCGCGAGCCACTCTACGTCATCGCCAAGGATTTCGGCTCGAACCGGCTCATCGTCGGCCCCAGATCCGAGACCCTGGCCAACGGGTGCCGCACGGGCATCCCGAACCTGCTCTGTGCGCGCGAAGACTGGCCGACGCAGGTGCTGGTCCAGACCATCTATCGGCAACGGCCCGAGCCGGCGCACGTGACCCTGGACGCAACGGGCATGACGGTCACCTTTCTTCGCCCGCAACCCATTCCCACGCCCGGACAGGTCGCGGCCGTGTACTCGGACGCGGGCCAGATCCTGGCCGGAGCCGTCATCCAGGCCGGAGCAGATCATGCGGCGTGAACCCGGACAGCTTTTTTTCCTGGTCACCCAGGGCTGCAAGGTCAATCAGTACGAATCCCAGGCCATCCGGGAGGCCTGGATGGCCGAAGGACTCCTGGAGACCCATGACCCGCTCCTGGCCGACCTGATCCTCATCAACAGCTGCGCCGTGACCGAACGGGCGGTCCTGGACCTGGCCAAACTGGTGCGGAGCTTCACGGCCCATTCGCCCCGACCCTGGATCGTGGTCGCGGGCTGCGCCGTGGAAGCGGACCGCGACCGGGTCCTGGCCCTGCCCGGCGTGGACGAGGTCGTGGCGCAGCACGCCAAAGCCGGCCTCGCGGACTCCGCCCGCCCGAACGACCTCCTGGCCCTGCGCATCTCGGACTACAACCGGGCACGGGCCGTGCTCAAGGTCCAGGACGGCTGTTCCCACGGCTGCACCTACTGCATCATCCCGACCACCCGGGGCGTTTCCGTCAGCCGCGAGCCCGACGACGTCATCGCCGAGGCCCGGCGCCTGCTGGGGGCGGGCATCCGCGAAATCTCCCTCTGCGGCATCAACCTGCGCCAGTACGGGCGGGATCTTGCCCCGGCCCAGGACTTCTGGGATCTGCTGGCCCGGGTGGACCGGGCCCTGGCCCCGGACTGGAAGGGCCGGGCCCGCCTGCGCCTTGGCTCCCTGGAGCCGGCCGACCTGAACTCCAAGGCCCTGGAAACCCTGGCCGCATGCGACCTGATGTGCCCCCATCTGCACCTGTCCCTGCAAAGCGGCAGCCCCGAGATTCTGCGGCGCATGGGACGCGGACATTACAATCCCGAAGGGGTCTTCGGCTTCCTGGAACGGCTGCAGGACATCTGGGTGGCATTTGGCCTGGGCGCCGACATCATCGCCGGATTTCCCGGCGAGACCGAGGAGCACTTCCGGCAGACCCTGGACGTGGTCGAACGTCTGCCCCTGACCTACGCCCACGTCTTCCCCTATTCCGAGCGCCCGGGCACACCGGCCGCCACGTTCGCCGGTTCCGTGCCCGGCCACCTGCGCCGGGAGCGGGCCAAGATCCTGCGCCAGGCGGCTGGCCGCAAACACGCAGCCTTCCTGCACGACCTGCTGGCCCGGCCGGTCATGGACCTGGTCGCGGAGGACAACGGCACCGGCCTGAACGAATTCTACGTCGAATGCATGTTCCCCGACGATGGCGCCGCCCATCGGCGGCAGCTTGTGCGGGTCCATCCCGTGAACGTTCATGGGGACCGGCTCCTGGTGCGGCTGGCCGGAGAGGGATCGTGAGCCAGCCTGCCGTTCCCCTGCCGGCACGGGCCCTGCTGTCCGTGCTTTCCGCGCGCTGGGATGCGTTCTGGCCCGCCCTGCGCCCGCGCATCGAGAGTTTGCTGGGTGAAATCGACTACGAATCCTGCGACATCCCCTTCACCCAGACCAGCTACTACGACCGGGAACTGGGCACGCCCATTGCCCGGCGCATCCTGTCCTTTGCCCGCCCCCTGCCCATGGACGCCCTGGCCCAGGTCAAACTGGACACCAACGCCATGGAAGAGGAATGGAAAATGGACGGACGCAGACTTTTCAACCTCGACCCGGGCTACATCAACCAGGAACGTCTGGTCCTGGCCACGGGCAAGAATTTTTCGCACCGCGTGTACCTGTCCCGGGGCATCTGGGCCGACCTGACCCTCATCTATCACAAGGGGGACTGGTACGACCTGCCCTGGACCTTCCCGGACTACGCCACCTCGGAGATCAAGGGGCACTTGACCCGCATCCGGGATCTGTACAAGCGTGACCTGCAGCATTCCCTCAACGCAAAGGACCTACCATGCCCAAAAGTATGACCGGCTACGGCCGCGCCTCGGCCCAGGAAGAGAACTGGATTCTGTCCTGGGAAATCCGCAGTTTGAACAACCGCCACCTGGACCTGAAGTGGAAAATTCCGCCGACCCTCTACGCCCATCAAAAGGACTGGGAGAACGAGGTCCGCAGGGTGGCCAATCGGGGCGGGGTGGAACTCTTTCTGGGCTTGCGGATCACAAACCCCGAATTGCAGGCCGTGAACCTGGACGCCACCCAGGCCCAGGCCATGTTCCGCGAACTCTCGGCCCTGGCCCAGGCCACGGGCACGGCCTTCGCGCCGGACCTGAACCGGCTGCTGGCCATCCCGGCCCTGTGGAAGGACGCCGGAAGCATCGACAACCCGGACCTGCTGCAAAGCCTGACCCGTACCCTGGTTCAGGCCCTGGCCGACTGGGACTGTGCCCGGATCCGTGAAGGAGAAGCCTTGGAAGCGGACCTGCGAGGACGCTTCGGCAGGCTGGCCGGACTGGTCGAGGAAATCCGGACCCTGGCCCAGGCCACGGCGGCGGATCGCTTCGCCCTGCTGCAGGAACGGGTCGGCAAGCTGCTGGCCGAGAACGGATCCCAGGCCGACCCGGACCGCATGCTGCAGGAACTGGCCATCATCTCCGACCGCATCGACGTGTCCGAGGAACTGACCCGCCTGGACATCCACCTGCGCGGCATCGACGGGTATTTCCGCCAGACCGAGCCCGTGGGCCGCAAGCTCGACTTCATGGTCCAGGAATGTTTCCGCGAGATCAACACCTGCGGCAACAAGAGCCAGAACACGGCCATCAGCCAGCTGGTCGTCGAGTTCAAGGCCGAACTGGAAAAGTGCCGCGAGCAGATCCAGAACCTGGAGTAGGTCATGGACAAAAAGAAGCTCCTCAACATCGGCTTCGGCAACGCCGTGGTCATGAACCGGGTGGTGGCCATCGTCGGGCCGACCTCCTCGCCCATGCGCCGCCTGCGCGAGGAGGCCCGGCAGGCCGGACGCCTCATCGACGCGACCCAGGGCCGCAAGACCCGTTCGCTGATCATCACCGACTCGAACCACTGCATCCTTTCGGCCATTCAGCCCGAAACCATCAGCCAGCGTTTCACCGCCGGAGGCAGCGATGAATGACCTGGACCTGTCCGGTCAGGAACCACCCCGGGACGCCGTGCCGCCCAGGGGCATGATGCTCGTCATCAGCGCCCCCTCCGGCGCGGGCAAAAGCACCCTGATCCGCCGCCTGCGGGAGGAGTTCAGCGCCTTCGCCTTTTCCGTGTCCTGCACCACCCGCCTCCCTCGACCGGGCGAGATGGACGGCCGGGAATACCATTTCCTGACCCGCGAGGAGTTCGAACACCGGCGCGACAGGGGCTTCTTCGCCGAGTGGGCCGAGGTCCACGGCAATTTCTACGGCACCCCTCTGCAGGCCACGGCGGATCTCCTGGCCGAAGGCCGCGACGTCATCTTCGACATCGACGTGCAGGGCGCCCGGCAACTCAAGGCAAGCATGGGGCAGGGCTGCTATGTCTTTGTCTTCCCCCCTTCGCGGCAGGCTCTGGAACGGCGGCTGACAGGCCGGGGAACGGACAACGTCGAAACCATCGCCCGCCGTTTGACCGGAGCCCAGCGGGAGATCGCGGACAGCCATTGGTTCGATCACTGGATCGTGAACGACTCCCTGAGCCTGGCCTACGACCTTCTGCGCGCGATCTACCTGGCCGAGAAGACCCGCCCCGCCTACCAGCAGGCGTGGGGCGCCGTTCTGCGGCAGCAGTGGGGGCTCTCATGAGGAACGGCCCCGCCCTGGTAGTGGCCCTGGATTTTCCCCAGGCCGATCCGGCCCTGGATCTGGCCGCTCGTCTCCAGGGCCTCGTGCCCTGGGTCAAGATCGGCCTCGAACTCTATCTCGACGCCGGACAGGCCCTGGTGGCCCGGCTCAAGAACATGGGCTTCCAGGTTTTCCTGGACCTCAAGTTCATGGACATCCCCAACACCGTACGGGCAGCCGCGGCCCAGGCCACGCGCATGGGCGCGGACATGCTGACCATCCACGCCCTGGGCGGACAGGCCATGTGCGAGGCGGCAACCATCGGCCGCGATCAGGCCCTGAGAAGCGGACAGACCCCGCCCCTGATCCTCGGGGTCACGCTCCTGACCAGCCTGGGGCCGGCAGACCTGCCCTGGATCCGGCCCGGGCAGACCGAAAACCTGTCCGACCTGGCCGGCCATCTGGCCCGGCAGGCCCAAATCTGGAAACTGGACGGCGTGGTCTGTTCAGGCAGGGAAGTTCGTGATATACGTGAGACATGCGGAGCATCCTTCAGGCTTTTGACTCCCGGCATCCGCCTGCCCGAGGCCGAAACCGGAGATCAGACACGGATCTCCACCCCGGGCCAGGCCGCCCGCGACGGCAGTGATTTTCTCGTCGTGGGCCGGCCCATTACCAGGGCCGACGATCCCGTGCGCGCGGCACGGACGTATCTGGAGGCCATCGAATAATCTTTGCAGAGGTTGTCCATGACGGAAACGGAACACCAACGCGCCCGCATCAAAGGGGTGTTTTCCTCGGAAAGGATCGCCAAGGTCGGGGCAGGCGCCACTGTACGCAAGACCACGCAAACCATGTTCTGGTTCGCCGAAGAGGACGAGGCTGGCCTGATCTGGATCCAGCCCCTGAATCCGAACTACGTGCCGTCGGGGCCCAAGCAGGAAATCCCAAAAGAAGAGTTCCTGGAGCAGTACGCGCCGGAACCAGAATTCTACTCCAGCAAGGTCTACCCGAGCATCCGCAAGCTGAATCAGACCATCGCCAAGGCAGAGCGACACCGCGCCAACGGAGAAAGTTACAGCGCGGAAATGGAGTACGGCAGCGCCTTGCGCGTTGACGAGGAAAACATCCGGGCCAATTTTGGCCTCGGGCTGACCTATCTTGAACGTGGCGAAGCGGGCAAGGCCGACAACATCTTCCAGCGCCTGGTCAAAATGGAAGGAACGTTCGAACCCGAACACAAGCATCTCTTCAACGATTTCGGCATCAATTTGCGCAAAAACGAAATGTACGACCAGGCCGTGGAATACTACGCCAGGGCCATCGAACTGTCCCCCTGCGACGAAAATCTGCACTACAACATGGCCCGGGCCTGCTTCGCCAAGTCCGACATAGAAAAAACCGTGGAACACCTGCGCGCGGCCCTGATCATCAACAAGGATCTGGAAATCGCCCAGAAATTTCTCCTCTACCTGAAGAACAACAACCTCTTGCCGCAGAATCCTGCCAAAGCGGCCAAGGCGGCATCCGAATGAACCGCGGACCAGTCGCCAAGGGGGATGGGGCGTACCGCACCAGCCGCCCGACTTCGGGTGACAACCGACGCACACTGGAACGGTTTTCCATGCGCATTCCCTCGAAAGTGAGCCCGACCATGCCTGACCAGCCCGACCAAACCCTTCCCACGGCGAACATCAGTGCTTCGGGCGTGTTCTTCGAAACCGCGACCACCTATCCCGTGGGCACGGCGGTGACGCTGAACATCTCCCTGGATTTCGGTGGTGCGCGGTCCGGCCAGCCCCTGCCCCGCTTCCAGGTCGAGGGCAGCGTGGTGCGGGCTGAGGGAAACGGCATGGCCATCGCCTTTGATCCGCTCAAGGTCACCTCCATCCGCCTCGACGCGGCGCGCAAACCCGGCAGGTCCGGACCATCCATGGTCGGCATCGTCGGCGAGGATCCCCTGCTGAACGACCTGCTGGCGGCCAGGCTCAGCCAGGAAACCGGCATGAGTTGCAGCCATTCCCCGTCCCTGGCCAAGATACTGGAGAAAGCACGCCCGGACCTGACCCTCATCGACTGCACCGGCGTGGACATGCAGGTGCTCCTTCGCGAAGCGGGCGGCGCAAATTCTCCCTTCATGGCCACGTCCGTGGCCCTCTTCAATGTCCCGGACGACCAATCCATGGAGCTGGAAGCCCTGCACAGCGGGGTCCGCGGCATCTTTTACCGCAACGCATCCTTCAAGCTCCTGACCAGGGGCGTGAACGCCATGCTCGACAACGAGCTCTGGTTTTCCCGGGAAGCCATGTCCGCCTTTCTCCTCGGCAGACAGAACCGCCCCGCGGACCTGGCCGTCATGGAAGAGGGACAGGGAGAACTGAGCCAGCGCGAAAAGGAGATCCTGCTCATGCTCGCCGCCGGCGCGACCAACAAGGATATCGCCGAAAAGCTGTTCCTCAGCCTGAACACGATCAAGTCGCACATCTACAACATCTACAAGAAAATAGACGTCCCGAACCGCCTGCAAGCCTCCCTGTGGGCGGCCAGGCACCTGGACGGGCCACAAAACCCTTGAGTTTCCCCGCCGCGCGTATAAAAGACCTGCCCACGCCCCGACCACGCAAACGACCCAAGCACGCAGGTTGCCTCCATGAAAACACTGTCTGTCACCAGGCTGGACGTCCAGCCGGAGTTCGATTTTTCGACCTTTCTGTTCCTGGCCCAGATCGACGAACTCGGCCCCCAGGAGATGCTTTCCATTCTGGGCACCTGGGAAAAATGGCTGCCCCATCTCAAGGTCTTCACCCTCGGCGAACGCAAGGGGCACGTCGTGGTCTTTCTGGAAGAGGCTGTGGAGTGCGCGGTGGACGCGATCTGGAAGGAGTCGCCTTCGGAAGGATTCAAGCACGAGGCCATCGCCCAGACCATGATCATGGGCACCCTCAGGTTTCTCATGCCGGAGCTGGGTGAAAAGCAGTGCGCGCCCGTGCCCGAGCCGACCAAACCCCTCCGCCGCACCCTGCGCACGCTCGGCCTGGACATGGGCGATTCCGGAGCCCTGAACCGCAAGTACTCGACCATCACCCCCTACCCGCACCGCTACGGATGCGAGCGATGCCACTTGAAAGACAGCTGCATCAAGCACATGAACCTGGATCTGTCCGGCATCGCGAATACGGCTGAATAGCGGAACCAGATCAGGCCTTGTTCTGGCTCCCCGGAAATGGAAAAAGCGCCGACAAGGCGCTTTTTCCGTCCGAGGAACGCTGCGTTTCCGCAGAAACCATCCGATCCACCCGGCCTAGACGTCCCCAAAGGCTTGGCCCATGAGGTGGCGATACAACCCTCCCAGGTCCGCCGGGGTGCGGCCAAGAACGGCCCGCCAGACTTCGTCGGACTCCATGCACAGATAAATCTCCCGGTCCAGCCCGCCTCGGCGCAGCCTCTCGGCCAGGAAGCGGAACTGCTCCACCCGCAACGGGCGCAGCAGTCGCTGCTTGCCGTCGATGCCGGTGATGAACTCCCCGTGGATGTAGGTCGAGGCCGGAAAATTCTCGCCGATGCAGCGCTTCAGGTCCGGCATGTGCCGAAAGGACCCCATGCTGAGATAGGCGATGTCCGCGGGCCGCAGGTGGTCAAAAATCATCTCCACGGTGCGGGCGTATCCCAGTTCCCAGCCCGGGTAATGGATGATGGGGTCGAAGTGCAGGCAGACCCGGAACCCCTTTTGCGCGCACTCCCTGGCCGCGGCCAGACGCTCCAGAAGGCTCGCGCACGCGCCCTGCTCCTCGTGTCCGACAATGTCCGGGGCGTTCATGGACCAGGCCGGCAGGACCCGCCGCGGGTCGCGCGCCGCGTCCATCCAGGACAGGTCCACGACCTTGGACTTGAGTTCCAGGCAAACCTGGGGATACGAGCCCAGGAATCCGACCAGGTCGCGGCTGTATCCGGTCAGGGCCTCCAGCACCAGGGAGTCGGTGAACTCTCCGGTGCCGACCCGGTAACGCCGCTGTGGATGGGCGCCAAAATTCTCGTCCAACTCCTCCCAGAGATCATTCTGGTTGGCCCAGACCTTCAGAACCCGATCCTGGAAATAGGCCTGCAGGATGCAGTAGGAGCACCGCAAGGGGCAGTTCTCACCGATGTGGATGATCTGGTAGCCGCAGCAACGATAGTGGCTGGTGCCCGGACAATGGCGCAGAAAGCGCCCCTTGTAGTTGCGGAGATACAGGATGTCCTCGCGGGCCAGCCCAGGGGACAGGGTCTGGCCTTCGGGCAGGATTTCCGCCCGCAGATGGGGCAGGCGCTCCCGTACGCGCCCGGCCACAACCGATTCGGCCACGGCCGCGTCAACCACGACCCGGGTGATGCCCTGCAGATGGACCGGCAGGGTCATCGCTTCTCCGGGGAAAACAAGGCGGCCAGGTCTTCGCGGTCCGCCATGCGAGCCAATTCCGCGCTGGCCGCGCGCAATTCGGACACGCTGCCCAGTCGCGCGCCGATCTCGATCGCATCGCTCTCGAAGCAATCCGGCTGGACCAGCCGCCAGCGCGTGCCCGCCGCGACCCGGCGCGCGGCGTCGGAAAAATCACGCTCCATGGTGGACAGCAGGGGATAACGCCGCCGTCGCAACTCCTGGATGACACGGGCCATGGCGTCCTTGGGCGACAGTCCGGCGGCAAGAATGCCTGCCGTTTTGCAGGCTGCCAGGACATCTTTGGCGCGGATGGCGTCTCGGGCGCAGATTTCCCTGAGCCAGGTCAGCACATTGACCGCGTTCCCCCGCGACCAGGACAGCCCGGCAAAGAGCGGTTCGACGGCCTCAAGATCATCGGGGGCAAAGCCATCGAGCAGCTCCGCGCAGGCCAGGGGAACATTTCCCGCGGCCAAAAAAAGATCCCAATGCAGCGGCAAGGCCAGCCAGGACCGCACCAGGCGCAGCTTTTTGGAGCGGGGCTCAAGCCCCAAACCCTCCAACGCCGGCCCCAGATCCGCCTGCGGCAAGGCCGCGAAATAGCGCATGGCCGCCACGGCCTGCCAGTCCGCCAGTTCACGGCCAAGGTTGGACTGCACGTACACGAGCCCCCGGGCCAGCCAGTCCAGAACGCCCAGGTCCAGACACAATACCTCGCGGCCCAGCTCCGCCAGGGCCGCGACCCGGGCCGATCCGGCCACGAGCACGGGCCTGGGGCCGCTGGCATCCACCAGCACGGGAACAAGCTGGCCATGGCATTCAAGACTCCGGCGCAAAGCCGGGGATGGGGGCTGGGACCAGAACAACCAGGTTCCGCTGACGTCGATGCCCGCCGCCGGACAGACGAATGCCCCGGGGCGTGCAGGGGGGAAGGCGGTGCTCATGCTTTTCTCTCAACAATTTTGCAGAATTAGGAGGCATCCAAAATTGAGCCGCTCTTGACAACTTCCAAGGCCCCTCCCTATAGGGGTATTTCTTGAAAAAAGTTCAGGATAGCAAGAGGTTTGCAAGGTCTTCGGCCGACGGAGCCCGGGACCTTCATCCAAATTCTTCTCTTTTGCAAGCAAATTCCCGCTCTTCATCGCGAACGACCGGGAGGAGCGTATACCCAGCAACCCTATGGTTGCGTAATACTTTGCATAAGGGGGCTGTATGCAGGATCAACTCCAGAAACAGAGGACGTTCGCCCTGATAGGGCATGGCGGAACCGGAAAGACATCGGTGGCAGAAATGCTGCTGTATGGTGCCGGTTCCGTTTCACGGCTCGGCAAGATCGACGAAGGCACCACGACCCTCGACTACGAGCCCGAGGAAATCAAGCGCAGGGGCAGCATCCAGCCAGGATTCGCCCAATTCTCCTGGAAGAAGAACCAGAATTTCATGATCGACACGCCGGGTGACAACAACTTCATCGGCGATCTTCCCTATCTGCTTCAAGGCGCGGACAACGCGGTACTGGTCATCGACGCCATCGACGGGGTCAAGCCCCTGACCAAGAAGATCTGGTCCGAGGTTCAGAAGGCTGGCCTTCCGGCCATGGTCTTCGTCAACAAGATGGATCGGGAGCGGGCCAATTTCCAGATGGCCTACCAGGGTTTGTCCGAAGTCCTGGGCATCAAGCCCGTCCTGCTGTACCTCCCCATCGGCAGCGAGGCAAACTTCAGCGGCGTGATCGATATCCTGGCTGAAAAAGCCTATTCTTTCAGCGACAAAGGCGAGCTGATACCCATGGACATCCCCGCGGACCTGGTCGACGACGTGACCATGGCGCGCGAGATCGCCGTCGAGAACATCGCGGAGAGCAGCGAAGAGCTGATGGAAAAATATCTGGAGGAAGGCTCCCTGACCGAGGAAGAGATGCTCTCCGGCCTGCGCGCGGGAGTCCTCGCCCGCGCCCTGGTCCCGGTCTGCGCCGGTTCGGCCATGCACAACAAGGGTGGCGTCCCGCTGCTGGACACCATCCAGAACATCATGACCTCCCCCCTGGAGCACGCCGCGTGGCTCGACGCCAACGGCACCGAGCGCCCGTCAAGCCCCGACGCGCCCTTTGCCGCCTTTGTCTTCAAGACCATCGCCGACCCCTTTGCCGGCCAACTCTCGGTCCTGCGCGTGCTTTCGGGCATCCTGGCCCCGGACGCATCGGTGTTGAACACGTCCAAGGACGAAAAGGAAAAGATCGGCCAAATTCTCTTCCTGGAAGGCAAGAAGCAGACCCCCTTCAAGCAGGAAGTCGGTCCCGGCGCCGTGGTGGCCGTGGCCAAGCTCAAGAACACCTCCACCGGCGACACATTGTGCACGGAAAAAGCCCCCTTTGTCCTGCCCAAACCGGCCTTGAGCCCGTCCATCATCTCCTACGCCCTGGCGGCCGAGGAAAAGGGCGAGGAAGACAAGGTCTTCGCCGCGGTCCAGAAGCTTCTCGACGAGGACATCAACCTGCATTTGGTGCGCAACGACGAAACCGGCGACATGTTGCTGACGGGCATGGGCCAGCTGCACATCGAACTGGCCGTGGAAAAGGTCAAACGCCGCTACAAGACCAATATTGTCCTCAAAACCCCAAAAATCCCCTACCGCGAAACCATCAAGGGCAAGACCCAGGTTCAGGGCCGACACAAGAAGCAGTCCGGCGGCCGGGGACAGTTCGGCGATTGCTGGATCCGCATGGAACCCAACTCGCGCGGGGCAGGATATGAATTCCTCGATGAGATCGTTGGCGGTTCCATCCCGCGCAACTACATCCCGGCAGTGGACAAGGGCGTCCAGGAGGCCGCGGCACGCGGATTTTTGGCCGGCTATCCCCTGGTCGATTTCAAGGTCGCGGTCTACGACGGCTCCTACCACAACGTCGATTCCTCGGAAATGGCCTTCAAGATCGCGGGGTCCCTGGCCTTCAAGAAGGCCGTGGAGTTGTGCAATCCTATCCTGCTCGAACCCATCATGCTCGCCGCCGTGTTCATCCCCGACGAATTCATGGGCGACGTCATCGGCGATCTGTCCAGCCGGCGCGGCCGGGTCCTGGGCTCGGACTCCATCGGCGGCATCACCGAAGTCAAGGCCCACGTGCCCATGGCCGAAATGATGAAATACGCCCCTGACCTGCGCTCCATGACCGGTGGGCAGGGGACCTTCACCATGGAATTCGCCCACTACGAGGAATGCCCGCCCAACGTGACCGAACAGGTCATCGCCGACAGCAAGAAGGAAGAAGCCTAGGCCGTTATTTCCGCCATACAGGCCGCCTCCGGGCGGCCTTTTTAGTTCTTGTCCTTGTCCTGCAATTCTCTTAGCTTCCTTGAGCTTGCACCTTGATTTCCCCCATGCACCTCAACATATCGGAGTCCCACCATGGCCGAATCGCATGTCACCCTGACCCCCCTGGGCGGTCTCGGAGAAATCGGCATGAACTGCATGGCCCTGGAAACCGAGGAAAGCATGATCCTGGTGGACTGCGGGCTCATGTTCCCCGACGTGATCCTCTACGGGGTGGACGTGGTCATCCCGCGCATGGATTTCATCGTCAGCCGCAAGCACAAACTCAAGGGCATCATCCTGACCCACGGGCACGAGGACCATATTGGCGCCCTGGCCTGGCTCGCCCCATACGTGCACGACGTTCCCCTCTACGGCTCGGAATTCACCCTGCGTCTGGCCCTGAAGCGCCTGCAGGAGCGCAACCTCGACTCACACGTGGCCCTGCACCCCGTGCGAGCCCACGAACGCGTCGAACTGGGCGACTTCGGCGTGACGTTCATTCCGGTCTGCCACAGCATCATCGAGGGTTTTGGCCTGGGCATCGACACGCCGGCCGGCCGCATTGTGCACACCGGCGACTTCAAAATCGACCGCAACCCCTTGGACGGCCACGCCACGGACCTCGACGCCTTCGCGACATTCTCGCGGGATGGCGTGCTGCTCATGCTTTCGGACTCCACCAACGTGGAACGCGAGGGATTCTCCCTGACCGAGCGGGAGATCCTGGCCCGCCTGGACGAGGTCTTCACCGGAGCCACGGGCCGCATCCTGGTCACTCTCTTCGCCACGCACATCCAGCGCATGCAGGAAATCTTCGACCTGGCGGCCCGGCATGGCCGCAAGGTCGCCTTCACTGGGCGCAGCCTCGTGGCCAACATTGACGCGGCCAAGGAGCTGGGCCACCTGCGTTTCAACCGTGAGAACTCCTGCGACCTGGAAGAGCTGGCCTATCTCGACGACGAGCGCATCGTCATCCTGCTGACCGGTTCCCAGGGCGAACCCCTCTCGGCGTTGAGCCGCGTGGCCAGGAGCGAGCACCGCCAGATCAACATCCACAAGGGTGACACGGTCATCATGTCCTCGCGGTTCATCCCGGGCAACACCAGGGCCATCACGCGGGTCATCAACGACCTCTACCGCCAGGGCGCGAGCGTCCTGTACGAAAAGGTGCAGGCCATCCATGCCTCGGGGCACGCCCACCAGGAGGAACTCAAGATCATGCTGGACACGGTCCGGCCCAAATTTTTCGTGCCCGTGCACGGCGAATACCGCCATCTGTTCAAACACGCCGAATTGGCCGTGTCCCGGGGAGTCGCGCCGGAACGGGCCATCATCCTGGAAAACGGACAGCCCGTGACCCTTTCTCCCACGGGCATCCGTCTGGAAGAGGCAGTCAACGCCGAATCCATCCTGGTCGACGGCAAGGGCGTGGGAGACGTGGGGCAGAGCGTGCTCAAGGAACGCCAGATCCTGGGCGGCGAAGGTCTTGTCGTCGTGCTCCTGGTCCAGGACGAGTTCGGAACCATCGTCTTTGGCCCGAGCATCCAGTCCAAGGGCTTCATCTTCGAGCAGCACTTCGCCCACATTCTGGAGGACGCCAAGTGCATCGTCCTTGACGTCATGGAAGGCAATCCGAACAGCGAGGCCTACAAACTCGAGGAACGCATCCGCTCGTCCCTGCGCCGCTTCTTCCGCAAGGTTCTGGAACGCGACCCCGTGGTCATCCCCCTCATCGCCCGGGTCTGAATTTTTCCTTGCCAAAGCCTTTTACCTCGCGTACGAACCCCAGTTCTCAAACACTCCACACGCCCGCACCTCTGGTTTGGCCCATCCGGGCTCCTGCGGGCGGAGGAAAAAAACCAAGGAGACTCACTATGCCTTATGTCAGCATGAAGCAGATGCTGGAGACCGGAGTGCACTTCGGTCACCAGACCCGTCGCTGGAACCCCAAGATGCGCCCGTTCATTTTTGGCGCGCGCAAGGGTATCCACATCATTGACCTGCAGCAGACCGTGAAGTTGTACCGCAAGGCACACGACTTCATCTCCGAGACCGTGGCCCGCGGCGGCAAGGTCATTTTCGTAGGCACCAAGCGCCAGGCCCAGGACGTGATCAAGACCGAGGCCGAGCGTTGCGGCATGTATCATGTCACCAACCGCTGGCTGGGCGGCACCCTGACCAACTACCAGACCATCCGCACCAGCATCGCCCGGCTGAAGAAGCTCGAGGCCATGTTCGCCGACGGCTCCGTGAACCGTTTCCTGAAAAAGGAGATCGTGGGCATGGAGCGCGAAGTGACCAAGCTGAACCTGACCCTGGGCGGCATCAAGGACATGGAGGAACCGCCGGCGGTGGCCTTCATCATCGACCCGCACCGCGAGGAAATCGCGGTCAAGGAATGCCGCAAGCTCGGAATTCCCATCGTGGCCGTGGTCGATACCAACTGCGATCCCGACCTGATCGACTATATCATTCCGGGCAACGATGACGCCATCCGCGCCATCAAGCTCTTTGCCGCGGCCATGGCCGACGCCTGCATCGAAGGGCAGGCCAGCGCCAAGGACTCCATCCCCGCGTCCAAAAACGCCAAGATGCCGGAAGTCGAAATCCCGGTCATCACCGAAGAGACTGAATCCGCAGACACGGACGAAGAGGTATACTAACGATGAGCATCACCGCAGCAATGGTTAAAGACCTGCGCGACCGCACTGGCGCGGGCATGATGGATTGCAAGAAGGCGCTGGCCGAATGCGAGGGCGACGAAGAAAACGCCATTGCCTGGCTGCGCGAGAAAGGTTTGTCCAAGGCCGCCAAGAAGGCCGGCCGGGCCACATCCGAAGGCCTGATCACCATCTCCCTGGCCGCTGACGGCAGGTCCGCGGCCATGAGCGAACTCAAGTGCGAGACCGACTTCGTGGCCAAGAACGAGGAGTTCATCGCCCTGGCCGAAGGCCTGGCCACGAGCGCCTTGGCCGCCAAGACCTCCGACGTCGCGGCCCTGCCCGCCGAGGTCACGGACCTGACCGGTCTGATCGGCAAGATCGGCGAGAACATGCTGGTCGGCCGTCTGGCTTTCGTGGCCCTGGCCTCCGATGGCGCCATCGGCGCCTATGTCCACTCCACCAAGAAGCTGGGCGTGCTGGTCGAATTGTCCGGCACGGCCTCCCCGGAGCTGGCCAAGGACATCGCCATGCAGATCGCGGCCGCCAGCCCCATCTGCGTGACTCCGGACCAGATCCCGGCCGAGACCCTGGCCCAGGAAAAGGAAATCTACCTGAACCAGGCCAAGGAAGAAGGCAAGCCGGCCCAGATCGCCGAGAAGATCGTCGAAGGCCGCATCCGCAAGTTCTACCAGGAAGTCTGCCTGCGCGAGCAGGTCTTCATCAAGGACGACAAGAAGACCATCAAGGATCTTCTGGGGAAGAACGCGGACATCGTCCGTTTTTT
Organism: uncultured Desulfovibrionaceae bacterium; assembly: GCA_964589645.1. GTDB lineage: Bacteria > Desulfobacterota > Desulfovibrionia > Desulfovibrionales > Desulfomicrobiaceae > Desulfomicrobium. The sequence goes on from CAZPSN010000004.1 coordinate 127,602, forward strand.
CCGGTTCCAGGTGGGCGCATAAAACAAGGGCCGCAAGGCCCTTTTTTTTGGCCTTTTTTCGGCGCGCGTGTCCTTTGCAACCCCTTGTTGCACCGGATGCGCGAAATGGGTATGGCCTTCTCGGAACAAGGAGGCTGGGCCAACCGGCCTCCTTTTCGTTCACGTTTAGCGCGAGGAAGTGATTGCATGCAGACGCTCCGATACGGCAGAGTGATGCTCAAATTGAGCGGAGAGGCCCTGGCTGGAGAGCAGGGGTTCGGCATCGAGCCCGAAACCATCCAGTCCATATGCCGGGAACTGGTCGCGGCGGCGACTCTGGGCGTGCAGCTCAGCCTGGTCATCGGCGGCGGGAACATCTTCCGGGGCATCTCGGTCTCTTCCAAGGGCATGGACCGGGCCTCGGCGGACTACATGGGCATGCTGGCCACGGTCATGAACGCCCTGGCCGTGCAGGACGCCCTGGAAAAGCTTGGCGTCTCGACCCGGGTCATGACCGCCATCGACATGAAAGAGGTGGCCGAACCCTATATCCGGCGCCGTGCCATCCGGCACCTGGAAAAGGGCCGCGTGGTCATTTGCGCGGCAGGCACGGGCATCCCGTATTTCACCACGGACACGGCCGCGGCGCTGCGGGCCATGGAACTCAAGTGCGAAGCCATTCTGAAGGGCACCAGGGTCAACGGCGTCTACGACAAGGATCCGGAAAAACACCCTGACGCGGTCATGTTCAACAAACTGACCTATATAGAGGTGTTGCAACGGCGTCTGCGGGTCATGGACTCGGCGGCCATCTCCCTTTGCATGGACAACAAGCTCCCCATCGGGGTCTTCAATCTCTTCGTCCCCGGCAACATCAAGCGAGTGGTCATGGGCGAGGAAGTCGGAACGATCGTACAAGGAGAATAGCATGGAAAAGCACGCACAAGATTGCACAAGCAGGATGCAGAAAAGCATCGACAGCCTGGAAAAGGATTTCGCCAAGCTGCGGACCGGTCGGGCCTCCACGGCCCTGGTGGACAGCATCCGGGTCGAATACTACGGCACGCCGACCCCTCTCAACCAGGTCGCTTCCGTTTCCATTCCCGACAGCCGGACCATTTCCATCTCCCCCTGGGACCGCAACGCCTTCAGCAGCATCGAGAAGGCGATCATGAAATCGGACCTGGGGCTGACGCCCATCAACGACGGCCGGGCCATCCGCATCAACATCCCGCCTCTGACCGAGGAGCGCCGCAAGGACCTGGTCAAGATGGCCAAGAAGTACACGGAGGAGGCCAAGGTGGCCATCCGCAACGTGCGTCGGGACGTCAACGAGGCCCTCAAGAAACAGCATGCCGCCAAGGAAATCAGCGAAGACGACCTGCACAAGGCCCAGGACGACGTGCAGAAGATCACGGACAACTTCGTCAAAAAGTCCGACCAAGTCCTGGCCGAAAAAGAAAAGGAAATCATGGAGATATAGTCCCCGTCCATGCCACCGCTCAATCATCTCGCCATCATCATGGACGGCAATGGCCGCTGGGCCACGGCCCGCGGACTCTCGCGGAGTGACGGACACAAGGCCGGCACGGAGACCGCGCGGGAAATCGTGCGTGAATGCCGCAAGCTGGGCATCCCGCATCTCACGCTGTACACTTTTTCCAAGGAGAACTGGTCCCGCCCCAAGCAGGAAGTCGGCTATCTGTTCGGCCTGCTCAAGGACTTCCTGACCCGGGAGTTGCCGTCCCTGCTGGAACAGGACATCCGGCTGAACGTGCTCGGCGATCTGGAGGACCTGCCCCTGGCCACCAGGCAGGTCCTGCGCCATGCCATGGACAAGACCGCCCATTGCCTGTCCATGACCCTGAACCTGGCTCTCAACTACTCCGGACGGCACGAGATCCTGCGCGCCTGTCAGGCCTTGCTGCGACGCGGTGTCGAACCGGACTCCCTGTCCGAGGACATGTTCGCTACCGAACTCTACACCGCGGGCATGCCCGACCCGGACCTGATCCTGCGCACCAGCGGCGAGAAGCGCCTGAGCAACTACCTTTTGTTCCAAAGCGCCTATAGCGAACTCTTTTTCACGGACACCCCGTGGCCCGATTTCCGCGCCCCGGAACTGCACGCCGCCCTGGCCGACTACGCTGCCCGCCAGCGCCGCTTCGGGACCACGGGAGAAGAGGGCGCATGACGACGTCGCATGTGCAGCGCGTGCTGACCTCCCTCCTGCTACTGCCCTTGCTCGGCTGGGCCATCGTCAGCGGCGACCCGGTCCTGAGCCTGGCCATCACGGTCGTGGCCGGCCTCGGACTCATGGAATTCTACGCCATGTTCTGGCCGGGTCGGGACAAAATGGCCTGGAAAATCGGCGGAATCATTCTCGCCCTGGGCATGATCTGGGCACCCCTGACCTGGTCGGGCACGGCCCTGGTCTTCCTGGCTATGCTGGCTGCTGCTCTGGCCTTTCTGATCACCCATGACCGGGGCGAATCACCCGACGCCTTCGCGGACAGCCAAATTCTCATCTTCGGACTGTTGTATGTGCCCTTTATTTTGCGGCTTTTTCGCACCCTGTCGGCCCCGGAAATCGCCCTGGTCCTGTTGACCACCTTTGCCGCGGACACCGGAGCCTACTATGCCGGAACCTACCTGGGCGGTCCCAAAATCTGGCCCGCTGTCAGCCCGAAGAAAACCTGGGCCGGAAGCCTGGGCGGCCTTGCGGCCAGCGCCCTGATCTGCACAACACTGGGGCTGGCTTTCGGAACGGCGCACTGGACAGGATTCGCTCTGCTTGGCATCGGGCTCAACATCTTCGCGCAGCTCGGAGATTTCTTCGAGTCGGCCTTGAAACGCGCGCGCGGCATCAAGGATTCCGGACGGATCCTGCCCGGCCATGGCGGCATCCTGGATCGCATTGACAGTTTGCTGTTTGCCCTGCCACTCTACTGCGGCCTGGCTGGCTTTTTTCCTTTTTTCGCGTAGCCTTGAATCCCATGAAATACATTTCGGCCCTGCAATCTCCTGTCCTGGACCGTCCAGGACCGCGCAGCCTCTCTATCCTGGGCAGCACGGGCTCCATTGGCACCAGCGCCCTAAGCGTCGTGGCCAAAAACCGGGACTCACTGTCGGTGGTGGCCCTGGCCGGAGCCCGCAACATGACCCTGCTGGCCCGCCAGGCCGCGGAGTTCCGCCCCGAACATCTGGGAGTCCTGACCAGGGACAAAGCTTCAGAACTGCGCGGCCTGCTGCCCGCCGGATACTCCCCGCGCATCCACGTCGGCCAGGATGGCTACACGGTTCTGGCCACCCTGGCCGAAGCGGAGCTGGTTCTGGCCGCCCAGGTCGGCGCGGCCGGGCTGGTCCCGGCTCTGGCCGCGGCCCGGGCGGGCAAGGTGCTCTGCCTGGCCAACAAGGAGGCCCTGGTCCTGGCTGGGGAACTCTTCCGCCAGGCCTGCCAGGAGAGCGGTGCCGTCATCCTGCCGGTGGACTCGGAACACAACGCCCTGTTCCAGGCCTTTGTCGGCCACGGGGGGCGTCAGGTTTCGCGCCTGATCCTGACCGCATCGGGAGGCCCTTTCCGCACCTGGCCCGCGGACCGGATCCGTTCCGTGACTCCGGCCCAGGCCCTGAAGCACCCCAACTGGTCCATGGGGGCCAAAATTTCCATCGACTCGGCGACCATGATGAACAAAGGCCTGGAAATCATCGAGGCCGTGCATCTCTACGGCGCGACATCGAGCCAGGTCGACGTGGTCGTTCATCCCCAATCCATCGTGCATTCCCTGGTGGAGTACGCGGATGGTTCGCAACTGGCCCACCTGGGCGTGCCTGATATGGAGATTCCCATCGGCTACTGCCTGGGTTACCCGGCGCGGCTCAACATCGGCCTGGAACCGCTCGATCTGGCCAAAGTCGGAACCTTGACCTTCGAGCCGCCGGACCCGGAGCGCTTTCCCTGCCTGGATTTGGCCCGAAAGGCCTTGGCAGCCGGACAAAGTCATGCGGTGGTCATGAACGCCGCCAACGAAATCGCGGTGCAGGCATTTCTAGACGAACGCATTGATTTTCCGGGCATCGCGCGACTTATCGCAAACATGCTGGAAAAACATCCAGGCCACCCCATGCACGACCTGGCTGACATCCTGGAACTTGACACCCGAACGCGGGCCCAGTCCGAAAAGGCCATAGGAAGGAACAAATGTTGAGCAGTATCCTGGCCGTGGTCGTTGTCCTGGGCGGACTGATCTTCTTTCACGAACTGGGTCATTTCATGGTGGCGCGCGGCATGGGCATGGGCGTGAGCGTCTTTTCCCTGGGCTTCGGCACCCGCCTGTTCGGGATCCGGCGCGGCAAGACCGACTATCGGGTCTGCGCCTTTCCTCTGGGCGGCTATGTGCAGCTCGTCGGGGAGTCCCCCGACGCCGAATTGCCTGAAGGATTCACCGCGCAGGAATCCTTTTCCCGCCGACCGCCCTGGCAGCGCATGCTTGTGGTGCTGGCCGGACCAGTCTTCAATTTCCTGCTGGCCTGGATCATATTCTGGGGCCTGGCCTGGAGCCAGGGCGTGCAGGAGATGCTCCCGGTCATCGGCCAGGTGACCAATTCAAGCGCGGCCGAGGCGGCCGGCATCGCGCCGGGCGACCGCATCATGGACATCGACGGCCAGCCCATCAGGGTCTGGGAGGATCTGGTCAGCCGCATCGAGGCCAACCAGGGCAACCCCATGCTGGTGACCGTATCCCGGGACAAAGAGCTTATCGCCGTGCACGTGACTCCCCGCCTGCAGGAAAAACGCAACCTTTTCGGCGAAATAAAAATTGTTCCCATGCTCGGGATCGCCCCCAGGGGAGACGTCGAATCCAGGGCCCTTGGCTTTCTGGACGCGGGCATTCAAGGCGGCCGCCAGATCTGGGAAGTCAGCGGCCTGATGATCATGGGCATCATCAAGCTCGTGGAACGCGTCATCCCCGTGTCGGACATGGGTGGAGTCATCCTCATCAGCGAGATGATTCACAAAGAGGCCCAGAATGGCCTGCTCAATCTTCTGGCCCTGACGGCGCTCATCAGCATCAACCTCGGCATCCTGAATCTCTTGCCCATTCCCGTCCTGGACGGCGGACACATCCTGTTCTTTTTCCTGGAAACCATCACCGGCAAACCCTTGAGCCCAAAAATCCAGCAGGCCGCGCTGAAGGTCGGCATGGCCCTGCTTCTCATGCTCATGGTCCTGGCGACATTCAATGACATCCTGCGCCATTTCCGCTAGCCTCTATCTCGCCTTGAACTGCGCCGAGGAACGGCTCCAGGTGGTCCTGGGCACATCCAGCGCCCTCATGTTCAGCGAGGAAATCCTTTGCCCGGGCCAGTCCATCCGCCACCTGTCCACGGCCATGGACCGCGCCCTGCGGGTCCACGATGTGGCCGTGCGCGACCTGGCCGGCATCGCTTGCGTACGCGGGCCGGGATCGTTCACCGGCTTGCGCATTGCCCACGCGGCCATGTACGGATTGGCAAGGCCCTTCGGCACACCCATGGCCGGCCTGCCCTATCTGGAACTTCTCGCCGCCCAGGCCATGGCCCTGATCCCGGAAGAAATCTGGGTTCTGACCCACGCCCGCTCGGCCCAGGTCTATGCCCAGGGCTTTGCCTCGGGACAGCCGCTGGGACCCGTGCGGCCGTTGTCCCTGACCGAGGCTCGAATCCTGCTCCAGTCCCGTCCAAACCGCGTCTGCCTGCTGGGCAGCGGCGTGCGCAAGAACCCAGAACTGCTCGAACTGTCCGGCATCCTGACCCTGCCTCCAGCCCTGGACACCCTCATGCCCGCATCCCTGCTCGCGGCGGCATGCTCGGCCGCCTATTCCACCCAGGCTCCGGTTCCCCTTTACCTGCGCAAGTCCGATGCCGAGGAGAATCTGGACGCCATTGCAAAGGCCCGTGGCATCCCGGCCGCTGACGCGCGCACGCACATCCCCGATTTCGAATGATATCGTCTGACAATTCATGTTGGACAAAATTCCCCTAAAGAAATTTCCTTCCCTGCCGATTTATCCATCATGAGCAGAGAGGCAGCCCCCTAGCTGCCACGTCCAAAGGCAAGGAAGCCGCCAATCTTTCAAGGAGGAATTTGTATGTCACTCGTAATCAACCACAACCTGATGGCCATGAACGCAACCCGCAACCTGGCCACTGCGTACAGCAGCCTGGCGACCTCGACCAGCCGCCTGTCCTCGGGCCTGCGCATCACGTCCGCGGCCGACGACGCGGCGGGCCTCGCCATTCGCGAACTGATGCGCGCGGACATCGCGTCCCTGAACCAGGGTGTCCGCAATGCCAACGACGCCATCTCCATGATTCAGACCGCGGACGGCGCCCTGCAGGTCATCGATGAAAAGCTGATCCGCATGAAGGAGCTGGCGACCCAGGCCGCCACCGGCACCTACACTTCGGACCAGCGTCTGATCATCGACTCGGAGTACCAGGCCATGGCCTCGGAAATCACCCGAATCGCCAATGCCACGGACTTCAACGGCATCTACCTGCTGAACGGCAACCTGTCCTCGGCCAGCACCGCCGCCTCGGCCTGGGGCACGAGCCATGACGGTTCCGGCCTGAAGGCCACCGGCCCGCTGAAGGTCCACTTCGGCACGGGCAACGACAGTCTTGAGGACTACTACTACATCGCCATCGGCAACGCCACGGCCTCGGCCCTGGGCGTGGGCAACTCGGGAAGCGCAACCCGCGTGAACGGCCCGAACAGCGTGGCCGGCGCCGGCTACAGCATCTCCACCCAGCAGGCGGCCCAGCGGGCTTTGGACGCACTGAACGCGGCCATCACCTCCAAGGACAACATCCGCGCCAGCCTGGGCGCCTTGCAGAACCGTCTGGAGAACACCATCACCAACCTGCAGGTCCAGGCCGAAAACCTGCAGGCCGCCGAGTCCCGGATCTCCGACGTGGACGTGGCCACGGAGATGACCAACTTCGTGCGCAACCAGATCCTGACCCAGAGCGCCGTGGCCATGCTCTCCCAGGCCAACACCCTGCCGCAGATGGCTCTGCAGCTCATGCAGGGATAACGACCTTGAACTGAAACCTTGTCCCCGGCCGGGTCGCGGAAGCGGCCCGGCCTTTTTGACTCTCGGGTTTTGATTCTGGCATCGGGTTTGCTTCGATTGAACAGGTGGCCTGACCCATACAACGCTCCAGAGGATTTCCATGGCCGACGACCTGACCACATCGCTTCTTTCCGGTTCGATCCGCTTTACCGGCCTTGGCTCGGGGACCGATTTCGATTCCCTGATCACGAAGCTGATCGAAATTGAGCAGACCAATTCCAACCGGCTCCAAAAGTGGCGTTCGAGTTGGGAATCCAAAAGCGAAAGCTTTGACGAACTCTCATCGGCCATGCTCACCTTGAAAACCACTCTGGATTCCATGGACACTCCAAATGAGTTCCTGGCCAAGCAGGTTTCATCGTCCAACAGCGCGGCACTGACCGCCACGGCCAGCAGCGACGCGGAAGAAAGTTCCCATCAGATTGACGTCGTTTCCCTGGCCACGACAGACATGCATATGGGCTCGGTAATTTTTTCCTCCGCCAATGACGCGATCGGCGGGGGATCCGGCGGAACGTTTGTTTTTTCCATCGGCACCCGTCAGGTTTCTGTCGACGTGAACAGTTCAACGACCTTGTCCCAGTTCGCGACCCTCATCAATTCAGACACGGACAATCGCAATTATGTCCGGGCCAGCGTGATCAACGATGGCAGCGGCTACCGGCTGCAACTCCGGGGCATGGACCTGGGTGCGGGAAACGACCTCATCATCGACGACACCGCCACCTCGGCCAACCTGCTGACAAACTTCTCCTCGTCCAAATTCATCCAAACTCAGAACGCCAGCAACGCCAAGCTGCAGGTCGACGGATTTCCAACCGTGCCGGCCACTCCCACCGCGGACATCCTCAAATCCACGGTGACCGGCACGACGACCACGGATGTCGTTTCCGCCGGCGGCGGCACGTTCAAATTCGCCTACGCCGGCACCCTGTATTCCGTGAGCGTGGCGGCCACGGACACCTATACGAATCTGGCCACGAACATCAACGCTGCCGTCGGATTCTCCATGGCCACTGCCGCCGATGTGTCCGGCAGCGTCGAACTGACCCTGACCGGCCAAGCCGGCTCGGCAAATCAGATCCAGATTATCCGGTCACCAGGGACAACCATCGCGGCCCTGCAGACGGACTCGTTCTCCCAGACCCAGGGCGCCACGGACGGATTCTTCGAGCGCGGCTCCAACTCCATCTCCGATATCATCACCGGCGTGACCATGAATCTGGCCAGCACGGGCCGCACGACCCTGACCACCAGCACCGACGCGGACTCCGTTGTCGAAAACGTGCAGAGCTTCGTGGACGGAGTGAACGCGGTGCTGCGGCTGATCAAAGAACAGACCCAGGTCACGACCGTGGGCTCGAGCACCTCCGGTTCGATCCTGACAGGCAACTACGGCCTGCAGATGATCCAGCAGAACCTGAAGAACATCCTGGCCCAGAGGGGTGTGGGCTTCGATTACGACATGGATTCCATCGTCTCCCTGAGCGGCGTGGGCATCACGACGGACACGAGTGAAGGATCACCCACCTTTGGCCTGCTTCTCTTTGATGCAAGCGCGTTCAAGGACGCGTTGACCACGGACCCCGATGCCGTGGCCCGACTCTTCAGCGCCGACTACTATCCCTCGACCAAGGAAATCGTCGACGGCGTCGCGGTGGAGTCCTCCAATTTCAAATTCGATTCCTACATCAAGGGCATCACCGGACAGGGCGACTTCACCGTTTCCTACACGGTGAACGCCAGTGGCCGCATCGCGTCGGCCAGCATCAACGGCTACCAGGCGACCGTCGACGGCAACAAGATCGTGGGCGCGGGGGATGACAACACCGCACGTGGATTGGCCCTTGAGATCATCAACCTGACCCCGGGCAGTTACTCGGGCCAGGTCCAGATCAAACAAGGAAAAGCCGCGGAGTTGTCCCAGCAGATCAAGAAATTGACAGACTCGACAACTGGAACCCTGGAAATCCTGAAAGACAATTACCAGGACATCATGGATTCCATCGACGAAAAGATCGCTTACGAGAAAAAACGCCTCACGCTCATGGAATCGAACCTGCGCACGCGCTTCGCGACCCTGGAAGCCCTGCTCGGGACGTATGACAACATCTCCACCCAGCTCAGTTCGCAAATCGACAGCCTGTCCAGTTAACAACAAGGAGACTTTGCCGTGCTCAGAGCCGCCAACGCGTACATGCAGACGCAGGTCACGACGACCACCCCCGGCCACCTTGTGGTCATGCTCTACGATGGCGCCATCACTTTTCTGGAACAGGCCAAAGAGGAAATCGCGGCCAGGCAGTTCGCCAAGAAAGGCATACTCATCTCCCAGGCCCTGGGCATCATCGCCGAGCTCGACGGCTCCCTGAACGTGGAAAAAGGCGGGGAAATCGCTCAGAATCTGCACCAACTCTACATGTACTGCAATTCCCGTCTGCTGACGGCCAACATGAAGATGGACATCGCGCCCCTGGACGAAGTCATTGGCATCCTGTCTTCGCTCGGCTCTGCCTTTGCCGAAATCTCCAGAACCCAACCCCACCCCTCGCCACCCAAGGCATCTGCCTACTACGCCCGGTAGGCATCCGCGCCAGGCTTGCCGCATCGAGGCACGCATTCTGCATGAATTTCCTGGAACGACACCAAAGGGGAAACGTGCATGTGCGGCATCGCCGGTTTTTTCAATCCGAGAGGTATCGCGCCCGACGGCTCGGTCCTGAACTCCATGGCCCAGGCCATTGCCCACCGCGGCCCGGACCACCAGGGGCTGTATCAGGACTCCTTTTGCGCCCTGGCTTCCAGACGCCTGGCCATCATAGACCTGCCCGGCGGCAATCAGCCCGTGGTCCACGGACCTTCGGGCATGGTGCTGGTCTTCAACGGTGAAATCTACAACTATCAGCCCCTGCGGGCCGAGTTGGCCAGCCAGGGGCATGTCTTCCGCACCCGTTCAGACTCAGAAGTGCTGCTCGCGGCCTACGCCCAGTGGGGCGAAAAATGCCTGCGCCGCCTGCACGGCATGTTCGCTTTCGCAATCTGGAACCCGGCTTCCCGTGCCCTGTTCCTGGCCAGGGACCGCATGGGCAAGAAGCCCCTTTTCTACACGGTCCTGCCGGACAAGACCCTGATTTTCGCTTCAGAGATCAAATCCATCCTCCATTTTCCGGGCATCCCCCGCGAGATGAACGTATTGGCCATGGACCGGCTCCTCGACTACGGATTCAACCTGGCTCCTGAGACCTTCCTGACCGGGATCCACCAGCTCATGCCCGCCACGTTCATGCATCTTGATCCCCGGGGGCGACGCGAAGCCCCGTATTGGGACATCCCCATGGACAGGCCCGCGGAGGGGATGAGCGCTGACGAGGCCGCCGAAGGGCTGCGTCACCATCTGGTCGAAGCCGTGCGCTCCCGTCTGGTGGCCGACGTACCCGTGGCCTCGTACCTGAGCGGCGGCATCGACTCCAGCAGCGTGACGGGCCTGTATGCACACCTGTCGAACGCCCCGGTGCACACATTGTCCATCACCTTTGAGGACGCGGGCTACGACGAACGCCATTTCGCGCGCATGGTGGCGACATCCTTCGGGACCACGCACCACGAGTTCCAGTGCGCCATCGAGGAAGAGGAAATCGAAAAGCTGGTCTGGCATCTGGAGACCCCGCTGGTGACCCTCTTGAACCTGCCCCTCTATCTCTTGTCCCGACAGATTCGGGCCATGGGTTTCAAGGTGGTCCTGTCTGGAGACGGCGCCGACGAAATCCTGGGCGGATACGACTACTTCAAGCTCATGAAGCTCATGTCCTTTATCGGCAGGCAGGAAAACATGGGGCGCGCCAACCTCCTGCGCCGGATCTTCCCCGGACTCGCCTCGCCGCAACAGGCCTGGATGCACTACCTCATGCTCAAGAGCTATCCTGCCACGCATCCCGCCCTGCCCTACAGATTCCAGGCCTTCCAGCTCAAGGGGCAGCTCTTGTCCGACTCCTTCGTGGACCGGCTGCTCCCGCGACTCGGCGAACGCGACGGCGATCTGCCGCGGATCCCCGGCTCGCGGGACATCATGGATCAGGCCCTGTACCTGGAAAGCAGGATGCGACTGCCCAACCTGACCATGCCCCTGGCCGACACCATGAGCATGGCCAATTCCGTGGAGTTGCGCTCGCCCTTCATGGACCACCGCCTGGTCGAATACGTCTTCTCCCTGCCCAGCCGTTTCAAGATGCGTGGCCTCAACGAAAAACACCTGCTGAAGAAAAGTTTCCGGTCCTTTCTCCCCCGGGCCATCTGCCAACGCCGCAAGCAGCCCCTGGCCCCTCCGAGCAAATGGTTCGTGCGCATGTTCAGGACCATGATCGGTGACATCCTCTCGGCCAAGACCGTGCGCGAGAAGGGCTATTTCCGCCCGGAGTTCGTGGAGCGAATGCTGGTTGAATTCGACCAGGACAGCCCCATGGACTACAGCGGCGTGATTGTCGTCGCCCTTTTCGTCCACCTGTTCGACGACCTCTTCCTGGCCCCGGGAACCCGCCGCGGTTGCTAATCGGGGCAAGAGCGGGTATCAGCCTTCTCGCAAGAGGAGATCGCATCCGCCATGAATATCATCTGTCCCCAATGCGGGTTCGGACGCGCCGTCAACGAGGCGACCCTGCCACCCAAAGCGGCCGTGGCCACCTGTCCCAAATGCCAGCACCGCTTCAAATTCCGGGAACTGAAAAAGGACCCGACTCCGCAGCAGGACACGCAACCCCAGGCCCCGACCCAGCCCGAGGTCAACGCCAGCGCGGCTGAACCGGACATGTCGCCGGAAACGGCCCCGCCGACAGAGTCCACTGCGGCCGCACAGCCGGCCACGGTCACGGGAGAGCCATCCGTGGAAACACAGAAACGTGTTCCACCCTCCCAGGACGAGGACCTGTGGAACGAACTGGAGGCCCTGAACGATCCGGACGGAACAGACAGGAGCGAAAATGTCCACGGCCATGCCACGACGTCCATTCCGGTCTGGGAGCGGGTGGACGCGGGCTATCCGCGGGCCTTTGCCCAGACCTTCATGGATGTGCTCCTCAACCCCAAGGCCTTTTTCACGGCCATGCCCGTGGGCCACGGGCTGCTCAAACCCCTCTTCTTCTTCCTGATCATCATCCAGGCCGTGGCTCTGTCCCAGTCCATCTGGCAGCTCCTGGGCATCGTCGAACCCGACATGCTGACGGAAAACCTGAACAACACCCTGCAAGCCGGCCTGGTCCTCATTTTATACCCACTGGAAGTCTGTGTCTTCCTGTTCCTGGACACCGCCATCAACCACTTTTTCCTGCACCTGTTCAAGGCCGACACCAAGGGCTTCGAGGGCACGTTCCGGGCCGAGGCCTACAGCGCCGCGCCCATGCTGCTCATGATCATCCCCTACATCGGTCTGCCCCTGGCCATGATTGGCACGGCCGTCTACAAATTTCTTGGCTTGCGCCACGTGCACGGCGCCACGAACAAGCAGGTCCTGGCCGCCATGATCCTGCCCATGATCCTGGCCCTGGCCGTGGCCATCATCCTGACCCTCGTCAGCGGAGGGATCTGATGCGCGCCTTGCAGACCATCTGGCGTCTGACCCTGGGCAAACGACGTGTCCGCCCGGGCTCGAAGACAACTGACAAGCCCACGGGGCAGGCCGACTCCAAGGCCACGGGGCTGCAGGATTGCACCGCCAGGCTGATGGGAGCCGATCCCCCGACCCGCACCCTGCAATAACCGCCCGACTCTTGACTTGACCACGACAACCATTAGGACAAGCCTTCGGCTCCCACGTTATTCCCGGCCCTTCCGCCATCCGCGCGGGGCGGCCGCATCACCCATACGAACCAGCACGTTCACATGAGGCAATCATGATCGGTATTTCCAAACTCTACTGCGGCACGGTGGAACCCTCCGACGCCCTGCGTTACGGACGCCACTCCTCCAAACTCCCGTCCCATCTGCTGCAGTTCGCCCAGGACAAGAAACCCGTTGTGGTCTGGAACATGACCCAGCGCTGCAATCTCAAATGCGTGCACTGCTACGCCCACGCCGTGGAACCGAGCAGCCACAAGGACCCCATCTCCACGGAACAGGCCAAGGTCATGATCGACGATCTTGCCCAGTTCGGAGCCCCGGTCATCCTCTTTTCCGGGGGTGAACCGCTGGTCCGCGAGGATCTGGTGGACCTGGCCAAATACGCCACCTCCAAGGGCATGCGCGCGGTCATCTCCACCAACGGGACCCTCATCACCAAGGCCAAGGCCAAGGAGCTGAAGGAGGTGGGCCTGTCCTACGTCGGCATCTCCCTGGACGGGGCGGAAAGCGTGCACGACCAGTTCCGCGGCGTGACCGGCTCCTACAAGCAGGCTTTGAAGGGCGTGGAAAACTGTCAGGCCGAGGGGCTCAAGGTCGGGCTGCGCTTCACCATCAACAAACGAAACGCCGCCGAAATTCCGCACCTCTTTGATCTGATCGAGGCCATGGACGTGCCCCGCATCTGCTTTTACCACCTGGTCTATTCCGGCCGTGGCTCGGAACTGATCAAGGAAGATCTGGACCACGCCGAGACCCGCGCGGTGGTCGATCTGATCATGGACCGCACCCGCGACCTGCATGAACGCGGCATGCCCAAGGAAGTGCTGACCGTGGACAACCACGCCGACGGGCCCTACGTCTATTTCCGCATGCTGAAGGAGGACCCCAGGCGCGCGGCCGAGGTCATGGAACTCCTCAAGATGAACGAGGGCAACTCCACGGGCCGCGGCATCGGGTGCATCTCCTGGGATGGGTCCGTGCACGCGGACCAGTTCATGCGTCACCACACCTTCGGCAATGTTCTGGAACGCCCCTTTTCCGAAATCTGGGTGGACGAGAAAATCGAGCTGCTGCACAAACTGAAAGACAAGCGTCCGCATGTGAAGGGCCGCTGCGCCACCTGCCGCTTCCTGAACATCTGCGGCGGCAACTTCCGGGCCCGCGCCGAAGCCTATTTCGACGATTTCTGGGCCCATGATCCGGCCTGCTATCTGACGGACGAAGAAATCAGCGGAGAGCTGGTCTAGGTGGGCACAATGAACACGTTCCATCGCGGCCGCCGGTTGCGCACGTCCAAGGCCCTGCGGGATCTGGTCCGCGAAAGTCGGCTGACCGCCCAGGATCTGATCCAGCCCTATTTCGTGGTCGAGTCCGACCCGGACTTCAAGAAGCCCATCGCCTCCATGCCGGGCCAATTCCAGCTCGGGTTGAACACCCTCCTGGACGAGGTGGCAGGGGCCGTGGACGCGGGACTGAAAAGCCTCATTCTGTTCGGCATCCCCGTCCACAAGGACCCGACCGGCTCCGGTGCCTATGCCAAGGACGGCATCGTGCAGGAGGCCATCCGCCGCCTGAAGGACCGCTGGCCCGAACTGATCGTGGTCGCCGACACCTGCCTGTGCGAGTACACATCCCACGGACACTGCGGCCTGGTTTCGCAGAACGGGGAGGTCCTGAACGACCCGACCCTGGAGCTGCTGGCCCGCGCGGCCGTGGCCCAGGCCCGGGCCGGGGCGGACATCGTCGCGCCCTCGGACATGATGGACGGACGCGTGGCGGCCATCCGGGCCGGACTGGACGAAAACGGATTCCTGCACACGCCGATCATGTCCTACGCGGTGAAGTATTCCTCCGCCTTCTACGGCCCATTCCGGGACGCGGCCGAAAGCGCGCCCAAGTTCGGGGACCGCAAGACCTACCAGATGGACCCAGGCAACTGGCGCGAAGCCCTGCGCGAAGCGGGCGCCGACGTGGACGAGGGCGCGGACATCCTCATGGTCAAGCCGGGTCTGCCCTACCTGGACATCATCCGCCTGGTCCGCGACAATTTCGACCTGCCCGTGGCCGCTTATCAGGTCAGCGGCGAATACAGCCAGATCAAGGCCGCGGCCCAGAACGGCTGGATCGACGAAACCGCCGTGGCCCTCGAAAGCCTCATCGCCTTCAAGCGCGCCGGGGCGGATCTGATCCTGTCCTATTTCACCCAAGACCTGCTCAAGGCGGGACACGTTTCATGAACACGCATCCCCATCACGGCGCGGGCCGACCCAATCTCGACGGCCCGCCGGCCGGGCATCCGGGAAGTCACCCCGGCGCAAAACCCGGCGGGCACCCCGGCGGCATGGTCACGACCCTGGCCGACGGCACTCCGGCCTGCAAGCTCATCGCCTGGGAAGTGACCCGCTCCTGCAATCTGGCCTGCAAGCACTGCCGGGCCGAGGCGCACCTGGAGCCCTACGAGGGCGAACTGGACACGGCCGAGGCCAAGGCCCTCATCGACACCTTTCCCCAGGTCGGCAACCCCATCATCATCTTCACGGGCGGCGACCCCATGATGCGCCCCGACGTGTACGAGCTGATCCGCTACGCCACGGACAAGGGTCTGCGCTGCGTCATGTCGCCCAATGGCACCCTCATCACCCCCTCGACCGCCGTCCAGATGCGTGAGGCCGGGGTGCAGCGCTGCTCCATCTCCATCGACGGCCCCGACGCAGAGAGCCACGACGAATTCCGAGGCGTGCAAGGCGCCTTCGACGCCTCCATGCGCGGCATCGAGATGCTCAAGCAGGCGGGCATCGAATTCCAGATCAACACCACCGTGACCCGGGCCAACCTCGGCAGTTTCAAGCAGATATTTGACCTCTGCGAGCGCATCGGGGCTGCGGCCTGGCACATCTTTCTGCTCGTGCCCACGGGACGCGCCGCCCAGCTCGGGGCCGAGGTCATCACGGGCCAGGAGTACGAGGACGTGCTCAACTGGTTCTACGATTTCCGCAAGACCACGAGCATGCACTTAAAAGCCACCTGCGCCCCGCACTACTACCGCATCATGCGCCAGCGGGCCAAGGCCGAGGGCGTGCCGGTCACCCCGGAAAACTTCGGCCTCGACGCCATGACCCGCGGATGCCTGGGCGGCACGGGTTTCTGTTTCATCTCCCATGTCGGCCAGGTCCAACCCTGCGGCTACCTGGAACTGGATTGCGGCAACGTCCGCGCCACTCCGTTCCCGGAGATCTGGCGGTCTTCGAAGCAGTTCAAACAGTTCCGGACCCAGGGCGAGTACGAGGGCAAGTGCGGTGTCTGCGAATACCACAAGGTCTGCGGCGGATGCCGGGCCCGAGCCCACTCCATGGACCACAACTACATGGGCGAGGAGCCGCTGTGCACCTATACGCCCAAGCTTGTGGAGCGGATGAAGTCATAGCTGACTGTTGAAATATTCAAAATACGCAGGCTGACGCCCCGTGACCCGCACAGGACATGAGGAACGCATGGACGATTTCGACAAGAAGATTCTGGACATCATCCAGACCGGCTTTCCGCTGGAACCCCGACCCTACGAGGTCATCGGCAACCAGGTCGGCCTGACCGAGGCCGAGACCCTGGCCCGGGTGCGGGCCCTGACGGAAAAAGGGGTCATCCGCCGCATCGGGGCCAATTTCCAGTCCAAGAAGCTGGGCTGGCATTCCACCCTCTGCTCCGCAGCGGTGCCCGAGGACAAGCTCGACGAGTTCGTCGCCGAAGTGAACCAACTGCCCGGCGTGACCCACAACTACCTGCGCCAACACCGTCAGAACATCTGGTTCACCTTCATCGGCCCGTCCTGGAAGGACGTGCAGGAAACCCTGGCCGGGATCACCCGCCGCACCGGCATTTCCATCCTGAACCTGCCCGCGACCAAAATGCACAAGATCCAGGTCGACTTCAAAATGGGCGACCGGGAGGAATGATGCGCGAGTTGATCCTTTCCCCCTCGCTCTTGTCCTCGGACTTCGGCAACCTGCAGGCCGAGTTGGCCGCCCTGGAAGCCGCCGGCCTCAAATGGGTGCACTGGGACGTCATGGACGGGGCCTTCGTGCCCAACATCACCTTCGGCCCCCCGGTCATCAAGACCCTGCGCAAGACTTCGAAACTCTTCTTCGACGTGCACCTCATGATCGAACGCCCCGAACGGTATGTCAAAGAGTTCGCCGACGCCGGCGCAGATCTGCTCTGCATCCATGCCGAAAGCACGATCCATCTGGAGCGCACCATAAGCCTCATCCGCGAGATGGGCATGCAAACAGGCCTGGCCCTCAACCCGGCCACACCCCTTGCCGTGGTCGAATACCTGCTCCCCCAGCTGGACATGGTCCTGGTCATGAGCGTCAACCCGGGCTTTGGCGGGCAATCCTTCATCGGCTTCTGCAAGGACAAGATCAAAACCCTGTCCGCCACCATCCGCGCCCGCGGCCTGTCCACGCTCATCCAGGTCGACGGCGGAGTGACCCTGGACAACGCCAGGGAACTCTTCGGCCTCGGGGCCGACGTCCTGGTTTCCGGCTCGGCCTTTTTCGGCTTCCCGCCCTACGCCGAACGGCACAAGGCCTTTCAGGACGCCGTGCGCTGAGAGGCTCGCAAACGAAGCGTATCTGACCCTCGCCCCTGGCGAGGGTTTTTTTGTGCGCGACCACCCGCCGCCGAGGCCAGAAGGCTCAGACAGCGCAGGGCCAGATACGTGTGTTCAAGTGGGGGTGCCGAGGCGGACCCGCGCGAAGCCTTCGCTGACGAGTTGGCAGCGCCTGACCGCGGCGGCGCATGCGGACACGAGGCAGGGGGCCGGGTATCAGCCCGCCAGGCATTTCAGCACGGTGTCCCGGTCCACCATGCCCAGAAGTCTACCCTCCTCGTCCACGACCACGATCCGCTTGACCCTGCGTTCGGTCAGAGTGCGGATGACCCCGGTCAGGGACATCTCGGGGGGTATGGTGATGATGTCCGTGGCCATGACATCCTGCGCCACGCCCTGTATCTCCGGCTGCGCCTGTTCCTTGCGGGAAAGCGCGGCGATGAGGGTTTTCAGAACGCCCGACGCATTTTTCCGGGCAAAATCGTTCAGGATGTCCCGGTCGTGGACAAGCCCCAGAACTTTCAAATCCTCGCCCACGATGGCCACCCGCCGCAGGGGCGAAGCCACGATCTGGGCCAGGACGTCCTTTAGGGGCGTCTCGGGGGAGGCCGTTGGAACGTCGCGGCACATCACGTCGCGGGCCGTGCCGCGGGCCGTGTCGGGCAGGATGTCCAGATGTCCGGCCACTGCCGAGGCGCGGCCGATGGCCCCCAGCACGTCCGCCCGGCTGACGATGCCCAGGAGGGTGCCGTCGTCGGCCACGACCGGAAGACGCTTCATGTTGCCCTTGGCCATGAGCTGGACCGCGTCGCTGACCTTGGTCTTGATGTTCAACGTCCGCACCGGGGATGTCATGATATCTCCCGCCAGAAGATTGCTGCAATCCAGGCAGCGCACATGCTCCTCCCGCATGACCGCCGGCAGGAGGCATTGCGCGTCGAGGCTCAAGGGCATGCCGCCGCGCGCGAGGAGGTCGCCTCCGGTGATGATGCCTGCGATCGCCGTGCCCTCCATGACCGGGACAGCCTTGACTCCCCGCCTCAGGAGCAGATCGACCACCTCAGACAGGGGCGAGGACGGAGTCACCGTGACCACGTCCAAGGTCATGATGTCGCGGATGCGCAGGGGCAGATGAAAAATCGCCTGGGCCTCGCCGACAACGATGCTGCCCTCTTCGACCATGGCATCGACCACGGGCAGAAAGGCTTCGATCCGGTCGGGCGTATCCACGATTTCAATTACGACCGGCAAATCCTCGGACAGGCGCAGGATCTTGGCCGTGTGCAGCAGACTGCTCGCGCCAAAACCCACGCGGCCGCGCAATACCGTCGCCCCGGCCAGGCCGCGTTGACTGGCCTCCTCCACGATGGCTTCGTACAGCGGCCGGCCCTGGAAACGAACGGAATCACCCGTGAACACCTTCAGAACCTTCACCGTGACACGCGAATTCATACGTCCCCCTAGATGATTCTGCCCAGCCCAAAACCCAGATAGAGCGCCACAAAACCGACCAGATTCTGGCCGCCGACATTGAGGACGACCCGGAGCCACTGCCCGTCGTTCATCAATGCGCCGCTTTCGAAAACAAGGGTCGAAAAGGTGGTGAACGCGCCCATGAATCCCGTCAGGATCAAAAGGCGCGCCTGGGCCGACAGAAAAGCGCGCTCCTCGGCCAGGATCCAGACCAGGCCAAACAGAAAACAGCCCAGGATGTTCACGGCCCAGGTTCCCCAGGGAAAGTCCCGGCCCAGGAAGTCATAGGCAAGGCCCGAAAGCCAGTACCGGCAGAGGGTGCCGCAAGCCCCGGCCAGGGCGATCAAGACGATTTTCGACATATGTTCCCCATGGCCCCGTCTCAGACGGACGACGTCTCAAACGGGCGCACCACCAAAAAAAACCACGCGCAGGCGTGGCTTCATGACCGCATGGCTCCTCTTCCACAGCTCCTGCGCAGAAAGGAGTCATCAGCGGCCGTCGCGGTTCAAGGGGGACTCCATCCCCTGTGGGGGAAAACATAGAATGGCGGAAAAAGGAAGTAAAGCTGCCGGAGCGCAAACATCAGCAGGTCAGAGGGGTCCGGCGAACCGGTATTTTCGCGCCCGGAGGCTCCACGGCCTCCGGACGCGAAACAGCAACTATACCTTTGCGCCCTGGAGTTCCTCCGCGGTGAAGTCCCAGCCCACGTTGTGGGGGG
>CAZPSN010000005.1:0-146980 GCA_964589645.1 uncultured Desulfovibrionaceae bacterium
CGGGTGCGTAGAGGACTTTCACCTCCAAGTGGGTGCGCCCTGTCGGGCGCACTAAAAAAAGCCGGCCCCCTCGCGGAAGCCGGCCATTCTTGTCTTCACGGAACAGGATCAGATACCGCAGGCGTCCTGCAGGTACTTCTGCCGCAGATTGCGGGTGACCAGCACCGGGCATGTCGCACCTTCGAGCACGCGTGTCACCACGCTCCCCATGATCACGTTCTCAAGCACCGAAAGGCCCCGGGAACCGATGACGATGAGGTCACAGTCCAACTCGTCCTGAACGTTCAGGATCACATAGTCCGGACGGCCGCTGCGTGCGAGCAGCTCCACATCAAGGCCGCAGGGCTCCAGCAGTTTTTTGTATTCCCCCAACAGCGACATGGCCTTGGCCTGTTCGCCCTCGCGCAGCTTCTCGGCCATCTCTCCACCGATGGTCAAATTGACCGGCTCCCAGACGTTGAGCAGGTAGAGCTTCGGGCTTCGGGCATTGACCAGATGCGCGGCGTACTGGGCCGCGTTTTTGGAGGAATCCGAACCGTCCACGGGTATCAAAACACGCTCAATCTTGATCATAGCTATCTCCATTACGGCTGAAAACCGTCTTCGCATTCGGTTAGAAGAAAAGGTAGGTCATGAGCACGAAGCAGGGGATCAGAATGCCCACGGACCAAGCCATATACCCGAAAAAGCTGGGCATCTTGATCCCGCTTGATTCGGCGATGGATCGGACCATGAAGTTGGGAGCGTTGCCGATATAGGTATTGGCGCCCATGAAGACCGCGCCCGCCGAGATGGCCATGAGGGTATGCACGTGCTCCATCAGGAAGTTCGCATCGCCGCCGGCAGTGTTGAAGAAGACCAAGTACGTCGGAGCGTTGTCCAGGAAGCTGGACAGGGCGCCTGTCAGCCAGAAATACATGGCGTTGTTGGCTTCGCCGTCGGTGGTGACCATGGCGATGAGACTGCTCAGGGCTCCGTCCATGCCCGAACGCAGGATGGCGATGGCCGGAATCATGGTGAGGAAGATGCCCGCGAAGAGCTTGGCCACCTCGACGATGGGCTCCCAGTTGAACTCGTTGCGGCGACGGATCTCGACGGACGTGGTCTTGAGACTCACGGCGGCCAGAACCAGGAGCAGGATGTCGCGGGCGATGTTCTGCAGTTCCATGTGCACATGGTAAACCGTCACTCCGCCTTCGGGCTTCCACATGCCGCTCATGAGCACGCCGCCAACCACGCCGGCCAACAGGAGCAGGTTGAATGTGCCTTCCAGGCGCAGCTTGCCGTCCTGACCCGCGTCAGGAGATTCGGGCTTGCCTTCCTTGCCGAACAGGACCGTGTCGATGACGAAGTACAGACTGAGCAGAATGGCCGACATGACGGCAAAGGGTATGAACAGGTGGATTGTGGTCCAGAAAAAGGACACGCCCTTCAAAAAGCCCAGGAACAGGGGCGGATCGCCCAGGGGCGTCAGGCTGCCGCCGATGTTGGCCACCAGGAAGATGAAGAAGACGATGGTGTGGACCTTGTACTTGCGGTGCGAGATGGCGCGCATGAGGGGCCGGATGAGCAGCATGGCCGCGCCGGTGGTTCCCATCCAGCTGGCCAGCAGCGTGCCGATCAAAAGAATGACCGTGTTGACCACGGGCTTGCCGACCAGGGAGCCGCGCAGGCACACCCCGCCGGCGATGGTGAACAGAGAAAAGAGCAGGATCAAAAAGGAGACGTACTCCAGGGCGATGGTGTGCACCACGGAATACAGGGCCAGTTCGTAACCGTGGAACAGGGCGAAGGGTACGAGGAAGGCCACGCTCCAGAAGGCGGCCACCTTGCCGTAATGGTGATGCCAGAAATGGGGCACGGCCAAGGGCATGACTGCGATGGAAAGGAGCATGCAGGCAAAGGGCATGACCCAAAGCACACCCAGATGCTTGCCTATCTCCTCGGCTTCATGATGCAGATCCCCGCCCGAAGCCCAAACCTCTGGCAAAACGCCAAGAACAACCAGTCCGATGACCGCCAGGCAAAAAAACCAGACAGAACTCTTTCGCATCCGATGTTCTCCTTTTTTGGCCGCCGCCCGCGGCGACCCCCTGTTCGCGTACTCCTTGAAGGCATCTGAGCGACGCCAAGCCTCTCCCCTCGACACTCCGCTAAAAAAACAGGCCCCTGGTCATCGATGACAGGCGTCATCTTCCCCAACGGCCAATAGAACGAATCTGGACGATACCCCCCTCGACCCCTGTCCGGATTGGTCTATGCGTGCAAATCCCGGAAAATAGATTATCGCGAAATACGGTTCTCGCACGGCGTGCTGCATATGACATATCATCGATTGGAGCAAGACCCTCCTGCAAACCGCAGGCGGTAGGATTTCACGGCAAACTGCTATGTTCGGCGCAATTGGCGGACGCCGCCGCCCTTTCGCCCCCCTGCTCCATGGGCGGAATACGTGAAAAAAAAGCCGACCCCTTGCGGAGGCCGGCCCGAGATGCGTTCCCACGGAGCAGAATCAGAGGCCGCAGGCGCCCTGCAGATACTTCAGCCGCAGATTGCGGGTGACCAGCACCGGACAGGTCGCCCCTTCCAGCACGCGTGTGACCACGCTGCCCATGATCACATTTTCCAGGACCGAGAGTCCGCGAGAACCGATGACGATGAGGTCGCAGTCCAACTCGTCCTGGACGTTCAGGATCGCGTAGTCCGGCCGGCCGCTACGGGTGATGAGTTCCACATCCATGCCGCAGGGTTCGAGGAGCTTTTTGTATTCCTCAAGCAAGGCCAAGGACTTGGCCTCGGCCGCCTTGCGCACCCGCTCGGCCATCTCTCCGCCGATGGTCATGTTCACCGGCTCCGTGACGTTCAGCAGATAGATCTTGGGGGATCTGGAATTGACCAGGTGCGCGCCGTACTTGGCCGCGTTCCGCGACGAATCCGACCCGTCCACCGGTATGAGCACTTTTTCGACTTTGATCATGATCGCGTCTCCATGGCGGCAGAGCCGCCCTGCTTTCGATTAGTGGAAGAAGAGGATGTTCATGAGCACGAAGCACGGCACCAGGATGCCCGCGGACCAGGCCATATAGCCGAAGAAACTCGGCATCTTGATCCCGCCCGACTCGGCGATGGACCGGACCATGAAGTTCGGGGCGTTGCCGATGTAGGTGTTGGCGCCCATGAACACCGCGCCGGCCGAGATGGCCAGCAGCGTGCCGGCCTCGCTCATGAGCCGCTGGGGGTCGCCGCCAGCGGTGTTGAAGAAGACCAGGTAGGTCGGGGCGTTGTCCAGGAAGCTCGACAGGACGCCCGTCAGCCAGAAGAACATGGTGTGATTGTCCAGGCCGTCGGCGGTCTTGACCATGGAAATGAGCCCCTGCAGGGCGCCGTCCATGCCCGCGCGCAAGATGGAGATGGCCGGGATCATGGAGATGAAGATGCCGGCGAAGAGCTTGGCCACCTCGCGGATGGGCTCCCAGTCGAATTCGTTGCGACGCCGGATGTCCAGGGACGTGGTCTTGAGGCTGACGCCGGCCAGAACCAGGAGCAGGACGTCGCGGACGATGTTCTGCAATTCCACGTGCACATGATAGATGGTCACGCCGCCCTCGGGCTTCCACATGCCGCTCATGAGCACGCCGGCGACCACGCCGCCCAGGAGCAGCAGGTTGTGGGTGCCCTCCAGGCGCAGCTTGCCGTCCTGACCCGCGTCGGGGGATTGGGGACGGCCTTCCTTGTTGAAGAGGTAGGTGTCGATGGCGAAGTACAGGGCCAGAAGGATGGCCGACAGGACCGCGAAGGGGACGAACATGTGGACCGTGGTCCAGAAGAAGGACACGCCCTTCAAAAAGCCCAGGAACAGGGGCGGATCGCCCAGGGGCGTCAGACTGCCGCCGATATTGGCCACCAGGAAGATGAAGAAGACGATGGTGTGAACCTTGTACTTGCGGTGCGAGATGGCGCGCATGAGCGGCCGGATGAGCAGCATGGCCGCGCCGGTCGTCCCCATCCAACTGGCCAGCAGGGTGCCGATCAGCAGGATAACCGTGTTGACCTGCGGCTTGCCCACCAGGGAGCCGCGCAGGCATACGCCGCCGGCGATGGTGAAGAGCGAGAAGAGCAGGACGATGAAGGAGATGTACTCCAGGAACAGTGTGTGGGCCACGGAATAAACGGCCAGTTCAAAGCCGTGGACCAGGGCGAATGGCACCAGGAAGGCCAGCCCCCAGAATGCGGACACCTTGCCGTAATTATGGTGCCAGAAATGCGGGGTGGCCAGGGGCATGACGGCGATGGACAGGAGCATGCAGGCGAAGGGCACGACCCAGATCACGCCCAGACTCTTGCCAATCTCCTCGGCCTCATGGTGCAGGTCGCCGGCAGCCAACGCCTCGGGCAACACGCCGAACACCCCCAGCCCGATGGCGGCCAGGGAAAAAAGCCACGTAAAACTCATATGCATCCGATGTTCTCCTTTTGGCTGTCGCCCTCCGCTCCAGCCGGTCGTTTGTGGACGGGAGGGGAGGGGAGAATATCAACTGCAATGCCCTTCCACCACCCGAACCAAGGATTTGGTCAAAAAGGCCAGGTCCTGGTCTTCCATGATGTATGGAGGCATCACGTACACCAAACGGCCAAAGGGACGAACCCAGACGCCCTGATCGACAAAAGCGGTCTGAATTTCGGCCATCCGCACGGGCTCCCGGAGTTCCACCACTCCGATGGCGCCGAGTACTCGTACATCAATAGCATATGTCAATTTTCGACACGAATCAAGACCGTCGGCCAGAAAACGTCCGACCCTGGCCACTTGCGCGGCCCAGTCGTTCTTTTCCAGCAAATCCAGGGAGGCCACGGCCACGGCGCAGGCCAGGGGATTGCCCATGAAGGTCGGTCCATGCATGAATACCCCGGGCGCCCCTTCGCACACCCCTTCGGCCACGCGGTCCGTGGCCAGGGTCGCGGCCAGGGTCATGTACCCGCCGGTCAGGGACTTGCCCAGGCACAGGATGTCCGGACTGATCCCGGCGTGCTCGCAGGCGAAAAGCCGGCCCGTCCGGCCAAAACCCGTGGCGATCTCGTCGGCGATGAGCAGCACGTCGAAGACGTCGCAGAGTTCCCGGACGCGCCGCAGGTACATGGGATGGTAGAAATGCATGCCGCCCGCGCCCTGAACCACGGGCTCCAGAATCACGGCCGCGATCTCCCGGTGGTGGCGCTCCAGGGCCTCGCGCATGGGACGAATGTCCTCCTCGTCCCACTCCGCCCCAAAGCGACAGCGCGGCCTGGGCACAAAATGGTGGGACGGCAGGACGCCCGCGAAAATTTCGTGCATCCCGTTCACGGGATCGCAAACGCTCATGGCCGCGAAGGTGTCGCCGTGGTAGCCCCCACGGATGCTCAACAAACGGTTCTTTTCGCTGCGTCCCCGGCAGATCCAGTACTGGAAGGCCATCTTGATGGCCACTTCCACGGCCACGGAACCGGAATCGGCCAGGAAGACCTTGGTCAGGGGCGCGGGCGTGAGTGCGACCAGTTTCCGGCACAGGGCCACGGCCGGCTCGTGGGTCAGCCCGCCGAACATGACATGGGCCATGCGGGAAAGCTGATCCGTGACCGCGGCGTTCAGGACCGGATGGTTATAACCGTGGATGGCCGCCCACCACGAGGACATGCCGTCGATGAGTTCCCGGCCGTCGGCAAGGGTTAGGCGCACGCCCGCGGCCGAAACGACCTCGCGCACGGGCAGCGGGTTCGTTGTGGACGTGTAGGGATGCCAGATATGGTCGCGGTCGAACCGCAGGATGTCATCGGTCATAAAAGCATCGGGATACATTGACCATTTTTGAAGAATTGCGCTGCCGGTGCTCTTGGGCTAGCAGCTCGGACACGAGGACACACATGACGCCTATTGCTCCGGAATTCAATCTCCAATCCTATGACTTCGAACTGCCCGAGGCCCAGATCGCCCAAACCCCGGCGGACAAGCGCGGGGCGGCGCGCCTGCTGGTCCTGGACCGGGTCACCGGGACTCGACGCGACACCCACTTTGCCGAGTTGCCCGCGCTGCTGCCCGAAGGCGCCCTGCTGGTGGTCAACAACAGCAAGGTCCTTCCGGCCCGGCTGATCGGCCACAAGGATTCTGGCGGCAAGGCCGAATTTCTGCTGCTCACGCCCCTGGCCCTGATCGAGAATCAAGAATGGCCGGAAGGCACCTTCACGGCCCGGGCAGAAGGCCTGCTCAAAGCGTCCAAGGGGCCGCGCCCAGGCGAGACGCTTCATTTTCCGGGCATCACGATGCGGGTCCTGGACAAGGGAGATTTTGGCCGATCCACGGTGCAGATGACTTGGCAGGGGGACCTGACGGCGCATTTTCTGGATCAGGGGCACATCCCGCTGCCACCCTACATCCGCCGCGAGGATGGGGCCGAAGACCGCACCCGCTACCAGACCGTATATTCGCGCCACGACAAGCTCGGCTCCGTGGCCGCGCCCACGGCCGGCCTGCACTTCACGCCGGAAATCCTGTCCGCCCTGACCGCGCGAGGCATCTCCCGGGCCGAGGTCACCCTGTACGTGGGTTATGGCACCTTCAGCCCCGTCCGCGCCCAGGACATCCGCGACCACGTCATGCACGCCGAATACGCCGAGGTGCCGGAGGAGACCGCCGGGGCCATCTCCAGGGCCAAGGCCGAAGGTCGGCCCGTGGTGGCCGTGGGCACGACCACGACCCGCACCCTGGAAAGCATGGCCGCCCGGTCTGGAAGCATCGCGCCCTTCAGAGGCTGGACCGACATCTTCATCCATCCGGGGTACCGTTTCAAGGTCGTGGATCAGCTCATCACCAACTTCCACTTGCCCCGATCATCCCTAATCATTATGGTCAGCGCACTCGCTGGCAGGCGGCAGGTGCTCGACGCCTACGCCCATGCGGTGCGGCATGGATACCGTTTTTTTTCCTATGGCGACGCCATGCTCATCCGCTAGCCCGCTTGCTTTTTCCAACGTCATCCCCTCGTGGAGGTGCTCCATGCCTAGTCGAGTCGAGTTTCGGGAAGACCGCTGCAAGGGCTGCCAGCTCTGCACCGAAGTCTGCCCGACCGGCATCATCCAACAATCGAATCGGTTCAACCAGAAGGGGTACAAGGTCGTGGCAATCGCCCCTGAAAGGATGAGCGAATGCAAGGGCTGCGCCTTTTGCGCCATGATGTGCCCTGATTTCTGCATCAACGTCTTCACGACGAAGCAGGCCAAAGGAGGAAAGAAATGAGCACTCCCAAGCGCATCTTCGTCAAGGGCAACGAAGCCATCTCCCGCGGCGCCCTGGCCGCCGGGGTTAAATGTTTCTTCGGCTACCCCATCACCCCCCAGAACGATATTCCCGAGTTCATGTCCTCGGCCATGGTCGAAGCTGGCGGCGAATTCGTCCAGGCCGAGAGCGAAGTGGCCGCGGCCAACATGCTCCTGGGCGCCGCGGCCTGCGGCATCCGGGCCATGACGTCCTCGTCGAGCCCCGGCATGTCCCTCAAACAGGAGGCCATCTCCTACATGGCCGGCTGCGAGGCGCCCGCGGTGCTGATCAACGTGAGCCGCGGCGGCCCCGGACTGGGCGACATCGGCCCGTCCCAGGGCGACTATTTCCAGGCCGTCAAAGGCGGCGGGCACGGCGACTACAAGCTCCTCGTCCTGGCTCCGGGCACGGTCCAGGAAGCCTATGACCTGACCATCAAAGCCTTCGACCTGGCTTTTAAATATCGCAATCCCGTCCTGGTCCTGGCCGACGCCATCATCGGCCAGATGAAGGAGCCGGTGGTGCCGTGGATACCCAAGAACCGCGACCCCGAAGAGGGTCAGGACTGGGGCCTGCAAGGCGCCAATGGACGCGACCCGCGCCTGATCAAGTCCCTGTTCCTCGACGACGGGGCTCTGGCAGGCCAGAACCTGAAGCTGCAGGCCAAGTACAGGACCATGCAGGCCGAAGTGGACCAGGAATTGTTCCTGACCGAGGATGCGGAGCTCATCGTGGTGGCCTTCGGCTCCATCGGCCGCATCGTCAAGAGCACCATCCGCAAGCTGCGCGCCCAGGGCAAAAAAGTCGGCCTCGTACGGCCCATCACCCTCTTTCCTTTCCCGTCGGGCGTGCTGCTCGATCTGGCCAAACAGGGAAAGCGTTTCCTGACCATAGAACACAACATGGGCCAGATGGTCGAGGACGTGCGCCTGGCTATCCGGACTGTAGCGGACTCGGCGTTCCATGCCCAACTCCCTGGCAACCTGCCGACCCCGGACGATTTCGAAGAACCCATTCTGAAGGCGCTGGAGGGCTGAGCATGACCCAGGAAATTCGCGTCACCAACTATCCCGAAGTCCTGACCGATCGGCCCACCCACTACTGCCCCGGCTGCCACCACGGCACGGCACACCGCCTGGTGGCCGAGGCCATCACCGACCTGGGCCTGGTGGACAAGACCATCCTCATCGGCTCCATCGGCTGCTCGGTCTTCATCTACAACTATCTGACCCTCGACGCCATCGAGTCTCCCCACGGCCGTGCGCCGGCAGTGGCCACGGGCGTCAAACGCGCCCGCCCGGACAAGATCGTCTTCACCTACCAGGGCGACGGCGACCTGGCCTCCATCGGCATGGCCGAGATCATG
This sequence comes from uncultured Desulfovibrionaceae bacterium, assembly GCA_964589645.1. Classification (GTDB taxonomy): domain Bacteria; phylum Desulfobacterota; class Desulfovibrionia; order Desulfovibrionales; family Desulfomicrobiaceae; genus Desulfomicrobium. The sequence goes on from CAZPSN010000005.1 coordinate 8,655, forward strand.
CATTGCGCCAACCGTGGCGAGAACATCACCACCATCTTCGTCAACAACACGGTCTACGGCATGACCGGGGGGCAGATGGCTCCGACCACATTGGTGGGCCAGAAGACCACCACTTGTCCCGGCGGCCGATGCCGCGAAAACGAGGGCATGCCCATCCGCATGACCGAGATCATCGCGTCCCTGGGTGGCGTGGCCTACGCCGAACGCGTGGCCGTGAACAACGTCAAAAACATCATGAAGGCCAAGAAGGCCGTAGCCAAGGCCTTCGAGTATCAGACCAAAAAGATCGGCTTCTCCTTCGTCGAAATCCTGGCCACCTGCCCCACCAACTGGCACATGACCCCCCTGGCGGCCAACAAGCGCATCGAGACGGAAATGATCCCGTATTTCCCCCTGGGCAACTTCAAGGACGTGCTGGCAAAGGAGGACAAATGAGCATTTACCAGGATGCAATCATCGCCGGGTTTGGCGGCCAGGGCGTCATGCTCATCGGCAACCTCCTGGCCTACGCGGGCATGGACGCGGGCCTGAACGTGACCTATATCCCGGTCTATGGCCCGGAAATGCGCGGTGGCACGGCCAACTGCACGGTAGTGGTCTCCGAAGATGTCATCGGCTCGCCCATCATCCGCTCCCCCGTAAGCCTCATCATCATGAACGGCCCGTCCCTGGACAAGTTCCAGCCCCGCCTTCAGGACAATGGGGTGTTGATTCTCAACTCATCCCTCATCGACCCGGCCAAGACCGACAAGGACCGGGTGCATGTCTTTGCCGTGCCGGTGAACGAGATCGCCGACGCTCTGGGCAACACGCGCATGGCCAACATGGTCGCCATCGGCGCCTATGTGCAGGCCACAGGCGTCATGCCCGTCAAACAGGTCCAGGACAGCCTGGACTCGGTCATCTCCGCGCACTACAGCCACATGATCCCCAAGAACGCCGCCGCCATCCAGGCCGGCGCTGACTACGTCGTGGCCCACGGCCGCTACGCATAGCATTCTGGCCCGGGGCTTCGTCCCCGGGCCTTTTTCGTTTTCCCGTTCCACTCGAACCTACACGGTGCGACCATGCGACTTTTCGGCATCATCGGACACCCCCTAGCGCATACGCTCAGCCCGGTCCTGCACAACTGGGCCTTCCGGGAACTAGGCATCCCCGCATCGTACCACGTCTGGGACACTCCCCCGGACAAACTCCCGGCCTTTATGGCCGCCCTGCGCACCCTGCCCGTCCACGGCGCGAGCGTGACCATTCCGCACAAAGAAACGGTCATGCCCCTGGTCGACAGGCTGACCGACAACGCCCGCGACATCGGCGCCGTGAACACCCTGTACTGGGACAACGCGCAGCTTTGTGGCGACAACACCGATGTCACCGGCTTCATGGCACCGCTGCAGGAAAAAAGGCTTTCTCCCGGCCTGGCCCTCGTGCTCGGCGCCGGTGGCGCGGCCCGCGCGGCCGTATGCGGCCTGGCGCGGGCCGGATGGCGGGTCGTCGTGTCCTCGCGCACAGAGATCAGGGCCGACCGGCTGTCCCACTCCTTCGCGGCCACGCATGTGCCCTGGACCAACCGCCACGATCTGCGCCCCGACCTGTTGGTCAACACCACGCCACTGGGCATGTCGGGCCCATTCCAGGCCCTGTCGCCGTGGAAAGGGACTTTGCACGGCGTGTCCCTGGTCTATGATCTGGTCTACAATCCCAAGCAAACCCCGCTGCTTTCCCAGGCCATGCGCGAGCAGGTGGCCGTGCAGTATGGCCTGCCCATGTTTGCCTGCCAGGGCCTGGCCCAGTTCGAGCGCTGGACAGGCAAACGCTTCGACCTCTCCCTGGCCCTGCAGCTGCTTGAAGCCACTCTGCAGGCCAAGATCAAGCCATGAATCGCTGTCCCTGGGTCGATGCCACCAAACCCGACTACCTCCGCTACCACGACGAGGAATGGGGCGTACCCGTGCACGACGACCGGGTGCTGTTTGAATTTTTGGTCCTGGAGTCGGCCCAGGCCGGGCTGTCCTGGTACACGGTGCTGCGCAAGCGCGAAAACTACCGCATGGCCTACAACAATTTTGACCCCGTTCTCGTGGCCCGCTTCACGGACGCCGACGTGGAGAGACTGCTCCTCGACCCGGGCCTGATTCGCAACCGCAAGAAAATCGCGGCGAGCATCGCCAACGCCCGCCGATTCCTGGAAGTCCAGGCCGAATTCGGCACCTTCGCCGCCTATTTGTGGGGTTTTGTAGATGGAACGCCCATCCAGCGCGCCCCTGCCAGCTTGACCGACTATCCCGCCACCACGCCCGAATCCGACGCCCTGGCCAAGGATCTGAAAAAACGCGGCTTCTCCTTCCTCGGCTCCACGGCGTGCTACGCCTTCATGCAGTCCGTTGGTCTGGTCAACGACCACAGCCTGGGCTGCTTTCGCCGCCTGGAGCTGACTGAACGCTGACAGTCCGCTCGGTCGAAGGATCTCCAGACTCTGCAAAAGAACTTAATTCTGGCCTTGCCCGGGCTGCCATGGTAGGGGATCTTAACCCTGCGCCCCAGCATTCGCCGAGGCTTACAACCCACGGAGGGCATGCGCATCATGGAACTGCGTAAATTTGTCGCGCCGGAAATTATTTTTGGGGTTGATGCCCTGGCCGTGGCCGGTCAGTACGCCAGCAAATTCGGCATCGCCAGACCGCTCGTGGTCAGCGACACGGGCGTCGTGGCCGCCGGATGGGCAGCCCAGGTCATGCGCAGTCTGGAAACGGCCGGGATCGACGGGGTTCTTTTCGCCGGAGTGACCCCCAACCCCAAGGCCGAGGAAGTCATGGCCGGGGCCTTGGCCTACGCGGAAAACGGATGCGACGGGATCGTGGCCGTGGGCGGCGGAAGCCCCATGGACTGCGCCAAGGGCATCGGCATTGTCGTTTCCAACGGCGGCCACATCCTCGACTACGAGGGTGTGGACAAGATCATCGTGCCCATGCCTCCGCTCATCTGCATTCCGACCACGGCCGGGACCTCGGCAGACGTCTCGCAATTCGCCATCATCAACGACACCCGCCGCAAGACCAAGATCGCCATCATCAGCAAGACCATCATCCCGGACGTGGCCCTGATCGATCCCCGCACCCTGACCACCAAGCCGCCCTACCTGGTGGCCTGCACGGGCATGGACGCCATCGCCCACGCCGTGGAGGCCTATGTATCCAACGCCCATTCAACCATGACCGACATCCACGCCCTGGAAGCCATCCGCCTCCTGCGCGGGAACCTGCTGGATTCTTATGAGCACCCCGAAGACCTGGAACTCAAGGCCAAGGTCATGCTCGGCAGCATGCAAGCCGGGCTGGCCTTTTCCAACGCGAGCCTTGGAGCCCTTCACGCCATGGCCCACAGCCTGGGGGGCTATAAAAATCTCCCCCACGGTGAATGCAATGCGCTGCTGCTGCCCCATGTTGTTGACTTCAATTTTCCGTCCGCGGTTGAACGATACAAGATCGTCGCCGAAACCATGGGGCTTGATGCCCGGGGCATGAGCGCCTCCCAGGTCCGGACCTGGCTGCTCGACTCCCTGATCAACCTGCGCTCCGCCCTGGGCATCCAGGAAGGCCTCGGGCAAAAGGGCATCCGTTCTGACGACATCCTCGTGCTCTCGGAAAAAGCCATGCTCGACCCGTGCCTCGTCACCAATCCCAAGTCCGCCAGCAGGCGCGATCTCCAAACCATCTATGAAGAAGCGACCTGAATCCGTGACGCAGGACACGACAACGCTCCGCGACAAGATCGTGGGTCTGAGCGAATCCTCGGGCCGCAAAAGCTACTATCCCATGCTGCAGCAGAAAATCCGCGAGCTGCAAAATGAAATCACGGAGCGCCAGCGGGCCGAGAATGCCCTGCGCGAAACCCTGGAGCGCATCGACCGGCAACAGTCCGTCATCGCCGAGATTGCCACGGACCCCCATGTCTTCCATGGCCGGCTGCGGGACGCGGCGCCCATGATCACGGTCAGGATGAGCCGCGCCCTGGAGGTCAGCCGAACCAGCTTGTGGGTTTTGGAAGAAGCCGCCTTTTTGTGCGTCGACAAATTCGATGCACGCTACGAGACCCATTCTTCCGGGCAGACGCTGCATCTATCCGAATTCCCAACCTACCACGCCGCGATCACAAAGGAAATCGTCGCCGTGGACAACGTTCGCCTTGACCCGCGCACCATGAGCTTCGCGGCGTCCCATCTTGTGCCCCACGGCATCGAATCGCTGCTCGATGTGCCGGTGCAGATTGACGGACACCTCGCGGCCATCATTTCCTTCGAGCAAACCGAAAAGACCAGGACTTGGCATGCGGACGAAATCACCTTTGCCAGCCGCATCGCCGACCAAGTCGCGGTCATCCTGGCCAACAAACGCCGCCGCCTGGCCGAAGAGCAATTGAAGGACGCCCATGCCAACCTGAAACGCAATCTGCGGTTCACGGAAGTACTCCTCAACGCCCTGCCCATTCCCATTTTCTACAAGGATTCCAAACGGCGTTACCTCGGCTGCAACCAGACATTCGCCGATGTCATGGGCGTTCGCTCCGAAGAAATTCACGGCAAAACAGCCCGGGATTTCTGGCCCGAACTCGCCCCTGAGTACGAAGAACTGGACGCAAAACTGTTGAGTGGCCAGCGCAAGTGCACTTATGAGTCAAAAATTCGCAACAAGGACGGCGAGTTGCGCGAAGTCATCTTCGCCAAACAGCTCTTTTTCGACGAGCAGCAGCAAACAGGTGGCATCATCGGCTCCTTCGTAGACATCACGGAGCGCAACCGCACGGCCGAGGAAACGCAGCGCCTGCGCTCCCTGCTGGCCAACATCATCGACTCCATGCCCTCCGTACTCATCGGCGTGGACGCTGAAGGTCGTGTCGCCCAGTGGAACCAGCAGGCGGCGCGGCTAACCGGAATCAGCGAAGAGATAGCCCACGGCCGCCCCCTGGAGCTTATCGTGCCGTGGCTCGGCATGGAAATGACCAAGGTTCGCGAGGCCATCGCCAGCAAGAGGCCATTCTTCGAAGGCAAGCTGAGCAGGATCGACAAGGGCGAAACGCGTTACGAGGACATGACCATCTACCCCCTGGTCACCAACGGGGTGGAGGGAGCGGTCATCCGCATCGACGACGTGACGGACAAAGTGCGCATCGAAGAGGTGCTCATCCAGTCCGAAAAAATGCTCTCCGTCGGGGGGCTGGCTGCGGGCATGGCGCATGAGATCAACAATCCGCTGGCTTCCATCATGGGCAACGCACAGGTCCTGGAAACCCGCCTGCTTCAATCCATGCCCCACAATGAAGACGCCGCTTGCAAGGCTGGCATCACCATGGACGCCCTGCGCCTCTATCTTGAGGCGCGCGGAATTCCCAAAATGCTCGCCTCCATCCGCAGTTCCGGCGCCCAGGCCGCCCGGATCGTCAGCAACATGTTGAGTTTCAGCCGCAAGAGCGAGTCTGTCCTGGCTCCCGAGGATCTTCCCGCACTCCTGGAAAAAACCCTGGAACTGGCCAGCACGGATTACAATCTGAAAAAAAACTATGATTTCAAAAAGATCCGGATTGTTCGGGAATACGAGGATAATCTGCCCAAAGTCATGGCCTCGGCCAGCAAACTGCAGCAAGTCTTTCTGAATCTGTTCCGAAACGGAGCCGAGGCCATGGGCGAAAAAACATACCCAGACAACCAAGGGCCGTGCTTCACCCTGCGCCTTCGAAGCGACACGCCTTGGGTACGCCTGGAGGTCGAGGACAACGGCCCGGGTCTGGACGAAGCCGTGCGCAAGCGCATCTTCGAACCCTTCTTCACCACCAAAACCGTGGGGCGCGGAACAGGGCTGGGTCTTTCCGTTTCGTATTTCATCATCACCGAAGAACATGCCGGCATGATGAGCGCACAGACAGATCCGGGGCAATGGACCCGCTTCATTATCGAGCTGCCCGCCGCCATACCCTCCAAATAACAACGGCAGACCGAGGTCTGCCGTTGTTTTTGATCGGATTTTGGAATCAGCGGGAGTAGAGCTTGAGTTGGTCACCCGGACGAATTCGTGCGTTTTCCGCCAACTTGTTCCATTGCCGCAGTTCCAAGGCGGTTACGCCGAACTTCTTGGCGATATTCCACAAACTGTCCCCCGGGCGCACCTGATAGCTGTCCAGCTTCTGGCGCACATTTTCGGCCTCGACCTTGGCAACCCTGACCTCGACAGTCCCGGCGTCTGGCACGAATAGTTTCTGCCCGACCCGCAGGATCGACCCTTTTTCCAGGGCATTGGTTTGCAGCAGGGTGGCCGCATCAATCCTGAACTGTTTGGCGATGGACCAAAGCGTGTCGCCCTGGCGCACGACATAGTTGGCCCGTCTGGAGGCCCACTTGCGTGTGTCCGCGATTTCCGCCGGCCGAGGGTTCACGTCGCGACCGGGAACACGCAGTTTCAATCCCACCTTGAGAACCTTGTCGGCATTGGCTTGCTGCAACGCAGCGATACTCAGACCATGCTTCCTGGCAATGCCCCACCAGGTGTCCCCGGACTTGACCTTATAGGAAGCGACCTCAATGCGTTTGAGTGTCACAGGACGCTTCAGATACTCTTCGGCCTGGGCCACGAGGTGTCCTGGCACGGCCACTGGCACGGAGCGCGAAGGCGGCCCCTCCTGCTTGCGCAGGGCGGGATTGAGTTCCCGGAAGGATTTCCAGTCCAGATCCAAGCTTTTGGCCAAAGCCAAAAAATCCGTTCCTGGTTTGGCCTGCAAAAGGACAGGACGCGGCGCGGAGCGGCCCATGTCAATGGGTTCAAAGCCCAGCTTCTCCAGATTACGGGCAACCTTGACCAGGGCCAGGAATTTGGGAACATAAAGCTTGGTTTCTTCCTTCAATTCAGGCGAAGATTGGCAAAGGCTGAAATAGTCCTCGCAACCCGTCTTCTTCATGGCCCGGCCAATGGCACCCTCTCCGGCGTTGTAGGCGGCCAGGGCCAGGGACCAATCCCCAAAGTCGGCGTAAAGCTTCTTGAGGTAAACGATGGCTGCTTCCGTGGACTTGTAGGGATCGCGCCGTTCATCCACCCAGCTGTCAACGGTCAACCCGTAATTGACCGCGGTTTTGGGCATGAATTGCCATACCCCGCAGGCTCCGGCCCGGGACACGGCAAAGGGATTGAACCCGCTTTCGGCAAAAGGCAGGTAGATCAAGTCCTCGGGCAGGCCCTCGGCAATGAACCGCTTGCGGATATGCGGCAGGTAAAGCTGGGCCCGCTTGAGCCAGCCTTCCATGGTGCCGCGATGGGCATGGGTGTAATAGTGAAAATAGCGCTGGACATCCGTGTTTTCCACGGTATCCAGACCGACATGAAAGGATATCTCCGTGTCGAGGATTTTCTGTTCCTCGGAGGACAGAACGTCAGCCTCGGGGATCTCCTCCCGGTCCTGCAGAACGTCGAGAGGATCGACGTCCCCGGCCTGGTCGGGGGCCTCTGGGGTCTTGGCGTCGACGGCGCCCGGCGCATCTGGCGCCTGCGTCCGCCTGGCATCCGTGCTCGCCACTCCGGCTAGGCCCGGAACGGCCACGGCCGGACTCTGGGCTTTCTTGGCAGGCAGACAGCCAGCCAGGACCAGCACGGCGACGAGCAGGATCACACGTATGTCAACTGTCAAAACAATCTCCTGGTCAAACGTTGGCCCCTGAACCGCCTTGCGGTGGTTCAGTGAGATCGAGCATTGGCCCTGCTACAAAAAATAAAACCAAAAAGCAAACCCCGGTCCCTGACCGACCACGGAGCCGCCCATGCATGAAAACTCCTCTCCCGAAGACCATCTCGCACCTGGCCGCAAGCCCGTTCTCGAACTGCTTGTGGACCGCTGCGAAACCCTGGACACGATTTTCCTGGCCGAAGACGCTCACGGGATTGGAGAAATCGTCCAAGCCTGCCGCGACAAGGGCGTCCGCTTCCGCAAAGTACGGCGCACGGAGCTCGACCGCATGTTCGCGGGGAATCATCAAGGCGTGGTGGCTCGTCTGCGCGGCCGACGGCTGGTCGAACTTCAGGAACTCATGGCTATGGTCGGGCAGTGCGCATTTCCTCTCATCCTGGCCCTCGACCAGGTCCAAGATCCGGGCAATGTGGGAACCCTGGCCCGCACCCTGGCGGCCCTGGGCGGGGCCGGGTTGCTCTTTCCCAAGGACCGCACTGCTTTTCTCGGCCCGGCTGCGGCCAAAGCCTCTGCCGGCGCCCTGGAGCGTCTGGCCCTGTGTCAGGTGGTCAACCTTGCACGCGCCCTGGACAGCTGCGCCGAAGCCGGGCTGACGATCTACGGGTCGGGAGCGGAGCCTGCCAGCCGGAACCTGTTCGCGGCCCAGCTCACATTCCCGGCCGTGCTCGTGCTGGGCAACGAGGACAAGGGCATGCGCCCGAACGTAGGCAAGCGCTGCGCCGAAACTCTCTCCATCCCGATGCCGGGAGGGTTCGAGTCCCTGAACGTGGCCCAGGCCGGGGCCATGATCATGGCCGAGATGCTGCGTCAGAAAGGATTCAAGACGGGATCTATTTGATGTACTGCGGAAAATTCAGGAAGATATCCTGAGTGAAGGTTATCATCTTGTCCATGATCCAGGGAAAGGTGATGAGCAACGCCAAAAAAACGGCGATGATCTTGGGCACAAACGTCAGGGTCATTTCCTGGATCTGGGTCGCGGCCTGCAGAATACTGACGAAGACGCCCACGCCCAGCCCAACGCCCAGCATGGGCAGGGCGATGGACAGCGTCAATTCGATGGACTGTCTGGCAAAACCGATCACAAATTCCGGGGTCATGCGCTACTCCTGAATCAAGGCTATGCAAAACTGTTGACGAGAGAGCCGATAATCAGATTCCAACCGTCCACCATGACAAACAGGAGAATCTTGAACGGCAGGGACACCATGACTGGAGGAAGCATCATCATACCCATGGAAAGAAGAATGCTTGCGACAACCATATCAAGAATAAGAAACGGAATATAAATCAAAAACCCGATTTGAAACCCAGTCTTTAATTCGCTGATGACATAAGCCGGAATAAGCACCATTATCGGCACTTCATCCTTGTTTTGAGGCCTTTCAAGGCCTGTTATGGAAAAGAATACCGAGATATCTTTCTCTCTGGTATGCTTGAACAAAAATGATCGCAGCGGAGTCTCGGCAAGCCCCAACGCTTCCGTATAGCCGATTTCTTCCTTCAGATACGGCTGCAGGGCCGTGTCGTTGATGGTTCTCCCCACGGGCATCATGATGACCACGGTCATAAAAATGGCCAATGAGGCCAGAACCTGGTTGGGCGGCATCTGCTGTGTACCCATGGCCTGACGCAGGAAATGAAAGACGATGATGATGCGCGTGAAGGACGTGACCGTAAGCACGATGGCCGGTGCCAGGGACAAAACCGTGAGCAGGGCCATGACCTCCAGGGCCACCGCCATTTTCTGCGGCTCGGCCTGGCCGCTGGAAAGGGAAAGGGAAAGGGACGGAATGTTGGGCCCATCGGCGGCCAGGGCCGCCAGGGGAACCAGACAAAAAAGAAGGCTAGGAAGAAGAATCCTTCCCGTCGTGTTGATCCAGCGTGGTTTGAAAATCCGTGGTGAGGCCATGGTCTGTATAGTGCTCCGCGATCAGGTTGATGCCGGCGTCGGCGACGCCCAACACCAAAAGCCTATTCAAGAAGCGGACCACCACCAATTGCTTGCGCGGCCCCAGGGAAACCCGATCCTCCACGCGCAGAACGCCCGAAGACTGGCCCTGCAAACGAGCGATGAGACCGTAGCGTTTCATGAGCGCCAGCCCCAGGAAAAGAAGCCCGAGAATGAGTAGCAAGGCCGCGGCCATCTTGACCGAGGCCAGCCCCAGCCCGGCTCCGGCGGTGGTCAACGTCGCGTTATCCAAGCTGCTTCACCCGCTCGATGGGGCTGATGATATCCGTCAACCGCACGCCGAATTTCTCGTTGATGACCACGGCTTCGCCGCGGGCCACCAACTTCCCGTTGACCAGAATCTCCAGGGGCTCGCCAGCCAGTTTGTTCAGCTCGATGACAGAACCCTGCCCGAGCTGCAGCAGTTCGTTGATCAATAGCTTGGTGCTGCCGAGCTGGGCCGAGACCTCCAGAGGGATGTCGAGAATGAAATCCAGATCCTTTCGCAGCCCTTCGGGCCTGGGGGCCTTGGCCTCGGCTGTCAAATCTTTGTATTCAAAATCCCGACTCTGGGCCGCGAGCTGTTTTTGTTTTTTTTCCTTCTGGATCTTGGTCTCTTCCTCATCGACCAGCGCTTTTGCCCATTCATCGGCCAGAGCCTGGTCGGAACCGGACGTCTCCTGTTCCTGAAGCGCGGCACTCCATGCATCGGCCAGGGCCTGCTCGTTCTGCGCGCCACCCGATCCCTCGTCACTCTGCTGTTCAAGGGCCGCGGCCCATTCTGCCGCCAGCTTGTCCTGATCTTCGACCATACCGTCCCCCTAGTAATTAAGTTCCTGTTCCTTGGTGACCTGAAAGGCCTTGTTTCCCTTGACGAAACCCGGCTGGCCCAAAAATTTGAGAATGCCTTGGACGCGGGCCGTAAGCAAGTCGTCCTCGTCCTCGTCCAGAAGCATGATGTCCCCGACCTTGAGATCCAACAGCTGCCGCCCGGTCATTTGCGTGGTCCCGAAAGTAACCGACATGTCCACCGGCGTTTCCATGAGCCGATCCCTGAAACGTGAAATCCAGGCATGGTCGATCTCCAGACGTTCGGTCTGGAACGCGGCGTAGAGCTTCGATCTGATGGGTTCGATGGTGGCGTAGGGCAGCGCCAGAGTCATGGAGCCCAGGGCGTTCTCCAACTCGACCTCAAAAGAGATGACCACGACCACGTCGCTGGGCGGGACGATGGTGGCGAATTGCGGATTGATCTCGGAGCGGAGCAGTTCGATGCTGACCTCATGCACCGGACGCCACGCGTCTTCCAGATTGGCCAGTATGATCTTGACCACCTTGACGATGATGGACTGCTCGATGGGAGTGAAATCCCGCCCTTCGATCTTGGGTTGGCTACCCGCGCCCCCGAAGAAATTCTCGACCAGGGAGAAGACCAGACGTGTATCTACCACCAGCAAGGCATTGCCACGCAGGGGATCAATCTTGAAGATGTTGATGCTGGTCGGCACGGGCAGGGAACGCATGAAGTCCCCGAACTTGGACATGTCGATGGAGATCGGATTGACATCAACCCGTTTGCGCATGGTGTTGGCCAGGGCGCTGGTGCAGAGCCGGGAGAAGCGATCATTGATGATCTCCAGGACCGGCATACGGCCACGGATGATTCGGTCCTGATTGGCCAGATCAAAGGAGACCACTCCCGAGGCGCTCTCGATGACCTCTTCCTCGGTTTCGATCTCCCCGCCCGAGATGCCTCTCAACAGGGCATCGACCTCGTCCTGGTTCAGGATCTTGCTCATGTATGCACCAACCCTCTACTGGACCACGAACTCGGTGAAATACACATTACGCACTTTGCTCTTGCCGATGATCAGATTCAGACGGTCCACGATCTCGTTCTTCAGCTCGATCTTTTTGTCCAGGCTGCTGATTTCCGCAAAGGTCTTGCTGGACAAGAGCAGGAGCAAGGTATCCTTGACCTTGGGCAAGGCCGCTCCCAGCTCCGTCGCGGCTGCGCCGTCCGCCACCTCCACATCCATGGTGACCTTCAGGTAGCGCCGCCCCATGGGGTCCGAAAGGTTCACGACAAAGGGCTCCAACGTCACCAACTGCGACTGGGCCGCGGACGCGGCCGGATCCGTCTGGTTCTCCCCCCCCTGCGCGGTTTCGTTGCCAAGGGTGCCCTCGGCCGGGGCAGGGTGAAGCAGAAACTTCCAGGCCGCGAAACCACCCGCTCCGAGCACGAGCACGGCCACGGCCAAAAGAATGACGAGCTTGAGCTTGCCGCTCAGCTTCTTCTTGGGTTCCTTGTCCGGAGTCTGTGCCTTTTTGTCGGTTTTATCGGCCATTTGTTCCTCCCTGATCGTTCATGCGAAAATTGGGCCTAAAGATACGTCCGTCCCGTGGTTTTGAGCAGAATTTCCACTCTCCTGTTTTTGACCCGGCCCTCTGGGGTGTCATTGTCGCCCAGGGGAAAGGCCTCGCCATAGGCGGACACGGAAAACCGTCCCGGGTCGAAACCGAATTCAAGAAAAAAACGTAACACCGACATGGCCCGCTCCATGGACAACACGTAGTTGTCCTTGCTCGCACCCTGCACATTGTCCGTGTATCCCGACACGTTGACCGGCATGGTCGTACTGGCGAGAAAACGAGCGAACTCTGTCAACAGTTTGCGACTTTCCGCCCGCAATTCGCTGCCTCCGGAAGCAAAGAGCAATCCGTCAGAAAGCACGAGAGCGAGACCTTCGGGCCTGGCCAGAATCTGCAGGTTTTCGTTCAGAGTGCTGCGGGCCATGCCTTCGGGCAACACGTCGTCAGGAAAGAGAAGATCCTTCATGCGTTGCGGATTTTCCAGAGCCCGAACCGGGTTGTCGATGGCCTCCTGGATGAAGCTGAAGCGAGTTTCCACGCGTCCCGCCCCTTTCTTGGGAGCCAGCCCCATCGAGCCCGCGAAATGCGAAACCACATCGCGCAGGATGGACCTGTCCATGGAGGACATGGACAAAATAAGCACAAAAAAAGCGAGCAAAAGGGTCATCAAATCCGCAAACGTAACCATCCAGGCAACGCTTGGCGGAGTCATCCGGAAAGGCCTTTTGCGGGCCATGTCAACGGCTCCCCGGAAGATCGAAGCGGAACAGAAAATCTTTGACGCTGAAACCGTCTCCCGATTTGTTCCCATCGCCCTCACGGCGCGCGTCCTCGACAGCCGCCTCATGGCTCCAACTGCCGATGCGCCGGTCCAGGGTTATTTCCACCCGCCGGTTAGATTGCCGACCATCCCGAACCCCTGCGCCGACCCTCGGCCGAAAGCGCCCAAAGGCCTCCACGCGCAGTTTCTGCGCATCAATCCCTGATTCAAGAAAATAACGATACACCACCATGACCCGGGCCAGAGACAGTTCCCAGGAAAAGTCGACCGCCCCTTGTGGACGCTGCAGAAAATCCGGCCCAAACTCATCCAGGCCCTCGCCGGCATGGCCGGTCAGGCCCAGCGGGTAGGAACTCCCGGCCACGACCGGCCGCACTCTGTCCAGCAGACCGCGGCCTTTGTCCGTCAGTTCGGCCGAGCCAGGGGCGAACAGGGCGTCGGCATCCATGGACAAGCGCTGCACGAAACGGTTGGATTCAAAACGCAGGTCTGTATCCGGTTCCTGCCAAAGCCTCTCCTTGACCGGGGACAAATCCTTGAACAGATTGATCGGGCCGGGATCAACGCGATCCTGAACGTCCGCAGTGGTCAGGTCATCCAAGCCCGGTGCGCCGGTCCCGAACGTGCCGGACACGGAACCCAGGGCCACCTTGCGTTTGTAGACATCGGTCAAAGATGCCATGGACACGAGTACGATAAAAAACGTCATGAGCAGGGTGACCAGATCCGAGAACGTGATCATCCATGCCGGCACACCCGGCTCCGACGGGGAAATTTTCGTTTTTCTTCGTATCATCTCCTTGCCTTGCCCCGGATCTAGGGCCGAACCATACGTTCCTTGGGCGGCAGATAGCTGTTCATCTTTTCCTCAAGAATACGGGGATTCTCGCCGCGGGAAATGGACATGATTCCCTCCACGATCATGGTCCGGACCAGCACCTCTTCCCGGCTGCGCGCCCGCAGCTTCCCCGCCATGGGAATGAATACGAGGTTGGCCAGGACCGCGCCGTAGAACGTGGTCAACAACGCCACGGCCATGGCCGGCCCGATGGTGCTTGGATCGTTCATGCGCTTGAGCATGAGCACCAGCCCGATGACGGTCCCGATCATGCCCATGGCCGGAGCAATGGAGCCAAAGGTCTGCAGGATTTCGGCACCCTTCAGATGCCGCTCTTCCAGACAGTTGACCTCGGTTTCCATGATCTCCTGAATGAGCTGCGGATCAAGACCGTCCACCGTCAGTTGCAAACCCTTGCGCAGAAATGGATCATCAATGTTCTTGAGATGGGCTTCCAGAGACAGGATGCCCTCGCGGCGGACTCGGGTGGCATAATCGACAAATTGGACAATGATGGCCTGGGGATCGTCGTTCTTGGTCAGAAAGGTCTTCTTGATGATGCCCACCACGCCCATGACGCTCTGTAACGGATAGGTCACCAGCACGGCGCCGATGGTCCCCCCGATGACGATCAATACGGAGGGGAAATCCCAAAACAAGAAGGCGTCTCCGCCCAGGGCCGCGATGACCAGCCCGAAGGCGACCAAGATGCCGATGATGGTGGCCAGATCCATAAACCCGTTCCTTGCGGCCGTTAGGTCGTGCTGCGTTCTCCGAATATCCTGGTGCCGATGCGCACCAAGGTGGCCCCTTCCCCGATGGCGGTTTCAAAATCCCCGGTCATACCCATGGACAGCTCAGGCAGGGGCAATCCGAAACTGGCGCGCAGGTTTTCGGCCAGAACGCGCAGACGGGCGAAAAAAGGCTTGGATCGCCCCGGATCATCAAAAAAAGGAGGCATGAGCATGAGTCCTTGCCATCGCAAATGCGTGCTCGCGGCTAAAAATTCGGCCAACAGCGGCAATTCCGCCTCCGGGATACCGCCTTTCTGCGCCTCCCCGGCCAGATTGACCTGGACCAGCACATCCTGACGAAGATTCAACGCCCCGGCCTTTTCTTGCAACGAGCGAGCCAGTTTCAGGGAATCCACGCCATGAAGCAGTTCGAAACGCCCGACAACGGCCTTGACCTTGTTGGTCTGCAGATGGCCGATGAAGTGCCAGGCGATCGACTGCGGCAGCGCGCCCATCTTGGCCTGAGCCTCCTGTACGTAGTTCTCGCCGAAGATGGTCTGGCCGGCCTCGAACAGAATCCGCACCGCCTCGGCCGGATGCAGCTTGGACACCGCCACCAGGCGCACGGAATCTGGCGCCCTGCCTGCCCGAAGGGCCGCCTGGGCCATGCGGTCCAGAACTTCCCGCCAGCGCTCCGTGAGATTCGCGTTCCCCATGCGCCCCGCCCCTGCCGTCAACTCCCCAAACCCAAAGAAACCATGAACGGACCGTCCTCGGTCCAGCCTTCGCGCACCTTGACCCAGAGCTCCAGATGGACTTTCGTGCCCAGCAGGGTCTTCAAATCCTGGCGTGCCTGTTGCCCGACGATCTTCAGATTCTGCCCCTGCCGACCAACAATCATGCCCTTATGACTGTTTTTTGACGTGTAGATCGTGGCCCCGATCATGATCATGCTCTGTTCTGGCAGCTCTTCCCATGTCTCGATTTCCACGGCGACATTGTAAGGCAATTCCTGGTTCAGAGCCAGGAAAAGCTTCTCGCGCACGATCTCCGCGGCCAGAAAGCGTACCGGAGCCGTGCTGAGCTGGTCCTCTGGAAACAGGGGATCCCCGACAGGGAGAAAACTCCGGGTCACCGCCAGAAGACGATCAAGGCCTACGCCGGTTCGTGCCGAAATCGGAACCAGTTCGGCGCCTGGCCAACGTTCGGAGCAGGAAGACAACAGACCCAGCAAGCGCTCCTTGGGCTTGACCTGGTCGACCTTGTTCAAGGCCACGGCCATAGGCACCCCCAGGGTTCCAAGGCGATTGGCCAGAGGCCGCAGGTCCCGGTCGAGTGCGCGTTCATTGCCTGCATACACGGACGCGTCGAGGAAAAGAATAACCCCATGGGCCTCGCGTACCGCGCCCCAGGCCGCATCGACCAGGAAACGGTTCAATTTGCCCCGGGCCGCGTGGATCCCGGGCGTGTCCAGAAAGACGATCTGGGCCTCGCTTGTGGTGAGAATGCCTGTGATGCTGGTACGTGTGGTCTGGGGCTTGGGCGAGACGATGGCGATCTTCTCGCCCAGTACCGCGTTCAGGAACGTGGACTTCCCGGCATTGGGCGGTCCGACGAGGGCGATGCTTCCGGCACGATAGGTGGTGGACATGGGTTCCAGTTTAATCTTGTAAAAGGATACCGACGGGTTGAAATTGCGCCACGCCGGGACGCCCGGAATTGTCGGGAATTATCCCTTGCCCTGGGCTTCGGAATCTGGATATAGGCCCCAAACATTATGGGCAAGGACTTAATCATTGTCGAATCACCCGCCAAAATCAAAACCATCAAAAAGTTTCTGGGCAGCGGGTACGAGGTGGAAGCGTCCGTGGGACACGTGCGCGATCTGCCCACCAAGACCCTGGGCGTGGACGAGGACAACGACTTTGCCCCGGACTACCAGGTCATCCCCGGTAAAACCAAGGTCGTCAGCAAGCTGAAATCCGCGGCCAAGGCCGCCGACACCGTCTATCTGGCCCCTGACCCGGACCGAGAGGGCGAGGCCATCGCCTGGCACGTGGCAGAAATCATCAGCGGCTCCAATAAAAACGTCAAACGCATCCAGTTCAACGAGATCACGGCCAAAGCCGTCAAGGAAGCGCTGGCCAACCCCACGGAACTGCGCAAGCCGCTCTTCGACTCGCAACAGGCGAGACGCATCCTTGATCGGCTGGTGGGTTACAAGATCAGTCCGCTCCTGTGGAAGAAGGTCAAGCGCGGCCTGTCCGCCGGCCGGGTCCAATCCGTGGCCCTGCGCCTCATCGTTGACCGGGAACGGGAACGGCAGGCCTTCGTTTCCGAGGAATACTGGCTCTTCACGGCCACCATGCGTGGGGCTGTCCCGCCAAACTTTGATGCGGACCTGTGGAAGGTCGACGGCCTCAAGCCCGTCCTGAACAACGAGCAGGATGCCCTGACTTTGGAAAGGCGCGTGCTGGAGCAGCCTTTTGTGGTCCAGTCCGTGACCGAGAAAGAGCGCCTGCGCCATCCGCGCCCGCCCTATATCACCTCCACCCTGCAGCAGGACGCGAGCAACAAGCTCGGATTCAACGCCAAGCGGACCATGTCCGTGGCCCAGCGCCTTTACGAGGGCGTCGAATTGGGCGAACGAGGCACGACGGCCCTCATCACCTACATGCGTACGGATTCGGTACGGATCTCCGATGAAGCCCGGGATGGCGCGCGGGAATGGATCCACGGCAACCTGGGTCCGGAATTCTATCCGGCCGCCGCGAGGGTCTACAAAACCAAGGGTAGTGCTCAAGACGCCCATGAGGCCATCCGCCCCGTCGATCCCGCGCTGACCCCGGACCTGGTCAAACAGGCCCTGCCGCCGGAGCAATACCGCCTCTACCGCCTGGTCTGGGAACGTTTCATGGCCTCCCAGATGGCCTCGGCCCGCTTCTGGGACACGGTGGCGACCATCGAAAGCGGCCCGGCACTGTGGCGGGCCAAGGGCGAGCGTCTGGTCTTCCCCGGATTTCTGCGCATCTGGCCGCAGCAAGCCGACGCTGAAAGCCCGACCCTGCCCAAGCTCGAAGCAGGACAGACACTAAATCTTGAGAAACTGCTCAAAGAGCAAAAATTCACCCAACCGCCGGCCCGCTTCTCCGAGGCCTCGCTGGTTCACAAACTCGAAGAATTGGGCATCGGGCGCCCATCGACCTACGCGGCCATCATTTCCACCCTGACCGATCGCGACTACGTGGGGGTCACGGACAAGCATTTCGAACCCACGGATCTGGGAGTCATCGTCTGCGATCTGCTCGTGGAGCATTTCGCACAGCTTATGGATGCAGGCTTCACGGCGCGCATGGAAGAAGGGCTCGACCTGGTGGCCGAAGGCGGGATGGACTGGGTGAGTCTGCTCAAGAACTTCGCGCTGGATTTCTACCCGACGCTGGAAAAAGCCAAGGAGACCATGACCCAGGTCAAGGCCGGCATGGACACCGGGCTGGGTTGCCCGCAATGCGGCGATGGCCGGCTGGTGGTCAAATTCGGCAAGAATGGAACGTTTCTGGGCTGCGCCAATTACCCCGAATGCGCCTTCACCAGCAACTACACCCGCGACGCCCAGGGACAAATTCTGCTGGCCCGGGAAGAGGCTCCCGAAGACCTCGGCCCCTGCCCGCAATGCGCTGACGGCCGGCTGGTGGTCAAAAAAACCAAGACCGGCGGACGGTTCGTGGCCTGCTCAAACTACCCGCACTGCCGGCATGCCAAGTCTGTCAGCACGGGCGTGCCATGCCCCCGGGAGGGATGCGTGGGAGAACTGGTCGAGAAGACCAGCCGTCGGGGCAAACCGTTCTTCTCCTGCAGCAAATACCCGAAATGCGACTTCGCCGTCTGGGACCATCCTGTGTCCAAGCCCTGCCCCCTGTGCAAATCAGCCATCCTGGTGCGCAAGGAAACAAAGGCCCGCGGCCAGCATCTGTCCTGTCCCTCCAAGGACTGCGGTTTCTGGGAGAAAGAAGGCTAGAAGGTTTTACTCCGCAGACAAACCCTGTACTTCTTCAGAAAATCCATCGGGTTGTAGCTGAGCTTGGCCTTTCTGAGCCCCTCGTCGCCCAGATCCTGTTCGCGATTGACGATCCGAAAACCACGACAACAGCGCTCCAGGAACATCTGATTGATGGCTTGGTAAACTCCCTTGAAATTGGGGCACCCCTTTTCGAAATGGATGACGATACTCGTGTCATCCAGGGCCTCTCCAATGGTATAGGCGATCATCTTGTCATCAACCACAAGCCCGGCTCCAATCAACCCTCCAAGCTTCGACCAGTCATGCATAACCTTGATGATGGCCCGATTCTCCGCGTCCAGGGTCTGGTCGTTTTCCGTATTGCGCCACAGGAACCAGTCCGTTTGCAGGGCCAGGGCACATTCCACGGTCTTTTCGTCAAGGAGCACGAAACGGACGTCATGATCGCGCAAAAACTGGTTGAGCAGATTCTTTTTGTTGTGAAATTTTCTACCTTTAAGTTCCGTCAACTCCGACACGTCGTACAGATAGTCCCAATGCTCCCGACATTCCTGAACCTGCACCCCGGTCAGGGTCGTTTCCCAGACGCGCATGAGTTCTTCAGGGATGCGGATGAAACACGTATCGGGAGGGATGGACGCCTGCAAAGCCGACCAGTCGATGGCCTGCCAATTACCGACCGGAGCCCAGTACATGGTTTGAGGGATGGTTTGGCGGATGAGGACGTACTCTCCGGCAAAAGACCACTCCAGTCCATATTCCCGGCCCCATCCCCACAAATTGACGAAACTGTAGTCGGACGGTTTCTGGCCGCACTGAGCCAAATACCGGTTGTATTCAGTCTGCCCCTCCAGGGTGATGGGGCCGAAGATGGTGTCCATGAATCCTCTTCAGAAAAGATCGGCAACAATTACGGCCGGTTTGGCATGGTTTAAAAACTCAAGAAATCAAAGCTCTTGCAGTCGAGTCAAAAACGAATATACTTTGGAACCCTGGCCTGTCAAAGCGCCAAACCGCAAAAATCTTAAAGAGCACGAACCGCAATGACGGATACCTGGACCTCCTGGACACTCAAAACTCCTGCCGCCGAATCGGCCCTCAGCCGGGACCAGCAGATGCGCGTTGCCAACCGGCTGGAGGTCAGCTCTTTTCTGATCCATCTGCTGTCTCTGCGCGGGCTGACCTCGGAAGCGGACATGGACAGATTCCTGAGCCCGGGTCTGCGTTATCTGCGCCCCTTGGAGCATTGGCCAGGCATTGAAGCCGGAGCCGTTCTGATTGCCGAAGCGGTCCGGGCCGGCCGCAAAATCGCGGTTTGGGGTGACTACGACGTGGATGGCATCACTGCCACGGCCTTGGTCAAAGGCTTCATGGCCAGCCGCGGCATTGAGATCACCCACTTCATTCCGGACCGCCTGGACTTCGGGTACGGTCTGCACGCCGAGGGTATCCGCGGCCTGGCTGACCAGGGCGTAGGCCTGCTGTTGACCGTGGATTGCGGCATCGCCAATGTGCAGGAAATCCGGGAAGCAAAGGCCCTGGGCATGAACGTTGTTGTCACGGACCACCATCTGCCCGGACAGGAATTGCCTGTTGCGGATGCCATCATCAATCCCAAAATCGGCGACTGGCCGAGTCCCAACCTCGCGGGGGTGGGCATCGCGTTTCTGCTTATGGGCGCCCTGAACCGCATCCTGCCCGAACCGCGGGTCGATATCCGTGACTATCTGGATCTCGTTGCTCTCGGCACCGTGGCCGACGTGGTGCCTTTGGACGAACAGAACAGGATCATGGTCAAGAACGGATTGCTCCTCATCAAGGAGGGCCGCCGCCCGGGAATCCAGGCCTTGAAAGAGATCAGCGGGCTGTCCTCCGAGGATGACGTGGGTACCGGCACCATTGGTTTTGCCTTGGCCCCGCGCATCAACGCCGCCGGGCGGATCGGCGATCCAGATCTGGCCGTGAACCTGCTCTTGGAAAACCGTCTGGAAGAGGCCCGTCTCCTCGCGGCGCAACTGGACCGGCTCAACTCCAAGCGCAAACTGGAAGAGCAACGCATCTTGGAGGAAGCCATCGTTCAGGCTGAATCCCAGCTTCATCTTCCCGGTCTGGTGCTCCATTCCGAGCACTGGCATTCGGGCATTATTGGCATCGTAGCCTCACGCATCGTCGAGCGCTTTCATCGCCCCTGTCTGATCCTGACCAAGGAGAACGGCATCTTCAAAGGCTCTGGCCGATCCACCCCCTCGTTTGACCTGTATCAGGCCCTCTTGTCCTGCAAACAATGTCTGTACAAATTTGGGGGGCATCGCCAAGCTGCGGGCCTCAAGCTCGAACCCTTCCAGCTCGCTAATCTGAAGAACCTCTTCGCCTGGGCCGTGGAGGAACAGCTGGGCACCAACCCGGCCCCGCCTGTCCTGGAACTGGACGCCCAACTTCCCTTCGCGCTGCTGACTGACACCCTTCTCAAGGAGCTGGAGCTGATGCAGCCCTTTGGCCAGGGCAATCCGCGCCCGATTTTCCTCTCCCCGCCGCTGAAAGTTCTCCGGCACAGATTTTTCGGCCAAAAAAAGCATCTCGAACTGCACGTCAGTGATGCCAGCGACGGGACGACCATGCGCGCCGTGGCTTGGCGTCAGGGCGAACGCTGGCGGGACACGGCCTTCAACGGCCGTAATCTGACCATGGCCTACACTCCGCGCCGATCCAAATTCAACGGCCTCATGCAATTCGAGCTGGCAGTGCAAGACATCCTGTCCCTCGACTGAGCGCCCTTTTCTTTGCCGCAAAAAACACGTAGACAGCGCAAAAAAACGGAGGAAGACATGAACCGCCTCAAAAATCTACTGCTGGTCGTGGTGCTCTTGAGCACGGGCTGTGCAGCCCTGGTCATTGGAGGAGCGGCCGCGGTGGGAACATACACCTATGTCGCGGGAGAACTGAAGAAAACCTACAATGCCAACCTCGACGCAACGTACAAGGCCACGATCGCCGGATGTGAATCCTTGGGCCTGCCTGTGCTGGACCGTGAGAAACAGCTGAGTCAGGCTTCGATCAAGACCATGGATGGAGAGCGCGACGTGTGGATCAGCATCAAGGTCCAGAGTTCGACCACGACCGAAGTCGCCATCCGCATCGGCTATTTGGGGGACGAACAGGGCTCCAGGCGCATCCACGAAGCCATCGGAAACAAGCTCAAATGACGGCGGCCCTCCTGGGCCGCCTCCTTCTCAAACCCATGAAAAGCGCATGGCCCGGACGAATCGGGAATTAAAATCCCGCTGTTCCAGCAGATTGTGCACAACGACCCGCCCAGGCAAGCACGCAAGCCACGACTGCGCCTCCGCGCTTCGAAGCGCCAGGAGTGTCCCGGCCAGGGACGTATTGCCGGCGACACGAATTTTTTCCCGCCATCTTTCGGGCAGGAAGCCCAACGTTATCAGATCGTCCGGATCCATATGCTTTCCCAGGGCCCCGGCCAAGTACACCTGAGCCACGTCCTCTTCAGCCAGACCCGCCCTTTCGACCAACGTGTTCAGGGCGACATTGACACCGGACTTGGCTTTCAAAAATTCCTCGATGTCTCGTTCCGCCAAAAAAACACCCTCCGTCAGACCCAGGATCCGCCCCATGGAATGACGCTGGATCCGCGATGAAATCCTGGCCGCCAACGGCATGGCGGGCGAAGCTTGGAAATGACCGTCCTCGCCAACGAGTCCAATGCGGCGCAAAACGGCCAGGAGAGAAACATATCCGCTTCCGGAAATACCCACGAGGCCTGTTTCATTCCAACTAAGCCCCTGCGGACCAATGCTGACGCGGCTCAGCACATCAACCCCGGCCACCTCTCCGCAGCACAGTCCAACCCCTTCGATGGCCGGACCCATGGGCACGCTGCAAGCATAGAAATGATTCGGATCACGGGCCAAGACAAATTCCCCGTTGGTGCCCATGTCTGCCAAGACAAAAGGATACTCCGGATCGTTGGAAACAATGTATGCCAAGCCGGCACTGATGTCCGCCCCGACGAAAGGAGCAATGAGCGGAGGCACGTAGAGGGGGGGGAGGTCCGGATCAAGGCGCACAATTTCCCCGCCACCCCAGGGCAATCTGTATGGCGCATACGCCAAGCCTTCCAGAGGGAGTCCCAGAAGCAGGGCGATCATGACGCTGTTTCCGGCCACGGCCCACTCGGCAGCCCCGCTTTGACGAACAAAGCCGGTTAGGAGTTCCAGCACGGACTGACGCACCTGATCGCGGGCCGCATCGGAGGAAAGGGCGTAACGCAGTCGGGACATGATCTCACTGCCCACCCCCATCTGGGGGTTGGGCATGCCCTGTTCGGGACTCGACTCATCCCCGGTTTGAACAGCCCATTTGATGCGTGTCGTGCCGATGTCGACGGCCAGCTTGTCGCCTTTTGGCGTATTCGGGACGGATGGATCAAGGCCAGGGATTTCGATGCGGCACGCCTGCAGAACCACGTGTTTACAGCCCAGACGCCACCCTTGGGCCAGTTCGTGCGCATCAAAGCGGGCCAAATCTTCGGTGCAGGGTGCGGGAGGATGGTCCGTGAAACGCAGCCTGCACTTGCCACACAATCCAGCACCAGCGCAAAAAAAACGTCCCCGGCCTAACCGCGCCTCAAACAACAGGTGCAAGAAGGACTGTCCGGGCTCCGCCCAAAGTATGGCCTCCTTGCCCGAGTCGTGTGCGACATCAATTTTCAGCACAGAACTAGATGTTTCCCATCTGCACGTAGTGGCTCCACAAATCCGATCACCGCTGCCATTTCACCCCTGGCGCGCAGCCAGTTTCCAACTTCCAAAGACTTCTTTTCGGGCACACCGAGAACCATTCCGCCGGAAGTCTGGGCATCGAACATGAGATCAAGCAAGATGGGGTCAATCGTTGGCGATGCCGAAACCGTCGCGTGGCAGTAGTGCTTGTTCGCGTGGCTGCCAAGGGGCAGCAATCCGACCCTGACCATGTCCAGGGCATGCTCCATGAGGGGCACGGCGTTGACATCAAGGTGAATGGTGCAGGAAGAGGCTCGGGCCATCTCCAGTGCGTGGCCGCCAAGACCAAAGCCCGTCACATCCGTGGCCGCCCGAAGACCGAATGTGGTGACAGCCTCGCCAGGAAACCGATTCAACCTGGAAGCCCAGCGATAAACCTCTTCTTCATGCTCACGGTACCCGTCCCATTGCGCCTTGATGGACGTTGCCAGCACCCCGGAGCCGATGGGCTTGGTCAAAATCAGCACGTCACCTGGCCGCAGGCCGGCATTAGTCGCAAACTGCTCCGGGGTTACCACGCCTGAGACCGACAGGCCGTACTTGATTTCCTTGTCCTGAACGCTGTGCCCACCAACCAAGAAGGCTCCTGCCTCGTCGATCTTAGAAAGACCTCCTCGCAAAATCTCGCGCAATATTTCCACGTCCATTTCCCCAATGGGGAAACAGACAATATTCATCGCCACGTAGGGCTCCCCGCCCATGGCATAGATGTCGGAAAGAGAATTGGCGGCCGCGATCTGGCCGAAACGGAACGGATCATTGACGATGGGCGTGAAGAAATCCACTGTCTGGACCAGGGCCTTACCCTCTGGAAAACGGACGACAGCGGCGTCCTCGCTATTGCCGAGACCGGCGAGAATCCGACTGTCCGCCGCTACCTTCAGTCCGGCCAATGCTCGCTCCAGGTCCCCTGGAGCCAGTTTGGCTGCTCAACCTGAAGCGGAGACGCTCTGAACCAGCTCTTTTTTTATCACGCCGTGCTCCTCGTGGCCCCTTCACCTACGCTTGACTTCAGAAAATCAATGAGCTTCAGTGCCGCCGGAAAAAGAGATCTCTTCTTGTTGAAGACCACATAAAAGAACCGCTCCATGCGCAAGCCAGGAAGATTAACCGCGACAAGACTACCGGAAGCGAGTTCGCCGGATACGGTCACCGCGGAAGTGATGGCTGCGCCCATGCCCGAGGCTAGGCATCTGGCCATGGCTCCAGCGTTGCGAACCATGATCACGGTGTGCAGGGAATGTATGTCTATTTCAAACTTCGCTAGACTCGCAGCCATGGCGATTCGAGTGCCCGAACCTTCTTCTCGCACGATCCACGGAAGGGCACGCAGAAGCTCCGCGGTCTCAAGGTGGCAATATCGGGCATGAATATCAGGAGACATCACCATCACCAGCGTATCCGCGAGAACCGGCTCGAAGTGAAGATCGGGAGCATCAAAATACGCCCCCACAACCCCGAGCATGAGCGTGTTTTCGCGCACCTGATTCACGATGTCCTCGGAATCACCAATGCGCAGGTCCATGACCACCTCCGGATAGGCCTGCCAAAACTTGGCCAGGATCTCCGGCATTATATAATTAGCCGGGATCGTGCTTGCGCCAATATCGAGCCGCCCCGTGATGCGATCCTGCAGCTTGCGCAATTCAGATATGGCTAACTCCGATGCGTCAAAAATCTTCTTTGCGTGGCGATAGAGCACCTCTCCGGCCTTGGTCGGAACGACAGTCCGGCCGATACGATCGAAAAGTTGCACTCCCAGCTCTTGCTCCAGGGAAGCCACGTGGGCGCTGATAGTCGGCTGAGAGAGATAAAGCGCTTTTCCTGCTTTTGAAAAACTGCGATGCTCAAAAACCTTCGAAAAAGCCTCGATCTTTCGAATATCCATAAGCGGTGATTCCTGGCATAGATGAAAGCAATACATGTACCCAAAAAAAACAAGGCAGCGAAGCTGCCTTGTGAATGAATTATTCTGTAGCTGAAGCCGTCGAGCCTGGTGCGGTTTCTCCGGCCAACCGCTCGCTCAACCGCGTAAATTCGATCATGGCCATTGGTGCGCTGTCACCAACGCGAGGAATACCAAACTTGACTACCCGGGTATACCCGCCAGGAATCTCCTTGAATCGGGGACCAATCTCATCAAAAAGCTTTTTGACGCTGTGATGACTACCAAGGACAGCGTAAGCCTGACGACGTGCATGCAAGCTGTCCTGCAAGGCCATGGTGATCAGCTTGTCGGCAAGGATCCTGAGTTCCTTGGCCTTGGCCTCCGTCGTGCGAATGCGCTCGTGCTCGACCAGGGAACGGGCCATATTTTTCATCAGGGCCTTGCGGTGCTCCCACGTGCGCCCCAGTTTCCGACCGGATTTTCTATGCCTCATCTTCTTCGTTCCTCTTTAACCAATCCTGGTACAATTCATCAAAATTATCGACTCTGATCCCGAAATCCAGGCCCATGCTCTCCAGAACTCGACGGATGTCCTCCAGGGACTTGCGGCCAAAATTCTTGGTCTTGAGCAGATCAGCCTCGGTCTTTTGGACCAGTTCACCAACGATATGAATACCCGCGCTCTTCAAGCAATTGCTCGCTCTGACGGGTAGTTCGAGATCCTCGATATTCTTGAAGAGGTTCTCATTGATCTTGTCCTGTGGCTTGGACTTTGACTTCTCAATATCTGCTGTGCCCTCATCAAAATTGATAAAGACGGTCAACTGCTCTTTCAAGATCTTCGCACTGTATGCAAGGGCGTCATCTGGGGTGATGGAGCCATCGGTCCAGACCTCGATGATCAACTTATCATAATTGGTCATCTGTCCGACGCGGGCCTGCTCCACCGCATATGCGACCTTACGTATCGGCGAAAAACTCGAGTCCAAAGTGATCACGCCGATCTCATTGTCCAACTCTTCATGCATCTCTGCAGGGACGTAACCCTTGCCCATACGGATTTCGAGATCAATGACCAGGTCAATATCTTCGGACAATGTTGCGATGTGCAGATCTGGATTGAGAATTTTAATGTGCTGGTTCTCAACAACTGCTGAAGCCTTGACCTCACCCTTAGAGTTGGCAATAAGCTGAACCTTCTGCGGCTCAGGGGTGTTCATGGCCACACGAAGCTGCTTCACGTTCAAAACGATGTCGGTGACATCTTCGTTAACCCCTGGGATGGTCGTGAATTCATGCTGAATGCCCTGAATTTTGACCGAAACCGGAGCGGCTCCTTGAAGAGAGGAGAGCAGAACCCGGCGCAAAGCATTTCCAATGGTGGTACCGAACCCTCTTTCCAGGGGTTCACACACAAATCGCCCGTACATCGAATCGTTCTTTGAATCCTTTTCGAGCTGCTCCGGCCTGACTAGCTCTGCCCAATTTCGGACGTAAACCTTTTTGTCTCCGCTATACGTAGAACTCATGTTTACCGCCTGTTATTTGGAGTAGAGTTCAACAATCAACTGCTCTGTCATTGGGAACGTGATGTCTTCTCGTGTGGGGAGAGCTTTCAGAGAACCTTTCATGGCAGCGGCGTCAACTTCAAGCCAAGCAGGAACGCCACGTCGAGCAACAATCTCCAACGCTTCAGCAATGACAAGATTCTTCTTTGTGCGGTCACGCACTTCCAGAACGTCGCCAGCCTTCATCTGAATCGATGGGACACTGACACGACGGCCATTCAAGGTGAACAGTCCGTGACGGACCATCTGCCGAGCCTGGCTGCGGGAGTTGGCAAAACCAAGCTTATACGTGACATTATCAATGCGCGTTTCGAGCAGCATCAAAAGATTCGTGCCGGTAATTCCTTTACGACGCTCCGCTTCTTCAAAATATCTGCGGAACTGGCCCTCAAGAATTCCGTACATCTTTCTCACCTTCTGCTTCTCGCGCAGCTGGAGAGCGTAGTCACTGGGCTTCTTGCGCGCCTTACCATGGTCACCAGGCGCATAGGCCCGGCGCTCAAAGGCACATTTATCCGTATAACATCGATCGCCCTTTAAAAAGAGCTTACCGCCTTCTCTGCGGCATATTCTACATTTAGCGCCTGTATATCTAGCCAAGGTACATTCCCCCTATACTCTACGACGTTTGGGCGGACGGCATCCGTTATGCGGTATCGGAGTCACGTCGCGGATGAAGGAAACTCGAAGGCCCACGGCGTTGATCGCACGCATCGCGGATTCACGTCCGGAGCCAGGGCCCTTGACCAGGATACCCACGGAGCGCATACCACAATCCATTGCCTTTCGAGCGGCAGTTTCTGCTGCCTTCTGAGCCGCAAAAGGCGTATTCTTACGAGAACCCTTGAACCCGGAAGCCCCAGAGCTGGCCCAACTAATCACATTACCTGTCGGGTCGGTAAAGGTGATAATCGTATTATTGAAGGTGCTGTTCACGTGAGCAATACCCGTGGGGATATTTCTCTTTTCCTTTTTCTTGATCACTCTTTGCGGTCTAGCCATCTGTCTGTCTCCACCCAGTTACTTTTTCTTCTTGCCAACAATGGCTCTGCGTGGGCCTTTGCGTGTCCGCGCGTTGGTGTGCGTGCGCTGACCACGACAGGGCAAACCGCGTCTGTGCCGCAACCCTCTGTAGCAACCGATATCCATGAGCCGCTTGATGTTGGCCACGATTTCACGGCGCAGGTCGCCTTCAACCTTGTACTTAGCTTCGAGTTCTTTACGCAGGATGTTGATATCGTCGCCAGTGAGATCATCACTGTTCTTGGTCCAATCAATACCTGTGTCATCAAGGATCTTGAGTGCTGTAGCCCGGCCAATGCCATAAATATATGTCAATGCAATATCGAGCCTTTTGTTTCTCGGCAAATCTACACCAACTAATCTTGCCACAATATCCCCCTATCCTTAACCCTGTCTTTGTTTATGCCGCGTATTGTCGCAAATAACCCGAAGCACGCCTTTGCGTTTGATCACTTTGCATTTGGGACAAATTTTGCGAACTGAAGGTCTAACTTTCATCGAATCCCTCGCAGATTTGCAATTGCAACCCAGCCAAATCAGACTTGACTGAGAATGTATGGGCCGTCCTTGGTAATGGCCACCGAATGCTCAAAATGAGCAGACAGGCTTCTGTCCTTGGTCACTGCGGTCCAACCGTCGGAGAGGATTTCGACGTGTTCGGAACCCATAGCCACCATTGGCTCAATGGCAATCACCATTCCTGGTTTCAACGGGACCCGTGAGCAGTTCTTAGGCACAAAATTGGGGACTTCTGGCTTCTCATGAAGCATCCGACCAATACCATGCCCTACAAACCTCCGAATCACGGAATACCCATGAACTTCAACGCATTCCTGTACAGCCCGTGAAATATCGTAAAGGTCATTTCCTGAAACAGCCTGAGCGATCCCCTTGCGAAGGGACTCCTCAGTAACAGCCAGCAAATGGGCCGCGCCCTCACTTATATTTCCTACAGGAAAGGTTTTTGCGGTATCGCCGTAAAAACCTTGAAACTTAACACCGAAATCTATGGATAGGATGTCCCCGTCTGCCAGAATTCGAGAAGACGGAAATCCATGCACAATTTCTTCGTTGATGGAACAGCAAAGGGCATGCGGAAAGCCCAGATAACCCTTGAATGCCGGTTCAACGCTGTAGCGCATGCACAGATCGTTGGCACATTCCTCCAACTGCATTGTTGTTACCCCCGGGGCAACCTGGCGACCAAGATCGACCAGGATCTCGGCCGCAATGCGATTGGCTTCTCTCAAAACGGCAACTTCCTGATCGTTTTTCAGGAAGATGCCACGATATTTCTTCAACCTTGTCTGCCCTTGATCTTGGCCTTGGCCAACAATCCGTCATAGCGCCCCGAAATCAGATGTGACTGAACCTGAGCCATCGTATCCATGGAGACGCCGACGACAATCAGCAGAGATGTCCCCCCGTAATAAAAGGGGACATTGAACTGCTTCATCAGAACCATGGGCAAAACGCAGACGGTGGAGATATATAAAGCTCCCCACAAAGTCAAACGCGTTAGAACCTTGTCTATATATTCGTTTGTCTTGAAACCAGGCCGAATTCCCGGAACGAAAGCCCCTTGCTTCTTGAGGTTTTCGGAAATTTCCTTGGGATCAAAAACAATGGCCGTGTAAAAAAAACAGAAAAAAACGATAAATCCAACAAAAAAGATGTTGTAAATGAGTGAATCTGGCCGGAAGTAATCAGAAACACGCTGCAAAATTTCAACATTAGAGAAGTTGGCGATGGTTGCCGGGAACATCAGAATCGATGAGGCAAAAATCGGGGGAATCACTCCAGCAGTGTTGATCCTGAGCGGAAGATGACTCGTTTGCCCGCCATACATCTTCCGACCGACCATACGTTTGGCATAATGAATTGGGATGCGCCGCTGAGCACGCTCCATGAAGGTGATGCCTACCAAAACACCAGCCATGACGATGCCAACCAAGAGTATTGTAAAAAGGGATATGTCGCCAGCTGTGAAAAGCCGATAGGACTTACCTATCCCGCTGGGCAGACCGGAGATGATCCCGGCGCAGATAATCAAGCTGATCCCGTTGCCGATCCCCTTTTCGGTGATTTTCTCGCCGAGCCACATGATGAACACAGTCCCGGCCGTAAGGGTCAAAATCGTAACCAGTCGGAAGCCCCAACCTGGCATATACACAATGGAAGCCCCGGTGGGACTGGTCATGCTTTCTACGCCAATGGCAATCCCAAGTCCCTGAATCACGGCAATGAGCACAGTTCCATAGCGGGTATACTGTGTAATCTTCTTGCGACCAGCGGCTCCTTCTTCCTTGCTCAGGCGCTTGAGGTCGGGACTGACAACCGTCAGCAGTTGAAGGATGATCGACGCGGAGATGTACGGCATGATCCCAAGGGCGAAGATGGACAAATTCATAAGTCCGCCGCCGGAGAACATGTCGAACAATCCGAACAGGGTGTTCTGGGCATTGGCAAAAAAGTCAGCCAGCGCGTTACCGTCGACTCCGGGGATCGGTAAATGCACCCCGACACGAAAGACCGCCAAGAGAAGAAAAGTCCAAATAAACTTGGCCTTCAACTCTGACATGCCAGCGTTTGCGCCTTTGGAGATACTCACAATGCTATCCTTCAATGGAAATTGCTTCGCCACCCGCAGCAGTGATCTTTTCAATCGCCTGCTTACTGAACTTATGCGCCGTGATCTTTACTGGCTTGCCGGCCTCGCCGTCACCAAGGATCTTCACAGGCATATCTCGATTCACAAGGCCGGAAAGATACAGATCCTCGATCTGGATCTCTGTCTTATCCGTGAACGCAGAGTAGATCGTTGACAAATTCAGAGTCTGATAAACGACCCTGAAAGGATTCTTGAATCCGCGCTTGGGCAAACGGCGATACAGACGCATCTGGCCACCCTCAAACCAAGCCGGCACTCCGCCGCCACTTCGCGCGTTCTGGCCCTTGTGTCCCTTGCCAGCAGTCCCGCCTTGACCGGATGCAGTGCCACGCCCAAGTCGTTTCACCTTGGCGCGTTCTTCGGGGTATGGATACAATTCATGCAGGTTCATTACTCAATAACCTCTACAAGGTGCTTGACCTGGTTGATCATCCCGCGAACGCATTCATTGTCGGGAAGCGTGCGGATCTGATTGAGCTTGGTAAAACCAAGAGCCTTGACCGTCCCTTTTTGGGTCGGATTTTGCGTGATCAGGCTCTTCTTTAATTTAATCTTGATCATACTCTATTTCCTCTTAACCGAGAGAGTCTTGCCACGCATCAACCCAACCAGTTCCGCACTGCGCAATGAACGCAAGCCGGCAAAGGTGGCACGCAAAACGTTATGCGGGTTGTTTGTGCCAATGGCCTTGGTCAGGATATCGTGCACGCCTGCCGCCTCCATGACCGCGCGGACAGGGCCACCGGCAATGATACCAGTACCCGCCGAAGCAGGCTTGAGAAGGACTTTTCCAGCTCCAAAATTCCCAACAATTTCGTAAGGGATAGTGCCATCCAAAAGTTCAACCTTTTGCATGCTCTTACGAGCCCGGTCCGTGGCCTTCTTGATGGCATCGGGGACTTGATTCGCCTTGCCAAGACCAAAACCAACAGTTCCTTTACCATCTCCAACAACGACCAAAGCGCTGAAACTAAATCGACGGCCACCCTTGACAACTTTGGCGACGCGATTGAGATAGACAATTTTCTCAATGAGTTCAAATTCGTTCTGTTGCATGGATGTCCTCGATTAAAAATTTAAGCCGCCTTCCCTGGCTCCATCAGCTACGGCCTTGATCCGGCCATGGTACACGAAGCCGTTACGATCAAAGACCACCGAAGTGATACTCTTTTTGATCGCCTCTTCGGCAACCTTCTTCCCGACCAGCTTCGCGTTGTCGATGGTGAGACGAATATTCTCACCTTCGAGCGCCAACGTGGAAGCTGAAGCCAGGGTCGCGCCGGCCAGATCATCAATGATCTGCGCGTAGATGTGCTTGTTGGAACGGAAAACAACCAAGCGTGGACGCTCAGCCGTGCCGTTTACCTTTTTGCGGATCCGGGACTTGCGCTTTATACGGGCTTCATCACGTGATAATTTCATAACATATCCTATTTCTTGCCGCCGGATTTGCCGGCCTTGCGACGAATAGTCTCATCGGAATACTTAATGCCCTTGCCCTTGTAAGGCTCAGGGGGACGAACGCGACGAATCTGAGCCGCCACTTCACCAACGACCTGCTTGTCACATCCAGAAACCGTGATCTTGTTGTTTTCAGCCTTGGCCTGGATGCCGTCAGGCAACACGAAGTTGACGGGATGTGAATAGCCAACGTTGAGAACAATTGTATTGCCCTGCACGTTAACCTTGTACCCGACTCCGATCACTTCCAAGGCCTTCTCAAAACCCTTGGTCACTCCAGTCACGGCATTGGCCAATAACGTGCGACGCAGACCATGCTGCTGTCGGGCAATCCTGCTGTCCTCAACCGGATTCACGAAAAGCGTGTTATTATCCAAACTAACGGCAACTGCAGGATGCGTGGCCAGGGTCAAGATGCCCTTGGGGCCCTTCACCTCAATCACACTATCTGCAATTTTCAAATCAACACCACTGGGGATGCTGATGGGCATTTTTCCTACTCGTGACATAGCGATCTCCTACCAGATCTCACAAAGAAGTTCGCCGCCAACACCAATTTCAGCAGCTTTTTTCCCTTCCAGAATGCCCTTGGAGGTCGACAGAACGCAAATTCCAAGACCATTTTGCACAGAGGGGATGCTCTTGGCGCCAACGTAGATACGACGGCCGGGCTTGCTGATTCTCTTCAAGCCGGCGACGACAGCCTTGTTATCGTGATACTTCAGATCCACGAGCAAGGCGTCCGTCTCTACAGAGTATCCGTTTATGTACCCTTCTTCGTTCAATATTTTGAGCAGCGCCTCACGGGTGCGGCTGGGAGTTATGGATACAGTGGAATGCATCGCCTTGTAGGCGTTGCGAATTCGTGTCAATAAATCTGCAATAGGATCAATGACAGACATGCGTTTACCTCTATTACCAGCTGGATTTTCTTACGCCTGGCAGTTCACCGGCAAGGGCCATATTCCTGAAGCAGATTCTGCAGATGCCAAACTTGCGCATAAAAGCCCGAGGGCGACCGCAAATAGGACATCTGTTGTACTGGCGGGTGGAAAATTTGGGCTTCCGCTGAGCCTTGACCATCAAAGATGTGCGAGTCAAGTTACACTCCTCCTTACTTCTTGAAGGGCATTCCAAGAAGCTTCAACAGCATCTTGCCTTCTTTGTCAGTCCGAGCCGTGGTGATCACAGAAATATTCATGCCCACAGCCTTTTCGATCCTGTCGATTTCAATTTCAGGAAAGATCGTATGTTCCTTGATTCCCAGGGTGTAATTGCCGCGTCCATCGAAACCCCTGTCAGGGACACCACGAAAATCGCGGACCCGGGGAAGCGCTATGGTCAAGAGCTTCTCCAAGAAGGCCCACATCCTGTCTCCACGAAGCGATACACGGCAGCCTACAGGCATCCCCTCGCGCAGCTTGAAAGCGGCGATGGATTTTTTAGCCCGCGTTACAACAGCCCGCTGACCAGCAATCAGAGACAAATCGCGTACAGAATCCTGAATGATCTTGTTATTCTGGCTACCTTCACCCAGTCCCATGTTCAATGAGACAAACTTTATCGAAGGGATCTGCATCACACTTGTGTAATTGAATTCCTTCGCGAGCTCAGGAGCGACTTTATCTTTGTAGATCTTATCGAGACTACTCATTGCTGCACCTTAACTGATCGTTTCATTGCATTTTTTGCAATAACGAACTTTCTTGTTATCGTCGGTGAACTTGTAGCCCAACCGTGTCGGCTTCGAGCATGCGTTGCACACCAACTGCACGTTGGAAATATCCAGCGGCATTTCCTTTTCGACAATACCGCCAGGCTGGTTGTTGTAGGGATTGGGCTTGGTATGTTTTTTCACCATGTTCGCCTTCTCGACCACAACCTGGTTTTTGCTGCGAAGCACCTTGACAACCTTGCCTATCTTGCCCTTGTCCTTACCTGCAAGCACAATGACCTTGTCGTCTTTGTGAATTTTCCAGACCTGAGTTGACATAGTTTACAACACCTCGGGGGCTAAAGATACAATCTTCATGAAGTTCTTCGCCCGCAGTTCACGTGCAACAGGCCCAAAAATACGAGTGCCCATCGGCTCAAGGTTCTTATTCAGCAGTACGGCTGAATTATTGTCGAAACGGATGAAAGTTCCATCTGGGCGACCAATCTCTTTTGTTGTCCTGACAACTACTGCCTGGAGAACATCGCCTTTCTTGACCTTTCCATGAGGGATTGCTTCTTTAACGGAGACCATAATAATGTCTCCAACTCGAGCATAACGCCTCTTGCTCCCGCCCAGCACCTTGATGCAGGCAACCTTCTTGGCTCCGGAATTGTCTGCGACATCCAAAGTCGTCTGCATTTGAATCATTGTACAATCCCCTACAAAGCTCTTTCGATGATTTTCATCAGATGCCAGTTTTTCCGAGCGCTCAGCGGCCGGTGCTCGACAATCTGAACTTTATCCCCAATGTGACATTCATTATTGGGGTCATGAGCCATGAATTTCTTTCTGCGGCGGATATATTTTTTAAGAACAGGATGTTTGACCAGTGTTTCGACACGCACGACAATGGTCTTGTCGTTCTTGTCGCTCACCACGAAGCCAACAAGAGTTCTCTTGTTTGATGTCTTTCCGCTGTTACTCATCACCTGTCTCCATGTCCTTCGCTTTCAAAATCGTCAGAATCCGGGCAATGGACTTCTTGACGAGCGGGATTCTCTGAGTATTTTCAAGCTGCGCAGTTGCATGCTGAAAACGAAGATTCATCAGCTCCTTGCGAAACTCACCAAGCTTTTCCTGGAGCTTCACAGAATCCAATTCGTGTAACTGTTGAGCATTCATACTGTCTTACTCCTTTTCGACTATGGAAGTCTTTATAGGCAGCTTGTAGGCAGCTCTTTGCAATGCTTCTTTGGCCAGCTCAACATCAACACCCTTTATCTCGTAAATAATGCGACCTCTCTGAACTGGTGCACACCAGCCGACTGGCGAGCCCTTGCCCTTGCCCTGACGCACTTCCAAAGGCTTGGCAGTGATCGTCTTGTCGGGAAAAATACGAATAAAGACTTTGCCGCCTCTTTTGATATGCCGCATCATTGCGATACGGGCAGCTTCAATCTGCTGACTCGTAAGTTTTCCGCATTCCATGGCCTTCAAACCGATATCACCAAAAGCAACCGTGGTCGCACGCTGTGCAAGACCGCGAATCCGACCCTTTTGCTGCTTCCGAAATTTGACCTTCTTGGGACTCAGCATCAGTTCTCCACCTCGCTCAGGATCTCGCCCTTGAACACCCAGACCTTGATGCCAATGACACCATACGTGGTCTTTGCAGTGGCAACGCCGTAATCGATGTCAGCACGCAAAGTGTGCAGGGGAACACGTCCTTCTCTAGCCCATTCGGTACGGGCAATCTCGGCACCGCCAAGACGTCCACCGCACTGAACCTTGATTCCAAGAGCGCCGAACTTCTGGGCCATGCCCAAAGTCTTTTTGATGGCGCGCCGAAAAGCTACACGACGCTCAAGCTGCTGGGCAATGGATTCCGCGACCAACTGGGCATCGGTTTCCGGTCGCCGGATTTCGTTGACTTCGATGACGAATTCGCGGGCAAATTTGCCCTTGAGCTCGGCCCGCAACTTTTCAATTTCAACGCCTTTACGTCCGATAACAATACCGGGGCGCGCAGTGAAAAGGATCAGACGAACCTTGTCGGCAGCTCTCTCGATTTCAATCTTGGAAATACCGGCATGAAACAGCTTTTCCTTCACATATTTTCGAAGCTTGCTGTCCTCGAAAACATACTCGGCATACTTTTTGTCGCTGAACCAACGGGACTTCCAGTTTTTATTGTATCCCAAACGGAATCCGTAAGGATGAACTTTATGACCCAAAGCACTGCCCTCCTAGAGTTCATCGACAACCACAGTAATGTGGCTGCTGCGCTTGATAATTCTGTATGCCCGACCCATTGCTCTTGACTGAATACGCTTCCAGCTCGGACCACCATCGATGCGAACTTCTTTCACATAGAGGTTGTCCACATTAAGCTTGGAATTGTGTTCAGCATCCGCAATGGCTGTCGTAAGTACTTTCTCAATCAGACGGGCAGCCTTCTTGGGGGTGAATTTCAGGACATTGAGCGCGTCCTCCACAGGTTTGCCGGTCACGTTGCGTGCGACCAACCTGGCTTTCTGCGGGGAAACGCGTATAAACTTGGCAACTGATCTTGCTTCCATAATGAAACTTCCTGCTTATTTCTTCTTCTTATCAGCAGCGTGGCCAAAATATGTCCTGGTGGGGGCGAACTCACCAAGTTTGTGACCGACCATGTTTTCGGAGACAAACACGGGGATAAACTTTTTCCCGTTATGCACCGCAAAAGTCAGGCCGACCATCTCGGGCACGATCGTCGAGCGGCGCGACCAGGTTTTGATTACCTGCCGGCTCCGCTCAGCGTTGGTTTTCTCCACCTTGCTCAGCAGGTGGTCGTCCACAAAAGGACCTTTTTTCAAAGACCTTGGCATAGAAACTCCTACTTAGTTCCGCGGCGTTTGACGATTAACTTGGAAGAAGCCTTCTTGGGTGAACGAGTCTTGTAACCCTTGGTGGGCTTGCCCCACGGAGTAACAGGATGACGCCCACCAGAGCTTCTGCCTTCGCCACCGCCCAACGGATGGTCGACGGGGTTCATGGCCACGCCTCGGACCTTTGGCCGCTTACCCAGCCAGCGGTTGCGACCTGCCTTGCCGATGGAGACATTTTCGTGCTCAATGTTACCAACTTGACCAACGGTCGCAGTATTCAAGGCCAGCACCTTGCGCACTTCGCCGGAAGGGAGCCGCAATGAAACGTACTTCTCCTCCTTGGCGATGACTTGTGCATATGCACCGGCGGAGCGAACCAACTGCCCACCGCGACCTGGATAGAGCTCCACATTATGGACCAGGGTGCCCAACGGAATGCGTGCCATGGGCAGGGCGTTGCCGGGCTTAATGTCGGCCTTGTCGCCGGCCAGTATCTGATCCCCGACACCAATCCCCAGAGGACAAATTATGTAGCGCTTATCACCATCGGCGTAGTGCAGGAGGGCAATACGGGCGCTGCGGTTGGGATCATATTCGATGCTGGCAACTTTGGCCGGAATATCGAGCTTATTACGCTTGAAATCAATCAGGCGATACAAGGACTTATTCCCGCCACCGCGACGGCGCATGGTGATGCGGCCGAAATGGTTGCGGCCGCTTTTCTTATTCAACCCCTTGGTCAGGGACTTCTCAGGCGTGGACTTCGTGATCTCATCAAATGTGAGAACAGTCTGAGCCCGGCGTCCGGCTGACGTGGGTTTGAGTTTCCGGATGGCCATGTTTACACCCCTTCAAAGAAATCAATCTTTTCGCCGGCCTCGAGAGCCACGTAGGCCTTCTTAAACCCGCTGATCTTACCAACCGTGCGACCGAATTTCTTTTTCAAACGCGGACGGTACTTGACAATGTTCACAGCGGAGACCTTCACATCGAAGACACTCTCCACCGCGCGCCGCACGTCGATCTTGTTCGCTGCGGAATGAACCAAGAAAACTACCTGGTTCCCAATTTCCTTAAGGCCGGTCGATTTCTCTGAAATGAGCGGCCGGAGCAATACTTGCGTGCTTTCCATTATTTCAACCTCTCCTGCAGGGCCTCAACCGCGCCCTGATCCAGGACCATCTGAGGATACTTGAGGATTTCGTAAACATTGATCGACAGCTGGTCCAAAACAAGAAAACCAGGGACATTCCTGGCCGAAAGAGCAAGGTTGCTATCTTTTTCAGCCACAACAATCAAGGCTTTTTTCAGACCCAGAGTGTTCTTGCAGGCCACGAAGTTCTTAGTTTTGATCCCGTCGAACTTCAGCTTGTCGACAACAAGCAGATTCTCGGACGAGAACCTGGAAGAAAGAGCCATCTTCAGGGCCAGCTTCCTGATCTGCTTATTAATCTTAAAACTATAATCACGGGCGACCGGGCCGTGGATAACAGCACCGCTACGCCATAAGGGAGAGCGTGATGAACCGGCACGGGCACGCCCAGTGCCTTTCTGGCGCCACGGCTTCTTTCCGCCGCCCCTGACCAGCCCGCGGGTCTTGACTCCGACGGTGCCAGCACGCAGCTTCGCCAAGTGGGAGCGCACCGCAAGGTGCAGCACCTCGGGCTTGACTTCCACCTGAAAAACATCGTCGGCAAGAGAAATCTCTCCGATTTCCCGTTTGTTCTGATCGTATACTTTCGCGTTCGCCATTATCTATACCCCTTTACTTCAGCTTGCTGAGGACGACGATCCCCTGCTTGGGTCCTGGAACCTGGCCGCGAACAAGCACGACATTGTCTTCAGGGCGCACGTCGACGATCTCCAGATTGAGGAATGTGGCAGTCTTGTTGCCAAGCTGGCCAGGCATCTTCTTTCCCTTGAAGACCTTGCTCGGCCACGCGCATTGCCCAATGGAGCCGGGCTTGCGGTGCACCTGCTCGTGACCGTGCGATGCAGGAGCGCCGGCAAAATTCCAGCGCCGAATAACGCCGGCAAAGCCACGCCCCTTAGAAGTACCACTGACCCGGATTTTTTCACCAGGAGCGAACATCGCCACTGTCAACTGCTGACCGATCTCGTATTCTTCCACGCTTCCGAGACGAATTTCCTTCAGCATTTTGTAAAAGCCACAATTTGCTTTTTGCTGATGGCCTTGTTCGGGTTTGGTCAGACGATGAGCAGCAACTGCTTCAAAACCAACCTGCAAAGCGGTGTATCCGTCACGGTCGCTGACTTTCTTATCAATAACGGGACACGGACCGGCCTGAATGACAGTTACAGGGATAACGTTTCCGTCAGCTCCGTAAATCCTGGTCATACCGATTTTGCGCCCAACGAGTCCTAAAGTCTGTTTCATGATAGCCCTCGTTATCCCTACAGCTTGATTTCAACATCAACGCCAGCGGGAAGATTCAGCTTGCCCAGAGCATCAACCGTCTGTTGGGTAGGTTCAAGAATGTCCAAAAGGCGCTTGTGTACGCGCATTTCAAACTGTTCGCGAGATTTTTTATCCACATGCACGGACTTTTGAATAGTCTGCTTATGGATGCGTGTCGGCAATGGGATCGGACCGGCAATGGAAGCGCCGGTGTTGCGTGCAGAGTCGACAATCTCGGCTACAGCCTTATCTAAAATGCGGTAGTCGTACGCTCTCAATTTAATGCGAATTTTGTCACTGTTCATGATGACCTTGTCCGTTACTCCTGAATTTCGGAAACAACACCAGCGCCCACGGTCCGGCCACCTTCACGAATGGCGAAACGAAGACCCTTTTCCATGGCGATCGGATTGATCAGATGCACATGGAACGTGGTATTGTCCCCAGGCATGATCATTTCGATGCCTTCGTCCAACGTCACCACGCCCGTGATGTCCGTCGTGCGAAAATAAAACTGAGGACGATAGCCAGAGAAGAACGGAGTGTGGCGTCCACCCTCTTCCTTCGAAAGCACGTACACTTCCGCGGAAAACTTCGTGTGCGGAGTGATGGATCCCGGCTTGGCCAAAACCTGACCACGCTCTACGTCGTCGCGCTTCACACCGCGAAGAAGTGCGCCAATGTTGTCGCCGGCACGACCTTCGTCCAGCAGCTTGCGAAACATCTCTACGCCCGTGCACGTCGTCTTGCGCGTGTCGTTGATGCCAACGATCTCCACTTCCTCGCCAACCCGCACGATCCCGCGTTCCACACGACCCGTCACAACCGTGCCGCGACCTGAAATCGAGAACACGTCCTCGAT
Source organism: uncultured Desulfovibrionaceae bacterium (assembly GCA_964589645.1). Taxonomy (GTDB): domain Bacteria; phylum Desulfobacterota; class Desulfovibrionia; order Desulfovibrionales; family Desulfomicrobiaceae; genus Desulfomicrobium. The sequence goes on from CAZPSN010000005.1 coordinate 48,293, forward strand.
GGGCATCAGGAACGGCTTTTCCGTCTCGCGCACGGGCTCAGGGATATAGGAGTCACAGGCGTCAAGAAGCTCGAGAATGCACTTGGCATCTTCGGCGTCGGCGCTGTCACTCTCCAGCGCCTTCAGCGCAGAGCCACGGACTACCGGAACGTCGTCTCCGGGAAATTCGTACTTTGACAGCAACTCGCGAACTTCCATTTCAACCAGTTCGATCAGTTCCTCGTCGTCAACAAGGTCTACCTTGTTCAGGAACACGACCACGTATGGAACGCCGACCTGGCGGGCCAGAAGAATGTGCTCGCGGGTCTGAGGCATCGGACCGTCGGTGGCGGCCACAACAATGATCGCGCCGTCCATCTGGGCCGCGCCGGTGATCATGTTCTTGATGTAGTCGGCATGGCCGGGACAATCCACGTGCGCGTAGTGGCGCTTGGCCGTCTCGTATTCCACATGCGCAGTCGCGATCGTGATGCCGCGCTCCTTCTCCTCCGGGGCCTTGTCGATCTCGTCAAAAGCCACGAAGGCGCCGCCGCCTTTCATGCTCGCGATCTTCGTGATCGCAGCCGTCAGGGTCGTCTTGCCGTGGTCAATATGACCAATCGTTCCAATATTGACGTGCGGCTTCTTTCTCTCAAATTTCTGTTTGCCCATTGTTCATCTCCATTCTCATTTCTTGGTCAATTCTTCAGCAAGACTGGCGGGAAGGCGGTCATAATGATCGAACAGCATCGTGTATGTTGCTCGACCCTGGGTTTTTGAACGCAAATCCGTTGCGTACCCGAACATGCTGCTCAGCGGCACATTGGCGCGAATAATCTGCATCCCGTGTCGCATTTCAAGGCTAACTATACGTCCTCGCCGACCGTTCAGATCGCCCATGACATCACCCATGTAATCGTCAGGAGTGAGCACTTCCACAAACATGATCGGCTCCAAGAGCACGGCGGCGGCTTTCTGACAGGCCTCTTTTACCGCCATGGAGCCAGCGATATAGAACGCCTGCTCGGACGAGTCGACTTCATGGTATGAGCCATGAATCAGCTCGACCTTTATATCAACCATTGGAAAACCGGCCATGATACCATTGAGAAGTGCTTCTCGGATACCCTTGTCCACCGCAGGAATGTATTCCTTTGGGATGACGCCGCCCACGATCCCGTTGACGAATTCGTAACCACCACCTGGCTCTTGCGGCTCGACCTTGATGACTACATGGGCGTACTGACCGCGGCCTCCGGACTGTTTGGCGTACTTGAGGTCCTTCTCGGCGGGTTTAGAGATGGTCTCACGGTAGGCAACCTGAGGCTTGCCCACATTGGCATCAACCTTGAATTCGCGCGTCAGGCGGTCAACGATGATTTCCAGGTGTAGTTCACCCATTCCGGCGATAAGGGTCTGCCCTGTTTCCTCGTTCGTCTTGACCCTGAAGGAAGGATCTTCCTTGACCAATTTCTGCAATGCCTGACCCAGGGCGTCGCGGTCCGTCTTGGTCTTGGGCTCAATGGCAACCTCGATGACGGGCTCCGGGAAATCCATGGACTCAAGCAGAATGGGCCGTTTCAGGTCACACAGCGTTTCACCCGTGCTGGTCTGCTTCAAGCCAACCGCGGCAACGATGTCTCCGGCGTGGGCCTCTTTGATGTCTTCGCGCTTGTTGGCGTGCATCTTCAACAAACGGCCAACCCGCTCTTTTTTCCCGGAAGCCGCGTTCAAAACCGTGGTCCCTGTTTCCAGAATTCCGGAATAGACGCGCAAGAAGGTTAGGTGCCCGAAAAAAGGATCTGCCATGAGCTTAAACGCAAGGGCGCTCAAAGGCAAATCATCGGAGCACTCACAAACGATCTCTTCCTTGGAATCAGGATCGGTCCCAATCATGGGAGGAACTTCAATCGGAGATGGCAAATAATCCACCACGCAATCGAGCAAAGCCTGCACGCCCTTGTTCTTGAACGCCGAACCGCAAATCACCGGACAGATTTTCATGCCAATGGTTGCGGAGCGGATGCCGGCCATGATTTCTTCGGGCTGCAACTCTTCCCCGCCCAAATATTTTTCGAGCAGAGTTTCGTCTTCTTCGGCAATGGCCTCCACCAGATTCATGCGCCACTCATCAACAAGGTCCGCCATTTCGGCGGGGATCTCGCGCACGCTGACCGTTTCGCCCTTGGAGTCTTCGTCGTAGTACAACGCGACCTTGCGCACGAGGTCAATCTGTCCCAAGAATTTTTCCTCTGCGCCGATGGGCAGGTGCAGCGGCACAGGCTTCGCCTTGAGGCGATCCTTGATCATTTCGACAACTCGGTAAAAGTCAGCTCCCGAGCGGTCCATCTTGTTGACAAAGGCAATCCGGGGAACCCCATACCGGTCCGCTTGCCTCCAAACGGTCTCAGACTGAGGCTCTACTCCGCCAACAGCGCAAAAAACAGCAACTGCACCGTCAAGCACCCGCAAGGAGCGCTCAACTTCCACTGTGAAATCCACATGACCGGGGGTATCGATAATGTTGATGCGGCAGTTGCGCCAATGACAGGTGGTAGCCGCAGAAGTAATGGTGATGCCACGCTCCTGCTCCTGCTCCATCCAATCCATGGTCGCTTGACCGTCATGAACTTCGCCGATCTTGTGGGAAACACCCGTGTAAAACAAAATACGTTCGGTAGTCGTGGTCTTGCCCGCATCAATGTGGGCCATGATACCGATATTGCGCTGATTTTCTATGGGAACACGTTTAGACACGAAATAAACCTCATTTACCAGCGGTAATGGGCAAAAGCCTTGTTGGCTTCGGCCATTCGATGGGTGTCTTCACGTTTCTTGATGGCACCACCGCGATCGTTATATGCATCCAGAAATTCAGCCGCCAAGCGCAACACCATGCCTTTCTCTCCACGGGAGCGGGCATAGTTGACCAGCCAGCGGATAGCCAAGGCTTCCTGCCGTGCAGGACGGACTTCCATGGGCACTTGGTAGGTGGCGCCTCCGACGCGACGGGATTTGACTTCCATCTGCGGCTTCACTTTTTCAATGACCTGTTCAAAAGCTCTGAGCGGTTCACTGTCGGTGCGCTTGCCAAGTTCTTCGATGGCGTCATAAAATATCTTCTCGGCAACGCTTTTCTTGCCGTCAAACATCATCTGGTTGACAAACTTTGTGGCCACCCGGCTTCCGAATTTCGGATCTGGCAGCACTTCACGCTTCGGCGTGGGTCCCTTGCGAGGCATACGTCAATCTCCTTGTACCTATTTAGGACGTTTGGCTCCGTACTTGGAGCGGCTCTTCCGGCGATCCTGAACACCGGCCGCATCCAGCGTACCTCTGATAATCGTATAACGGACACCGGGCAAATCCTTGACACGACCGCCGCGGATCATGACCACGGAGTGCTCCTGCAGATTGTGCCCTTCGCCGGGGATGTAAGAAGTCACCTCAATTCCATTGGTCAGTCGCACTCTGGCTACTTTCCGAAGAGCGGAGTTCGGCTTCTTGGGTGTGGTGGTGTACACACGCACGCAGACTCCCCGACGCTGAGGGCATTCCTGCAACGCGGCTCTTTTTTTACCTTTCAACTGGATGACCCGCGCCTTGCGGACCAACTGATTAATCGTGGGCATTTCAAACTCCATGAATAAACATTTTGAGAAGGGGGTTCATAATTGAACTCCCCTCCCCTGTCAACTCAACTGCCTGGGCAGCGCATGGTTATTGTTCCAGAAAAAATGGATCCTTCTCCAAATCCTCCAAAAACTTGTCAGGGCTTTCCGGCTGGTCCGGAACAACGATGTTGCTCTCGATGTAGGCCCGAAAACCAGTTCCGGCGTTAACCAGACGTCCGACAATTACGTTCTCTTTCAGACCATAAAGGTAGTCCTTTTTCCCGATAAGGGCGGATTCTGTCAGCACCTTTGTTGTTTCCTGGAAGGACGCCGCCGAGATGAAGGATTCCGTGGACAATGACGCCTGGGTGATGCCCAACACCAAGGGCTCCGCTACGGCTGGCTGCAGGCCCGTGGAGATGCACTTGGCGTTGGTATTGATGAACCGGGCCTTGTCAACCTGCTCACCCAACAGAAAACCCGTATCGCCAGGATCCATGACCGAAAGCTTCTTGAGCATCTGACGGACGATGATCTCGATATGCTTGTCGTTTATGTAGACGCCCTGGAACCGGTACACGTCCTGCACGCCCTCGACCAGATAGAATGCCAGATATTTCTCGCCCTTGATCTTCAGGAGATCGTGCAGATCCGGGGTGCCTTCGGTCAGAAGCTCCCCGCTTTCGACGAAGTCGCCCTCGCCCACACTGATGTGCTTGCCCTTGGGAATGAGATAGACACGCGCGTCGCCCACCTCCGGTTCGACGATGAGTTTCCGCTTGCCCTTGGAGTCGGGTCCGAAGCTGACGATGCCGTCAATCTCGGACAGCGTCGCTTGGTCCTTGGGTTTGCGCACTTCAAAGAGTTCGGCGACACGCGGCAAGCCACCGACGATATCCTTGGTCTTCATGGTTTCGCGAGGTTTTCTGGCAATAACGTCGCCAGGCTGAACCCGGTCGCCGTCATTGACCATGACGATGGCGCCGACAGGCAGCGTATAGGCCGTCTGAGTGCCGGTGTCGGGCTTGGTCTTGCAGACCCCGTTCTCGTCACAGATGGAGATGCCTGGACGGAAGCTCGACGACCTGAACTCAATGATCGTCAGCGTCGATTTGCCGGTGGCCTCGTCCATGCGCTCCTGGGCTGTACGACCTTCAATGATGTCCGTGAACTGGACCACACCTTCCACATCCGTGACAAAGGGCTCGTTGAAGGGATCCCATTCCGCGAGGCGGTCCCCTTTCTTCACTTCAGTCCCGTTCTCGAAGTAGAGCTTGGCGCCGGAAGGCAGGGCATATTTTTCGCGCTCGACGCCCTGGTCATCGACGATCCGAAGCTGACCGCTCTTGCCCAGAACCATGCGTTCGCCGCGATTATTGGTGACTGTGCGCACTCGGGACAGTACGACCCGACCTTTATTCATGGCCTCATAGCGGCTCTGCTCGATTTCCTTGGATGCGGTGCCGCCGATGTGGAAGGTACGCATGGTCAACTGGGTGCCGGGCTCACCGATGGACTGGGCCGCGATGATACCCACAGCCTCGCCGACGTTGACCAGGTGCCCGCGGGCCAGATCTCGACCGTAGCACAGGGCACACACTCCGTGCTTGGACTTGCAAGTCAGGGCGGAGCGAATGGTAATCGTCGCGATGCCACAGCGTTCAATTTCAGCGACCAGGTCCTCGGTGATCATGGCGTTTGCCTGAATGAAGACTTTGCCCGTATCAGGATCAAGAACATCGTACATGGCCACGCGGCCGAGAACCCGTTCGCTCAGGCGCACGGTGATCTCACCGCTCTTGGTCACGTGAGTCAGCTCTATGCCGTCCACTGTCTTACAATCGTGCTCGCTAACGATGACGTCCTGCACGACATCGACCAGACGACGGGTCAGATAGCCCGAGTTCGCGGTCTTGAGTGCCGTATCGGCCAGGCCTTTGCGTGCACCGTGCGTAGACGTGAAGTACTGAAGAATGGTCAGCCCCTCACGGAAGGAGGACGTAATGGGCGTTTCAATGATCTCGCCCGAAGGCTTGGCCATGAGACCGCGCATGCCTGCCAACTGACGCATCTGGTCCTGGTTGCCACGCGCCCCTGAGTTGGCCATCATGAAAACAGAGTTGAAACTGTTGCAGCGTTCTTCCTTGAGTGAAGATACTTCCCACCGCAACGCGTGCTTCACATGGGGAGAATCATCCTGCTTAGGATTCACCACGTTGTCGTACTTCAACTCGCGCATCATGGCGTCAGCCACCTCATTGGTGGCCTTGGTCCAGACATCAACGACCTTGTTGTATTTTTCCGTGCGGGTGATGATACCCTCGCGGTACTGCTGTTCGATATCCGACACTTCGTTGTGAGATCGCTCCAGAATGGCCGGCTTGCTCGGCGGGATGGAGAGATCCTTGACACCGACAGTGATGCCCGCCCGAGTCGAATACTCAAAGCCCAGATCCTTCAACTTGTCACAAAGGATGACCGTGGCCTTGGTCCCCGCCAGACGATAGGCTTCACCTACAAGGCGACCGATGACCTTCTTGCTCATTTCACGGTTGTAGACCTCGAAAGGAACTTCCGCAGGCACGATTTCACGAATGATAATCCGGCCCGGAGTCGTACTCACCAGTTCTCCGTCAATACGCACTTTGATGCGTGCGTGGAGATCCACGTGCGCCGCGTCAAAGGCGCAGATGACCTCGTCTGGATCCGAGAAAATCATGCCTTCGCCCTTTTCGAAGGGACGCTCGACAGTCAGAAAGTACAGACCCAGAACGATATCCTGAGAAGGCACGATGATGGGCGATCCATTGGCCGGCGAAAGGATGTTGTTGGTTGACATCATGAGCACCCGGCACTCGATCTGCGCTTCCACCGAAAGCGGCACGTGCACAGCCATCTGGTCACCGTCAAAGTCGGCGTTGAAGGCCGTACAGACCAGGGGGTGCAAACGGATTGCCTTGCCTTCAACCAAGATGGGCTCGAAGGCTTGAATGCCCAGTCGGTGCAGGGTCGGAGCACGGTTCAGCAGGATGGGGTATTCGCGCACCACCTCTTCAAGGATATCCCAGACCGCTACTTCTTCACGCTCGACCATTTTCTTGGCGCTCTTGATGGTGCTGGCATAGCCCCGCTCCTCAAGTTTGGAGTAAATGAACGGTTTGAACAGCTCCAATGCCATTTTCTTGGGCAGACCACACTGATGAAGCTTCAAGTAGGGTCCGACCACGATGACCGATCGACCCGAATAGTCCACGCGCTTGCCGAGCAAATTTTGACGGAAGCGGCCCTGCTTGCCCTTGATCATATCCGAAAGGGATTTGAGTGGTCGGCCGTTGGTGCCGGTAATCGCCCGACCGCGCCGACCGTTGTCAAACAGGGCGTCCACGGACTCCTGCAACATACGCTTTTCGTTGCGAATAATGATGTCGGGCGCGCCAAGCTCCAGCAAACGCTTCAACCGGTTGTTCCGGTTGATGACCCGGCGGTACAAATCATTCAAATCAGAGGTCGCGAATCGCCCTCCGTCCAGGGGGACCAGGGGGCGCAACTCCGGAGGAATGATCGGGATCACGTCCATGACCATCCATTCGGGTTTGTTGCCGGATTCCAGGAAGGCCTCAACGATCTTCAGGCGCTTGGCCAACTTCTTTTTCTTGGTCTGTGAACGCGTGGACTGGGATTCTTCGCGCAGTTCCACGCGCAGGCTGGCCAGATCAATCTCCTGCAAAAGATCCTTGATGGATTCCGCACCCATTCCGACCTTGATCGTGCCTTCACCATAATGATCCAGGATCTGGAAATACTGCTCTTCAGAAATGACCTGCTTTTTCAGCAGTGTTGTCTCTCCAGGATTCATAATGATGTAAGAATCAAAATAAAGCACCTTTTCGAGATCAGCCATGGTCATGTCGAGAAGCGTGCCAATCTTAGACGGCAAAGATTTCAGAAACCAGATATGAGCAACAGGTGCGGCAAGTTCAATATGCCCCATGCGTTCTCGCCGGACTTTTGAAGCGATGACTTCGACGCCACACTTCTCGCACACAATGCCACGATGCTTCATGCGCTTATATTTGCCGCAATTACATTCGTAATCCTTTACAGGGCCAAATATTTTGGCACAAAAAAGGCCGTCTCGCTCTGGCTTGAACGTACGGTAGTTGATGGTCTCTGGCTTTTTGACCTCACCGAAAGACCATTCCCGGATTTTCTCAGGAGAAGCGACGCTTATGCCGATCGCTTTGAGATTCTGGCTATTAAAAGAACTGGACGCACTGCCCCGTTGCGTAAAAAGATCATCAAGACTCATCGTGTATTCCTCATGCTTTGGTCGAGTTGCAATACCATGGCCTATCGCGCCGAGGGATTACCTCTTCCTTGGGCGTTTCTTGTCATCCTCGATAAGGGTGACCTCAAGGCCCAGGGCCATCATTTCCTTGACCAAGACGTTGAATGATTCAGGCATGCCACTTTCGAGGAAATTGGAACCCTTCACAATCTTTTCATACATTTTGACTCGACCGTTCACGTCGTCGGACTTGACCGTCAGGAATTCCTGCAGCAGGTACGCTGCCCCGTAGGCTTCCAGAGCCCAGACTTCCATCTCGCCCAGGCGCTGGCCGCCAAACTGGGCCTTGCCGCCCAAGGGTTGCTGGGTGACCAAAGAGTAGGGGCCGGTGGACCGGGCGTGAATCTTTTCGTCGACCAAATGGTGCAGCTTCAAGTAGTACATGTACCCGACAGTGACGCGGTTGTGAAACGGCACGCCGGTGCGACCATCGTACAGCAGCGCCTTGCCATCCTCGGGCAGGCCGGCCTTCTTCAGAAGGCCCCAGATCTCGGACTCATCGGCGCCGTCAAAAACCGGTGTCTTCATGACGATACCCTTGTTCAGGGCTTTGGCCGCGTCCTGAACCTCGTCATCGGCCATAGAGTCAATCAAGGTGGACGTCTCCTCATCCGAGAAGACTTCTTTCATTTCCTTGCGGAGGATCTCCACGGCCTTGTCGGCCATGGCCGCAAACTGCTGTCCCAGGGTCTTGGCAGCCCATCCGAGATGGGTTTCCATGATCTGGCCAATGTTCATGCGCGAAGGCACGCCCAGCGGATTCAGCACCACGTCCATCGGAGTGCCGTCGGAGAAAAAGGGCATGTCTTCTTCAGGCAGGATATTGGACACGACGCCCTTGTTTCCGTGTCGGCCGGCCATCTTGTCGCCGACATTAAGTTTGCGTTTCACGGCGACGTACACCTTGGCCATCTTGATCACACCAGGAGGCAGATCATCACCCTCGGTGACCTTTCCGCGCTTGTTCTCATAGACGTCCTTGATGAACTTGAGTTGCAGGTCAAATATCTCGAACTGGGCTTTGACGGCATCATTGATATCCTTGCCGGCAAAGGCCCCCGCGAGCTTCTTGAGGGGCATTTCGAGGAAAACCTCTTCCCTGATGGGCTGACCAGCCTCAATGAGCACCTCACCCTTGCGCTTGCCCATGACGGTTTTGGCTAGGCTTTTGCCTTTGCATATCTCCCAAATCTTACGCCGAGTGGCTTCGGTCAGGGCCGCGGCATGCTGCCGCTCGCGCACATCAATGCGCTCAAGTTCGTAGTTTTCGATCTGTCTGGTGCGCTCATCCTTGTCACCCGAACGGCGATTGAAGACTTTGACGTCGATGACCGTACCTTCAATCCCCGGCGGGACCTTGAGAGACGTGTTTTTGACATCACGCGCCTTGTCGCCGAAAATGGCCCGCAAAAGGCGCTCTTCGGGAGTGAGCTGCGTCTCGCCCTTGGGCGTGATCTTACCCACCAAAATGTCGTCGGGTTTGACCTTGGCCCCGATGCGGATGATACCGCTGTCATCAAGATTTCTGAGCATTTCCTCGCCAACATTGGGAATGTCTCGAGTGACTTCCTCCGGCCCGAGCTTGGTGTCGCGAGCAAAAACGTCGAACTCTTCAATGTGGATGGAAGTGTAGACATCCTCTTTGACCACGCGTTCGGAAATGAGGATGGAGTCTTCGTAGTTGTATCCGCACCATGGCATGAAGGCCACGAGCAGGTTTTTGCCCAGGGCCAGTTCGCCATCACGTATGGCTGGGCCATCGGCCAGGACAACTCCCTTCCTTACCCTGTCTCCGACCTGCACGCGTGGCTTTTGGCCAAAGCAGCTGTTCTGGTTGGACTTGTGGTACTTCTGGAGTTCGTAAAAGCGAACCCCTCCGGCCTCCAGGTATAGGTCCTCGGAGTAGGCAACGATGACCCGATCAGCGTCAACGTACATGATCTCTCCGTCACCCTCTGCCAGGAGGCAGCTGCCGGAGTCCTGAGCCACCTTGCCCTCTATTCCTGTTCCGACCAGGGGTTCCTCGGTCACCAACAGCGGCACAGACTGGCGCTGCATGTTCGACCCCATAAGCGCGCGGTTGGCATCGTCATGCTCCAGGAAGGGAATGAGCGCCGAAGAGATGGACACGATCTGACCGGGAGAAATGTCCATCAATGATACTTCCTCACGCGGCACAATGGCGAATTCGCCTTCAACCCGTGCCTCGACCTGGACATTCCGAAACTGGCGGGTTTTCTCGTCAAAAAGCGCATTGGCCTGAGCAATGATATGCCCGCTTTCGGTTGAGGCCTCCATGTAACTGATCTCGTCCGTGACATACCCATCCTTGACGACGCGGTACGGAGTCTCAATGAATCCGTAATCGTTGACCAGTCCGTGCGTGGTCAAAGAGACAATGAGGCCGATGTTCGGACCTTCAGGAGTCTCAATGGGACAAATACGGCCGTAGTGACTCAGATGCACGTCACGGACTTCGAAACCGGCACGCTCACGGGTCAGACCGCCAGGCCCGAGAGCGGACAGGCGGCGTTTGTGAGTAACTTCTGAAAGTGGATTGGTCTGATCCATGAACTGGGACAGCTGCGAAGTGCCAAAAAACTCCTTGAGCACAGCCGTGACCGGCTTCGGATTGACCAGGTCATGGGGCATGAGCGTGGCCACTTCCTGCAGGCTCATGCGTTCCTTAATAGCTCGCTCCATGCGCACCAGACCGATACGGTACTGATTCTCGACCAACTCACCCACAGGCCGCACCCGACGGTTGCCCAAATGATCGATGTCATCAGCCGGGCCATGGGAGTCCTTGAGCTGGACAAGCTTCTTCACTGACCGAAAGATGTCATCATTGGACAACGTGCGGTGATCAATGGGAAGGCTCAACCCCAAGCGGGAATTTAGCTTGTAGCGCCCAACAGGCGAAAGATCATAATAGTCCGGATTACGGAACAAATTATCGAAAAAGCTGGCCGATATCTCGGCCGTGGGTGGCGAACTGGGACGCAGGCGTTTGTAGATGTCGATCTGGGCGCTCTCCAGGTCTTCACACTTGTCCATGGCCAGAGTGTCGCGCAAACAGGAAGACACCTCGGCGCCGGATGAAAAAATTGCCCCAAGTTCGGTGATACCCGCGGCGATACACTTTTCCACAGCGGATGCGATAAACGGATCACCGGCTCGCACGATGACTTCACCGGTCTGAGGATCAACGACATCGGCGGCGGCGTACTCTGTTTCCAGAGTCTCGGGACGCACCTCGTAATACTCAATCCCGGCCTTGAGCATCCGCTTCCACATACCCTTGGTCAAAGCCTTGCCCGCAGACACAATGGGCGTCCCGTCGGGCGTGACTATATCCGTATGGGCGATTTCCTTGCGGAAATTATACTCTTCCAGACGCCGAAAGACCGAGGATCCCTCTAGGCGGAAGGTTTCCTTGTCGTAGTAATAGGCCAGGATATCTTCGCTGGTCATGCCCATCGCCTTGAGCAGGATCGTTGCGGGCATCTTCCGACGGCGATCGATGCGCACATAGAGGATATCCTTGTGGTCGAAATCGAAATCGAGCCACGATCCACGCATTGGGATGATGCGACAACTATAAAGAATCTTCCGGCTGGAATGCGTTTTCCCAGAGTCATGCTCGAAAATGATGCCGGGCGAACGCTGCAGCTGGTTCACGATGACACGCTCGGTCCCATTGATCAAAAACGTCCCTTTCTGAGTGATCAGAGGGATGGTGCCAAAATAAATGTCCTGCTCCTTGATGTCGTGAATGGTGCGGCTTCCAGAAGCCTCATCTACATCGTACACAGCAAGACGGACCTTGATGCGCAAAGGAGCTTCGTATGTCAGTCCCTTAGAAATGCACTCATCAACATCGTACTTAGGCTTACCAATATCATAGCTGACATATTCCAGCGTTGCTGTCTTATTAAAATCATGGATAGGAAATACAGAACGAAATACGCCTTCAAGACCGATGTCTGTACGCATACTGGAAGAAACATCAGTCTGTAGAAATTTATTGTATGAATCGAGTTGAAGGCTTAAAAGATGAGGGATGTCAATGGAATCTTTGATTCGTCCGAATTTCTTGATCAGTTTGTTCATCGTTTCCCCTCAGGAAATGGGATGTTGCTGGGCAGGCAAAGCGTTCTGAGACCAAAGGGAGATGGTGAAGATCACGAAGGTCGCAGCTGCCGACGCTAACGGCATAGTGTTACATAAAAAGGCGTAAAGAGTGTAAGAGGTTTTTTTCCCCTTACACTCTTTACAAAGAGTCAATCAAGAAGACAAAAGACTACTTGATTTCAACCTTCGCGCCAGCTTCTTCAAGCTGCTTCTTGGCATCATTGGCGGCATCCTTGGCGGCGGCCTCGAGAATGACGGACGGGGTCTCGTCAACCTTGGCCTTGGCTTCCTTCAGACCGAGGCTGGTCAGAGCGCGGACGACCTTGATGACGCCGATCTTGTTGGCACCGGCTTCCTTCAGGACAACGTCGAATTCGGTTTTTTCCTCTTCCTGGGCTTCCGCAGCAGCTGCGGGGGCGGCTGCAAAAGCGGCCACGGGGGCGGCTGCAGACACACCGAACTTCTCTTCGAGTTCCTTGATGAAGACGGAAAGTTCCAACACAGACATGTTGGCAATAAATTCGACGACCTGTTCCTTGGTGATATCAGACATGTGATCCTCCTAAATAGATGGCAATTGGCTCATTCTTCTTTTTTGTCTTTGAGTGCGGTCAACACATTGACCATGCCTCGAATAACATTGGCAAAGAGAGAAACAAAATTCTGCGGCACGGCGTTCATGGTGCCAAGAACAGATGCGAGCAACTGTTCGCGACCGGGCAGTTCGGACAGGGCCTTGATCGAGGCCGCCTCCAAAAACTTGCCATCCAGACTTGCATAGCGCACGGAAAACTTGTCATTCTTCTTCGCAAACTCAACCAGGACCTTTGCAGCGACGACAGGATCGTCATAGCCGAAAGCCACGGCACAGTTGTACTTCAAGTGATCGTTGAGCACACTGTGGGGTCCTTCCACGAAAGCCTTGCGAGCCAGAGTGTTCTTGACGACGTGATAGTCGCACCCCGCTTCGTGCAGCTTGACACGCAGTGGAGTTAACTCCGCCACTTTGAGCCCGTGAAAGTCCGTGACAATGGCGATGTTCGCCTTGTCAGCCTTCTCCTTCAGGCCATCGATGATTTTTGCTTTTTCTGCCCTATTCACCACACACCTCTCTATAAGCTAGGCAGAATGAGCCAAAGCAGTCTCGGCAGGGTATTAAGGAAAATCCACCTGCAGTCTCTGACTCATCTACTTGTTGGAAACCTTATTCTCCGGCTTTACGCAGTGACGCAGCATCGACCTTGACGCCGGGGCCCATGGTCGAGGACAATGAAACGGCCTTGACGTAGGTACCCTTGGCCGTGGACGGCTTGAGTTTGATCAAGGCATCCACCACAGTGCGCAAGTTGCCCAACAGCTTATCGGTGCCGAATGACACCTTGCCTATGGGCGCATGAATAACACCGGCCTTATCAACACGGAACTCAACCTTGCCGGCCAGGAGTTCCTGTATGGCTTTTTCGAGGTCCGGAGTGACAGTGCCCGTTTTGGCGTTGGGCATCAGTCCCCGCGGCCCAAGAATCTTGCCGATTTTACCGACATGACCCATCATGTCAGGCGTAGCCACAGCCTTGTCGAAATCAAGCCAACCACCCTTGATCTTCTCGACAAGCTCGTCGCCACCGGCATCAATGGCTCCAGCATTGCGGGCTTTCTCTTCGTTTTCGCCCTTACAGAAGGCGACAACGCGTACCGTTTTGCCAAGACCGTGAGGCAGCGACACTGCGCCGCGAACCATCTGGTCGGAGTATTTCGGGTTAACGCCGAGATTCACCGCGAGATCGACAGTTTCATCAAATTTCACATACGAGCTTTTGAGAACCAGCTCGACCGCTTCCGACACATCGTACATCTTGAGACCATCAATGGCCTCGCATGCTTTCTGAAATTTCTTACCGTGCTTGGGCATAGCTCGCTTACTCCCTTATTCCACTTCGATTCCCATGCTGCGCGCAGTGCCCATGATGGTATTGCACGCTGCCTTCAGATCATAAGCCGACAAGTCTGGCATTTTGATCTTCGCGATCTCCTCGACCTGCGCCATGCTCACTTTGCCCACCTTTTTCTTGTTGGGCTCGCCGGATCCTTTCTGCAATTTGGCAGCCTTGACCAGAAGCACCGCTGCCGGAGGAGTCTTGGTGACAAAGGTGAACGAACGATCAGAAAAAACCGTGATCTCGACAGGTATTATCATACCTTTGTCGTTCATCGTCTTGGCGTTGTACGCTTTGCAGAACTCCATGATATTCACGCCATGCTGACCCAAAGCGGGCCCAACGGGAGGCGAAGGGTTCGCGGCGCCGGCGGGAAGTTGCAACTTAATTATTGCATTTATTTTCTTGGCCATAACACTACCTCATCTCTAAAATTATCAGCCTTTGGTCACCTGGACAAAATCCAGTTCGACAGGCGTTTGTCGTCCAAAAATAGAAACCGAGACACGCAACTTGCCCTTGTCGTAGTTGACGTCTTCGACAGTGGCATTGAAATTCGCAAAAGGACCGTCGATCACTCGCACATCATCGCCACGCTCAAAGTGGAATTTGGGCCTGGGCTGCTCCTTCCTGCTTTCAATGGTCGCCAGGATACGCTGAGCTTCCTTGTCAGTCAGGGGTACCGGTCGGCTTTTCCCTCCGATGAAGCCAGTCACTTTCGGAATGGACTGGATCATGTGCCAGGAATCGTCGGTAAAAACCATCTTGACCATGGCGTAGCCAGGATAGAACTTGCGCGTGGAAGTTCGCTTTTGTCCCTTGATCAATTCGACGATCTTTTCTGTTGGAACGATTACGTCCTCGACCAGACCCTTGGCCTGTCCGGTACGGATCATCTCACGAATGGTCTGCTCCACCCGCTGTTCGAAACCCGAATACGTGTGAATAATGTACCAGCGCGCCTTTGGTTCGTCGCTCATGATCTCCATCCTATGACAGAATGGCTGCAATAATTTTGGTCAAAACCAAATCCACAGCGCCAAGGAAAAATGCCATGACGACAACCAGCAATAAAACGGCCGAACTGGTACTGATGGTCTCTTGCTTGTCAGGCCAGACAACCTTTTTCAGCTCCACTTTTGACTGCTCAAAGAAACCGCGAAAATCATCAAATTTCTGCGCGATCCCTTGTTTCTGCAATTCTGCCTCGGCGTTCTTTTTCATTGTGCCCATCGCAAGTTATTATATGGCAGGCCAGGAGGGATTCGAACCCCCAGCCCTCGGATTTGGAGTCCGATGCTCTACCGTTAGAGCTACTGGCCTGCGTGACGAAAATATATGGTGCGGATTTAGCGTTGCGGCATCCGCACCAACTCACTATTTCGATTCACGGTGCTTTCTGTGCCCACCACAAAAGGGACAGAACTTGCTGATTTCAAGTTTGGCAGTCGTGTTCTTTTTGTTCTTTTGTGTCGAGTAATTGCGACGCTTGCAATCAACGCACGCCAGAAGAATGTTGATACGCATCCGTTACTCCTGAATTTCGGAAACAACACCAGCGCCCACGGTCCGGCCACCTTCACGAATGGCGAAACGAAGACCCTTTTCCATGGCGATCGGATTGATCAGATGCACATGGAACGTGGTATTGTCCCCAGGCATGATCATTTCGATGCCTTCGTCCAACGTCACCACGCCCGTGATGTCCGTCGTGCGAAAATAAAACTGAGGACGATAGCCAGAGAAGAACGGAGTGTGGCGTCCACCCTCTTCCTTCGAAAGCACGTACACTTCCGCGGAAAACTTCGTGTGCGGAGTGATGGATCCCGGCTTGGCCAAAACCTGACCACGCTCTACGTCGTCGCGCTTCACACCGCGAAGAAGTGCGCCAATGTTGTCGCCGGCACGACCTTCGTCCAGCAGCTTGCGAAACATCTCTACGCCCGTGCACGTCGTCTTGCGCGTGTCGTTGATGCCAACGATCTCCACTTCCTCGCCAACCCGCACGATCCCGCGTTCCACACGACCCGTCACAACCGTGCCGCGACCTGAAATCGAGAACACGTCCTCGATGGGCATCAGGAACGGCTTTTCCGTCTCGCGCACGGGCTCAGGGATATAGGAGTCACAGGCGTCAAGAAGCTCGAGAATGCACTTGGCATCTTCGGCGTCGGCGCTGTCACTCTCCAGCGCCTTCAGCGCAGAGCCACGGACTACCGGAACGTCGTCTCCGGGAAATTCGTACTTTGACAGCAACTCGCGAACTTCCATTTCAACCAGTTCGATCAGTTCCTCGTCGTCAACAAGGTCTACCTTGTTCAGGAACACGACCACGTATGGAACGCCGACCTGGCGGGCCAGAAGAATGTGCTCGCGGGTCTGAGGCATCGGACCGTCGGTGGCGGCCACAACAATGATCGCGCCGTCCATCTGGGCCGCGCCGGTGATCATGTTCTTGATGTAGTCGGCATGGCCGGGACAATCCACGTGCGCGTAGTGGCGCTTGGCCGTCTCGTATTCCACATGCGCAGTCGCGATCGTGATGCCGCGCTCCTTCTCCTCCGGGGCCTTGTCGATCTCGTCAAAAGCCACGAAGGCGCCGCCGCCTTTCATGCTCGCGATCTTCGTGATCGCAGCCGTCAGGGTCGTCTTGCCGTGGTCAATATGACCAATCGTTCCAATATTGACGTGCGGCTTCTTTCTCTCAAATTTTTGTTTGCCCATACATTACCCCCTAATGAAATTACGAATTACTCGAATAGGAAAAAATGGTGTGCGCCGAAGAACAAGACTGGATTTAGTGGAGGCGTTGGACTTGTGAGACGAGGTAATGGAGCGGGAAACGGGACTCGAACCCGCAACCCTCAGCTTGGAAGGCTGATGCTCTAGCCATTGAGCTACTCCCGCATGTCATCTCAGTAGTCGAACGACAGTCTTGTTACTGTCTCCTACTGTTTTTCGCGATCATCAACTTGGTGGAGGGGGGAGGATTTGAACCTCCGAAGGCGTTCGCCGACAGATTTACAGTCTGTTCCCTTTGGCCACTCGGGAACCCCTCCGTTCGCCTGGAGCTGGCGATGGGACTTGAACCCGCAACCTGCTGATTACAAGTCAGCGGCTCTACCGTTGAGCTACGCCAGCCCGCAAGAACGTCGTCATTATTGGGATTCAAACCTAATGGCAAGCATTATTTTCTGGAAGCAAAAAAAAACGCCTCGCGGCGTTTCTCAGATCAGGCCCAAGCCGGGACGCCTGCGGGCAAGGCCGCGGGCTCGGGCAAACGAACCGGCTGGATTGAAGCGTCCAAGGTCGCAAACTCGAGATATTCTGCCTGGTTTTCGAAAAGATAACGCATAAAACGGTTATTGAACTCATGACCGGAGCAGACAACCTCAAAATGCCCCCACAAACGGTGACTCCCGACAGCTATGTCGCCCATGAAGTCCAAAATCTTGTGCCGGACCATTTCATCGGCAAAACGCAGCCCCTCTGGATTGACCACCCCGTAATCATCGAAAACCACTGCGTTCTCGAGTGTCCCGCCCAAGGCAAGGCCATTCTTCTGCATCCATTCGACATCCCGCATGAATCCAAATGTTCTGGCGCGCGCGATGCGATATGCGAAGGAAAAGGGACTGGATTCAAAAGAGAACGTCTGCGCACCGATCATGGGATGAGCGAAAGAAATTCGGTAATCTATCTTGAGCCCATTGAATGGCTTGGCGGTTACGCGCTTACCGTCTTGCTCGAAGGTCAGGGGACGTGAAATTTTAGCTACTCGCCGCGGACGATCAAGCACCCTAATCCCGGCGGAGTTGACTAGATAGACATAGACAGAAGCGCTCCCATCCAAGATCGGAAGTTCTTCCCCATCGACTTCAATCAGGACGTTGTCCACTTCCAACCCGACAAGGGCAGCCAGGAGATGCTCGACAGTGGCAATCTTAACCCTCTCTGTGCCCAGAGTCGTCGCCAACCCCGTAGCCACGACACGGCTTGGCTCTGGGACCACGACCTGCCGCCCATTCTTGGTCAGCAGCGAAAAAACCACACCCGTATCTGCGCCGGCTGGCTTGAGCACCATTTCGACTTTCTGGCCACTGTGCAACCCAACGCCTGAGCACCGAATTTCTTTTTTAAGTGTCGTCTGCTTCATAGCTCGACATGTTCAAACCTCGTGCCAAACAATCAATAATTATAACAATCCAAAATAAAAGACAATCTCAATGCGCACCCACTCCAATCCTCTCAATCGTGGCCTGCAAGCAACACATTTGGTGCTAAAAAACAACAACCGCCAATCGTTGTTTTCCCGCCAAGTCCCTCTCGATCCGAATATCCCGCGCAAGCGGCTGTAACAACTCGGCCATGGCCTGTCCTTGCGTGTGGTCGATTTCACATAGCAAACGCGTACCAGGTGCAACGCAGCCGGCCAGACCATTGGCCAGTGCACGATAACAGCTCATCCCGTCCGGACCCGCGAAAAGAGCTCCCCAGGGCTCGTATTTTCGAACCTCCATACTCATAACCTGGAGCATGGAGTCAGGCACGTAGGGTAAATTTGCCAATATGATATCAAATTGACTGACACGCAATGCCTCCACAAGGTCGACTTGGACGAACGATATGCGACCCTGGACGTCATGAGTATTGGCGTTGACCTTTGCAACGCGCAAAGCAGCCTCACACACGTCGGTGGCGACCAGACTAAATCGCGGAAACATCCACGCGCAGGTTACGGCCAGAGCGCCGCTTCCCGTGCCGATATCCAAGACCTTGCGCGACTCATCTCGACCGTATGACGAAAGTAAATGATCGATGATCATCTCCGTTTCAGGGCGAGGAATGAGCACTCCTGGCCCGACTTGGAACTCCAGGCCATAAAACTCCTTTTTGCCAACTAGGTAGGCAACAGGCTCACCCTGGATACGACGCCTGGCCAAAGCCCGCATGTATTCCTGGCTCTCATATGTGACAACAGCCTGCAGATTCAATAGCATCTCAAGCCGAGCTGTCTGCAGAACGTGCGCCAGCAGGACCTGAGCCGAGAGACGTGGAGAATCGACCCCTGCTTGCTCAAAAGCCTTTTCCCAATGGATGAGGATGTTGCGTCGGGATTGCATGGGCAAAAAAAAAAAGCCGAGTTTCCTCAGCTTTCTTTCATGGCCTCAGCCTGATAGTGTTGGACCAGCCCGTCGATAATGTCGTCGATATGCCCGTCCATGGCTTGATCAAGGCTGTAAAGAGTCAGGTTGATTCGGTGGTCCGTAATCCGCCCCTGAGGATAATTATAGGTTCGAATCCGTTCAGAGCGGTCACCCGAACCAACTTGGGCCTTGCGGTTGTCGTCATAGGCCTTTTTCGTCTCGTCCTGGGCCGCCTGGAGCAGACGTGAGCGCAACACCTTAAGAGCCTTCGCCTTGTTCTTGTGTTGCGACTTCTCGTCCTGACAGATGACTACAAGTCCCGTGGCCAAGTGCGTGATGCGAATAGCCGAATCAGTCGTATTGACGGACTGGCCACCTGGCCCCGAAGAACGGAAAACATCGACGCGTATGTCATTCGGATCAATCTTCACGTCGACTTCCTCGGCCTCAGGCAGAACCGCAACAGTTACCGCGGAAGTATGGATGCGCCCCTGGCTTTCGGTCGCGGGAACTCGTTGGACCCGATGCGCGCCGGCCTCGAACTTGAGTTTGCTGTACACATTGGTACCGGAAACAGAGGCAACAATTTCCTTGAAGCCGCCAGTCCCCGTGTCGCTGCTACTGAGCACCTCAACTCGCCAGCCCCGCAATTCAGCATACCGTGAGTACATGCGAAACACGTCAGCCACAAAAAGAGCCGCCTCCTCCCCGCCGGTCCCGGCCCGAATCTCGAGAATGATGTTCTTCTCGTCCAATGGGTCCTTGGGCGTTAGCAGCTCTTTGAGCAAAACTTCTTGCACCGCGATCTTGGCCCTGAGAGACACAATCTCGGCTTGGGCCAGTTCACAAATGTCCGGATCCGAATCCCGGGAGAGCTCCTGATTCTCGGTCATTTCTCGCTGTAGCATCTTATACAGCTCGAATGCCTTGACAATTTCGTCAAGCTCGGCGTGCTTTTTCGCGATCTTCTTGTAGCGGTCCTGATCCTGAAAAATTCCAGGAGTGCTCAGTTCTCGCTCCAATTCACGATACTTCGCCGCTAGGCCTTCCAACTTGTCAAGCATACTCAGGGCGCTCAGGGCAATCTGTAACCACTGGAATTACTTGCTCAGATTGGCGTACTTTTTACGGAACCGGTCGATGCGGCCGGCCGAGTCGATGAAACGCTGTTCGCCTGTGAAAAAGGGATGGCAATGGGAACAGATTTCAACGCCCAACTGCGCGCCAACAGTGGATTTGGTTACAAACTCATACCCACAGGCACAGCGAACGGCGGTATCAAAAACTTTAGGATGCAAATCTTTCTTCATGGGAAACCTCCAGTTTCAAAAGAGAGAGGACAACTAAACCAGTCGTAAACGAATGGCAAGTCGAAAATCGAGTTCGTGGCAGGAGAAAAAAGACGGCGCTAGGAAAGGCCCTTGGCTTGATTGATGGATATATTGAACGCAACTGAAAAAATATGGTGCATGAAATCAACGTATTCAATCGATACATTGTCAGGCGCGGAAATCCGGGCCGGCGCGAAGTTGACAATACCACGGACCCCGGCCTCGACCAGATAATTCGCAGCTCGTTGAGCCCGCTCGGGAGGAGTGGTGATAATGCCGATTTCGATGTTGAGTTCGTGGACCTTCTCCTTGAGTCGCCGCGAGCACACGACTTCAAGACCCGCCACTTCCTCGCCAATCTTGAACGGGTCGCAATCAAAGGCCCCAACCAGAATGAAGCCCCGGCGACGGAAGATGCCGTGGCGCAAGAGGGCTCGCCCCAGATTCCCGACCCCGACCAGGGCCACGTTCCATGTCCGATCTATCCCTAACGACTGCTTGATGGCCGTCAACAGATCCTGGACATAGTACCCCACCCCGCGCACACCAAACTCCCCGAAATATGCAAGATCCTTTCGAATCTGCGACGGATTAACGCCACAAGCCCGAGCCAGTCCATCTGAGGAAATGACCGTGTCGCCATCCTGGAGGAGCGCCTCCAGGACCTGGACATAAACAGCCAATCGCTGAATCGTGGCACGGGGTATATGGGCGCTTTTCAAGATATCTCCAAACCGAAACTTCGTGATCTATTTCACTTTAGAACTGCAAAAAAAAGGGGAGGACGCGCCTCCCCTTTCCGTGATCAAACAATTAGCCAACAAAGGGGTTGGCGAAGAGCAGGATCAGGTTGACGACCAGAGCGTAGATGGCCAGAGATTCGATCATGGCCAAGCCGATCAGCATGGTGACGGTGATCTTGCCAGAAGCCTCGGGGTTGCGGGCCGTGCCTTCGCAAGCGGCCTTCAGGCCCAGGCCCTGAGCGATACCACAACCGGCGGCGGCGATAGCCATGC
Organism: uncultured Desulfovibrionaceae bacterium; assembly: GCA_964589645.1. Lineage (GTDB taxonomy): Bacteria > Desulfobacterota > Desulfovibrionia > Desulfovibrionales > Desulfomicrobiaceae > Desulfomicrobium. The sequence continues at coordinate 69,796 of CAZPSN010000005.1, forward strand.
CAAGAGCGGCAGCCCAAGAGATGGTGGAGATGACTTCGGGAGCGGCCTCAGCAGCGAAAGCGCAAGAAGCGACAGCTACCAGAGCGACAGTGGCCAGTACGGACAGAAAACTCTTACCCATGATACAAAATCCTCCTACACGTATAATGATTAGTGGTCGGTTGACCATTTCCCCCGAATTAATGAGCTTCCTCAAACGCGCCCTTCAGATACAGCATGGACAGCATGAAGAAGACAAAAGCCTGGATAACGTCGGCCAGCATGAACAGAAAATACATCGGAACCGTGGAAACGATCGGGGCCAACATGAACAGAAGGGCCAAAACGATATCTTCACCGCGGATGTTTCCAAAAAGCCGCAAAGACAACGACAGCATGCGCGCAAAATGACCGATGACTTCGATCGGAAACATAAGCGGAGCCATCCACAGCATCGGCCCCGTAAAATGATGGATATAGTGTGCGCCGTGCAGTTTGATGCCCCAATACTGGTAATACACGAAGACGAACACCGCCATGGAAGCAGTCGTGTTGATGTTCGCCGTGGGAGCGTCGTTGCCCGGGAACAAGCCGCCCAGGTTACACGTCAGGATGTAGATGAAGAGCGTCGCCAAAACGGGAAACACTTTCCGACCGTCCTCGCCCATGTTCGCAACCACGAAGTCTTCCAGACCGCCGATCAGTAACTCAAAAAAATTCTGCAATCCTCTCGGGACCAGAGCAATCTTCTTTGTGGCCATGACCGCGACGAAAATCAGGATGATCATGAATGTCCAGGAGTAGAGGACATTACCTGGTATCAGACTCCCGCCATGCTCATTGACAAGGCCTACGGCCTTGACCGCTTCCTCAACGAGAAAAATTGGATGTAAACCCCCTGCCATGTGTTATGCCTCCTTAGAAGTTTTCCCCAAAACTTGTATCATTCCCCAAAGCAAAATATTGATCAAGACGGTGGAGAATCCCATCAGCAACCACGTTGCCGAGGATCCGTGCATCACAACCAGCGCATAGAACGCAACGGCCGTAAGCGCGAGCCGCCCGTAAAAACTGAACATTTGAACCGCGACAGCGCCCTTTTGCACATACACGAGTTCCTGGATCACCCGGCCCAGAGCCAGAAAGTTGAGGGTTCCCAACAACACGCCGGCCGCAAAATCCACTCCGCGAGGCCCACAGACCAGGGCCAGAAGTGCGCACAAAAGAAAACAGACCTGTTGCGCCGCCATCTTGCGCACCTCGGGGACGTGAAACCCCCGCCCATACAACGTCCGTTCAATTCGCTTGGTCATCGTCCGGAGCATCCGCTTCCGCCTCTTTTTTCTGAATGCGCTGCATTTCCCGAAACATGTTTTTATAACCGGCAAGGATGCCGAGAATCAGAAAAATCAGCATCAGCCATGGCTTGGTGCCAAAGAACTTGTCCAGGTAAAACCCCATCACCATGCCCACGATCACTCCGGACACGAGATGGATACCCATCATGGATGCAAGGCCCAATGATTGAAAATGTTTGTTTTTTTTTCTGCTAAAAAACATCGGGCCAACTTGGGTGGGCCAGCTGGCCCATTCATTCGTGCAATAAATCACAAATCGAAGTCGGGGCTACCATACGCCCCAACTTCGCGTCAATCAAAGATTTCACCAAAACAGATTTCTTCGACCAAAACCGCCGTGCCTTAACCTTGCAACAGCCCTCCGCATCGGGCGCAATCCCTGGACCGCTTGCCAGCCGCACCCAATCGAACTATGCCCGACTCGGAAATCAACAACACGGGCCGCCAAGCTGGCCTCTCGAGCACCCATGAAAAATCATTCCTCCCTCAAGATACGTCATCTCACCATTGAACCGAATCCGCGCAAGGTCCTGCGCAGTTCGGACATCCGCGATGAATCCAACCCCATTTGCCTGTTCCAGCCCCGGGCACGGAAGGCCCTGGAAATGGGGCTTTCTATCGCTAGCATGGAATACCACGTCTATGTCGCAGGCGAGCCCGGACTTGGCCGCACCTATCTCGTCGAAAACTTCCTGCTGCCCCGCGCCAGGAGCGGCATCACGCCACCGGACTTGGTTTACCTGAACAATTTCGACAACCCGGACAAGCCCGTCCTGGTCAGCCTGCCCGCCGGGCAGGGCCGGATTCTCAAAGACAATCTCCAGCGCGTCGTGAAGCGCCTGCGCCGCGATCTGCCTCGTCACTTCGAGCAGGCCAGCTACGTGCGACTTCAGAACAAACTGTTCACCAAGCTGGCGGTCACCCGCGACGACCTCATGGACAGGATGGAGCAGGTTGCCCAAAAAAAAGGGTTTAGTCTGAACATTGACGATAGCGGCTCCGTGTCTCTGACCCCCTTGGTGGACGGCAAAGTCCTCACCTCGGAAGAATTTGAACGACTTGAAAATACACATAAAAAAGTGCTCAAGGATCAAAGCAGCGCGGTACTCAACACCATCGCCGATCTTTCACGACTGGTCTCCAAAAGTGAGCAGGAATTCCGCACCAAAGAGGTCATGCTCGCACAGGAGCATGCCGCGGGGCTTGTCGACCGCGTACTTGCGCCGATCCGCAAGAAGTTTGCCGTAAGCAAAGTACTGAAATCCTATTTTGATGCACTCAAAGAGGACATTCTCGAAAACCTCGCACATTACCAGGGACGCCAGGAGCGCGAGCAACGCAACACGCCCGACAATCAGCCCGAAGGCCTCTCTGACTCTTTTTTCCAGCGCTATGACGTCAACCTTTTTGTAGACAATTCAGACGTGACCGGCGCGCCAGTGGTCAAGGAAGTCAACCCCGGCTTCTTCAACCTGCTTGGCTGCGTGGAACGCGAGACGGAGTGGGGCACCTATTATACGGATTTTTCCCTGATAAAGGCCGGAGCCGTGCACCGCGCAAACGGAGGATTTCTTATCCTGCGCGTGGATGATCTGCTCGGCCATCCAGCTGCCTGGGAAGGGCTGCTGCGCTGTCTGCGCAGCAGGCATTCGAGCCTGGATGACCCGACTGACCACTATGACATCCTGCGCACCAGAACCATTCGACCAGATCCCATCGCGCTCGACCTCAAGGTTATCCTCATTGGCGACGACGAGACTTATGAGCTCTTGTATATGCACGACGAGCGATTCCGGAAAATCTTCAAACTCAAGGCCCACATCCAGGATACCGTCGAACGCACGACCCAGTCCATCACCGGGTACGCCCAGGCTTTGGACCGCGCGGCCCGCGAGAGTGGCCTGCGCAGCCTGACCAAGGACGCCTACGCCGAACTCGTGGATTACTCCACCCGCATGGCCGAGGATCGTGAACGTCTGTCCCTGCACTTCTCGCACTTGCGAGAAATCATGATCGAATCCAGCGCTATCGCGACCAGTCAAGACAAGCGGACCATTGACGCCGGCATCGTCAAGACCGCCCTGGCCGAGCGTGAATACAGAACCAACCTGTACCAGGAGGAGTTTTTGCGCGAGTATGACCGCAGATCCATCAAGGTCCGCACCCAGGGCCAGGGGGTCGGCGTGGCCAACGGCCTGTCCGTTACGCAGGTCGGAGACTACGTCATGGGTCTGCCCCACCAAATATCCTGCACCGTCGGAGTCGGGCACGGTGGCATCATGGATCTGGAGCGGGAAGCCGAGCTGGGCGGCCCAATCCATACCAAAGGGATGATGATCCTGAAGAGCTACTTTGTGAATCTTTTTGCGCGCAACAAGCCGCTGGTGCTGACCGGCAGCCTATGTTTCGAGCAGAGCTACGCCCAGGTCGACGGGGATTCGGCCTCCGGCGCAGAGTTGGCGGCCCTCTTGTCCGCCCTTTCCAACGTGCCGATTCGCCTTGACCTGGCCTTCACCGGAGCCATTTCCCAATCCGGAGCCATCATGGCTGTTGGTGGCGTCACCCACAAAGTAGAAGGTTTTTTTGAGGTCTGTCGCAGAAGGGGTCTCACCGGCCGCCAGGGCGTGCTTCTGCCGCGGGATAATATCGTGCACTTGGTACTGCGCGACAATGTGCTGCAGGCGATCAAGGATGGGCAATTCCATATTCATCCCGTGAGCACCATCGAGGAAGCCATGGAGATTCTGACCGGAATGCGGGCCGGCGAACGACTTAAGGATGGCCGTTTTTCGTCAAAATCCATCTATGCCGCCGTGGATGAACGACTGTCGGAACTTGCCGTTTTGGCCGACAAGAAATGCACGATGCCCCGACGTAAGAAGGATGCAAAAAAGCCCGGATCCTGACCGGAACCGGGCTGAAAACATGTCGCGGACACGACGCTTCCGCCTTCTTGACTGATCAGCGCGGGAGCAATCCAGGATTTTTCTCTCCCATGCTGCCAAACAGACCGGCCGCCGCCCGCTCATAAGCCGAGAGGGCCCCGTTGAGGCTGGCTTCAGCCTGGGTCTGCGCGGCCTGCGCATTCAGTACGTCCGTATTCGTGCCGACCTGTGCTTCGTACCTAGCCACAGCCATGCGATAGCTCTCTTTGGCAGCCACAAGCCCCTGCTTGGCCGCGGCAATCCGTTTTTCAGCCTCTTGAATCTGTAAAAAATTCTTTTTCACTTCGAACGAGGCCTCGTTCTCCAGATTCTGATATTCTTGAGCCAGACGAGACACATTCTTCCGCGCCCTTTTCTCACCAAAATACGTCTTTCCCCACTCGAAAAATGTCCACTTCATGCCAACCTGAGCGCTCCAATCACTGGGGGTGTGATACCGTCCGCCTTGAACAAACGCGTCTTCGCCTTCACGAACATAATTGAAGTCCGCTCCGACTTGCGGGTAGTACGGCACTGCGGCCAGAACCACATCCTTTTCGGCAACCATCACTGTCTGGCGGGCAATGCGCAGGTCTGGACGATTCTGCAACGCCCGCTGCAAACAATCCTCCAGGGTCAACGACAACGGAAAATACTCCAGGGCACCCACATATTCAACGTCTGCCCCCACATTCATACCGATGAGAGTATTGAGTTGCGCGGCAAATGTGTCCACGCTGTTCTTTGCGGCGAGCAGGAACTGCTCGGCCGTGGCCACATCCACTTCAGCTTGAAGCATGTCGAGTTTGGGACGCAGCCCAACGTCATAAAAAGCGGAATTGACTTTCAACTGAGAACGCAGACGAACCAGCGAGTCTTCCGCGGATCGCACATTCTCGCGGGCTTGCAACAGCTGCAAAAACACATCCTGAATGGCGATGGTCAATTGCAGTTCAGCGTTGTCAATCTGCGATGCGGCCTGTTCTTTCTCCAGCAGGGCCTTCTCATGGCTGGTCAGCAGATTGAACCCGGTGAAAAGCGGCTGATGCACATTGAAACTCAATTCCCAATTGTCCCGAGTGCCTGCGTTCTGTCCAAAAGCCTGCGGACGTTCGTCCAGACGGACATAGCCATATTGGGTACTCACAGCCGGACCAAAAGCAGCCTTGGCCGCCTTGACCGCGTAATCCGATGCCACAAGCGCCTCCCGCGCGGCAAGAATGGACGGATTGGATCGGAGCCCAGCTTCCACCGCATCCTTCATGGTCAGCGTCTCCGCCGCCAAGCCCGAACAGGCCCCAAAAAAGAAAATGAATCCGGCCACGACAATTCGCGATATGTTCATAATGATTTGCTCCATGATCATGGGTATGGGGAAGCGAACGATCAACCAGCCTTGTTTACTCCCCTCCGAGCCAAAAGGCCACCCCTACGCGGATGTCCAGCCCCGGGGGTGCGTGGAAAAGAGCTTGAAGTCAAGACAGTACTACCCTATAGTTATTGACAAGATCATCAACCACGAGGAGGCATCCCATGTTCTCTGGTCTCATTCTCGGCCTTGGCTTGAGCATTATTGGCCTGATCGTGTTCTTTTTGCATAAAGAACACGGCCCCGATAAGCATCATCACTAATCCTCAACTCCGCCCTTAGCTCAGCTGGATAGAGTAGCGGACTTCGAATCCGTTGGTCGCATGTTCGAATCATGCAGGGCGGGCCAGGGAACCCTCGACGGCCTCCCGTGCGTACAGTGCACAGCCATGGGCCGTGAACATGCCTTTCGCATGGCGAAAAAATTCCCTCTTGCGTTCGTGGGGAGCTTTGCATAAAAACACGGCTCGTTACGAGTTGCCGGGGTAGCTCAGTCGGTAGAGCAGGGGACTGAAAATCCCCGTGTCGGCAGTTCAACTCTGTCCCCCGGCACCAGAGAAGCCAAGGGCTTACGAATTAATTCGTAAGCCCTTTTTTCTTTCCGGCTCGGTTTTGTCCCTATCCGACCCATCCTTTTGGAGATTGGCGGCCGCTCCGCCAACGGCTAGGAGCCACCGGCCTGGCCCCCCAGGCGCTTCATGATTTTCTGCAGGCTGACGCGCTCTATGCCGGAGACGCGCGCGGCCTCGCTCACGTTGCCGCCGGTCCTCTCCAGTACCTGCTCCACATAACGCCTGGTGAACTGATCCAACACATGGGCCTTGGCCTGCTTGTAGGGGCCCAGCGGTTCCGAGACGAGACTGGTTGAAAGAGCGGGACCGCCCTCGGCCTGGCGCATGTGGGACATTTCCACAAAGGGATTGGGACAGAACACGGCCAAACGGCGGATGAAGTTTTGCAATTCGCGAACGTTTCCGGGCCACGCACGGCTGGCCAGACAGGCTAAGACCTCGGGAGAAAGGGTCTTGGACGGCAAGCGCATTTCGGCACAACTCTGTTCCATGAATTGTGCGGCCAGGAGCGGGATGTCTTCAGCGCGTTCGCGCAGAGGCGGGGTGTACACGGTGAGCACGTTAAGGCGATAGAACAGGTCTTCGCGGAAGTGGCCGGTCGCGACGCGCGCATCAAGGTCCTGATTGGTAGTGGCCAGGATGCGCACGTTGACCTTTGCGGTTTCACTGGAGCCCACGGGACGAATTTCATGTTCCTGAAGCACGCGCAGCAGTTTGGTCTGCACTGAGAGCGAGACGTCGCCGATCTCGTCCAGCAGAATAGAACCCCCGGAGGCAGCTAGAAAAAGACCCTTGCGGCAGCGTTCAGCCCCGGTAAAGGCTCCCTTGACGTGCCCGAAGAGCTCGGATTCAAGAAGGTGCTCAGGGATGGCTGGACAATTGACGCGGACAAGCCGCTTGGCGGAACGAGAGGAAAGAAAGTGGATGTTGCCTGCCACGAGTTCCTTGCCAGTGCCAGATTCGCCACGCACCAGCACAGTGTAGTCCGAAGCGGCCACGGCCTGTATGGTTTGCTTGAGCCGGCGCATGGGTGGGCTCTGGCCAACCAACGTGCGTTCCAATTCGCAGGCGTGGGCCAGTTCGCGCAGGGTCGTGTTCTCGCCCAGGAGGCGTGCTCGTTCCAGGCCCTTGGCCACGGCGCGGAACAACTCGCCCTTCTGTATGGGCTTGGTGAGGAAATCGTATGCCCCGCCCCGCATGGCGTCCACAGCGGCCTCCACGCTGCCGTAGCCCGTGAGCACTATGACCGTCAGCTGCGGGTGCTCCATCAGAGCTTGGGCCAGCAGTTCCTGACCGCCCAGGCCAGGCATGCGCAAATCAGTGATCATGAGGGAGATGTGCTCGCGCTCCAGGATATCCAGAGCCTCCTGTCCGGATTGGGCGGTGCGCAAGCCGGCCTCGGGGAAGCCGCTGGCGATGAGCCGGGCCACGCCCTGGGAGAAGTCGGGCTCATCGTCCACCAGCAGGATTATCGGACTCATTGGCTTTCCTCCGTTTCAGGGGCGTTGAGCGGGACAAAGGCTGGGAGGCGCACTGTAAATACCGCGCCCCCGCCCTCGGAGGCGGGCCTATTCGCGGCCGTCAACTCCCCACCAAGCTCGCGCACCAGCCCGTAGACCAGGGCCAGACCCAGGCCGGTACCCTTGCCCACGCCCTTGGTAGAAAAAAAAGGATCGAACACTCGGTCGAGGTGCTCCGTGGCGATACCGGACCCGGTATCGGCCACGGAGAGCACCACCATGTCGCCCTCGGCCCGCAGGGATATCTCAACGCGGCGAGCGGCCTCGCGGCCGTCCTGCACGGCTACCTCGCCCACGGCATCCAGGGCATTCAGCACGATGTTGGACAGGATATGTTCCAGGGCGTCGGACCCGGCCTGGACCAGGGGCAGATCCGGAGGTGCTGCGACGGCGAGTTCGGCGCGCACGGCGCGAGCCCTGGGGGCCAACACCTCCACCAGCGTGGCAGCGTGGGCGGCCATGTCCGCGGGACCGGGGGTGGCCGGACGCGGCCGGGCAAAGTTCAGCAAGTCGCGCACCACTTTGCGGGCCTGCTCGGTGTGGCGCATGATGATATCCAGGTCGGCCTGCGCCTGGGGTGCGCCTTCGGCCGCGCGCAGAAGCTCGGCGTAACACTGGATGACGCCCAGAGGGTTGTTGATCTCGTGAGCAAGGCCCGCAGCCAGTTGGCCAACGGCAGCCAAACGCTCGCTTTGCCGCAGCTGGACCTCCATACGGCGCTGGGCAGTGACTTCGCGCAAGTAGGCCACGAAACGACGCGAGATGGAAGCGCGCTCCTGGTTGGACAGGGGATACAGGCTGGCCTCGAAGATGCGACCGCCGGAGAGAACCAGCTCGCCATGGCCGCCATGCTCCGTGGCGGCCTGAAGCAGAGGAGCCAGGGCCAGTGCGGCCTCTTCGGCCAGAGGCCCGGCGCTGGCGTTGGCCAGAAGCAGCGAGCCGCGCTCGTCCATCAGCATGAGCGGGTCGGCGATGCCCTCAAAAATTGAGGAAAGCAACGCGTTCTGCCGCATGAGATTGTCCAGAGCGTCCAGGTTGTCCATGGCGATGCCCATCTGCTGGCCGATGGCCCGGGCCAGCTCGGCCAAGCGGCCACTGCCCTCCTGGGGCTGGTCCCAGTAGAGGCACAAAAGACCCCGACTGGTGCCGCTGGTCTGCACAGGGATAAACCAGGATTGAGCCTCGAGCCTGGGGGCGGGCGCGCTGTTTCCGTCGCCGCTGAGCAAATCGTGCCAGTCGCCGGGCAACTCCGGCTTGGCCTCGGGATCGGGCCAAGCGGCGTAGTCCGAAGCTGAGAGCACACACGCGTAGGCCGCACGCGCGGCTCCGAAGCGTGTGGCAATGAGTGCGAGGGAGGTGGTGAGCAGCCTGCGCTTGTTCTGACTCTGGTTCAAGCCGTTCAAAAGCGATACGAACAGGGCCACGTCGGCGCGGCGCTCGTCAGCCAGACGGGTCAAATCCTTGGTGCGCAGGGCGACCTTATCCTCCAGAGTGGCGGCGTAGTTCTTCAGATCCTGGCGGGCTTGGCGCAGGTGCTCAGCAAAGGCTTCGAAGCCGTGCAGCAAGCCTTCAATCTCGTCGTCGCGGCCACGCGAAGTGGCGGGCACCGGAGCGAATTCCCCTCCGGGGACGTCCGGGGACACCGTCTGGGCCTCCTCGGGGAATAGCCGCTGCATCACGCTCGTGACACGCCGCAGGCTCACAACCACCAGCCGGTGGAAGAAGCCCTGGATACCTAACAGCATGACGATGATCCCCCCTGCCAACAAGAGGGCAAAAGACAGCGTGGCGTCGCGAATACCGCCTACTTCGCGCTGGACTTTAAGACTCACGAGATCGATGCCCGCCAGTTGGCCCACCTCCCGACCGAAGCCGCGCTCGGAGCCGTAGCGCTCGATGAGTTCGCGCGGGGCTTGGTCCGGGTCGCCGTGGCAGTTCATGCAGCTCGCCTCGAAACGTTGCGGCCGGACGGTAACGAAATAGCGCTCCTTGTCCTGCTCCACGAATTCTTCCACGCGGACAAGGGCAGAATCGGCCTCGAAGCGGCGGACAAAACCTTGCTCCAGGGCATTCGCCTCGTAGTCCGGATTGCGTGCGCCAATGCCCACTCGGCGGTAGCTGAAGGCCTCCTTCGCCAAATTCAAGTCACTCATGACCAAACGGGTAACAAAGGAGGTGCTCATGGCCTCCAGCACAAACTGTCCCTCGGGCAGGGTGCGATACATGGCGGGCCTGAGCGTGCTCCGCACGTAGCCCTGCACCGCACCCACCTGTGCGAGGATGAGCGAAGCCTTTTCTTGGGCCTCGCTCTCCATGAGCTGACCCAGGTGCCTGTTGAGCGTGAAGGCGAAGAAGCTTACCAGTCCGGCCATGGCCAACAAGAGGCCCGCCAGGAACTTGGCCTGCAGTGTCTGGGGAAGGATGCTGCGCATGGAGCCCCCGTTTTTTGCCAGCCCATACTCGCTCTCGTGGCGACTGACAACTCTTGGCCGCACCCTGCCTTCACAAGAACGCCGCCTGCTAACCAAAGTTAGCACATGGGTGGCCATGCGCCTCTTACTTAATCAATAAAAAACAGAATCTTAATAAAACATTCGCATGTGGCACCGGCCTTGCTCTAGCGCCGCCGACACCTGCGCCTCCGGCGCGTGAGACGCATGCACCGGTCCGCCCCCCCGAGGTGGCATTGCCGGACGCGATCACACGACGCGGCGTACATTTCGACACACTCCAAGGAGAAGAATCATGGAAGAAAAAACCGGTGTAGCGAAGTATCTGGGCATCATGCCTGGCCTGGCCATCATGATCGGCACCCTGTTTCTGCTGCGCACCTATGTGGAACCCTGGATGAAGGACGCTGTTGTCTTCGGGCAGAAAGGCTGGCTGGTCCAGGTGTTAAGCCTGAACTACATCCTGTTGTCCATCATCGCGGGCATCATCTACCGCAACGTATTCTTCGGCGGGCGCATCCCCGACTGGGCTGAGGCGGGCTTCCGCACCACGCGACTGTTCATCAAGTCCGGCGTCATCATGCTGGGCTGCCTCTACACCCTGCAAAAGCTGGCCAAGGTGGGCGGCATCGCCATCGCCCTCATCTCGCTCTTTGTGTTCGGCACCGTTCTCTTTGTCATCTGGTACGGCAAGCGCATCGGCATGGACCGCTCCATGATCGGCGTAATGGCCGCGGCCACCGGCGTGTGCGGCGTGTCAGCCGCCGTGGCCACCAGCCCCGGCGTCAAGGCCAAGCCTTCTGAGGTTGCGCTGGCCATTGCCACCATCCTGGGATTTGGCATCATGACCATGTTCATCAGCCCCTTCATCGGCAAGGCGCTATCCATGAGCGACTACCAGTTCGGCGCATGGGTGGGCACCGGCATCCTGAATTCCGGCCAGGTGCTGGCCACCTGCCTGGCCTTCAACCCCACCTTTGCTCCGGGCACCGCCGTGGCTTATGGCGAGATATGGAACGTGGTGCGCGTCATCTCCATTCCCTTCGTTGTGTTCATCATCACCACGTGGGCATGCAAGTCCGAGGCCGCAGAGAGCTGCGCCACAGGGACCCAGATGAGCCTGGCCAAAGTGTTCAAGGACCGCTTCCCGGTCTTCGTCCTGGGCTTTTTCGGCATGACGGCATTGTCGTCGCTGGGCTGGCTGGGCGCGGAGGGCTCCAACACTCTGCACCTGCTGCGCGACGTCATGAGCTGGATCTTCGGCATCGGCCTGGTGGGCCAGGGTGCCTACATCGACTTCCGCGAACTCAAGACCGCAGGTGGCAAGCCGCTCAAGGTTGGCCTGGTCGCGGGCACGCTCAAGTACGTCGTGGCCCTCATCGTTGTCATGTCATTCGTGTCCAAGGACGCGAGCTTCTAACCGGAGGACCCCATGTCTACAAAAGGAAAGATGACTGTCTTTAAGACTGACCGCCACGAAGATGCGGCGGCCATGATATTCGTCGCCCTCGTCACGGCGGCCGTGTTGCTGTACATGGCCTTCATCGTGCCCACCATCACCATCACCCCGGCCCAGGATGGCAAGCTTGTGGCACTGAAGGTGTTGCCCGACCAGGAGATCAAGAAGGGCGACCTGATGTACACCTTTGAGTACAAGGACAAAAAGTTCGTGGACGGCAAGCTTGAGGAAAAGCTGGCCACCAAGGACGTGAAGGCCTCCACCAATGGCAAGGTGCTGTCCGTCGGGGTCAAGGAGGGCGACGCGTTGAAGAAGGGCAAGACTGCGATTCTGGTCATGGATCACGAAAAGGGAACTTTGCCGTAATGAAGATCCTGCTTGCCTTGGATGATTCGGTCCGGACTATGGACGAGGCCGTCAGGCTCGCCTCCGAGAGGGGCGCGGGCCTGACGGCTCTATTTGTCCTCGACGCCGGCTGGAGCGTGTTCATCGGCTCGGACTTTCTGCTGGGCAGCCACGCCAGGGGAGACTTCCTTGAATACACGCGCGACGACGAACTGACCCAGGAGCGTGCTACGGTGGCCGCCTTCGAGGAGCGCGCCCGCGCCGCGAACCTGCCCGTCGAGGTCAGGAGCGTGGCCAGCGGCCGAGTTACCGAGGCCATCCTGAATGAACTGAAGGAAGGCGCCTACGACACGCTTGTCATGAGCCTACCCTTCCGCCGGGGCCTGGAGGTGGTGCGCGACGCACCATCTGCAATCCTCAAGGCCGCAGCCTGCGATATACTTTTCGTACGGCGCGAGGCCTAAGGGCGCTCACAGCCGCCTCCGAGAGAATCGCTGCGCGCCAGACCTAATTGCCCGTGTCGAAAGTTCCTCGCTGTCCCCCGCACCAAAGAAGGCCGCTCCCGCGGCCTTCTTGTTTTCCCAGTCTTGGATTCAACAAATTATGCTCCGACCATACCCCGCCTTCTCGCAGTCGCTGACGAACGGGGGCCATGCCCCCACAGCCCTTCCACCAGCCGGCGCAATGCCAACCGACTCACGGCATTGCCACGACTATCCGAACGCCAGTACCACCCGAAATTATGGCGATCCGATGGCTGATTCCACCACCTCGAGCAATTCTTCGCGGCTGAATGGTTTGCTCAGCGTGGCCACGGCCTTGCTGATCGCTCGATGAATGCCTGGCAATCCGCTGATGACCACGACCGGAATGTCCTTGTACTGAGGCATGCGGGTGTAACGCTGATGAAATTTCGGCCCCCACTCTTCAGGCATTTCCAAGTCCAGGGTAATCAGATCGGGCCGCTGCTGTTTGAGCCGGTCCATGGCCTCCTCACCGCTGGACGCCCCCAGGGCAAGGTAACCCCGCTCTTGGAACACCGTGACGATATATTCAACGATGTCGGGATCGTCATCGACGACCAGAATGGTCTTGCCCGCGTCCCCGGACCGGCGTTGATTATCAAGACGTTGCGAGCTTGCGCTATGCAGATACATGCGACTGGGACGCACCTTCCGCCGTCTTTGTTGCTCTGTATCCGACTCTTGAACGACCGCAGGCACGACAAACGAGGCGGCCTCCTTTTTCGCCATGCAGTTCTGCCCGTCTTCGAGGATGTCCTTCACGGTCACGGAATCCAGCTTTTCGAACATGGCCTGATCCGACGCAACCCAAATGGAGCGCGTCAGGCAATGCACGGAACGAGGACACGCCAAGCGGTTGTTGCCGCAGGGCAGATTTGAAGACTCGCCCTCCAAGGCCCGCACGACATCCCCCACGGTGATGCGTTCCGGCGAAAGCGCCAGAACATGTCCACCGACCCGGCCGCGCATGCTTTTCACGATGCCCGCACGCTGCAATTCCCCCACCAGTCGTTCCAAATACTTGAGAGAAATGTCCTGACGCAGGGACACCTCCGACATGGAAACTGGTCCGGAGTCATTATGCTGTGCGATATCAAGCACTAAACGCATCCCATAGCGGCCTTTGGTGGTCAGTCGCATCCGGTCCCTCCTTGATCATTTTCCGTGCCTTTCATTCGTAAATCATTCCCGAAGTTCCATGCGCTATGCCACGATGACAAATCAGAAATCAATCCGTAATCGCGAAAAAGTATAATTCACACATGCAAAGTATGGTATGTATATATTACTCTACTGCCATTGTATAATTAAACAAAAAGACAAAAAATACTTGCGTAATCGAAAAACAAATTTAATATGGTTATAAATTTCGCCAATACTGCCACCATTGATAGAGTTTTAATGGACGACCGACAACCATGTTAAAAATTGAATTCCGACTTGTTGTTTAACCGCAATGCTTCTTTGCGAAAAATCAATAAAACCCGCACGACAAGCGGGAATGGGAGGACGTCATGCATTCACCAGCTTTGTGGGATTGGGAGCCAGGCAAACGAGTGATTCTCGCCTCCACGGATCTGCCCGAAGGAGCGGCGTGGATTGAAGAGGCGCACGCCTCTCCAAACGGTGAAATGATCGCCGCGTTGACCAGACTGGAGGACGGATCTTTCACCGCGATGGTCAACGGCAACCTCTGGGAGAACTCGTTTGAAAAAGCCTGGCTTCCACGCTTCAGTCCAGACGGCCGCTTCACGGTTGTAGTGCAGCAGGATGGGGAGTGGACCTTGGCCGTGGACGACGCTCCCTGGGAAGAACGCTACGACTACATGTGGGGCACACAGTTTTCCCTCGACGGTTCGGTTATCGCCGCGTGCGTCCAGGCTGGCGGGGAGTACGGATTATGCCTCGACGGCACGGCGTGGGAAACTCTTTACGAAAACCTGAATCAAAGCATTCTCTCGGCTGACGGATCGGCATCCGCGGCGGTGGTGCAACTGCAGTCGCTCAAACCGGCAGATCTCGACGCATTCCAGGCGGGCGTCTTCGGAGTGGCCATGAATGGAGACGCCTGGGATGCCAATTTTCTGAACGCCTGGACCCCCTCTTTCGACCCTTCGGGCAAGCGCCTGGCCGCCCAGGTGCGGACCAGCCTGTACGAGTACACTATCGCGGTGGACGGCAAGGCATGGCCTGACCGCTTCGCATGCGTGTGGGAACCCTGTTTTAATCCAGCCACCGGAAAGGTCGTGGCGCCGGTGCGCATCGGTGGCCAATGGGGGATGGCCCAGGACGGGCAGACCATCTGGGAACCCCGTTTCTTCCAGTGCTGGCAACAGGCCTTCAGCAAGAACGGCCAGACCCTGGCCGCCATTGTTGCCCCGATCTTCGGCGAATTCACGGTGGCCGTGAACGCTCAGCCTTGGAACATCCGCTTTCCCGTGGTTACGGACCTGGTTGTCGGACCCGAAGGCGACCGTGTGGCAGCCCTCGGCTCGGATAACAACACAAACTGGCGCGTCCTCGTGGACGGCAGGGCCTGGGACGGAACATGGGACATGGCTTGGCGCCCGGTCTTGAGTCCCAAGGGCAATCATATCGCCGTGAAGGTGGAACGCGGGGGGAGGCAAACCATCGTCGTCGACGGCCACCCCCTCAACAAGGACTTTGAACGTGTTTTTGGGCCCACCTTCAGCCCGGACGGGACCAAGCTGCTCTTCAGTGCCATGAATATGGGCGCTTATTTCCGCATCGTAACCCCGGTGGCGTAAGTTCCAAGGAGAAGACACATGAACACCATTTACGAATTCGTTACCGGGCCACTGGCCTGGCTGACATGGACAGCGTTTCTCATCGGTTCGCTGTGGCGAATTTGGAGTATGTACACGCTGGCCAAAGCAAAGGACGCCTCGTCGCTGGCTTTCATGAGCTGGAAATTCTCCCTGCGCTCCATCGGCCATTGGCTCATCCCTTTCGGCACGCTTGGATGGCGCAAAAATCCCGCTCTGACCGCCGGCACATTCCTCTTTCACCTGCTCCTCTTCATCGTGCCCATTTTTCTCACCGCGCATGTCATGTTGTGGGATCAGTTCTTCGGTATCACGTTCCCGGCCATTCCCGACCCCCTCGGCGACTACCTGACCATTGTTGTCATCGGCCTGTGCGCGTTCTTCGCCATCCGCCGGTTTCAGAACCCCAACGTGCGCTACATCACGAAACCGGCGGACTGGATCGCCCTGGCCATCGTTTTTGCCCCGTTCCTGACGGGCTTTCTGGCCTACCGCCAGGTCCTGGACTACGACACGATGATCATCCTGCATATTCTCGCCGGCGAAATCATGTTGGTGGCCATCCCCTGGACTCGTCTCTCGCACATGGTTTTTGCCGTGTTCACGAGATCATATATGGGTTCGGAATTCGGCGGCGTGCGGCACGCCCGCGACTGGTAACATCCCAAGGAGGATCAGAATATGGGTATTCAGGACAGACTCATTGAGGATGTGGGCTTGCGGCGGGGTGTTTCCCGGCTCACTCCCGAAAAAATCCAGGCCACGGTCAACGCCGTGCTCAAAAATGAAACCGGCGCCCGTCTCAAAGTCTACGCGGAAACCTGCATGCGCTGCGGCATGTGCGCCACGGCCTGCCACTTCGCGCAGTCCCATCCGGACGACCCCAGCTACACCCCGGCCGGCAAGGTCCACCAGACTCTCGACGTGCTGCTCAAAACCGGCGGAAAGGTCGATCCGGAATTCATCTACGGATTCGCCCAGCTGGCCTACACGGAATGCAACCTGTGCCGACGCTGCGTGCACTACTGCCCCATCGGTATCGACACGGCGTACATCATGAGCACCATGCGCCGCATCTGCCACAAGCTGGGGGTCACCCCGCAGTATATCCAGGACACGGCCCACAGCCATTCCGCGACCTACAACCAGATGTGGGTCAAGGACGACGAGTGGACCGACACCCTGCAATGGCAGGAGGAAGAGTCGCGCGAAGAGTTTCCGAATCTGCGCATACCCCTCGATAAGGAAGGCGCGGACATCTACTACTCGGTCATCGCGCCGGAGCCAAAGTTCCGCACCCAGCTCATCTATCAGGCCGCGGCCATCCTGCACATGGCCGGCGTGGACTGGACCATGCCCGCCGAACCGGGATGGGACAATTCCGACATGTGCATGTTCACCGGAGATTTCGAAATGATGGGCCGCCTCAAACGCCGCCATTTCGAAAGCGCTCAGAAACTCAAGGTCAAACGTATCGTCATGGGCGAATGCGGCCATGCCTTCCGATCCATCTACGATGTGGGCAACCGCTGGGACGGCTGGAAAATGCATCCGGTGCCCGTGGTGCATTCCATAGAATTTTTCTGGGAACTGATGCGGGACGGCAAGATCACGCTGGCAAAAAAATATCCAGGCCCCGTTACCGTGCACGATCCGTGCAATGTGGTCCGCGGTCGAGGCTTGCACGAGAAGCTGCGCGAACTGGTCAGATTCCTCGTCGACGGGGACATCGTGGAGACCGAGTCCCACGGTGAGCACAACATCTGCTGTACGGCAGGAGGCGGCGTGATCAACTGCGGCCCGCCCTTCAAGAATGTGCGTGTCGCGGGGAGCAAGGCCAAGGCTGACGAACTTCGGGTCACGGGCGTGAAGACCATCATCGCCCCGTGCCACAACTGCCACGGCGGGCTGGAGGACACGGTGCACGCCTACAAACTGGGCATGGAGATCAAGTTCCTCGGCGACATCATCTACGAATGCATGGAAAAGCCAGAGGCTTAGAGGAGAGATACTGATGAAACGCTGTCTTCCCATTCTGATCACGGTGGTTTTCCTGGCCTGCGCCCAACCGGCCTTTTCCCAGGATGACATGAAAAATATCGCACCCGACGCATTCGGCACGTTGACCAGACCCGCAGCCACCTTTTTCCACGACCAGCATAACGAAAAGGCTGGCGTGGATGATTGCGTAACATGTCATCACGGCGGCGCAAACGGCGTCCTGGATCTTGGCTCATCCTCCGAAGGGACCCCCTGCGCGGACTGCCACGCGGTGGAACCCGAAAAAGGAGCAACGAGCCTGAACAGCGCCTACCACAAGCAGTGTCTCGGATGCCACACAACGAAGGGCAAGGGCCCACTGGCCTGCGGTCAATGCCACATTCGATAACACAGAAGCGACCGACCGGACGACTCTTGGCGTGAGAGCCGTCCGGCCATGTTCCGATGGTTCTTTTCCTTAGCCTTCGCAAGGGGCTCTCATGCGCAATCCGTGGGATTTCATCAATAAAAGTTTGAGTTTGAAGCTCATCCTGACCGCCGGATTGTCACTGATTTTGAGCGTGGCGGCCCTGTCCTACTTCGTCATCAGCCACCAGGAGTCCGTCCTCATGCGCTACGCCGTGGAGGAAGTGGACCGTCTGGGCACCACCATCAAGCTCGGCACCCGCTACGCGATGATGCTCAATTCCCGCGATGACCTGAACCAGATCATCACCAACATCGGCCGTCTGGAAGGGATCAGGAACCTGCGAATTTATGACGGCGTGGGCACGATCAGATTTTCGAACGACCATTCGGAACTAAATTCCCGGACGGAGATAACGGCCCAAGCCTGCCAAGCCTGCCACAAGCTCACGCCTCCGCCAGAGGAAGTTCCACTCAAAGCGCGCACGCGCATCTTCACCGCCCATGACGGCCAGAGGATGCTTGGCATCATCACCCCGGTCGTCAACGAACCGGGCTGCGAGGCCGGGTGTCACGTCCACCCCGTCGAAGACAAGGTACTCGGCGCCATCGACGTGGTCCTCTCCCTCGACTCCACAGACCGGGAAATTGCCGCCTTCCGAAATCAAAGCATCGCCTTCACGCTCGTTGTCCTGTCTCTCACGGGACTGGCCATCTCCGTCTTCATGCGCCGTTTCGTGTTGCGCCCCATCCGCAAACTCATTGCCGGCGCGCAACTCATCGCGGAAGGCGGCAAATTTTCCCGCATTGACATTGTTCAGCCGGATGAAATGGGCCGATTGGTACACACCATTGAACGCATGGGCAAGAGCATTATTGAAAAACAGTCCGAACTGAACCGCCAACGCGACGAATATCACTCTCTCTTCTCTCTGGTGCCTTGCATCATCACTGTCCAGGACCGCAACTATCGATTGCTTCGATACAATCAGGAGTTTCGGGACAAATTTAGACCTTCCCCAGGCGACACTTGTTTCCACGCTTACAAAGGCAGAATGGAAAAATGCCCCAATTGCCCTGTGGAAAATACATTTTTAACCGGACAATCCTTCAGCAGCGAGGAATCCGGCTTTGACGCCAACGGCGAACCCCGGCACTGGCTGGTCACCAGTTCGCCGATCAAGAATGCGCAGGGCGAGGTTGTGGCGGCCATGGAGATGTGCCTGGACATCACCAGCCGCAAGCAGCTCGAAGCCGATCTGGAGCGGAGCGAAAAAAAATACCAAGCCATTTTCCGAAATATCCCCAACCCGGTCTTCGTCATTCAGGAGAACGACCTGCTCATCATTGACTGCAATGAGTCCGTCAAACTGGTTTACGGCTTCGAAAAAGAAGAGATTCTCGGGCAAAACTTCCTGGATCTTTTCCGGGAAGAGGATCGGGAACAATTCCGGATTCGGATTAAGCAGCAAAGCATGCATGACCGCATCATTCATGTGACCAAGGACGGACGGCGGCTGTTTGTGACCGTGCGCGTCTCTCCCTCGGAATTCAGCGGCCAGAAGGTGCTCCTTGTGACCACGAGCGACATGACCAAGCGTTTGGAGACCGAACAGCAGCTCATCCAGGCCTCGAAAATGGCGACCTTGGGCGAGATGGCCACGGGCATGGCCCACGAATTGAACCAACCATTGTCCGTCATCAAAACCGCTTCGAGCTTCATCCATCGCAAGCTCCATCGCCAGGAAAATCTTGCCGAGGACGTCCTGGCCACCCTGACCACGGAAATCGAGAGCCATGTTGATCGCGCATCCAAAATCATCAACCATCTGCGCGAATTCGGGCGCAAACCCGACATGAAGCTCGAACCCGTGGACATAACCGAAATTCTGAAGCGGGCCCTGGACATATTTATCCAGCAACTGAAACTGCGTGAAATCGAAGTCATTCAGGATTTCGGCTCAAACCTTCCCCTGGTTCAGGCCGATGCAGGCAGACTTGAGCAGGTGTTTATCAACATGCTCATCAATGCTCGCGACGCCATCGAAGAAAAATGGGCCGCCGCCAAGACCGATGCGGCCGCAAGCGAGCCCATCGCCAGCGGCCCGAAACAGATCATCCTCAAGACGTATATGAATAAAAGCTGTGTTGTCGCCGAGATAGCCGACACAGGGTGTGGAATTCCCACCGGAGTACGTGAAAAGATTTTCGAGCCGTTCTTCACCACCAAACGAGTGGGAAAAGGAACGGGGCTCGGCCTGTCCATCAGCTACGGCATCATTCAGGATTGCGGGGGGACCATCGGGGTGGATTCCGAGCCGGGCAAGGGAACGCGCTTTATCATACTGCTGCCCATCGCAGTATCCGAGGAGGGATGAACGCAATGAGCGAAACATTTTCGTTGCTACTCATCGACGACGAGGAAGGCATTCGCAAGGTGCTCGGCCTGTCTCTGGCCGATGCGGGTTGGCAGGTGCGGACTGCATCCAGTGCAGAGGAAGCACTGGCCATATTCAAGCAGGAAGATTTTCCCATCGTCCTGACCGACATCAAAATGCCGGGCATGGACGGACTGGAACTGCTCAAGGCCCTCAAAGAGAGCAAACCGGAAACAGAGGTCGTGTTGATGACCGGACACGGCGACCTCGGACTGGCCATACAGGGAATCAAGCTCGACGCAGCTGATTTCGTGACCAAGCCCATTGATGACGAGGTCCTGGGCATCGCCCTGGCTCGCGCCAAGGAACGCTGGTCCATGCGGCGGGCCATACGCGAACACACCGAACATCTCCAGGAACTGGTTGAACAGAAGACGCGTGAACTTCTCGCCGCCGAAAGGCTGGCGACCATCGGCCAGACCGTTGCGGGCCTGTCCCACTCCATCAAGAACATGGCCAGCGGTCTAGAGGGCAGCCTTTTTCTCCTCCGGCAGGGGTTGGACAGCGACCACCGGGCCTACCTGGAACAGGGCTGGGAGATGCTTGAAGCCAACGTGCGCAAACTCAAAAACCTGTCCCTGGACATGCTGCGCTTCGCCCGAATCGAAGCATTGCATCCTAAACCAACGGACCCGATCGTGCCCGCCCGGCAGGTCGTCGATCTCTTCACGGCCCGCGCACAAGAGCAAGGCCTCGCGTTGACCCTTGATGGAGCAAGCGCTCTTCCTCTGGCTGACCTCGACGCGGAGGCCGTGCATCGTTGCCTGATGGACCTTGTCGGCAACGCGCTTGACGCATGCCTGTCAGCCGGATTTGGCCCGGATGCTCCTGGTGGCCGGGTGCATCTGACCGTGGGCACAGCCTCTGGCTGGATCACGTACAACGTTTCAGACAATGGTTGCGGGATCACCGATGAAACCATGTCCAAATTATTCAGCACATTTTTCAGCACAAAAGGAGAACATGGCTCCGGCCTGGGACTCATGTCCGTAAAAAAAACGGTACAAGCCCACGGCGGGACCATTGACGTACACCGTGCGCAGAATGGAGGAAGCACCTTTATTATATCCATACCTGTCAAGTGTGAGAATAAAATTACATAGTATGATTTTATTTTGTGCACTTTTTTTCTGTACAACGTTGACCACATGATTATTAAACTATATGATTTTTATAAATTAGTACACAAACAACATTTTAACAAACCCTAACGGGTCGCAAATATGAATAAAGTCATACTGAAACAGTCTGGAGAACTCGCCGATCATCGGGACCAATTAATGACCGATGCGCTGACAGTTCTTGCCTCCAGGCTGGTACTGGACCGCGACCTTACGTTACGCGGATTCGCCCGGATGCTGCGGAGTTATCCGGATTTGCAGCGACTCTCGACGTTCGCCCCCACCCTGAGCGCTTTGGGCTTGTCCGAGTCGGACAGCGGCAACACAGCCGGACTCGATCGTCTGGAATTTTCCAGGGTGGTCGAGATCATCGGGACTCCGACCCCTCCCCGGCTCGAGGTTTACCACATTCTGCGCGGATGCGCCGGAAACGAGGATGACTTGGAAATCCGGGGTTGGCCGGCGGAAGCGTTGATGGATGTTCCCATACGCATGGGCGCGCTGCGCCACGTTGTTTTCGGGGACAATGTGCATTCATTCCGCTTCGAAACAGTGTGCACCCTGTTTGATTTTATTGATGGAATCATTTGGCAACTCGCGTTTCATGGCGCACCTCGAGAATGTGCGCTGAGGAGGTAGTGTATGTTTGAAAAGATCCTGTTCGCAACCTCGGCTTCTGCAACGTGTGATGATGCTGCGCGCGTGGCTTTTGAGCTGTCGCGCAAAAACAAGTCGCGCCTCAACGTCTTTCATGTCTTCGGACTGCCGACGCGAGGCTTCGGCCTGACCTACCGGGACGTGCGCACCGGTGACGAGACAGAGGTGGACGACAATCTCGTCAGCCTGGTGAAGGAGGAGATGGGCCAATACTATGAAAAACTGGCCAAGGATCATCCCTCCTGCGTCTACGAAACCGTCACCGGCGTGCCGCATACGGAAATCCTGCGCAAGGCCAGGAAAGAAGACGCCAGCCTCATCGTCATGGGCGCCCACACCCGCCCCGAGGATGTCGGAGCCATGCGCCACCGGGTCATCGCAGGCAGCACCATGCAGAAGGTCGCCAAGAGCGCCCGCTGCCCGGTGCTCGTGGTCAGCCGCCCCTGCGTGACCTGCTGGTCGTACTTCGCCAACATCGTGGTCGCCACGGATTTCAGCAAGCCCGCCAACTACGCGTTCCAGTTCGCCCGCAACGTGGCCAAGGAGATCGGCTGCAGGCTGCACGTCTTCCACTGCGTGGATCTGGATGGCGAATCCGAATCCGGACAGGCCTACATCGAACAGCAACTGCTCGCGGCGCAGGACAAGGTGCAGGAAAAGTATGTCGCCAACATGGGCGATTTCGACAACTACATCATCGCGCTGCGCGAAGGCGTTCCCCATGTGGAAGTGCTCAAATACGCACGCGAGAACAAGGCCGACCTCATTGTCATGGCACACCATACACGCGAAGTGGATCCCGAGCAGGCATTGCTTGGCAGCACCATCGAGCAGGTCATTCTCCGTTCGGCCTGCCCTGTATTAAGCGTCAATCATCCCGACAAGGTGGACGTGACCCCGTACGGCCCGCCGCGAGCGCACGAGTAGACCCATGGCTGCCGACCGCCCCAGGCGCCCGTTGATCCTGGTCGTGGATGACGAGATGCACCTGCGCCTCTTCATCAAGGCCGTTTTCGAGTCCGCCGGATATGCGGTGGGCACGGCATCGAACGGAAAGGAGGGGCTGGCCTGGATCCGGGCCCATGGGCCCGACCTGGTCAGCCTCGACCTCATGATGCCGGAGCAGGGGGGGATACGGCTTTTACAGGAGTTGCGGGACGATCCCGACCTTGCGCAAACCAAGGTCATGATCGTCTCCGCCATTGACGACGCGACTTTTGACCATGCCGTGACCCTTGTGCGCACAGGAGCACACGGCGACCTGGTCACGGCTGACGGATACGTGGAAAAGCCGCCCACTGCTGACGCGATTCTGTGCGAGGCGCGGCGGATTCTCGATCAAACAGACCCTCGAACGGGCGATACATTGAAGGAAGAGGAGATTTCTCATGGCCAAAAAAATCATGGTGGTTGATGACGATCCCAATATTGTGGAATACCTTGTTTCCATTTTCCAGTCCCGCGGCTACGAAACCTGCTCCGCCGAGGGCGGAGAGCACGCCATGGCTGTCCTGGAACGCGAACGGCCCGACCTCCTGACCCTGGACCTGGAAATGCCCGAAGAATGGGGGCCGCGGTTCTATCGCAAATTCAGCCAGAAGCCTGAATTCAAAGACTTGCCTGTGGTGGTCATCAGCGGCCTCTCGGGAATTCACTTGGCCATCCGCAAGGCCGTCGCGACGGTCAACAAGCCCTTCAACCCCGACCAGGTACTTGAAGTCGTGGAAAATACCATCGGCAAACCGTAGTCACGTTCGTGCCCGTTCCTCGTCTGTTTTGTGTGTCTTGACAGATACGTGCACGACAATGGATGCTCCTCTCCGAGGAACATGAATGATGCAGAAAACATTGCTGTTTGTGGACGACGAACCCGGCATCCGCAAGGTGGTCGGCATCGCGCTCAAAGACTTTGGGTATACCGTCCTCGAAGCCGCCAACGGCGATGAGGGGCTGGATGTCTTTCGCCAAGCAACGCCGCCCATCGTGATCACGGACATCCGCATGCCCGGCATGGACGGACTGGATCTGTTGCGCGCCATCAAATCCGAAAGCCCCGAGACGGAGGTCATCATCGTCACCGGCCATGGCGACATGGACGTGGCCATCGAAGGCTTGCGACTCGACGCCTGCGACTTCATCTCCAAGCCTGTCGGACCGGAAGTGCTTGAAATCGCTCTGAAACGTGCAGAAGCCAAGATCGCGCTCCGGGAGCGCATGCGTGAATACACGGACAATCTGGAGGTCCTGGTCCGCAGCCAGGCGGACAGGCTGGTTGAAATGGAGCGCCGCAGCATTGCGCAACAGGCCGTGGACGGAATGTCTCAACTCCTCGGTGGGCTGTCCGGAGAGGTTGAGGGAAAAATGGGGCTTTTGAATTCCCTGCCGTGCATGGTTTCCATCCAAGACAGGGAGCAACGCGTCATTTCGGCCAATGTCGAGTACCGGGAACGCCTGGACGTGGAGATTGGCCAGCCGGGATTTGCCATCTACGCGAAGCATTCCCGCGACGGTCAGGACAGCCCGGTAGCCCAGACGCTGCGCACCGGAATCGGTCAGAAAAGCCAGGAAGGAATCTTTGGCCCCGACGACACCCTGTCCGCCGTGACCGTGCATACCGCGCCCATTCGTGGAGCCGGAGGCGAGATAGACCTGGTGCTGGAACTCATTGTCGAGTCCAGCGAAATCCAACGCTTGCAAGACGAATTGCGCACGTCGAGGCACCGTTACCAACAGCTGTTTGACGACGCTCCTTGCTATATCACGGTTCTGGACCGCAACCTGCGCATCCAGGCGGCCAACCACCGATTTCGTCAGGAATTCGCCTTCGAGCCGGGCGGACTCTGCTACCAAGCCTACTGCAACAGCTCCCGGCCATGCTTTGGATGCCCCACGCTCCAAACCTTCGAAAGCGGACAGTCTCACCGGATGGAACTGACTGTTCGCGGCAAGGATGGAGAACCCATCAACCTGATGGTCTGGACAGCCCCCATCCGGAACGCCAGCGGCGAGATCGAGGCCGTCATGGAAATGGCCACGGACATCACCGAATATGTCCGCATGCAGGACCATCTCGCCTCCCTGGGCATGCTCCTCGCGTCCCTCTCCCACGGCATCAAGGGGCTGCTCACGGCCTTGGACGGCGGAGTGTACAAGGTCAATGCGGGCTTTCGCACCGGAGACCAGGAAAAAATCCAGTCCGGCTGGAGCAAGGTCACAGAACTGATCAACCGCATCCGGACCATGGTTCTGGACATCCTTTTCTATGCCAAGGAGCGGGAACTGCAACTCAAGGACATCCCGGCCGCGGATCTGGTCAAGCACATCGTGGACGCGGTGCGACCCAAGGCAGAAAGCTGCGGCGTGGCATTTCGCACGGATATCTCGCCGGTTCTGGGCAACTTCAAGGTCGACGAGATTGTCCTTTCCGCCGCGCTGGTCAACATTCTCGAAAATGCCGTCGAAGCCTGCAAGGAAGTCCATCGCGATCCCGGCGGGCAGGTGGAACTGCGCGCGCGTCCCGATGCCAGCGGTGTGTTTTTCGAGGTGGAGGACAATGGCGTGGGGATGTCGGAAGAGACAGTCTCCCGATTGTTCACGGTCTTTTTCTCCACCAAGGGATCGCGAGGCACGGGCCTTGGCCTCTTCATCGCCAAAAAAGCCGTGGACCAGCACGGCGGCCGCATCGGCGCGGTCTCGGAACCAGGGCAGGGCAGCATCTTCCGCATCTGGATTCCGCGCTAGGCTGTTCGTCCGGATCCAGCTGTTTCCTCTGCGCGCCAGGAGCCGGGCAAAGCCGGAAGAACACATTTTTTTTTCTTGCCAAAGAACTCTGATTTCCCTAGTAACGGTCTTCCGTCATGCCGGGGTAGCTCAGTCGGTAGAGCAGGGGACTGAAAATCCCCGTGTCGGCAGTTCAACTCTGTCCCCCGGCACCACGAAATCAAAGGCCGCTTATGCGGCCTTTTTGCGTTGCAACCCGGAACCCGCCAAGACGAACGATTCCGCGCAGCGCTCCAACAACTGCTGACGGGCTTGACGAAACACGCCCAGAACCTCTACCGCCTGTGCATTCACCGGTCGCGAACGAGGAGACCTGGACCATGGTTATCACCCAACGCAGCTACTCCAACTCCATCACCTTCGACTTCGAGCCAGACGCCCTGAAGTACACGCGGGCCGACTCGTACGGTTCGCACTCCTTCCAGGTGCCCTACGGCAACATCGGCATGGACCCGCAGTTCACCACGGAGCGCAATGGCTCGCTGTTCAACGGGGCCATCCTGCTCTCGGCCTGGGGGCTGGCCCAAACCGCCCACGCGATGCTGCATGGGGATATGACCGGCCTGATCTTCCTGTTTCCAGGAGCCGCCTGCTTCCTCGTCCACGCACTGACCAGAACAACCATCACGTCCCTGGGTTCCGACGCAGGCGAGATCGCCCTGCTGATGGACGAAAAGCACGACACGATCATGTCGGAAATCCGTGAACGGCGTAAAAAACAGCTCCTGGACTGGTACGGGAACATCAATTTCTCCAATGATCCCGAGGAGGAAATTCAAAAATTCGAGTGGCTCCACTCTCAGCACCTGATCAGTTCCGCCCAACTCCAGCGGGCCATCTCGGCCATCCGCAACGCCGACGGCACCGTCCCCGAAGAATACGACGAGCCAATTCCGCCACGCCAGTAGCCGATTCGCAACCCCCGTCCTTGGCGGCCCTGACTACGCGGGTCAAACACCGCCCGGCAGTGCCGCAATGCGAAAGGCCGCCTTGTCCCTGAAGCGACACGGCGGCCTTTTCCCGATTGTGACCTTTTCTGCTCAGAACCGGTACGTCAGACTCATGCCGGCCATGTGGGCATGGGCCTTTTCCCGGGTCAACCCGATGATGCCGGCGCTCACCCTCGCCTCGTAATCCCGATCGGACATCCATAAATACCCATAGGAGGCATCCACTGCCCAGGATTCATTGATCTTCCACCCGGCACCAAGCGTCACGATCTGGCGATCCGTGCACGGAACCGCATAGTCTTCGTAGGAATCGTTGATCGGGGACTGGTCGTAGACATACCCCGCACGCAGATCCACGGCCTTGGTCAAGGCGTATTCGGCGCCGAACTGAAAACGCCACGTGTCGCTCCAGTTCTTGGTGCTGCTCAGTTCGTATCCGAATCGCTGCAATTCATCGTATTTGATCACCAACTCTTTGTACGAACTCCATCTGGTCCAGACCGCGTCGAATTCCAGGCTCAGACGCTCCATGGGTTTGACCATGACACCGAACGTGACGGATTCGGGGACAGGCTCGGTACCGGAGACTCCTCCGTTGACGAAGCCAAGCGCCCTCGGCGAGATCAGCCCCTTTTGCTTGAATATCGCAGTGCCATCCACGGCCATCTCGATCTCGCTACGCCAGAGGACTCCAAAGGACAGCCACTCGAACGGACGGTAGCGTGCCGACAGGTTGACCCCGTAGGCCCAGCCATCGGCGGAAATCTCGTGCAGAATATCATAGTCCGGATCGCCGTTCCCCAAAGTCATGTGGTAGGCGAAGTCCAGGTACGTGGCATCCACCCCCACGGCCATGGAAAGAGCTTCGGACAGCTTCAGGGCCACGTTGGGATTGATGGAAACGGACTTGATGGCCGCATAGGAGCAGTTGTAGCGCCCCGCCCACGTGTCGGGGTTGTCGTACTCGGTACCCAGCCCCACCCGGGAGAACATGCCCAGACCGAACCAGTAATGATCCGAAAGCTGCCGAGTGTAATAGAACGTGGGCAAGGCCCAGACCGAATCGGCCATGTCCATGTCGTCCAGGCCGGCCGATTCCACGTCCATGCTGCCCATGGGCGCGATGGCCGTGGCTCCGATCTGGATCTGATCACCCGGCAGATCGGTGATGGCCGACGGGTTGTAGGCCACGGCCGACGGATCCGCATCCCTGGCCACCATGGCCCCGCCCAAGGCGTTGCCGCGGGCGCTCCACTCATACACCCCATATCCGGAAGCCCAAGCCTGCCACGGACACAGCACCAGACACAACACAAGCACCCAACTCCGCATGTTTACTCCCTCCTTGTGCACGATTCATCCCCCATCGTTGACAGGGCCGGCGGAGTGTAGCAGGCGAAAGTAAAACGTCAATGAACACGGACAAGAAATGGATTCATTATTTATGAACAGCGTATCCCCGCATTCAGGGCCAGTGAACGCATGACCATCGACGATCTCCTGGCCTTCTACACCCCGCGCCTTGAAGGGTTGGCCGATCCGGCCTTGATCATCGGCCGCGACGGGACGGTTCTTTTTTCCAACCGGGCCCTGAGCACCACCCAGGATGCGTCGGCTCCGGGATTCGCGCCTTCCGACGTCGCCAGGCGTCTCCTGGCCGATGCCCCCTCTCCCGTCGCGCCCGGGGGAGAATTGCAACCCATGGGCGAGACCCGTCTGCGCGTCGTGCTGCCGGATGGCGCCGGCACCAGGCACATCGACTGGAAATACGTCGTGATCCCGGCCGCCAGCGATTCCATTCTGCTGGCCTGGGGCACGTTTCGCGGAACCAGGCCGGGCCAGGAAATGGGGTTCACGGTCCTGCCAAGCGGCATCATCCAGGCCGCGAGCCCGGCCCTGTGCGCCATGTGCGGTTACGCCCAGGAAGACCTCGTGGGTCGCCCGGCCCGGCAGTTCTACTTCACGACCACCTCACGCAGGCGCATCGTGAGCCAGCTCAAGGAACGCAGCGAAGTGGAGAACGGGGAAGTGACCCTGCGCCGCAAGGACGGCTCACCGCTGACTCTCTTGTACAGCGCCGAGTCCATCCGCGACAGCGCAGGGCGCATCGTGGCCTACAGCGGATATTTCCAATCCCGGACATTCCCCTTTTTTTCGAAACTCGCCCACGATTTCACGCGCATCGTGGACGCGCTGCCGGGCCTGGCCTGGGTCAGCGGCCGCGACCTGCGCATCGTGGCCGCCAACGACGCCTACCTGCATGCGTATGGCCGAACCCGCGACGAGGTCATCGGCAAGACCGAGCACGATTTCCTGCCGCCAGAACAGGCCCGCTTTCCCATGGAGGCGGCTTTGCGGGTTTTCGAGGACAAGCAGGAGCTGCTCCACCCGGCCGTGCCGCACCTGCTGGACCCGAAAATCTGGCATCGGGTCATTCGTCGGCCCATTTTCGACGATGATCGCCAGGAAGTGATCGGCATCCTGGGCATCGCCCAGGACATTTCCACCAAGGTCCTGCAGGAAAACGCGTTCATGGACCAGTTGCGGAGTCATGAAGCGGACGTGGTGGTGGTCACCGACGACCAGGGCCGCATCCTTCGCCGCCTGAACCAGACCCTGAATCCATCCATCTACGGTCGGCCCGAGGCCTTCGATACCTACACCCTGGACATGCGCCCGGCCCTGGAGCTGATCCACGCCGAGGATCTGCCCAAGGTGCGCTCGGCCATGCACCAGGCCCTGCGCGAGCACCGGGTGCAGCACCTGCAATGCCGCATCCGCAACCAGACCGGGGCCTACTCCACGGTCCTGGCCAAGATGGTCTACAACGACACCATCTATGGAGAGCCACGCATGTACATCGTGGTCAGGGACATTTCGGACCAGGCGGGGTTGCGCAAGGCAGGACTGGTCATCGAACGGCTGAAGGAAGCCTCGGGCACGGGCACGGACCGGGAACTGGCGGCATTTTTGAACGTCTCGGCCGCGGCCATCTCCAATGCCCGAAAAAACGACCGCGTCCCTCCGGATTGGCTCGTGGATGCCGGCCTGCTCACCGGATGTTCCATCGATTGGCTCGTGCGCGGGCCGGATCGGGCCCTGAATTGAAGGAACGCGCAACCAGAAGACGAGGGGCCTGAAGGGCCGCACCTCTGCGGAGTCCGACTTCAACCCGCCGATATATGCAGGGTCGAACTGAGCGCCCGCCACCCACCACCTTGGCGTAGGACATGAAGCAACCTGCCCACGCCATCCTCCGTGCAGGCCGGAACGACCCAGTCAGCGCCAAGGCGCGCTTCGTCCGTGGCGTTGGCCACGGCCGCGCAGGCCCCGCATTGGGCGAACATGGCCGCGTCGTTCTCCGTGTCGCCCAGGGCCAAGGTGTGCAGAAGCGGCCAGCCGGCCTTCTCCGTTACCTGGCACACGGCCCGCCCCTTGTCTCCGCCGTGGGGCACGAACTCCAGAAAATGCCTGTCACTGCGGCAGACCTGCGCGCCCACGGACACGGCCAGATCGCGCAAGGCCTGTTCGCGCCGGGGGTCCGTATCATCGACTACGCCCAGGATCTTGAGCACAGGTCCGGACTGCGGACCGCGCAAAGGACGGATCTCTCCGTAACGGTCAAACACATCGTCCATCCAGCCCTCCCAGGCCCCACCCGCCTCGATGCCATCCTCCCGGTACAAGGCCAGGGGCAGTCCCAGGGCCTCCAGACGCAGGCGCAAGGCCTGGGCCGCCTCGCCCAGATGAGCAAGCACCGTGATCCGCCCCCTCTCCAGCAGACAGGTCCCGTTGGCCGCGACCTGGGCGCTGCCCAGGCCCAGATCCTGGATCAGGGAGACGATGCTGCGGGGATGCTTGCCCGTGGCCAGGGAGAATCGCCCACCCCCCGCGACATAGGCCCTGATGGCCGCCCGGTTGGAAGGCGAAAGTCCATCTCCGGGCCGGATCAGGGTGTTGTCCACGTCGCAGAAGATCCACGGCAGGGGACTCGTTCCCATCCCGCGGGCCGACTCCAGAAACCAGTCCCGCACTTCCGCGACCATGACCGTGGCCCTGCGGGCCTTACCCGGATTATCCGGATTCCGGCGCAGGATGTCCTGCAGACGCTGCCCGAAGGATACCCGCCCGCCAACGCCTGCCGACCGCCAGTCCGCCACGGTGACCAGGCGCACCAGCCAGTTTGCCTCAACCAGGGCCGGCCTGGCCGCGTATTCCTCGGCCACACCTGGAATAGACGGGGCCTTGCGATCCGCCTGGGAATGCCGCAGCACAGCTTCCACCACCCAGGGGTGCTCGCCCTGGTCGGCCAGAAAAAGGGCTCCGTCCAAGGCATGAAACGAGAAGCGGTGCAGGGCCGGAGCATAGCCGATGTCATGCAGCAGGGCGGAGCGCATCAACAGACCGGCCCGAGCCGGAGGCAACGACAGGGATCTGCCCAGGTCGCGGGCCACCGCCCCTGCGTCGCGCATGTGCGCAAGGCGCGGCCCATGCCCGGCAAACAGGTCATCAAGAATAGAGAGGTCGATCCCCGGAGCGGGCTGGATGGAACTGAAGGTCATGGATTTTCCTACGCGGGAGAGACGCTTGCAAGGTCACGGTGACCTGCGGGCCGAGCAATTCACGTTTACATTCACACGGATTCGGCTTAGCAACTCCAGATTGATCATAAGGGCTTAGGTCATGAAACACGTCAAAAAATACCTTCGGCAGACGCGGGAAATGCTGGACAGTCTGGGCATCCATCCCCTGGCATTGGTTTTGGGCGCCCTTTTCTGTCTTTTTTTTCCGCGTTTTTTTCTGCTCACGGCCGCCGGGTACGCCGTGTACTGGGTGGCCAAAAACATCTGGCTTGATCCTCGGCGCAAGGACGGCAGAAACCGGCCGCGCAAACGATAATACCCTTTCCAAGCACCGAGAGGAGTACCATGGCTTCCAGATCGTCACTGTTCACCCGCATACTCCAGGCCGTCATTCACCGGGTCTGGACCGTGCTCTTCTTTCTGACGGCCTTCTGCTTGGCGACCCTGGCCAATCACTGGTGGAACAGGATTCTGGGTCTGTACGGCTCCGTCGAGGCTTGGATCGCCACGGTCATCGGCCAATAGGCCTCAGCCCTTCTCGTCGACCAGCCTGTCTGTGGTGTTGCTTTTGTTCCACGTGGCCGAACCCGGAGACCGCTCCCTTTCGCGTGGCCGGGTTCGACCCACGGGCCGGGAGGCGGCAGTCTCTTCCTCGATCCGTCTGCGCCGCTCGAAATTGCCCACAATTCCCTCGCTCGAGACTATCGTGTCCGCCATCTCAGATATCCAACGCCTTCGGTGCGCGTTCAAAGTTCAGCCCCGCAAGAGCCTCGGGCAGGGACAAGGCCGGGGGAATATCCCCTTCTCGGCCGGGCGGCGGCGTTTCACATTGGGTCTCATCCAATGGTCTGACGCCTGATTTGGCGCACACTTCACCCAGACCCGGCAGAAGACGGACCTGCTGCACGGCTGCGACAGGCTGTGAAACCGCAGTTGAAAGCGCCCCTTGTATCGATTCGGCCGACTGCTCTGGGTCGGCGCATCCCTCTTCGGGACTATCCATAGGGATGCGGTAGGGATGCGCAGGGCAAGCCGGCTGGCCACCAATGGGCTTGTCCGCGCTGCATTCGGCAACGCCCTCGCTATTGCCCGCGCAGGACAGGCAAAAGGCCGCGATACGCGCCCGCAACAACCCGTCTTCGCCGTTCTCGGCCATCCGCCAAGGATACAGCGGGCACGGCTTGTCGACACATTCCCTGACGAGCTTCCAGCTCCCGCCCTGACACCATAGGCAGATTCTCCGGACAACCACGGGCATTCCTTTTCTGACAGCCATGCACCCTCTCCTTGGACCTGGCGAAAAGTTCCGTTCACCGTATCCATGATCGCATCCTGCATCAATGCCCAAATTGCCAACTCGCAAGCTCCGGAGAGGGCCACAAACCAAAACAGCAAAAATGACCGACGGTCACAAATTTTTCTTGACACCGGACCAGCAAGCTGAGTAGTTGCACAATCGTTATGACGAACTTCACCCCCAATCACGGCCAGTACTTTTTTTGGTACTTTTATTTTAGCAGAGCCTGTGGTCTGGGGGGAATGCTTTAGCCATACGATACCAAGCAAACCAACCAAAGGGCCGCAGGCAACACGCCGGCGGCCCTTTTTTTCATCCAGGCCGCCGGGAGCCCGGCCGCAAACCGGAGGACAGTATGAACATGGGAAAAAGCGTTCGGCTGGAAAGGATCTTCAACCGCAACACGGGACGCAGCATCATCGTCCCCCTGGACCACGGCACCACCGTCGGTCCCATCAAGGGGCTCGTGGATATGCGCGACACCGTCAACAAAGTGGCCGAGGGCGGTGCCAACGCGGTACTCATGCACAAGGGGCTGCCGAGATGTTCCCACCGCGGCCATGGCCGCGATGTTGGTCTTATCCTTCACCTGTCCGCCAGCACCACCCTTTCTCCCTTCCCCAACGCCAAAATCCTGGTTGGCAGCGTGGAGGACGGGATCAAGCTGGGCGCGGACGCGGTTTCCGTCCACCTCAATCTTGGTGATGAATCCGAACGGGACATGCTCCGCGACATGGGTCAGGTGGCCTCAAAATGCAACGAATGGGGCATGCCCCTTTTGGCCATGGTCTATGCCCGTGGCCCCAAGGTCAAATCAGAGTTCGACCCGACCACCGTGGCCCATTGCGCCCGTCTGGGGGAAGAGCTCGGCGCCGACGTGATCAAGGTCGTCTATACCGGAGACACGGAATCATTCTCCAGGGTGACCGAGGGGTGCTGCGTGCCCATCGTCATTGCCGGTGGGCCTCGCATGGATTCACCCCGCGACATACTGCAGATGGCCCACGACTCCATTGATGCGGGCGGCGCGGGTCTCTCCATGGGCCGCAACATCTTCCAGGCCGACGACCCGACCCGTCTGGTCCAGGCGCTGCACGCCGTGGTGCACATGGACTACTCCGTCGATCAGGCCATGGCCCTGCTCGAAGAACCCAAACTCTAAGGCTGGACCATGAAAAACGTACTCTTCTGCGCCTTGCCCTTCAGCAAGAGCGACGTCACCCTGGCCCTTGAATCAGGTGTGGACGCGGTCATCACGGACCGAGAACACGTGGCCGCAGTGCAGGCCTTGAGCAAGACGCCGGTTCTGGCCGCCGAGGACTTCCACTTTGTGGCCCTGACCGGCAAAGGCGACGAGGAGGAGGCCGTGCGTCTGCTGACCCAGGGCAACCAGGTCGTCCTGAGGGAAGGCTGGGAAATCATCCCCGTGGAAAACATCCTGGCCCAGTCCGAAAACCTGGCCGTGGA
Source organism: uncultured Desulfovibrionaceae bacterium (assembly GCA_964589645.1). GTDB lineage: Bacteria > Desulfobacterota > Desulfovibrionia > Desulfovibrionales > Desulfomicrobiaceae > Desulfomicrobium. The sequence continues at coordinate 103,781 of CAZPSN010000005.1, forward strand.
GGTCGCCAATCTGGACCGCGCGCGCCTGGCCGCCGGAATCCTGGAGCGCGGAGTGCGGACCGTGGTCGTTGTGCCCCAGGCCATGAGCGACCTGAAGGCCATCGTGCGGGAACTCAAGCTCAGTCAGGGGACACTTGCGATGGAAACAGCCACGATCACCGCCGTGACCGCTGCCGGACTCGGCCATCGGGTCTGCGTGGACACCATGAACATGCTCAAGACCGGACAAGGCATGCTGGTTGGCAATTCCAGCGCCTTCACCTTCCTGGTCAACGCCGAAACCGAGTCCAACCCCTACGTGGCCCCGCGACCGTTCCGCATCAATGCCGGCGCGGTGCACGCCTACACCCTCATGCCCGGGGACAAGACAACCTACCTCGAAGAACTGAAGACCGGCTCCGAGGTGCTCATCGTCGGCGCCGACGGCTCCACCACCCTGGCCACCGTGGGCCGCTGCAAGGTCGAGATCCGGCCCATGCTGCTGATCGAGGCCGACTGCGGGGGCAAAAAGGGCACCCTCTTCCTGCAGAACGCCGAGACCATCCGCATGGTCCGCCCTGACGGCCGACCCGTCAGCGTGGTCGATCTCAAGGTCGGGGACACGGTCCTCTGCCGCACGGATCAGGCTGGCCGGCATTTCGGCATGCGCATCACCGAGGAGATCAAGGAATAGTTATGAACAGCGATGCGACCACGCGCCTGGCTGAAATCCGGGAGCAGATCGACACCCTCGACAAGCAGATCCTCGACTCGCTGAACAAACGCGCGGGTTTGAGCCGCGAAGTCGGCCAGATCAAGTCCGACTCCCTGGACATCGTCTTCAAACCCTTCCGGGAAAAGGAAGTGTTGAACCGTTTGAACGCCATGAGCCCCGGCATCCTGCCCGAAGACCATCTGCGCGCCATTTACCGCGAGATCCTTTCCTCGTCGCGGCGGCTGCAGCAGCCACAGACCGTGGCCTATCTCGGCCCGGAAGGCACGTTCACCCACCTGGCGGGCCTGGAATACCTGGGTCGGTCCATGGACTTCACCTCCTGCCCGACCCTGCACGATGTCTTCCTGACCGTGTCCTCGCGCAAGGCCGATCTGGGCGTCATTCCCCTCGAAAACTCTCTGCAGGGCAGCGTCGGCCAGAGCCTGGACCTCTTCCTGCAATACGACGTCTACATCCATGCCGAACTTTTCAGCCGCATCAGCCACGCCCTGCTCTCGGCCGGGAGCGACCTGGGCGCTGTGCGCACGGTCTACTCCCATCCCCAGGCCCTGGCCCAGTGCTCCGGATGGCTGAGGACCAACGTGCCCCAGGCCTCTGTCGTACCCACGGAGAGCACGGCCGCGGCCGCGGCCCAGGCTGAGCGAGAGGGACCGGGCACGGCGGCCATCGGCCATCCGCGGCTGGTGGAACGCTACGGATTGAAGGCCGTGGTTCAGGACATTCAGGACCTGCCCGACAACTGGACCCGCTTCCTGGTCATCGGATCCACGCCGACCCAGGGCAGCAGCCGGGACAAAACCTCCCTCCTCTTCACCACCCCGGACCGCCCCGGCGCGTTGGCCGCCATCTTGAATCTGCTGGCCGGGCAGGGACTGAACCTGACCAAGCTCGAATCCCGGCCCCTCAAAGGCGAAAAATGGAAATACGTCTTCTTCATGGACGTGGAATGCGATTTATCCCAGGAGCAGTACGAGAACACCATGAAACATCTGACCGGGTTGTGTCACACCATGCGCGTGCTTGGCAGCTACCCCTCGGGGCCGCATCTCCATGGCGCGGGCGTGACCCAGGAGCCGTCATGAAACCGACCATCCACATTACGGCGCCCTCGTCCAAGTCCCTGTCCCACCGCGCCCTCATCTGCGCGGCCCTGGCCCGAGGCGAGTCCCTCCTCGCAGGAGTGCTCGACAGCCAGGATCTGACCCGCACCGCCGACTGCCTGCGCCAGCTCGGCGCCCTCGTCGAATCACGGGGCGACCGGCTGTTCGTGCGGGGCATCGACGGACTGGCGGCCACGTCCACGGGCGAACCCGTATCCATGAACATGGGCGAATCCGGCACCACGTGTCGGCTGATGACCGCCGTGGTCACGGCCATTCCCGGTATCTACCGCGTCCACGGCGAGGGACGCCTGCATGACCGCCCCATCGGACATTTGACCGACGCCCTGGTTCAGCAGGGGGTCCGCGTGACCTTCGAGGACAAGGCCGGCTATCCGCCCCTGGTCATGTCCAGTCCGGGCCTGCCCGGCGGCGAGGTGACCATCAATCTGGAGCAGAGCAGCCAGTACCTCTCGGGCCTGCTCCTGGCCGCGCCCCTGGCCGCTTCCCCTACCATTGTCCGCCTGATCGGCCAGTCCGTGGCCTCGTGGCCCTATGTGGCCCTGACGCTTGATTCCATGGCCCGCTTCGGCGTGGACGTGACCCTGGAGCGGCGCCTCCTTGACGATTGGGAGCCCTGCACCCACGCCGAAGCCGCCGATTGCCAGCCCACGGACATCCGCCTCACCGTGCACCCCCGCCCGTACCGGGCTGGAAACCTGCGCGTGGAGGGCGACTGGTCCAACGCGTCCTATTTCCTGGCCGCTGGGGCCGTGGGCAAGGCCCCGGTTCGCATCTCGGGCCTGAGCCAGCATTCGGCCCAGGGCGACCGCTTCATGCTCGACATCCTGTCGCGCATGGGCGCCCGACTGGAATGGCAGGATGAGGCGGTCGCGGTGTATCCGTCCAGGCTGCACGGGATCAGCGTGAACATGAACACCTGTCCGGACATCGTTCCCACGGTGGCGGCCCTGGCCGCCTTCGCCACGGGCGAAACCGTCATTTCCGGAGCCGCGCACCTTGCCTTGAAAGAATGCGACCGCATCCAGGGCCCGGTGACCGAGTTGACCAAGGCCGGAGTGGACATAACGGCCCGGCCAGACGGCATGGTCATCCGGGGACAGGGCGCGCTGCCTCCGCGCAGCGCGGACCTTCTGACCTACGGGGACCACCGCATGGCCATGAGCCTGGCCCTGCTGGAGATGGGAGGTCTCGACGTGCGTCTCGACAACCCGACCTGTGTGGCCAAATCCTTTCCCGGCTTCTGGACGGCCTGGAACCTGGTGCGCATCGGCAACGGCTTCGCGGAGACAGCCCATGAGGCTTGAGCCCTCCTCGCCCGTGGTCCTCGTAGGGGCCAGGGGGCAGATGGGTCAGCGCTTTGCCCGGGCGTTCCGCCAGGCCGGCTACCCCGTGACCGAGTTCGACCGGCCCCTGGACCAGGAAGACCTGGCCCGGGCCGTCCGCGAAGCGGCCCTGGTCCTTTTGTGCGTGCCCATCACGGCCATGGACGCGGTAGTCGAGCTGATCGCCCCCCACCTGGGCGCCGGGACCATCCTGGCTGACATCTGCTCGGTCAAGGTCATGCCCATGAAGGCCATGCTGGAGCGCACGTCCACGCCCGTGGTCGGCACCCACCCGCTTTTCGGCCCCGCGACACTTGACGCCGAGCTGCGGATTGCCGTAGTGCCAGGGCGTGACGCGGCGGCAAGCGATAATCTATCAGACTGTTTCCGCGCCCTGGGGTTCACCCCGTTCACGACAACGGCCGACGAGCACGACAGTGCCATGGCCTACATCCAAGGACTCAATTTCGTGACCACCGTCGCCTACCTCTGCGCTTCCCCGCTCGAAAGCGGCATCGAGCGCTTCTTCACGCCCTCCTTCGGACGGCGCGTGGACGCGGCCGCGAAAATGATCACCGAGGACGCATCCCTTTTCTCCACCATGTTCGAAGCAAATCCCCACAGCCTGGAAGCAGTGCGCATGTTCCGGTCCTACCTCAATGTCGCGGCCGGCGGCGATCTGGAACTGCTTTCGCAGAAGGCCCTTTGGTGGTGGCGTAGGCAACATGATGCAGGGGGACCCGCTTCCTGACGGCACGCTCGTGCCGTCGGCACGAAGAAAACAGGCAAGAAAGCCGGATCCCCAAGGGGACCCGGCTTTTTTTATTCCATCAACGCCAACGATTGTGGAGGCACCATGATCACTCTTCCCCAACAGGGAACGTGGCTGCCGGCGGACACCCAGACGCCCATCTCCCTGTACCTGACCCTGGTCCGGGACAAGCAGGGCTTTTTACTGGAAAGCACCGAGGTGGACGGCCGGCTGGGCCGTTACAGCCTCATCGGCTGGGACTACCGGTTGATCCTGTCCTGCGTGGGCGGCAAGCTCGACGTGCTGAGCTACGATCCCCGCCTGCACGACCTCAAGCGCTTCTCGGGCCAGGACTATGTGCCGGGCCTGCGCGCCTGCCTGGGGGATCTGACCGTGACCGGTCCCGAAAACCTGGGCGCGCTCCCGGCCGTGACCAGAAGCGTGTGCGGATACATGGCCTACAACATGGGCGGCATCTTCGAGCCGGCCCTGGCCGACCGACTCCCGCCCGAGGAGGCCAAGTCCATCATGGTCCTGCCGGGCAAGGTCATCCTTTTTGACCACCTGCACCACCGCTGCTGCTACCTGACCCTGGACGCGACCACCAACCTGAACGGCTGCCAGCGACCGAGCACCCCGGCCCCACCCGTGGTCGGCGCCATCAGCACCACGCCGTCCCACGAGGAGTTCCTGCGCCGGGTGGGGCGGGCCAAGGATCTCATCACCGAGGGCGAGGCCATCCAGATCGTTCTGTCCACCCGCTTCTCGGCACCCTTCACCGGCTCGCCCTTCGAACTCTACCGCCGGCTGCGCCAGATCAACCCGTCCCCCTACACCTTCTTCATGGCCTTCGGGGACCTGACCATCATGGGCTCCTCCCCGGAACTGCTCATCCGCTGCGAGGACGGCCTGTTGCAGCTGCGGCCCATCGCCGGCACCCGCGTGCGCGGCGCCACCGAGGCCGAGGACCAGGCCCTGGCCGAGGATCTGCTGGGAGACGAAAAAGAGCGCGCCGAGCACGTCATGCTCGTGGACCTGGGCCGCAACGACCTGGGCCGCATCGCGGCCCCCGGCACCGTGCGCGTGGACAAATACATGCAGGTCGAGCGCTTCTCCCACGTCATGCACCTGACCTCCTACCTCTCGGCCCGCCTGGGCAATGGCCTGGACGCCATCGACGTGCTGAAGGCCGGCTTCCCGGCCGGCACGGTCTCCGGCGCTCCCAAGATCCGGGCCATGCAGATCATCGCCGACGAGGAAAGCCTCGATCGCGGACCGTACGCCGGCGGCATCGGCTGGATCGGACTGGACCAGGGCCAGGTCAACCTGGACACGGGCATCACCATCCGCTCCCTGTGGGTGGAGAACGGACAGATCCACTGGCAGGCCGGGGCAGGCCTCGTCTTTGACTCGGATCCGGAAAAGGAATGGCAGGAATGCCACAACAAGGCCAGGGCCATCCTGAAGGCCATCACCACCACGGGAGGCGGCGATGATTTTACTGATCGACAACTTTGACTCGTTTACTTTCAACCTGGTTCAGGTTTTCCAATCTTTGGGCGCAAATCCCTTGGTGCTGCGTAACAACGAGCCGGAAATCCTGGAGCTGGCCACGAACCCGGAGCTTCAAGGCGTGATCATCTCGCCGGGCCCGAGCCATCCCCGCAACACGGGCCTGTGTCTGAAATTCCTGGATCTGGTGCCCCGGACCGTGCCGGTCCTGGGCGTGTGTCTGGGCCACCAGACCCTGTCCCATTACAGCGGCGTGACCGTGGGGCAGGCTAGGCGCATCATGCACGGCAAGACTTCGGACATCGCCCACGACGGCACAGGCCTGTTCACGGGCTTGCCAAACCCCATGCAGGTCGGCCGCTACCATTCCCTGGCCGTGCACGAGGAAGGCCGCAGCGATCTGCCCTTCGCCGTCACGGCGCGGACAGAACGCGGCGAGGTCATGGCCCTGGCCTTTCACGACCGGCCCTGGGTCGGCGTGCAGTTTCATCCGGAGTCGGTTCTGACCCCCGATGGCCCGAAACTCTTGAACAACTTCCTTTCCACCTGCGGCAGCGCCAAGGAGCAACCATGAGCAACATCTCTCACATCCTCGATCCCCTGGCCGCCGGGGCCGACCTGTCAGCTCCGCAGGCCCGCGAAGTATTCGACCTCTTCATGACCGGCGACATCTCGCCCGTGCAGGCCGGGGCGTTCCTTCTGGGCCTGCGGGCCAAGGGCGAAACCGTGGACGAACTCGCGGCCGCCGTGGACGCGGCCTTGGACCACGCCCGCCTCGTGACCGGGCTTTCGGGCCGGCGCATCGACACCTGCGGCACGGGCGGAGACGGCCAGCACAGTTTCAACTGCTCCACGGCCGTGTCCTTTTTCCTGGCCGACATGGGTTATCAGGTCGTCAAGCACGGCAACCGGGCCGTGTCGAGCAAATGCGGGAGCGCCGACGTGGTCGAAGACCTGGGCCTGCCCCTGGTCACCGACCCCGAGGAGGCCCGGGTGGAGCTCGCGCTGCACAACTTCGTCTTCCTCTTCGCCCCGCACTTCCATCCGGCCTTCAAGCATGTCGGCCCCATCCGGCAGCAACTCGGCATCCGGACCATCTTCAACCTCATGGGACCGCTCCTGAACCCGGCCATGCCCACCCACCAGATCCTGGGCGTGCCGGACTTCCGTTTCGCGCCCATGATGGCCCAGGTCCTGGCCGAGCGCCCGGGCCTGGAGCACGCGGCCATCGTGCACGGAGCCGGCGGATTCGACGAGCTGACCCCCTGCGGCCCGGGCCAGGTCATCTTCGTCGAACACGGGTCCCTGATCGAGACCACCCTGGACCCGGCCGATTTCGGTCTGGCCACCTGCGTGCCCCGGGCCCTGGCCTGCGACAGCAAGGGGGAGGCTCTGCGGCTCCAGCGCCAGGTCCTCTCGGGCCAGGGACCGCAGTCCATCAAGGACATGGTCACCCTCAACCTGGGCATGGCCATCTTCCTGCTTGAAGACGACATGACCATGGAACTGGCCATGGAGCTGGCCCAGACCAGGGTGGACCGGGGCTTGACCGGGGACCTGGCCGGGAGGGTCGCCCATGCTTGAGAAATTCCGCCAGGCCAAGGCCAAAGAGGTGTCGGAGCTTGTTCGCCTGCGGGAGAGCGGCCGGACCTTCACCCCCTGGTCCGAATCCAGGGCCGGCTTTGGCGCGGCCCTGACCCGTCCGGGATCGAGCGGGATCATCGCCGAGTACAAGCGGGCCTCCCCATCCAAAGGGGACATCAACCTGGGCGTCACGCCCCTGCAGGCCTGCGCGGGCTACAAGGAGGCCGGGGCCTGCGCCCTGTCCATCCTGACCGAATCCGTGTACTTCAAGGGCCGTCTCGACTACCTCGCCGAGGTCGAGCCCGTGGGCCTGCCCCTCTTGCGCAAGGACTTCATCATCCACCCTCTGCAGGTGGAAGCCACGGCGGCCACCCCGGCCTCGGCCATTCTGCTCATCGTGCGCATGTTCGCGGAACAGGACGATCTGGCGTACCTGCACAGCCTCTGCATCGCCCTCGGTCTGGAACCCGTGGTCGAAGTCTTCGACGCCCACGACCTGGACCGGGCCAAGGAACTGGGCGCGCGCATCATCCAGGTCAACAACCGCGACCTGGACACCCTGGCCACGGATCTGAACCGCAGCATGGACCTGGTCCGGCGCAAGGAGGACGGCGAAATATGGATCGGGGCCAGCGGCATCTCCACTCCGGCCCAGGTCGCGGGTCTCCGGACCGCGGGGCTGGACGCGCTGCTCATCGGCACGGCCCTGATGCAAAACGCCGATCCCGGCCAGGGCCTGGCCGGTCTGACAGGGACCGTGCGCGGAGCTGCGTCATGATCGTCAAGATATGCGGCATGACCCGGCCAGAGGATGTGGCCTTCTGCGACCAGACGGGCGCGGACCTGCTGGGCTTCATCTTCCACGGGCCAAGCCCCAGAAACGTCAGCCCTGCCTGGGTCGCGACCCAAAAGCTGCGGCACGCCCTCAAGGTCGGGGTCTTCGTGCGTCAGGACGTGGACGAGATCCGCCGCGTCGCGGACGAGGCCGGCCTCGATCTGCTGCAGCTTCATGGCGGACACAGCGTGGAACAGTGCCGGGAACTGGGGCCGGAACGCGTCATCCGGGCCATGTGGCCCCAGCGCTACGCAAACACGGCACTGCTGGCGGCGGACATGCGCCTGTTTGCCCCGGTCTGTCGGGCCATCCTGCTCGACAGCGGGACCAGCGGCGGCGGGCACGGCAAACCTCTTGACACGGACCAGCTCCATGACCTGGACGTCAATCACCCGTGGTATCTGGCCGGGGGGCTGGGTCCGGACAACCTGGCCCGCGTGCTGGCCTGCGGCGCAAGGGGATTCGATCTCAACTCCGGCCTGGAGAGTGCTCCGGGCATCAAGGATCACACCAAGGTGCGGCACGCACTGAACATATTGCGAGGAATATCATGAGCAGAATATCCGACATGCTCCCGCGCCATTTCGGCCCCTACGGCGGCCGCTATGTGCCGGAAATGCTCGTTCCGGCCCTGGAAGAGCTGGAGCGAGGCTACCTGAAATACAAGGACGACCCCGAGTTCACGGCCGAACTGGCGGACCTGTACCAGAATTATTGCGGCCGGCCCACGCCGCTCTATTTCGCCGAAAATCTGACCCGGGAACTGGACGGCTGCAAGATCTACCTCAAGCTCGAAGGCCTGGCCCACACCGGCGCGCACAAGATCAACAACGCGCTCGGCCAGGCCCTCCTGGCCAAGCGCCTGGGCAAGACCAAGGTCATCGCCGAGACCGGCGCCGGCCAGCACGGCCTGGCATCGGCCACGGTGGCCGCGCGCTTCGGCCTGTCCTGCAAGGTTTTCATGGGCGAGGTGGACGTGCGCCGCCAGTATCCCAACGTCTACTCCATGAAACTCCTCGGAGCCGAGGTCATCCCGGTCACCGACGGCACCAAAACCCTGAAGGACGCGGTCAACGCGACGCTGAAATACTGGATCCAGAACCTGGGGGACACCCACTACATCCTGGGCTCGGCCCTGGGCCCCTTTCCCTTCCCGGTCATGGTCCGCGACTTCCAGTCCGTCATCGGCCGCGAGGTCCGCGCCCAGATCATGGAACGGGAGGGGCGGCTGCCGAATCATCTGGTGGCCTGCGTGGGCGGCGGGTCCAATTCCATCGGCCTGTTCCACCCCTTCCTGAAAGATGCGGGCATCCGCTTTCATGGGGCCGAGGCCGGCGGACGCGGTCCGGCAATCGGCGACAACGCGGCCCGTTTCGGCGGCAATCCCAAGGTCGGCATCGTCCAGGGCTACAAGAGCTACTTCCTGCAGGACGAGGCCGGACAGCTCCAGGACACCCACTCGGTTTCGGCCGGCTTGGACTACGCCGGCGTCGGACCGGAATTGGCATACCTCTACGACCAAAAGGTGGTCGAGTTCGCGCCCATCACCGATGAAAAGGCCCTGGACGCCTTCAAGCGTCTGACCCGGCTGGAAGGCATCATTCCGGCCCTGGAATCCTCCCATGCCGTGGCCCGGGCTATCGAACTGGCCCCGACCCTGCCCAAAGACGAGATCATGGTCGTGAACATCTCGGGGCGCGGAGACAAGGACATTTTCATCACCGCCCGGGAGCTTGATCATGACAACTGGATCGCCTTTCTCGAAAACGAGGTGCGTCATGGAAAATAGAATCGACCAGGCCCTGCGGGGAGCGCAAGGCATCCAGCTCATGACCCATGTGGTGGCCGGATATCCGGATCTGGACACCAACGCGGACCTGATCCGGCTCATGGCCAAGCGCGGGGTGAAACTGATGGAAATCCAGATCCCCTTCACCGACCCCCTGGCCGACGGCCCGACCATCATGCGCGCCAACCAGGCCGCCCTCGACGCGGGCATCACCCCCCGCCACTGCTTCGAGCTGTGCGCGGCGCTGTCGAAAGAACTGCCGGATGTGGCCTTCATGTTCATGACCTACGGCAACATTCCCTTTGCCATGGGCATGGAGAACTTTCTGGACCGGACCGCTGCCAGCGGGGCCAGCGGCGTGATCCTGCCGGACCTGCCCTGGGACGAGACGGATGGCGACTACGCCGAGGCCGCCCGGAAACGCGGCCTGCACCCGGTCATGGTCATCTCGCCGGACACCGAAGGCCCACGCCTGGACACGATTTTGAGCCGCGCCTCGGGCCTGTTGTACACGACCCTCAAAGTCGGCATCACCGGGGCCGGCGCGTCCATGGACCAGACCGGAGTGGAGTATGTGCGGGGGCTCAAAACCAAGGCCGGGCTGCCCATCGCGGCCGGTTTCGGCATCTCCAAACCGGAGCACGTGGCCATGCTCGACGGCCTGGCCGACGCGGCCGTGGTCGGCAGCCACATCATCAATCTGCTGGACGCCGGAGGATTGGGGGCCGTGGACGCGTTCCTGGCCGCGTGCCGGGGATGAACGCGAACCGCCCCAGCAACGCATTGCCAATGATTTCCGCATCCGTAGGGGCGAAAAATTTTCCGCATCCGTAGGGGCGAAAAATTTTTCGCCCCTACAACCCATCGCCCTGGCAATCACCCCAGATCCATGCCCACGCATTGCGTAGGGGCGGACCTGCGTGTCCGCCCCGCAATTTCCCAATTTTGCAAATTTCGCCTCACACAAGACAACCGCTCCTCTCTTTGCTAGCACGGCGGAAACATCGCCTGCCTGGAGGATCCGCATGCCCGAATATCCCATTTTCAACTGCAAGAACTCCGACGACGTGGTCAGGGCCGTGCGCGAACACAAGATCGAGCTGGTCCAACTCTGGTTCGTGGACGTGCTCGGCACCCTGAAGAGCTTTCAGGTTCTGCCCGGGGAGCTGGAAACGGCCTTCGAGGAGGGCATGGGCTTTGACGGCTCGTCCCTGGAGGGGTTTTGCAGAATTGAAGAAAGCGACATGATCGCCCTGCCAGATCCAGCCACCTTCCAGCTCGTGACCTGGAGGCAGACCTCCGCGCCCATCGCGCGCATGTTCTGCGACATCCTGGAACCCAACGGCACCCCCTTCGCCGGGGACAGCCGCCACTGCCTCAAACGCAACCTTCAGGCCGCCGCCAGCAAGGGGTATTCCTACTACGTGGGCCCGGAGTTGGAATTTTTCCTCTTCGAAAGCGCCAGCGCGCCCAAACCCCTGGACTCGGGCGGCTATTTCGACGCCCCGCCCCTGGATCTGGCCGGGGATATCCGCCGCGAAATCATCTCCTGTCTGCGCTCCATGGGGATCCCCGTGGAATACGGGCACCACGAGGTGGCACCCAGCCAGCACGAAATTGCCCTGCGCTACGCCGACGCCCTCAAAATGGCCGACACGGCCATAACCTACCGGGTCGTGGTCAAGGAAATCGCCCGCCAAAAGGGCTGTTACGCCACCTTCATGCCCAAGCCCCTGTACGGAGAGAACGGCAGCGGCATGCATGTGCACCAGTCCCTGTTCAAGAACGGCCGCAACCTGTTCTACGACGCCGACGGCGACCATCACCTGAGCCGCGAGGCCCGGGCCTACATCGCCGGACTGCTCAGGCACTGCAAGGAATTCACGGCCGTGACCAACCAGTGGGTCAATTCCTACAAGCGCCTTGTGCCCGGGTTCGAAGCGCCCACCAACATCGCCTGGGCCCGCCGCAACCGCTCCACCCTGGTCCGCGTGCCCATGTACAAGCCCGGCAAGGAAGCCGCCACCCGCGTGGAGCTGCGCTCGCCCGATCCGGCCTGCAATCCGTACCTGGCCTTTGCCTGCATGCTCGCCGCAGGTCTCAAGGGCATAGAGGAAAACTACGCCCTGTCCGCGCCCGTGGAAGAGGACGTCTACGTCATGACTGCCGGACAGCGTCGGGAGCGCGGCATCGACAGCCTGCCGGGCAGCCTGGGCCTGGCCCTGGAAACCATGGAACAGAGCCAGCTGGTGCGCGAGGCCTTGGGCGAACACATCTTCACCAAGTTCGTGGAGAACAAGCGCATTGAATGGGACCAGTACCGCACCCAGGTCACGAATTACGAGCTGGAAAGGTATTTGCCGAGGCTTTGAAATACAGGCCCCGAGGTCTACGGCCCAGAGGACCCGTGCCTAGGAATGCTGCGCCATGTCGCAACGTTTCATCCCCATGCACGGCGCCCGCGAAGCAGCTTCTTTCCGGCCGCAAGGCCATCATGGACGTTGCCGGCCTTGCGGCGTGCCTTTGTGATCGGTTCATGGGCTGGCTAGTACCGCACGACGGGCCAGATGCCCGGCCGGCGCGGCCGGAGATGCAAAACATCGTCTGGGTGCATGGCTCGGCACCGTCGAGGAAAGGCGAAACCGAGCTGATCGAAGTGTCCCGCGCCAGCCGGCAGGAGCTGTTCTAAGACCGCTGCGGGCCGCCCACGCGGCCGCGCCCACGGCGCAGTTCCGGCGGGCAGGCCTGTCCCCACGCAGCCAGGCAAGGCAACAAATGCGGCCCCCGAGACCTCTGGGGCCGATATCCAAACCCGCCCGCCCGAAATTGCCGCCACCCTTCTCATCCGCCTCATCCGTCTCATCCACCAGCTCGGCTGCCCGCACGACCATCCGTTCGAAAATGCCCCTGCAGCGCACGGAGGCCCGGCCCCCCGCGGCCAAACCTGAGACGGTTGCCAGGCCCCTGAGGAGCCTCAATGGCCTGGCCGTGTCGGCCCTTTTCTTTTCATCGGGTTGACATGCACCCCCTCCTTGGGCACAATGGTCCTACCATTTACGCCAAAAAAGCGTCTTATACAGATGATTTCTTCAGTTTAGCGCAAATCAAGCCCATATAGGTACGACCAATGAACATTACTGAACCCCTCTTCTTTCCGGCCAAGGCCGGACGAGCCAGCGAAGATGTCGCCCTGCAGATCGAGGCGGCCATCCTGGCCGGGCGCCTGGCGCCCGAAGAGCGTCTGCCCAGCGAACGCGAGATGCAGCAGCAGTTCGGCACAGGGCGCGGCGCAATCCGAGAGGCCCTGCGGGAGCTCAAGCAAAAAGGGCTCCTGGACATCCGCAAGGGCGTCAAGGGCGGGGCCTACGTGTGCAAAGTCGGCATGGTCAGCATCGGGGAGTCCCTGGCCCTCTTTCTCAAGCAGCACGATGTCGCGCCTTCGGCCCTCATCGAGTTCCGCGAGAGCGTGGACCAGACCCTGGTCGTCCTGGCCATTGCCCGAGGGTCGACCGACGCCAAGCGGTCCCTGGTCTCCATGGCCGAGGAGTTCGAAGCCTGCCTGCGGCAGGACGAGCACGATGCCGACAGGATCGGCCACCTGGACCGCGACCTGAACCTGGCCCTGGCCCGGATGGCCGCCAACCCGATTTTCGAGTGGATCATGCAGGCGCTGCAGCGCGGCTTCAGCTCCCATGACTACACCCTGTACGACACGCCAGCGTACCGCGAGCGCACCGCCGCCAACTGGGCCGAAACCGCCCGCGCCATTGCCGAAAACGACCCTCTGCGCGCCAGGAGCCTCATCGGCTACCATTACGCCATGCTCAGGTCCTGCCTGATCGAGCGCGCGGCGTCCTCCTCTCCCCGTGTTTCGCCCGACGATTCCTGAAGCGGGGCAACCCTAATCCCAAAGGATATTGCATGAAGTTTTATGATTACATCATTGTCGGCGGCGGCTCCGCCGGCAGCGTCCTGGCCAACCGTTTGAGCGCCAACCCCAAAACCAGCGTCCTGGTCCTCGAAGCGGGCCTGCCCGACTTCCGCCTTGATTTCCGCATCCACATGCCCGCGGCCCTGACCTATCCCCTGGCCGGCAAGACCTACAACTGGTGGTACGAGTCCGAACCCGAGCCGCACATGCACAACCGGCGCATCTACCAGCCGCGCGGCAAGGTGCTCGGAGGATCGAGCTGCATCAACGGCATGATCCACATCCGCGGCAACGCCATGGACTTCGAAAAATGGGCGCGTGAAAAGGGCCTTGAGAACTGGGATTACGCCCGCTGCCTGCCCTATTTCAAGCGCTTCGAATACCGGCTGAAAGGCGCGGACGAATATCAGGGCGGCGCGGGCCCCCTGTATCTGACCAGCCCGGATTGCGACAACCCGCTCTTCGACGCCTTTTTCCAGGCCGTGCAGGAGGCCGGGTACCCTCTGACCGACGTCAACGGCTACCAACAGGAAGGCTTCGGCAAGTTCGACCGCACCACGTACCGCGGCCGGCGCTGGAACGCTGCCCGGGCCTACGTCCATCCGGTCAAGAACAGGCGCAACCTGACCGTCAGGTGCAAGGCCACGGCCCATCGCATCCTCTTTGAAGGCACCCGCGCCGTGGGCGTCGAATACGAGCGTCTGGGCCGCATGCACCGCGTCAACGGCGGCGAGATCATCAGCTGTGGCGGCGCCATCAATTCCCCGCAGCTGCTGCAGCTCTCCGGCGTCGGCAACGGGGCGGAGCTGCGCGAACTGGGCATCCCCGTGGTCCGCGACCTGCCTGGAGTGGGCGAGAACCTGCAGGACCATCTGGAGCTCTATGTGCAGTACGCCTGCACCAAGCCCGTCAGCATGTTCCCGGCTCTCAAGTGGTGGAACCAGCCCTGGATCGGCCTGAAATGGCTCTTCGGCCAGACCGGCGAGGCGGCCACCAACCACTTCGAGGCCGGCGGCTTCGTGCGCGGCAACGATCAGGTCGAATACCCGAACATCCAGTATCACTTCCTGCCCATCGCCATCCGCTACGACGGGTCCTCCCCCAACGAGGGACATGGCTATCAGGTCCACGTCGGCCCCATGAACACCGACGTGCGCGGCCATGTGAAGATCAAGAACGCCGACCCCAGGCAATACCCGTCCATCCTGTTCAACTATCTGTCCACGGAGCAGGAGCGCCGGGACTGGGTCGACGCCATCCGCCTGACCCGCAGGATCATGACCCAGCCCGCCTTCGACAGCCTGCGCGGCCGGGAACTGGCTCCGGGGAAGGACGTGCAGACCGACGAGGAGATCCTCGATTTCGTGGCCCGCGAAGGCGAGAGCGCCTACCACCCGAGCTGCACCTGCAAGATGGGATACGACGACATGGCCGTGGTCGACAACGAACTGCGCGTCCATGGAGTGCAGGGGCTGCGCGTGGTCGACGCCTCGATCATGCCCTATGTGACCAACGGCAACATTTACGCCCCGGTGATGATGATCGCCGAAAAGGCGGCGGACATGATCCTCGGCAATACGCCGCTGGCGCCCGACACGGCCCCCTTTTACCGCCACGGGGGCAAGGCTGTGGCCAGGGAGAAGAAATGACCGAGAAAATGATGCACGTCGACGGGAGCTGGACCCGCGCTCATTCCGCCGCCACGCGGGACATCATCAACCCCTTTGATCAAGGCGTCATCGCGACGGTCTCGGAAGGGGGCCGCGAGGATGCCCGTGACGCCATCACCGCGGCTCGGCGCGCCTTCGACCGTGGCCCGTGGTCCTGGACCACGGGCCCGGAGCGCGGACGCAAGCTCCTGCTTCTGGCGGACCTGATCGAGCGCGACGCCGAGGAACTGGCCCGGCTTGAAACCCTGAACACGGGCAAAACCCTGGAAGAGAGCCGCTGGGACATGGCCGACATCGCGGGCATCTTCCGCTACTACGCGGGCCTTGCGGACAAGGACGCAGGCGAGGTCATCGCATCCCCGGTCCCGGATTCCACGAGCATCGTTGTGCGCGAGCCCGTGGGGGTCTGCGGCCAGATCTCGCCCTGGAACTATCCCTTGCTTCAGGCCGCCTGGAAGCTGGCTCCGGCCCTGGCCGCCGGATGCACCGTGGTCATGAAGCCAAGTGAAATCACGCCCCTGACAACCATCAAGATCACCGAGCTGTGCGCGGAGGCCGGGTTCCCCGAAGGCGTGGTCAATCTGGTGCTCGGGCCCGGCGCCACGGTGGGCGCGGAACTGGCCGAAAACCCCGATGTGGACCTCATCTCCTTCACCGGCGGCATCGATACGGGAAAGACCATCATGCGCGCGGCGGCGACAAACGTGAAAAAAATCGCCCTTGAGCTTGGCGGCAAGAACCCGAACATCGTCTTCGACGACGCCGACTTCGACACGGCCCTGGACTACATTCTGAACGGCGTGTTCTTCCACGCCGGGCAGATCTGTTCCGCCGGAGCCCGCGTGTTGCTTCAGGACGGCATCCACGACCGCATGGTCGAGGCCCTTGCGGACCGCATGGCAAAAATCCGCTTGGGAGACGGCATGACGGACGGCACCCAGATGGGGCCCCTCATCTCCGCCGCCCACCGCGACAAGGTCGAAAGCTACATCCGCATTGGCCGCGAAGAAGGAGCGAAGCTGCTGCTGGGAGGAAAGCGCCCGGCCGATCCGGCCCTGACCAAGGGCTTTTTCGTGGAACCGACCCTGTTCTCGGACTGCATAAGCGACATGCGCATCGTGCAGGAGGAGGTCTTCGGACCGGTCATCACCGTGGAACGCTTCCACACCGAAGCCGAGGCCCTTGCCCGGGCCAACAACACCATCTACGGCCTGTCCGCCGGATTCTGGACCAGCGACCCGGGCCGCATCCGCCGCATGTCGGCGGGCCTGCGTTTCGGCACGGTCTGGGTCAACGACTTCAACGTCTATTTCACCCAGGCGCCCTGGGGCGGATACAAGCAGTCCGGCCTGGGCCGGGAACTCGGCCGCATGGGCCTTGAGGAATACACGGAAGTCAAACACATTTTCCAGAACCACAACGCACGCCCGATCCGCTGGTTTGGCGTGTAGCACGCAGGGCCGGGATATCCCGGCCCCGCATCACCGAGCCTTTCATCTCAACAAGGGAGTATTCATGACCATCGCCACACTCAAAAAAACCATCCCCGTCCTTGTCCTGCTTCTGGCCCTCTTCACCGCTCCGGCTCAAGCCAGCCGCGACGATGTCCGCATCACCAGCGTCGGCTGGACCGACGTCACCGTGACCAGCGAACTGGCCGTGGCCATCCTGCAGAGCCTCGGCTACTCATCTTCCAACATGATGACATCCCTGCCCATCTGCTACAAGGCCCTGGCCACCGGCGAAGCCGACGTGTTCCTGGGCAACTGGATGCCGTCCATGGAAAGCGTGGCCCGGCCGCATTTCGACTCCGGCAACGTGATCCAGCTCGTGCCGAACATGACCGGAGCGAAATACACCCTGGCCGCTCCGGCCTATGTCGTGGACGGCGGAATCCAGGATTTCAAAGACATCGCCCAATACGGCGACAAACTGGAATGGAAGATCTACGGCATCGAGGAAGGAAATGACGGCAACGACATAATTCAGTCCATGATCGACACGAACATGTTCGGCCTGGGCAAGTTCGAGCTGGTCGCATCCAGTGAATCCGGCATGCTGGCGCAGGTGCAGTCCTTCATGCGCGAGAAGAAATGGATCGTCTTTTTGGGCTGGTCCCCGCACAGCATGAACGAGAAGATCGACATGCGCTACCTGACGGGCAGCACGGATAAAACCTTCGGACCCGACGACGGCACGGCCACGGTCTACACCAATGTGCGCAAGGGCTTCACCGAGGACATGCCGGGCGTGACCCGCTTTCTCAAAAACTACGTCGTGCCCGTGACCATGATGAACTCCATCATGGTCACCATGCACGAAAAGCCCGAGATGAAAGCCCGCGACGCCGCCCTGGACTGGGTTGCGGCCCATCCCGAGATAGCGACCAAATGGCTTGACGGGGTGACCACCAAGGACGGCAAGCCCGGACTCCCCGCCTTCATGGCAACCCTTGAAGCCAGGAAATAGACCAGGATCACCGGACGCGCCGCATCGCCGGCGTGTCCGGTGCCCGCGACCTCCTGCGATCCGCCTCCGGGCGGGCGCGGACGCGGACCGACTTGCGACCCGGTCCGGCATCGTTCACGCTCGCCATCCTCAAGAATGCCGACATCGCCGGGGATGGGCGGCGCGTGTGACAGATATTTTTCCGATTGAGGGAACCCTGCATCCTGACCTTCATTCAGGGCCTGGAATCCGTCCAGGCGGCCCTTCCGGACATCGTCGCGCCTTTCTGTTCCTGGCCCGGCCGGGCCGCTGTCCATCGGCTTCATGACCGCGGGAATGGCCATGGCAGGAATGGACCTGGAGAATCCTGTGGAGGACCGGGTCATGCAAATCCGCGTCGGGGAGTTGGCGAACTCCGAGCCTGTGTGCTGGGTTGACTGATGAAAACGCGATCCTGGCGGTCTGGCGCCGGATGCGGGATGAGATCAAAGACATCGCGAGCGACCGGCCTGGTGGCTTGCCCTGAACCGACCCTTCGTTTCAGGCCCTGGCCGGAATTCGCTCTGGATCCTTGGGCAGGGTCAACGTGAACAATGCGCCCTGACCGGGACTGGTTTCCAACCGGATTGACCCCTTCAGGGTCTGGGTGACGAGATTGTAGACGATGTTCATGCCCAATCCCGTGCCGCCAGCCCCGCGCCGGGTGGTGTAGAACGGATCGTAGATGCGCTCCTTCTGCTCGGCGGTCATGCCTATGCCCGTGTCTCTGTAAACCAGCACCACGCTGTCACCGGCCTCTTCGATCCGGATGTGGATTTCTCCGGGCAATCCGTCCGCAAACCCGTGGATCAGGGAATTCATGATCAGGTTGGTCATGATCTGCATGACGGCCCCGGGATAGGAATCCATGGACAAGGCCGCGGGGCAGTCCAGACGCACCGCATGGGGAGTGCGCTTGAACTGTGGGCGCAGGCTGAGCAGGATCTGCTCCAGATAGCCGCGGACCTCGAAAACCCGCTTTTCCTCGGAACTCTGATCCACGGCAACCTTCTTGAAGCTCTGCACCAGCTCGGCGGCCCGCTCCAGATTGGACAGGACCGAAGCCGAGGACTCCTCGGCCAGGGCCAGATACTTCTCCAGGTCCGAACGCTTCATCTCGCCCTGCTGATACAACTCCCTGATCTGCCGCGTGCGCTCGGCCAGAAACGAGGAGGCCGTGACGCTGACCCCGATGGGCGTGTTGACCTCGTGGGCCACCCCGGCCACCAGATCGCCCAGGGCGGCCATCTTGGCCGACTGGATCATCTCCTTCTGCGTGCGGTGCAGCGTGTCCAGGGACTCTTCCAGACTCTTCTGATACTCCCGGTTCTGACGCTGCAACCGGGCACGCTCCAGACACGTTTGCACGGAATGCAGCAGAATGGTCATGTCCTGGATGGGCTTGATCAGGTAATCCCAGGCCCCCTGGCGCAGGGCCTCGACCACGTCACGGATCTCGCCGGCACCCGAAATGACCATGACCGGCGTTTCCGGGGCCAACGCCCTGGCCCTGGCCAGAACCTGCAACCCATCCATGCGCGGCATGCGCAGATCCACCAGCACCATGTCGGGACGGCTCTCGACCAAGACCGCAAGCCCCGCCTCCCCATCCGCGGCCTGCAGTACCGTGTATCCGAAATCTTCCAGAAAATTGACTAGACTTTCCCGCACGGCCTGGTCGTCGTCGATGGTCAGCACCACGGGCATCCGGGCCTGGCTCATGCCCCGCCTCCGGCCATTCTGACGCGAATCGCCGCTTCAAACATGCCGATGTCCGCGACAGGCTTGTACAGCACGTCCGCCTCCGTCAGTCCGATGGAACGAAGGTCCTCGTCGAGCCGAAAATCCGTCGATCCCGTATGGATCAAAAAACGGATCCCAGGGTGTTTGGCATGCGCCAGCTTGATGAAGCCGAGTCCGTCCATGCCCCCCAACCGGATGTCCACCACGGCCACGCCGACCTCGGCCAGCAGATCCAGGGACAGGGCCTCCTCGGCGCTGCCGGCGACCAGGACCGAAAAGCCGCAATCATCCAGGAAACCGCCCAGACTCGCGCGGATATCGGACTCGTCATCCAGGATGAGCACCCGGGATGCGGCCGTGCGGCTCTGCCCAAGGGGGTTCACCGCGCGACTCCGCTGTCCCGTACCCAGGACATGCCGGGCCTGACGACGATGAAAATGCTGCTCACTCTGGACATCCAAGCACCATGAACCGGATTGAGACGGCCCGACCGGGACAGTCCCGGCCGGTCTCCGTTCTGGTTAGCAGATTATCGAAAGGTTTGAAAAGAAAAAGTCTGACCGGACAGGACGCGTCAGGGCATCAGGACGGAAAGGACGGTGATGACGACCAGAGAGGGCAGCAGACTTGAAAGGCGGATGGTGGCCAGACCCAACAGGTTGATGCCGATGCCGAGGATCAGGGTGCCGCCCGTGGCCGTGAGCTGGGCGATGAGCTGCTCAGAGAAATAAGCCTGGAAGGAGCCGGCGAAGATCGTCAACAGGCTCTGGTAGACCAGCACGGGCAGGGCCGAAAAGAGCACGCCGGAACCGTAGGTCGAGGCCAGGGCGATGGATGCGAACCCATCCAGCAAGGCCTTGGTGAAGAGAATGGAATGATCTCCGCGAATGCCTTCATCAAAGGAGCCCAGGATGGCCATGGCCCCTATGCAGTAGATGAGGGACGCGTTGACCATGCCGTCCACGAAGCGGGTGTTGGAGGAGCGCACCAGATTCTTGAGCTTGTCGGCCAGGCCCGCGAACCGGTCCTCCAGACGCAGGGCTTCGCCGACGATTCCGCCGATCAGCACGCTCAGGACCACGAGCAGCCCGTTCTTGGCCTGCAATGCCATCTGCATGCCGATGACCAGCACGCACAGGCCCAGGCCCTGAAAAACGACCTGCCGCATCTTGTCCGGCAACCGGCCATGCAGCAACAAACCAAGGGCGCCGCCGGCCAGGATGGCCAGGGCATTGATGATGGAACCCAAAGGAAAGACCATGAACTCTGTCTCCACACGATGAAAATGAAAAAGCCCCCTCCGGGAGGAAGGGGGCGGCTGGAATACGTGGGCTTCAGGATTTGCCGGCTCCGCCCAGGGCAAACTGCTCCAGCTTCCTCTTGTAGGCCACCACGCCGTCGGCCAGGCCACGGGCCATGAGTGTCAGATACGCGTCGGAATTGAGCCGGGCAGCTTCCTCTGGATTGGTCAGGTAGCCCAGCTCGACCAGAATGGACGGCATGCGCGCCCCGGTCAGGACATAGAAGAACGCGCCCTTGGATCCGTGGCTGGTCACGGCAAACCTGGGACGCACGGCGCGCAGGGTCTCTTTTTCGATCATGGCGGCCATCTGCCTGGATTCGTTGATCTTGGAGTTGAGCATCAAATCCGAAAGAATGAACTGCATGTCGCTGATCTTCTTGGCCGAAACCCCGTTTTCACGGGCCGCGACGCGCACGGCCTGGGCGTCGGTGGCCAGGTTCAGATAGTAGATTTCCAGGCCCCTGACGTTTTTGTCCTTGTAGGCGTTGCAGTGCAGGGAAATGAACAGATCGGCGTTCTTGGCGTTGGCCATGGCCGTGCGTTCCTCAAGGGGCAGGAATTTGTCCGCGGTCCGGGTGTAATGAACCTCAAAGCCCTGTTCCTTGAGCATTCCGCCCAGCAATTTGGCCATGCGCAAATTGACGTTTTTCTCCTGGACCCCACCCGCCATGGCACCGGGATCCTTGCCCCCGTGTCCCGCGTCGATCATGATCGTGCGGACCTTGAGGCCGAGCTGTTCGACCAGGGAGCCGGCATATTTCTTTTGTTTGGCGCTGACCGCGATGTTGGGCGCCTGTTCCGGCGCCGTCTCTTCCACCCTGGGCGCTGGTGCCGGCTGTCTATTTGCTCCGGGAGCGCTGGCAGGAGCGGCGGAGACGTCTTTTTGCCTTGGCGCGGCGGGCTTCTGGGCGGCCGCCTGCTGTTTTGCCTGCAGTTCGGTCAGGGCCGCCCGCACATGATCGACGTCGCCAGACGTGGCCGACGCCGACGGCTCGGCCGTTGCCGTCGGCTCGGCCTTGCCGTTTTCCCCACCATAGATGTCCAGCACGACGCGGTACGGTTCCGGCAGGGTGAAGACCCGGTAGGTGCTCATGTGCATCAGGTCGAACGTCACCCGCGCTCCGCCCGACCCGTCGTCCCCAACCTGGATCTGGGACAGGATTCCGTCCTGGATGGTCCGCGCAGGCATGACGTCCTTGTCGACGGCGGTTCGTTGCAGGGTGATCTGCAGCTGTTTGCCGCCGTTGCCGGCCCGCTCCACCAGGGTCCGCTCGTACTTCACGTCCTCGGTCATATCCATGACCACCCGCGTGTAGTCCTGGCTGGACCAGTGACGGATGCCCAGCAGTGTCGGGCCGGCCCCTGCTGCGGAAGCCGCTTGGGCCTGGGCCTTGTTGGATACGCTCGGTGCGGCGGGCCCGGATTTGGATGGCGCGGGGGCCGCCGTGGACGCGGCGGGAATGGCTCCGCCTTGAAGCTCGGCCAGCCGTCGGCCCGCTTCCGAGGCCATATCGCCCTTGGGATAGGTGGCGACAACGGCTTTGAACATGGCCTGAGCCTGGCCAAAATCCTTGGCCTGCTCCTGCCAGATCAGCCCTTTGCGATACAGGGCGTCATCGGCCCATTCGTGCTTCGGAAAGGCGGCGAGCATGCGGTCAAAGGCGTCCAGGGCTGCCTTGCGGTCCGCCTGGGCAAAGGAACGCCGGGCCAATTCCTCATGGCAGCGGCCCAGGAAATACATGCACTTGGGCGCGTACGCGCCCTTGGGTTGGGCCTTCAGGGAACGCATGAGCGGTTTCATGACCGCCTCCCACTCCGCGCGCAAACCCGCCCGCTTCTCGTTGGCGAGCAAGGACTTGAAAGAGGTCGCGCCCTGCACGTAGTCGTCCTTGGCCCCGCCCAGGGCTGCCGTGGCCAACAGAAAAACGAGGATCACTCCGAAAAAGGCACCACGCACAAACACTCCTATTCCACAGTCACGCTTTTGGCCAAATTGCGGGGCTGGTCCACGTCCTTGCCCAGATACACGGCCATTTCATAGGCAAACAACTGCACCGTCGGCAGGACCAGAAAACTCTTCAACGGCCCCCAGACTTCCGGCAGAATCCACGGGCTTTCGACCTGCGGCGCGGCCCCGGGATTGACCAGGGCAATGATGCGTCCACCCCGGGCCTGCACCTCCTGCAGATTGGAAGCCACTTTCTGCAACAGCTCGTCGCCCAGGGCCATGGCGAAAGTCGGGAAATGCGGGTCGATGAGGGCGATGGGTCCGTGTTTCATCTCGCCGGCGGCATAGCCTTCAGCATGGATATAGGAAATTTCCTTGAGTTTGAGCGCCCCCTCCAGGGCCAGGGGGAAATACTGGCCCCGGCCAAGAAAAAAGAAGCTTCGCGCGTCGGCGTATTCCTGGCTCAAAATGCGGGCCGTGTCGCGGATGGCAGGCAATTCGGCCTCCAACTGGCCGGGCAGGGTCTGCAGGGTGCGCAGGCATTCGTCCAGGACGTCCTGGGCCAGGATCCCCCGACGCGTTCCCCAGGACAGGGTCATGAGCAGGAGCACGACCATCTGGCTGCACATGGCCTTGGTCGAGGCCA
Organism: uncultured Desulfovibrionaceae bacterium; assembly: GCA_964589645.1. Taxonomy (GTDB): domain Bacteria; phylum Desulfobacterota; class Desulfovibrionia; order Desulfovibrionales; family Desulfomicrobiaceae; genus Desulfomicrobium. The sequence goes on from CAZPSN010000005.1 coordinate 127,141, forward strand.
CGCTGATTTCCGGTCCGGCCTGGGTATAAACCACGGCGTCGGATTCGCGGGCGATGGAGGACCCGACCACGTTGCACAGGCCGAGGATGGGCACTCCGGCCTCGCGGGCGATGCGGATGGCGGCCAGGGTGTCGGCCGTCTCGCCGGACTGGCTGATGGTCAAGACCAGATCGCCGGGCAGAAAGACGCTGTCCCGGTAGCGGAATTCCGAGGCGATTTCGACCTGGGTCGGAATGCGCGCCCAGGATTCGAGCAGATACTTGGCCCACAGCCCGGCATGATAGGACGTGCCGCAGGCCACGACCGTCAGACGCTTCGGGATGTCCAGGACATCCAGCTCGGGCAGGACGATCCTGCCCTTCTGGATGCGTCCGGCCAGGCAGTCGCGGATGACCCGGGGCTGCTCGAAGATCTCCTTGAGCATGAAATGCTTGAACCCATCCTTCTGGGCGGCCTGCACGTCCCAGGAGACATGCTTCACGTCCTTGACCTTGGGCTCAAGGGTCAGGGCGTCGAAGACCTGCCAGGTGGAGGCGTCCAGCTCCACCAACTCGCCGTTGTCGAGAAAGACCACTTCGCGGGTGTAGGGCAGAAAGGCCGGGATGTCCGAGGCCAGAAAATTCTCGCCCGTGCCGATGCCCATGAGCAGCGGGCTGGCCTTGCGGCTGGCCCAGATCTTTCCCGGATGCTCGCGGGACAGCAGGGCAAAGGCGTAGGCTCCGTCCACCCGGGCCAGAGCCCAGGCAATGCCCTGCTTCACGTCTCCGGTCAGGCGCACGCCCTTGGCGATGACGTGGACCAGAACCTCGGTGTCCGTCTCGGACAGGAACACCTCGCCCTCGGCCACGAGTTCCGCCTTGAGCTCGGCGTAATTCTCGATGATGCCGTTGTGAACCAAGGCAAAACGATTCTCGCCGTCCATGTGCGGATGCGCGTTGCGCTCCACGGGCATTCCGTGGGTGGCCCAGCGGGTGTGCCCGACACCGCAGACCGAAGAGGCCGTGTCCAGTCCGGCGATCTTCTGATCCAGGGCTCCGAGCTTGCCCTCGGCGCGGATGACGCGCAGGCCGCCGGACTCCTCGTAGGCCACTCCCGCCGAATCATAGCCGCGATATTCAAGACGACGCAGTCCCTCGACAATGGCCGGAATGGCCGGACGATGCCCCGAGTATCCAATGATGCCACACATACCTATCCCTCCAGTTCCAACCGGGCGTTGTCCCAGAACGCGGGCCAGTCCGAAAGCAGGGCCCGCAGGGCCCGACCGCGATGGCTGCGCCCGTTCTTGACCGCGGCGTCCATCTGGGCTGCGGTCAGCCCCAGATCCTCATCGAAAAACACGGGATCGTAACCGAAACCCTGCTCACCGGCCGGGACATGGGCCACGCGTCCACGCCATTCCCCGCGGCCCAGCAGTTCGCGACCACCGGGAGTGACGGCCAGCATGACGCAGGCGAAATGACAGCCGCGCATCGCATCGGGCACGTCCCGCAGCGCCGCCAGCAGCTTGGCCACATTCTTCTCGTCCGTGGCATCTTCTCCGCTGTAACGCGCCGAATAGACGCCGGGCGCGCCGCCCAACGCGTCCACGGCCAAACCTGAATCATCGGCCACGGCCACCAACCCGGTCTGACGGGCCACGGCCACGGCCTTGATGCGCGCGTTGGCCTCGAAGGTCGCGCCGGTCTCGGGGATCTCCCCGATTTCTGGAAAGTCCTTCAGGCCGAGCACCTTCAGGCCCGGCTGCAGCTCTTGCAACATGGCCGACAGTTCGCGGATCTTGCCCGCGTTGCCCGTGGCCAGAACGATCGTGTTCATCGCATTGTCCTGTAACTTATTCAAGATCATAGATTTCAAACGAAAAGGAGGAAAGATCCGCGTGCAGCATGCGCCCGGCCAGGGCCAGTTCGCCATGCAGGAGATAGCGGGAGGTTTCGGCGGCCATCAGGGCCGCCGCCAGGGAGACCGCCGGCGCAAGACTGCCCAGGGAGTGCTCAGCGTCGGCGGCCGACGCATCGGCCCACATGCGCGAGATGCCCCGCCTGCCCGCTGTTTCGCTGCCCACGACCGCCGTCCATCCGGCCACGGCTCCGGCCACAACAGGGATGCCCATTTCCAGGGCAGCGTCGTGCAGGTCCATGCGCGGGGCAATGCCGCCGAGGGCGTCCACCACCACCTGCACGCCCTCCAGGGCCCGGGACAGGTTGGTGCGGTCCAGGAACACCTCCAGGGCCCGCACCTCCGACAGCGGCGCGATGCGCGCGGCTCGCTCCGCTCCGACCCGGGCCTTGTTGCGCCCAAGATCGGCCACGGAGGACAAAAGCTGCCGGTTGAGATTGCTCTCTTCGAACACATCGCCGTCGGCCACGTCGATGCCTCCCACGCCGAAACGCGCCAGCAGTTCCAGCACGTACCCGCCCAGCCCGCCGGCGCCCACCAGCAACACCGAACCAGCCATGAGCCGCGCCTGTCCCTCCTGGCTCACGCCATGCAGGCATTTGAGCAACGGGAGCGGCGCAACGCCATGGGCCAGCGCCTGCCGCGCGCCCGCGCGCAGCGGTATCCCCTCCCCCTCGCACAGCCCGTTCAGGGCGGCCAGGGACACGGTGCGGACCCGCCGCCCCTCGTCGCGGCCGCAGACCCGCTCCAATTGCTGCAAAAAAGAGAAACTCATCCTCCGCCCACCGCCGGAAAGATGCCCAGTTGATCCCCGTCGGCCAGCACCGTGCCGATTTCCGCGTTCTTGCTGTTGACGAACACCAGCTTCACATCGGCCGGAGTCAGCCCCACCCGCGAGAGCGCATTTTCCACGGTGCTCCCCTCGGGCAGCGAAAGGCCGCCGCCCGCGGGCGTGTGGTCGCTCAGGGTGGCGAAACACTTGATGCGTACCTGCATGATCCCCCCTGATCCCGGCGCTGCCGAAGCCTCGCCGGGCCTACGTTGTAAAAGTCGATGATGGTCCGCCGGCTGAGCATGTCCGGCACCACGGACGGATCATCTTTGCGGACCACGGGAATAGAGTCAATATTCTTGACGGCCACCTTGGAACGCACGGTACTCGGATCCTCGCCCAGAGTGGCGGAGCGCACATCCGTTGTGTCCAACTCGGCCATGGCCACGAGGGAGTCGAGGCCCGGCTCGAAGAGGGACGCGCGCCCGCCGTTGACCGCGAAGGTGCCGACCATGCGCTCATTGGCCTCGACCACGGGAAAGCAATGTTCCTTGAAACGGGCCATGGTCATGGTTTGCGAAATGAGGCACGGCAGGACCGGCCGGTCCTTGAGGTCCTGGACCTTGAGCTTCTGCGGCACGTTTACGAACAGCGCTTTCGAATGGGCCGGGGAGTCCGCGAGGCCGCTGACGAGCCCCTCGAGGGCCGACAGTATCAGAAAAAGGCACCTGTTGGACGGGTGGCCCGTGCCTTGAAACATGTGGCTTTCCCCGGCCGGGGCAGGGGGAGCGCCGGCCAGCATGTCCTCGAAGACAACCGCCCCGCCTTCGCACGCAGATGAAAACCACGGCGCCCAAACCGCTCGCCTCGCCGATGGCCACGAAATTCAGCAGCCACTTGCCCATGACCCTGACCCGGGCATATGCGTCGGCATTCCTTGCCTGCCGTCTCCGTGGTCTATTCCAGGACGATCTCGACCTTCTGCCCTGGCACATTGCCTTTGAGTTCGGTCAGCAGGCCCCGGATGGTGGCCGTGACCAGGCGGTCCACGAAGGGGTTGAGGGCCAGGCGCTGTCCGTTGACGCGCACGACGAGCTTGGCGTGCATGGCCGAACAGGCTCCGGTGTCCGCCTCGCCGACCACGATTTCGCGGGCCAGTTCGAGGCAGGATTCGCGGCCGCAGGCCCCGCAGTCGAGACCGGGCAGGGTGAAGGCCCGACTCTCGGCCAGGGTGGCCAACTCGGCGATGGAAGAGACTTGCGGTACGCCGGGCAGGGATCCCGGCCCCCAGGTGCCCAGGGCCAGCCCGTTGTTCAGGACGGACTCGTCCTCGGAGGAGCCCAGCGTTACGAAGCGCGGCAACCAGTCCAGGGACTTGCCGCCCTCGACCAGAACGATATCCGCGTCCAGCAGGGGGAGGACGTCTTGCAGTTGTCGAGCCGAATTCCACAACACCGTGGTGCTCCCGGGGCCCATGCCGGCCACGCTGACGCACTCCTGGGCGAACCGGGCCGTGTCTGTTCCTTCCAGGTCCAGCCCGTGGTGCGTGAATTTGACGGCCGCCACCTTCCGCCCCCGCCGGGTCAGCTCCCTGGCCAACTCCAGCACGAGGGTCGTCTTGCCCGATTTCTTGAAACCCACCACCGCAACAGCCTTGAACATCCGCCCTCCGTCTTTGACATTGTGTCGTTCATCAACTATCCAAATCCATTTTCTGGCGCCCCACAGCCATGTCCGGCCCGCGACTCGTATTGTATCAAGCCACGGGCGCCCCCTATTCCCTTCTGTCGAGGACACATTCATTTCTATGTCTAAAATTCAGAAAATTAAAGGCTTTTCTGACCTGTTCAGTCCGGAGAGCACTGTCCACACCCGGATGGAGAACCTGGCCCGAGAGGTTTTCGCCGCGTACGGATGCCAGGAAGTGCGCGTGCCCATCCTGGAAAAAACCGAACTCTTCGCCCGCTCCATCGGCGAGGAAACGGACGTGGTCCAAAAGGAGATGTACACCTTTGCCGACCGCAAGGGCCGCTCCCTGACCATGCGCCCCGAAGCCACGGCCGGCGTGCTTCGGGCCTTCATCGAGTCGGGCCTGGGCGCCCAGGAAGGCACCTCCAAGCTTTTCGCCTGCGGCCCCATGTTCCGCTACGAGCGACCCCAGAAAGGCCGGCTGCGTCAGTTCCATCAGCTCGACGTGGAGGTCATCGGCACGGACGCGCCCCAGGCCGACGCCGAGGTCGTGCTCATGCTCTGGACCTTCCTGGCCAAGCTGGGCCTCGCCAACCTCTCCCTGGAACTCAATTCCCTGGGTTGCCCGCAGTGCCGTCCCCTTTTCCACCAGCGTCTGCGCGAGTTCCTGGCCACCATCGACCAGAGCCAGCTCTGCGAGGACTGCAACCGCCGGACCCAGACCAACCCCCTGCGCGTGCTGGACTGCAAGGTCCCGACCTGCAAGGCCTTGGTCCAGGAGGCCCCGAGCATCGCCGATTCGCTCTGCCCGGGCTGCTCCGAACATTTCGATCAGGTCCGCGAAATCCTGGACAGCGCGGCCCTGCCCTACCGCCTGAACGACCGTCTGGTCCGCGGCCTGGACTATTACCAGCGCACCACCTTCGAGGTCGTCTCCGGGGAGATCGGGGCCCAGACCGCGGTGGCCGGCGGCGGCCGCTACGATGGGCTGATCAAGCAGCTTGGCGGCCCTGACCTGCCGGGCATCGGCTTCGCCTGCGGCATGGAGCGCCTGGCGCTCCTCTACGGCCAGCCCATCATTCCGGCGCCGGACTTCTATCTGGCCGTCCTCGACTCCCGCGCCCTGAACACCGCCCTGCTCCTGGCCCAACGCCTGCGCGAGCGGGGCTTTGCCGGCGAGGTGTCCTTCGAGGCCAGAAGCATCAAGGCCCAGATGCGCCAGGCCAACCGGCTCGGCGTCAAGACCTGCCTGATCCTTGGCCAGGACGAGATGGACAAGGGCCAGATCGTGGTCAAGGACATGGCCACGGGCGTGCAGAAGAACATCGGCCAGGACGACCTGGAACAGGCCCTGGGCTTCCGCAAACCCTAAGACCTTTACACGCCGTATCCGCGGCTTATGGTACCCAAGCGAGGAACATACATGGATGACAGAAACACGGAACTCGGGATGGACGCCCTGAACGGATGGCGCCGGACCCACACCTGCGCGGGCCTTGGCCTGGAGCAGCTGGGACAGGAAGCCTGTCTCATGGGCTGGGTGCAGTACCGCCGCGATCACGGCGGACTCATCTTCATCGACCTGCGCGACCGCCACGGCCTGACCCAGGTCGTCTTTTCCCCGGAGGTCGCGCCCGAGGCCCACGGCCGCGCCCACGTGCTGCGCACCGAGTTCGTGCTGGCCGTCAAGGGCGTGGTCCGCGCGCGTCCCGATGACATGGTCAACCCCAAGCTGGCCACGGGCGCCATCGAGGTCTACGTCACGGAGTTCAAACTCCTGAACACGGCCAAGACCCCGCCCTTTCCCATCGAGGACCGTGTGGACGTGTCCGAGAACCTGCGCCTCAAGTACCGCTTCCTGGATCTGCGTCGCCGGACCATGGCCGACAACCTCGTGCTCCGGAACCGCGTGTCCCAGTCCGTGCGCCGCTACCTGGACGACCTCGGCTTCCTGGAGATCGAGACCCCGGTGCTGACCAAGTCCACGCCCGAGGGGGCGCGGGACTTTCTGGTCCCCAGCCGCGTCAACCAGGGCCAGTTCTACGCCCTGCCCCAGTCGCCCCAGCTCTTCAAGCAGCTGCTCATGTGCGGCGGCATGGACCGCTATTTCCAGATCGTCAAATGCTTCCGCGACGAGGACCTGCGCGCCGACCGCCAGCCCGAGTTCACCCAGATCGACATCGAGATGTCCTTTGTGGACGAAGAGCAGATCATGGAAATGGCCGAGGGCATGCTGGCCCGGGTCATGAAGGACTCCCTTGGCCGCGAGACCGTCCTGCCCCTGCCGCGCATGCCCTACGCCCAGGCCATGGCCGAATACGGCGTGGACAAGCCGGACATCCGCTTTGACCTGCGGCTCAAGGAAGTGACGGACATCGTGCGCGGCTCGGAGTTCAAGCTCTTCGCCACGGCCGCCCTGGTCAAGGCCCTGCGCGTGCCCGCCGGCGGCGAACTCTCGCGCAAGGAGATCGACGACTACACCGAATTCGTGAAGATCTACGGCGCCCAGGGCTTGGCCTGGATCAAGATCAAGGAGGACGGCTGGCAGTCCCCCATCGCCAAGTTCCTGAGCGACGCCGAGCGGGCCGGGCTGACGCAGACCCTGGGCCTTGAGCCCGGCGACATCGTCTTTTTCCAGGCCGGGGCCCCGGACATGGTCAACAGCGCCCTGGGCAACCTGCGCCTCAAGCTCGGCGAGCGCTTCAGCCTCATCCCCGAGGAGGAGTTCGCGCCCCTGTGGGTCACGGACTTCCCGCTCCTGGAATGGGACCCCGAGGCCAAGCGCTGGGTGGCCATGCACCACCCCTTCACCGCGCCCAAGGACATGGCCGCCCTGGCCACAAACCCGGCCCAGGCCGTGGCCCGCGCCTACGATCTGGTGTTGAACGGGACCGAGGTCGGCGGCGGGTCCATCCGCATCCACAACCCCGAAACCCAGCAGCACATGTTTTCGGCCCTGGGCATCGGCGAGGACGAGGCCCGGGCCAAGTTCGGCTTCCTGCTGGACGCGCTGGTCTTTGGCGCTCCGCCCCACGGCGGCATCGCCTTTGGCCTGGACCGCCTGATCATGCTCTTGACCGGGGCCAAGTCCATCCGCGACGTCATCGCCTTCCCCAAGACCCAGAAGGCGACCTGTCTCATGACCGAGGCGCCGTCGGAGGTCGAGAACGTGCAGTTGCGCGATTTGGGCCTGCGCCTGCGGGAAAAGCCCAAAGAGTAGGGATCATGCCCAGAAAGATCATCACCTACCCCAATCCGGTGCTGGCCCAGAAGGCCGCGCCAGTGGCGGAAGTCACGGACGAGATCCGGGCCCTGGCCGCCGAGATGCTCGAACTCATGTACGCGGACAAAGGCATCGGCCTGGCCGCGCCCCAGGTGGCCGAGAGCATCCGCCTCATCACCGTGGACTTGAGCGGCCCGGAAAAACGCGAGGATCCGCGCGTCTTCGTCAATCCGGTCCTCTCGAACCTGGAGGGAGAGGTGGAATCCGAGGAAGGCTGCCTGTCCGTGGTCGGCTACCGCACCACCGTGACCCGGGCCGAACGCCTGCATCTCTCGGCCCGGGACCTGGACGGCAACCCCGTGGAAATGGATGCCGACGACCTCATGGCCATCTGCCTGCAGCACGAGGTGGACCACCTCGACGGCATTCTGTTCATCGACAAGATCAGCAAATTGAAGCGCACCCTGTACGAGAGAAAACTCAAAAAATGGCTGAAAGAGAAAAAGGACGATTGAGGGTTGTCTTCATGGGCACGCCGGATTTCGCGGCCGTGTCCCTGCAAGGTCTGCTGGACTGGCCGGGCTGCGAGGTGGTGGGCGTGTACTGCCAGCCCGACCGACCCTGCGGCCGCGGCCAGGTCTGCACTCCGCCGCCGGTCAAAATCCTGGCCATGGGGCACCATGTGCCCGTGTTCCAGCCCCTCGATTTCAAGAACGCACCCGACGTGGCTCAGCTCGCGGCCCTTGGGCCCGACCTGCTGATCGTGGCCGCCTACGGCTTGATCCTGCCCCAGACTGTGCTGGACATTCCCCGTCTCGGGGCCATCAACGTGCACGCCTCGCTTTTGCCCGAATACCGGGGCGCAGCGCCCATCCATCGGGCCATTCTGGACGGTCGGCCCGTGACCGGCATCACCATCATGCAGATGGAGGCCGGACTGGACACGGGCGATATCCTGTTGCAGCGAAGCCTCGCCATCGGCATTGGCGACACGGTCCAGAGCCTGCACGACGAACTGGCAGCCATGGGCGCCAGGCTCCTGGTCGAAGCCCTGGAAAAACTGGAGCAGGGCCGCCTGGTGCGCATCCCCCAGGATCATTCCCGGGCCACCTACGCCTCCAAACTGACCAAGGAAGAAGGCCGCATAGACTGGAATCAGCCCGTGCTGGCCGTGCACAACCGCATCCGGGGCCTCTTTCCCTGGCCCGGGTCATGGTTCGACTGGTCCGGCATGCCGGACCGGACCGTGCGCCTGACCGTGCACCCCGGATCCATCGGCGCTCCCTGTCCCGCAGGCGCCACTCCCGGCGAGATTCTGGGCGTATCCGGCGACAACGTGCTCATTGCCTGCGCCGACCGTGTCTATCTCGTGCCCACGGTCAAACCCGCAGGCGGCAAACCCCTGGGCGGCCGGGAGTTCTACTGCGGCTACCTGAGCCGCTGCTCCGGCGAACTTCTGCTCGATTCCGAACCGTCCTGTCCCGGGGAATGAGCCCATGCCTCCCGGAAACGCCAAAGCGGACAAAAGCCCCCTCGAAGACGAGATCCGGGACTCCTTCGCGGTCCGCAAGCGCGTCTTCATCGGGCTCATCACCAGTTCCTCGATCCTCATCTGCACCCTCCTGGCCCTGCTGTGGGTCATCCCCTTTGTCGGCCTGACCACCATCCACCCGGCAGCGCCCTGGGTTTTCGGCATCATCACGGCCCTGCTCATCCTGGCCATCGGCTGGGCGGCCCTGGCCCTGGTCCTGAACATCGTGCTGGGCCGGCCCGTGCTCTTTGCCAAACCCCTGCGCGGAATCACCGTCAAACTCTTCCTGCCCCTCATGACCCTGCTGGGGCGGCTGGTCGGCATTCCCAAGCAGACGGTGCGGGCCTCCTTCATCAAGGTCAACAACGAACTCGTGCGCGGCGAGGGACACCGCTATCCGGCGGATCGGATCCTGCTACTCATGCCCCACTGCATCCAGAACAGCCGCTGCAAATTCCGGCTGACCTACGACATCGACAACTGCAAGCGCTGCGGCGACTGCGCCCTGGCGGGACTGCTGGAACTGCGCGACCGCTACGGCATCAAGCTGGCCATCGCCACGGGCGGAACCATCGCCCGGCGCATCGTGGTCCAGCACCGGCCCCGGCTCATCATCGCCGTGGCCTGCGAGCGCGATCTGGCCAGCGGCATCCAGGACACCCATCCCATCCCGGTCTACGGCATCCTGAATTCCCGCCCCTTTGGCCCCTGCCTGGACACGGACGTGGCCCTGGAGCAGGTCGACTGGGCCATACGCGAGTTTTTGGCATGAAAATCCCCCAGGCCCGGCGTCTGGCCCTGGATATCCTGCGCCAGACCCTGGAGCAGGGGCGCGATCTGCAGGCCGCCACAAACGACGTGCTCCACGCCGTTCCCCCCGGACCGGACAAGGGCCTGGCCACGGAACTGGCCTACGGCTACCTGCGCCTGCGCGGCCGCATCGATTTTCTGCTGGACCGGCTGTTCGCGAACCCGGCCAAAACCTCTGGCGCCCTGCGCCGCATTCTCGGCCTGGGGGCCTACGAACTGCTGTTTTTGAGCCGCATCCCGGACTACGCCACCCTGGACTGGGCCGTGGGTCTGACCCGCGACCGCCTGGGACAATCCATGGCCCGCGTCGCCAACGGCGTGCTGCGCGGCCTGCTGCGTCTGGAAGACCGGCCCCGGCACCCGGATTTCTACCAGGACCCGGATCCGGTCCGCTTTCTGTCGCGCTGGTTTTCCTGTCCGGCCTGGCTGGCCGGACTGTGGCTGACGGACTACGGCCGGGAACGGGCCGAAGGGTTCCTGGCGGCCAGTCTGCAGGCTCCGCCCCTGGGCGTGCGGATCAACCGCCTGCATCCGGATGCCGGAGCGCTGCGGGAGGCCATCGCGCCCCTGGTCGGACAGGCAACGGCCTGGGGCGCGGCTCTGACCGCCTGGCCGGAGTTCATGGCCCGGGCCGTGGACCAGGGCGCGGCGACCCGCCAGAGCCTGGCCGCCCAGAAGATCATGGAAACCCTGGGCCTGGATGACTGGCCGGACCCGGTACTGGACGCCTGCGCCGGCCGGGGCGGCAAGACCTACCTGCTGGCCGAGAGGGGCAAAACTGTCTGGGGTTCGGACGTGAACAGCTTCCGGCTGCGGCAGTTCGTGGCCGAAGGCAGGCGCCTGGGCGTCCAGATCCCGATCTTTCATGCTCCGGCCCAGGGCCCCCATCCCCTGCGCCAAATCCCGCGCACCGTGCTCCTGGACGCGCCCTGCTCGGGCCTGGGCGTGCTTTCGCGGCGGCCGGACATCAAATGGAAGCGCACCCCGGCGGACCGCGCCGGGCTGGTCGGACTGCAACGGGAGATGCTGGCCGGGGCGGCCACGCTGCTGCCCCCTGGCGGAAATCTGGTCTACGTGACCTGCACCCTGAACAGGGCCGAGAACGAGGAACAGATCGCCGGATTCCTGGCCGGGCATCCTGAGTTCACCCTGCTGAGCCAGGAAACGAGCGCGGATCATGACCTGGGCGAATTTTTTTACGGGGCGGTGTTGCGCAAGCGCTGACCAGGAGGGCAGGCCCTCCGCATTGCAACCGCGCCAAGCGCGACACAGGAGAGGGTCATGGACGTCAGGGACTGCAACGGCACGCTGCTCGCGGCCGGGGATTCGGTGCAGGTCATCAAGGACCTGAAGGTGAAGGGAAGCTCCGTGACCCTGAAACGGGGCACGGTCATCAAGAACATCCGCCTCTCCGACGACGAGGACGTCATCGAGTGCAACGCGGACAAAATCAAGGGTCTGGTGCTCAAGACCTGTTTCCTGAAAAAAGTCTAGACGCGCCCGGGACGGGTCCACCCGGGAACGGGTCCGCCCGGGAACGGGTCCGCCCGGGAACGGGGCTAGCACACTGCTGAAAAATTCAAAATTCGCAGGCCGTTCAAAAATGGTGAGATGCAAGGAAGCGAAAAAATCCAGGGCGCGTGGTGTATTGGGCATACATAAGCGGTCTGGATTTTTCCGCTGACGCAGCAGATCGCCGTTTTGAGGCGGTCTGCTAGGCCTTGTCCTTGGCCCGGCGGCCGAACTCCTTGACCAGGATCTTTTCCAGGCATTCCCGGCAGATGTCCGTGTTGTTGCTGTTCTGGAGCTTCATCTCGATGACCGGATTCATCTTTCCGAGCTGGCCGCCCAGGCGGGTCAGGTTGACCGCGTCCTCGATGACCAGGGTGTAGCGCTCCTCGTAGATGCCGTCCTTCAGTCCCTGGATCTCCACCCCGCAGATGTCGCAGAATCTCTTGATCATGCCGTACTTCCTCGCGTCGCGCGTTTTGCCATCGGTTTGAACTAGACTTGCAGGGATCCTCGATACTCGTCCCAGCTCGTTATCCCCAGGGACTCGGCCAGGGCCGCCACCTCGTTTACCAGCCGGAAGGCGTTGTCCGGGCGCATGAAGTTGTACGTGCCGACCTGCACCGCGTGGGCTCCGACCAGGATGAACTCCAGCACGTCCTGGGCCGAGGCGATGCCGCCCATGCCGATGACCGGCACGTTCACGGCGCGGACGACCTGATGGACCATGCGCAGGGCCACGGGCTTGATTGCCGGACCCGACAGGCCGCCGACCACGTTGGCCAGACGGCTTTTGCGCGTGCGGATGTCCACGGCCATGCCCGACAGGGTGTTGATGAGGGAGAGCATGTCCGCGCCCGCGTCCTCGGCGGCCCGGGCGATGAGGGTCACATCGGTCACGTTGGGGCTCAGTTTGACGATGACGGGCTTGGTCCCGGCCCGCTTCCTGACCGCCGCCGTGACCTGCGCGGCCATGACCGGGTCCTGGCCAAAGGCCACGCCGCCCTGGCGCACGTTGGGACAGGAAATGTTGACCTCCAGGGCCGAAATCTTGTCCTGACCGGCAAAAATGGCGGCCAGTTCGCCAAAATCCTCGGCGCTTTGGGCATACAGGTTGGCTATGAGGGTGGCTCCGGCCGGAATGTAGGGCAGCTTTTCGGTCAGGAATTTTTCCACGCCGACATTCTGCAGGCCGATGGCGTTGAGCATGCCGCAGGGCGTCTCGGCGATGCGCGGCATGGGATTGCCTGGCCTGGGGGCGAGAGAGATGCCCTTCAGGCAGATCCCGCCCAGGCTCTTCAGATCGCCGTAGCGCATGAACTCCAGGCCATAGCCGAAGGTGCCCGAGGCCGTGATGATGGGATTTTTCAGGGTCAGGGACCCAAGCTTGACGGTCTGATCCATGGCTATGCCCCCAACTCGATGTCGCGCACGTCAAAGACCGGCCCCTGCACGCAGCTCTGCACGAACTCGCCGCCCGAGGTTTTGGCCACGCACCCCAGACAGGCCCCCACGCCGCAGGCCATGCGGTTTTCCAGGGAAACCTGGCCGTCGGTGCCGTAAAGCAGGCAGTATTTGCGCACGACCCTGAGCATGGGCTCGGGACCGCAGCACAGCACCTGCCCCTTCCCGGCCAGGGCCTTGATCCGCTCGGACAGGACCGTCTCGAACTTCCCGATGTCGGCGGCGGTTTTCTGCTGCATGGCCTGGCTTTCGATGCGCCCGGCTATCTCTGCGTAGGGATAATGGACCAGGTCCAGGCGGTGGCCGAAGAGCATGGACAGATTGTCCGTCCGTTCCCTGCGGGCCAGCATGACAAAGGGCGCGATGCCCACGCCGCCGGCCAGGATCAGGTTGGGACGGTTCTCGTCGATGCGGAACCAGCGTCCCAGGGGCCCCCAGACCGTGACGGTCTGGCCGGGCAGGAGTCCGGCCAGCTTGCGCGTGCCCCGGCCCACGGTCTGGAACAGGATGCGCAGGCCGTCGGCGGAAACGTCGCAGACGGAAAAAGGCCTGGGCCAGACCAGTTCCGCCTCCCAGTGCGCGGGGCGGAGCATGACGAACTGCCCGGGTTTGCAGGTCCAGCCTGGCGCCGAGAGCACCAGGTTGACCAGGTTCGGATCACTGCCGGACGTGCAGGACAGGACCGTCAGGTCCTGACACGGTGATTGGTTCAGGGTCATATAACGTTCCCGGACATGGGTCCTTTCAGTCGTTGGGGTTCGGCGGGGTCTCCCCCGCCATGCGGGCCAGCTCCGCCGGGCGCTCGGCCAGGGGGAGGCGGGCGCAGAGGGTGTAGGTCACTCCCTCGTGCACTTCCTTGCTGATGGCGAAATGCTCGTCGGCCATGCGCGCCAGCTGCGGCCAGTGCGTGATCAGGATGACCTGCTGGCGGGCGGCCAGATGCCGGATGCCCTCGGCGACCTTGATCAGGGTCTGGCCGCCGATGCCCGAGTCGACCTCGTCGAAAAGCAAAGCCGGCAACTGGTCGCGGGTACGCAGGGAGACCACGGCCAAGAGAAATCGGGACAGCTCGCCGCCCGAGGCGATGCGGTCCAGGGGCTGGGCGTCCAGGCCGGGGTTGGGCACCCACAAAAAACGGGGCCGCAGTTCCTCGATGCCCGGATGGATGGTCTGGGGCCGGAAATCGACCAGCACGCGCAAATGCTCCGAAAAACCAAGGCCCACCAGTTCCCGGCGCAGATCGTCGCACAGGACGGTGGCCGCAGCCTCCCGCGCCGCGTTCAGGACTGTCGTGGTCTGACCCAGGGTCCCGGCGGCCAGAACCTCCTCCTTTTCGAGACGCTTCTGCTCCAGGCCGCTCTCGTCCAGAAAGGACAGATTCTCCTCGATCTCCGTGCCCAGGGCCACGATGGAATCCAGGGAGCGCTTGAGCTTGCGCTGCAACTGCTGCAGCTCCCACAGCCGTTTTTCCACGGCCTCGGCGTCCTGCTCGCCGCCCCGGATCCCGTTTGCGGCCCGCAGATCGCGCAGCAGGCCGGTCAAATTTTCCCTGAACCGACCTGTTTCCCGGGCATATTCCGCGAAATTATCATCGACCGTGGCCAGTCCGCCCAAAGCGCGCTCCAGGGCGACCAAAGAATCCTGTATCCCGTTCTCGCCCAGGAGCAGGCCCTGGGCCTCCTCGGCCAGGAGGTGCGTTTTCTCGGCCTGGCGGGAAGCCTCGCGCAAGGCCAGCAACTCCTCTTCCTCGCCCGGACGGGGGTCTACCTTGCGGATCTCGGCCAGCTGAAATTCCAGAAATTCCCGCCGATCCAAGAGGCCGGCCATGCGCCGTTCGACCTCGGCCTTGCGCGCCAGGATCTCGGCCAGGGCCTCGCGGGCGGCGCGGTGAGCGGCCAGCACCCCGGGCTCGGACAGAAAGGCGTCCAGGATCTCGACGTGATGCTCGGGCGAGAGCAGGCGCTGCTGGCCGTGCTGGCTGGTGTGCAGCAGTAGGCGCGGCCGCAGTTCGGCCAGGCGCTCCTGGGAACCCATGTCGTCGTTGATGAACAGGCGGCTGCGCCCGGTCTTGGCGGCCAGTTCGCGGCGCAGAAAGATGTCTTCGCCGTCCAGGCGGAAGACGGCCTCGACCACGGCCCGCTCGCGGCCGGGCCGGACCAGATCGGCGGAAATGCGCTCGCCGAGGATGAAGTCCAGGGCGCGCAGGATAAAGGACTTGCCCGCGCCGGACTCGCCGGTGAGCACGTTGAGGCCCGGACAGAACTCCAGCTCCACATCGTCGATGAGGGCCAGATTGCGTATGCGCAACGTCTCAAGCATCTTCGCCGTGTCCTTGTGGTGCGTGCGTCAGGGTCGGGGCCAGCAGCGCGCGAATCTGGCCGGACTCGTCCCTGGAGCGCAACATTCTCGAAAACCGTTCCATCTGCCCCTGCCGCGCGGCCTCTGCCGAGGCTCCCAACAGTTCTTCCAGACCCTGCCGGACGCGGAAGGCGCGACAGTTGGCCAGGCCAAGCTCCAGACCCAGACGCCAGTCATGGGGGGCGCGCAGGGCGAGCCAGGACAAGATCTGCAGGCGCAGACTGTCCCGGCCGCTGTCCGGAGCCAGCAGGCGGGCCATGTCCGTGTACACCGCCGCGTTTTCCGGGGCCTCCTCGCTGGCCCAGATCAGGCAGTCCAGGGCCGAGGCCGGAAGCTGCGACCGGGGGTTGAACGCCAGCCCGGGCCGGGAGACCTGACCCATGCGTTGTAGCTCCCTGGCCCAGGCAAGGCAAATGGAAAGCCGCGTGTGGCCCGGATCCGCAGCCTCCGGTCGGCACTCCCGACGGTAACGCAGATAGAAAAGACGGGCCAGGCTGGCGTCTTCGCCGTGCAACGCGCCCATGCTCCCGGCCAGATTGACCTCCCAGGAGGCCGCGTACTGCCCGATCTCGGCCACGGGCACGGCCAGACGCAGGAACGCGTCCCGGCCGACCTCGGCCCCCAGACGCAGCAACGCCGCCAGCACCTCCGCGGTCAGGGGCAGAGCGCGCAGCCCCGCTTCCAGGATCGAAGCGTTCATGGGCAGACGCTCGGCCTCCCGGAGCTGGAACAGGGTCAGCCACCACGCGATGTCGGCCGCGGCCCCGGTCACGCCCGCGCCGGAAAGCCCCTCCGCGGCGTCCAGAAGCGTGCCGGCTCGGTGCGCGGGCAGGTGTTCGCGTTGGACGCGCTCCCAGGCCCGCAAACCCAGGCCGCGCGCCAAGGCGTCGTCGGAGCGCAGGCGCCCGACCCAGGCCGCCAGTTCGGCCCCGTCGCGGTACAGGGCCACTTCCTGGCCGGGAACGAACAACTCCTCCACTCCGGGGATGGCCGGATTGAGCACCGCGCACCCGCAGGAGGCCGCCTCGAAGAGGCGGAAATTCACTTCCCCGAAAATGGACTCGTTGGGCACGATCCGGCTTGTGTCGTACAGGTCGAGCATGGCCGACTGGCCAAGCCCCTGCCGGACCCGCACTTCGCCCAGATCCCGCAGACAGTTTACAAACCATTCCCGCACCGGCCGTTCGGGGGAGATCCGGCCGACAAAGGTCAAGCCCTGGGCCCGGTCCTGCCACGGGGCGCAGGCCCGGGACGTTCCGTGCCAGGGCAGCCAGAGGGCGCTTGTAATGCCCCGCGCCGCGAACCAGGCCAGCCAGTGCTGCTGCGTCGTGCAGAAAAGGTCGAAGAGACGGGCGTAGTACTGATGCCAGAAGCTGTTCAGATGGGTGTCGATGGACCAGAAAATCTTGGGGCAATTCAAAGCGGGCAGATCGGCCAGGAGGGTGCGCGGGCCCAGGGTTTCCTGCTGGATGAGCAGATCGGGAATGAAATCGCCGAGCAATGGCGCGAGCCGGACCGGTCCGGCGGAGGGGCGCAGGTCGAGGACCCGGTGTCCGAGTTCGGCCAGGACCCGACTCAAACCCAGGTGCACGCAAACAATGTTCATGACCCGGTCCGCCCCGTGGGCGCGAAGGCGAACAGGTCCGCGAAGACAGGAGTGCCGCGCAGCCCGGCCCAGTCCGTGGCTACCAGACAGTGCCCCTGCTCCAGCACAAGACCGTGGGTCAACAGGTCGTCCATGAATTCCGGGGAGTGGGTGGCCAGGATGAGGGTCCGGCCCCGGATGGCCCAGTCCCGGAGCAGGACGGCCATGCGGGTCTGCCAGGACCGGTCGAGACCGGAAAAGGGTTCGTCCAGGACCAGCAGGTCCGGCCCGTGAACCACGGCCCGGGCCAGCATGACCTGCCTGGCCTGACCATAGGACAGGGAGGACAGCGGGCGCTCCAGCCACGCCTCCATGCCCCAGGCCCGGGCCAGCTCCTCGGCCCGGCGGACCTGCTCCGCGTCAAGGCCCCGGTGCACGCCCAGACCGTCGCACAGACCGGAAAGAAGCACATCGCGGCAGGATGTTCGCGGCTCCATGCGCTCCCCGATCCAGGGAGCCAGGATGCCGATGCGGCTCCGCACCGCGGACATGGCCGTCAGGCCCGAGACGCCGAACCAGACGGCCTCTCCTCCGGGCCAGGCCCGGCGGTAGCCGGTCACGAGTTGCAGCAGGGTCGACTTGCCGCTGCCGTTGACGCCGAGCACGCCCCAGCATTCCCCGGAACGCACAATCCAGTCCAGATTGTCCACGGCCCTGTGGCCATCCAGGACCACGGAGCATGACCGCAGCTCGACAACGGCTTCGGGTCCAGTCTCGTCTCGTCTCGCCTCGGGCAGGTCCAGGGGCGCGGGCCGGACCCGGACCGGGCCGTCAACCAGCCGGCCGCGATCCAGATAAATGCGACCACGAACCTCCTCGGGCACGGGCAGCAGGCCATGGCCGCTGACCAGCAGGCGGGTGCGGCCCGTGGCCGCGATGCGGTTCAGGGCCTCCAGCAAACCTTGCTGCCCCCGCCGGTCCAGGCCCTGGGTCAGCTCGTCCACGGCCAGCAGCTTGGGCTGGGCGATGAGCGCCCGGGCCAGCAGGGCGCGTTTGGCCTGGCCCGTGGACACCAGCCGCATGGGCCGGTCCAGGACCAGGCCGAGGCCCATGTCCCGGCCCAGGGTCCGCGCCTGGTCACGCTCGGCGTCGCTCGGGGGATGGTAGAGAAAAGGCGTGTTGCGCAATCCTGAGCAGATGACTTCCCAGACCGGCACGCGCAGGTCATGGCGCTGGTACCAGTCGGCCATGGCCGGGGTGACCAGACGCACATGGGGGCGCACCCCGATGGGCGAAAGGCTGTCCTCACCGAAGAGCCGGTAGACGCGCGTTCCGCCGCTGCGCTGGGAGGGCCACAGTTCGCCGACCAGAAGGCGCAGCAGCGTGGTTTTGCCGGCCCCGTTGTCGCCCTGCACGGCAAAGTGCCCCTGCCCGGCCAAAGTCAGGGTCAGATCGTGCAGGATGCGGGTCGTGCCCAGGTCCACGTCGACCCGGCCAAGCAGAATCTCAAGGCTGTCCATGCTGCCCCTGGGCTCAATCGCGCCGCAACAGCTCCATGTCGATGGTCAGGTCGATGGTTTCGCCCATGACACCCATGGCCGTCCACGCCTGGGAACCCACATGGAAATCCAGACGGTTGATGGAAAAGGCGGCGTGCAGTCCGAGCACCTGGGTGTTCGGCATCTTGTCTTTGAACGGATGCTCGGCGATGCCCAGGATGTCGATGGGCACCGCCACCTCGGCGGTGACGTCGCGGATGGTCAGATCCCCGGTCACGACAAGGGTGTCGGCGTCCACGCGGGTCGCCTTTTTGGAAGCGAAGATGATGCGTGGCGACTTGGCCACGTCGAGAAAGTCCCCGCTGCGCAGGTGTTCATCCCGGGCGGGCACCCCGGTGTGCACGCTTCCGCTGTCGACGAGGATGTAGAACTGGCTCTTCTCGGGATGCGCTGGGTCATACTCCACCTGTCCCGAAAATTTAACGAACACGCCCGGCACGAAGCCCACCACGTGACGGATGCGAAAGCCGACCGCGGAGTGCTCCACGTCGATTTCCCACTGCCGGGCCTCCTCGGCCTGGGCCGTCCAGGCTCCCAGGACACAGGCCACGCAGAGGCTAATTATTCGAAAACATGACATAGCCTAACCCTCCATTTCCGCGTTTCCGCGCCGCAGGCCAAGGCCCTTGGACCAGGTGAAACGCCGCCCCCCGACGCCCCCAAAAGGGCGCGTCATACAACGCCTCTACCAGGGAGTCTCGTGTTTCGCCAGCCGACTTTGTATGACAATTTTTCCAGTTGACAGCCTGGGCCGAATGAATCAAAAAGCGGCTTCGCGTCGTGGGGCTGTAGCTCAGCTGGGAGAGCGCTTGAATGGCATTCAAGAGGTCGTCAGTTCGATCCTGATCAGCTCCACCACTTAAACGCTTGAAAATCCTATTGAATGCCGAAACGAAAAAGCCGTCCGAAAGGGCGGCTTTTTCGTTTGATGTCCGGCATATGTCCTGAACTTATTCGCTTTCCGCATAATGCGCGGCCAATCTTTCCTGGATGCCGGTGTCGCGAAGCCCCACGACATGGGCATACCGATCAGTCATTCGCAGTGTCTTGTGACCAATCATGCTTTGCGCATCTTTCAAGGTCCCTCCGGCAAGAAGAATATTTGTGCAATAGCAGTGTCTTAGATCATGATAGGTGAAATCATCGATACCTGCAATTTCACAAGCCTTCCGGAATGACTTATCGAAATCGTTCATTTGCTGTCCATCAAGACGAGAAATCACAAAATCTCCAACCTTCTTGATTGACCGCTTCCGCCTTCTATCCTCAACATGCTGCTGCCAGCGTTGCAATTCCTCACATGTCCGTGGCATCAGATAGTGCGTTCTGTCATTCCGATTTTTTGACCTGTACAACTCCATCATAACTTTTCCTTCTTGCCAGAAGTGATCCGCCTGCAAAAAGTCTTGAAACCTAAAACACTGAATCACTGTATTGATTT
>CAZPSN010000006.1:0-34536 GCA_964589645.1 uncultured Desulfovibrionaceae bacterium
CCCCGGCGGGTCAGCACCGCCTCCCCGCCGAGGATGCCCCGGATCTCGCGGTCCAGGTCGTCGGGCAGGGATTTCCACTCCAGGGCCTTGAGCATCACGCCGTGGTAGGGCGAGGCGGCCTTGAAGCGGACCGCGCCCTGGTCCAGGGAGTGGCGCACGGTGGTGAAGTTGAGCAGGGTGTAGGTCAGGATGATCAGGGTGGCGCAGGTCAGGGCCGTGCGCACCTTGCGCCGGCGCAGGTTGGTCACGCCGATGGAGAAGGCGGCCAGGAAGGCCTTCCACGGGGAGATGGCCTGGTCGCGGGAAACCATGGCCCGCCGCTGCAGGTTTTTCATCTCCTGCTCGAAGCGAGTGAAGAGAATGAGGGAGACCAGCACCGAGAGGCCCAGGATGAAGAAGGCCAGGACCACCACCAGAGGGCTGTAGGTCAGCTCGAAGGCCGGGTGCACGGAGTAGATGATGGCGATGACGAGGCCCAAAAGCCCCAGAAAGGACGCGATGCGTTTGTGGATGCTGACGTGGGCGAAGAGGAGCCGCTCCAGGCAGTAGGCGAATGGCACGAAGAGGGCGATGTAGAAGAGCACGCCGCCCAGCACGTCCTTCTGGGTCTGCTCCACGTCGTTGTAGACCCGCGAGACGAGGGACAGGCAGGACCGGGCGTGCTGGTCCGCCGTGCTGTGCCGGAGTTCGTCGCTCGAAGCCAGGGCCAGGTTCAGGTGCGTCTGGGCCTGGCCGAGGAGCGTCCGGATGCGCTGGTTGACGATGGAATGGCTTTCCAGGTTCTCCATGCGCGGTGTCACCAGGTTGACCATGTCCCGTGCCGCCTGCAGGGAGGTGGTCCGCACGGCAGGCGTTTCCGAGGCCGTGAAGCCCTTGCCGAGCATGTTGTCCGGGGAATTGTTCAGGAGCAGGAGCTTGCGTTGCAGGACCGTGTCCGAGAGGGTCGCCTTGAAGGGCGTGTCTGGCTCCAGAAAGACGCTGCACAGGGTCGACTGCCGGGTGTCGATGCGGCTGTACCAGGAGCGCAGGGGATCGGTGTCGGTGCGGGCGTCGATGAGGCTGATGCGCGTCAAGGGGTTCAGGCTGCGCGCCTCGCGGAGCTGGAACAGGGTGGTCTGGGAGCAACCGAACATGATCAGGTCCGTCTCGGTCAGGCCGCGACCGAGCTTGACCCGGTAGCGGTCCTTGCCCGTGGCCGCCTTGTCGATGGCCCAGGCGGCCGTGTTGGCGCCAGGCTCGAAGCGGTATCCCTCGACGATGGCCTTGCCGAAGGAGTGTTTCTTGTCGGCCAGGCCGGGCACGCGGAAGCGGCCCAGGCTGTCGACCCAGGCCAGGGAGTACTGCTGGTCCTGGTAGACCTGGAGCAGGGCGTTCTCGGCTTCCTGCTCAGGGAAGAGCTCGCCCTGGCGCAGGAAGTTGGCCTGTCCGGCCAGGGTCGAGAAGCCGCCCCCGGCCTTCTGGGACGCGGCGGGCAGGTCGGCCCGGTCCAGGGCGCGGATCATTCCCGTGACCAGTTCGGCCTGGGCCGCGGCCCGCTCCATGTCCACGCGCTCAAGGGTGTCGTAGGGCGTGCCCCAGGTCGGGCGCATGTCGTTCAGGGTGGCCAGGGTGAAGCCGGGCAGGCCGGCCAGGGCCGTGACCTCGCCGCCCATGGGCGGCTGGTCGGGAAAGTTGTTGAACCACTGCTTGCGGCCGACGCCGCCGAGGAGGTCCTGGTAGGAGCCCGGAAACTCGCGGGCGGCAGCGTCCAGGACCGGGCGGATGTTGGCGTAGAGCTTGGAGCGGTTCACGGTCGGGACCAGGCGGAAGAGCCAGCCGTCGTCCACGCTGCCAACGGCGTTGCCGTGGGAGGACAGGTGCAGGGACACGGCCGCGGCCACGCGTTTGCCGTCGACCTGCTTGTTCAGCTTGAGGGACGAGCGCAGGCCGGCCAGGCGGTCCCCGATGTCGGCGGCCCTGCGCCGGGCGTGGTCCAGGGCGGCGGGCACGAAGCCGCGCACGGCCGCCTGCGCCTCCTCGTCCAGGCCGGCCAGGGGCGCCTCCCAGCCCACGCGCCGCAGCAGAAGCTTGCGGGCGGCCAGATCCCTGATCTTCGAGGCGTTGGCCTCCGCGTCCTTGCGCGCCAGTCGCAGGGCCACATTGATGCGTTCGACCTCGTTGCGGATCTCCGTCTGGATGGCGGCCAGGACCAGGCCGTCCTCGGCGGGGCTCCCGCCCGACAGCCGGCCCTTTTCGAGGAGTTCGGCCGTGGCGTTGACGTCGGCCCCGAGCTTCTCCATCTCCTCAAGTTCGGCCGCCAGCTCCTTCTTCTTGGTGGACAGGGCCCACACGGCCTCGCGCAGGCCCGCCAGCATGTTGCCGTGGCCCGAAGTGGCCATGAGCAGGACAGGGCGGCGCGGGGGGCTGGCCCCGAAACCCTCGGCCAGGTCGAGCAGCGTGGCCAGGGACACGGCCTCGTCGGCGGCCGGGGCCTGGCCGGGCACGTAGCGACTGCCGTCCAAAAAGGCCTCGACCATGAGCAGCTCTTCGGCCAGGGCCGGGTCCTGGCCCGGGATGAAGCACCACTGGTTGGAGGCACGCCCCTTGGCCCACTGCGCGCGGCACTCGAGGCGCGCGGAACGCCCGTTCAGCGCTGCCGGTGGGCCGAGCCGTGACTCGAACTTGGCCGCCGGGATCCAGAAGCGGGGGAAGTCAACAGGCGTGAGTTCCTCCTTGTCCCGGAAGCGCAGGCGCGGGATGCCCTCTCCGCCGCGGTCCAGGTAGACCAGGGCGCGGGCCCCGAGGTTGGCGGCGTGCAGCCAGCCTCCGCCGGAATCCAGGTACATGAGCACGATGTTCCCGGCCACGCGTTTGCCGTCGAAATCCTCCAGCCGCCCCTCGCCCGCGAAGACGAGCCCGGCCTCGTGGCCGTTGGCCAGGCTCTCCGGGGCCAGGGCGTTGGCGTAGAGCGGCCGGACCGGCAGGTCGACCCCGTCCACGCGCAGGGATGCCGATTCGAAGACGCGGACCGGCGTGATGAAGTCCTGGCGTCCGGTCGCGGCCCCGAGGCTTTCGGGCAGGCCCTTGAAGACCTTGGCGACGTGCTTGGCCGCGGCCGCCTCGCCGGGGGTGCCCAAGGCGCGGTCGGAATGGGCTGCGACGGCCCGCAGGTGCCCCTCGAACCCGGCCAGGGCCGGCGTCCAGGCCAACAGCAGGCAGAGCAGGAGCAGCGCCTTCAGCTCAGGGCCGCGCGGGCTCATGGCGCTCCTGGATGGTCCCGAGGGAGATGTTCAGCTCGGCGCGGTGTTCGATCTTGTCGATGCGTCCGTCGCGGATCCAGACCACGCGGTCGGAAACATTGAGCATTTTGAAGTCGTGGGTCGCGGAGATGATGGTCACGCCGCGTTCGCGGCTCATCTTCTGCAGCAGGGCGATGATCTCCTCGCCCGTGGAGGAGTCGAGGTTGCCGGTGGGTTCGTCGGCCAGGATGATGGCCGGGTCGTTGGCCAGGGCACGGGCGATGGCCACGCGCTGCTGCTGCCCGCCCGAGAGTTCCGGGGGTTTGTGCAGGAAGCGTTCGCCGAGGCCCACCAGGTCCAGGAGCGCCCGGCCCTTGTCCACGGCATGGTCGCCCTGCATGCCGGCGAAGATCATGGGTAGGGTCACGTTCTCCAGGGCGCTCATGACCGGGATGAGGTTGAAGGTCTGGAAGATGTACCCGATCTTGCGGTTTCTGAGCCAAGCCAGCTCGTAGGCGTCGAGCTGGGAGATGTCGACTTCGTCGATGAAGACGCGCCCGGAGGTGGGTTTGTCCAGGCCGCCGATCATGTTGAAGAGGGTGCTCTTGCCGGAGCCCGACGGGCCCATGATGGACAGGTACTCCCCGGTTTCGACCTCCAGGTCCACGCCGCGCAGGACCTGCACCGGCATCTTGCCCAGAGCGAAGGTCTTGGTCACCCCGACCACGCGGACGATATGGTGCTTGTCCATCAGTGTTCTTCCCTCATGACGATGATCGGTTGCAGTCTGGCCGCGATGCCGGCCGGGTAGAGGACGCCCAGCAGGGACAGGCCCACGCCGGTGGCCCACGCCTTGCCGGCCTGGGCCAGGAGCGGCAGGAGGCTCAGGCCGGAAAAATCAAGGGCTCCGTAATGCACCAGGGACGCGGCCAGAGCCGCGGCCAGGCCCAGCAGGGCGCCGGTTCCGGCGCCGATGGCGCCGACGATGAGGGCCTCCAGCAGGAAGAGGCGCAGGACGAAGCGGTCCAGGGCCCCCAGGCACTTCATGATGCCGATCTCGCGGAAGCGCTCGGTCACGGACATGAGCTGGGCGTTGACGATGCCCACGGTGCAGACCAGCAGGGACAGGGCGATGAGCCACAGCTCCTTGGCCCCGGCCGTGATGCCGTGGCCGGCGGCGTCCACGGCGTAGCCGGCGGAGGTCAGCAGGGGCAGGGCGGCCTCGCCGTGCAGGCGGAAGAGTTCGCGGGCGATGGCCGAGCCCGTCAGGGTGAAGCCCAGGAAGGCGATGGCCAGGACGAGGCTGAAAGTGGTCACAAGGGCGCGGAAGAAACGGATACGCAGGCTGTTCACCGCCATGCTCAAGGATTTTCCCCAGGGCAGCACGATCTGCCTGGAGATTCTCTCGCCGTTGGAACGGCCTGTTGCTTCGCTCATGGGGCTCCCGTGTCGGGCGATGGTGGACAGGCATAGTTGAGAATGATTCTCGCTTATGCGTCCGTATTAGCCGCAAGCTGTCTAGAAAATCAAGGAATACGGGTAACAACCCTTTTCGGCGTCCGCTGGGTCACGGCGCCGCGTGCTCGCGTCGTTTAGCAGCGCCTCGCGGTTGCCAGGCCACGGATGATTTCCGCGCTTTTGCCGTCCCCATCCAGACGCAGACGTCTGGACGGCCCGCGGTCTTCGCACAGGGCACGCTCCATGATTTGCGCGAGGCGGCCCGGTTCCAGGTCGTCATCCTGGAGCAGACCCACGAGGCCCAGGGTCGACAGGGCCTCCAGGCGCATGCGCTGCTCACGGTCATGCCCGTAGGGATGCATGAGCCCCCTGGCTCCGCAGGCCAGCAAATTCATGGTCGTGTTGTAGCCTCCTCGGCTGATCGACAGGTCGCAGGCCAGGACGTGATCAGGAAAACGCGGGGTGAATTCGCGGACGGCTGCGTCGGGGTGTCGGGCGCTTTGAGCGTTGAGGTATTCCCGCTCATCAGCGGGTGCGTTGGGTCCAGTGAACATGAGCAGCGTGTGGGGCAGGCGTGGAGCGAGTGAGATGCAGGCCTCCATGATAGGGTTCAGGAGGTCGCGGATGATGGTGCCGCTACCGGCACTGGCCAGGATGACCGTGCCCTCGGCCGGTAGCCCCAGGGCGGTTCTGGCGCTCCCCTTGTCGGGAAGGGATGGACCTTCAGCCACATAGCCGGTGTACCAGACGGGGCAGGTGATGTCGGGCACGCGGGAGAAAGTCTGGTCCAGGCGTATGAGATCTGGATCGGAGTGCACGAGCACGCCGTCGAACCAGGGATTGAGCCAGGACAGGACCCGCTTTTCGAATTTCGCCGGGTTCTTTTTTTCGACCAGGATGTCGCGCAGGCTGCATAGGGTCACGGCTGGTTTGGGGCGTTCGCGGTTGAATCGCAGCAGGGGCAGCAGTTCCCGGGCAAAGACCCGGCGGCCGAAGGGGAACATCTCGATGAGCAGCACGTCGGGGTCCAGGCTCAGGAACAGATCCAGGAGCATGTCCTCGCGCTCCCGCCACGTTTCTTCAAGATCCCGCTCCCGGTCCACTGTCAGGACGCTGCCGTACTCCTCGTCCATGCGGATGGCGGGCATGGCGTGATGGCGGACATTCTCCGGCATGGGAATGGGCACCTCCGCCCCGCCGGTGACCAGGTCAACAGTCACGGGCGCCAGGGCGCGGTCAATGGCCATGCTGCGGAAGAGGTGTCCGATGCCGAAGACGTATTGCGTGTAGTGGAGGATCTTCATGGGATGCTCAGGTTGATGCCTATGACATGCAGGCCGGATTGGTCCTGGCCCACGAGATGCAAAGCGCGTTTGGCTATGGGCGCCGAGTTGTCCGGCAGGAACGGGCAACCAAGGAGATGGTTCAGGACCGCCATGATCACGCCGAAATGTGTAACCATCAGGATGCGTTGGTGATCCCTTTCGCGGGTCGCGTCATGCAGTGCGTTCAAAGCCCTGGCCAGCACGCGTCGTCGGCTTTCGCCTGCGGGCGGGGTGAAATCCCAGGCCCGATTTTCCTGCTCCTCGACGGCCCCGGGAACAGCTTGACGCAATCCCCGGATGGTCAGCCCTGTCCAGTGTCCCCAGTCCTGTTCACGCAGATCGTCGTCGAGTTCGATCGATCTGTCCGGAAAGAGGGCTCGGGCTGTCGCGTGCGCCCGGGACAGGGGGCTCGCGATGATGCGGTCCCATGGACCATGGACGGCAAGCAGCTCCCTCCACGGTTTTGGGTCAAATGTGGAGTGGTCCAAGGGGATATCTCGTTGCCCCTGGATCAGTTTATCCCGATTCCAGACCGTCGGGCCATGCCGAAGAAGACCGATGACGTTCATGGATGTCTCCGGAAACAGCATTGCCGCATGATGCTGAACATGGTCCGGTAGTTGTTCATCATGTCATGCCGTTGAATGACATGTTCCCTGGCCTGATGCCCAAGTCTGGCGCGCAGGTCCGGATCACCGAGTATCGTGGCCAGGGCCGAGGCAAAGTCGGCAATGGAAAATGGCGGGACGATGATGCCGCTCAGTCCGTCGATCACGACCTCCGTCGCGCCGGAGTGACTGGTGGCCACGACGGGCAGTCCGCAACATTGCGCCTCCAGATAGACCATGCCGATGGCCTCGTCGATGCCAGGGAAAGCGAATACGTCTCCAGCCTGATACCATGTGTACATGTCACCGGAGTTGATGCGCCCGGCAAAGGAATGGGCGGCGGGCAGGCGTTCCCTGGCCCGGGATTCCAGGCGTTCACGGCCGGGGCCATCGCCGACAATCAGCAGATGCAGGTCAGGGAAGGTTTGGCGCAGCGTCGCGCAACTGTCGATGACGAAGGCGATGCCATCCTCCTTGTTGCCGGGACGCATCATGGCCGCCGTGACCACGACGCGTTTGTTTTCGAGCCCGAGTCCGGCGCGGAGACGGATGCCCGCGGCAGGGGCGAGCGGGAAGGATTCGGTACGGATGCCGGGAGCTATGTAGCTGATCTGACTTGACGGGAGCAGGCGCTTCATATTCGCGATATCGTGGCTCTTGTTCAGGAAGACGGTCCGCGCACGTTGCAGGGCCAAACGGTTCAGATGATAGCCGGCCCAGGTTTTCAGTTGCTTGCGATACTTGCTGGCATAGGATGCCTCGAGAATGAAATAGGGAATGCCGTGGATCGCGCTGAGGACGGGGCCGACGATGTCGGGCGCGCGGAAATAGCTGTGGTAGGTCAACCAGCAGTCTGGCGTGCGTGCGCGCATCTGGTTGTGTGCGGCAAAGATCTGGGCGGCAGTTGCCGGCCACGCCCCGGGGCGGAGATAGATCCACTCCATGGACTGCTCAAGGGGGATGAACGCTTCGTGGCCTTCCGCTGCCAGCGCCGCCAGCACGTCCCGGGCGATGGACACCAGGCCGGAGACATTGGCGTGCGTCAGGGCACGGAAGGAGGGATAAAAGGCAACGCGCATTGTACTCCTCAAAGGCGTGTCAGATCGCGGTACAGTGCAGCCAACTCCCGGATCAGTTTTTTGTTGTCAAAGACTTCCGCGATGCGCCGACGGGCCGCGGGTATGATCCGGCTGCGCAATTCCTGGTCGGTGACGATGCGCTGCAAAGCCGCGGCCAGTTCCTCGGGCCTGGTCGCATCGACCAGGAGGCCCGTCTCCTCGTGGTCCACCAGCTCGGGGATGCCCGAAACCCGCGTGCCGATGACCGGCACCCCGATGGCCATGCTCTCCGCCAACACGTTGGGAATCCCGTCCCGGTCACCGTTGGCCGCGACCTTGCAGCCGAGCACGAAACAGTCGGCCCGTTGGAAATGTTCCAAGACCTGCTCGTGGGCCATGGTGCCCGGCATTTCGACGAATCCTTCCAGTCCCAGTTCCCTGACGCGGATCCGGATGGCTTCCTTGTCGTCGCCGCTGCCGATGAGCACGTAGCGAAAGGGGAAGCCCTCCCTGGCCAGCAGCGCCAAGGCATTGAGGATGTCCGGGATGCCTTTTTTCTCGACCAGGCGGGCGACGGTCAGGAATGTATACGGCTCTGTGGGGGTCCGGTTCGTTGCATGGGCGGAGAACAGTTCAATGTCGATGCCATGGTACACGCAGTGCACTTCGCGACGCCGCTGAACCAGTTCTTCCAGGAAGGCCTTGTTGTACCGTGTGCACGTCACAACAAAGCGGGCCATGTCCAGTTTCTCGGCCAATTGATCCCGATCCGACGTGTAAATGTCCTTGGCGTGGGCCGTGAAACTGAAGGGCACGCCGCGGATGGTGGATGCGAACATGGCCACGGACGTCGGGCTGTGGGCGAAGTGGGCGTGCAGGTGGGCCAGATTCAGATTCCGGGCGTGATGCACGAGATATCCGGCCTGGAGAAAGTGCTTGAACGTCATGAAATTGCGGTTGTGCCGGAATCGTTTGCAGGCCAGCAGGAAGCTTTTGGCGTACCCCCCGGTGTGCAGGATGGCCGCGCTCAGGTTGGGCCACAGGAAGCGGTGCAGGTTGATCCAGATCTCCGAGGGCAGGTAGGTCACTTTCGCCGTGATGGCTTGCACGGACTTGTGGGTGAAATTCTCGCGCGGCTCGCGCATGGAGAAGATGTGGACCGTCAGTCCCTCCTCCTCCAGCAGGCGGATCTCGTTGGAGATGAACGTCTCGGAGATGCGGGGGTATCCTTTCAAGACCAGGCCCATGACGGGTTTCATTTGCTTCATGCCTGCGCTCCGATGGCGTTGATGCGTGCTTGTATGGTTTCGAACGCGGTCATGGGGAAGTCGCGAAGATTCGCCTGATACTTCGACGAATTGGCGAGCAGCGTGTCGATGCGTGCGCGCATGAGGTCCGGCTCCACGGTTTCCAGGGGAACGTATTCGAGCAGTCCCTTTGCAGCGAACAGCCGGGCGCGGATCAATTGCTCCTCGCGTGGGACGCTGCGCGGTATGATCAGGGATGGTGTGGCCGCCTCCACGATTTCGCACATCGTGTTGTACCCGCCCATGGACACGACGCAGTCCGCGGCCAGGATGGCCTTTTCCATCTTGCGATGGAATTTGCAGATCCGGACCTTGAGTTTTCGGGCCCGGACGGCGAGCGCGTCGTACAACTCCGTGGCCAACAAGGGCCCCGTCACGATCATGGACTTGCACGGCCATCCGGGCGAGTTTTCGAGCATGGTCAGATACGTGTTCACGATCTTGTGACCGTCTCCGCCGCCACCGGCCGTGACCAGGATGAACGTGTCGTCCCTGTCGATGCTCATGTCCTTGCGGATGCGGTGCCGATGCCGAGGCAGGGGGATCTGGCGCGGAATGTAGCCAGTGAACCGGATTTTGTCGGCGATGTGGCCGGGAATTTCATATTCGCTGATCGGATCGTAAATGTCTTGGCGGCCGTAGACCCAGATTTCGGAGTAGAGCCGCTCAAGGGCGCCATAGACGTTCTTGCGGCGCCATTCCCCGATGGTGCTGGCGGCACTGTCCATGATATCTCGCAAGCCGAGCACGACGTGGGTTTCGGGTCGCATGGCGTGCAGCCATTCCAGGGTTGGCAGGATTTCTCCCTTGAGACCAAGTGGGGCCTTGTCGACCAAAAATAGTGACGGCTTGAAGGCCTTGGCCGTGGCCAGGATGATGTCTTGGCGAATGGTCAGGGCCATCTCGGGTGCGACCTTGATGGAGTAGGGCACGTAGAGTTCGTTGTTTTCCTTGATCATGCCGAGCACCCGGATGAAGTCGATGCCCAGTGGAAACTCAAATCTGCCCACAATGGGCGACCCGGTGAGGATGATGATGTTGTGATCCCCGGCCTGACGTATCTTCATGGCCAGGGCCATGCTTCGACGGATGTGGCCCAGGCCGTAGGTGTCGTGGGAGTACATGAGAATATTCATGATCAATGATCCTGTACCATGGTTTATTCGAGTTCGATATCGAGAGCCTTTTCGTTAATTTTACCTGACTTTCCGCAACGTTCGGAAAGAGCGCGTCTCTTTCGCGCAATCTTGAGATCTTCATCGGCCTGAAATCGGAAGCGTTCGAGCGTTTGCGGGGACGAGACGCGAGCGAGGAACCGGGAACTGCTCCTGCCCGCGCCTGCCCTACTGCTGAATCTCCAGCGTCACCTCATGCTGCCCCGACAAGGCCTGGGGGCCTGTCGGGCCCAGGAAGACCCGGTTCGCGTCGGCCTTCAGCTCCTGCACCAGATGGGTCTTGACGAACTCGGCCCGGCTGGCGGCCAGGCGGACCAGGTCCTCGTCCGTGATCAGGATCAGCTCCCGAAGCTTGGCCTCCTGCACCTCGCGGGCAACCTCCTTGTGTAAGCCGAGGACATTTTTTTCCTTTTCCACGGGTTCGTCCTTGTACGCTTCCCAGAGCAGTTCCGCGTATTCCTCTTCCGAGATTTCCAGGTCCTCGGGCTTGGTTTTTTC
Source organism: uncultured Desulfovibrionaceae bacterium (assembly GCA_964589645.1). Classification (GTDB taxonomy): domain Bacteria; phylum Desulfobacterota; class Desulfovibrionia; order Desulfovibrionales; family Desulfomicrobiaceae; genus Desulfomicrobium. The sequence goes on from CAZPSN010000006.1 coordinate 10,648, forward strand.
CCGTTCCTTGCGGGGCAGGTCGTCGTACTTGATGACCTGCATCTTGCGCCGGAAGGCCATCTCTTCCATGGCCGTGCGGTCGGCCTCGGGGGCCGCGTGGCCGACAATGGCGATTTTGAGTTCCGGGCGCTGGGACAGGATGCCGGCCAGGGCCTGGAGCGCGGTCAGGGTTTCGGGCGCCGGCGTGGACAGTCCGGCCGGGAAGGGAATCTTGCTCATGTCCCGGTCCCCGCCGTCTGGCACGAGACTGGCCAGCAGGGAGAAGGGCGAGGTGATGGCCTTGACGATGAGGCCCAGGAAGGCCTGCATGACGATGCCGCCGATGTTGAATTGCGGATCGTTCAGGTCGCCCCTGACGGGCAGGTTGATGCTCACGTCTCCGGACATGTCCCGCAGCAGGGCCAGTCCGAGCTTGACCGGCACGTCGGCCGCGTCCGGGGATGCGACCTTTTCGCCCAGTTCCAGCTGCCGGGCCTTGATGGCGTTGCCCATGGCCAGATTGCTGGCCTCGGTGCTGACCTTCATGTCCCAGTCCAACTGGCCCCGGGTCACGGGATAGGCGATGAACTTGGACGAGTAGGGCGACAGGGCGACCAGATCCAGGTTGCGCAGGGTCACGGTGCTGTTGGCCTCGAATGGGTCTTTCATGGGCGAGACCCAGCCTTTCATGGTCACGGGCGCGGACCCGTCGATGATGGCGGTCAGGTCCAGCTCCGTGCGTTTTGATGGGTCCAGGGAGAAGCCGCCCACCAGCAGATCCACTGGCGAAATGACGGACTCGAACTGGGGCGAAAGGGTCTTGTCGGCAAAGGAGAAGCGGCCCTGCTTGAGGGAGATGGACGCGATGTCCAGGGTCAGGGGCTCGGACGGCGCCGGGGCCTGGGCCGCCGGGGCGGGTTTGGCCGCAGGTTTCGCCCCGGCCTTGGGCGTGATCCGTGTGACAGTGGTTCCGCCCTTGTCGTCGATGAGGAAGGCGCCCCGGGGTTCGATGAGATTCACTTCCTGGATGGTCACGTTCAGGGGCTTCATGCGCACGGCCAGATCGCGCACCTCCAGGGATTTGAGCCCGGCAATTTCGTTTTTGGATTTGCCCTCGGTGATCCGCAGGCCGTCCAGGCGCAGGGTGCCGCCGAGCTGGTCGCCGGCCTTGGGGTCCAGGCGCCACGTCATCTTGCCGGACAGGCTGCCCGTGGGGATGTCGATGTTGGCCAGGTCCGCCACATAGGCCGAGGCCAGGGCCACGGGGATTTTCGTCAGATTGAAAGAACCCTTGCCGGCCAGAGTCGCAGGAGTGAGACTGCCCGTGGCCTTGATGGAGCCGCTTTCCTCCACCCGGCAGGACAGGTCGAAGGGGATGGCCTTGGTCAGGTCCGTGGACAGGTTCTTGGTTGTCAGGGCGATCTGGTCCAAATCCAGGCGCATGGGCTTGGCCAGGGTTTCGTCGGTGAAGGACACGCTGCTGGCGGACAGGGCGGCCTGTTCGATGCTGGCCGACCAGGCCGGCGCGGATGTTTTTTGGGCCGACGCCGGCTTCTTGCCGGCTTTGCCGCTCCCTTTTTTGTTTTGCTGCGGTTCGGCGAAAAGAGTCGCCAGATTGATGTCTCCGTTTTTCAGGCGCAGAAGGTCCAGGCCGAAGGACAGATCCAGACTGCCCGCCGTGGCGGTCTGGGCGGCTGTGTTCACGGCCACGGAGCCGACCTTGAGGGCGTTGATGCGGGCCGGAGTCTGGGCCTTGGTTCCGCTGATCCGCAGGGCCAGGTCGGATACGGCCAGCCCTTCGGCCTGCACGGTCCAGGCCGTGGCGTTGTCCGGAGCCGGCGCTTTGTCCGCGGGCGGGGCCGAGGTGGAGTTGCCCTGCAGGACGCCCAGCAGGGTGGCCCGGCCGGATGCGTCCTGGCCCGTGGTCACGGTCGTCCCTTCCAGGGTCAGCACGCCGGTCCGCACCGCGCGACCGGCCATGTCCAGGCCGATGGCGTCCAGGGCCAGACGCTTGATCCGGACCCCGTCGGCGCCGGTGTTCAGGTCCATGTCCCGCAGTTCCAGGCTTGAATCCTCCAGATGCGGCGCCCGGTCCGCACCATCCAGAACCAGGCCGATGCGTGCGTCGGCCTTGGCCGCGGCCAGGGTCAGGGGCAGGGCGGCCTGGAAATACGGGGCATAGGTCGGCAGGTCCAGGTTGCGACCACTCAGACGGGCCTGCATGTGCAGGGGCGAAACAGAGAAGGACAGCTCGGCCTCGATCTCCTCGTTGTCGGCGGTGCGGGCCGTGATACGGGTCTTGGAGGTGGCGTTCTCGGCCGTGTTCAGGTCCGTGACCGCGATGTCGAGTGCCGTGATTTCCTTGGTGAAGGGTGTTCTCAGGGTTTCATCGCGGAAAAGGATGCGTCCGTCCGAGAGGTGGATCCGCGGGGCCTGCAGCAGGACTTGTCTGGTCTTGGCGGCCGTGCCTTCGGTCGATTCGGGCCTGGTGTCCTGGTTTGTCGCGTTTTCGGCGGCCTCGGGGATGAAATACCGGACCCAGTTCAGAGATCCGTCCTGCTCGCGCACGACTTTCAGGAAGGGCTGTTCCAGCGTCACGGAGCGCAGGCCCAGTTGCAGGTTCAGGATGGAGATGTCGTCCATGACGATTTCGGTCCGGGCGGCGGAGAGAACGGGAGTGCCGTTGTCCGTCAGCTCGATGTCCGAGCCCGTGACCGTGCCCTGCAGGGAGAAGGTCGGCAGACTGTCCTCGTGCTGTTCGAAGGACAGCCTGCTTTGCAGGGCCAAGGAGCCCCTGGCCAGCTGCAGTTCCGGACGGGCCGGCACATAGGTCCAGTACTTGGGCAGGCCCAGATCGACCATGTCAAGGGCGAACTCGGTTTTCAGGGAGTTGTGGAAGGGAATGGTCTGACCCTGCAGGTTGAAGGGCGCTCCGTTGACCCGGAAGGACAGGCTCGGAGTGGTGAAGGTTTCCCAGTCTTTCTTGCGCGACGAGACATGGGGCACCTGGAATTCGATCTGGTCCACGATGTGGGTCACGTTCTTGATGCGGTCTTCGAGGACCACCGTCCCGTTGCCCACGCTGAAGGGCTCCACGATAAAGGGAACGATGGCGGATTTGGACTGAGTCTCGGACGCGGCGGTCTCGTTCGTGGCGGTCAGATCCGCGAAATTGGTCTGTCCGTCCTCGTTCAGGCGGATGTGCATGCGCGGGCCATCCAGGCGGATGTCCCGGACCACGACGGCCAGCCGGAAGAGGGAGGACAGTTCGAGATTGGCGTGCAGCCTGTCGAAGGCCACGAATTCACCGGGCTCGTCTTTTTCATGCAGCGTGAACCCATTGATGTCGGCGGTCAGGGTGAATGGGTTGCAGCGGATCTCTGTCACGCTGATCTGCCGGTGCAGGACCGTCGAGACTTTCTCGACCAGCACGTAGCGAGCGATGCGCGGCACGAGCAGGAAACCGAAGAGGGCATACAGGGCCGTGCCGCAGGCCAACACGGTCAGGGATTTTTGCCACCAGGTCAGTATTTTCCAGGAATCGCGGAGCGGTGTCATGACGATCTCCTCTGGTCTGTCTTCAATGGCAGGGTAGCTTCGATGGGCTGTGTTTGGCAAGAAAGGGCTGGGAACATTCGCATCATTGCTGATGGGCGAGAGCGAAGGTGGAGTCGGGGTTGCTCAAAGATTTTGTCTTGCCCGGGTCATGCCAGACTCCACTGCAAAAAGTCGTGAAAGAGCCTGGGCGTCATTCCCGCGCAGGCGGGAATCCATGTCTTTTAAGGTAGTTGAAAATGCGTGGATCCCCTTTTTCAAGGGGGTGACGACTTTTTGCAGTGACGTCATGTCATCTTGAATTCTTCAGATTTCGTCGCATGTGCTTGTTGCCCGTCGCGGAACCTTTACACATATTCTGTTTTTATGCATAATAAATTTCAGACAGGACGCAATATTTACCAATATATCTTTATTATTTATGATAATGCGTTTTTTTATTTTTAAATTGTGTAATTGTTTTTCTTGTGAATGGTGTTGCTGTGCATGTCATTGAAAAATCATTCTTGTTTATTGTTAATGTTTTCATTTATATTATTCATGCAAGATTAATTCGCAAATTTCGAAAAATTGTTGGATATTATCCAAATGTTGCTGCGCCTAGAAAATATCATGAAAGAATGATATGGAGAAAGATATTTGATCATAACCCTTTTTTTGTGACTTTTTGTGACAAGTTGGCGACAAAAGAATACATACGGTCCGTACTCCCCGAAGCCGTGATGCCAAAGACTTTATGGACAGGAGTTGATGTTGCGCAAATACCTTTACCGTTGAGAAATGAGGCAGTTGTACTCAAGGCGAATCATGGAAGCAGTTACAACTATTTTGGCCGTTTTGGAGACGCCGAGATGGTTGGCCTCAAGAATCTGACGGAAAAATGGCTGCAAAAAAATTATGGCGCCAGCAAATACGAGTGGGGTTATTTTGGGGCGCGGAAGCTGCTTTACCTTGAAGAGCGTATTGTCCCTCCGGCAGGAGAAAAGATCATGGATATTTCGGTACGGTGCTCACATGGAGCGGCGGTTCTTTGCTCCGTAGCCATTGATAATAAAATGAAAGAAATGAAGTTGACATACTTTGAAGTCGATGGATCTCGATTTCGTCCCCTTGAAAAGAACAATGCGGATCATTCCCAACTGCCAGATGATTTTGTGTTGCCGAGTGCGTTTCCATTGGCCGTGGAATATGCCAAGCGTCTCAGTCTTGGCATAGACTATGCGAGGTATGATTTTTTGTGTGCTGGCGATACGATATATCCAGGAGAAATCACTGTTTATCCAGGTGCTGGTATGACAAGTGCCGACGATGAGGGTATTGATGATAGGATTGTCAAGGGCTGGGATATGACACAAAGCTGGTTTGTAAATACAAATCATGCATATATCAAGAGTATCTATGCTCGTATTGTGCGTAAGCATTTTGATCAATGCGTGCGGTAAAAGGTGCATCCATATCCTGTCATCTTGTAATCGAGTCTTCTCTAGAATCCAATGAATTTTATCAATAGCGCGTTTGATTTCTATTGGAAGAAGAAATGGAAGCTCATTCGTTCCGCGCGGCGCAGAGGCTTGGATATCAAGATCCTGCCCCGCATCGCGACTGCCGGCATCACGGGCAGCGCCGGCAAGACGACCACGTGTCGCATGGTTGCCCACATTCTCGCCCAGGCCGGATTGCGGGTCGGCCTGGCCACGACCCAGGGGCTCTTTGTCGGCACGGAGGTCGTTCGAAAGGGTGATCAGTCCGGGGGTTTGAGCGCGGCCAGGTTGCTGGTTGATCCTCGGGTGCAGGCAGGCGTGTTCGAGCTGGCCCGGGGTGGGCTCATCAGGAACGGGACGGTTCTTGACGCCCTGGATGTCGGGGCCGTGCTCAATGTCTACGACAACCACATTGGGCTGGACGGGGTGCCCGACCGGGCAGGACTGGCGCGGGTCAAGCAGATGGTCGTGCAACGGGCCAGGAAGTGCGCGGTGCTCAATGCCGATGATCCCTTGTGCGTCGAGATGCACAAAGAAGTGACTGCTTCGCGACTGTGCTATGTCACAACAAATTCTGACAACCCAATCGTCGCGGAGCACATGGCGAACGGCGGAACAGCCGTGCGGATGACCGGTCACGAGTTGAGCGTGCGGATGGAACTGCACGAGGCGGGCCGGCTCCTCGGCAGCCTGGACATTTGCGCCATTCCCGCCACCCATGGCGGCATCTTTGGTCCGGCCGCGAGCAACGCCATGTTCGCGGCGGCCATCGCGCACGGACTGGGAACTGGTTGGGACGACATCGCGGCCGCACTCGGCAGTTTCGAGTCCACCTGGCAGTCCAATCCCGGACGCATGAATTTTCTTCCCGGGCTCCCGTTTCAAACCCTGCTCACGTGGGCCGACGGGCCGCAAGCCATGATTGGTCTGGCCGGATTCATGCGCGGGTACCCGGCCCAGGGCAGAAAGCATCTTGTGATCAACAATGTCGGGGACAGGCCCGATACATTCATCCTTGACATGACGCGCGCCGTGGCCGGACTGTTCGATTCCTACATCTGTTCCGATTGGGACGATCTGCGCGGCCGGGAACCTGGCGTGGTCGCGGGGTTGCTCGCTCGGGGACTTCTGGAGGGCGGCGTTTCCGCGGACGCTGTCACCATCGCGGCGACCTATGAGGCGTCTTTGCGCCTCGCGTTGATGCGGCCCTCTCCCGGCGATTTTCTGCTGGTGGTCAACAGTGACGACAAGCTGATGCCGGTGGTTGAAGAGTTTCTGAATGTGGGCAACGCGGGCGGAAACTTCGGAAGCATGGAGCGGATATGACGCAAATCGCACGGGACCTTCTCCGCGAGGCGCTTGATTTCTACTGGAAGAAGAAATGGAAGTTCATTCGTTCCGCGCGCCGCAGGGGATTTGACTTCAAGATCCAGCCTCGGATTCCCACCGTCGCCGTCACGGGCAGCGTCGGCAAGACGACCACATGCCGCATGGTTGCCCACATTCTCGCCCGGGCCGGGCTGCGGGTCGGTCTGGCCACCTCCCAGGGACTGTATGTCGGCACGGAAGTCATCCGCGCGGGCGATCTGGCCGGGGGGTTGAGCGCGGGTCGGTTGCTGGCGGACCCCAGGGTGCGGGCCGGGGTGTTCGAGTTTGCCCGGGGCGGGCTTATCCGGAACGGGACGGTCATCGATGGCGTGGATGTCGGCGCCGTGCTCAATGTCTACGACAATCACATCGGTCTGGACGGGGTGCCGGACCGGGCCGGGCTCGCGCGGGTCAAGCAGGAGGTCGCGCGGTTGGCCAGGAAACTGGCGGTGCTCAATGCCGACGATCCCCTGTGCCTGGAAATGCGCGGCCATGTCAGAGCCCCGCGTCTGTGTCTGGTCAGTGAGTCCTGCGACAATCCCGAAGTGCGAACGCATCTGGCCCAGGGAGGCATGGCGGCGGTGCTGAAGGATGCGGGAAACGGCCCGGAGCTGCTGGTGCGTGAGGGAGGGAAGCTGGTCGGGAGCCTGGCCGCGGCAAAGATTCCCGCGACCCATGGCGGCCTGTTCCGCCCGGCCGCCATCAACGCGCTTTTTGCAGCCGCCATGGCGCACGGACTGGGCATCGACTGGAAGTGCATCCAGGACGCGCTGGAGAGTTTTCATTCCACCGCCGAAACCAACCCCGGGCGCATGAATTTCCATGCCGGATTCCCCTACGAACTCCTGATCACCTGGGCCGAAGGACCGCAGGCCATCACCGAACTCGTCCGTTTCGTGGGCGTGCGTGGCAGCGCGGGGCGCAGGCATCTTCTGTTCTATGCCCCGGGCAACAGGCCCGACTGGTACTGCCTGGAAATGACGCGCTGTCTGGCCGGAGCGTTCGACACCTACATCTGTTCCGATGTCTGCACCGACTGGGGGGATATGCGCGGCCGCCAGCCAGGGGAGATGTCGCATTTGCTGGCCTCCGGCTTGCTGAAGCACGGGGTGGCCGAGGAGAAGATCACGGTCGCGCCCCCGTACGAACAGGGCCTGGAACTGGCCTTCGGGCGGCTTGGGCGCGGAGATCTGCTCGTGGTGGTCGCCTTTGGCGATAAAAAAGTCCTTGATATGGCGCGGCGGTTTCAGGAACAAGCAGCCGAACCCGTCAGGGACAAGGAAGGAAAATGATCAGGATTGCGTACGTGATCGGAGGGTTGCCCTTCGGAGGGGTCGAGAACTGGCTTTTCGACATGGCCAAACTGATGCAGGGCTCAACTTCCCACGCGTGCAGGATTTTCAATGTCTCCGGAACCGGGGTCAAGTTGCCAGAATATCAGGCTGCCGGCCTCGACGTGGTCAGCATCGGAAATTCCAATGCCTCGGCGTCGAGCCACAGGATCGACACGGTTCTCCGGCTGCGCCGAGCCTTGAAGCAGTACGCGCCCGACATCATCCACACCCTGCATTTCAGCGGGGACTATTTCGGGCGCCTCGCGGCCATGGGCCTGCAGGTGCCGGTCATCACGCACATCCGGAACGTGAAAAGGGAGAGGAAGACGGTCCGCAGGTTCTTCAACCGCTTTCTTTCCCGGTATACGAGCGCCTATATTTCCATTTCGCGCGCCGTTGAAGAGGTTGTCGAGCAGGACCACAACATGTGCGACAGGCCGCAATTCGTGCTGCACAACGCCATCGACACGCAGCGGCTCGACGTCGAGCCGCATGACCTGCGCGCGATGTACGGCCTGACCGGTCAGCTCATCCTCGGCGTGGGCCGCTACGTGGAGCAGAAGAATTTCGAGAATCTTTTGCGGGCCGTGGGGATTCTTCGCGACATGGGCAAGGACGCGTCCCTGGTCCTCGTGGGCGAGGGGAGCAAGCGAGGCCGGTACGAAGCGTTGATCGGGGAACTGGATCTGGGCCGCAGGGTCGCCCTGACCGGGTACAGAAACGATGTCGGCGCGTTTTTTCGCGGCGCGGACATCCTGGCCATGCCCTCCCTTTTCGAGGGGTTCGGCAATGTCCATCTCGAAGCCATGTATTGCGGTCTTCCCGCGGTGGTGTCCCGTTTCGTGGCCTCGCTGGAAGTGGGGCGGCCGGCGGCGCTGGTGTGCGAGTGCTCGCCCGAAAGCATCGCGGCCCAGCTCGTGGTGCTGCTTGACGACCCGCGCAAGCGCCAAGCCTTGGCCGAGGCCGGACGGCGCATCGTCGGGGAATTCACCATCGAGCGCTACGTGGAGCGGCTTTTCGCCATTTACGACAAGGTGCTGGCCATGGCCTCGTCCTGAGGTCCGTGGTCTCCAGTATGCGCTGGAAAAAATATTCACAGGTGCGACGGGGCAGAGCGGATGTCTGATTTTGCCTATTGTTCGCGGATGCGGGAACGCGGAGTCCTTTCCCGGGAGATCCGCTCTCTTCATGCGGGAAACGCTCCGATGGTTTTCGAATTCCACGGAGATTGGGGCTGTTTGGCTGCATCGCGAAACACGTATCGCGGCTTTGATCCCATTGAAAACGAACAGCATGTCTGTGTCGTGATCGGCGGCCCGGTGCTCATGTTCCGGGACAACGCGTTTCTGAATTCGAAAGACTCGTCCGTTGGGACCGAAGCCATACTGCAACGGTATCTGGACGGGAAGCTGGTTTTTCATGCGGATCTGAACGGTCCGTTCATCTTTGTCTGCGTGGACAAGAAGAACCGCACCATCGATGTCGTGACGGACATGATGCTGTTCATTCCCGTCTATGAATATCGTCATGCGGAGGATCTGGTTCTTTCTTCGCACGTGGATGTCGCGGCGCGTCTTTCTTTCCGGCGCGGTGATCTGGACATGGCGTCCATCGCGGATTTCGTGATGCACGGTGTCGTCACGTACCCCCATACCGTGTATTCCAGCATCAGACAGGCCAAACCGGCGTGTCAGTCCACCTTCACGGCGTCCGGTCAAAAGGCCCGGCTCACGGAGCAACGGATTTACTGGATGCCCATGGAGACGCGGGACTTCGCGGACATCGGGCAGGCCGCCGAAGTCCTGCGCCACGGGTTGCTCGACCACGTCGGGCGCGTCACGGAAGGGATGGATGTGGTCGCCCAGTTCTTGAGCGGCGGCGAGGATTCGCGGGCCGTGGCCGGCATGTTGCCCGTCCGCCTGAAGCGCCATGGCTACGTGTTCCTGGACGGCATGAACCGCGAGGGGCGGATCGCCCAGAGGGTCGCCAAGGCTTATGGTGTTGACCTGCGTGTTCATGTCAGGCCGCCGGAGCATTATGCCGACATTCTGGCGGATGCCTCGCGGCTGGTGGGACTTGGCCACCAGTACGTCCATGTCCACGCCCTGAACCTGCACGCCGCCTGCGGACTTGAGCGGTATTTGGCTGTCTTTGGCGGGTACCTTGCGGATTCCCTGCTGAAAGGAGCGTATACCCTGAGAAATCGAAGCGTGAGCCGCATGCACTGGGTCCCGGAGTTTTTTGTTCCAGGCGAGACACGCACCGTCGAGGTTCGGCACCCGCTCTTTGATCCGGAACTGTGCCGGGAGGTCACGGAACGGCGCAGAAGCCATTTTCAGCGCGTGGCGGCCCTGCGCCCGAAGACGGCCCATGAATGGTTCACCCTGTGGCCCGCGACCATGAGGGCGACGATTCCGTTTTTCCATTCGAACCGCAGGCTGTTCAGAAGCTATGAGCCCTTCATGAGCTGTCAGGCCGTCAAGGTCGGCGCCGCTGTTCCCATCCAGTGGAAGCTGAACCGTCGGTTGTTCATGGCGGCCGTGGGGCCTTTTCTCGAAAAATCACGCTGGATCATGCACGTCGACGGGTATTTCCCCAGCCTGCCCTGGTCCGTGAATGTCCTTCCGAGGCAGCTTCTGTCCCTGGCCCGCAAGCTTGGCCGCCTGACCGGGATGGTCACGGGCACGCAGGGTTCCTGGACGAATTGGAACCGGTTGACGAGTGGAGGCACCTGGGCCGGGTATTTCGAGACGAACAAGCACGCCCTGCACGCCATCCGTTCGTGTTTCGGACCTTCTGGTTTTTCGCCGGAGCGTTATTCCACATTGAACTCCAAGCTGAAGATGAATCTGTTGCAGGTGCTGGTTTCGTTGCGAGAGATGGCGGGGGGCGCGGAAGATGAATAAAGGTGTTCCGGACAGATTTTTCCAGACGCTGACCGATTTCTACTGGAAAAAGAAATGGAAGCTGATCCGTTCCCTTCGGCGGCGCGGGTTTGACCTCTCCGCCAGGATGCGGGCCACGGTGCCGACCGTCGGCATCACGGGCAGCGTCGGCAAGACCACGACCTGTCGCATGGTCGCGCACATCCTGACCCGAATCGGCAGGACCGTGGCCCTGGCCACCACCCAGGGCACGTACATCGGCGCTGAAACGATCCAGACCGGGGATTCGGCGGGTTCGGCCTACCTGGCGCGTCTGCTGCGGGACAGGCGGGTCCAGGCCGGGGTGTTCGAGTTCGCCCGGGGCGGCCTGATCCGGGACGGGATGGCCTTGCGCGATTGCGATGTCGGCGTGGTGTTGAACATCCACGACAACCATATCGGTCAGGACGGAGTCAAATGCCGGGAGGATCTGGCGCGGGTCAAGCGGGTCGTCGTGCGCAAGGCGCGGCGGATGGCCGTGCTGAACGCCGATGATCCGTTGTGTCTGGCCATGCGCGAGGATGTCCGGGACTGCCGCACCTGTCTGGTCAGCATGCGTCCCGACAACCCGGCCGTGCTGGAGCATCGCGCCGCGCACGGACCGGCCGTGGTGCTGGACGATTCCGGCACGACGCCGCTCATCCAGGTCTGGGAAGGCCGGACCCTGGTCGCGGCCCTTGATGGTTCGGCCATTCCCGCGACCTATGGCGGAAGCTACCAGCCTTCCGTGAACAATGCGCTTTTTGCCACGGCCGCCGCATACGGCCTGGGCATCGAGTGCACGGAGATCTGGGATGCCCTGCGGGAATTCTCCTCGTCCCACGAGACGAATCCGGGGCGCATGAATTTTTTTGCGGGCCTGCCCTACGCCCTGCTCCTCACGCGGGCGAGTTCCGCCCAGGTCATGCGCGAGCTGGCGCTGTTCGTGCGCGGGCTTCCCGTCGAAGGGGCCAGACACCTCATGTTCAGCATGGTCGGCAACCGGCCCGACGACTATCTGCGCGAGGCGGCGCGGGCCGCCGCCGGCCGTTTCGACTCCTACATCTGCTCCGACTGGGAAGAGCTGCGCGGCCGCGGGCCCGGCGAAGTCGCCGGGCTCCTGGCCCAGGGCCTTCTGCGGGAAGGGGTGCCGGAGTCACTTGTGACCGTGGCTCCCACGCATGACGAGGCGCTGCGGCTGGCCTTTTCCCGGGCTCGGCCGGGCGATCTGCTCGTGATAATCAGCCTGAGCCAGCAAAAGGTCTGGGACATGGCGGAACGGTTGCGCGCGGCCGGCGTAAAAACGTCTTTCTGAGTGGTCAGGCTCCCACGGCCAGCATCTCTCCCAACCCCGAATCGCGCCGGGCCGGGCGTTCCACCGCGTCTCGGACCTGCTCCGGCGAGCCGACGAGGGTGAAGCGCTCCCTGGCCCGGGTCAGGGCCGTGTAGAGGAGTTCGCGGCCCAGGACCGGGCAGGCCTCCTCGGGCAGGACCAGGACCGAGTGCCGGAACTCGGAGCCCTGGCTCTTGTGCACGGTCATGGCGTAACAGGTCTCGTGCCGTGGCAGGCGGGCCGGGGCAAAGGACGCGAAGCCGTCGGCGCCGGAGAAAAAGACCCGCAGGGCGGCGCCGTTTACGGGCAGGGCGATGCCCACGTCGCCGTTGAAGAGGCCCAGGTTGTAGTCGTTTTCCAGGATCATGACGGGCCGGCCCGGATACCAGGCGTCGCTACTCGCCTGGCGCAGCACTTCGCGGGCCAGACGGTTCAGGGCCTCGGCGCCGCGCGGTCCCTGGCGGACCGGGGACAGGAGCCGCAGGGCTCCGAAGGTCTCGAAGGCCCGGCCGGGGTCCGTTTCCGTTTCCAATCCCTTGAAGGCTCCCCGCAGCAGCGGGGTCAGCTCCGCGGCCAGGGACGCATGTCCCGCGCACTCCCTTGTTTTCAGGTCGTCGTGATGTCGTTCAAGCAACGCGGCCGCACTGCGCGCCTCGCCGTCGCGAACGAGCGCGGCGAGAGCCGCGATCCCGCTGTCCGCGCCGAAGCGGTAACTTTTCTTCAGTTCCACCACATGATTTGTCAGCGCCCCCGGGCGCCGTGTCACGGGCAGGCCCCGCGCCCCGGCCGCGACCGCCTCTGCCGCGAAATCCGTCGAAAAGGCGTTCACGGCGTCCTCCTGGCAGAGGTTGGCCAGGACAGCGCCGGCTTCCACCGAGGCGAGCTGGTTGCGATCCCCAAGCAGGATCAGTCCGGCATGCTCTGGCAGGGCGTCCAGCAGGCGGGCGGTCAGTTCCAGATCGAGCATGGACGCCTCGTCCACGACCAGCAGGTCCAGAGGCAGGGGGTTGTCGCGGTGGTGGCGGAAGCCTCCTGCGCTCCAGCCCAGCAGGCGATGCACGGTCTGGGCGCTCTCTCGCAGGCAGTCGCTCAGTTCCCGTGGCAGGGAGTCGCCGGGAAAGGCCGCGGCCAGGGCCTCGGTCATGCGCGAGGCGGCCTTGCCCGTGGGCGCGGCCAGGCGGATGCGCAAACATCTGTCTGCGTGCAAGCGGGCCGCCAGGGCCAGGATGCGGGCCACGGTGGTGGTCTTGCCCGTTCCCGGGCCGCCGGAGATGACGCAGAACCGGCCGCGCAGGGCCGCGAAGCAGGCCACGTCCTGCCAGTCGGTTTCGCCGCCCCCGGCCTTGAAAATGTCGGGCAGCAGGTGCGGCGGGATGTTGCGGGGCGGCGTCTGGGCCAAGCGCAGGAAGGCGCGGGCCAGGGCCTGTTCGTCACGGAAGAAGCGCGACAAATACAGGCGCTCCCCATCGAGGACGAGCGGCGTCGCTGAGCCGGGCGCGCCGATGACGCCAGTGTGCAGGCAGGCGTCGGTCCCGTCCAGGCCCAGTGCGGCCAGGCGTTCGCGCACGGTCGCGTCGCCGAGGTGCAGGCAGACGTGCCCCTCGCGTGCGGCCAGGGAAACCAGGGCGGTCAGCCCCGCCGCGAGGTCTTCGCATCCGGGCCGGGCCAGGGACGCGGCAAAGCGGGCCTGGTACAGGTCGGCCTCGGTGAAGAGGGCGCTTGCCGCAAGGCGGGGCAGGATGGCGGGGCTGGCGAACATCAGCGTTGCTCCTGGTCGATGAGGGCCCTGTCCAACGCTTCGAGGAAACGTTGATCGGGGCGGTCCCCATGCACGCCCTGGCCTGGGCGCTGCGGGTCCACGCCGCGCAGGAAGACGTAGCGCACGCCGCCGAAGTGCTTCGCATGGTCGAACTTTGGATTGCGCAGGGCCAAGTGGCGCCGCAGGGCCAGGCAGTAGAGGTGGTACTGCAGGAAATAATGGCTGCCGGCCATGGCCGCGTGCAGGGCGTCCTTGGTGTAGTGGCCGGGGGTGGGGCCGAGCCAGTTGGATTTCCAGTCGAGGAGGTAAAATTTTTCACCGCTGCGCACGACCAGATCCATGAATCCGGTCATGAAGCCCTGGCGCGGCTCGAAGCGCAGCCCCTCCATGCGTTCCGGCAGGTCGGGCGGTAGCAGCCCGGCCGCGTCCCGGTACACGGCGGCCAGGAGTTCTCGGGTCACGGGTCGCAAGGGGAAGAGGAACTCCAGTTCGACCAGCCTGTCCCGCGTGCGCACTTCTTCCAGCCTGAATCCGTCCAGATCGGCGCGTAGAGTCCGTTCGACCATGTCGTGAACCGTCTTTTTCCAAGCCGGATCAAAGCCGTACGCGGCCAAGGCCTCGGTCACGGCGGAGGGGATGGTGCCCGCATCCGCGAAATCTATGCGCTCGAAAACCCTGTGCAGGCACGAACCGGCGGCGGCCCCGCGCGGAAAATTGGCCATGGACCACTGGTCCTCGGCCTGGCCGGAGGCGTCGTCCTCGTCCAGGCCCGGTCGCGATCCATGCTCCATGCCGCGGGTCAGGCCGGTGAAGCTGGCCAGACCGAAGCCGGAGCCCAGTACGCGCTCCCAATTGCGGCAGCGCAGGTCCGGGGCCTGGGTGAACTGCTTCGGGCCCGGCATGGGTTCGGCGTCGGGCAGTTCCGCAACTTCGATGGTCTCGTCGGCCAGTCCGCGCAGGTCGCCTCCGACCATGTCCTCATCGACGTCGCCCAAGCTCAGGGTGTTGTTTTCGGATGCGCGGTGCCCGTGGAAGAGCCAGGCCGCGCCAGAGGCCTCCGCCTCGTTGATGCGGCCCCAGACCGCGTAACAGCGGCATTTGGCGCGGGTCAGGGCCACGTAGAGCAGGCGCACGCGCTCGGCCTGGGCCTCGGACAGGGCCTGGCGCGCCCGCCGAGGCAGGTCTTCGCTGCCGAGGTCCAGGAGCAATCCGTCCTCGTGGACCAGGGCGCGGTCCTCGGGGCATCTGGCGTGTCCGAAGAGGAAGGGGCAGAAGACCACCGGGTACTGCAAGCCCTTGCTCTTGTGGATGGTTACGATCTGGACCGCGTCGCGGTCCGTGTCCAGGCGAAGCTGTGAGTCTTCCGTGCCCTCGGTGTTCAGCCGCCTGGAGAACCAGGTCAGCAGGGCGTGCATGGACGCGCCCGTTTCGCGCTCCCGGCCGTGGAGCAGTTCCAGGCAGTGCAGGACGTTGGTCATGCGCCGTTCGCCGCCCGGCAGGGAGACGAGGCGCTCCCGCACGGCCAGATCCGAGAAGAGGCGGCGCGCGGCGGCCATGACGCCTCGGCGGTCCCACAGTTCGCGGCAGGCGAGGAAGCGTTCGAACCACGCTTCGAGTTCTCCGCCATCCTCGTCGAGGAGCGTCAGTTCCGGCGCCGTGAGGCCGATCATGGGCGCGGCCAGGGCCGTGCGCAGGAGGGTCGGGCGCTGGCATTCGGCCATGCCGCGCAGCACGGACATGAGTTCCGCCGCTTCGGGGCTGGCGAAGACCGATGAGGTGTGGCTCACGACGCTGGGGATGTTGAGCGCGCGGAGGGCCTTGTGCATCGCCTCGCCCTGGGCGTGGGTCTCGACCAGGACGGCTATGTCCCCGGGCAGAAGCCGCGCGGCGCCGATGCGCACCCGCCCTTCGGCCGCTGCCCGCAGCAGGCGGCTGATCTCGGCAGCCACGGCCCGGCAGATGCGCGGCGTGAGCGCCCCCTTGGCCAGGGGCTTGGCCTCGCTTCTGACCTGCCAAAGGACCAGGGGCGCGGGCGTTCGTCCGTCTTCGCGGAACCGGTTCCGCTCCTCGGCCGGCGGGCTGACCGGATGGTAGCCGATTTTCGGGTCCAGGAATGGCCTGGGGTTGTCCGGCCGGGAAAAGAGCCGGTTCACGGCCGCGATGAGCTCCGGGGTGGAACGATGGTTGACGCCCAGGGTCATGCCGCGCTCGCAGCCGTCGGCCGCGTCCAGGTAGGTGTGCAGGTCCGCGCCTCGGAAGGAGTAGATGGCCTGCTTGGGGTCGCCGATGAGAAAGAGGCTGTTTTCCCCGTCGCTGTCCGCGAAGAGGGTGCGGAAGATGTCGTACTGCAGCCCGTCGGTGTCCTGGAACTCGTCGATGAGGGCCGCACGGTACTGGGTCCGCGCCGCAGCGACCAGTTCCGGGCTGGCCAGGGCGGCGTGCATGTTGCGCAACAGATCGTCGAAGCCCAGCACGTTGCGGCGTCGTTTGAGGTCGTCCAACTGCATCGTCACGCCCGAAAGGAAGGCATGGCGAAGGTGGATCACGAACCCGTCCACAGCCGCGTTCAGTTGCTCGATTTGCGCGACGAAGGCTTCCAGATCAGCGAAAAAGGGGTGATCCGGCGCAGGAGCCTTTCCGTTGGGCAGGGTCGAGATGTAAGCAGGCAGCATTTGCCGTACCGCCTCAGGGACTTTGAGCACAGGGTCCGACAGGAACGTCCGGACCGCGGCCAGGCGTATATCCAGCTTCTCCGGAGAGAATTTGTTCCTGTTGAATGGGTGCGGCCACGTGAGGAAGAGTTGTCGAAGCTCGTGTTCCGCGGCTTTCCAGTCTACGCGCAGCCTTTCGCATGCCTCCCGCACGGCCCGGTCCAGGGGCGTGGGGTCCGGAGCGGGGCTGTCCGGCACGATGCGGACGCGCTGGGCCAGGAAGGGCAGGCCGGAAAGCTCCGTGAGGTGGTCCGGCGTCAGCCGGGCGCGGACTTCCTTGCCGGTCAGGCCGTCCAGGGGCAGGATGCGGCCGCGCCAGAAATCCACGCAGACCTGGCGGCGCAGGTCCGAAAGGTCCGGTTCGAGCCGCGTGTCGAAAAGGGCCGAGCACTCGAAGCCGTTGCGCCCGAGCATGCGCTGGCAGAAGCCGTGGATGGTGAAGATCTGGGCCAGGTCGAAGTTGCGCAGGGCGAGTTCCAAACGGCGGGCGGCGGTGGGATCGTTTCGTTGCAACAAGCAGGATGCCAGCGTGTCGTTGTCTTTGGGCGCGTGTTTTTTCTCCAACGCGTGCAGGATTTCCGCCAGACGCTCGCGGATGCGTCCGCGCAGTTCCTCCGTGGCAGTGTCCGTGAAGGTCACCACCAGGATCTGGTCCACGGTCAGTTCCCTCTCCAGCAGCAGGCGCACGAAGAGGCCGGTCAGGGTGTAGGTCTTGCCGGTGCCGGC
Organism: uncultured Desulfovibrionaceae bacterium; assembly: GCA_964589645.1. Taxonomy (GTDB): domain Bacteria; phylum Desulfobacterota; class Desulfovibrionia; order Desulfovibrionales; family Desulfomicrobiaceae; genus Desulfomicrobium. The sequence continues at coordinate 27,797 of CAZPSN010000006.1, forward strand.
GCTGGCCTCGACGAGGGTCGTGCCGTCCAGGGGTGCGGTGCAGAGGTTCAGGGGCTTCATCAAGAAGCACCTCCCAGAAGAGGGGCGTAGATTTCCTCGGCCACGTCCGCGAAGCGCTCCCAGTCCGGATCGGCGTCGCGGAAGAGGAAGGCCAGATGCGGGTCGTCGCGTTCGGGGCTGACCATGTAGCCGCCTTCCCACTGGCGCAGGGCCAGTTGCAACGCCTCTGCCCGTTCCTTGGGTTTGCGGCCCGTGAAGCGGGCCTCGGCGAAGGCCAGGGAGGTCCGGGGGAAGAGGGGGAGAGGGGCGCGCATGCCCTGCGTGTAGAGCCGCAGCAGCCCTTCGAGCAGGCTTCGGGCGTCGGCGGCCTCGGGTGCGGGGAAGCTGTCGTCGGTTCCGATGTGCACGGACCGGACGGCATGGCCCGCGGCCGAGGCGGCCAGATGGCGGACCCACAGGCTGAGCATGTCCGGGCTTTTGGTCTTGGCCGGGCGGCAGGTCACGATGCGGTCGCCGTGCACGTCGATGCGGCCCGTGAGAATGACCCGGCCCACGCGCAGCCCCAGATCGAGGCGAGTGGCCTTTTCGTCGCCGATGACGGCGCGGGCCTGCTCGGCCAGGGTCCGGACCTGGGCGCACAGCGTGCTGCTCGCGTCGGCCCCGGCCTGGCCGGGCGGCAGGAGCTGCCAGGCCAGGAGCAGTTCCTCCAGGTTGGCGGCAGGCTCGTCCAGGGCCGCGCGCAGGAGGTCCCGCAGGGGGCCGTAGGCTTCGAGGCCCGCTGGCGGGGTCAGCGGTTCCTCATCCAGAAAGTCGTCTTCCCCCTTGGCCGGGTCGATGCGCAGGGCGCGCAGCAGGTGGCGGCAGGGGTGGGCCAGGAAGCGCGTCAGCTCTTCGATGTCGACCTCCTGCTCTGCCTGTGCATCTTCGGGAGCATCGGTCTCGGGGAAGAATTGCCTGGATTGGTGCTCGGCAAACAGCGCCTGCGCCGCGTCGCGGTTCTGGGCCGAGTAGGAGAAAAGGCGCGACCCCGCGCTGAAATAGTCCGGATGGAAGGCCTGCAACTTGTGCTTGAAAACAATGGCCTCCGAGGGCTTCCTTTTGTCCACCGTGCACCCTTTGTCCAGGAAATCGAGCAGTTCCGAAACCAGGACCGAAGGCGGGGCCTCGGCGTTGTCGGACTGGGACAGGCCGGGGTAGGTCAGGATGAGGTTGTCCCGGGCCGAGACGATGCTTTCCAGGAACAGGTAGCGGTCGTCCTCGCGATAGCTGCGGTCGCCGGGCCGTGGCCGTGCGGCCATGAGGTCGAAGCCCAGGGGCGAGTCCTGGCGCGGGAAGACCGTGCTGGTCAGGCCCGTCAGGCAGACCACGCGGAAGGGGATGGAGCGCATGGGCTTCAGACCGCAGAAGGTCAGGCCCGCGGCCAAAAAGCCCGCCTCGCCGCCGCTTTCGTCCAGGCGCTTGCGGAGAAGGTGGAGCATGGTCCGGGCGTCGGCCTCGAAATCGTCCATCTCGCCGGTCAGGTCGGTCACGGTCCCGCGGATGGCCAGCAGGTGCTCTGCCTGGGCGCGGTCCTGGGGGAAGAAGGCGTCCAGGACCCACAGCAGGCAGTCCCGCCAGCCCGTGGGCGTTCGCGTGTCGCGCAGCCGGAACCACAGGGCCGCCAGGTCGTCGATCCAGGCGGTCACGCGGCCAAGCAACTCCTGCTCGTCCGAGCCACGCAGGGGCAGGGGGGCGATGCCGCGCAGCGGGTCCGCCGTGCCGGTCATGTAGCCGAGGTACAGACGGGACAGGCCGCTCTCCCACGTGTTCTGGGAGTAGTCGCCGATGCCGCCGCGAAAGTTTTTGTCCAGGCCCCAGCGTATGCCCGAGGTTCGGACCCAGTCCAGCACGCGCTGCGTCTCGGTCGCATCCAATCCCAGGCGCTGCCGCACGGGCGGGGTTTCGAGCAGGGCGCAGACGCGTGAGACCTCGAAGCGGTGCTGTCCGAACTCCAGCAGTTCGAGGAAGAGGCGGATGGTCTCGGCGGCCCTGGTCGGCTTGCGGTCGGAGATGGAGAAGGGGAGGCCCTCCCCGGCGGTCCCGAACACGGCCTGGATGACCGGCGCGTAGCTTTCGATGTCCGGGTTCATGACCAGAATGTCCTGGGGGGAGAGGGATGGGGTCCTGGACAGGAGGTCGAGGAGCAGGTCCTTCAGGACCTCCATCTCGCGCAGGGGGCTGTGGCAGCAGTGGACCTGGATGGAGGCGTCGGAGAAATCCGTCTTCTCGTCGCAAACGTTCAGATCGAGAATGTCGGCCTGGAGCTGTCCGAGCATGGTGTCCGCGCCTGGTTCCTCGTACAGCCCCGTTTCCAGCGCATCCCGTTCCATCAGCAGTTCAAGGAAATCCCGCCCGACCGCGCCGAGGCCCGCCAGCGGCATTGCGTCCTCGGGTCGTTCCGGGGAGGCGAGCTCTCCTGCGCGGTAGGCGCGCCGTCGTTCCCGATGAGTCAGAAGGTCGCCCCAATATTTCCGGCAGGGGCTGAGCAGAAAGACATGCACCTGACTGTGCCTGGACAGGGCTTGCAGAAGATCGAGATACACCGGCGGCAGGGTCGGGATGCCGAAGACGCAGACGCGGGTGGGCAGTTCAGTCCGAAAAGCTCCCTTTTCCAGCCTGGCGATGGCCCGCTGCAGCAGGGCCGCGCGATGCTCCCCGCCCATGTCCCGGATCAGTTCCCGCCACAGCCTGGCCTGCCAGGTTTCGCTGGCGACATGGGCGGGCAGGAAGAAATCCCCGCACGGTTCATGGCGTTCCCAGCGTGCGGCCCATTGGGGCCGGAAGATGAGGTACTGGTCGAAATGATAGGCGATGCGCTCGGCCAATTGCACGGACTTGAGCTCCGAATCCTCGCGCACGTAGCGCGCCAGGGGCGCAAACTCCCGCTCGTGCAGCAGTCCGCGCAGCAGGTGCACGATGCGCCAGAGCATGCGCTCCTGGCCGAGCGGGTATTCGCGGGGCAGGTCGGCCAGCAGGTCCCGGCTGAGTTCGTAGGCGAAAGCGACGGGGAAGGGGAAGCGCGCGCCAGCGCAGACGCCGTGCCGGCGGGCCAGCTGCATGGAGACCCAGCGCTGCATGCCGCCGGACTGGACCAGGATGGTTTCCGGCTCCATGGGGTCCAGGGGGGCCCGCAAAACCTCCGCGAGCAGGTCCGCCAGGTTTTCCAGGCGGTTGGATGCGTGCAGCAGGAATCCTTGCATGGGATCAGGACGCGGCCAGCCCCACGTCGCCTTCGATGCCCGCGATGGCCCCGATGCAGAGCGTCAGGAAGTCGCCCAGCTCCAGGCCGAGCTTCTCGCATTCCTTGATGGTTTCACGGCAGACCGAGGCGGCGAAGGCCTTGTCCTTCATCTTTTTCTTCAGGCTCTTGGCCTCCATGCCCTGCATGCGCGTGGGTCGGACGAGAGCCGCGGTATGGATGAGGCCGGTCACGGTTTCGCCGCAGCGCAGGGCGAAGTCGAAGTCCGACTGGGGCAGGTTGCCGTTCATCTCGTTGTGGCGCCTGATGGCCTGCACGGCCTCCTCGGGCAGCTTTCCGGCCAGGGTTTCGGCGGTCAGCAGGCCGTGCTTTTCGGGGGTGTCCTTGGTCTCGGGGTAGTCGAGGTCGTGCAGCAGGCCGGCCAGGCCCCAGGTCGCGGGATCGTGGCCCAGGCGGGCGGCCAGGGCGCGCATGACGGCTTCGGTCTCCAGGGCGTGGACGACGAGGTGGTCGGGGGCGGTGGCCTTGATCATGGCCAGGGCTTCGGTGCGGTCGAGCATGTGTCCTCCGTGGTTTGGAAGGCAGAGAGTTCCTGTATTTCCGCGCCGTGGTCAAGGATTCAGCAGCACGAAGTTCCGCGCTTGCCCGGCAGCCAGGTCTGGATGATGTACTGCGCGCAGCCCACCCCCGGAGTGACCGCGATGGCCTCGGTGGGACAGTTCAGGGCGCAGGCCCCGCACTCCATGCAGGCCTCGCGGTCCAGGATTTCGGCCTTGCCCTCCCGCACGGCGAAGATGCGGTGGGGGCAGACCGTGACGCACAGGCCGCAGCCCACGCATCTGTCCCGGTCATAGGCCAGAGTGGTTACGTTATCGAGATGGCGGAAGCGCTTCATGTCGTCCCTCCGGAAAAGTTGCCGGCCATGAACAGGATCGCGGCCAGCAGAGCGCAGGCCGTCAGGGCCGGGATGGCCCGTCGCATTTCCTTCTCCACGCCAGACGGCGATGTGTAGGGCGTGGAGCCGGTGAAGTTGAGGCCCAGCCAGGACGAGAGGACGGCGGTCCACAGCCCGGCCCCGGCCAGGGACGGCCAGGATGCGTGCGGGAAGAGGATGGGCAGTGTCAGCGCACCCGCCAGCCCGAGCCCTGCCCCGCCCAGGGAAAAGACGCGCGGCAGCCGCGGCAGCAGGAGCGGGAAGAGAACCGAGCCGCAAAAGAGGCCCAGGAGGGTGCCGACCGCCGCGACCAGCCAGCGGCTCCAGATGGCCCCGAGGGAGAATTCGTGTCCGAGGAGGCTCAGGACGGCCGCCACGCCGAAGGCGCCCAGGATGGGCTTCCAGCCCAGGACCAGCTCCACGGGGATGACGGCGGCGCGCTCCCGCAGCGTGAAGGTCACCTCGCGCATGGCCTCGTCGATGCCGTGGTCGAGGTAGCGGGGCAAATCCTTTGCCCGGACCGGCCCGAACACGGCCTCGAACCCGCAGGCCTTGCGCAGGTCGCGGGCGCGCACCCCGTTGGCCGCGAGCTGGGGCAGGATCAGACGGCGATGGGACACGACGCGCTCGAGCCCTGTTTTTTTGACCTGCTCGCTGACGCCGGCCGCGCTGAATGTGCCCTTGCCGCCCGCGCACCAGACGTTGATGCCGCGCGTGTCCACCACCAGCAGCCAGGCGTCCCGGCCGGTCAGGGCGAAGCGGACCGTGTCGAAGGTCAGCTTGTAGTTGGCCGTCACGACCACGGGCGAGCCGGCGTCGGGCTTGCCGACGGCGTAGAGGCCGGGGTTGACGGCGTATCTGTTGCGGTCCAGGCCCAGCCGGGCGCGGCAGGTCCCGAGACGGTCAAGCGCCGTGGGATTGGTCCGCAGGCGCGGGATGCGTCCCGTAGCGGCGGGCATGAAGGCTTCGACATAGGGTTCGATGCGGTAGCCCGGAAGGTCGTCCACCCCTGCACCAGGGGCCGGCGGCGGGCCTCAGCACGCGCCCGGCGCCGGGACCGGCGGGTTTGGGGCGCACTGGTCGTGGCATGGGCGGGAAGGGGCCATGGGAAAGGGCTGCAAGGGTTCCATAATGTCCTACAGTGCGGTGAGGAGGTTCTTGAGTTCGGCCAGGCGCTCCTTGTCCGCGCAGTAACAGCTGCGCGGACCGTCGATCTCGCCGCGGATCAGGCCGGCGTCCTTCAGATGCTTGAGGTGCTGGCTGACCGTGGACTGGGCCAGGGGCAGGATGTTCACGATCTCGCCGCAGACGCAGCGGTCGACCTGCAGGAGATGGCGCAGGATGGCCACCCGGGCCGGATGGCCGAGGGCTTTGCACAGGGTGGCGATGGTCTGGTCGTCGGGCATGGCGCCTCCGTTAAATCGTATATCGCAGATTAACGATATGAACTGCGTCGCGTCAAGTCCCGCATGTTGAATTTTCACCAACCCGGGTGCATGAAGGATGCAGCAACCCACAAGGAGACGTCATGCGTTGGAAACAGTTTTTCACTCCGGTCAAGTCCATGAATGCCGACGAGGCGCGCGCGTATCTTGCCGGCATATCGTCACAGGATGTTGTGGTCCTGGATGTCCGCCAGCCTGGTGAATACGAGGCGGGCCACATACCCGGAGCCAGGCTGGTGCCCCTGCCCGTGCTTTCCGACAGCCTGGATGAAATCGATCGGACCAAGCCCGTGCTGGTCTACTGCGCCATAGGCGGTCGCAGCCGCATGGCGGCCCAGACCCTGGCGGGCAAGGGCTTCGGGCAGGTCATCAACCTCTCGGGCGGGTTCAAGGCCTGGAACGGACAGGCCGCGTACGGAGCCGAAGAGGAGGGTGTCGATCTTTTCACCGAACTGGACAGCCCCGAAGCCGTCCTGGCCACGGCCTACTCCCTGGAGGAGGGCTTGCGGGATTTCTATCTGAAGATGCTGGGCCGGGTGGGAGACGAAGAGGTCAAAGGTGTTTTCCGGCAGCTGGCCGAGGTCGAGATAAGGCACAAGGACCGTCTTTTTGCCGAATACACCCGCCTGACGGGCAAGGACGACCGGGGGGCTTTCGAGTGTTCCTTTGTAACGCCGCTCATGGAAGGGGGGCTGACCACCGAGGAATACATGGCCCGTTTCGAGCCGAACCTTGAAAGTCCCGTGGATGTCATCTCCCTGGCCATGTCCATCGAGGCCCAGGCCCTGGATCTGTACATGCGCGCCGCGATCTGGACCGACAACGACGCGAATCGGGCCGTTTTGGAGCAGATTGCCAGCGAGGAAAAGTCACATCTCGCCCGCCTGGGAGAATTGATGGACACGTTGCTCGGCAGGTGAGCGATTCTTCCGGACCGTGCGGAGGGGGGGTGAGAGAAGAATTGCGCGTGGTGTACGGTCCTTGCGCGCCCTGTTCGAAGCCGCGCATCTTGATCGGCCTTTCTCTGGTGGAATTTTAAGCCATTTCAGTTTGTTAATGACAAGTATCCGCGCGGGCACGCCCTTTGCTCATGGAGTTTGCAAGTGGCCGATGGGCTTCGGCC
>CAZPSN010000006.1:34546-51475 GCA_964589645.1 uncultured Desulfovibrionaceae bacterium
AATTCTTTACTGTCCTGCGTCCAACATGGAGTTGATGGGCTTCGGCCGCATGGAATATCCGGGGGTGATGTCATGAAGCAGATCTGTTACCTTTTCTGGCTTGCCGGGATGGCAACTCTTGTTGCTTATGGCTGGACTGACAATCTCTTGAATCAGGTCAATGAAGTTGTGCAATTCATGGGGCAACTTGTGGCCTTTATGATCGTTTAGCCTCCCATCGCGTATCCGCGGCCTGGAGGATCTGGCCCCTCCCTGCCGCGGATTTTTTTTGTCCGCGGCCCTGCCGCGTTCCTTGCCATGGCCCGGGCAACCGGGCCGTTCCGGACTGTTGCGCTCCCCCGCACCCCGGGATAGGACTCGGCCATGCCTGTCATTGTCCTGCCGTCCCCCGAGCATTCGGGCCTGGTGCGTTACGCGGCACCCCGCGCAGTTTTCGAGATCCATGACCTTGATCAGGTGCCTTCTCTTCTTTCGCGCCTTGAAGCGGAGGTCGAGGGCAGCGGACTGCACGCGGCCGGATTTCTGTCCTACGAGGCCGGGGCGGCCTTTGATCCGGCCATGCCCCGTCTTTCCTGCTCCCCCTTTCCCCTGGCCTGGTTCGGGCTGTTCGACCCGCCCGAGGATCTGCCCCTTGTCGATCCCCCGGCATGGCCTGTCCCGGACTGGGCTCCGGAACTGGACGCAGCGGCCCATGCCCGGGCCCTGGCCCGCATCCGCGATCATCTGGCCCAGGGCGAGACCTATCAGGTCAACTTCACCTACCGGCTGCGCGCCGCGTTCGCGGGAGATCCGTGGGCATTCTTTTGCCGTCTGGCAAGCAGCCAGCCATCACCCCACGCCGCCTATGTCGACATCGGCCGCTTCGCCGCGTGTTGCGCTTCTCCGGAGATGCTCTTCTGGCGCGACGGGGACGAGGTCCTCTCCCGCCCCATGAAAGGCACCGCCCCCAGGGGCCGTTGGTGCGCCGAGGACGAGGCCCGGGCGCGGGATCTGCGCCGCAGTCCCAAGGAAAGGGCCGAGAACGTCATGATCGTGGACATGGTCAGAAACGATCTCGGCCGGGTCTGTTTGCCCGGCAGCATTCAGGTGCCCGAGCTTTTCCGGGTCGAGCGCTATCCGACCGTGTGGCAGATGACCTCCCTGGTCCGCGGCCGCTGCGACCGCTCCACGGCGGAAGTCATGGCGGCCCTCTTTCCTGCCGCGTCCATCACCGGCGCGCCCAAGGTGCGGACCATGGGCATCATAAATGAGCTCGAAATCTCGCCGCGCCGCATCTACACCGGAACCATCGGGGTCATGACTCCGGGCCGCCGGGCGCGTTTCAACGTGGCCATCCGCACGGTCCTGGTGGATCGGGAAACGGAAACGGCGGAGTACGGTGTTGGGGGGGGCATTGTCTGGGATTCGAAGCCGGAGGACGAGTACCGCGAGACGCAGATCAAGGCCCGGGTGCTGCATGCCCGAAAGACGGAGTTCTCGCTGCTGGAGACCATGCGCTGGAGCCGCGCGCAAGGAATATTCCTCCTCGCCGAGCATATGCATCGGCTTGTCGGAAGCGCCGGATATTTCGGGTTTTCTCTGGACGAAGCGGCCCTGCGCGCCGCCCTGGAAGGGGAAGTCGCCTCGGCTGTGGAAGAGGAAGGAGTCCTGCGACTGACCCTGGACAGGTCCGGGTCCTGGGCTCTTGCGCGCCGTCCGTTGCCGGTCTCCGCATCCTGCCGCGTGACCCTCGCCCAAACTCCGGTCGATTCAAGGGATCCGTTTCTCTTCCACAAGACCACCCGGCGCGGGGTCTATGACCGGGCCAGGACCGAGGCCGCGGGGCGGTTCGATGTGGACGACGTGCTGCTCGTCAACGAGAAGGGCGAGGTGACGGAGGCCACCATCGCCAATGTCGTGGCGGAGTTGGACGCAGTGCTGCTGACCCCCCCCCTGGCCTGCGGCCTCTTGCCCGGTGTCTTGCGCGGCCGCCTGCTGGCAGAGGGCCGCATCCGGGAAGGGGTTGTCCGCGTCGAGGATCTGCCCCGCGTCAACGCGTTGTGGCTGATCAACGCCGTGCGCGGCTGGCGGCGGGCCGAGTTCGTGGGTTAGATGCGGCGTTTCTCCAGGCGGTACAGCACGGCCGCCATGAATCCCAGGATCAGGAAGGCGGCGTCGCGGGCCATGTACCAGGTCATGCTGGCCGTGGACGCGGCGGAAGCGTTGAAACATCCGCAGTTCACGTCCAGACCGCGCAGATGGGCGCTGACGACGGCGCCCAGAAAGGCCGCGAACAAGACGTTGGCCAGGAATAGGGCCGGCCCGGTCCAGGCCCGGCACAGCAGCAGGATGGCCACCAGCATTTCCAGCCAGGGCAGGGCCAGGGCCGTGAAGTTGACGAACATTTCCGGCAGGAGCTGGTATCCGGCCACGCTTTGGGCGAACTGGGCCGGGTCCAGGATTTTATGCGGGGCCGCGGCCACGAAGATCAGGACCAGGGCGATGCGCGAAGCCTGCGCCAGGGATGGGATGTTCATGACGGATCTCCCGCGGGCTTGGGTTCCTGGGGCGCAGGTGTGGCCGGCATCTGCTCCGGGGGAGCGGCATCCTGGATGCGTAACTCCTGCGGAAGCGGTTCCGCAGGCGACGACGGCTGCGGCGCGGCTTCCTGGGTCGGGGTTGTCTCCGGTGCGGACTCCCGAACCGGAACGTCCTGCATGACGGCCCCCGGTGGCTCCGCTTTCTGCGCGGCGGGCTCGGTGCTCGCGGCCATGGGCAAACCGGCGTCCCGCCACAGGCTCCAGCCGTTTTTCAGCACGAACACGCTCAGCAGGCCATTGGCTTTGAGCTGATCCGCCAGATCCTGGCTCAAAGAGCAGTGTTCGCCGTCGCAATAGGTGATGATTGTTTTTCCTTCCAGCTGCCCGCGGGTTTGCGGGAACAGCTGGACAAAGGCGAAAACGGGGATGGACACGGCTCCTTCGATATGGCCCTGGGCGTACTCCTGGGCGCTCCGTGCGTCGATGAACACGGTCTGTCCAGAAGCAAAAAGCCTGGTCGCTTCGTCCATGGAGATTTCGTCTGGCGACGCGGCGTTGGTGGTGGCGTTTTTTTGCGATGCGATCAGGGGCAGGCTGTCCGGCCTGGTGGCGTTGAAGGCCAGGGCGAGACCCACGGCCAGGGCTGCGATGATCATGGTCCGCAGGGCGAAAGAAAGAGAAGGTTTCATGCCGTGCTCCAGGGCGGTGGGGCTGTTGCCGCGTTCGGTGTTCATTCCAGTCATGTTGCGATCCTGCCCGAGGGGCCATGAGCCCGCATTCCGGGTCTTTCGGCATCGCGGCGCCGGGTCGGATCCCGGCGGTCCGGGGCGTTCGCCCGGAAAGAATGCGTCACTCTTCGAGAGGCTCGATGTGCAGGATGCATTGTTTGTTGATGATGAAGGTCTTGTTCTCGGACTTACCGCTCTGGGCGTTGACCAGGACGATGAAGGGCTTGCTGTCGTTGACCAGGTCGGAAATTCTGTTTTTCATGCCCAAGTTGACGTAACCGATGATGATCTCGTTGTCGGATTTTTTGACCAGAAGCTTGACGTACCTGGTGCCCGCGTCGCCGGTGACCATGAGAAAACCCTCCCGGGCTGTGTTTTGCGTCCTTTGCCGCCTCTCGCGCCCGGTTGTGTCGTCGCGGAAACGGGAAGGCATTCCAAGCCCATGCGGCCTCACATAGGAAATCTTCATCGCCAGGGTCAATCAGAAATCCCGAGGGGTGCGGACAGAGGCGTGTCCGGTCGTGCGTGTCTGACTGGACCAGGCCAGGAATTCAGACTTGCACGGACCCGCGATGTGCGACATGTCGCGTGAGGCGTGCGCCGTTGCGTTTTGTCCACGTGCGATGCACGGCTTTGGATTATCGGAGTCGAGACAAATCGAACGATCCGTCCCGGTCTTGCGCCTGGATATTTGACATGCGGGTTTGCAGGGTCGGCTGTTGTGGAAATCAGGTGCATGCGCCATGCGTTCACGGCGAGAACGGCTGCGTGCGGAGCTGCGCACCGCATAATTTGCGTACCAATATTTTCATACAAGATGCAATCTAAAAATAGGCATTCTTATGACGAAGCAAGTTGATAGATCTCATTATGCATTCTCAAAATACATGCATAAAAAAAGATGGTGCAGTATTTGGCATCAGTTGCGTGAGGTTATGAAATTCGATCCTGTCTCGGTGCTTGAAGTTGGCCCCGGCCCAGGAGTGTTCAAAACCGTGAGCGCGCTGTTCGGTGTGAACGTCGAAACCCTCGATATTGATTCCGAGCTCAAGCCGGATCACGTTGGATCGGCGACAAACTTGCCGTTCGATGCCTGCGCGTTCGATGTGGTCTGCTCTTTTCAGATGCTGGAGCATTTGCCGTACGACCTTGCCCTTTGCGCATTCAAGGAAATGGTCCGGGTTTCGAGGCAGGGCGTGGTCGTGAGCATTCCGGACGCGGGCTATTGCTGGCGCTGCCTGTTGCATATCCCAAAAATCGGGAAATTCAGCACCATTCTTTCCCTGCCGTTGTTAAGAAATAAAAGGCACGTGTTTGATGGCGAGCATCATTGGGAGTTGAACAAGAAAGGGTACGAGCTGAAAAAAGTCGTGCGCGACATGGAGGTTGGATGTTCGTTGGTCGAGACGTACCGGGTTTTTGAACATCCGTTTCACAGGTTTCTGATTTTCGTGAAGAAATAGCCGTTGCAGGCAATATCATTGTCCATTTATTGTGTGTTTTCCGTGCAGAGCCATAGTTTTCAGCAGGAATAGACACAGTAGGATGCCGTCAATGAAAACGAAAATAATTTTATTTTCGAGTATGAATGGGCCGACATAAACGACAGCATTCATTTCCATCCAGTCCTCCAGATCAAATTGTGCTGACATTGGCAGTATCCGCTCGGAGAACATGTCTGGAGCAATTGTTATTGCCAAGGCGTGATGAAATTGCCGCCCTTGAGATTCGTGTAAGTGCGATCCTCCGCCGCCAGTGATGATGTATTCCACCCCTCGCAGGCGAGTCCTGTTGTATCCATGAAAGTCCGCAGCCATGACGTAATCAATGTGCAGATCTTCAAAAATCTGCATGTATTCCTTTTCGTCCACCGTGTGTCGCTCCGGTATATCCGCTGACACCCATGGCGGGATGTGCATGAAGACGAAACGGTTGCGGTACGATGCAAGCTTTGTGGGGTCCAGGGAACGCAGATATGTCAATGAGTCGGCATTGGAAAAACGCTTGTCGAGATGGCGGATGAAGATGAATATATTATCTTTGTAGACGAAAGATACATTGGATGGGCCGTAATCCGTCTCGAAACGATCCAGAGAGTAGTGTTGCGGATCAACGTCATGGTTGCCGGGAGTGAAAAAAACCGGGCAATTAAAATTGTATTCCGCCGATTCCTGCCGAAAATAGGCATGCTGGTCGGCATTGCCGTCTTCGACCCAGTCCCCGAGAATTGCCACGAACACGGGGTTGGCCGCCCTGATCTCTTTGGCGAGACTCTCGAAGGTGCCTTTGCTGCGCGTGTCGCCGACGATCACGAAGGTGAAGGGGGTGTCCTTGTCGGATGCGGGCAAGGTGTCGCGGACGTGCTCGAAGTTGCCAAAATTTTTCGGCATGACAGACTGACGGGCGGTGATTGTCTCGACGCAGGAATACACCTGCACACCAATCAAGAGGGCAAGGAGCGCCCCAGATGCCCACAGACTGTATTTTCCAAAAGAACGTTTCATATTTTCCCAGCGCCCTTTCGCAGCGCGGATTTGGTTTGGATCAGGTGTTCTCAGTTCTTTTGGATACGTTCCAAAGCAAGAAAATGCAGGGTTTTGCCGGAAAAATCCGAAACATCCAGGCTGGCTTGCGGGGTATAATCGCGGAGCTGTTCCGGCAGCTTCGCATCGTTATCGCGGGAGACGAAAGAGAGTTTTTCCGGAAGTTCAATGCCGCTGTAGTCGCTTGCCCCCAGAGGCTTGCTGCCAATGATCCAGGAGTCTTGGAATTTGAGGGTGCCATCGCTCAGCACCGGCCCTTTCGACGTGAAGGCACGGGTCTCGACGAGTGGTACGGACATGTCTCCCGGGTATGGCTGCACGAGAGCTGGTCCGGCCAGGCAGCAAAGTCCGAGCAGTGAATACTTCGCGACGAAAAGGCCAGTCAGATCCTGCGCACGGCAGAGCCGATAAAGAAGAGTCGCAAGAAGGATCGCCGCTGCACTGATGCCCAGCAGCTCAGGGGTGTTTAGGGCCGGAAAACGCGGGCGCAGCCACCACAGGGCGACCGGGACCGCGAGACACGCAAGTCCGAAGACCGTGGTGTTGGCCACGATGAGCGCGCGTCCGAAGCGTCCGCCTTTTTCCGGATCGGCCAGCAGTCCGGATAGATAGGCCCCCATGAGTTGACACAATGGGATGAGGGTCGGGAGCAGGTAACGGTCCTTTTTTTCCGGCACGAGCATGAGCAGGATCACGCCGCCCAGAAGCCAGATAGCGGAGCGCCAGTAGGGAAGGAACCGTTCGATCCGTGCGCGGGCGTGTCCAGGCCACAGTGTCGCGCAAGCCACCAGGGCCCAGATTCCCGTCATGAGCGGAAACTGCAGGTAAAACCAGAACGATTTGGTGTGTTCCGTGAACCAGGCTCCCTGTTCCGTGGCCAGCATCTTTGAGAAGGCGTGGGGCATGGCGAGCCAGGCCGCGGCCGACCAAGATGCCGAGAGCACGATGCCAAGACCAAGCGCCAAGCCGATGTCCCGGGCTCGCGCCCGCAAACCAGGCCACCCCCCGGTGGCCAGGAGCGCCGCGAAAAAAGGCCCCAGCAGGACGTAATAACCCACCGGCCCCTTGCTCAGGCCCGACAGCCCCAGAAGCAGTCCCGTCACCACGGCCAAACCCTTCCTGGGCTTTGGCGATTGGGCGATGACGGCCACCCCCCATATGGCCGACAGCATGAACGCGTGGCAGTAGATGTCCCAGCTGTTGCGGCGGGCCATGAGCACGAACATGTAGCTGGTGGACAAAAATGCTGTCGCCCATGCGGCGGCTGCGGTGCTTCTGGTCCAGAAACGGGTCAGACCGAAGAGCGAAGCCGCAAGGAGCAACCCGGCCAGGGCCGAGGGGATGCGGTTAACCGCCAAATCCATGTCCGATCCATGGCTGCCGAGCAACATGGCTCCGGCGGTGAGCCACGTCGGCAGGGGCGGTTTGGCCAGGCGTGGCTGGCCATGCATCGTGGGCAGGAACCAGTGGCCGGTTTCAATCATCTCGCGAGCCGTGATGAGGTTGCGGGCTTCCATGATATCCACTCCCAGCAGGTCCCGGTGGGCGAATATCCCGGAGTAAAGCAGGAGAGACAGGCCAAGCAGGCCACAGAGCAACAGGCTGGTGCGGAAAAAACAAGATGGCATTACCTCTCCGGGTATGAACGCCGCAGGAAGGCGGTTGCGCAGGACAGTATGGATCCGCTTCACTCGCTATTCCTGCGCTTTCCAGCGCAACAAGCCCTTGGAGAAGGCGTGACTCGCGCCCTGATAGTAGGCGATGTCACGGCAAATCAGCGGGTCGGAGGCGCTGCCAATTGATTCGTCGCTGAGGCCCAGCGCGTCGTCATGGCGGCGCATGCCCTGTCGCGGGCTCAAGATGGCCAGGCTTTGGCCATCGAACAGGCCCAGGTGCTGATAATTTCCGATCAGCGCTCGTCCGGGGGCTGTGTCGTCGCGCAACACGTTGCGACCGAAAAAGGTGGAAGAATAGTCCATGTTCAACAGGCCAAGAAGGGTCGGAGCCAGGTCGATCTGGCTCGTGAGCGTCGAAATTTCACGTGCTGCCAGGATTTTGGGCGCATGTACAAACATGGGGATTCGGTATTTGGCCACGGGCAGGTCTTCCTTTCCCGCACTGTTGGCGGTGTGGTCGGCGACAAAGACAAAGATCGTTGTTTCGAACCAGGGTTTTTGCCGAGCCTTTTCCAGGAATTTTCCAATGGCGTGGTCCGTGTATTTCACGGCCCCCTCGCGGCCAGATCCTGATGGGATGTCGATACGGCTTTCGGGATAGGTGTAGGGGCGATGATTGGATGTGGTCATGAGTTGCAGGAAAAACGGCGTGCCCGCTGCGTGGTCCATGTCCGCCTGCCGCAGGGTCTGGGCATACAGATCTTCGTCACACATGCCCCAGGCATTCTTGAAAGAGATCTCGCTGTCGGGGATGCTTGTCTGATCGATGATACGGTAGCCGTTTCCGCCGAAAAACGCGTTCATGTTGTCGAAATAGCCGCGTCCTCCATACAGGAAAACGCTGTCGTAGCCCTGGGCCCGCAACTGCTGCCCGAGGCTGGCGTAGCCTGTCTCACGGCCGAGACGTTTGACGATGGATCGTCCCGGAGTTGGCGGGATGGACAGGGTGATGGCTTCCAGGCCACGATCGGTGCGCGTGCCGGTTGCATAGCAATTGCTGAAAAAAAGGCTTTCCAGGCGTAACCGGTCCAGATTGGGGGTCAGGTTTCGGGCGTCGCCAAAGCTGCCCAGGTATTTGGCGCTCAAGCTCTCGATGGTGACCACGATGACATTGAACGGCCTGAACGGCCCCGGGTTGTCTATCACCCGGCGAACGTCCAGGGGGTCCTGGCTCGTGAACCGGGCGTTGGGCTCCGCGACCTCCTGCCGCAGCAACGTTCCGATTTCCGTGTCTGGCAGGGTGGCGTAGAGTTGTTTGTAGTCGAGCTCGTTGTTGCGAAAGGCCGCGAAAAACTGGAAGGGGCCATTGCGGGCCAGTTCATGCTGGACGGTGTTGCCGCTGTCGACGGATAAGTCCTGTCCCACGCCGACGGTCACGAGCAGGCCCAGCGCCGCCACCACGGACAGAAACAAGCCCCTTTGGCGCACGGACAAGAGCGGTGCGTCAACAGCCCGACCGATGGTCGGGCGCAGCATGACCGTGCTGACCACGGAAACCAGCACCAGGGTGGCCAGGAGGGGGTAGACCGGGTATGATTGCAGTATATTGGCAATGACTTCGTTCGAATAGACGAGGTAATCGACGGCGATGAAATTGAATCGCACGCTGAACTCATCCCAGAACAGCCATTCCGAGACCGCAGTGTAAAGCATGACGAAGAGGCTGAACCCGACCAGCGCGTGCAACATTCCTTGATGCCAGCGGTGCCGCCAGATTGCCGTGGGGCAGAGGGCCAGATAGACAGACAGGGGCAGCGCTGCATAGCTGAGAAAACTCAAATCGTAGACCAGGCCGACTCCAAACATGCCCAGAATGGTGGATATTCCGGCATTGACATCTCCAATGTGACTTGCCAGCAAAACGCAGCGGGTCAGAAAAAAAACGACCAGCCAAGCGGCCATGATGATGGCCAGGTATCGAAGCTGGGCGTGTCGAAACAGGGACATGCGATTCCTCCATGGATTTCGTGTCCCCTGCCTACGCCGCGGAGCGTGAGCCTTTCGTCATGGGGCTGTGAAAAAAATGTGAAATCGCCAACCATGAGGTTGCGTCATGCGGATCCTGATCGTTGAAGACAACCCTGATATCCTGGCCAACGTATTCGATTATCTCCAACTCAAGGGATACTCTGTCGACTGCGCCCAGGATGGCCTGGGCGGGCTACATCTCGCCGCCACCCAGAACTACGATCTGATCGTGCTGGACGTCATGTTGCCGGGCATTGACGGTTTTCAGATCTGCAAGCGCCTGCGGGAGGACGCGCGGCTCAATGTCCCGGTCATCATGCTCACCGCGCGCGACACGCTCGAGGATCGCATTCAGGGATTCGGCACCGGGGCCGACGACTACCTCGTCAAGCCGTTTGCCCTGTCCGAACTCCATGCGCGCATTCAGGCCGTTCTGCGCCGCACGCACGGCGGATGCGCCCGCGAACTGCGCGTTGGAGATCTGGTGTTCGACCTGGAGGCGCTCCGTGTGCAGCGCGGAGGACGGGAACTCAGGCTGCACCCTTTTGGACTGAAGCTCCTGGCCGTCTTGATGCAGAAAAGTCCGGCCGTGGTTCGTCGCGAAACGCTGGAAAGGGAACTCTGGGGGGATGACTGCCCGGACAGCGACAGTCTGCGCAGCCATATCCATCAGCTTCGCCAGATCGTTGACAAACAGTTCGCCAGCCCGCTGGTGCACACTGTTCACGGCATCGGGTACCGTCTGGCGGAGAAGGACGATGGCCTCTAGGCTCCATTTTTCCCAGCGCATCGTCCTCGCCTTCGTCCTCATGACGGTGGTGGTCAGCGGCGCTTTTTCCCTCGGCATCGTCGTGGTGGTCCACTTTGTCGAAGGTCAGCTCGTTTCCAAGGAACTGCACGGCAAGCTGAACACCGTTCTCCATGAGGACATCAAGGCGGGGAGGCCGCCACGCCTTGATGCCCGAACCCGATTCTTTGCCTCCAACTCCGCGGATCATCCAATTCCGGAACGGTTTGCCGATCTTGCCGAGGGGCTGACCGAGATCGACGACGAATACGAGGCCGCGTACGTGTATCTGTGGGAGATAAACGGGGTCCGGTACCTGCTCGTGCAGGAGCAGCAGGAGTTCGAGGCCAGGGAGGAAATTCTGTTTGCAGTGGTCCTGGCGGGATTTCTTCTCTGCATCGTCGGAGCCTGGGGCCTGGGCGTGGCCATGGCCCGGCAGGTCATGGCCCCGGTTGCCCGGCTTGCCAGGCAGGTCCGGCACGTGGATCAGCTTGCTTCCCAAACCGCGCCGCTGGCTCCCGATTATTCCGATGACGAGATCGGACATCTGGCGGCCGCCTTTGACAAAACCCTGGGACAACTCCGGTTCTCCATCGATCGCGAGCGTCTGTTCACAAGCGACGTCAGCCATGAGCTCCGCACCCCGCTCATGATCATCTCGACATCGTGCGAGCTGTTGCTCGAAAAACAACTCCAACCCGACCAGCGCGAACAGCTGGAGCGCATCGCGCGGGCGGCTCGGGAAATGAGCGATCTGGTCCAGACATTTCTTTTTTTGGCCCGTTCTGGCGCTGCCGCTGCCGGCGGCGAGATTTCGCTGGCCGAAGTCGCCCGGGAACAGGCTGAATTTTGGGGCGCCGCGATCCGTGCCAAAGGGCTCGATTTCGAGTTGGTGGAGGAGGGGGCGAACCGCGCAGTCCATAATCCGACTTTTTTGCGCACGGTCATGGCCAATCTGCTGCGGAACGCCCTGCACTACACATCGGCGGGACAAGTGCGTTGCGTTCTAGAAGAGGATGGATTCAGGATCGAGGATACAGGAATGGGAATACCTGCCGGTGAATATGAACGTATCTTCCAGCCTTTTGCGCGTGGAGGAAATGCGCGTGGCGAAGGGCTCGGGCTCGGATTGTCCCTTGTAAAGCGAATTTGTGAGCATCAAAATTGGGAAATATCCGCCAGCACGGGGCAATCAGGCGGCAGCTGCTTTGCGGTCTCTTTCAAGGGGATTCGTTGACGCCACGCAACAGGACACAAAGCAGTGAAGACGATTTGAAATTTCGCGGATGTAGTTTGATCAGGTCATGGCGAGCCGAATTTTTCCAAATTCAGGGGCAGCTGTTGTACGAAGTCTCGGATTTCATCCCTGACCCTTCTGTAGATCGTCAGGATATTCTCCTCGTCGGTCATGCCCGCGCAGAGGCCCGGAGGGTCGTCAAAGCCCCTGTGCACCCTGCGGACCGGGCCTGGAAAAAATGGGCAGGTTTCGTTGGCATGTCCGCAGAGGGTCACAACCACGTCGAACTCGCTCACGGGCAACTCATCCACTGTTTTTGACGCATGGCCGGTCATGTCCACCCCAGCTTCCGCCATGACGCGCATGGCGTAAGGGTTCAATCCATGGCGTTCGATGCCGGCCGAAAACGCGGTGAACTCGCCCTTCTTGAGGTGCTTCGCCCATCCTTCTGCCATCTGGCTGCGGCAGGAGTTGCCCGTACAGAGAAAGAGTATGTTCATGCGCCCCTCCGGCGTCCGGTACATCGAATACAGCTGTGCATGACGGGACCTCAGGCTTTGGGTTTGACGCGCACGTGGCAGACACCCTGCAAGGTGCTGACCGCGTGGGGGAAGTACTTTTCCTTGAAGCGCAGGGCCACTCCGACCAGGCCGATGAGCACCGGCACCTCGACCAGGGGCCCGATGACTGCGGCGAAAGCCTGCCCCGAGTTGATGCCGAAGACGGCGATGGCCACGGCGATGGCCAGCTCGAAGTTGTTGGAGGCCGCCGTGAAGCTGAGCGTCGTGGACTGCTCGTAGGTCGCCCCGGCCTTGGCCGAGAGGTAGAAGGACACCAGGAACATGACGAGAAAGTAGATCGTCAGAGGGATGGCGATTCGCACCACGTCCATGGGCAGTTGCACGATGTATTCGCCTTTGAGGGAGAACATGACCAGGATGGTGAACAGGAGGAAAATGAGGGTGAAGGGGCTGATCCTCGGGATGAAGACCTTCTCGTACCACTCCCGGCCCTTGGCCTTCAGGCCCACGAAGCGGGTGATCATGCCGCCCAGGAACGGGATGCCAAGATAGATGAAGACGCTCTCGGCGATCTGGCCCATGGAGATGTCCACCTCCATGCCGGCCAGGCCGAACCAGCCGGGCAGGATCGTGATGAAGACCCAGGCGTAGACCGAGAAAAAGAGAACCTGAAAGATGGAGTTGAAGGCCACCAGTCCCGCGCAGTACTCCGTATCGCCCTTGGCCAGGTCGTTCCAGACGATGACCATGGCGATGCAGCGGGCCAGTCCGATGAGGATCAGGCCGACCATGTATTCCGGATAGCCGGACAAGAGGGCGATGGCCAAAAGGAACATGAGGATGGGCCCGATGATCCAGTTCTGGACCAGGGACAGGGCCAGGACGCGGCCGTTGCGGAAGACGTGGCCGAGTTCCTCGTATTTCACCTTGGCCAGGGGCGGGTACATCATGAGGATGAGGCCGATGGCGATGGGAATATTGGTGGTTCCGACCTGGACGGCATTGATGATGTCCTTGACTCCAGGGGTCGTGTAACCCAGCCCCACCCCGACGAACATGGCCAGGAAGATCCACAGGGTCAGATAGCGGTCCAGAAAGGACAGTTTGCGGATGACGGATTCGGTCATGTGGTCCTCGTATCGGGTTTTCGGTCACAGGCCTGTGACGGTTTGACGGCGAGATAGGCGAAATAGCGGCGGTCATCCTCCTGGCTGATCTCGATCATGGGCAGTTCTTCCGTGAGGATGCCCGCGATGCGCGTCTGGAGGGACGAGGTTGAGTCCAGGAGCATGTAATGCATCCATTTCCCACTGCGCCGGGCCTTGACCCAGCCCGCGTTCTTCAGGGTGGCGAGGTGTCTTGATATGGTCGATTGCGGGATTTGCAGGGCTTCCGTCAGATCGCAGACACACAGTTCGCCGTGTCGGAGCAGGGAGACGATGCGCAGGCGGGTGGGGTCGGACAGGGCTTTGAGGATTTCGGCGGTTTTTTCCATGCCGGAGGACATATCCGGATATGCAGATGTGTCAAGTCCTGGAATCCCCGTATGCCTTGGCGGCCTCTGTGCGCGGTATTGTCTTGAGAGGTAGTGTGCGGGATCTTCAGCAACAAGAAAGACCAGGGCCTAAGCCGCCTCCACAAACCCCTCGCCTCCAGCCGGGCCAACTGCCAAGGCAGCTACAGCCTCTTTGGCCTGGTGGTCGGCATGCCGGTCTTGGGACCGAGCCTCTTTGTTGATGAAACGTTCTTCGCCGGAAAGGAAAAGAGCGGGAGCTGTTTGCGGACATCCCCCGCTCCATGTTTACGGTTAGGCCTTCACCAGCTTGACCTGGCTCTGGTAGAAGACGGCGCTGCCGCCGACCACGTCGCTCAATGTCGTGTTGCCCAGGATGGGGTCCACGCGCATGGCGGCGTTGGCATGGAACCCCTTGGCGCGTCGAGCGTCCATGGAGATGGTCTTGCCGTCGATTTCAAAGGGCATGGAGCCCTGGGCCCAGTGCCCGTGGCCCAGGGAGAAGGCGACCACGCCGGGGCGGATGCCCTCCAGCGCCTTGATCTTGCCCGTCATGGGCATCTTGGCGCCGTTGCCCAGGTCCCAGACGCCTTCGGGGTTGGTGGCCGAGACGATGCGCACGGTGTCGCCGTTTTGCAGGCCCATGCGCCGGGCGTCGCTGACGGAGATCTCCACGAAGTTCTCCGGGTACACGGCGTTGAGCCAGTAGTTGCCGATGGTCCGGCTCTTGGTCTGGGTGATGCACTTGTAGGTGATGAGCGTCATGTCGAAGCCGGCGGCCCGGTCGTCGATGAGGTTGCCCGCGCAGTCCGTGGGCCCCGGGATGAAGGCAGCATAGGGCACGTAGGGCTTGCCGGTCATGGAGTGCTTGGTCGTGACCAGGTTTTCGAAGTAGAGGCCCAGCATCTTGTCGTACTTGTTGGCCAACTGCCCGTTCTTGTAGGCTTGGCCGTAGCCCTGGAAGCGGCCGCCGCGGTTCAGCACGTAGACCACGAGAGGCCAGAGCTCCTCGCCGACGATGGCCTTCCAGCGGTCCGCGTCGAAGACGGTCCCCGGCAGGTGCCGCCTGGACTCCACGAAGATGCGCATCTCCTCGGCGTCGGCCGCGGGCACCTTGTCCGACCCGTCCTCCTTGTCGCCGAAGGCCGCGTTGGCGACCATGCGCAGGTACATGTCCTCCTCGCGCTTCATGTGCTTGCCCGGCCCGAAGACGTCGTTCCCGTAGCCCGGCACTCCCAGCTTCTCGGCAAAGGCCAGGATCATGGACTCCATGTTCATGGGCATCTCTTCCCCGAAGACCGTGACGTTGGGGGTGAGGGGCGTCACCACGGGCTGGCGGATGGGGAAGATCTTGGGTGCCACCGAGGGGTGCGCGCCGGGGAATTCCCAGCGTTCCAGGTAGGTGGTGTCGGGGAAGATGTAGTCCGCGTACAGGCTCGTCTCGCCGATGACGATGTCCGAGGCGATGAAGAGGGGCAGCTTCTTGGTGTCGGTCAGGATTTCGGCCAGGGTGTGCCCCGAGGGCAGGGAGTAGTTTGGCGCGCCCATGTACAGGAGCAAGGCCTTGATCTGGTAGGGGTACATGTCCCCGATGCTGGGGATGACCTCCTGATAGATGTCCGTGGCGAAGGGGTACCAGGTCCGCTTGGCCGGGAATCCCTCGAACAGGGTGGTCTTGTCGTAGGCCGCGCTGTGGCGGATGATGTTCACCCCCCATTCCTTGATTCCGCCCTTGTACTGCTTGGTCATGTCGAAGGGCTTTCCCGGGCGGTTGCCGACGTGATTGTAGGCCGTGTTCTTGCACAGCCCACCCTGCCAGCCGGTGTTGCCGATGAGGGCGTTGACCACGTACCAGGCGCAGACATTGTAGAATCCGGCCGTGTGCTGGGACACCCCGCGGTGCAGGTCGGCCACGGCCTTCTTGCCGTGGCTGGTGAATTCCTCGGCGATCTCGACGACGTCGTCCGCGGGCACGCCCGCGATGGCGCACCACTCCTCGATGGACTTGGCCTTGGACTCCTCGAGGATGATCTGCAGCACGCTCTTCACCCGCATGCCGTTCTCCAGCACCGTGTCCACGAACAGTTCGCCTTCCACGGGGGTGGCTTCGTCATTGGGGTCGAAGAACGCGGGTTGGCCTTCGAACAGGGTCGCGAAGGCGTCGAATTCCCATTGCTCCCCTTCCTTCTTGGCCGCACGCATCTCTTTGGGCAGGCCCAGGTCAGAGCCGCGCAGGTATTTCCCGGGCTTGCCGTCCTCGCCGATCTTGACCAGCCAGGGGGCCTGGCTCCAGGTCGGCTCGTTGTCCTTCTTCGCCGCGCCCTTGTTGGCGTTGGCCAGGTAGCGGGCGTCGAAGCGCTTGTTGTCGATGATCCACTGGATCATGGCCATGGCGATGGCCGGGACGCCGTTGACCGGCTCCACGGGCAGCCATTTCCAGGCCCGTGACGCGGTCTTGGAGCAGCGCGGGTCGATGACCGCGATCTTCATGCGCCCGTCGACGGTCCCTTCCGTGACCTTCTGCACGCGCAGGGGCGGACCGTAGTTGGCCTCGAAGGGGTTGGCGCCGACGAAGATGCAGAACTCGGCGTTGCCCGTGTCCGCCTGCCAGTAGAACTTGCTGCCCCCGGTGAACTTGCCTTCGTCGAACTGGTCGCTCATGGCCTTGCCGGAGAAGTACAGGGAGCCCTGGCAGACCGTGGTGTGGCCGTGGTAGTTCACGGAGCCGCAGGCCTTGCTGAAGAAGTCCTTGATCATGTCGCCGCGGCCGTTCTTGATGCGGCCCCAGTTGAAGCAGAGCTGGTTGTTCTTGGGCCCCAGGTCCGGATGGTCGGGATCGACGAGATGGTGCAGATTGTCCGCGTGTTTGACCTTGAACTCATCGATGGTCATCTTCTTGCCGGCCACGAGCTTGGCGTCGTCGGCCAGGGCCGCGGCGACCTTCGGGTCGCGCAGGGTCACGATGTCCTTGAGGCCCTCCACCGGGCCCTCGCCGAAGAGGTCCCCGCCCTCGACGATCTCCTGCACGGCCTGGCCGAAGGGGATTGTCTTCCACTTGTTCTGGCCTCGCTTGCCCGTGCGCTTGAGGACCTGCACGATGCGGTAGGGGTCGTACAGGGTCTGTATGCCGGCGTGGCCCTTGGGACAGAGGGACCCTTCGATCAGGGCCGCCTCGCCGATGGGAGTGTCCTCCGGAATCTGCGGCGTCATGTTGAAGGGGTTGTAGGGGTTGCCCTCGATTTTCTCGATCACTCCGTCGCGCAGCTTGACCTTGATGCCGCAGTTGGTGTTGCACTGCTGGCACACCGAATAGAGCTGGTTCTCCGGATTGGCATGGACGTAGGCCCCCCCCTCTGCGGCCTGGGCGTCCCCGCTGAAGGCCTGGTGCAGGGCCAACGCGCCAGAGGCGGCCAGCCCACCGGCCAGGGCCGTGCACT
>CAZPSN010000006.1:51485-101691 GCA_964589645.1 uncultured Desulfovibrionaceae bacterium
GCCGCAGTTGGTGTTGCACTGCTGACAGCAGGAATAGAGCTGGTTCTCGGGCTTGTGGTGGGAGTACGCCGAACTGCCGAGGATGGTGGCGTCGGCTTCTTTCACCATGCCCAAAAACGGGCCCATGGCTCCGCACGCGGCCACGGAACCTCCGAAGAGGGCCGTGTATTTGAGGAAGTCTCTGCGATCCACCCCGCTGGCAGCCGGGGCGGGGGTTTTGTTGGCGGCCTTGCTAGGCATGGTCGGTACCTCCGTTCTCGGTGACGATGGGGAGAAAGCGCGTGCCCAGGAGCATGACCACCAGTCCGGTCGAGATGATCCAGAGACTGACCAGCCACTCGTTCAGGTTGGGCACGTAGTCGGTGCTCAGGCGCGGGTGGGCGAAGGCGGCGTCCAGGCCTTCGAGCTTGTACACGGCCAGATCCGGGATGACGAAGTTGTAGCGCACGGCCGCGAAGGTGATGAAGATCAGGAAGCAGGCCAGGGCCACGGATTTCACGTCTTTGGCGCGGAATATGAGCAGGAGCAGCGGGACGAGGCTGCCGATCAGGAGGTGCACGATCCAGAACACCCACCAGTGCGGCCCCTTGACGATGAGGTCGAGGCTGGTGACCACGGCGATGGTGGCGGTCTGGTAGCCGACGAAGAACTGCATGCCTTCAAGGGCCAGAAAGACGATCAACAGGAAGAGGATGACCTTGCCCAGATCCAGGCAGATGCGGTCCTCGTAGCACAGGCCGTCGGGGTTCAGCGGATCCCTCTGCCGGAAGATGTAGGTCAGGAAGGCGATGAGCGCGCCGCCGGAGAGCAGGGCCGCGACCACGAACAGGAGCGGGGTCAGGGCGCTGTTCCAGACCGGACGGCTGAGCAGGACCGCGAAGAACGCGCCGTTGGTGCCGTAGAAGATGAGGCCCACGGGCAGGCTGATCTTGGCCAGCAGGTGAACCTTGTGCATGTCCTTTTCGCGGTCGGCGCTTGTGTATTCCGTCTTGCCGAAAACCAGCAGTCCGTAGAGGCCGCGCAGGCCGCCCTTTTCAGGATTCTGTGACCAACGCACCAGATCGCCGCGGATCAGGAAGAAGGTTTTCAGGGCGTAGACGACGAGCATGGCCATGAAGAGCACGAACATCCAGGTCATAAGCGAGGTGAAGCTCGGAGTGAGGAAGAACTGGTACAGGGCACGGTGCCACTGGCCCAGGTCGAGCAGGATGAACTGCACCTCGCAGATGAGCGCCACCAGGACCACGAAGGCCGAGAGCGGGCCGATGTGTTCGAACTGTTTCATGCCCAGGACGTAGGTCATGATGGTCACCAGGAAGGCTCCGGCGGACAGGCCCAGGAAGAGCAGGTAGAAGGCGACCCAAAGCCCCCAGGGGATGTAGGAGCCCAAGGCTGTGGGGTTCAGGCCGTGCTGGAGTCTGTCCACCATTCCGACGGCCCCGACGGCCAGTCCGGCCAGGGCCAGGATGAGCAGTGGTATGAAGTTCTTGTATTTCATGGGGCCTCCTTACTTCAGGTAATACACGGCCGGCTCGGTGCTCAGCTCCGGCTTGAGGACAAAGACCCTCGGGTCGGCCACAAGCTCTGAAATGAGGCTGCCCAGGTCGTTGCGGTTGCCGAAAAAGGTGGCGCGTCCGATGCATGTGGTCACGCAGGCCGGAAGCATGCCCTCGGCCAGGCGGTGCTTGCAGAAATGGCACTTGCGGGCGTTGCCGATGGGCGAGCTGCGCCCCCTCTCGGGCCACTCCTTGCCGTATTCCTTGGCCGGCTGCCGCTCATAGCTGTCGGAGCAGGCGGTTCTGCCGACGATCTTGCCAGGTTCCTCGGGTGTGCCCTTGGTGTACCACTCGCCGAAATCCGAGGTTCTGGCCGCGTAGGGGCAGGCCACCAGGCAGTAGCGGCAGCCGATGCAGCGCTCGTAGTCCATGACGGTCACGCCCTGGGCATCCTTGTAGGTGGCCGTGACCGGACAGACCTTGACACACGGCGGGTTCTGGCACTGCAGGCAGGGCCGGGGCACGAACCTGCGGCGAACGTTGGGGTAGACGCCGATCTCCTCTTCCGTCACCGGGCGGTAGACCACGCCGGGCGGAAGTTTGTTCTCGGCCACGCAAGCCACGGTGCAGGCATGGCAGCCCACGCATTTGGCCAGGTCGATGACCATGGCCCATTTGATGGACGCATGGTCGCCGGCCAGGGAGCGGGCGAGGTCGCGCTGCATGCGCACCAGCAAGTCTTCCTTGGGCAGGATCCTCATCGTGTTCTCCTCCGTTGGGTTGCGCTGGGGAAGGGGATTTATGGTGTCGGCTTTTCAGCACCTCCATGAAATACTGGAAAGGTGTTTGCCATAGTCATGGACTCGCAACCTGGGTTGTGCATGTATTCGCACGGTTGTGCGGACATCGTCGAAATGAGCGGACGGGTGTTGGATCGGGGGGAAGACTGGGCGTTGAGGAGGAGTGGCAGGTGCGCCGGGATATGTGGCGAGAGACTCCCAGGCCGGACATGTCCGGGGGAGAGTGCGGGCAACAGGAAGAATCGGAAGCTGGTATCATGGTATTTCCATATCCGCATAGACAGATATGTCAACACGGAACTGTCCGCAGCGACCGCTGGCCTGGCTGCTCTCCGCAGATTCAGACTGCCAAAAAGGGGCGGACCATGAAATAGACGCCCATGAGCCCGATGAGGATGCCGGCCAGGCGGCGGAAGGCAGTTCCTCCACGCTGCCAGGAGGCATTGGCCATGAGGCGGCGGACCAGGGCCGTGGA
Source organism: uncultured Desulfovibrionaceae bacterium (assembly GCA_964589645.1). Taxonomy (GTDB): domain Bacteria; phylum Desulfobacterota; class Desulfovibrionia; order Desulfovibrionales; family Desulfomicrobiaceae; genus Desulfomicrobium. Next base: position 54,257 of record CAZPSN010000006.1, read on the forward strand.
GCTGCCGGCGATGACGATGGGAATGCAGTGTCCAAGGCCGAAGAGGACGGTGAGCAGGATGCCGGTCATGACCTTTTCCTGGACCGTGATGACGGCCAGGATGGGGGCGATGAACCCGAAGGTGCAGGAGCCCGACAAAATGCCGTAAGCCAGGCCGAGAACAAAGGCTCCGCCCATGCCGCGCAGCTTGAAGCGGCCCATGAGGCTGCCGCCCATGGAGCACTTGGCCACGCCGAGCATGTCCATGGCGACCCACAGCAGGATCAGGCCCACGACGATGGTCCAGTACGGGCCCACGTCGCCGAGCATGCGGCCGAGCAGGGCGCAGATCACGCCGATGGCGGCGATGGTCAGAAACAGTCCTGTGGTGAAGAGACCGGCGTAGATGGCGGCCTGGCGTCCTTCCACCAGCTTGTCCTGACCGGCCACGTAGCCGACGATGAGGGGGATGGAGGCCAGGTGGCAGGGGCTGAAGAGCACGCTGACCACGCCCCACAGGAAACAGCCCACGGCCGCCAGCCCTGCCCCGGACCCCATCCATTCGTGGATGAGGATCAGGAACTGGTCCGTCATTTTACCCCGAGCCTTGTGAGCACCTTGATGATCTCCGCTTTGGAAAAGTAGCCCTCGTGGCGCAGGACCTCCTTGCCGTCCTTGTCATAAAAAATTTGGGTGGGGATGGCGCGGACGCCGAATTTTTCGGCCTCCTTGGGGTTTTTCCAGACGTCGATGAACACGATGCCGGCCCGGCCCTCGTACTCTGCGGACAGGGATTCGATGACCGGGATCATCATCTTGCAAGGGAGGCAGGCCTTGGCGCCTATGTCCACCATGGTGACCAATCCCTTGACGGGCACGTCCTGGGGATCTCCGGAGATGAGTGGAGATGGCGCTGCAAGGGACGACGAAGCCGTTGCCAGGAACATGATGGCGAGCAAGAGGCGAAGGATTTTCATGCGACAAACCTCAATGAAAGGGATGAACCGGTCATGGGGACTTGGGTTGTTCATGGTGACGCATCCTGCCGGCACGTGCCGGGAAAACAGGATCGCGCCGCGGCCGAAACGGTCTAGGCGGTCAGCCAGGCCACCACGTCGGCCTTTTTGGGCACCTTGCCCATGGCCTTGACGATGCCGTCCACGGCCACGGCCGGGGTCGTGAAGACACCGAACTTGGCGATCTCGGTGAAGTCCGTGACTTTTTCCAGACTGGCCTCGACGCCGGTTTCGGCAATTGCCGCTTCGACGATCTTGAAGGTTTCTGTGCACTTGGGGCAGCCAGGGCCCATGACGTGAACTTTTTTCATGATGGCTCCGTACAGGTTGAAGTTATGATTGGCCTGAAGGCCAAGAATCAGCCCAGCCTGCCCCGGGCCGTGAGCACCGAGTCCAGGCAATGAAAGAAATTCAGCACGCAGGGCACGCGCAAGCGATAATAGACCTGCTTTCCGCGTCTCTCGTCCTCCACCATGCCCGCGTTTTTGAGGAGCGAGAGATGTTTGGAAACCGTGGACAGGTCGCAGTTTGCCAGGTCGCGCAGGTCGCAGACGCAACGCTCGCCGCGCGAAAGTTCCTCGATAATCATGAGCCGGGTCGGGTGGGCCAGAGCCTTCATGACCCTGGCGCGGGCCTCGAAGTCTTCCCTGGTGGGGCGAAAATGCACGAGCATGGTTGTCCTTGGTTTTTTATTGGCGATATTGCCAAGTGATGCCGCCGTCAATTCTTTCCGGTGTGAGTTTGCCGCAAGCGACACCGAAGACTTTGCCACACCAATGTTTTTGTATTGACGAGACGATTAAGTTTGCATATTTGGCCATTCATGCAAATGAGGGGCGAACATGAAAGCTGAACACAAGAAATTTTATGAAGCCAAGGCAGCTGTCCTCAAAGCTCTGGCCCATCCGACCAGGTTGTGGATGGTGGAGCAGCTTGAAGCTGGGGAAAAGTGTGTCTGCGAGTTCGCGGAACGCATCGATGCGGATTTTTCGACCGTCTCCAAGCACTTGAGCGTGCTCAAACAGGTTGGGATCGTGCAGGACGAGAAGAGGGGGAAGCAGGTTTATTACAGCCTCAAAGTCCCCTGCGTTCTCAATTTCATGCATTGCGTGGAGGCCGTGCTGTCAGCGCGCGCCCAGGAACACCTTACCATGACCGGCCTCTCGGACCGGCCGCAACCCAAGTAGGGGTTTATCATGAACTGGAAGGAAGAGTGGAAGCCGCTGGCCATTATCGTGACGGTATTCCTGGCCTGTTTTTATCTGCCCGTAGGCACGCCGCGTTTTGACCATGCCGTTCTCGAAGCGTTTCACCTCGTCAAATGGTACGCCCAGGAGCACGTGCTCCTTTGCCTGATCCCGGCCTTCTTCATCGCCGGCGCCATTTCTGTCTTCGTCAGCCAGGGCTCGGTCATGAAGTACCTGGGCGCCAAGGCCAACAAGGTTCTGGCCTACGGCGTGGCCTCGGTCTCGGGAACCATCCTGGCCGTGTGCTCCTGCACGGTGCTGCCGCTCTTCGCCGGCATCTACCGCATGGGCGCGGGTCTCGGCCCGGCCTGCGCATTTCTCTATTCCGGCCCGGCCATCAACGTGCTGGCCATCGTCATGACGGCCCGCATCCTGGGCACTGAGATGGGTATCGCCCGCGCCGTGGGGGCCATCCTCTTCAGCGTGGTCATCGGTCTTTTGATGCACCTCTTCTTCCGCAAGGAGGAAGCCGAGCGCCAGGTCATGCAAATGGCGCAGATCGAGGAGGACGTGAAACGCCCCCTGTGGCAGAACGCCCTGTATTTCACATCCTTGGTTGCCATCCTGGTCTTCGCCAACTGGGGCGCGCCGCAGACGGATTCCGGGCTGTGGGCAGCCATTTTCGAAGCCAAATGGGTCGTGACGTCCGCCTTCGCCGCGGCTCTGGGCGTCATGCTCGTGGCCTGGTTCGGGGTGAGGATCTGGAAGGTCGTTGCCACGGCCGCTCCCGTCGTCCTGCTCGCTCTTGCTTTCCCGGAACAGCCCTTGCTGGCCTTCACGGTCGGCGTCATCGGCCTCTCAGCCTTCACGAGCACCGACGAGGGCGAGGTCGGGGACTGGTTTTCCTCGTCCTGGGGGTTCGCCAAGCAGATTCTGCCGCTGCTGCTCTTCGGCGTTCTCATCGCGGGCGCTCTTCTTGGCCGCGTGGGCCACGAGGGCCTCATCCCGTCGGAGTGGGTGGCCCGGGCCGTGGGCGGCAACTCTTTCCAGGCCAACTTCTTCGCCTCCTTCGCCGGGGCCTTCATGTACTTCGCCACCCTGACCGAGGTGCCCATCCTGCAAGGGCTCATCGGCGCGGGCATGGGCAAGGGCCCGGCCCTGGCCCTGCTCCTGGCCGGCCCGGCGCTGAGCCTGCCGAATATGCTCGTCATCAACAGCATCATGGGCGTGAAGAAGACAGTGGTCTTTGTCAGCCTGGTTATCGTCATGGCCACTTTTTCGGGTCTTTTTTACGGGTCGGTATGGGGCTGATGCCCCCATTCTTTTGCAGCCGGGAGGTTGTATGAAGATTCAGATTCTGGGTACTGGATGCCCCAGATGCGAGAAGCTGACCGAGGCAGTCAGGGCTGCGGCGGATGCCCACTACGGTCTTACTCCCCAACGGCCCTATGAACGTCACCTCAATCTGTCGGCAAATTGGCTCTCTTAGCCTTTTCCAGGCCGTCCAACGCCGCCAAAAACCTTGCTGGCAGGTTATCAGGCAGACTTTCCGGCTCATCCGTCGCCCTGCGCAGCATTTCAAAAAACCAAACCCGTTTTGGCGATCGCTTCTTCGGAGGCGTGCGGACGCGCACGGTGCGGTTTCCTTCCGGCACGTCGAAATAGAGAACTATCTCCATCTCCGGGTCGTAGATGTCGAGTATATCCGTGACCTCGCGCAACCCGTTCCCAGCGAAATATTCGCGTGGTCCGTAGACAAGTTCCGGCCAACCCCCATCATCAATAATGCCCACTGCACCCGGTCCCGAAGTCTCGAAACCATTATAGGCGAAAAAGACGAGGCCGTCCCAATTTTCCAATGCAATTGCGACGAGTTCCGGCAAGGGCTTTGTATTCATGGTGAATCCTCACGGCTGGAAGTGATAGTCCTCAAGAAATGAATCTCGTAATAGACCTGTCCAAATCATCACGTCTCCAGAAGCCTGTTCGTGGGAATCGTGATTTATTTCCAAGCGAGGGTGATTTTAAAAAAAATGAAGAGGCGAGGTTGGGGGCGCGGTTGGTATTCAAAGCCCGGTATTCGAACAAAAAGGGCTTAGGTGCATACCTAAACCCTTGATTTTTATGGTCGGGATGAGAGGATTTGAACCTCCGGTCTCTGCGTCCCGAACGCAGCGCTCTACCAGACTGAGCCACATCCCGAATGAGGAACTGGTATCTAGCCAAGTTGATTTTGGTTGGCAAGGAGTATTTTCATCTTTCCGGCATGTTGTCAGGCATTCGATTTTCAACTAGGATGCTGAAATGCAATGGTTTTGGGTATTGGGTGGGGCTGATCCAGGCATGGAGATGGAATCAAGGATGGCCAGATGAGTTCAGTTTTTCAAGTGCTGGTGGTCGACGACGAACCCGCACTCCGGGAAATCTGCGAGGAGGCGTTGACCGGTGTCGGCTATGGCGTTTCCCTGGCCGCGGACGGGCGCGACGCTCTGGACAAATTGAGCCGGAGGGGTTTTGACCTGATCGTCAGCGATCTGCGCATGCCCGACATGAGTGGCCAGGACCTTCTGAGCCAGATCCGGCAGCGCCAGCTGGACGTCGATTTCCTGGTCATCACCGGTTACGGGACCACGGAGACCGCCGTCGAGATCATGAAGAACGGCGCCGCCGACTATATTGCCAAGCCTTTCGACATCAAGCACCTCCTTCTGCGCGTGCGTGCTATCCTGGACCGGCGCAAGGCCCGCAAGGAGCAGGAGAAGCTTTCCGCCGTGGTGCGCATGCTCAACTTGAGCAAGAGGCTCGGCAGCCAGCTCAATCATGTGGCCGTGGTCGAGGAGTTTCTGATCCATCTGCGGGAGAATTTCACCCCCGACGCGGTCTGTCTGCTCATGCCCGAGATGCTCGACCGGAAGCCTTCGCTGATCCAGGGGCGGTTGCTCGAATCCAGCGAAGTGCTGCGGGTCTTCGTGACCCGGTTGTGCGAGAAAATCATGGGGCACGGCCGGTCCTACCTCCTCGACCAGTTCAACCTCAAACAAACGTCTTTCAACACCGCCTATTTTCCGCAGGGCTTTCCCTACTCGGTCATGGCCGTGCCGCTGGACCTGCCGCACAAGCGTATTGGCGTCATCAGCCTGGTTCGTGACGAAAAAAACACACTCTATTGCGAGCAGGACTTGCAGCTTCTGGGCGTTTTTGCCTCCCACACAGCATCGGCCCTTCAGAATTCCCATCTCTACTCGCGTCTGCGGGCCATGAACCAGGACGTCATCCGCTCCTTTGCCCAGGCCGTGGAAGTCAAGGACTACTACACCCGGGGGCATTCGGAACGCGTGGCCGAATACGCCTGCCGCCTGGGCCGGGCCCTTGGACTCGGGACCAGGGAGATCGACCGCCTGCACATTGCCGGCATGCTCCACGACATCGGCAAGATCGGCATCCCCGACCACATCCTGAACAAGCCTGGAGCCCTGACCGAGGATGAATATGAAACCATGAAGCGGCACAGCGTCATGGGTCGTGAGATCCTGGGGCAGGTCGGAGCCATGAGCGATGTGACCGAGATCATCTATCACCACCACGAGCGCATGGACGGCCAGGGGTATCCCGACGGTCTGGGCGGCGACGAGGTGCCATTCATGGCGCGCATCATCTGTCTGGCCGACAGCTACGAGGCCATGACTTCCAACCGGGCCTATCGGCAGGCCCTCCCCTTGGACAAGGTTCTCTATGCCCTGGACCGTGGCGCGGGCAGTCAATGGGACAAGGATCTGACCGCGGCCTGGGTGGCGGTGGTCAAGCAGGAGCGACCCGGGCTCAGTCTTTGATCTGCTTTCCCGTGCATTAAAACGCTGGAAATACCCGTTAATTTTTGTTAGGCATGCGTGTATGGGCGGTGCTGGGCGTCTGGCCAACGGGTCATTCGTGCACCCGTTGAGGAGGGGGCGTGATTCGGGTAGTGGTCGTCGATGATTCCGCGTTCATGCGCAAGGCCATCAGTTCGATGCTCGAACACGATCCCGAGATCGAGGTGGTGGGGTGCGCCCGGGACGGTCGCGAGGGCTTGACCCTGATCCGCAGCCTGGACCCAGACGTGGTGACCATGGACCTGGAGATGCCGGTCATGGACGGCCTGACGGCGCTCAAATGCATCATGATGGAGATGCCCCGGCCAGTGATCGTGGTCAGTTCCCTGACCGAGGATGGCGCCCGGGAGACCTTGAAGGCCCTGGAAATCGGAGCCGTTGACTACCTGCCCAAAAAGGTTTCGAAGGGGAGCTTCGAAATCGTGAAGATCGAGGATGATCTGCGCGCCAAGGTCAGGGCCGTGGCCCGGCGGAAGATCGTGTTTCCCCTGCGTCCCAAGCCTCCTGTCTGCGCTTCCGTCCTGGCCCGTCCAGCAGCAGTCGCTGGTGCGCGCAGTGTCGTTGCCATCGGCGTGTCAACGGGCGGGCCCTCGGCCCTGCAGTCCCTTTTACCGCAACTCCCAGGGGATTATCCTGCCTGCATCCTTATCGCGCAACACATGCCTCGGGCATTCACCGGGCCCTTTGCCCGGCGTCTGGATGCGCTGAGTCCGCTGCGGGTTTGCGAGGCCGAGGACGGGCACCCCATCGCTCCCGGTACGGTGCTGGTCGCGCCGGGGGGGACGCATTTGCGTGTCCGGCGGGGCTTGACTGGCTTGGTCGCGGAGGTCGGTGATGAGCCGCTCCAGTCGTTGTTCAAGCCGTCTGTGAACGAGCTTTTCGGCTCTGTGGCGGACTTGATTGGTCATATGGCCGTGGGGGTCGTGCTGACCGGAATGGGCAGCGATGGGCTGGACGGTGCCCACCGTCTCAAGGCGGCCGGGGGGCGGCTTCTGGCTCAAAGCGATTCGAGCTGCGTGGTCTACGGAATGCCCAAGGCCGTGGTGGAAGCGGGTCTTGCGGACGCCGTGGTTGATCTTGGGGACATGCCCGAGGCGCTCCTGTCCGAGGTCGGATGTCAGGCCCTCCTGGCTGCGGAAGTCGGTGAGAGGAGATAGTTCAATGCATAGCGAAATACTGGAGCGTCTGCGGAGCTCGGATGTTGAACAGCAGCGGGAGGGCGCGTTCCAGGCGGCCGAGACCCGGCTGGAACCGGCGGTGCCTCTGCTGGTCGAGCTTCTGGGCAGCTACAATCTGGGTGTTCAGGACGCCGCCGACCACGCCTTGCGCAGGATCGGCGGCCGCAGGGCCGTGGAGTCGCTTTTGCCGCTCTTGCGCGATGACCAGGCCCCGCTGCGGAATCTGGGCATGGATTTGCTGCGCGCCCTGGGTGGTTCGCATCTGGACCTGATGCTGCCTCTGCTCAAGGACGAGGACCCTGACATCCGCATCTTCATGGCCGACATTTTGGGTTCTGCTTCGGATGTGCATGCGGTCCAGCCCCTGTGCGAGGCTTTGCTCCGCGACCCGGAGGTCAACGTGCGTTACCAGGCCGCCGTGAGCCTGGGCGAGTTGGGTCGTCCCGAGGCGGTCAGGAGTCTGAACCAGGCCTTGGGCGACGAGGAATGGGTTCGTTTTTCCGTGATCGAGGCCTTGATGAAGATCCGCGACGAGGCCTCCATCAATGCCCTGGTTCGTGCCTTGGACCGCAGTTCCGACCTGGTTGGGTCCATGATCATCGACGCCCTGGGAGAGATGGGCAACGTCAAGGCCGTGCCCATGCTCATGAAGCGGTTGGACACTGTCGCCGCGGCCCTGCGCAACAAGATTCTGCGGGCCATAGTGCGCATCATGGGCGGCAGGAGCCTGAGCCTCCTGTCCGCGGATGAGCGCGAAAAAATCGGCCACTACCTTCTTGCCGCCCTGGACGACGAGGACACGGAGATCCAGGACGCGGCCGTGGTCGGCCTCGGGCATGTGGGAGGCGCGAAGGCCACTTCCCGGATCCTGAACTTGGCCGGAGGCCTCGACCCCGACCATGATCTGGAGCGTGTGACCCTGGCCGTGAACTCCCTGGCCGCCATCGGCATCAATCCGTCCCTGGAGGCGGCGTTGCAGGGCGACGAGGGCGGAGCCCTGGTCGCGATCATGGCCCTGGACAAGCTGGCCACGCCCGAGGCCTCGCGGTTGCTCATCGCGGCTTTCGACGGCCTGGGGCGTGACCTGCAGCGATGCGTCAGCGCAACCATCGCACGCATCGGTGGTCCCGAGACCAAGGACTATTTTCTGGGCATTTTGGCCGAGTCCCGAGACGGCACCATTCTCAAGCAGGCCTTGCACTTTCTGGGACGCAAGCTGCGTTGCGGAGAGTGCGCCGAAGCCGTGCTGACCCATCTGGATCATCCCTATGACGACGTCAAGGAAGCGGCTCTGGAAGCGGCGGTGGCCATCGGCAACGCGGCGGTGACCGCCAGGATGCTTGTTTTGATCAATGACTCAGCCGTGTTGAGAAGGCTTATGGGCGTCTATGGCCTTGGCCGCATCGACCCGCAAGCCCACCAGACGGTGCTCGTGGCGGCCCTGTCCGACGAGTCTCCGGACGTGCGCAAGATCGCTCTGGAGTCCCTGGGGCCGCTCATGCACGACCCCAGGGTGCTGGACGCCATGCTTGGCTTGGCCGAGGATGGGGTCGCCGAGGTCCGGCAGACCCTGGTCGAAACCCTGGGCCGGGTGTGTTCCGGCCGGCCTCTGGATTTTCTGCTCGGCGCCCTGGGCGACAAGAACGAATGGGTGCGCATTCGGGCCGTGGATGCTCTGGCGGACTGTCAGGATCCTTCCCTGGCTCCGGCCATCATCGGACTTCTCGAAGATCCCAACCCCCTGGTCGTGGTCAAGGTCATCGCCGCCCTGGGCCGGATCGGCGGACAGTCCGCCTTCAAGGCCCTTCTGGCCGCGCTGAACAGCGACGATCCAGACATCCAGGCGGCCGCGGAGCATGCCCTCGACCGCATGCAAACCGATCACGGCAGGGAGGGGTGATGTCGTCGCTTTTTTCCAAGACCATCTCCTTGCACCGGGAACTGCGCATCGCTGACGATGAGTTCGTCAATCTGCGCGGTTTCATCTATGAACAGAGTGGCATCTTTGTCGGCGACAACCGCAAGTACCTGCTCGAGAACCGGTTGGAAAACCGGCTCAAGGATTTGGGACTCAAGAATTTTTCGGAATACTTCTATTTTCTCAAGTACGATCCGGGCCGGCACCGGGAACTGGGCCGCCTGTTCGAGGTTATCACCACCAACGAGACCAGCTTCTACCGCAACCCGCCGCAACTCGCCGTCTTCCAGGACACGATCCTGCCCGCGGTGTTGGATGGCCTGCGTCAGTCCGGAAGCCGCAGCCTGCGCATCTGGTCGGCCGGGTGCTCGACCGGAGAGGAGCCCTACACCCTGTCCATCATGGTTCATGAGGCGCTGCGCGGCGAAGTCGGCTCCTGGGATATCCGCATCACGGCCAACGATCTGTCTGAAGGAGTTTTGCACTCGGCCCGTCGCGGGATCTACTCCGAATACGCCATGCGGACCACGCCCCAGGAAATCATCGCCCGCTATTTCGACGACGAGGGTAACGGGAGGATCAAGATCAAATCCCAGGTTCGCGATCTGGTCCAGTTCGGGCAGATCAACCTGAGCGACCGGACTCAGATCAAACGGGTCGAGCGATCGCACATCGTTTTTTGCCGCAACGTGATCATTTATTTCGACGATGAGATGAAGCGTCAGGTCATTGCGGGTTTGTACGACAATCTTTTGCCGGGCGGGTATCTCTTTATCGGGCATTCGGAATCGCTGCACAATCTGTCCCGCGCCTTCAAACCGGTGCACCATCCAGGGTCCATCGTATACAGGAAGGAGGGGTGATGTCTGGGCGTGAACGCAGAAGAGAGGCCCGGCTCCCCAAATCGTATCGCCTGGACGTGGCCGAATTCGCCTTCCCCCTGGGCAGTTCCCCCCGGCGCGAGGCAACCTGCGTCGACGTCAGTGCCGGTGGCCTGTCCGTGCTGGTGGACCATCGTTTCGTTGTCGGGGATCAGGTCCTGGTGCGTCTGCACATCGCGCGTCTGAACAGGTTCCGGCAGGGTTTTTTCAAGGCTCACGAAAGCGACGGCGAACAGGTTCTGCAAGCCGTGGCCGAAGTGGTCCGGGTGGACCAGGACGGATCCCTGCGTTACCGTCTGGGATTGCGTTTCACCAACGTGTATGAGGATGATTGGCACGCCCTGCGTGGGCTAATAGAGCATGAGCTCCGGCGCATGGACGATTCCCAGCCAAGTTGGGATGTCGAGCACTCGGGTCGTTCGGCAGGTGGAGTGGAGGAATAAATGGTCAAGCATGTATTGGTGGTCGATGATTCGAAAACCGTTCGCAACCTGGTGGCCTTCATCCTCAAGAAGGAGGGCCTCAAGGTCACCGTGGCCGAGGACGGTCTTGACGCCCTGGAGAAGCTGCAAGGGGCGGGCAAGATCGACTTGATCATTTCTGATATCAACATGCCGCGCATGGACGGTCAGACTTTTATCAAGACCTTGCGGGAACAACCGGCTTACCGGGACATCCCCATCATCGTTTTGTCCACCGAGGGGCAGGAAAAGGACGTTCAGGCCGGACTGCGGCTGGGCGCGAACATGTACATGATCAAACCCGCCCAACCAGAGAAGATGTTGCGCAACGTGAAGATGCTCCTGGGCTAGCCGGAGTTCGGCACTCAAAACGAGGAAGGACAGGATGAGCCAGGACAGCTTTGGTCCGGAACTGTACGCGGAGTTCGTCATCGAGGCCAGGGAACACCTGGACGCCATCGAACCCGTGCTTCTGGAACTGGAGCTGTCCCCAGACGATCTCGGGCTCCTGGATCGTATTTTTCGGCCCATTCGCTCCCTCAGGGGAGCTTCGGGTTTTTTCGGCCTGACCCGCATGAACCACATGGCCGCTCAGGGCGAACGCATCCTGGAAGCAGCGTGCGCGGGCCAAGTCCGGATCACCCCCGAGGTCACGGATCTCATCCTCAAGATCTCCGACGCCCTGAAGGAGATGCTCGACAGTCTGCATTCCACCGGCACCGAGGGCGAGACAGACAGGAGCGTCCTTGTTGAGCGCATCCAGGCTCTGCTGGCCCGCGGGAACGCGACGCCTGGCGCCGGTGTGGATTCGGAAGCGCGTTTGTCCATTCGGGATCAGTCGTCCTTGCCCCCCTATGCCCTGACCATCGCCGGAGCAGAACATCTGGCCGACTTTCTGGAAGAGGCGCAGGAGATCATCGCTTCTTTGAGCCAGGCGCTGCTGAGCGCCGAGAAGGATCCGTGCAATCCGGATCTGATCAACGACATGTTCCGCTATTTCCACAACCTGAAAGGAAATTCGGGCATCATCGGCTATCTTGAACTCAATGAGCTGACTCACGAGGCCGAAACGTTTCTGAACAAGGTGCGCAAGGGAGAGCAGGCCCTTTCGCGTCCTGCGGTGGACGTGCTGTTGTCAGTCCTCGACGGTCTGGAGGAACTTTTGCGGCGCATCGACCCCTGTCTGGGCACGGTCACTCCGGTGCCGGTCACGTCCCTGGCCCAGGCCTTGCGCGACATTCAGGGTGATGCCGGTTCTGCGGGAGATGGCGCAGCGTGCGTCAGCGACATTCCCGTCGCCTCTCCCGGGCAGATCGATGCCGAGGATCTGGCGATTTTTGAGCAGACCGCCGCGCAGCTCACTGAGAACATGAGCATGGCCCTGGACAATTTGACCAGCGATCCCTCGCAACGGGCCTACATCGACGGGCTCTACCGCGTCTTGTCCTCGCTCCAGAACGCCGCGTCCTACATGAAGCTGGAGGAGCTGCGCCTGCAGGCCGGAAAGACGGCGGTGCTGGTCGACCAGGCCCGGGAGGCCGGGATGGATGTCTCGGCTTTGCTCGACACCCTGCGGCATGATCAAGGCGCCATCGAAGAAATGGTCGCTCGGGCCGTGGTTTTGCTGCGCGAGGAAATGATTCCAAGCGCGCATCCGGCACCTTCTCTGGAGGCGGCCGCTTCGTCCGAACCGGAACCATCGATGGCGGTCGCGCCTGTTCCTTCCGCGCTTCGTCCCAAAGCACCCCCCCCGGATACTGCGGCCGGCGTGGGGCGGCGGGCCATGTCGACCATCCGGGTCGAGCACTCCAAGCTCGACCACCTCATGAACCTCATCGGCGAACTCATCATCAACCGCAACCGCTTCAGCATGCTGGCCAAGGTCCTGGAATCAGGGGAGAATCCTCAAACCGTTGCCCAGCACCTGACCGAGACCATCTCGTCCATGATCCGCATTTCCGACGATCTGCAGGACACCATCATGCACGTGCGCATGGTGCCGGTGCAGACCGTGTTCGCGAAGTTCCCACGCCTCATCCGTGACCTGAGCCGCAAATCGGGCAAGCTGGTCGAGCTGGTCACCGAGGGCGAGGAGACGGAACTGGACAAGAGCGTGGTCGAGGTCATCGGCGATCCCTTGGTCCATCTGCTGCGCAATTGCCTGGACCATGGCCTCGAATCCACTGCGGAGCGCCTGGCCGCGGGCAAGCCCGAAACCGGCAGGGTCTGGCTGCGCGCCTTTCACAAGGGCAATTCCGTGTTCGTCGAGGTCGAGGACGATGGCCGGGGGATCGATCCGGATCTCATGCGCCGCAAGGCAGTGGAAAAGGGGCTTATCAGTCTCGACGAGGCCCGGAGCATGGATGACCGCACGGCCCGAGAGTTGATTTTCACGCCCGGTTTTTCCACGGCGGCGCAGGTAACGGACATTTCCGGCCGTGGAGTGGGCATGGACGTGGTCCGCAACAACCTGAAGGAATTCAAGGGCAGCGTGCAGATCCATTCAGAGGTCGGACAGGGGGCGCGCTTCACGCTGGTCCTGCCCCTGACCCTGGCCATCATCGACGCCTTGACGGTCCGCGTGGGCGACAACATCTTCGCCATTCCCTTGGACACGGTTTCGGAGACGACCAAGATCCCCTCCTCCCGCATCAGCATGATGCATCACCGCAAGGTCACCACCCTGCGCGGCGATGTCCTCGGCCTGGCCAGTCTGGCCGAGCTGCTGGACCTGCCGGCAACCGACCCGGAGCCGACCCTGCTGCCCGTGGTCGTCATCACCATCAACGAACGTCGTGTCGGCTTCATCGTGGACCAGCTCCTGCAACGTCAGGATGTGGTCATCAAGTCCCTGGGAGAGTATCTGGGCAATATCGGCGGAGTGTCCGGGGCGACCATCATGGGCGACGGCCGGGTCATTCTCATCCTCGACCCGCACGAAATATTCCGGCTGGCCACGGTCCGCAGCCTCGTCTAGGCTCCGCATCCATGGATTCCTTCATCCATCCCGCACACCTGCCGCCGCAACGGCTGGACCAGGTCCTGGCCCAGGGCCTGGGCCTGAGCCTGCGTCGCTGCCGGTTCCTTGTGGCGGACGGTCTGGTCCTGGTCGACGGCAGGCCCATGGCCAAGGGCGCCCTGGTGCGGCCCGGGCAGCTGGTCCAGGTCCAAATTTCGGATCCAACTCCGTCCTGCCCCGAGGTCCGTGTCGTTGCCTGCGCCGGGAATTTCGTGGCTCTGTCCAAGCCTGCTGGGTTGCACAGCGTGACCGGGCGCGGATCCGAGAGTCTTGAGGGGTGTCTGCCGGGCCTGGGGTATGCTGGCTGGAGGCTGCTGAACCGTCTGGATTTTCCGACCAGCGGTCTGGTCCTGGCCACGGTTTCAGCCAGTGACGAGGCCGCGTACAAAGAGTGGCAGAACCGGGGCGAGGTCGACAAATGGTATTTGGCGCTGGTCTGCGGGAGCGTCGATGCCGCAACGCTGCGTGGGCGCATTCAGGACGACAGGCGCCGCGTGGTGCGGGTCACGGCCGACGAGGACGAGCCGTTGCGCTGGACCTGGGTCTGGCCCGTTCATCCCGTGGGCAAGAACACCCTTGTGCTGGCGCGCATTCGCAAGGGCCGCCGGCACCAGATCCGGGCGCATCTGGCCGCTGCCGGACACCCCCTGGTCGGCGACCCGGTCTACGGGGCAGGGGATCGGGAAGGTCTTTTTTTGCATCATTGGCGCGTGGAATTGCCGGGATTTTCGGCCCGTCTTCTGCCTGGCTGGCCCTGGGTGGATGGGGAACAAATCGAGGCGGTTCTCCAAATTTTGCAGGCTGGATGAACGCGCCGTTATCAGCGGCCAGATGATCCGAAATGCGAGGGGAAGGGAAATTGAATAGAATGTCTGGGCTTTTGTTTCTAGTTTGTCTGGGACTGGCTTCCTGCGCCTCGGCAGGCGGGCCTCGCCTCGTGGATGGGCGGCTGCTTCCCTGTCCGGATTCGCCCAACTGCGTCTGTTCGGAGCAGCCCAACCCCGGCATCGAGCCCCTGGCCCTAGAGGACGCCGGATGGGACCGTCTCGTGGAGACCGTCACGGCCCTGGGTGGAAGCGTTGAGCAGGAGGCGGACGGATATGTGCATGCCACGTTCCGTTCGCATTTTTTTGGCTTTATCGATGATCTGGAATGTCGACGGGATGGAAATCTGGTCCACATCCGCTCCGCTGCGCGCAGCGGATGGTGGGATATGGGCGTCAACCGCCGCCGGGTGGAACGTTTGCGGGCGGCCCTGTCCGCAGCGGGACAGAGCCGCTAGGGCATGGTTTTCAGTCAAAGAGGGCGTTGGCGAATTCCTGGCCCGAGAAGGGACGCAAATCCTCCATCTTTTCTCCCAGTCCGACAAAGCTGATGGGGATCTTGAATTCCAGGGCAATGGCCACGATGATGCCGCCCTTGGCCGTGCCGTCCAGTTTGGTCAGCACGATTTCGTCCACGGGCGAGGCCTGGGAAAAGAGCTTGACCTGGGACAAGGCGTTCTGTCCCGTGGTCGCGTCCAGGACCAGGACCGTGCGGTGGGGGGCGCCTTCAAGCTTCTTGCCCAGAACACGGTTGATCTTCTTCAATTCTTCCATGAGGTTGTGCTTGGTTTGCAGCCGGCCGGCCGTGTCCACGAAAACAAGGTCATAGCCCTCCCGCATGGCGTATTCCACGGCCTCGAAGGCCACGGCCGCAGGGTCGCTGCCGTGGGCCTTGGCGTAGAATCCGGCCCCCACCCGTTTGGACCAGACCTGCAGCTGCTCGATGGCCGCGGCGCGGAACGTGTCCCCGGCCGCGACCAGGACCCTGCGGCCCTGCATCTGAGCGCGGTGGGCCAGCTTGGCAATGGTCGTGGTTTTGCCCGCCCCGTTCACGCCGATCATGAGCACCACTTCCGGCGGTTGCGGCACCACCGGAGTTTTGGGTTCCGGGAAGACCGCGGCCAGTTCTTCCTTCAGCAGGGCCTTGAAATCCGCTGCGTCGCGGGCTTTGGCCTGGCGAACCTTGGGCCTGAGGCGTTTGATCAGTGCCTGGGTGGCGTTCACGCCTACGTCGGCCATGAGCAGGATCTCTTCCAGTTCCTCCCAGAATTCGTCGTCATAGCCTCCGGTCAGGGCCAGGAGCTGATCAATGCGCAGGGTCAGCTGTTCGCGGGTCTTGCCCAGGCCGGCCGAGAGTTTCAGAAACAGGCGGTTGCGTTCGTCCTCTTCATCCTCGAGTTCCAGGGCCAGGGCCATGCGGTACTGCAGTTCGGAGCGAAATTCGTCCACACGGTCGTAGTCCATGTCCGAAAGCCAGGCGTCGAACCGTGTGATGAAGTCCTCGCTTTCCTTGGCCGGAACGTCCAGTTGGCCGAACAGGAAGCGCAGGCGATGCCACAGCAAATCTCCTCGCCGATCCACTCCGTCCAGAACATGGACCATCCAGGTCGAGAGCTTTGGTTCGGCCGCGCCCAGGGCCTGGACCAGGGGCTTTTGCCATGGCTCCAATGCGGCCGGTGCGGCGGGCT
This sequence comes from uncultured Desulfovibrionaceae bacterium, assembly GCA_964589645.1. Classification (GTDB taxonomy): domain Bacteria; phylum Desulfobacterota; class Desulfovibrionia; order Desulfovibrionales; family Desulfomicrobiaceae; genus Desulfomicrobium. Next base: position 70,277 of record CAZPSN010000006.1, read on the forward strand.
TGTCCCGGGACGGGTCGGGTGTGCTGGTCGGAGCGGGGACGATGCCCGGTGCCGGGCGCGCATGGCTGTCCTCGTCGTGGCCAAGCAGGTGGCGCCGACCGTTGTCCTCGGGCGTTTCGACCGTGATTCCGGCCGCTTCACCCGCAGATGGAAGGGGCTTTGGCGCGGTATCGTCGGTCTGGCGAAGGGTCTCGGGCTGGCTGCCCGCGCCCCAGAGTTTCTTGATGCGTGAGAAAAAACCCATGTTCAGGTCCTTTGATGATTGTTGGAAAAATCAGCCGTCCAGGTAGGCGAAAACCTCTTCCCAGGCGATCCTGCCCTGATCTTTGCGCACTTGGCGCAACAGGAGATATACGGCCCCGCTGCCGCCGTGTCTGGGCTGGGCCGTGGCGAAGGCCAGAACGATGCGCTTGAGCGGAAGCCTGGTCAGCCAGGTTGAAAGTTCCTGGCGCAAAATTCCCTGCCCCAGAGGGGAATTGCGGCCACGCCCCGGAATGAGCAGCACGCAGCGCTTGCCATCCATATAGCTGCGGCGAAGAAAATCGACGACGGCCAAATGGGCCTGTTCCGCGTTCATGCCGTGCAGGTCAAGACGTCCCTGCACGCTCATTTCCCCGGCCTTGAGTTTGCGGAAGATCTTGGCGTCCAGTCCCCGAACCTGGCCGGTCAGATACTCGAGGGAGCACTCCAGCTCGAATTCGATATGTTCCTCGACCAGACGGGCAAAGGAGGGCGGCGCAACGGGTGCCGTTGCCTCGGTGCTGGCCGCAGCCGCGACATCGCGGCCACCCGGCGACAGGGGCGTGGCGTCGGACACGGCCCGCAGGAAGAGATCCTCTTCGCGGTCTTCGCCCGTGCCGGCCAAAGCCGTCTGTCTGGGAGCGGCCGGCGCGGCCCGGCGCCGGCGTTTGGGCAACCTGGACCGCAGTGCGGGATTATTCTCAAGGGATTTGAAAGGATTATGCATGGCGTCCGCTCTGGTCAGGGGGTCCATACACAATAAAGCCGTCAAGGGCAAAATCTTCCCTGGTGCCGCAAGTTGCGGGTCTGTGGACAAGAAGGGCCCTGTCTGTTACCCGGAAGTCCAGGCAGTTCCAGGCATTTTTCCATCCACTACTCTTCAGTTTGAGATCAACTCATGAACCAGGCCTTGGAAGACAACAAGCCGTTCCGTTTCTTGCTCGTGGAACCGGACGAGGACGTCGCGCGTGAAATGATGATCGTGCTGCAGCGCATGGGGCTGCTTGTCGACCATGTACGCGGGCATCTCAAGGCCGTGGCCCTCACCGAGGACACGGAATACCATTGCCTGCTGGTCGCTTCCCGAGGGGTGGACGCTTCCGGCCTGGAACTGTGCGCCCTGGTGCGGGCCCGGGAGGCCCGGCGGGCCTTGTCTCCGACCTATATCGTCCTGCTGGGTCCGGAAGAGGATCAGGTGGCCATTTATTCCAGCAACCACGAGGTGGACGACTACATGCTCGGGCCCTGGATGGATCTTGAGCTGGAGTGGAAGATAAGACGTGCCCTGCGCGCCATGGCCCTGTGCCGCGAGCATGGCGCCTCCCGTCTTTTGGACACCGAGACCGGATTATTGACCCCCGAGGGGATACGGACCTTTCTGCACGAGGAAGTCAACCGCATCGGTCGCCGGGAAGGCTGGGTCTCTCTGAGCGTGCTGTCCGTGCCCGGCCTTTCGAGCTTGCGGGCCAGTTACGGCGAGGACTGGATGCAGTGGTTCAAGAACGGAATCTGGTCGTCCCTGCGGCGTCAGTTGCGCAACTATGACCGCTTGGCATCCATGGGCAACGGACTGCTCGTCCTCATCTCTCCAGACCTGGACGAGGAGGGCACCCGGTTTTTGCTGCGGCGTCTGGCTGCGGTCATCGAGGAATATCAGTTCCAGGAAGGATCCAAACCCTCCACGCAATTCAGCTTGGCCGCCCGGTATCTCTGCGTGCGGGTCCTGGGCGACTACCGGCAGTTCTCTCGAACCGGGGACGTGCTCTGGAACTGGCTGCGGGAAAAGATGGCCGAACCCGCGCCCCAGGGCATCATGGGCTACACCGGCATGGTCGACCTCGCTCTGCACTGCTCTCCGACGTTCTTCGCCGGAGAGTGATCGTCAGGTGAAGGCTTGGCTCACAAGGGTTTCCACTTTCAGGGACACGTCCTGGATGACGGGCTGGTAGTCGGCTTCCAGCAGGAAGACGGGGATGGTCTGGCGTTTGAGTTCCACCGTGTACAGGGGATTGAAATGATATCCCGCTTCCGTGGACAGATAGTCGGCAAGCTTGACAAGCATAATGGACGGCGGCGGAGAATCGTCAGTGATGACGCGGTGGTGGGCATACACCGTGAGCTGGACATTTTTCGGGAATTTCCACAGCTTGAGCGCCTTGGCGCTCAGGATCGGGTGGCTGACGCCAAATATGTCTTCCTCGACCTCCTGGGGCGGGCGGTTCCCTTCTCCCCAGATCCGGACCATGTTCGTGAACTCGCCGGGCATGAGCGTGGCCATGACCACGTAGCCGATGTCGTGCAGCAGGCCGGCCAGATAGGCCCCGTCCTGTTCCTCGGCGCTCAGGGGGAAGAGGTGGGGGTAGAATTGCAGCAGTTTTCTGCAGAACAGGGCCGTGCTCAGGCTGTGGGTCCAGAATCGGCGGACCGAGAACGATGGCGGGAATGCGTTCTTGCGCACGGAGTCGGCCAGGGTCAGGTAGTAGACGATGCCTTTGACCTCGTTTAAGCCCAACCGGACCAGTGCTTTTTGAGGCGAGTTGATTTCCTCTAGTCCGCGGTACAGCGGCGAATTGGAGATGGCCATGATGCGCGCGCAGAGCACGGGTTCGGCGCTCATGGCCTCGACAATCTCCTGCAGCCGGGTGTTCTGGGCGTTGAGGAGCTGCCAAAGGCGCATGACCATGGGCTTCAGGGGCGGAAGGTCCCGGTCGCTGAGTTTGTCCAGATTGATCATGGGCTTTGCCTGGAAAAGGGTTGTCGCGCCGGCCCCGGCGCCTGTCGTTGGCCATGGCTAGCACAGACTCCCCGGCGAGAGCAATGGGTCGAATTTTTGTTGTGTGGACATCCATCCGAAACGTAAGGAGAAATTCATGAAGATAACCTTTCTTGGCGCTGCTCGGACCGTGACCGGCTCCTGCTATGTGCTCGAATGCGAGCACGCGCGTTTCGCCATCGACTGCGGCATGCACCAGGGCAACCGGGTCATCGAGATGCGCAACAGGGACGAGGGCGGGGTCTACCACCCGGAATCTCTGGATTTCATCCTGCTGACCCATGCGCACATCGATCATTCGGGTCTGCTGCCGAGACTGGTCGCCAAGGGTTTCAAGGGCCCGGTCTTCACCACGTCCCCGACCAGGGATCTGCTCGGGATCATGCTGGAGGACAGCGCGCGCATCCAGGAGACCGACGCGCAGTGGCGCAGCACCAAGAAGCTTCGGGCCGGCGATCCCCCGGTGGAGCCGCTCTACACTGTGGAGCAGGCCCAGAAGGCGTTCCTGCAGCTCAAGACCCAGGAATATAACCAAGCCTTTGAACCGAAGCCGGGTGTGCGTGTTGTTTTCAATGACGCCGGACACATCCTGGGCTCGGCCTTTATCGAGATATGGATCAAGGAAGGGGAAGAGGAGACCAAACTGGTCTTCTCCGGCGACCTGGGCCGGCCGAACCAGCTTCTGGTCCGCAATCCCCAGACCGTGGAGGCGGCCGACTTCCTTTTTCTGGAATCGACCTACGGCGCCCGCAATCACAAGAACGAGACCCAGAGCCGCGAGGAACTGGCCGAGGCCATCGCCTATAGCTACGAGCGAGGGCAAAAGGTCATCATTCCGGCCTTCGCCGTGGAGCGTACCCAGGAGCTGCTGTACTCGCTGTACCTCCTGCGCAAGGAGGGACGGCTGCCCGAGGACATGCCGGTCTATGTGGACAGTCCCCTGGCCATCAAGGCCACGGAAATCTTCCGGCGTCACTGGGACTATTATGACCAGCAGACCAAGGAACTGGTCAAGAACGGCGAAAATCCCCTGGAAATGCCCAACCTGCGTTACACTCTGACCGCCGACGAATCCCGGGCCATCAACACCAGCGAGGGATCGGCCATCGTTATCGCGGGCAGCGGCATGGCCAACGCAGGGCGCATCAAGCACCATCTGCGGCACAATATATGGAAAGCGGGGGCGTCCATCGTTTTTGTCGGTTTCCAGGCCGAGGGCACGCCGGGCCGACGTATTGTCGACGGTGCCCAGGCCGTGCGCATCCTGGGCGAGGAGCTTTCGGTCAAGGCCAGGGTGTTCACCATCGGCGGCTTTTCCGGCCATGCCGGCCAGTCCCAGATCCTGGACTGGCTGTCCCATTTCCGCAACCCGGAGGTGCAGGTCTATCTGGTCCACGGCGAGCACTCGGGCCAGAAAGTGCTGGCCGAGCTGATCCGTGAGAAATTCAAGCTGGCCGTGCACATTCCCGACTATCTGGACGAATGCCTGTTGGAAAAGGGCGGGCGCTTCGAACTCACGGCCCGGCCGTCCCTGGCGGCCCCACGCATCGACTGGGAGTACCTGTTGGAGCAGACCTCCGAGAAGCTGGCCCAGGTTCAGGAGCGGGTGGAGTTCATCCAGCGCATGGGGCTCTCCAATCAGGTGGAGATCCGCGGCAACCTGCTGGACATCAACTCCCGCTTTACCTCCATCCTCTCGGAGCTCATGTTCGAGCAGAAGCAGAAGCCCGGGAAGGAGTAAGGGGTGCGCATCATTGCCGGGGAGTTCCGCGGCAGGCAGATCAGAACGACCGAGGGGCCGGGATATCGGCCAGCAACAGGCAAGGTGCGGGAATCCCTCTTCTCCATGCTCGAATCCCAGGGTCTGGGCTGGAGCGGGACCCGCGTGGCCGACATCTTCGCCGGCAGCGGTTCCCTGGGCCTGGAGGCCCTGAGCCGTGGGGCGCGGAGCGCGGTCTTCGTGGAGAAGGCCGCCCGCGCCGCGCATCTCATCCGTTCCAACCTGGAGACGCTCGGTGTGGATCGGAGTCGATGGAGCATGGTCAAGGGCGACGCCGCGCGCTGGCTTTCCGGCGGAAATACGGGCTCCTTCGGGCTGGTCTTCGTCGATCCGCCCTACGGCAAGGATCTTTTTTTGCCGGCGCTCCAGCTGCTGCTTGACCAGGACATCCTGGCGCGCGATGGGCTGCTCTGCGTCGAGGTGGAGGCGGGGCTTTCCTTCGAAAACCCCCCGCACCCCGAACTGATTCCCGTTCGCGACAAACTCTACGGACAGACAAGGATTTGCATATGGCGCAGAAACCAGAGCGCATCGCCGTGTACCCCGGCTCCTTCGACCCTTTCCACAACGGGCACCTGAGCCTCGTGCGGCGGGGCCTTGAGGTTTTTGACCGGGTCATCGTGGCCGTGGCCAGGGACTCGGGCAAGAATCCATTTTTCAGCCTCGACCAAAGGGTTGAAATGATCCGCGAGGTTTTCCGCGGGCAGTCGCGCGTGGAGGTCGAAGGGTTTTCCGGGCTGCTGGTGGAGCACGTGCCGAGCAAGGGGGCCAACACCATCCTGCGCGGCCTGCGCGCCGTCTCGGACTTCGAGTACGAGTTCCAGATGGCCCTCATGAACCGCAAGCTCAAGCCCAGCATCCATACCGTGTTCATGATGACGGACTATCGCTGGCTGTACATCAGTTCGTCCATCATCAAAGACGTGGCCAAGCTTGGAGGTTCCATCGAGGGACTGGTCCCCGATACCATCCTGGCCCATGTGGTCCGGCGCATGGATGAGACGCGCGCAGGCTTGCCCGCAGGGGCGGGAGGGGCATGACGGCGCTGTCCCTCGTCTGTCTGGTCGGGGCCACAGGCACGGGCAAAACCGCTGCGGCACTGGCCCTGGCCGAGAGCCTGGGCGGGGGGGTGGTCAATTTCGACTCCCGGCAGGTCTACGCGGGCTTGGCTGTTGTCACGGCCCAGCCCAGTCCCGAGGAGCAGGCGCGTTGTCCCCATGCCCTGTACGGCTATCTGCCCGTGAATCATCCGGTGCGGGCAGGGTCCTTTGCCGGAACGATCCTGGGCGCGGCCCGGGACATGCACGCCCGCGGCCTGGTGCCCATCCTGGTCGGCGGCACCGGGCTCTATCTGCGGAGCCTGGTCGATGGCCTGGCCCCCATCCCGGATATCGATCCGGGCGTCCGCGAAGCCCTGGCGGAGGAATGCCGGGCCGAGGGCTCGCAGGTTTTGCACAGGCGCCTGACTGCCCTGGATCCGGACTACGCGGCCAAGATCCATCCCAATGATCCACAGCGTGTCTGCCGGGCACTGGAAGTGGCTGCGGCCACGGGACGGACCCTGACCTGGTGGCATGCCCGGACCTGTCGCCCGGAGGGGCTGCGGGTGCTCAAGATCGGTTTGGCCGCTGAACTGTCCGGACTGACTCCGCGCCTGGCCCGACGCATCGAACTCATGCTCGCGGCCGGGGCCCTCGCGGAAGTGGGCCACGCATTCGAGGCGTGTCCGGACCGCTCCGCGCCTGGTTTTTCCGGCATTGGCTGTCCGGAACTCTTGTCCGTGCTCCTGGACGGGTTGGACATGGAGGTGGCCCGCCAGGATTGGCTGCGCGGCACACGGGCCTACGCCAAGCGTCAACTGACCTGGTTCCGCAAGGACCAGGGGGTTGTCTGGCACGATGCGGACGACCTGGAAGGGATCGTGGCCCGCGCTCGGGCCTTTCTTGACTGAGGGCAAAACAGCGGGTCCGGATTTCGAAACGCGAGACTCCGCGCTCCATGACTTTTATTCCCGAGGAGATATTCATGCGCACAGGTGTGCTTGGCTTGGTGCTGGTGATGCTTTGGTCCCTGCCGGCTCTGGCGGATCAGAGGGTGTCCGTGTCCATCGGCGAGGGCGAGACCGTGGCCGCGGTGCGGGAAAAGGGATTCGCCCAGGCCCTGTCCCAGGAGATCCAGGCCATGGTCGCTTCTCCGCTGAATCCATCTCGGCTTGAGGCGGTCATGGGCGTGCTCGCTCCCGAACATGGATCTTTCGTGCGTGGCTACAGCGAGGTTGCTCCGTCCGAAGTCAACGCCACCGGAGGAATGCTGACCCTGGACGTGCGCGTCAACACCGCGGCCTTGAAGACACGGCTGCGCGAACTGGGCGTCATGTATACGGCCACGGCGCCCCGTCCTTACGTGCTGCAACTGTCCGGTGTCGAGCCTTCCCGCACCAAGCGGCTCGGGCATCTGCAGGAGCTGTCAGGGCTCAAGCCCGTCGCTGCCGCCGGGGAAGACGCGCCGGTCCTGAAGCTGTCCCAGGCGGGGCACTGGACCGGGGTGTTGCACCTGGGCTCCTGGAACGCCACGCATACGGCCAAGACTCTGGACGAGGTCTGGTTTGCTGTATGGAAGCAATATTTTTCCCGCGCCAATCTGCCCGCCGAGGGTGGGTCGCCCCTCTCGGTGCGTGTCTCCGGCTGGCTGTCGAGCATGGGGCCCATGGAGTTTGACAGGCTGATGGATTCCTGGGAGGCGGAAATCGCGGATAAAAGCCTGGTCGGAGTGGAAATGGAAGGCGCGGGCATGGTCGGGGTCTGGCGGATCCAGGCCAGGTCCCGGGAGGCCTTGTCCCGGCGGCTCGCGGATGCGGTGAAGGCCCAGGGGCTGGCCCTGGAAATCCGCTAAGCAGGTCGCCGGAAACGAAAGATCCCGGCCGGGCCGGGATCTTTGCGTGAAGTGCAGACAGGCTATTCCTTTGTGTCCGATTCGTTCTTGGGTGCGGATTTGGGGGTGACGTCGATTTCTTCGGGCTCGCTTGTGGCCTTCTTGAAGTTCTTGATGGCCCGCCCCATACCTGCGCCGATTTCAGGCAACTTGTTGGCCCCAAAAATGACCAGGACAATGACCAGGATGATGAGAAGCTCTGGGATGCCGATGCCAAACATGTATGCCTCCTCGGGAATGGTTGGGCCTCATATACACATAGCCATTCGGGCAGGTCAACTCCGGGCCAGCGAAGAAAAACCTTGGTTTCCGGAGGGATGGAATGTATCCAGGAAATAGGCCCTCCGTCAGCCGGCGGGATCCGAAACACCGGCCCCCGGTGCGGTCGTGACCACGCTTTTGCGTCTGCCGGGAGACGGTTGCCGGTATTTCGCGCGGGGTCGCTGTCTGTACGAGGAACGTCTCAATCCGGGACTGCGGCGTGAATTTTTTTGCGCGGTCATGGTTTTTCTCGAAGACCGATTCGATGCCTTTGTCATCCGCGCCGATGCATTCGGCCTGTCCAGCGAGGAGGCCAGCCGCATCTGGGAGCGGCGCTGGTCAGGGCGGTTGAACGGCGAGTGGGACTGCGTGGATTTCATTCCCCTGCCGGAAGGTGTCGAAGAAGCGGGATGTTGCAATCTGGTGGACGGAGTCTGTCTCGTGCGTCTGCCTTCCTGTCCTGGCCGTTGTCGCCGCTATGCAGGCGCCGAGGCTGACGAATTCGACTCAAGGAGAGTTTGATGACTGAAATGATGATCCATTTCCCATGGCTGCATCCCAGGCTTTCTCCCGGGCATCTCCCAGAGAGAGTGGTCTTTTTGGATCCTGGCATGGCCCTGGCCTCGGATCTGCCCAGGTGGAGCCCTCCAGGCCTGCCCTTGTCCGAAACCGAAGTCCGCCAGCACCTGCGCGGGTATCTTGAATTCGCCAAGCGTTTCCCCAAAACCTCGGACATGCAGGCGTATCAGGCCGCGGGGCTGGAGAATTTCTACACGGACACGACCATGGACATCCGCTCCAGGCTCACCGATCAGGAACCTGCGGCCAAATCCACGGATTTGGACCGGCGTCGTCAGGCCCAGCTTTTTCTGGCCTTGGCCCTGTACCGGGAGGAGCAGTTCGTGGCCCTGGGCGAGCAGGAGGAGCGTTTCGAGCATGCCCGGGAGAGCTTTGCCCAGGTGCTGGGGCTTGACGATGACGAGTCCTTTGCGGAGTTTGGCGTGTCAGACGAAGCGCTTTTTCCCCGCGCAGCAGTGGAACTGCCCTGGAAGACCTTGTTGCCGCCCATGCTCTTGTTTCTGCCAAGCGGGGCCGGTTTTTTCGTTTCCGACGCCGACGTGGCGCGGGAACTAGCCGCCCTGGATCTGGAATGGACCTCCGGCGAACCGGGGAGCGGACTGGTCCGCTGCCGGGTCGATGCCGACGCCGTCTGGCGCATCAGTGGCGTGGCCGTCGACCTGCCCGAGCCGGTGACCATGGTGACCCTCTCCAGCAACCTCTAACAAGCGAGAATGCAATGCGCGAAGAGCAACTCGGCAAACGCATCAAGCGGTTCCGGGAACTGAATGAAATGAGTCTGGATGATCTGGCCCAGCGCACGGGCCTGGAGCGCTCCTTCATCGAATCCCTTGAGGCCGACTCTGTATATCCGTCTCTGGGGCCGCTGTTGAAGGTCGCCAGGGGGCTGGGGGTGCGCATGGGCACCTTTCTGGACGACGAACTTGGTCAGGACCCGCTCGTCGTTCGCCTGGGCGCACGGGAGGAGGGGCTGCGCATGCTTGGCGGCAAGGGCTGCTCCGTGGACATGAAGTTCTATTCCCTGGGAAAGGGCAAGACCGACCGCCACATGGAGCCCTTCTTCGTCGAGATTTTGCCGTCGACCTGCGCCGAAAAAAAGCTTTCCAGCCACGAGGGTGAGGAATTCATCGTCGTGCAGGAGGGCGTTGTCGAGATCACCTACGGGACGGACGTGATCACCCTGGCCAAGGGCGACTCCATCTATCTCAATTCCATTGTTCCGCATCATGTGGCTGCAGGGGGGAATTCCCCGGCCTCTATCTATGCGGTGCTCTATTTTCCGGAATAGTCCGGGACCATTCAAGGGGGAGTCATGGACAAGCCTGCGTTGCGAGAAATAACCCTGGGTCAGATGCTCGACGAGGCCATCATGCGGCATCCGGACAACGAGGCCGTGGTTTACGTGGACCGGAACTTTCGCATGACCTACCGGGAATTCGGGGAATTGGTCGACAATCTGGCCAAGGGCCTCATGGCCATGGGCGTGCAGAAAGGCGAGAAGGTCGCCATCTGGGCCACCAACGTGCCCTACTGGGTGGCCTTTCAGTTCGCCACGGCCAAGATCGGGGCGGTTCTGCTGACGGTGAATACCTTTTATAAAAGAGCCGAGCTGGAATACCTGCTCAAGCAGTCCGAGTGCGAGAACCTGCTTCTGATCGATTCGTTTCGGGACACGGACTACGTGCAGACGGTCTACGAACTGGTGCCTGAACTGAAAACCCAGGAACGCGGCTATTTGCGCAGCGAAAAGTTTCCGGATTTGAAGCGCGTCTTTTTTCTGGGCCAGGAAAAGCATCGCGGCATGTATTCCATGCCCGAGCTCCTGGCGCTCAGCCGGGTCACGTCCGAAGAGGACTACCGTTTCCGACAGGCCGGTCTTGACCCCCACGACGTGGTCAACATGCAGTATACCTCGGGCACCACGGGGTTCCCCAAGGGCGTCATGCTGACCCATCACAACATCGGCAACAACGGATTCTGGATCGGCGAGAACCAGAAGTTCACCCACCAGGACCGGATCTGCCTGCCCGTGCCCCTGTTCCATTGCTTCGGCTGCGTGCTGGGAGTTCTGGCGGCCGTGAGTCATGCTGCCACCCTGGTCATTCTGGAGGGTTTCAATCCACTCATGGTCCTGACCGCCGTGGAAGAGGAGAAGTGCACGGCCCTGTACGGGGTGCCGACCATGTTCATCGCCGTGCTCGAGCACCGCTCGTTTTCGCGGTACGACCTGGCGTCCCTGCGCACGGGTATCATGGCCGGTTCGCCCTGCCCGGTGCCGGTCATGGAAAAGGTCATCGAAGCCATGCACATGAAGGAGATCACCATCTGCTACGGCCTGACCGAAACCTCGCCGGTCATGACCCAGACCAGGGTCAACGACACCATCGAGCAGCGCACCAGGACCGTGGGCCGGGCCATGCCCGAGATCGAGGTGCGCGTCGTGGATCCGGAAACCGGGGAGACCGTGGCGCCTGGTGTGCAGGGCGAGGTCTGCTGCCGGGGCTACAACGTCATGAAGGGCTACTACAACAACCCCGACGCCACGGCCCAGGCCATCGATCCCGACGGCTGGATGCACTCCGGGGATCTCGGAACCATGGACGAGGACGGGTATTTGAGCATCACCGGGCGTCTGAAGGACATGATCATTCGCGGCGGGGAGAACGTCTACCCGCGTGAGATCGAGGAGTTCCTGTATCGCATGGAGGGCATCAAGGATGTCCAGGTGGTTGGCGTGCCCAGCCGCAAGTACGGGGAAGAGGTCGGCGCCTTCGTCATCCTGAAGGAAGGCTTCGACCTGGCCACCGAGGATATCCGTGATTTCTGCCGTGGGCAGATTTCGCGCTACAAGATCCCGAAATACATCGTTTTCCTGGACGAATATCCCATGACGGCCAGCGGCAAGATCCAGAAGTACAAGCTGCGCGACCTGGCCGGGCAGTATTTTCCGGAGGCCATGGCCTAGCCGTGTCCGGGCATGCGGGGCAGGCCCGCCGTTTCGATCTGACCCCTGTCCGCGGGGTGGTTTTCGACTGCGACGGAGTGCTTTTCGACTCCCGGGACGTCAACCGCCATTATTACAACCATATCCTTCATGCCCTGGGTCTTGAGCCCTTGACCATGGAGGACGAGCAGTACGTGTTCATGCACACCGTGGACGCGTCCCTGGAACGCATCATCCCCCCGGACCTGCGCGACAGGGCGAAGGCAGTGCAGGGGCACATGACTTATGACGACTTCATCGAACGCATGATCCCGGAACCGGGCCTCTTTGAGCTGTTAAACGCCCTGCGGGATCTGGGCGTGCGCATGGCGGTGAACACCAACCGCAAGAATTCGATGGAAAGAGTCCTGGAGCGCTTCGGCCTGACCTCCTATTTCGACCCGGTCATGACCGCGGCCAAGGTGACCCGGCCCAAGCCCGATCCCGAGGGGCTGCTGCGCATCGTCGGGGCCTGGGGCCTGCCCGTGGAGACCCTGGCCTATCTCGGGGATTCGGCCGTGGACCAGGAAACGACAATCCGCGCCGGGGTTCCCTTCTGGGCCTACCGCAATCCGGATTTACGGGCCAAGCTGCATGTGGACAGTTTCCATGAACTGCGGCAATGTTTTTCCAAGGGATATTGTGAGATAATCGATTAGCGAGGGGTCGCGACGTCCCCGCGTGGCGGGAGCAGATCTCTGGAGGAAGGCGGAATGCCTGTTTTTTCGAGTCTTTTTGCGGCAATATATTATGTTGTGGACAGCTTGCTGTCCCTTTACTTCTGGGTGGTCATCGCCGCCGTGGTTCTGTCCTGGGTCAACCCGGATCCCTACAACCCAGTTGTGCGTGGCATCCGGACCCTGACGGAACCGGTCTTTTACCGCATCCGCAAGGTGTTGCCGTTCACGTACGTCAGCGGGATCGATTTTTCCCCGTTTCTGGTCGTTCTGGGCATCAAGTTTGTGCAGGTTTTCCTGGTCCGTCTGATGTCGCAGCTGATACTTTAGGGGCCATGGCTGCGGACCGCCCGGCCTATGCCGGCCCTGCCCGCGATGGCGGCTGGAGGGTGCGCGTCTGGGTCCAGCCCGGGGCGAAACGGACGGAGCTGGCCGGCATGCACGGAGAGTGCTTGAAGATCAGGCTGCGGGCTCCGGCGGTTGACAACAAGGCCAATGCGGCGTTGATTGCATTTGTGGCCGAAGCCTTCGGGATCAAGACCCACCAGGTCACTCTCGAATCCGGGCACGGATCACGACAGAAGGCCCTGCTTCTGCATACCAAGGAAGAGCCCGATTGGAAGGTCTTTTCGGATCGGGCATAAGCAAACCATAACGCTAAGGAGACATCCTATGGAACAGCAAGACCTCGAACTGATTGCGGCGAATTTGGGTCACGACGAGGAACTCAAGAGTCTGTGGGAAGATCATGTTGGGTACGAAAAAATCCTGGAGCGCTATTCCGGCAAGGCCGTTTTGACTCCTGGCGAGGAGCTGGAAGTGAAGGAGTACAAGAAGAAAAAGCTGGCCGGAAAGACCCGGATCCAGACTCTGCTCGAGAAATACAAAAGGCAGGAGGCATAGGACGCCATGGTGCTCACCGGTGCCCAGATCTTGATGGAGTGTCTGAAGCGCGAGGGCGTGGACCTGATTTTCGGGTTTCCCGGCGGCGCGGTCATCGACATCTATGACGAACTCCCAAAGCACCCGATCCGGCACATCCTGGTCCGCCACGAGCAGGCCGCGGTGCACGCCGCCGACGGGTTCGCCAGAGCCTCGGGCAAGGTGGGCGTATGCCTGGTCACCTCCGGTCCCGGTGCGACCAACACCGTGACGGGTATCGCCACGGCCTACATGGATTCCATTCCCCTGGTCATCCTCACGGGGCAGGTGCCCACGAGCCTGATCGGTAACGATGCCTTTCAGGAAGCCGATATCGTGGGCATCACCCGCCCCTGCACCAAGCACAATTATCTGGTCAAGAACGTGGCCGATCTGGCCGCGACCATCAAGCAGGCGTTTTTCATCGCCAGGACGGGTCGCCCGGGGCCCGTCCTCATCGATCTGCCCAAGGACGTGGTCAAGGCCACTGCCAAGTTCTCCTATCCCGAGAGCATCAGCATCCGCAGCTACAATCCCAACATGAGCCCCAACCGCAAGCAGTTGCGCAAGGCCGCCGAACTCATCGCCCACAGCACCAAGCCCGTGATTTATGCCGGGGGCGGGGTCGTGTCCTCCAACAGCGCGGATGAGCTGACCAAACTGGCCGATGATTATCATCTCCCGGTCACGACGACCCTCATGGGGCTGGGCGCCTTTCCCGGCGATCACCCCGGCTGGCTCGGCATGCTCGGCATGCACGGAACCTATACGGCCAACATGGCCATCAACGATTGCGACCTGCTCATTTCCGTGGGCGCGCGCTTCGATGACCGGGTCACGGGCCGTGTCAACGCTTTTGCCAGCCGGGCCAAGATTATTCACATCGACATCGACCCGACTTCTATCAGCAAGAACGTGGTCGTTGACGTGCCCATCGTGGCCGACTGCAAGCAGGGTTTGGCCGGCCTCGCCGAGGAACTGGCCAGGATCAAGGACGTGGACTGGAGGACCAAGCACGAAGCCTGGAACCAGTCACTGACGGAGATGAAGACCGCCTATCCCCTGAATTACGCCAAGAAGGACGGCGTCATAAAGCCGCAGTGGGTGGTCGAGAAAATTTTCGAGCTGTCGGGAGGGGAGGCCATCATCAGCACAGAGGTGGGCCAGAACCAGATGTGGGCCGCCCAGTACTACACCTACACGAAGCCCCGCACCCTGTTGACCTCGGGGGGGCTGGGCACCATGGGCTACGGTTTCCCGGCGGCCATTGGCGCGCAGTTCGCGTTCCCGGACAGGCTGGTGGTCGACATCGCCGGCGACGGCTCGATCCAGATGAACATCCAGGAGCTGGCCACGGCGGTCAGCTACAACGTGCCGGTCAAGATCGTCATCCTCAACAATGGCTATCTCGGCATGGTTCGGCAGTGGCAGGAACTCTTCTACAAAAAGAACTACTGCGCCACCTGCCTGCACACCAATCCGGATTTTGTGGCCCTGGCCAAGGCGTACGGCGCGGGAGGGTTCTTGGTTGAGAGGCCCGAGGATCTCGAGGAGACCCTGCGCGCGGCCTTTGCCTATCCGGGTCCGGTCATTGTCGACGTGCGCGTCGAACCCGAGGAGAATGTCGCGCCCATGGTTCCGGCGGGCGCGGCCCTGTCGGAAATGCTCTTGGTCTAGGAGGCCGCCATGAGACATGTCTTGTCCATACTCGTCGAGAACGAACCCGGAGTGCTCTCCCGCGTGGTCGGCCTGTTCAGCGGGCGGGGATTCAACATCGAATCCCTGAACGTCGGTCCGACCCTGGAAGCCGGGGTTTCGCACATCACCATCTGCACCAGCGGCGACGAGCAGATCATCGAGCAGATCATCAAGCAGCTGCACAAGCTCATCACGGTCATCAAGGTGGTCGATCTGACCCATTTGCAGGCCGTGGAGCGGGAGATCGTGCTCATGAAGGTCGGAGCAGAGGATTCCAAGCGGGCCGAAGTGCTCCGGATAGCGGATATTTTCAGATGCAAGGTCGTCGACGTCAGTCCCGATGAGCTGACGCTCGAACTGACCGGGGATCAGGGCAAGATCAAGGCCGTGGTGGCTCTTCTGCAGCGTTTCGGCGTCAAGGAGTTCATTCGCGCCGGGACCGTGGCCATGCGCCGCAGCATGCAGCTTGCCGACTGAGCAATGACTGGGGTAACAAAAACACGATTCACGAGAGAAGGAGAACGCATGAAGATTTATTATGACAAGGACGCCGATCTGAATATACTCAAAGACAAGGTCGTGGCCATCATCGGGTACGGCAGTCAGGGTCACGCCCATGCCCAGAACTTGCGCGACTCTGGCGTGCAGGTCATCATCGGGCAGCGTCCCGGCGGGCCGAACTGGCAGCTGGCCCGCGAGCACGGCTTCGAACCGGTCAGCGCGGCCGACGCGGCCAAGAAGGCCGACCTGATCCAGATCCTGGTCCAGGACCAGTATCAGCCCAAGGTCTACGAGGAAGAGATCCGGCCCAATCTGGCCCCGGGCAAGACCCTGGTCTTCGGGCACGGTTTCAATATTCACTACAACCAGATCGTCCCCCCCAAGGATGTGGACGTGGTCATGATCGCGCCCAAGGGCCCTGGCCATCTGGTCCGCCGCGAGTTCGAAAAGGGGGGCGGTGTGCCTTGTCTGGTTGCCGTGCATCAGGATGCCACGGGTCAGGCCCTGGCCAAGGCCCTGGCCTATGCCGCCGGTGTGGGCGGAACCCGCTCCGGCGTGCTGGAGACAACCTTCGCCGAAGAGACCGAGACGGATCTGTTCGGCGAACAGGCTGTTTTGTGCGGCGGGGCGAGCGAGCTGATCCGGGCTGGCTTCGAAACTCTGGTCAAGGCCGGATACCAGCCGGAAATCGCTTTCTTCGAATGCATGCACGAACTCAAGCTCATCGTGGACCTCCTCTACGAGGGCGGCTTCAAGAAGATGCATCACTCCATCAGCGACACGGCCGAATACGGCGACTACGTCACCGGTCCGCGGGTCATCAACGACGAGTCGCGCCAGGCCATGCAGCAGGTCCTGGAGGAAATTCAGGACGGCACCTTCGCCCGTAACTGGATTCTGGAAAACAAGGCCGGTCTGCCCTCCTTCCTGGCCAAACGGCGCCGCAGCCATGAACACCAGATCGAGAAAGTCGGGGACAGCCTGCGTCAGATGATGGCTTGGCTGCAGAAATAAAACATACGGGCGGCCGGAGATCCGGCCGCCCGGACATGGCCTCGTGAGCTAGCCGCATGGATACTCCTCTGACCGAGGAACAACTCCTGTCCAAGGCCTGGAACCTGTTCGCCAAGGACGACTATGCCGGGGTGCTCGGCATCTGCCGCAACGGGTATGCCCAGGGCGTGCGCAGCTATGACATGGTCCGCCTCATGCTGGACAGCTTGAACAAGCTGGGCAAGGTCCAGGAGCAGGCCGAGGTGACGTTGCAGGTTCTGGGCGAGAATGAATATCCGCCCAAGGTCGCGGCCAAGCTCTATTTTCGGGCCGGACTCATTTACCAGCACCAGGAAGATCATGCCGAGGCCCGGACCATCTTTGAGAAGGTGCGCGACCTTGATCCCGATTTTCCAGGCATCGAACAGCGCATCAAGGCCTTGAGCCCCCGCCCCGCGACCTCTCCGTCCAGCAGCCGTTACTCCTATCTGCTTGAAAAGGGAGTTATCTCTTCCGAGCAGCTTTCCCGGGTTCTTGCCTCCGAGCAAAAAGATCCCGACGGCGTGCTGATGCGGGACTACAAGGTCAGCAAGAGGAATCTGGGCGAAAGTCTGGCCCGTTTCTACAACACGGAGTTCGTGCCTTTTTCGCCCGGCAAGGAGCCTCCCTTCGAGCTGTTCGAAAAACGCCGCCTTGATCCGGATTTCTTGAAGCGCTACGGCTGGATTCCCTTTTCCCAGGAAGGCAGCACCATCGTGGTGCTGATGACCAATCCTTTTGATCTCGGCCGGCTTGATGAGATCCGTTTCATCTACGGAACGTCAAACGTCGAGGCCAAGGTGACCCTGGCCGCGGACATCGAACTGTTCATTGAGCATTTCTACAAGCAGTTCGGGGCAGGGGAGGATCTGGCCGCGGCCTTTGACGAGGATGTCGAGACCGCCGACCTGGTCACCTCGGGGGAAGAAACCGAGGCCGAACTGAGCGACCAGGACAGCGAGGTGGTGCGCATGGTCAACGCCCTGCTGGTGGAGGCCTGGCGCAAGAACGTGTCCGACATCCACATCGAGCCCAATCCCCAGTCCAAATTTTGCATGTTCCGTTTCCGTTTGGATGGAACCTGCTACGAGTTCCGCAAGGTGCGCCTGCCCCTGGCCCGGCCCATTGTCTCGCGACTCAAGATCATGGCCAGCCTGGATATCGCCGAGCGCCGCCTGCCACAGGACGGCAAGATCAAGATCAAGCTTCCGGACCGCAACAAGGTCGTCGAATATCGCATGGCCACCATCCCCACCCTGGAGAACATGGAGGACGTGGTTTTGCGCGTGCTGGCTTCGGGCAAGCCCCTTCCCCTGGACAAGTTGGGGCTGCTGCCGCGGAACAAGGCGGCTTTTGAGAAACTCATTTTCAAGCCTTACGGCCTCATCCTCGTCGTCGGCCCCACGGGTTCGGGCAAGACCACGACCCTGCATTCGGCCGTCAGCTACATCAACACCCCGGAGCGCAAGATCTGGACCGCCGAGGATCCGGTGGAAATCACGCAGGAGGGGCTCCGTCAGGTCCAGGTCAATCCCAAGATCGGTCTGACTTTCGCCTCGGCTCTGCGTTCCTTTCTGCGTGCCGATCCGGATGTGATCATGATCGGTGAAATGCGCGACACGGAAACCGCGCACATCGGCGTGGAATCATCCCTGACCGGGCATCTCGTCCTGTCCACCCTGCATACCAACTCCGCGCCGGAAACCGTTACCCGCCTCTTGGACATGGAGCTGGACCCGTTCAATTTCGCCGATTCGCTGCTCGGCGTTCTGGCTCAACGCCTGGTCAAGACGCTGTGTCCGAACTGCAAGGAGGCCTATACGCCAAACGAGAAGGAACTGGAGGAGATGGCCCTTGAATTCGGCCAGGACTGGGAAGTCCATGCCAAGGATTTTCTTCAGGGCAATCGCAGCCTCTTCCGCAAGACCGGTTGTCCGCAGTGCGTGGGCGGCTACAAGGGGCGTGTGGGCGTGCACGAACTGATGATCAATTCCTCTGGCATCAAGGACCATATCAAGCGCCGCAGGCCCACCGAGGACATCCGGGCCCAGGCCGTGGTGGAAGGCATGCTCAGCCTCAAGCAGGACGGCATGCTCAAGGTCTTGCAGGGGCTGACGGACATGGACCAGGTCCGAGCCGCGAGCGGATAGCCATGATTCTTTCCTCCAGCCAGCTCCGGGCCCTGAAGGAGCGCAACGACGAAGAGCTGCGCAAGGGCAAGCACGCCAAATACGGCTATCCGGCCCATACCATCCAGGACCTCTTGCAGACCGTCGAGGCCGTCAAGAAGGAGAAGAAGAAATGGAAGCAGCTGGCCCAGGAACGCGGCCGGGTCTTGCATGACGTCTTCGCCCTGACTGCCAAGGCAGTCTCCACGGCTTCGGACGCGGACGACGAGTTCTAGTTCGGCTTTGAGATTCCCGCCGCGCTCCGCCACCCAATATCCCCGTCTTGCCACAATTCTTCAATCAAGACGGACAGGGTTTGCCAGTCCACGGGCTTGGCCGCGTAGTTGTTCATCCCCGCGGCCAGGAAGCGCTCCCTGTCGCCGGCCATGGCGCAGGCGGTCAGGGCGATGATGGGGATGTTCCGCACGGATTCGAACTCCGGCAGCAGCCGGATGTGCCGGGTTGCCTCCAGCCCATCCATTTCCGGCATCTGTACGTCCATGAGGATCAGATCGCAGGGCGTCGATGTGATTTTGTCCAGCAGTTCCACGCCGTTTTTGAAACATTGCACATGATGTCCCTTTTTCTCGAGCAGACGGGAAATGGCCATCTGGTTGACCTGGTCGTCTTCGGCGACCAGGAAGCGCAATGTCCGGGCCTCACCGTTGACTCCTTGATCCTGGCCCGCGGCGGGAGACGAAGCGATGGCCACAGGCACGGACAGACAGATTTCCGTGCCTGCTCCAGGCTCACTGGAGATGGCCAGGCAGGCATTCATGAGCTGCGCCAGGCGTTTGACGATGGCCAAGCCCAAACCCACCCCCCCATGGCGTTGGGACGTGCTGACATCGGCCTGGGTGAAGGATTCAAAAACCTTGCCGAGCATGGTTTCCGGGATGCCCACGCCCGTGTCCGCAACGGAGAGAAGAAGCCGACACTGGTCCTTCCCGCGGTGCAGGCAGGAGATGTCGACGGTGATCTCCCCCTGGCTGGTGAATTTGAAGGCGTTTCCGACCAGATTGAAGAGGATCTGGCGAAGCCGGGCCGCGTCCCCGACCACGCGCGATGGCACGTCCGGAGCGATATTTACCCGCAGTCCGATGTTGCTCTGGATGGCCGAGAGGTGGAAGATGTCCTGGATGGATTCTCCCAGTTCCGCCACCGCAAAGGGCTCGCGCACGATCTCGAGCTGCCCGGCCTCTATCTTTGAGATGTCAAGGATGTCCGCCAAGAGGCGGGAGAGACGTTTGGACGAGCCGATGGCGGTCACGATGTAGCTCCGCTGTTCCTCGGTCATGTCGGTGGAGAGCATGAGCTGGAGCATGCCCAGGATTCCGTTCAGGGGAGTGCGGACCTCGTGGCTCATGTTGGCCAGGAACTCGTTTTTCGTTTTGCTCGCTTCTTCGGCCCGCTCCTTGGCCAAAACCAGTTCCTGGGCGGTTTTGCGTTTTTCCGTGATGTCCCGGCCGACGCCGGCGATGCCAACGATCTCGCCTCCGACGCCATGAATGGGCGCGCGGAAGGTTTCGTGCCAGGCCGGGCCTCCTCCGCAGACAGGAATCATCTCCTCGCTCCACAGCGGGCGTCCTTCGCGCAGAACCATACGGTCGGTCTCCATGGATGGGCCGCTGTATTCGACAGGCCAGATGTCCAGGTTCGTGCGGCCAAGCAATTCCTTTTCTGTCAGCCCGGTCAGGTCGATGAATTTCCGGTTCACGGCCATGAGTCGGAGACTTCTGTCCTTGAGCCACGCCACGTCAGGATTGTTGTCCAGAATGGCCTTCTGGCGCAGATCCCGTTCCTTGAGCGCCTCGGCAGCGGCATGACGCGCGGTGATGTCCACCCCTGTCTCCCAGTTGTGCCATTCGGGCACGGGGGACGTTGCGCTGACGCTGGTCCAGGAAATGAGGCGGGTGGAGCCGTCCGAGCAAGTCGTGACCGCGATGCGGCCCGAGTAGTCCCGGGCCGGAGCCGAACGCAGGGCACGGGCCTCGGCCCGCAGGGTCGGGTCGGGGTGAAGCAGGGTCCAGGAGTCGGAGTTGCCGATGATGCGGGTTGCCTCGAAACCGGTCACCCTCACACACTCCTTGTTCCAGAAGAGCGGGGTACCGTTGGCGTCGTGGGCGCGGATCATGACCGGAGCGTTGTCGGCCAGCACGCGCAGCCTGGTGGCGATCTGGCTCTTGATCCGGTTGGCGCGGGCCAGGCGCAGGATGGCCAGAAACAGCACAAGGACGAGAACACTGAAAAGCGGCAAAATGTCCGACCAGGCATTCCCCTCGGTCTGGCCGGGCATCGCCGCGAAAACATTCATGGTCCAGGCAAGGCCAGGTGAGAGGACCGCCGCCGCGGACAGAAAACTGGCGAATCCCAGAAGAGGCGCGTGGTTGAGGAGGTCGGAAGGCATGGGTGAATCCTGGGACCATGGGTGCACGCTTGGGGCAGAACTGCATGCACCATACGGGGCTTGTCCGGTTTTGACAACCAAAGGGCGCGGATCGTCGGCCTTTCTCCGAAGGAGACCCTAGTAGTCGTGTTTCCAGTTCACTCCACCGCCCTGGCGGGAGTCGGACCCGATTTCCGTTTCCACGCTGATCTTGGGCGTCAGTTGCACCTCGACCTTGGTGCTGTCCTTGCCAGATACGCTGCGCTGCGTGCGCACATAGTATTTTTCCCCCACATAGCCGCCGATGCCGATGGCGGTGTTGTCGTCATCATCCTTGCTGACGTCCACTTCCTGCAGGCCAAGGCGGGATTTGAAGGCGCCCAGAACGTCCGGCACCGTACTGATTCCGGTCAGCTCCGCCGCGGCCTGGGCCAGACGCACGGCCTGCAGGGGAGATATCTGGCGCTGGGATCTGCCAAAGAGGATCATGGATAGCAGTTCGTCCTGCGGCAGCATGGGTACGGACGTCAGGGTCAACTGGAAATTTCGGGCCGGGCCGTTCAGACGGACCTGGACCAGGGTGTCAAGGATCTGGGTTTCTCCCAACACGTCAAGATACGGGTTGGGCGGGGTTTCGCCGTCCAGGGTCAAAACGCCCTTGGTCAGTTCGAAGATGCGGTCCAGGAATTCAAGCTTGCCACGCAGCAGCGTCATTTCGCCGCTGAGCACCGGACGGTCCTGACTGCCGCCGACATGAAGCTGTCCGGACCATTCCGAATCCAGGTCCCGCCGCTGCACATGCATTCGGGCCGGGATGCCCACGCGCAGGTTCAGGTCTGTGGTGAATGCGACGGGACGCGGGGTCGTGTCTGAATTCGTGGGGTTGGCGTTGATCTCCTGGATCTCGATGCGGGCCAAGTCGGGCGGGGTCGATAACGGAAGTTGGATCGTGGTCGGATCGAGAATCAGGTTGCCATCCAGGGTTGCTTTTTGGGCCGAGCCTTGCAGTCGCAGGGCGCCTGTGGCCGTGCTGTGGACCAGATCAAGGCGCAGCAGTTGGCAGGCGTCCAGGAACAGGTCGCTGACATAGCGTCGGTTCCACAGGTCGATGGAGCCCCGCGCCGAAATTCGGCCATGTCCCCCGTCCGTGGCCGTCGCGTTCAGATCCAGGGCCGAGCCCCTGGCCCGGGCGTCCAGCCCCAGCGCTTCCAGAACCGTTCCGGTCCGGAAGTTTTCGTAGCGCGCGTCGCGGACGCGGGCCGATCCGGTCAGCAGGGGCGCGTCCCAGGTTCCGCCGATGCGGAGGTCCACGTCGCATTGCCCGTCCAGGGTCTGGTCGTCCAGATGCAGCAGGCGGGGCAGGAGAAACAGTTCCGTGCGACCGCGGATGCGGCCCGAGAGAGGCTGGCCGGGCGGGAAATTCAGAGAGAGAAGGGCGGCCCGCACAGGGCCGGAAATGTCGGCCTCCACGTCGATCCGGTTTGGAGAGGTCAGGGTCGCCTTGGCCTGGAGTTGATCCTTGCGCACGCGGATCTCGGCCGTGGCGTCAAGGTTCGGGATCTGGCCCATGCCTTCGGCCGCGAGGGCAAGCTGTCGGGCTTTGGCCGTGAGTCGCGCGTCCGGAGCGTCGGGAGTGCCCTGAATGTCGAGGCTGGCTGCGATGCGGCCGGTGTGCAGAAGCGGGAAAAAGGGTTGCAGCAAGGCTGAATCCAGCTCAGTCAGCTCGGCCGAGACAACCACTCGGGCCGGGGCGACGCTGCCCTGGCTGGACAGCCGGGCCGGGCCGAGGCGCAAGGCGGATTTTTCCCAGCTGGTCTGGTCCCCGGTCATGGTGACGCGGAGGGGGGATTCCAGGCGCAGAGCCTGGTCCTGCAGGGTGCCGTCCAGCGTGAGCACTTCAAGGCTGGACAGGTCGGCAGCCAGTCGGCTCCGGATCGCCACCGCTGTTTTTGATGCGCCGTGATCGAGCTTGATGGCCAGCCCAAGTGCCTGGCCCGTGCCGTTCAGACGGGCCTCGACCCGGTCGGCCCGCAGCCCTGCGACGGTTGCGTTTTTCATCTCCAGGTTCAGATCCGTTGCCCCGGGCTGTTGCAGTGACGCCAGATTGCCGCGCAACGCGAGTCGGTTGATGGCCAGTCGGTCAAGGGTCAGATTGCGTCCCTGGCCGTCCAGGCGTGCGATCTGCAGGCCCTGGTCCCTGGCCAGGCCGGCGCGCAGGGTCAGGGAGCCCGTCAACTCCGTGTCGAGAGCCCGGCCCAGGGCGCGCAGGTCCGTGCTCAAGAATTCCGCGTTGCCGGTCAGGACGAGATCGCGGGGATCAAGATCTCCTGCCAGGCGCAGAGAGGTCTGGGGCAGGGTCGCGACGCAATCGCTCAGACGGATGGTTTCGGGCATGACCGCGGCCCGCAGATTCAGGCCGAGAGGCTCTTCTCCGGCCAGAGCCGTGGCGGCGACGCTGGCTTTGGGTCGGTCGGGCAGGCCCGTGATTTTCGCCCTGGCGTCCAGGGCGGTGATGGTCAAGCCCGCTCCCGTGATTCGGGGGGCCTTGGTTTGCAGGTCCAGTTCGAAGGAGGCCGGGCTGCCCGCGGCCGAACCTGTGAGGACGGAACCCGGTGCGACCTGCAGGGTGGCGATGTTCAGCTCCGGCATGGAGGCTTTGAACTCACCGCTGAATCTGTTCGTGGCGAAGGCGAAGTCACCGCGCAGTTCGGCCTGGGTCCGCCCGCGCATCGTGGCTTCGTCGATGCGCACATGGTCTGGCGTGATGCGCAGGTGGCCCCGCATCTGGCTGTCCTGCCCCAGGAGCTGTCCTATTTCCCGGGGCAGGCCGGCGATTTCGGAGGCGGTCATGTTCACTTCGGCCTTGAATTGTCTGGCCGGGCGGTCGAAGTGTCCCGCGATTCTGGTTTCGAGCAGGACCGAAAGCGGGGCGGCGCGGGAGGTGGGGGCAATGCTGGCGATGCGCAGCCGGCTGGAAAGATGCAGGGCCAAGTCTGCGTCCAGGGTGCCGTTGGCCGCAAGCTTCAGACCGCTGGAGTCCAGGGCCAGGTCATCCAGGGCGAGAAATGCGGCCGAGCCTGTGATGCTGGCCGTGGCGTTCCAGTCCCGCAGCCCCTCGGGCAGGGTAGGGGTTTGGACGTTCATCCGGGCCTGGGCCTTCCAGGATCGAGTGTCCACGGGTTTGTCCAGGTGCAGGGCAAGCTGCGCTTCCGGTGCGGCATGGCCAAAAAGAATCCAGTCCCGCAGGCGGACTTCTCCCTGACCTCGCAGTCCGGAGGGGTCCGCACGCAGGTTGGCCTCAATGCGGGCCGGACCCGACGTCACGCCGTGGGGCATCCACGCCGCCAGATTCCGGCCCTGGCCAGTAATCCGGGCCTCCATCACGTAGGCCTCGACGTCCCAGGTCGCCTGGGCCTTCAGGTCGGCCGCGGGGCTTGTCAGGTCGAGGGAACTGACGTGCAGCTTGGAGTCCTGCCACGTTCCCGTGCCAGAGATGGAGATGTCCTCCCTGGGCAGGCCCGTGAGCGCGGCCCAGGCTGGGCCGGGAAAGAGGGTCGCGCCGAGGGAGAAGCCCATGGATTCGTCCAGGGTGATGGTGGCGTTTCCTTCCAGGAGGGCGGCATCAGAAACATGGGTGGAAAAGGTTATGGGCCAGGCCGAGAGGGGACCCTGCCCCGAGGCGTGCACGGAAATCCCGTCCGTGCCGTTCAGGCCCAGGGCCGCGTGGGCAAGCCCGCCCGGAGCCTCGCGCAGGAGCAGGTTCAGATCCAGCTGGCCAGCGCGGGTGTCCAAAAGACCGTTTAGTTCCAGCGCATCGTCGACTCTGTCCAGCCGGGTCACCCGCAGACGGGCCTGGGTTCTGTCGCTGTCCAGAATCAGGGCGCCGTGAAGGGAGAGTCTGGCTTCTTGCCCGACCACGCTTGGGCCGATGTGGATGTCCCCGGCGTCGATGGCGTTGACGGAGAGGGACGGCCAGGACGACTGGCCGGTTGACTCGTTGGACCGGGGCAGCCTGTCCAGAATCAGACGGCCGATGCCCACGTGTTCCAGGGCGACCCGGCCGCGCAGCAGCTCAAGGAGCCTGGGGCGCAGACGCAGATTCGTGATTTCAAGCCACGGCCCGGTTGCGTCGCTCACGGAAAAATGCGCCAGGGTCCATGTCTCGCCCAACCGCAGGTCGCGCATTTCAAGGCGGAAATCGTCGCTGGCCGTGGTCTGGGCAATGAGATCCAGGAACGCCTGTCTGCCTCTGTCCGAGGCCAAAATCAGTGCGGCCAGGGTCACGACTAGAGCTGCGGCACAGAGCAGGGCAAGCGCTCCCCTGCGGATGACTTTGGCTCGGTCCATCAGAACGCCTGTCCCAGGCTGACGTAAAGCTGGAAGGGGGCGTCCACGCCCTGCCGACGTTCCAGCGGCACGGCCACGTCCATGCGCAGGGGGCCGATGGGCGTGTAGTAGCGCAGGCCTGTGCCGACGCCCCAGAACAATGATTCGTGGTCCGAGGGGTTCCTGCTGGAAAACGCGGCTCCTCCGTCAGCGAAGAGCACAAGGCCGTAGGTCGAATTGATCCGCCAGCGCAGTTCCGTGGAGAAATCCATTGCGCTGACCCCGCCCAGGGGTTCGTCATCGTCGTCGAGCTCTCCGGCGTACTGGTAGGCGTAGCCGCGCACCGATCCGCCTCCGCCGGCATACAGAAGAAGATCCTCGGGAATGCTTTCACGACTGGTCCCGGCCAGCAGGCTGTAGCGTCCCCGGGTGGCCAGGATCAGGGACTTGTCCTTGATCAGGGGCAGATAATGCCGTCCCGTCAGATTCCAGGACACGAACGAGGCGCTGCGTTCCTCTATATCGGTGAAGGGTTCCAGACGCGCGGTCATGGCCAGGCCGGAGGTGGGCTCCAGCGGGTGGTCGGCGGTGGAAAACTCCGCGATGAGTGGCACTGAAAGCAGATTGAACTCCCGCAGCTCGTCTTCTTTCACGCTGCTCAGGCTGTAGGTCAGGCCCCAGCCAAGTTGGAATTCGGAAAAGGGACGGCGCATGATCCCGGACAGGGAAAGGGTGGAGGATTCGTAGACATCGGTCAGTTCGTGCTCGTACCCGGCGGAAAGGGACAGCGTCTGGCCGGGCCGTCCCGTGTTCGGCAGGATCAGGGCGGAATTGGCCCGCTGCAGGTTTTCGGAAATATCCGTGTCCAGCCGAAGCTCCTGGCCCGCGCCAAGGGCGTTGCGGTGGGTCCAGCCCAGGCCGGCTCCCAAACCCAGATCGGAATAGTACCAGGTTCCGGCGCGCACGCTGCGGTGGGGCGATTCAAGCACGTTCACGCGCATGGTCACGGTTCCCGCGCTCTGGTCGTGGTCTGCGTCGATGCGCACCGAACGGAACAGGCCGCTGCGGAAAAGGCGTTCGCGAGTCGTGTCGACGAGCCGGCGGTCGTAGGGTTTTCCGTTCTCCCAAGCCAGTTCGGCCTTGACGAAACTCTCGGAGACGCTCTCCAGTCCGATGATTTCCGTGCTGCCAAAGGATGCCGCCCGACCCGTGGCGATGGCGAAGCGTACGGCCACCGTATTGGTAGCGTGGTCGGCCACGACGTTGCGCTGGGTCGTGGACGGGGTCGGATGCCCATGTTCCTTCAATCGTTCGAGGAGGGCGGTTTCCACGTCGAGGACACCGCTCGATGCGTATCCGGCCCCGGCGTGCAGGGGGGCCATGATGTCTTCCAGATTGGAGGACAGGCTTGAATTGGGCGGTTCGAGAGTTAGTGTCGGCGGGGCAAAGACAAAACGCGGACCTGGGTCGATCCGGAAGCGGACCATTGCCGGGTTGGGTGCGGTATCCAGTTCGGCCGAAAGGTCGGCCTTGAAATAACCCCTGGATTTGAGAGCCTGGGCAAAGGTGTCGAGATCCTTGCGCATGCGACGGCGCAGCAGCCCGGGGGTCTCGGGGGGATTGGGCCGCAGGGCCAAACAATCCGAGACAGAGGACAGCATGGGCGTCAGCCCGTCGGGCAGGTTTGGGATTTCGACCTCGTATGCCAGCGGTGCGCTGATGCCTGGCGATGGGAAAAGAATCGCGCCCAGGGCCAGAAAGAAGAGGAGGCGGACCTGCAAGACAGACATTCAGGATTCCATGGCTCAGATTGAAGTTTTTCGGACCAAAGGCAACTCGCGAGGGCTGCGGGCCTGATCATGCCGAAAACCGGGCATGCGGTCCAGCCAAGCCGTGGCTCCGCTCGGTGGTTCTGTCGATCAGTGTATCCGTTGCTGTTCCGGCCGTCGAGGGGCGGAAGGGCGCGGTTTACCGGAAGGCAAACGGGCAATTGCAGTGCCGGGTTGTGTCCTGCGGGCGTCAACTGTGAATCCGGATTGCGTGGCACGCGGTCTGGGGATGCATCTGGGCGCGTTGCGTCGTTGCATCGGAGCGGGCATGGCCGTGGATGCGCGGTGCGAAACATAAATGTGATGTCATGGATTGCTTTATTGCGCGATATTTGCAATACTATCGGTCAGATCCAGATGATTTTTCAGACTTGCGAGATGAAACCCAGATCCGCGGCTGGGAGTTCGGCGACGGGGCCCGCTCTTGATTCGGGCTTCGCGTTGTTCATTCCTGCAGATCGGGCAGCCGGGCTTGTGGTCCAGGCTTTTTTTGTTTGCATAAGAGTCGTTTTGATGTTTTGATTCAAGACAAAATCTTTTTGGTTCTTTGAAAAGAGGCTTTTTTGAAACATGAGGCACTGCGTGCCATTCTATACAAATATCCGGTGCAAGACCCGCTGCGGCATTTCATGTTTGATGGGTTTTCCAGATTGCGCGGTACGGGTGCCCGGGATTTTTTTGTTCATTACTTCTAATATGCGAGTGGGACGTATGAACGAAGACATAGCGTCTGACGTTGAAGTTTTTGTGCACAAGAAGCTGGTAGTGTCCTTTGCCTGTCCGCAGTGCAATCTGGAAAAATCCGTCGAGGTCGAGAGGATCAAGGATGTCTCCCATTGGAAGGTCAACGCCACATGCCGTCGATGTGCGCATAAATTCAGGGTATCATTCAATTTTCGCAAATACTACCGCAAGGAAATTTTCCTGCACGGACTCCTCTTCGCCAATCTCGAAACTCTGGATCCCATCGGAGATGCGCGCATCTCCGATGTGTCGTTGACTGGAATAGGTTTCGAATGCGCGGGATGGGTGCCCGAGGTGGGTGACACCGCAGTCATCCGCTTTCTCCTCGACGACGAGGACAATTCCGAGGTGGAAAAGCGGATCTCCATTGAGTCGATCCGCGGCTCCAAGATAGGGGCGGTTTTCCTGGACACCAAGGGATTCGACAAGGTTCTGGGCAAATATATTCTGCCCAAATAGGGCATATCAACGTGACGGCAGACAGGAGCGGGGCACATGGCTGAGCTGGACAGCGCTCGTCCAACGGGCAAGATATGGAGTGTTCTTCTGACGGTTTTGGGCCTGTTCGCCATTGGGAGCGCCATTCTGGTCGCCATGCGGCCGGACCTGTTTTCTTTTGGTGCAGCGCCACTGGTGGAGCGTGTGTCCATCGTTCCGTCCGAGGCCGTCGTGGGTGGCGGGCAGTGGCGTCTGGTCAGCCAGTGGCAGGGCGTGGGTGATGTGCAGAAAGAGGGCAGCCTGTATCTTGTGGAGTTCAAATCCATTCCGGGCTGGGAAACTCCGGCCCCCGTGGTCCTCAAGAGAGGCGAGTTCAACGCGCTGGTTGAAGGTGTGTACAAACCCGCCGAGTATTCCGAACAAACCATCCTGACCCTGACCGGTGCGACCACCCTGGCCAACCGTCTTGTTCCTGAGCTGGCGCAGTTCTATCTGACACACGTCGGTGCCAACGAGGTGCGCAAGTTGCCCGGCAAGACCGCGGATGAGATCACCGTGCAGGGCATTTTTTATTCCACTCGAGAGATCCGCAACATCCTCATCCAGGGCGTAGGGACCCCGGCGGGATTCCAGGCCCTCAAGGATCGGACCTGCGACGTGGCCATGGCCGCCCAGAAGCTCTCCTCCGAAGAGGCCAGAATCCTGGGCAACGACGGGGTGCCTCTTGCCCTCATCGGGCACCGCCTGGGCATGGATGGCGTGGCCGTGGTCGTGCACAGGGACAACCCTGTCCAGGCGTTGAGCGTGGATGAGGTGGGTCGCATTTTTTCCGGCGAAATCACCAACTGGGAGCAGGTCGGAGGGCCCTCGGCACCGATCAAGCTGTTTGTTTTGCGTGACACCCTGGGAACCCGTCGCTTTTTCGACAGTTTTTTCATGAGCGGAAAAAGCATGTCCGCATCTGCCCGCGAGGTCGAGGTGCACGCAACCTTGCCGGAGCTCGTCTCCCAGGATCCTTGGGCCATCGGGTTCTGCAGCATCACCCTGGCCAGTGAGTGCCGGGAGATGCCTCTCAAATTCGGCCCTGCGGGGGAGAACGTCCTGCCCACGCCCCAGGCCGTGCGTTCGGGGGCGTATCCGGCTTCCCGGGAGATGTATTTTTACATGCGACCCAATGCCGAGAACGTCTATGCTCTAGATTTCGTGCGCATCAGTCTTGGCGACATGGGCCAGTCCATTGTCCGGAAGTTCGGATTCGTTGGGCTCCGCGACTCCGGATCACCGCATTCGTCCCGGCAGCCTCAGTCTTTTGTCCGGGAAGCCGTCGTTACGCCTGTCCCCGAACCTCCGGCCGAGGACAGTCAGGCCAATGGCACCAATGCCTCGGTTGATCCAGGGAATGCGCACAATCCGAGTGCGGAGGCTTCTCCGGCGGTCGAGCAAGCGTCCCTTTCCGCGTCCGACCCATCCCCGCAGCCGGAAGCGCCAAAACCGGTCGCCGAGGCTTCTCCTCAAGCGCCGCTGACCGTCCAGGCCCCGCCTCCGGTCATCTCGGGCCCTTTGCCGTTCCTGGAGCAGTTCGACGGGGAGGCTGTTTCCGATGAAACCCGCCGGAAGGTCTTGCAGGATTACCTGGGCGGCGTGCATGGCGCTGAACATCAGCCCATGGTCTTTCGTTTCGAGTCAGGAAGCATCGACCTGGATCAGCAGGCGCACAGGGATGTATCCCGGGTCGCAGAGATGATGCGGGCAGCCAAGTATGCGGGCAAGACCATCATCTTGGTTGGATTTTCCGATTCCGCCGGCATGTACGCCTCCAACTTGGCCATATCGCGCAAGCGGGCCGAGGCAGTGGCTCGGGCGCTCAAGGCCAGGGGGGTTGGCGATGTCGTGTTGTTGGCCGCTGGCGAGGAAGGCGCCATCGAACGCAATGATTCCCGGGCGGGTCGGGAAGTCAACCGTCGAGTGGAATTATGGCTGAAGTAACGTTTGAAACACCCGGCACGGGTGATTCCAGGAAGAAGACTGACATGCAGAGTATTTTGGTTATCGACGACGACAAGCTCATGCGTCTGGCCCTGGCCAGAATTCTCATTTCCTCCGGTTTCAATGTGGTCCAGGCCGCGGACGGAGACGAGGGGCTGCAGCTTTATCGCTCCCAGGAATTTGATCTGGTCATCACCGACCTGATCATGCCTGACAAGGAAGGCATTCAGATCATTCGTGAATTGCGCAAGGAAAACAGCAAGATCCGCATCATCGCCATGTCCGCGGGGGGCCGGGGCGGGGCTACGGATTATCTGAAATGGGCACGGCTCATGGGCGCCAAGCAGTGCCTGAGCAAGCCCATCAAACGCGAGGAGCTGCTCAACGCCGTCACTGCGGTGCTAGCCATGCCCTGATCCCGGACCAGTTGACTTTTCTTGAACCTTTGCCCTTGCCAATCGCGGCAGACTTTACGAGAAGGACATGCAAAGAAAAAAGACGTTTTTCAATCTGCTTCAGTTCAAGATCCATCTCGGCATCCAGTTCATTTTGGCAGCCTGCTTTTTCGCATTGGGCTATTTCATCTACGTTACCCAGCTTGACTTTCTGATCAACGATATCCGGCGGCAGGGCATGGAGCAGGCCGAGATGGTCGCGGGAACAAGCGTCAGCGCCATCCAGCGTGAAAGTTATTACCTCCTTGAGGAGTTGGCGACCAAGGTTGAGTATTCGCCACTGGTCGCCTACTGCCAGATCGCCGATCCTGCAGGCCAGTCCTTTCTGCAGGGCCAGGTCAAGGCCGGCCTGACCCGCGACGATCTCATGACCGCCTATAGCGCCGCCGACGTCACGGTGGTGACCAAGGACATTGTCCTGGGCGGCAATGTCATTGGCCGGGTCACTCTGGGCATGTTCATCGACAAGGCCAGAAGCGAGGTCCAGCGCACCACCATTCAGCTCGTAGCCGCTTTTGCCGCGGTTCTGGGCGTTATCGCCGTGTTTTTGTATATTTTCTTGAACCGCTTGCTCATTCTTCCCGTGGTCAACCTGTCCATCCTGACCGAGACCCTGTCCCGAGGCGAGTTCGTGACCACGAACCTTGATCGGCGGCGGGATGAACTCGGGGTTCTCGCCCACGGGTTCAACAACATGAGCCGAAACC
>CAZPSN010000006.1:101701-133486 GCA_964589645.1 uncultured Desulfovibrionaceae bacterium
CATGATCGAGCAGATCCAGCACTTCTTCACGCGCTACAAGGACCTGGAGAAGAAGGTCGATGCCCGAACAGAGGATTTGAACAACGCCTACCACGAGCTGCAGGCCATCTTCGACAACTCCCTGGTCGGCATTGCGGTTCTGTCCGCGGACCACAAGGTCATCCGTGCCAACAGCCGGTTCTCCGCGATTTTTGGATACGCCCCAGAGGAAATGCCTCTGGTTCGGCCGGAAAAGCTGCACGTCTCCAATCGCAATTTCGACGAATTCGTGGAGAAGTTCTACAATCGGCTGGCGGAGACGGAGATCGCACAGCTGGAGTATCAGTTCCGGAGGAAAAACGGCGGCGTGTTCTGGAGTCAGGTTTCTGCCAAGGCCATCGATCCTCTGGACCTCAGCCGCGGCGTCATTCTGATTATCGAGGATATTTCCGACCGCAAGAAGGCCAGCGAACTGCTGCGCCAGCACGCAGAGGATCTGCGCGTAGCCAAGGAGGACGCCGACAAGGCGACTCGTTCAAAGAGTGAGTTCCTGGCCAGGATGAGTCACGAAATCCGTACGCCCATGAACGCCATTTTGGGCATGGCCGAGATGCTCCAGGATTCGGGCCTCAATGAAGAGCAGAACGAATACGTCCAGACCTTCAGTTCCGCGGGCGAACTGCTCCTCGGCATCATCAACGACATCCTCGACTTCTCCAAGATCGAGGTCGGACAGATCAAGCTTGAATCCATACCGTTCAATCTGCGCGAACTAACCGAGGATGTGAACAAGCTTTTCGTCTATCGTGCCGAGGAAAAGGGCCTTTTCCTGGACCAGAAGGTTTCCCCTGGGCTGGCGCAGCGGTATATCGGCGACCCGACCCGCATTCGTCAGATCTTCATCAACCTCATCGGCAATGCCATCAAGTTCACCAATGACGGCGGAGTGGCCTTGTCCGTGACGGAATCGGTCATGGACGACGGCGCGCCATGCTGTCTGTTCGCGGTCAAGGACACGGGCATCG
Source organism: uncultured Desulfovibrionaceae bacterium (assembly GCA_964589645.1). Taxonomy (GTDB): domain Bacteria; phylum Desulfobacterota; class Desulfovibrionia; order Desulfovibrionales; family Desulfomicrobiaceae; genus Desulfomicrobium. Next base: position 102,706 of record CAZPSN010000006.1, read on the forward strand.
GCATTCCGAAGTCCAAGCTGAACACGATTTTCGAAAGCTTTGCCCAGGCCGATTCCTCGACAACCCGGGAATTCGGCGGCACCGGTCTGGGTTTGGCCATCTCCAAGAAGCTCGTGGAACTGATGGGTGGTCAAATCTGGGTCGAGAGCGAACTCAACGTCGGCACGACCTTTTTCTTCAAACTCCCCCTGGCTCCGGATTTCCAGGCCCCTGCCGCTGAATTTAGACTCAAGATCCCGGCGGACACGCGCCTGCTTGTGATCGAAGATCAGCCCGGGAGCCACAGCAGCATGTCGAACCTGGTCCGCAGCTGGGGCATCGTTCCGGTGTCCCGCACCTCCTCGTCCGGCGCCGTGGACGCCCTGAATGCGCACAAGGGGGAACGGGCCTTCCATGCCATCATGATCGACTGCGTGGTCGATGACGAACCAGGCATCGATGTGGTTCAGTTGCTGGTCGGCCAGGGCATCGCCCTGTCCAACGTCATTCTGGTTGTCGAGTCCGCCGACGATCTTTCAAGACTGCCCAGTGTTTCGGATTTCGCACCCTTGTCCTATATCCTCAAGAGCGAACGCCACGCGCTCTTGCACGACAAGATCTACGACGTCATTTCCGAGGCCCAGCGACAGCGCATGACCAACTTCCAGGACAAAGGCTGGAAGATTCTGCTGGTTGACGACGTGGAGGCCAATCGTCGGGTGGTGGAGTTGTTCTTGAAATCCCTGAATGTCTCTCTGGTGCATGCCGAGAACGGCAAGGTCGCGGTGGAGAAATTCACCGAGGAGCACTTCGATCTGGTGCTTATGGACATGGAGATGCCGATCATGGACGGCCTGGAAGCCACGCGGCGCATTCGCATGTGGGAAAAGGAAAAACGCGAGTATGCCACGCCCGTCATCGCTTTGACCGCCCATGCCTTCCAGGAGCATCGCCAGAAGACCATGGACGCCGGATGCACGGAATTCCTGGCCAAGCCCATCAAAAAGCAGGCCCTCATCAACGTCATCGACCTTTTCGCGGGACAGCGCGAACCTCTGATCGCTCCGCCCGTGTTGGCCGAACCCGTTCTTGAGATTTCCGCCCCGATCGAAGCGGCGGATTCGCCCATCAGAATCGATCCCGAACTCGAGGACCTGCGCCCGCTCTTTCTGCGCACGGTCAGGGATTTCCAGACCCAACTGGCCGACGCCATCACCGGCAATGACTTCGTGACCATGCAGCGTTGCGGACACAGTCTGAAAGGGTTGGGCAGCACGTATGCCGTGGACGAGATCAGCCAGGCCGGCAAGATCATCGAGAGCGCGGCCAAGGGTCGGCAGGCTGCCGTGGTCATCGAGGCGGTCAACCATCTGGCCACGTTCATGAATACGGGCAAGGCTCCCAAGATCCAGGCCGCCGACGAGCCTGTTGAAATGGCCGAGACAAACATCCTTCCCGAGCCGACCGGAGGCCGTTATCTGGTCCACGTCGCGCCGGAGATGTCCGAACTCATCCCCTTCCTCATGGACGCCATGCAGAAGGATTTGGAACTGATGAACAAGGCTCTGGCGCAGAAGGATTTCCCGACTCTGCGCCGCTTCGGGCACAGCCATAAGGGTTTTGGCAGCACCTACGGTTTCGAATATATCAGCATCATTGGCCGCAAGATCCAGGACGCCGCCGATGTCCGCGACCCCGAGCAATTGGCGGTCCTGCTGGCCGCCCTGGGTTCGTACCTGGAGCGCGTGGATATCGTTTACGACGTGAAGCCCGAACTTGTGGTCCAGGGGGGCGATGAGTTTGAAACCGACGATGTCGAGATCGATGTGGTTTCGGACAAACGCGATCATTTCACCGTGGAGGTGGACGCGGAACTGTATGAGCTGGTACCCTTGTTTATGGATACCATGCGTTCGAACATCACAGAGATGCGCGAGGCCCTGGCCGAAAGTAATTATGACCTCATCTGTCGCCACGGGCACAGCCAGAAGGGCCTGGGTAGCACCTATGGCTTTGACTACCTGGGCCATCTCGGACACAAGATCGAGACGGCCGGGATGCAGAAGGATGCGGCGGAGGTAAAAAATTTGCTCGATGAAATGAACGCATACCTGGAAAAGGTCCATATCGTGGAGCGGCAAGGATAGTTATGTATATTCAAGAAATCGACTCCGTTGCGGAAAAGTACGTAACCAGGATTCCGATCTCGGTCCTGCTTATCGACGATGAGTTTTTGATTGGCGAGGCCATGCGCATCAAGCTTTCCTCGGAGCGGGACATCACGTTTCACTACTGCAAGGAACCAGATCGGGCTCTGGAGACGGCTATCGGCGCCCAGCCCACGGTCATCATGCTCGATCTGGTCATGCCCGGCGTGAACGGTCTGACCATGGTCAAGTTCTTCAAGAGCAGCGAGGATTTCCGGGAGGTGCCGCTCATTGTCCTGTCTGCCCGCGAGGAGCCTGAGCTGAAGAAAAAGGCCATCGCTCTGGGTGCCAATGACTACATGATCAAGCTGCCGGACAAGACAGAACTCATCGCCCGAATCCGCTGCCATTCCGAGCGTTTCATTTTCAAGCAGCAGCGCGACGAGTTGATCATGAAAATGCGGGCCATGCCGGGGCGCCACAACAATTCCATTTCCTCCGAGTACCTGGATTGACCTTCTGGCATGGCTGAAGATTGAACGGGGCCGGAATCTGTGTTCCAGGTCCCGTTTTGCGTGTTGATCACGCGGATGGATACGAAGAACGAGGCGAGTGCATGGACAAGTCAAAATTGGTGGCCATCAAGAACATCTTTCAAGAAGCTCAGGCCTTTGAAATGGCCTGGGATAAATGTCTGCCGGATCTGAAGGCCCTTTTTCAGGTCGAGCAGATCCGCTTGTTCAAGTGCGACGCCAAAAGCGAAGACCTCTACGCGCTGGTCCTGAAGGACGCCCGGCCGCGGGAAATCCGCCTGCCAATTTCCACCACCAGCGTGGCCGGGTATACGGCCATGTCGCAGTTGCCGCTCATCCTCAAGAACCTCGACTTCAACGAACTCGAGGCCATCCATCCCACCCTGCGTTATGACCGCAGCTATGACAAACTGGTCGGATTCGAGACCCACAATCTGATCTCCATGCCCATCCAGCACGAGAGCGCCCTCATGGGAGTCCTGCAGCTTTTGAACAAGAAGCAGGGCATGTTCACCCGCGAGGACGAGGCTTTCTGCCGGTTGATCGTCAGCATCATGGCCCAGAAGATGAACGAGGAGCGCAGCCTGCCCAAGGGCCCTTTCGAGCGCCTCGTCTTTCAGGGCGCGCTGACTCGCCAGCAGCTCGACGACGCCCAGATCCGTTCAGCCAAGCGCGGCATTTCCATGTCGCGTCTGTTGCAGCTCGATTATGGGGTTGGGCCCGATGACATCGGTGCATCCCTGGAAATCTATTACCAGACACCATTTGTTCGCTTCGCGGACAACCCGGTGCCGGATCAGATGCTCAAGGGCATCAACCGCCAATATCTCATCAACAATCTCTGGGTGCCCATTGAGGCCACGGGGGACCGTGTTGTCATCCTGGTCCAAAACCCCCACGACTCGGAAAAAATCGAGGAGATCCGCCGGATCCTGAATGCCCGGACCTACGAGTTCAGGGTCGGCCTCCCCGAGGAGATTCTGGCTTTTCTCGGCGACCGCAGCCAGTTGCCCAAGACTGGCTCGGCCGCCAAACCCATGGAACAGGATCGGGATTTGGCGGGCGAGGATGAGGCGGAGGAGGTTCTCGACGACTATGACACCGGCGACGACCTTTCCGACGCTCTGGCCGATCTGGAGGATGCGGCCGAGGAAGGGGTCGAGTTCGCACGGATGGAAGAGGAGGACATCTCCCAGGAGAGCCGGCAATTGGCCGTGCGTTTCGTGAACAAGATCATCATGCACGCGCACAAGACCGGGGCGTCGGACATTCACATCGAGCCTTCCCGCCAGGGTCGGCCGGGAGTGGTGCGCATGCGCATCGACGGCTCGTGCGAACGGGTCCTGTCCGTGCCGGAAAGCATCATCAAGCCCGTGGTCTCGCGTATCAAGATCTTGTCCAACCTGAATATTTCCGAACGACGTCTGCCCCAGGACGGCAAGGCCAAGGTGCGTTTCAAGGGCCGCGAGCTGGAATTGCGCGTGGCCACCCTGCCCACGGTGCACGGGGAGAGCGCGGTTATGCGCATGCTCACGTCCGGCAAGGCCCTGCCTTTTGACAAGCTGAACCTGAGCGAGGCGAACATGGCCCAGATCGAGCGGCTCATGTTCAAGCCCCACGGCATCTTCATGGTCGTGGGTCCCACGGGTTCGGGCAAGACTACGACCCTGCACTCCATCCTGGCGCGCATCAACACGCCCGACAAGAAGATCTGGACCGTCGAGGATCCGGTTGAAATCACCCAGCCCGGGTTGCAGCAGGTCCAGGTCGAGGCAGCCATCGGCCTTGATTTTCCACGGATCATGCGTGCCTTTTTGCGCGCCGATCCCGACGTCATTCTCGTTGGTGAAATGCGCGATTTGCAGACCGCGCAGATCGGCGTGGAGGCATCCCTGACCGGCCATCTGGTCTTCACCACCCTGCACACCAATTCCGCGGCCGAGACCGTGAGCCGACTGCTTGAAATGGGTATCGAATCCCTCAATTTTTCCGAGGCACTGCAGGGTATTCTGGCCCAACGTCTGGTCAAGACCCTGTGTCAGAACTGTCGCGACAGCCACGCTCCGACCGACGAGGAATGGGATTATCTGGTTGCTCAGTATGGGGCGGAATTTTTTCCTGAGCTGCGCATCGAGCGTTCGAAGGCGAGAATCTACAGGGCCAAGGGGTGCGGGCGCTGCTCGCAGACCGGGTATCGAGGCCGGACCGGGATTCACGAACTGCTGGTAGCCACCCCGGAAATCCGCAAGATCGTGGCCCGCAAAAAGAGCGCAGAGGAAATCGCGAGCATGGCCATTGAGCAGGGGATGCGGACCTTGTATCAGGACGGTATCGCCAAGATTTTCAAAGGGGATATCGATATTATGCAACTGCAAAAAGTGACGGTCTCAGAGTAAAGGCATGGACAATCCCTCCGATCCGACCCTCCAGGAATCCGTGGTCCAGGAACAGCTTGAGATCCCCGCGAACCTGAAGCTGCGCCTGGAGCAATGCCCCAGATGCAACTATGAGCGCCAGCCGGGGGACGACAGCCTTGCCACGCCCTTCGAGTGCCCCAAGTGCGGGGTCGTCTATGCCGTGGCCATGGAGGACGTGCGCAAAAAGAATCGGGGGCAGGAACTGCAGGACGAGGCCGAAGCGGATGCGCTGCGCCGTCAGTCCGAGTCCCAGTCCGACGCTGTCCACAGCTCACAGGTGGGCAGCGCCATGTTCGTGTCCGAGGAGCGTGGCAAGATTTGGTTGGTTGTGGCCCTGGTTCTGGGCGCTGTGGCCCTGGCCGTGTATGTCATGATGTGAAGATTTGCCCCGGGCCCGTGGTGCCGGGAGCATCAGATGGAGCAGTATGGCTCGACGTTATCCTTGGGACCCTTGGCTTGACCTGGAAAACACGGTGGAGGAAATGCAACGGTTGGCGGGTGACTGGGCCTGCACGTCGCCGTTTGCCGGAGACGCACGGAGGTCAGGCCAGTTTCAACCTGTGGCCGACATAATCGAAACCGTTTCTGAATTTCTCATTCTTATCGAGTTGCCGGGCCTTTCACGCGAGGAGGTCCACCTTGAGGCCAAGGGTAACCAACTGGCTGTCTTTGGCGAGTTGAAGCCACCCCAGGGCCTGGCCAAAGCGTCCTTCCAGACCATGGAGCGCTCCTATGGCTGTTTTGCCCGCCGCTTTGTTCTGCCCATGGATATCGATCCCGGGGCCGTGCGGGCACACATGAAGTCCGGACTGTTGCGTATCGAGGTTCCCAAGCGTATCCAGTCTGCCGGGAACAGAAACGTTCCCGTCGTTGTCGAGGAGTGACAACGTCATCCACATCGTTCCTGGCAATAGACTGATCGGTTTTGTTGAGGAGAACTCAGGTTATGAATAGATTCGCCGTGCTGGCCGCTGTATTTTTCTGGGCGCTGATGAGCGCCCATTTTTCTTTGGCCGCAAACAGGGAGGCGCGCATGACCCCGGTGGTGCGCACCGTGCAGGCTGTGACTCCGGCCGTTGTCAACATCCACACCGCGCGCATTGTCGAAAAGGAAATCAATCCCTTTGGTTCCATGCTCGACGAGAAACTGTTCCGCCATTTCTTCGGCGATCAGGATCTGACGCGGCGGTTCGAACAGCGCAGTCTCGGGTCGGGCGTCATCATCGACGGCAGCAAGAATCTGGTTCTGACCAACGCCCACGTCATCGAGGGAGCCTCATCCATCCGCGTGCGTCTGTTGGATGGCCGGCAATTCGACGGTGAACTGGTCGGATCGGATCCAGATTTCGATCTGGCCATTTTGCATTTGAAGGACGCCCGAGATCTGCCCCAGGCGGCCATGGGTGATTCTGCGGACATGATGATCGGAGAAACGGTCATTGCCATCGGCAATCCCTTCGGGTTTGGCAATACCGTGACCACGGGCGTGGTCTCGGCGTTGGATCGGACCATCGAGACCAAGCAGGGCACGTTCACGGATTTCATTCAGACCGATGCGGCCATCAATCCCGGGAACAGCGGCGGGCCGCTCATGAATCTGGCCGGGGAGCTGGTGGGCATCAACACCGCCATCTACGCCGAGGCCGAGGGGATCGGTTTTGCCATCCCCATCAACAAGGCCAAGCGGGTCGTGGAAGAGCTGGTCAGCCGGGGCCGGGTACAGGCCGTGTGGCTGGGGCTGGAGGGGCAGGACGTGGACGAGCGCATAGCCCGGTATTTGAATTTGGACGATGCCCGGGGCATGGTCGTGACCCAGGTCCACGAGGCCGCCGTGGAGCAGGCCGGACTCAAGCCCGGCGACGTGATCAGGTCCGTGGGCGGGGTCGCGGTGGAGGATCGCAACCATTATTTGCGCATCCTGCGCAACTACACCCTGGGTCAGACCGTGCAGATCGAAGTCGCGGGGCGGTCCGGGACAGGCACGGTTTCCGTGGCGCTGCAGGCTTTCACGGATGAGAAGGCCCTGGACATGGCGTCCCGGCGCTGGGGGATGAGCGTGGCCGCCAGTCGCGGGCAACTCCTCGTGTCCGATGTCCGGCCCGGCAGTCCCGCCCAGCAACTGGGGCTCAGGAAAGGGGATGTCCTGGTCAAGGTGGCCGGCGACGCGCAGGCCTCGGTGAACGATTTTGCCCGTGCCTTCAAACGTTACCGCATGGCCAACACGGTGCTGCTGCTCGTGGCCAGGGATGGCCGCGGCTATCATGTACGGCTGCGGATCTGACCGCTGCGTGCGAGGAAAAGGGGTTGAACATGGGCATCTGGTATAACCACGTCCGCGCGCGTGTCCGCCTTGGGGCAGTGGCCGATAATTTCAGGCTGATCCAGGGGCGGGCCGCCAATCCGGCTCCGGTGGTCAAGTCCGACGCTTACGGGCACGGCCTGCGGGAGGTATCCCGCCGTTTGTTTTCCGCCGGAGCGCGGACCATGGCCGCGGGCACTGTGGGCGAGGCCGTGGCCCTGAAGGACGCCGTGCCCGGGGTCGAGGCCATCTCCCTGCTGGGGCCTCTGGAGGCGGCGGACTACGTCCAGGTCTGCGAGCGGGACATCACGGCCTTTGTGGGGAGCGCGGAGCAGATCCTGCTCCTGGAGGAGGCCGCGAAGCGGGCCGGGACAACGGCGCGGGTGGCTTTGAAGTTCGATACGGGCATGTCCCGGCTGGGGTTTGGCGCGGACGAGGCGGGCGTGGCGGCCGATGCCCTGGACGGGCTCGCGCATGTCCGGGCCGTGTTGGCCTGCTCGCACCTGGCCACGGCCGACGAGGCGGAGCAGGGTGAATATGTTTGTGAACAGGGCCGGCGCTTTGCGCGCATTCTGGCCGCGCTGCATGCCCGCGGCCTCGACGTGCAAGCCAGCCTGGCCAATTCCGGAGCCATTTTCGGCTACCCGGACCTGCATCACGATTTGCAGCGGCCAGGCATTGCCCTGTATGGCGGCAATCCTTTTCACGGCACACCCTGGGAGAACAAGGGCCGGGGACTCGTCCAGGCCATGGACGTGTCCGCTCCCCTGGTGCAGATCCGGACCGTTCCCGCGGGGCAAAGCGTCAGCTACGGCCGCGTCTTCACCGCCCCGGTCGAAATGCGTGTCGGCATCGTGTCCGTGGGCTATGCGGACAACTATTCCCGCGGCCTGTCTGGCCGCGCGCAGATGCTTGTGCACGGTCGCCGCGCGAAGGTGCTGGGGCGGGTCTGCATGCAACTCACGGCCGTGGATTTGACAGAGGTTCCACAGGCCCGGGTCGGGGATGAGGTTTTCCTGCTCGGAGGAGAGGGAGGGCAGGCCATCACGGCGGATGAGCTGGCTGCTTGGTGGGGCACCATCACCTATGAGGTTTTTTGCCTGCTCGGCCAGAATTCCCGGATATATGTGGATTGATATGCCGTGCCGGGTGGTCTGAATACTCCCGCCCAGAGGGCGCAAGGGGCGGGATGTCCCGATAGAGGGGGTTTTCCTGATTCTGTGGACATGGGTTTTGACTCGGGGGGGGGCCTCGTGTATGACATGTCAAAATTCGAACGGGAGGAAGTGGAATGACTGTTGGAAAAAGCAGGCAAGGCCTACATTACCGTTTGTTCTATTTATCCAATATTTTTGCTTTTTTTATATTTCTGAGCCTTGTGGGCTGTGCCCCCAGGGCCGTGGGTGTTTTAACCATGCCCGAGGCTCCGGACGAAGTTGTCCAGCAGGAACCGGCTCCCGAGGAGTCCGCGGCCTGTCCTCCTGTTCAGTCCGGTCCTGCAGACGGGGCCATGGATGCGCAGCGGGTGGCGCCTTCAAGTTTCGAATATTATTCAGCTCTGTCCCTGACCCCGGATTTTTCTCGCGATCTGACCCACGATGCGGACTATGCGACAGTTCTGTCCGAACCCGAGCCAGCGCCTTCGTTCCAATCTCTGGAAGAGGTCTCGGCGGTCCCGTCCATCAGTGAAATCGTTCTGGCCCAGTATGACGACTGGCGGGGCGTGCGTTATCGCGCCGGCGGTTCGGATTCCCGGGGCGTGGACTGCTCGGGACTGGTCCATGCCGTATTCAAGGACGCCTTTGACATGGATGTCCCCCGGACTTCGACGGAACTCAGTCGTTTAGGCGAATCCGTGCCCAAGGAAGACATCCGTCCCGGCGATCTGCTCTATTTCATCGATCGCGGCCGCAAGCACGTTGGCGTGGCGGTCAACGCCACGGAGTTCCTGCACTCCTCGCGGCGCAAAGGGGTTATCCTGTCCAAGTTTGACGGATACTGGGCCCCTCGTCTGATGCGCGTGCGGCGTATCCTGAACGAGACTGTTCCTCAAGTTTCTCCGCCCAAGGGCGGATGACGTTTGCCGCCCCTGCCCGCGCCGCTTCAGCGTACGCGGGCCCGCCGAGGGCGCGATCCGCGTGACCATGCCACTTCGTACGTTCTTCCCAATATCCCATCTCCCCTATCTGGCCACGGTCCTTGTGACCTGCGGCCTGATGTTGAGTCTCGGCTGCGCGCCCAAGGTCATCATCCAGTCGCCAGAACCCGTGTCGCCTTCTGTCACGGCCCCGTCGTCCAAACCCGGGGTATCCCAACTCCTTCTTGAGCAGTTCCAGGCCTGGAAGGGCGTCCCGCACCGTGTCGGCGGCACCGACCGGCGTGGCGTGGACTGCTCCGGGCTGATGTGGGCTGTTTTTCATGACGCGTTTCAGCTCGATCTGCCGCGTACGTCGCGGGAACAGAGTCGGCTTGGCGTCACCGTGCCCCTCGCGGATGCCAAGCCCGGTGATTTGATTTTCTTCGATGACAAGGGCGGCGACCATATTGGCGTCATCATTGAAAACCAGACCTTCATGCACACCTCCTCCGCGCGCGGCGTGATTCTTTCCGAACTCGACGCCTACTGGCTGCCGCGCATCCGACGCATTCAGCGTATTCTCTAACCATCTGTCTTCAGACTCCTGTCTTTTTTGGCGTGTGCCGGTGACGTCCGCTGCGCGGGAGTGCACGCATCGAACGTGGACGCGGTGCGATCATGCGTCAATTTCGTGCCGCCTACGGCCCGTCGCACGATCCACGCATAGACCAGCGCATTAACCACCAGCACCGTGCCAGCCAGAAGCCACTGGATCTCCCGTGTCAGCCCTTCCGGATAGATGAACGCCAGCAGATAATGCTCCACAAAGCCCGTCGCGTATCCGTTATCCGCGGCCTTGCGCAGCAGCCAGTTTTCCACATCCGTCAGGGGGCAGTACCAGGCCATGGCCTCGACAAGAACGCCCCAGATTGCCGCCGGCAGATGGAACAGGGCCAAACGCGGCCAGCGCAGCACGAGAATTCCGCCTGCCAGGACGAAGAGGATAAAGGCGAGGTGGAGGAGCAGGACGGCGTTGGCCGCGACAGCGTACATGGGCATGCTCATGAAAAACGGGGACGAAAGGCGTACCTTTCATCCCCGTTTGTGATTTCAAAGGGCTCGGGGGCTAGACCTCGAACAGCATTTCCAGATCCGAGCGCGTCAGGCTCTTCCAGGCCGACTGGCCCGGGATGATGGAGTCCGCGATGCCCTTCTTGGATTCCTGAAGTTTCAAGATCTTCTCTTCCACCGTATTCTCACAGATCATCTTATAGGCAAAGACCTGCCGGGTCTGGCCGATGCGGTGGGTGCGGTCGGTGGCCTGGTCTTCCACGGCCGGGTTCCACCACGGATCGTAGTGGATGACGTAGTCGGCGGCGGTCAGGTTCAGGCCCGTGCCGCCCGCTTTGAGCGAGATGAGGAAGATGGGTATCTCGGGTGTGTTATTGAACTTGTCGACCTGTTCGAAGCGGTCCTTTGACGTGCCGTCCAGGTAGCAGAAGGGGATCTCGACCATGTGCAGCCAGTTGCGGATGATGTGCAGCATCTGCACGAACTGCGAGAAGACGAGCACCTTGTGCCCGTCGTCGATGATGGAGGTGACCAGGTCCTTGAAAGCCTCGAACTTGCCCGAGGACAGGTTGGCGTTGAAGCCGGGCATGTCGAGCTTGAGGAGCCTTGGGTGGCAGCAGATCTGGCGCAGCTTGAGCAGGGCGTCCAGGATGGAGATCTGGCTCTGGCCGATGCCCTTTTCGTCCACGTCCTGCAGGACCTGCTCCTTGAGCTTCTTGGCCAGGGCCGCGTAGAGGTCACGCTGGTCGTCCAGCAGGGCGGAATAGTAGATGTTCTCGATCTTGGGTGGCAGATCCTTGGCCACCTCGTTCTTGGTCCGGCGCAGGATGAAGGGTTTGACCCGGGCCTTCAGGTAGCCCAGGCTGTCGTCGTCCCCGTCCTTGATGGGCTTGACGAAACCTTTCTGGAACGAGGCCTGGGAGCCCAGAAAGCCGGGCATGAGGAACTCGAACAGGGACCACAGTTCCAGCAGCGTGTTCTCGATGGGCGTGCCCGACAGGCACAATCGGAAGCGGGCCTGCATCTTGCGCACGCTGCGGGCCGTGATGGTGTTCGGGTTCTTGATGTTCTGGGCCTCGTCCAGGATCACCGCGTTGAACTCGAATTTGAGCAGTTCGTCCAAATCCCGGCGCAAGAGGGCGTAGGTGGTGATGATCAGCTCCGAGGATTCGATCTTCTTGAACAGGTTCTCGCGCCTGGCGCCGTAGATGACCAGGCGTTTCATGTCCGGCACGAACTTCTGGGCCTCGCGCTCCCAGTTGGGCAGCACCGAGGTGGGCACGATGATCAGGTTCGGGCCCTTGTGCCCCTTTTCCTTCATGTACTGCAAAAAGGTCAGGGTCTGGATGGTTTTGCCCAGTCCCATTTCGTCGGCCAGGATTCCGCCGAAATGATATTCACGCAAAAAGTTCATGTAGCTGACGCCCTGGAGCTGGTAGGGGCGCAGGGTGGCATGGAGGCCCTTGGGTTTTTCGACCTGCTTGATCTCCTGAAAGTCGTTGATCTTGTCGCGCAGGGTGTCCCAGAATCCGTCGGACGTCGTTTCGGGGATGTCCTCCAGGATTTTGTCCAGAACCGGGGCCTCGAAGTTTTCGAAGCGTTTCTTGGGCGGCTTTTCCGGGTCAAGGCCCAGGGCGACGAGCTTGTGGCCAATTTTTTCCAGCCATGATTCGGGCAGACTCGTGTAGGAGCCGTCCTTCAGTTGCACGTAGCGCTTGCCCTGGGTCCAGGCCTTCCAGATCTTGTCGATGGGCACGGAAATGTCGTCGTACTCGACGTTGATCTCCAGGTTGAACCATTTGTCTTCTTCCTGGGTCTCCACCGAGGCCACCACGTTGGGAGGCGTCAAACGGACTTTGTAGCGCGTCAGATCCTTTTCGCCATAGACCCGGTAGGCCTCCACCAGCTTGGGATATGCGTCGAGCAGGAAGGTGATGGCCTCCTCGGGTTCAAGAAACCACATGGCGCTGCTTCTGGGCTGGAAGTTCATATCCATGAGGGTGGTCAGGAGCACTTCCTCTTCTTCCTGGTCGCGGCGGATGAGGAAGGACTTGCCCTCGAATTGATAGCTGCCGGTCTGGAGATCCTGGTTCGGTCCGGGCAGGGAGATGTCGCCGTGCTCGGTCTCGTAGATGTTTTGGATCTCGAGCGTCAGGAGGCTGCCTTCCTCGTTCAGAAAGAGCTTGGGATTGTAGTTGGCCGGGACGAAAATGGGCTGCATGCGCTCCAGGAACTCTTCCTGGCCATGCAGGTCCGAGGCCGGGATCTGGGTCCAGACGCGGTCCAGGAATTCGGAAATGTCCGCGTGGGGAATGATCGGAGGATTGGTGACCAGCTCCTGGATGAGACTGGGCCTCAGGCCTGTCTGCACGGGGTAGAAGCTGTGCTTCAGGCAGACCCACAGGGGGAGATGGCCGTAGAAGGAAGCCCGCTGGTTAAGGATGGAGAAGGGCACCTTGCCCTCACGGCCCAGCATGACGTCAAAAGACAGGCCGTCTTCCGTGAATCTGGGACGCAACTGGAGGCGCATGGGCGTGCTTTCGATACGCACGGGCTGTTCCGTCTCCTCCCAGAGCTGGTAGTATTCGTTTTTGATGGACCAGAAGAACCAGGTCATGAGGCCGAAGGGGATTTCCACCCGGTGCCCGGAATAATCCAGGTACTGGCCGATTTGTTCTGCAACCTTGGGTAGTTCGGGAGAGATCTCGCACCAGTCCGGGTTGCGAATAATCTGCTCCAGAGTGACAGGGTTCTGCACAGTGGACAGTCCGGACTTGTTCTGCCGGGCCCGGAAGAATTCAATCTGCAGGCGTCCGGGTTCGGCAAAGAAACGGAAGATGAAATAGTGCTGGCCTGGTTCCGGTTCCAGGGCCGTGGAAAAGAAATAGCGGAAGCTCTGCTTCCACTCGGACTTGATGGCCGGGGCTTCGGCCTCGTGACGGACGTCCAGACGGGAGATCAGGCCCAGTGCCGTGGCTGCCACGTGGCGGCAGATGCCGGAAAAGGAATCCTGGCAGTTGCAGTAGGAATGAATGTTGCCCTGGTCGAGATTGATGCCGAGTTCCGAAGAGTAGGTTTGGAAATCGTCTCCCTGGATCTGCCCCTCAACGTCCCAGGACTCGTCACCGCGCTGGATGTCGATCTTCTGGATGCCGCCGTCGGCGATCAGGTATTGGGCTCCGTCTCGGATATGCTCCGGGATGTTGTCTGACAAAAAATTATGGAGGATGCGCTGGACGCGCGCTTCAACGGGATTGGGCATTTCTTGGACTTATCTCCGTGTTGCCGCCGAGGCGGTAAGATGATCTGTGTCGAGGCCTGGCAAGGTTTCTTGGCGTGAAACGCGGCTCGGCACAATAGATCCATTTAATCAAATCAGAATTCTTTATCAAGACCCGGAGCAAATTTGGTGACGTCGTTCCCGGATTAGGAGAAACAGCAATGTCAAGTGGTTGCCGAAATCAACTGTTTTGGAGCACCGAATTTGTATGACACGGTTCGTTTGGAGAGTGCACCGGGCGCCCGCGCAAAGAGGCGTTGACTTTTTGATGACGCGGGGCCAATTTCAGGCTGGGGCTGACTGCACAGGTCCGGAGCTACAGGACAAAACATGATTCGCATCACCGATATTCTGGACCAGGCGTCCACCTACCTTTCATCCGCGGATGTGGCCCTCATCCAGAAGGCCTATGTCTTTTCCGCCGCGGCCCATGCCGGCCAGATCCGTTTATCGGGAGAGCCGTACCTGTCGCACCCGCTCGAGGTCAGCAATATCCTGGTCGGGCTGCGGCTGGACGCGCCCACCATCGTGGCCGGCCTTCTGCACGACACGGTGGAGGACACGGAAGTCTCCGTGGCCCAGATCGCCGAGCAGTTCGGATTCGAGGTCGGCGCCATCGTCGAGGGCGTGACCAAGATCAGCAAGATGAATTTCGAATCCAAGGAACAGGCCCAGGCCGAGAACATTCGCAAGATGATCCTGGCCATGGCCGACGACATCCGCGTCATACTGGTCAAGCTGGCCGATCGGCTGCACAACATCTCCACCCTGGAATTCCAGAAGGAGTACAAGCAGCGGTCCATCGCCCAGGAAACCCTGGGCATCTATGCGCCCCTGGCCAACCGTCTGGGCCTCTACCGCATCAAGGTTCAGCTCGAAAACCAGAGCCTCAAGTATCTGAAGCCCGACGTTTACGCCCAGATCTCCGGAGGCCTCGCCAGCTATCAGGACCAGGGGCAGGCCTACATCGACAGGGTCTGCGCCATGATCCAGGCGGTGCTGGAGGACAATGACATCAAGGGGCGGGTCAAGGGCCGCATCAAGCACATCTACTCCATCTACCACAAGATGAAGCAGCGCGGTCTGACTTTGGATCAGGTCTTCGACATGATCGCCTTCCGCGTGGTCGTGAACAATCTGCGCGAGTGCTATACCGTGCTCGGGCTCGTGCATTCTCTGTGGCGGCCTGTTCCGGGCAAGTTCAAGGATTACATATCCATGCCCAAGGCCAACATGTACCAGAGTCTGCACTCCACGGTCATCGGCCCCGAGGGCGAGCGCATCGAGATCCAGATCCGCACCGAGGAGATGCACAAGCTGGCGGAGTACGGCGTTGCCGCGCACTGGTCCTACAAGGAACAGGGCAGCAAGAAGGCCCAGGAAGGGGATCGTTTCAGCTGGCTGCGGCAGATTCTGGACTGGCAGGGCGATCTGAAGGACTCCCGCGACTTCATGTCGACCCTGAGCCTGGATCTGTCCCAGGACGAGGTCTACGTTTTCACCCCCAAGGGTCAGGTCAAGGAATTGCCCGAGGGCTCCACCCCGGTGGATTTCGCCTATCTCATCCACACACAGGTCGGGGACCGCTGCGCGGGGGCCAAGATCAATGGCCGCATCGTGCCCTTGAACACCCCGCTCAAGAACGGCGATACGGTGGAGATCATCACCGACGCCTCCCGCAATCCAAGCCGGGACTGGCTGCAGTTCGTCAAATCCGGCAAGGCGCGCTCGCGCATCAAGCACTGGATCGGCACGGAGGAGCGCACGCGCAGCCTGGCCCTGGCCAAGGAACTCCTGGAAAAGGAGGGTCGGCGAATGGGCATCAACCTGGCCAAGGCCATCAAAAGCGGGGAGTTCGATCCCGTGGTCAAGGAGTTTTCCTTCCGCCAGCTCGACGACCTTTTCACGGCCGTGGGCCATGGCCGCATCACGGCCCGCCAGGTGCTGCGAAAGCTTCTGCCCAAGGAGGAGCAAAAGCCCGAGGAACGCAAGCAGCAGGACCGGGCGGCGCAGTCTTCCGGTCAGGCCAAGCCCAAGGACTCCACCGATTCCATAAGCATCCAAGGTGTTGACGGGGTGCTCATCCGTTATGCCCAGTGTTGCAATCCTCTGCCCGGGGACCCCATCATCGGCTACATCAGCCGTGGACTCGGCGTGACCGTGCATACCCAGGATTGCCCCAATGTGGCCAACATGGAGGTGGAGCGGCTGCTGGACGTGAGTTGGGGCGGCGAGGAGTCCAAGGTCTTGCCGGCACGCATCAAGGTCGTCTGCAAGAACCAGCGCGGAGTGCTGGGCATGGTCAGCAACCTGTTGGCCAAGGAAGGGATCAATATCGATTCAGGGCAGTTCACCTCCGGGGTGGACGGGATGTCCGAGCTGGATTTCGTCATCGAGGTCAAGACATCGACCCAGCTGTACGGGATCATCGATAAGCTCAGGGCCCTGGAGGCCGTGCAGGAGGTGACCCGCTTCGCTGCGGGCTGAGTTGTGGTTTTGGGAAGGGTGCGGAACGAAAAAAGGGACTTGGGCCATGGGCCTAGGTCCCTTTTTTCATGAGGATTGAAGCTTCAGTTCGCGCTGATCAGCTCGATCTCGAAGGTCAGGGCAAAACCGGCCAAGGGGTGATTGGCGTCCAGTGTGACCTCATCGTCGTTCACGTCCACGACGAGGGCCGGCACTTCGTCGCCGTCGGGCGAGCGCAGGATGATCTGCGAGCCGAGGGTGCTCGGAATGTCCGGCGGAAACGAGGCTCGGGGAATGCGGATGACCATTTCCTCGTTGTGCGGTCCGTAGGCCTCTTCCTCGGGGATGGTCACGGTCACGGTCTGGCCGACTTCCAGCGTCTGGATGGCCTTCTCGAATCCCGGAATGACCATGCCCTGGCCGAGAACGACCTCCAGGGGGGCGCTGTCCCGGGAAGAGTCGAACTGGGTGCCGTCATCCAGGGTTCCCGTGTAATGCACCTGTACTTTGGTTCCTTCTGCAAATGCCATGTGCTGTCCTGTGGCTACAAGGTTGGAGAGAACTATTTGCCGCGCTCCAGGGACGCAAGCCAGGTCTCCAGTTCATTGGGCTGGCCTGGTTGATGGTCCTCGGGATAGAGCAGGGCGGACATGTAGAAAACGCTGCCGATTTCCAGGCTGCGCTTCGCGCTTTGCGCGAACATGCCCAGCCGGTGCTCGATCAGGGGGCGGGTGACCAGGCTGACCTCGTCCAGAAAGGAGTCGGCATCGGCGGCGAGACGGGCCAGGATTTCGGCCTTGCGGCGCATGCCGTCGCGATATCCGGCTTCGTCGCCCTGTTCGTGCAGCAGGGCAAGGGCGGATTCCTCCGCTTCCCGCACCTGGCGGATCCGGTCACGCAGAAAATCGAGAAATGCGTTCATGAGAACCTCCGTGGTCCTGCAGGCAGGTTTCAAGTCGTGTGTCCAGGGGAAAGATGATGCCGTCGCCGTGCATGCAATAGTACTGTCGCTGCTTGCGCTGAAAGTGGCGGACCTGATCCAGGTTGGCGCTGCCGATGGGGTCGCACTCAAAAACCGCGGAGTGGAGCGGATTCTGCAACAGGTTCATGACCAGATCCAGGGCATAGGTGATGGCCAGGGTGATGAGTGCTTCCTTGCGCGCGAAGGGCAAAAGTCCGCGGAACATGCGCAGGGAGCGCGCATAGGAGCGCCCCTCGACCAGGTTCAGACTCTGGCGGAAGATGCGCTTCTTGATGCGGAAGGGCAGCCGTTTCTGTCCTGTGGCCCGGGTCAGGGACGCATCGGCCTCGGGGCGCGGGGTGCGGAAGATGCGCGAGGCCTGTTTGCGGGGCAGATTGACATGCAAGTCCGCGAGCATTTCAACGTAGGTATGGGCGAGTTTGCCCCTGCCGGCGGAAAAACCGAGCACGTTGGGCACCAGAAAATTGTGCGCGATGACGTCGGCGGCCAGATGCGACAGGTAGCCGTAGGCATAGGCCTGGGTCTGGGCGTCCTCGGCCTGGCGCAAGAGGGTCCGGCCCGTGTCCCAGTTGTGAGAGTGCGTGGGCGTGTACTTGCAGCCCTTGCCGATGAAGATGTCCGCGGACAGGCAGCCATACAGGAAGTGTTCGGGATGGGCCGTCAACAGGGCGGCCAGGGCCGGCGCCAAGAGCTGCGCGTGGGTCAGGACATGGTTGCCGATGGCCAGATGCACGCCAGGACCCCAGGCCAGGGACTCCCCGGGCAGCAGGAGGAGCAGGAAAAAGGCGAGGATCACGGCCATGGGCAGCCTCGGTTTGTTCAGTTCTTCTCGCGAGTGGCGTGAAAGGTGATGTCCGGCCATTGCTCCATGATGTATTCCAGGCGCCACGCGCTGTCCACCAGCAGGGCCAGGTTGCCCTCGGAGTCCGTGGCCAGGGACGAGTGGAGTTCCTTCTGGAATCGTTCCAGGAGGGACTTGTCGTCGGCATGCGCCCACCTGGCCGCGGTCAGGTTGACAGGTACGTAGATGGCGTCCACCGCGTATTCGTCCTTGAGACGGGAAATGATGACGTCGAATTGCAGAATGCCCACGGCGCCCAGGATCCAGTCGTTGCCGAGCATGGGGCGGAAGACCTGTACCGCGCCTTCCTCGGCCAACTGCTGCAAACCTTTTTGCAGCTGCTTGGTCTTCAGGGGGCTTTTCAGGATGACCTTGCGGAAATGTTCCGGCGCGAAGCTCGGGATGCCCGTGTATTTGAGTTCTTCCTTCAGGGAGAAGGTGTCGCCGATCTTGATGGTCCCGTGGTTGTGGAGCCCGATGATGTCGCCGGCATAGGCCTCTTCCACGCCGCTGCGGTCCTGGGCCATGAAGATGGTGGCGTTACTGATCTGCACGTCCTTGCCGATGCGGTGATGGCGGATCCTCATGCCTTTCTCGTACTTTCCGGAGCAGATGCGCATGAAGGCGATGCGGTCCCGGTGGGCCTTGTCCATGTTCGCCTGGATCTTGAAGACCACGCCCGAGAACTCCTCCTCGAAGGGCGAGACCTCCCGGGTCACGGCCTGGCGGGGCCGGGGACAGGGGGCCAGTTCCACGAAGGTGTCGAGCATTTCCTGCACGCCGAAGTTGTTGATGGCGCTGCCGAAGAAGACCGGGGTCTGGTTTCCGGCCAGATAGCGCTCCACGGAAAAGGGGTTGCCCGCGCCTTCCAGCAGTTCCAGGTCCCGGCGCAGGTCCGCGGCCTGGAGGCCCACCAGTTCGTCGAGCCGGGAGTCGTTCACGTCGTCGATGCGCACGCCCTGCTGGATGCGGCCGCCATGGGTGGCCGAGAAAAGGTGGATCTGGTTCTTGTAGATGGAGTACGTGCCCTTGAAGCCCTTGCCCATGCCCATGGGCCAGCTCAGGGGGGCGCACTCGATGTTCAAATGCTCCTCGATGTCGGCCAGGACGTCGAGAGGTTCGAGGCCGTCGCGGTCGAGTTTGTTGATGAAGGTCATGATCGGCGTGTTGCGCATGCGGCAGACGTCCATGAGCTTCTTGGTCTGAGCCTCCACGCCCTTGGCCGAGTCGATGACCAGAAGGGCCGAGTCCACGGCGGTCAGCACCCGGTAGGTGTCCTCGGAAAAGTCCTCATGGCCGGGGGTGTCCAGGAGGTTGATGTCGTACCCGTTGTATTCGAACTTCATGACCGAGGTGGTCACGGAGATGCCGCGCTCCTGCTCCATTTTCATCCAGTCCGAGGTGGCGTGACGGGACGCCTTGCGGGACTTGACCGTGCCGGCCATGGTGATGGCGCCGCCGAAGAGCAGCAGCTTTTCGGTCAGGGTGGTCTTGCCCGCGTCGGGATGGCTGATGATGCCAAACGTCCGGCGCTTCAGCACGTTCTGGCGGATCTCTTTCTCAAGCTGGGTCATGGGTGGTCTCCGTGTGTTGGCCCCTGGTTCCAGGGCCCCAGAGGGACTAGGCATGTTCAAGGGAACAGTCAAGCCGGGGCAAATTGCGAGATTTGACAGGGTGCTCCTTGACCCCGCGCCACGCTCTGCTATGATTGCGCCAAAATATCGAGTAATCCCGAAACTCTACTACGGAGGTACAGTATGGAATATGCGGAAAAGGATCTCCCTGTTCGTCTCCATGACGGTGAGTTTTTGCTTCTCAACGACGGCACCGTGGTCCGCTGGGAAAGCAATGGCGAGGCCAAGGCCGTCTTTGTCGGGGACGGCTTCAACGCGACCATGGAACTCTTTCCCGGCCAGGAAGAAAGCCTGAATGCCGGAGGCCTCACCCTGATGCTGACAGCATTTTTCGAAGACGCCCTGGAAGTGAAAAAGGCGTGACGGCCGGCTGACTTCATCGGTCGTGGCGGACGGAACGAAAGCCCCGTCGTCTTTTGGCGAGGGGCTTTTGTCATGTACGCTCCGGGCTCTTCACGCCGTCGTTGACCTGGGATAGAGTGCAATCCGACATATTCACACAACGTGGGAGGACACGATGATCGATCCCGGAAAACTCCTTGGCGGCCTGCTCGGCGGTTCGGGTGCCCTCGGAAATCTCGGCAATCTGACCGGATTGGGCTCCTCGGGCCAGGGCGGTCTGCCCGGCAAAGCTGCCCTGGGCATGGGCCTTTTGGGCGTGGCCATGGCCGCTTTCGAACATTTTTCTGAGCAGAAGGCCGCGCCGGTTCCGCCAACTGGGCCCATGGGCAGCGCGCCGCCCTCGTCTCCGCCGCCAACGCCCGGAGGATTTGTTGGCGCCGCTCCGCCGCCCGTTCCGGGAAGCATGCCGCCCCCGGCTCCTCCAATCGCCTCTCCTCCTCCACCTGCACCGCCGGTTCAGCCGGCCAATCAGGCCGATCCGGTTCTGTTGATCCGGGCCATGATCGCGGCGGCCAATGCCGACGGCGTGCTCGACGACACGGAACGCGCCCGCATTTTCGGCCAGCTGGAAGGCGTGGGGCTCTCGGAGGAGGAAAAGGATTTCCTGTGCGCCGAATTCGACGCGCCCAGGTCCCTGGCCGACATCGCGGCGGGGGCTTCCTCGCCGGCCGTGGCCGCCCAGATCTTCACCGTCTCGCTGCTGGCCGTGGACGTGGATACCCAGGCCGAACGGGACTATCTGGATGGCCTGCGGCAGGCTTTGGGGCTTTCCGATGAGCAGGCCCGGGCCATCGCCCGCCGCTTGGGACGCGCCTGCGCGTAAACCTGGAAGGCAATGATTTTCACAATTCCGTGGCTCTCTTCTCACAATGTCGAAGGATTCCGTATTTTCTTAACAGACTGAAAAATTCAAAATTCTCAGGCCGTTCAAAAATGGTGAGATGCAAGGAAGCGAAAAAATCCAGGGCGCGCGGTCATGCGCATACATAAGCGGTCTGGATTTTTTCGCTGACGCAGCAGATCGCCGTTTTGGGGCGGCCTGTTAAAGGAGAACCTATGTCGCAGTGGTATTTGAGTTTCGACGGCCAGCAGGAGGGCCCCTTCGATCTGGCCCAGGCCCAGTCCAGGGCGCGCATGAACCCGAACGGATTTGCCTGGCGCGAGGGCTTCGCCCAATGGGTGCCCATCTCCCAACTCGCCGAGCTGAGCCAGGCCGCACCCCAGGTCATGGCGCCGCCTCCGCCCGTGAGCCGGGGCACGGACGAGATCGATTTCAAGATCGTCGGGCACGAGATGCAGTTCGTGGAGGTTGAGCTGGACCCGGGCGAGAGCGCCCTGGCCGAGGCCGGAGCCATGATGTACAAGGACAGCTCCATCCAGATGGAAGCCATCTTCGGGGACGGGTCCGGCTCGGGCGGCAATTCCTTCATGGACAAGCTCCTGGGCGCGGGCAAGCGCATCCTGACCGGCGAGAGCCTGTTCATGACCGTCTTCACCCACACGGGCCAGGGCAAGGCCCATGTGGCCTTTGGCGCGCCCTATCCCGGCAACATCATCCCCCTGTCCCTGAACACGGTGAACGGCACCCTCATCTGTCAGAAGGACTGTTTTTTGGCTGCGGCCAAGGGCGTGGCCATCGGCATCCATTTCCAGCGCAAGATCCTGACCGGCCTGTTCGGCGGCGAGGGCTTCATCATGCAGCGTCTGGACGGTGACGGGCAGGTCTTTCTGCACGCCGGCGGCACGGTGGTGGAGCGGGTCCTGGGGCCCGGCGAGATCCTGCACGTGGACACGGGCTGTCTCGTGGCCATGGAGCAGACAGTTGAGTTCGACATCCAGCAGGCCGGCAACATCAAGACCGCCCTGTTTGGCGGCGAGGGCCTTTTCTTCGCCCGCGTCCAGGGGCCGGGCCGGGTCTGGCTGCAGTCCCTGCCCTTCTCGCGTCTGGCCGGGCGCATGCTGCAATCGGCCTCGGGCGTGGGCGGAGCCAAGGACGAGGGCTCCGTGCTCGGGCCCCTGGGAACGCTTTTGGGCGGGCGTTGAGTCCCTTCGGATGGGTCCGCGGACACGGCCGGGAGGGAAACCTTCCGGCCATTTTTCATGCCCAGGCGGCTGTGGACGGGCCGGGGCGGGATGGCGTAGAGGCCGGTCGAAACACAAGGAGGAAACCCATGCGGTTTTACGTATACGTTATTGCCCTGCTGGCCCTGCTCCTGGGCACGCCGGCCACGGCCGCCGAAACCCCGGAACTGGCCGTGGCGGCCATCCAGAAGGCCGTTGATACCCACGACCCGGTCCTGCTCGAAAAATACATCGACCTGCGCGGAGTCATTGCCCGCGGCGTGGACACCTTTGTCCGCGACTATGCCACCCATCCGCCCGTGGGCGAGGGCGATCCCTTGCTGGAAATGCTGGCCGCGGGCCTGAACAACCAGTCCAACCCCGAGGCCAGCCGGTCCATGAAGCTTCTGCTCGTCGAGGAGACGCGCAAATTCGTGATCCGGGGCGTGGCCTCGGGCGATTTCTCCGGCCGTCCGTCGGGCCGGACCGATCTGCCCGATGGAGGCATCTTCGCGGCCCTTTTCGCCGACGCCTCCACGGACCGCAAGGAGATCCGCTCCGTCCGCGTCCTGCCCCCCAAGGGCGACCGGACCACGGCCACGGCCAAGGTCCATGACTTCGGCAGCCAGCGGGCCTATCCGGTCCAGCTGGGTCTGGCGCGTCAGCCGCAGGGCCAGTGGAAGGTCACGGATGTCGGCAACATGGCCGAGCTGATCCGCATGGTGCGCGGCGAGGCCGGGGCAAGATAGGCTTCGGGCATGGCCATGCGTTGCCGTGCCCGTTTCTCCACGTTCATTTCCGGGCCAGTTGGCCCAGCCGCCGCAGGGCGACCTGCACGGTCTGGTCCATGATCAGTCCGCAATTCAGCCGCACGAATCGTTCGAAGCGGTCCGACATCCCGAAGAGCATGCCCGGGGACACGCCGATGCCCTCGGCCGCCGCGCGGTGGAAGAGGGTCGTGCCCGTGACCGCGTCCTCCGGCAGCTCCACCCAGAGCATGAAGCCGCCTGCGGGCCGAGTGGCCTTGGTTCCCGGCGGGAAGTGCCGGGCCACCCCGTCGCGCATGGCCTCCACCTGATCCCGCAGGGCCCTGTTCAGACGGAGCAGGTGCCGTTCGTACAACCCCTTTTCCAGATAGTCGGCCACGGCCAGCTCCGTGGGCGTGACTCCGGCCAGGGTGCTCATGGCCTTGAGGTCCAGGATGGCCTGGCCCAGTCCCCTGGCCGGGAGCACGTAGCCGGTGCGGTACCCCGGAGCCATGGATTTGGAGAAGGAGGACACCAGCGTGACCCGGCCCGCGTGGTCGAAGGCCTTGCACGCCGGGGGCCGGGGGCCGTGCAGGCTCAGATCCCCGTACACGTCGTCCTCGATGAGATGGATGTCCCGGCTGGCCACGAGGTCCGCCAGATTCCGCTTGGCGTCCACGGGCATGAGGCTTGCGTCGGGATTGTTCCAGGTCGGGGCCAGGATGCAGGCCGCGATGCGGAAACGGTCCAGGGCCTGGGCCAGGTCGGCCGGATCGATGCCGTGTTCGGGATGGGACGGGATTTCGACCACGCGCAATCCCAGGGTTTCAATCATCTGCAGAAAGAAATGGTAGGTCGGCGTGCCGATGAGCACCGTGTCGCCCGGATGGGTCAGGGCGCGCAGGGCCAGGGCCAGGCCCTCCGTGGCTCCGCAGGTGGTGATGACCTCCTCGGCCGATGCGCTGATCCCGGCCAGGGCCAGCCGACGGGCGATCTGACGGCGCAGTTCCGGGCAGCCGGCCACGGGGCCGTAGTTGGCGCATCGGCCGAGGTGGCGTCGGGACGCGGCGCCCAGGAACCGCGCCAGTTCGGCCGCCGGCAACAGCCGTTCGTCCACATGGGCCAGCCCCAGGGGCAGGATGTCGTCCCGGCCCATGGCCTCCATGACCCGCCGGACCAGCTCGCCCCGCCGCACCGTGCGCGCCACGGGCGCGTCCCGTTCCGGCATGCCGGCCTGGGGCAGCGGAACAGGGGCGCGGCGCACGAAATAGCCGGACCGGGGCCGGGCCTCCAGGATGCCGCGCTCTTCCAGCACGGCGTAGGCCTGGCTGACCGTGGTCAGCGACATGCCCATGGCCCGTGCGGTCTCGCGCAGGGAAGGGGCCCGGGAGCCGGGCGCCAGAACGCCCGCGTCGATCAGACCCGCGATCCGCTGTTCCGCTGTTTTGTAGCGGAGTCCTTCTGTCGTGCCCTTGTGGTCAGGCATGTTGGCCTCATCTGTCATTATGAAATATATAAAATCTGTATCTGTTATCATGACAGATTCACGGGCAATGTCCAGGCCTGTCGTCACCCCAATCGCGAAGGCCGGTTTCGGCCCGCAGCGGAGCACTCATGCAGCAGCAGATGTCTGGTCGCCACGTATTGCTGGCCCTGGCCGTGGTTCTGGTCTGGGCCCTGAATTTTCTGGTCATCCGGCTGGGGCTGCGGGATCTGCCGCCCCTTTTCTTCGCGGGCCTGCGCTTCACCATCACCGCCTTGCCGGCCGTGTTCCTGATCGGCAGGGGGGGCATGCCCTGGCGATTGATCCTGGGCGCGGGAACCTGCATCGGAGTGGGCTATTTCTCCCTGCTCTTCGTGGGCATGCAGCTCGGCATGCCGCCGGGCTTCGCGGCCCTGGTCTCCCAGGGGCAGGTGGTCTTCACGGTGTTTTTCGCCATGGCCGTGCTGCGCGAGACGCCGACGCCGTGGCAGGCCGGCGGGATGCTCGTGGCCCTGGCCGGGCTGGGGCTGGCGGGATTGGAGCGGATGGGGGCCATGAACCCCTGGGGACTGGGGCTGGTGATCCTGGCCGCGCTCTTCTGGGGCCTGGGCAACGTGGTCATCAAGCGGCTGGCGCGGGGCCATGTTGTGGACGGGTTCCGGCTCGTGCTGTGGATGTCGCTGGTGCCGCCCATCCCCAATTTCGCCCTGTCCTTCTGGTTGGAGGAGGGGCAGTGGGCGCACCTGACGGGCATGGGCGGCAGCGGCCTGTTCGCCCTTCTGTACACGGCCTACGCCTCCACCTTGTTCGGCTGGGGGGCCTGGGCCTGGCTGCTGCGGAAATACAGCGCGCCGCAGATGGCCCCGTTTTCCCTTCTCGTGCCGGTGGTGGCGCTGGGAATGTCGGTGTTCTGGATGGACGAGGTGGTCAGCGCCCGTCTGGCCCTGGGCGCCTTTCTCCTCTTGGCCGGAGTGGCCCTGACCGTGTGCGAGCCGCTGCTGGCGCGCTGGCGGATGGACGAGGTGGTCACGGCCGCCAAGCGCTGACAGGCGTTGAACGATGGGGCCGGCCCGGCAAGGGGGTATTGAGGCTACGCTTCCCGCAACACCCGGGCCGGGCTACGGCGCAGGTCCGCCAGCTTGATCACGGCCACGCCGGTCAGGAGCAGCGCGCTGCCCAGGATCTGCACCGGGGTCATGACCTCGCCCAGCACGAGAAAGGCGAAGACCGCCGTGAAGGCCGGCTCCAGGGACACGATGATGTTGGCCACGCTGGCGTCGAGCAGGCACAGGCTGACGTTGTAGAATCCGTAGCCGCCTATGGTGGGAATGGCTCCGAGCAGGATCAGCACGATCCACCCCTCCACGTGCCCGCCGAGCCAGAGCATGTCCGAGAGTTGCGCGGCCGAGCCGGGCAGCCGTCCGCCGCTGAAATTGGCCAGGAAGAGAAAACAGGCCGCGAAAGCGAAGATGTAGAGCAGGGTGGTCCAGGGCGAAAGCCCGCGCTGCGAGGCCTCCCGGCCCAGAAGGCTGTAGGCAGTGTAGCACAGACCCGTGAGCAGCCCCACCACCACGCCGAGCAGATTGGTCTGCCACACGGCCGGGTCCAGGGCCCCGGAAATGAGGGTGCATCCGCCCAGGCAGAGGATCACGGCCAGGGCTTTGCCCCATCCCAGGCTTTCGTTCTGGAACTTCCACCCCAAAAGCACGGTGTAGGCCGGAGAGCAATAGACCATGACCGTGGCCACGGCCGCGCCGTTGTGAGCCACGGACAGGGTCCACAAGCCGTTGAACCCGGCCAGCATGAGGCCGTACATGGCCAGAAATCCGACATTGCCCCAGCCGGCCGCAAGGAGCCGGCGGTTCACGACAAGCATGACCGGGATCAGGGTGGCGGTGACGATGATGTTGCGCCAGCAGGCCAGGACCAGGGGCGGCATGGCGTAGCCCGTGATCAGGTGGCGGATGAAGATGGACGTGGTGGAGAGGAAGACCGCGCTGACGATGGCGACGAGGTAGCCGTGGGTGGAGCGGGACAGGGCCATGAGGATCTCCTCTTGCGCTTGGGATGGCTCGTGCTCTAGAAGGGAATTGGCCTTGCCGGAAGGGCCAATTTCTATGAAAATGAACCAGTCCAATAAAGGATCGACCCATGCGCATCGCCCTGGACCCGCGGCTCGATCAGCCCTTGTACCGTCAGATCAGCGCCCATTTTCGCGCCAGCATCCTGTCCGGCAACCTGCGGCCGGGCACGCGCCTGCCCGCCGTGCGGAGTCTGGCCGCGTCCCTGGACGTGAATCGGGCCACCGTGGAGAGCGCCTACGCCGAGCTGGTGGCCGAGGGCCTGGTCATGTCGCGTCAGGGCAGCGGGACCTACGTGCTGTCGCACAGCCCGGGGGAAGCCACGGTGGCGCCTCGCGTCGGACTGTGGCCGACCTGGCAGAGCCGTCTGCGTTACCTGGGCTATGACGCCCTGTCCGCGTACCTGCCCGAGGTCAGCCGTCAGACGGATTGGATCGCCCTGGACGGCGGGGCCTGTGACCCGCGTCTTTTTCCCATGGACGAGTTCCGCAAGATGCTTGGCCAGGTCATGCGCCGTGACGGATCGGCCGCCGTGGAGTACGGGGAGATCAGCGGATTTCGGCCCCTGCGCGCGACCCTGGCCCAGGTCCTGGCCAGCCAGGGCCTCCAGACCAGTCCGGAGTCCATCCTGATCACGTCCGGTTCGCAGCAGGCCCTGTCCCTCGTGACCCAGCTGATCCTGCCGCCGGGCAGTTCCGTGATCGTGGAGCGGCCGACCTATGCCGGGGCCCTGGACGTGTTCCGGGCGCGGGGCCTGGACATCCACACCGTGGGCCTGGACGAGGACGGCATGGACATGGCCGAACTGGAAATGGTCCTGGCCACGCACAAGCCCGGTCTGATCTATACCATCCCCAATTTCCACAATCCCACCGGGGCCTGCCTGAGCGGCCAGCGTCGTCGCCAGATCCTCAGCCTGGCCGGCCGCCATGACGTGCCCATCCTGGAGGACGACTACGTGGGCGACATCCGCTACGAGGGCCGCGCCCAGCCCACCCTGAAGTCCCTCGACCCCGACGGCCGGGTCATCTACATGAGCACGTTCTCCAAGATGCTCATCCCGGGCCTGCGCGTGGGCTTCGTTGTCGCGGACGGACCGGTCCATCATTACCTGGTCTGTTCCAAGCGCTGCCACGATCTGGCCACGTCCAGCCTCATACAGCGGGCCTTGCAGGACTATGTGTCCGTGGGGCGTTATCACGCGCATCTGCAGCGCTCCTGCACGGTGTACCGCAGGCGGCGCGATGCCATGCTCGCGGCGTTGGAGCGGCACTTGCCGTCTGGAGCGAGTTGGACGCGGCCCAAGGGCGGTCTGTTCACCTGGGTCAACCTGCCGGAGGGGATGCGGGCCTCGGAGCTGCTGCCCCGGGCCTGTGCCGCGGGCGTGGCCTTCGCTCCGGGCGGGAACTTCTATCTGGATGCGGGGGCGGGCGAGGGCTGCATGCGGCTGAACTTCGCGTCGAACACGGAGGCGGTGATCGAGGAGGGGGTGCGGCGGTTGGGCCGGGTGATGGAGCAGGCCATTTCGTGACAGGTGCCCATGCTCGACGATCCAGAGGACCTGCTCTCTCTCGGAACGGTCGTTGTGTATTGCCAACCAGCAGCAGAGGAGGCACTTTGCCCTCTGTTCCCGGCCTTCGGATAACCCCAGCGAGACTCCCTTGATGTCTGAAATAGTGCTCGTGCAGCCACCCGCCCTCAAACCCGCCGAACCGCCGCTGGCGTTGGCCGTGCTCCTTGCCCATCTGACCGCGCAGGGCGTGTCGGCCATGGCCATCGATGCCAACCTGGATGCCTACCTTTATCTGCTGGATGGCGGCCGGCTGGCCAAGCGGGCCGGAAAGCAGGCCGACACCAGCCTGCAGCGGGCCTTGAAGCATCGGGATGAATCACTGGCCCTGGTGCGTTCGGCGGCGGGGAAAAATTTTGGCCGCTACTCCACGGCGGTACGCTATCTCAACCGGTTGCTGGGAGTATGGGGCGATCCCGACGGGGGGGAGCGTCTGACACTGGGGGACTATCAGTATCCGCAAGCCTCCCCGTTTGCCCCGGAAGATCTGGAACGAGTTGCCAGGGGTGAGATACGCACCCTGTTCGCGGAGTATTTTCATGGCGAGCTGGTTCCGCGCATTGTCGCGGCCAATCCCAAGGTCATCGCCATTTCGATCAACTATATCCATCAGGCAATTCCCGCGTTCGAACTGGCGGGACTGTTGCGGCGTCTTCTGCCAGGTGTCGTGCTGGTCGCCGGCGGCGGCCTGATCACGTCCTGGCAGGACCCGCTGCGGCAGCTCGATCTGCGCCTGCCCCCCTTCGATCACGTGGTTTTCGGTCCCGGGGAAACGACGCTCGCGGCTCTGGCGAAAGGGGAAGCCCCAGGTGCCTATGCGCTCATGGACGCGGGCAGCATCGTTTTCGTCCCGGATTTCAGCTTTGCCCGGCTCGGCGAATACATCTCGCCGCAACCGGTTCTCCCCCTGACCGCGTCGCGGGGCTGCTATTGGCGCAAATGCCTCTTTTGTCCCGAGGCGTCCGCGCCGATCCATCCCTACAGGACATTCCCTCCTGCGGAGCTGCCTGTGCTGATGCGAAACATGGCGGACGAATACGGAATCAGCCACATCCAGCTGACCGACAACGCGGTGCCGGTGAAGATGCTGAAGGCGCTGGCCGAGAGCGGCGGGGAGCTGGCAGATCTCAACTGGTTCGGCTTCGTGCGTTTTGAAGCGGCTTTTGAGGATGCGGACTTTGTCCGGCGTCTGGCACGAAACGGCTGCCGCATGCTGCAGGTGGGGTTGGAATCCGGTTCGCAGCAGGTGCTCGACCGGCTGGGAAAGGGCGTCCGCCTGGAATCGGCGGCGCAAATCCTGAAAAATCTCGCTGCGGCGGGCATCGCCAGCTACGTCTACATCCTTCTCGGCACGCCTGGTGAAACCGAGGCTGACGCGGAAATGACCCTGGCGTTTCTCGAAGCGCATGCATCCGAAATCGGATTTCTCAATATCGCCATCATGAACCTGCCCCGCGCCTCCGGTCTTCTCGACAACCCGGGGCAATACGGCATTGCCGCGTCGGAACCCATTGCCGCGGCCAATCCCCTGGGCCTGTATCAGAAGTTCCAGCCCGAGAACGACTGGGATCGCGCCGCGGCCCGACGTTTTCTGGAGCGCCGTCTGCTGGGCTCTCCGGCGATCCGCGCCATTGTCCGTCGCAATCCGCCCTTCTTCACCTCGAACCATGCGATTTTTTTCGTGGAATCGATGCGGGGCGCATCTTTCGAAATGCAATTGTAGGGCGGAAAATGTTCGCCCCTGCGGGAATGTGGATCACCGGCAATGTGTGATCATGGGCGATGTATCGTCGGGCTGGTCCAAGTGCCTGCCCAAGTTCAGGTGCGGGCGGCGTGGTTCCGTGGACCGCTTCCAAGGGATTGTGTGGTGTGTCGGTTCAAAGCCATGGGCGCCAAACTGCAGGCCAACCATGTTGCGGACGGTTCCTCCACGGGGTATGTGCCACGTGCTGGCCGCCACGGTCGGCAACAGTTGCGAAGAGGCTTGGGTATTGGTGCTGGAACGCGCCTTCCTGCAAATAATTCGTCGGCGGCGCATCGACTCCACGTACAGGGGCCATAAGCATCCATGAAAGCATGCACAGCATTGAAAAGCTGGCTTCAGCAGGCCGGAATAAAAATCATTTGTCCGCGTCCGGCCTGGATCGTCGCGCCTCTGCTGCCGGCAATTTGCGCCATTGCCGCTGCCGGGATCGCCAGCGCCACGTTCAATATCGGGACCCATGTCTTTACCCGGGACATGGCCGTGCTGACCAAAGTCCCGCCCTACGTCTCCTTTGTCTCCACCATGGCTATGCTCTACTGGTGCGCGACCTGCGCCATAAGCGCCTTTGCCGCCATCGTGACCCAGAACTGCTCTGCAAGGGAGCGAGGTTTTCTGATCGCCTCTTCAGCCCTGACTTTTTGGCTGCTCGTTGATGACGTGTTCTTGTTTCACGACCATATTTCAGCGGAATATCTGAATATACCAGAATCAGGCGTGTATGGTTTCTACGTGTTTATTACCTGCGCCTATCTTTTCAATTTTCGCAGAACCATTCTCGACAGCGGCGTGGCCTGGATCCTTGGAGCTTCGCTCGGTTTTTTTGCGGTCAGTGCAGGAATAGACCAGTTGTTCGAGGACCTCCTCCGTGGGCAGATTGGTCACTGGGAATTTCTGATCTCCCTGCAAAAAGTCTCTGGCGACGTAATAAAAAAATAATGTATTGATCT